>CAWIMQ010000005.1:0-112144 GCA_963837265.1 uncultured Actinomycetes bacterium
GCCTCAGCGCCAGGGCACCTCGGGCGAGCGGTAGAAGTCGACCCCCAGGGCGCCGAGGAGAGGCGCCTGGGCGGCCAGGCGGAGCCGGTAGTCGGCCCAGCTCCGGCCGCGGGCGGGCGACCAGCCGATCTCGGCGATCCCGATCAGGCGCGGAAAGGCCAGGTACTCGGCGTCCCGGATCGACCGTACCGTCTCTCCCCACAGAGGCGCCTCGACGCCCAGCACGTCGCCTGCGCCGACGCCCGGCACCTCGCGGGCCGGGTCCCACGAGTAGGAGTCGCGAACGGTCGTGTACCCCGCCCACTTCAGGCCGATCGGGGTGGACGGGTCGTACTTCATGTCCAGGTACGCGTGGTCGGCCGGGGACATGATCACCTTCGCCCCCTGCTTCACCGCCTTCGCCGACAGGGCCGACCGCGAAGCGTCGAGATTCCAGTGCTGGACGACGGTGGAGCCGTCGAGCTTGGTGCGCGCGACCTCCTCCCAGCCGATCATCCGCTTTCCGTGCCGCTCGACGATCTGCTGCACGCGCCGGACGAACCGCACGTAGTCGGCCGGCGCCGTCGCAGCCGCCTCGTCGCCGCCGATGTGGAGCCACGGGCCGGGCGTCAGTCGCGCGAGCTCGGCGACGACGCCGTCGACGAAGTCGTAGGTGCCGGGCTTGCCGATGCAGAGCGAGCTGAAGCCGACGTCGATGCCGGTGTACAGGGGTGAGGGCTTCCCGTCGCAGGAGAGCCTCGGATAGGACGACAGCGCGGCGTGGACGTGACCGGGCATGTCGATCTCGGGCACGACCACGACGTACCGCTGCGCCGCGTAGCGGACGATCTCCTCGAACTGGCGCTGCGTGTACCAGCCGCCCTTCCCGCCGCCGACCTCGGTCGAGCCTCCGTGCGTGGCGAGCCGCGGCCACCTTGCGATCGCGATCCGCCAGCCCTGGTCGTCGGAGAGATGCAGATGGAGCCGGTTCAGCTTGTACAGCGCCATCAGGTCGACGAACCGCTTGACGTCGCGGACGGTGCGGAAGTGCCGGGCGACATCGAGCATCGCGCCCCGCCACCCGAAGCGCGGGCGGTCGCGGATCGTCACCACCGGGATCCGCTTCGGGCCCCGGGCAGGGAGCAGCTGGCGGACGGTCTGGACGCCGTGGAAGAGGCCCGCGGGCGTGCGCGCGACGAGGCGGATCGCGGCCGGCGTCACGGTCAGCTCGTACCCCTCGTCGCCGGCGCGGGCCGGCGAGCCGAGCGCGAGCTCGACCTGCGCCCGCCCGGGAACGACCCGGGCCCCGAGCATCGCCGCCAGCTGTCCGCCGATCCAGCGCGTCTCGGGCGTCCGGGGCGCCACCGAGACCGTCGTTGCGGCCCGCACCGCGAACGCACCCGTGCCCGGCGAGAGCGCGACGGGCTTCGGGACGACCGCAGGCGGCGGGCTGGTCATCGCGAAGGCGGCGAGGAGCAGCGCTCCCACAACTCAGGCGACCGCGGCCCCGGCCCGGGCGGCGCCGGCCAGGCTGGCACCGGTGTCCGGGTCGAAGAGGTAGAGCTGGGCGGGATCGACCGCGAGCCGTAGCGTCCGGCCGCTCCGGGCCCCGGTCTTGGACGCGACCCGCGCGGTCCACAGCGCCCGGTCGTCGGCGAGCAGGGACTCCTCCTCGTCGTCGGCGGCGGCCCGGAGCTCGTCGGTCTCGACTCTCGGCGCGTCGATCGGGAAGATCACGTGCGAGTCGGAGCCGAGCTCCTCGAGGACGAGCACGTCGACCTCCACCGTCGGGAGCGCGGGGTCGGCGAGCGCCGCGTCCTCGAACGCCTCCGGCCGGATCCCGAGGATCACGCGCCCGTCGCGTGCCGGCCGAAGCCGGGAGTCGAGCGGAAGCTCCCAGCCGGCGAACGAGACCGTCTCCCCGGCCGCCGAGGCCTCGACGAGGTTCATCGCCGGCGAGCCGATGAAGGCGGCGACGAACAGGTTGTCCGGCCTGCCGTAGAGCGCCTGGGGCGTGTCGACCTGCTGGATCACGCCGTCGCGCAGGACCGCGACCCGCTGGCCGAGGGTCATCGCCTCGACCTGGTCGTGCGTCACGTAGATCGTCGTCACCCCGAGCCGCTCGTGCAGGCGCGAGAGCGAGGCCCGCATCCCCACGCGCAGCTTGGCGTCGAGGTTCGAGAGCGGCTCGTCCATCAGGAACGCCGCGGGCTCGCGGACGATCGCGCGACCCATCGCCACCCGCTGGCGCTGGCCGCCCGAGAGCGCCGCGGGCTTGCGGTCGAGCAGCTGCTCGAGGCCGAGCAGCCTCGCCACCTCGGCCACCCGCCGCTCGATCTCGGCCGCCGGCGTCTTGCGCACGCGCAGCCCGTAGCCCAGGTTCCGGCGCACGTCCATGTGCGGGTACAGCGCGTAGTTCTGGAAGACCATCGCGATGTCCCGGTGGCGGGGGGCAAGGTCGGTGACGTCCCGGCCGCCGATCGAGATCGTCCCCGCGGTCACCTCCTCGAGCCCCGCGATCGAGCGCAGGAGCGTCGACTTCCCGCACCCGGACGGGCCGACCAGCACCATGAACTCGCCGTCGCGCACGGTGAGCGAGACGTCGTCGACCGCCCGCACCCCGTTCGGGAACTCCTTCGTCACGTGATCGAGGACGATCAAGCCATTTCCCTCCCGCCGGTCGGGAAATGGTTAACAGACCGAAGAAGCCGTTCTGGCCGCCTGGCGCCTTCTAACCATTCTGCGCAGCAGAATGGCCTCATGCCTTCACCGCGCCGGCGGTCAGGCCGAAGGCGATCTTCCGCTGGACGAGGCCGAAGAAGGCGATCACGGGGATCGCCGCCAGCACCGAGCCGGCCATCAGCCCGCCCCAGTCCACCTGCCGGCTCGTGCCGTAGAAGTACGAGAGCCAGACCGTGATCGTCTGCTTCGACTGGTCGTTCAGCAGGACGTAGGCGAAGATGAACTCGTTCCAGCTGGTGATGAAGACGAACACCGACGTCGCCACCAGCCCGGGCGCGACGAGCGGGAGCAGGATCCGGACGAAGGCGCCGAGCCGGCTGGAGCCGTCCACCATCGCCGCCTCCTCGAGCTCCTTCGGGATGTTGAGCAGGAAGCCCCGCAGCGTCCACACCGCGAACGGAAGCGCGAACGTCATGTAGGTGATGATCACGCCGAAGAGGACGTACTGGTTCTTCGTCAGCTGGTACCGGCTGAGGACGACGTAGAGCGGGATGATCAGCCCGGTCTGCGGGAGCATCTGGATCCCGATCAGGCCGACGATGAAGACCTTCCGGCCGGTGAACCGGAACTTGGCCAGGGCGACCGCGGCCAGGAACGACAACACGATCGAGATCGCGACCGTGATCGAGACGATGATCAGGCTGTTCTCGACCGAGGCCCAGAAGTAGGGCCGGTCGATCGCGTCGCGGAAGTGCCCGAGCGTCGGATGGGTCGGAAACCAGGTCGGCTCCAGGCGGTTGATGTCGTCCGTCCGCTTGAACGCGGTGGCGAACATCCAGTAGACCGGGAAGACCATCACCACGAAGACGGCGATCGCAAGCATGTTCCACCCCGTCCGCCCGAGCCGCCGCCCGTACGCCCGCGCGCTCACACCCACCACCCCGGGTCGGCGGTTGTCCGTCGCCGCGACCGACATGGCGGGCGCGGCACCACACGGTCACGGGCGATCGCGGCATCCCCGGGAAGGGGGCGCACGGGGGAAAGCCGGCCGCGGCCGAGATCCCGCGGCCGGTGCCCTGCGACGCGCGGCGTAGCCGCGCGGGCAGAAACCGGCTGTTTCCCCCGTGTCATTCGACGTCACCCACCCTCACCATCTGCCTGACGTAGACGACGCTGAGCACCGCGACCATCACGAGCATCAGCAGCGAGATCGCGGCGCCGCGGCCGAAGTCGTGCTCGCCGTAGCCCTTGATGAACACGTAGACGCCCATCAGGTAGTTCGTCGCGTCCACGTGCGAGGCGCCGATCAGCAGGTACGGCTGCGCGAAGACGCCGAAGTCCCAGATGATCGACAGGCTGGTCAGGATCAGCAGGATCGGCTTCAGCACCGGGAAGGTCACGTCGCGGAAGATCCGGAACGGGCCCGCGCCGTCGATCTCGGCCGCCTCGACCAGCTCGTGCGGGACCTGGGCCAGGGCGGCGTAGACGGTGACGACGACGAACGGCAGCGCGCCCCAGACGATCAGCAGCGTGACCATGCCCAGGCTCGAGACGGTGCTCGCGTACCAGTCGTGGTTCGCGCCGGTCACGTGGACCTGCTCCAGGAGGTAGGTGAGGACGCCGTTCTCGAAGTTCGTCATCCAGTAGAAGACCTGGACGGCGACGACGACCGGCATCGACCAGACGAGCACGAGCCCGGTCGTGAGGAGCACGCGGACCGCAGTCGAGATCCGGAGCAGGAGGAGGGCGATCAGCGTCCCGAGCACGATCGTCAGGCCGACGTTGGCGACCGTGAAGACGACCGTGCGCAGGACCGTGTCCCAGAACACCCGGTCGTGGAGGACCGAGCCGTAGTTGTGCAGGCCGATCCAGCGACCCTTGTGCTGGATCAGCTCGAAGAGGCCGTAGCGCTCGAACGAGAGGCGGACGAGCTTGTAGATCGGCCAGCCGAGGATCAGCCCGATCGCGGCCACGACCGGTGCGACGAGCCCGTAGGCCGCCCAGGGAAGACGGCGGCGCCGCCGGGACGGGAGGGACATCGTCTCGGCGGCGACCGCCGCTCGGTACGGGACAGGGGGAGGCGGCATCGGGGACAGGACTAGTCCTGTCCCCGATCCGGTTTCGTCTCCCGCCTCATCGGATCCCTACGAGGCGTTCAACGTGTACGTGATGTTGTCGCTCGCAGTCGAAGCGGCCTGCTTGACGCTCAGCTTTCCGGTCAGGATCTGGGACAGCATCGTCCGCAGGATATTCCCGTTCTCGACATTCACCCAGTTCTTCGCCGCGGGCACGAACCAGCTCTTCAGCGCGGCCCGCTCGTTGACCTTGGCGGTGTTCAGGAGGGCGGTCGTGTTCGGGATGTTGCCCTTCGCCTGCAGCGCCTTCTCGGCGGACGTGCTCGTGAAGGCCGCGATCCAGTCGGTCGCCATCTGCTTGTTCGCGCCGACGGGGACGGCGAGGTCGGAGCCGCCGAGGAAGCCGGGCATCGGCTGGCCGGCGACGTGACTCGGCATCACGAACTGCTGGGTCGTGTTCTTGTACTTGTCGCTGACGCAGCACGAGAACCAGCCGGGGCCGATCATCGAGGCGGCGAGGCCGTCCGCGTACACGCTGTACGGGGTCGGCCGCCCCTCGTCGGTCGTCTTGCTCGCGTGCGACGAGGAGAGGAAGAAGTTCTTGAACGCGGTCAGGCCCGCGATCGACTTCGACGAGTCGAGCGTGCCCTTCCACTTCCCGCTCACCTGGGTCGCGATCTTGCCGCCGTAGTCGTACACGAAGCCCATCGCGACGTACCAGTCCGTCCCGGCGATGTAGACGGGCGAAAAGCCCTTCTTGCCGAACTTCGCGTCGATCTTCTTCGCTCCGGCGGTGAACGCGGCGAGGCTCGTCGGCACCTTGATGCCGGCCTGCTTGAACAGGTCGCTGCGGTAGGTGACGACCCGCGAGCCCGCGTAGTACGGGACGCCGTACAGCTTGCCGTTGTACCGGCCCGACGCGGCGAGGCCCTCGAGCCACGTCCCCGAGTTGTCGAAGGACGACTTCGCCGAGCTCAGGTCCTGAAACGCCCCGGCGGCCATGTACTTCGTCATCTCGGTGTTACCCATCTCGATCACGTCGGGCGTGTTGCCGCCGGCGAGCGTGGCGTCGAACTTGCCGAGATGCTGGGGCCAGGTCTGGTACTGCACGTTCACGTTCACGCCGGGGTGCTCCTTCTGGAACGCCCCGTTCGCGGCCGAGACCACGTCCGGCCAGCCCGACTGCGCGTCGACCTGGAGCCAGACGGTGATCGAGGCGGCGGAATGCCTGGTGGCGCCCGTCGCGCTCGACGCGGCGACAGCGAGGACCGCGACGAGCAGGGCGGCGCCGATGATGCGTGCCTTCATCGAAGACTCCCATCCTGGAAGGACGGCCCTCGCCCGCTCCCGATCCCGCGTGGCCGGCGGGACCACGTGCGAAGCGGCCGTCGGATTGGTTTAGACCACTTGTCCACGGGGCGAGATTGTCACAACTCGACCCCGCTTGTCAAGACCACTTTGGCTAGTCGTCCCCGAAAACGGCCGAACGGTGCGAAACGTGCCGACCCGGCATCGCTGTTCCAGGACGTAGTGGTATTGACCGCTCGGAGAGTAGGGCTCAGCGCCGGCGCGGCACGCGGCTGAGCTCGGTGACCAGCCGGTACCGGTCGCCGCGGTAGAGCGAGCGTACGTACTCGACGATCTCGCCCTCGCTCGACCGGGTCGTCCGCTCGAACAGGAACGCGGGCGAGTGCAGCGGGGCCCCGAGGACCTCCGATTCCTCCTCGTTCGTCACCGTCGGCTCGATCGTCTGCAGGCCGCCGACGATGTCGATCCCGTAGCGCTCGCTCAGCAGCGTGTAGAACGAGTGGCTCTCGAGGTCGCCGGCGGACAGGCCGGGCACGAGCGACGCCCGCACGTGCAGCGTCTCGATCGCCATCGTCTCGTTGTCGGCGAGCCGCAGGCGCTTCACGATCACGAGCGGCTCCGCCGGCGAGACGTGCAGGATCCGGCCCAGCCATGCGCCCGCGGAGGTGGTGCGCAGGTCGAGCGTCCTCGACGCCGGTTCCATGCCGCGCCTGCGCATGTCCTCCGTGAACGAGGTCATCGTCAGCTCCTGGGCGATCTTCGGCTCGCTGACGAACGTGCCGCTGCCGCGCCTGCGAACGAGGTAGCCGTCGCGCACGAGGTCGTCCAGCGCCGCCCGCACCGTCAGACGGGAAACGCCGAGATCGGTGGAGAGCCGGCGCTCGGAGGGGATCGCGTCGCCGATGCCGAGGTTGTCGATCAGCTCGAGCACCCGCTCGCGCGCTTCCGACTGCTTCGTGACGGTCGTGCTCACCGAGCGACCATCGTACTGGATTGCGAGCGGTGGTCAAGACCAAAAAGCTCCGCCTCGGGTAGTAGCTGCCATCATTTGGCCATCTCCCCAAAAATGGTATTGACCACCTCTCGGACATCTGCATACACTGGTCCGCGATGACGGCCTTCGAGGAGCTCGGCACCGAGGCCCGGGACGCCGACGGCGCCGACCTCGACCTTCGCTCGACGGACGAGCTGGTCGCGCTGATGAACGGCGCGGACGCCTCGGTCCCGGCGGCGGTCGGCGCAGCTGCCGGCGCGATCGCCGGCCTCGTGGACGAGGTCGCGATTCGCCTGGCCGGCGGCGGACGGCTCGTCTACGTCGGAGCGGGGACCTCCGGGCGCCTCGCGGCGCTCGACGCCGCCGAGTGCGAGACGACGTTCTCGTGCCCGCCCGGGCAGGTGGTCGCGCTCGTCGCGGGCGCCGGCGCCGGCTCCGCGATCGAGCAGGAAGCGGCCGAGGACGACGCCACCGCGGGGGCCCGCCGGATCGACTCGCTCGGAGCAGGCCCGGCCGACGCCGTGGTCGGCATCAGCGCCAGCGGCCGCTCGCCCTTCGTCCGTACCGCGCTCGAGGCGGCCCGGGCACGCGGCGCCCTGACCGGCTGCGTCGTCTGCGTCGAGGGCTCGGAGGTCGCCCGCGTCGCCGAGCACGAGGTGTGCGTGCCGGTCGGCCCCGAGGTGCTCGCCGGCTCGACCCGCCTGAAGGCCGGCACCGCACAGAAGCTCGTCCTGAACATGATCTCGACGATCTCGATGATCCGGGTCGGCAAGACGTTCGGCAACCTGATGGTCGACGTCGCCCCCTCGAACGAGAAGCTGCGCGCACGCGTGCAGTCGATCGTCGCGGAGGCCGCCGGGGTCGCGCCCGAACGGGCCGCGGATGCGCTGGCACGGGCCGGCGGCGAGCCCAAGACCGCGATCGTCTCGCTCCTCGCCGGGGTCGGCGTGGAGGAGGCGCGGCGGCGGCTCGAGCGCGCAGCCGGGATCGTCCGCCGGGCCGTGGGGCCGGAGCCGTGAGGCTCGGCGTCCGCGCGGCGCTCGTCGGCGGCGAGCTCGTACCGGGCGACGTCGAGGTCGAGGACGGACTCGTCGCCGGCTACGGGCTGCCCTCGCCGGGCGGGCGCGGGCTCGCGTCGCCGGGCTTCGTCGATCTCCAGGTGAACGGCTTCGCCGGCGTCGACTTCCTCGACGCCGACGCGTCCGGCTACGCCCGCGCCGGCGAGGCGCTGCTCGCGACCGGCGTCACCGCCTATCTCCCGACGCTGATCACGGCGCCCGAGGAGCGGCTCGTCGCCGCGCTCGGCGAGATCGTCGAGGGCGGCCGTGGGCCCCGCATCCTCGGCGCCCACGTGGAGGGCCCGTTCCTCTCGCCCCGGCGGCTGGGGACGCACCCTCCCTCCGCCCGGCGCGACCCCGACCCGGCGCTGCTCGAGCGCATCCTCGCCGCGGGGCCGGTCCGCCTGTACACGCTCGCGCCCGAGCTGCCGGGGGCGCTCGAGCTCGTCGACACGCTCCTCGCCCGCGGCGCCGTCGTCTCCGCCGGCCACACCGACGCCACCGCCGAGGAGGCGAACGCCGCCTTCGACCGCGGCGTCGGCACCGTCACGCACCTGTTCAACGCCATGCGCCCGTTCACCCACCGCGACCCGGGGCTCGCGGGCGTGGCGCTCGCGCGCCCGGACGTGGTCGTCCAGATCATCGTCGACGGCGTCCACCTCTCCCCGGACACCGTCCGCCTCGTCTGGCGGGCGGCGGGCGGCCGCCTCGCGCTCGTCACCGACGCGGTCGCCGGCGCCGGCGCGAGCGGCGACGGCTCCTACCGGCTCGGCGACGTCGCCGTCGAGGTCCGCGACGGCGTCGTCCGCCGCGAGGACGGCGTGCTGGCCGGCAGCGTGCTGACGATGATCGAGGCGGTCCGGAACCTGCACGCGCTCGGCGTTCCGCTCGAGTCCGCGCTCGACGCCGCCACCGCCGTCCCGGCCCGTGTGGTCGGCGCGGACGCGGGCCGCATCGAGATCGGCGCGCCGGCCGACATCGCCGTCCTCAGCGAGGAGCTCGAGGTCGAGCGCGTGCTCGTGGGTGGTGAGGCGCGTGTCGCAGCCTGAGCCGGTGGCCGAGCCCGGCGCCCGGTTCCTCGCGGAGATCCGCGAGCAGCCCGACGCGCTCAGACGGCTGATCGGGCACGAGGCCGACTTCGCGGCCGTGGCGTCCGAGGCGATCGCCGGCGGCCGTACGTTGATCAGGATGGTCGGCCACGGCTCCTCCGACAACGCAGCCTCCTACGGCGTGTACGCCTTCGGCCTGTGGCCGCGCCTGACCGCGCTCCGCGACTCGATCAGCCTGGCCGCGTACTACGGGGCCGCGCTCGACATGTCCGGCTCGACCGTCGTCGCGCTGTCGCAATCCGGCCGGACGCCCGACGTGCTCGAGTACGTGACCCGTGCCCGTAGAGCAGGCGCCTACACGGTCGCGGTCACGAACGAGCCCGACTCCGAGCTCGCCCGCGAGGCCGAGGCGCTGCTCCCGCTCGCCGCCGGGCCCGAGCTCGCGGTCGCCGCCACGAAGACGTACGTCACCCAGCTGGGCGCGCTCGCGCTGCTCGCCGCCCACCTCGCCGGGCGCGGGCGCGAGGTGACCGACGGGATCGCCGCTGCCGCCGACCAGCTCGAGCGGTGCCTGCCCGACCTCGAAGGCGCCGTCGCGGCGATGGCCGTCTCCTTCGCATCCGTCGGGCGGATGTTCGTGATCGGCCGCGGGGTCGAGTTCGCGACCGCCCGCGAGATCGCGCTCAAGCTCCTCGAGACCTGCCAGATCGCCGCGGAGCCGCTGACGGCCACAGATCTGGCGCACGGCCCGATCGCCGCGCTCGACCCGCTCTTCCCGGTCTGGGCCGTGGCGGGGGACGACGCGACGCTGCGCGCGGTCGTCGACGCGGCCGCGCGCGCACGGAGCGCAGGCGCCGTGGTGATCGCGAGCGGCTCGGCGGCGGGCGCACTCGCCGACGCCCAGTACGTCCTGCCGCTGCCGCGACCGCCCGAGCCGCTCCTCGCGCCGCTCCTCTCCGTCGTCCCCGGCCAGCTCTTCGCCGGGGCCGTCGCACGGGCGAAGGGGCTCGACCCCGACAGCCCCCGCGGGCTGAGCAAGGTCACGCTCGCGCGCTGAGAGTCGCCGCCCCTGCCGCCCCTGGCAGCGAGCCGGCGATCACAACCGCCCGGCGGCGACGATCCGGGCGAGGAACTGCTGCGTCCGGGGCTCCCGCGGCCGGGAGAAGATCTGCGCCGGCGGCCCCTCCTCGAGGATCACGCCCTCGTCGAGGAAGCAGACCCGGTCGGCCAGGTCGCGCGCGAAGCCCATCTCGTGGGTCGCGACGACCATCGTCATCCCTCCCTCCGCCAGCTCGCGGATCAGGCCCAGCACCTCGCCGACGAGCTCCGGGTCGAGCGCGCTCGTCACCTCGTCGAGCAGGAGCAGCCGCGGCTTCATCGCCAGCGCACGAAGGATCGCGACCCGCTGCTGCTGGCCGCCGGAGAGCCGGTCGGGATAGTCGCGGCCGCGGTCGGCGAGGCCGAAGCGACCGAGCAGCTCGAGCGCCTCGCCCTCGGCCTGCTCCCGGGAGAGGCCGAGCACCTTCCGCGGGCCGAGGGTGACGTTCGCGAGCACGCTCATGTGCGGGAAGAGGTTGAAGGCCTGGAAGACGATCCCGATGCCGCGCCGGACCCGGTTCACGTCCACGCCCCGACCGGTGATCTCCTCGCCGTGCACCGCGATCCGGCCCGCGTCGATCGGCTCGAGCAGGTTGACGCACCGGAGCAGCGTCGACTTCCCCGAGCCGGAGGCGCCGATCAGGCAGACGACCTCGTGCTCGGAGACGGCGAGGTCGATGCCTCGCAGCACCTCCGCCCTGCCGAACGACTTGCGGACGTTCTCGAGCGCGAGCGCGTTCACGCCGCTACCACCGCCGTCTGCCGCCGGCGCCGCTCGCGTGAGACCAGGTAGTCGACGAGACGGGTGAGCGGGATCGTGATCGCCACGAACAGGACCGCCGCGTCGATCCCGTAGGTGAAGTTGAAGGTCGCGGCCTGGTCGATCTGTACCTGCTGGAAGGCCTCGACCGCGCCCAGGATGCCGACGAGCGCGGTGTCCTTCTGGAGGCCGATGAAGTCGTTCAGGAGCGGCGGGATCACGCGCCGGACCGCCTGCGGGACGACGACGTAGGCGAGCGCCTGCGACCGGCGCAGCCCCAGCGAGCGCGCCGCCGCGTCCTGGCTCGGGTGCACGGACTCGATCCCGGCCCGGTAGACCTCGCTGACGTAGGCCGTGTACACGAGCACGAGCGCGACGATCGCCCAGAACGTCTGCGACTGCGGCACGCTCTTCAGCTGCAGCGCCGGCACGCCGAACCCGAAGAGGTAGATGACGAGGATGGTCGGGACGCCGCGCAGGAGGTCGGCGTAGGCGACCGCGAGCACGCGCACCGGGAAGAAGACGGGCCCGGGAAGCGAGCGGACGACGGCGATCGCGAGCGCGAGCACGAGGATGATCGGCTCGGCGATGCAGAAGATCTTCACGTTCAGGAGGAATGCGTGGCCGATCTCGGGGAACCCGTCCCGGAAGTGGCTCCAGCTGAAGAACTGGCCGCGTACCTCCTTCCAGCCGGGCGACTTGACGACCGCGAAGGCGAGGGCGGTGAAGACCAGGACGGTGCTGAGGAGCGCGACGCCGACCGCGCGACCGCCCTCGCGACCCATCAGGGCGCTACTTCAGGAGCGGGACGCCGACGACCCTCGACAGCCAGGTCTTCTGGATCCTGGCGAGCGTGCCCGACGCCTTCATGTGGGCGAGCGCCCTGTTCACGCAAGCGGTCAGGGAGCTGCCCTTGCGGAGCACGACGCCGAAGTGCTCCGGGCTCTTCCCGCGGCTCGCGAACTGGCCGAGGATCTTCGAGTGCGGCACCTGCACGGCGGTGACGTAGAACGCCGTCGGCAGGTCGACGACGAGCCCGTCGATCAGCTTCGACTTGAGCGCGAAGACGGCCTTGTCGTTCGAGGTGTAGACGGCCCTCGAGCCCGGCTTGATCACCTTCGCGATGTAGTCGTAGCTCGTCGTCCCGAGCTGCGCTCCGAGCTTGTACTTGCGCAGGCCCGCGATCGAGCGGACGGACGCGATCGGCGTTCCCTGCCGGACGACCAGCGCCTGGTTGACGTCGTAGTAGGAGTTGCTGAAGTCGACCACCTTCGCCCGCGCGGGCGTGTAGGAGATCTCGTTGATGTCGAAGTCGAACTTCTTCGCCCCCGGCGCGTACGACCTGGAGAACGGCGTGTAGATCCACTGGACCTGGGCGCGAGAGAAACCGAGCTCCTTCGCGATCGCGTAGGCGACCGCCGACTCGAAGCCCTTGCCCGAGGTCGGGTCGCCGACCTTCCAGGAGGACCCCTTGGCCGGCGTGCCCCCGAACCAGGGCGGGTAGGCCGGGTTGTCCGTACCGACCGTCATCTTCCCGTCGCTGACCGTCTGCAGGTCCGCCTTGGCGCAGGACGGCGGCGGTGCGGTGCCACCCGTGCTCGTCGCGGTCAACGCGAGCGCCGCGAGCGGGATTGCGAGAACGGTCAGGCGGCCCATCTCGAGGACCGCGAGGCTACCACAGCCCGCCGGCCGGTTCCCGGCCCCTACGAGGGAACGGCCCGCGAAGCGGGCGCGAGCGGAAGCGTCGCCGGCAGACGGGCGAGCTCCACGACGCTTCCCCGCACGTGCACGAGTGCGTCTCCGACGTCCACGCTGCGGACGAGCGAGACCGGGACGAGCGCGCGTCTGACGGTCCCGTCCGCGTGCACCCGCAGAACCAGGTAGTCGGGCTCGTCGGACTCGGACGCGTAGAGCGGCGTCTCCACCTCTCCGAGCCAGCCGTCGTCGGCGACGACGACGTAGCCGTGGCAGCTGCCGATCGGATCGCCATGCCGCCGTTCGTGCGCCATTTTCCGGAGCCTAGGCCGGGGGCTTGAGGAACGTGTGAGCGGAGCGTGAAGATCCGCTCAGCCGCAACCGGAGAGCGCGGCCCGGAGCGATACTTGGGAGATCATGCGGCGAACCACCGTCAGCATGCGCTGGTGGCTCGCGCTCGCGTTCGCAGCCATCGCGGCGGTCACCGCGGTCGCGGTCGCGGAGGTGCTCACGCAGCGGGCCCAGCGCGTGCTCTCCGACCGCGCCGAGGAGCTCGCGACCGGGAGCAGCGTCGTCGCCGCACGCGAGATCGCCGACGCGCTCGCCCGGGGCGACCTCACCCGCACGGTCGAGGTGCTCGCCGCCGGCCGCCGCCTCTCGCTGTTCGTGTTCGACGACAACGGCGACACGCTCACCGACACCGGCTCGCGCGGCGTGCGGTTCGGCGCCGACCCGCGGGACCGGCAGGCGCTGGCGCGGGCACGCGCCGGCAGCCGCTTCGTCGACCACGGAGCACGGGACGACAACCGGATCGTGGTCGGGCTCCCGCTTCGAACCCCGCGCGCCTCGGCGCTCGTCGGGATCGCCTTCCGCAAGGACCTGGTCTCGGAGGCCGGCATCCTGCACACGGAGATCCTGCGCGCGGCCGGCCTCGCGGTCGTCGTCGGCGCGCTCGTCGGCCTGCTCGTCGCCCTCCTGATCGCCGCCAGGCTACGCCGGATCGCGGCCGCCGCAGCCGCGATCGAGGCGGGCAGCTTCGACACGGAGCTCCGCCCGCGCGTGCACGACGAGGTCGGCCAGCTCGCGGCGACGATCGACCGGATGCGCGGCCGGTTGCGCGAGTCGTTCACCACGCTCCAGTCCGAGCGCGACCGCCTGCGCACGCTCTTCGAGCAGCTTCAGGAGGGGGTGGTCGCGGTCAACCCGGCGCTCCAGGTCGTGCTCGCGAACAGGGCGGCACGTCGCATCTTCGCCGGCGCCCGCCTCGTGGAGGGGGAGCCCCTGCCGGAGCCGTGGCCGGGGACCGGGCTCAGGAGCCTCGCCAGGCAGCTCTTCGCGGAGAATGCCGGGGTCACGCAGGCCCGGGCGGCACCGGACGAGGAGCGGACCTACGCGATCGCCGGGATTCCCGGCGGCTACGCGGCCGACCTGGCCCTGCTCGTCCTGGTGGACGTCTCCGCCCGCGAGCGCCGGGAGCGCGCGGAACGGGAGTTCGTCGCCAACGCCGCGCACGAGCTGAGGACGCCGTTGGCGGCGATCTCGAGCGCCCTCGAGGCCCTGCAGCTCGGGGCGAAGGACGACCCGGAGTCGCGCGACACCTTCCTGGCGATGATCGGAAGGCAGACGACGCGGCTGGGACGGCTGGTCCGGGCGATGCTCGCGCTCGCCCGTGCGCAGACCAGGCAGGAGCCGCTCCAGCTCGGGCCCGTCCGCATGCGCCCGCTGCTCGTCGAGGCGGCCGAGGGACTCGACCCTGCCGACGGCGTCGCCGTCGAGGTCTCGTGCCCGGAGGAGCTGTCGGCCCTCGGGCAGGAGGACCTGCTCGAGCAGGTGATCGGCAATCTCGCCGCCAACGCCGCGAAGCACACCGAGCAGGGGAAGATCATGCTCGCCGGCCACCATGCCGGCGCCGACGCGGTTCAGATCGAGGTCCGCGACACCGGGCCGGGGATCTCGCCGTCCGACCAGGAGCGGATCTTCGACCGCTTCTACCAGAGCGGCGGCAACGGGCGCGGCGAGGGCTTCGGGCTCGGCCTCGCGATCGTGCGCGACGCGGTCCGGGCGCTCGGCGGAGTCGTCGAGATCGAGTCCGCCCCCGAACGCGGTACCGTGGTCCGGGTGACACTGGCGGCAGCACGGACGGAAGACGTGTGACCGCGCGCATCCTGCTCGCGGACGACGAGCCCGACATCGCAGAGAGCGTCGGGTATGCCCTCCGCCGCGAGGGCTTCGAGGTCGACGCGGTCGGAGACGGGGAAGCCGCGCTCGAAGCGGCCCGGAGCTCCACCTACGACGTCGCGATCCTGGACGTGATGATGCCGAAGCTGTCCGGGCTGGAAGCGTGCCGCGTGCTGCGCGCCGAGAGCGACCTGCCGGTGATCATGCTCACCGCCCGCGACGCCGAGGTCGACCGCGTGCTCGGGCTCGAGCTCGGCGCAGACGACTACCTGACCAAGCCTTTCTCCCTCGCCGAGCTCGTCAGCCGCGTGCGTGCGCTCCTGCGCCGACGGGAGCTCGATCGCACCACCGCCTCCGGGCGCCCGACCCGCGTCGTCGGCGGGCTCGAGCTCGACCTCGTTCGCCACCGCGTCACCGTCGACGGACGGCTGGTCCAGCTGACCCCGTCCGAGTTCAAGCTGCTCGCGCTGCTCGCGGAGCATCCCGAGCAGGTCTTCAGCCGCCGCGAGATCATGGAGCACCTCTGGGAGACGCCCTACGTGGGCGATCAGCGCGCCTGCGACGTGCACGTGTCGAACCTCCGCCGCAAGGTCGAGCGCGACTCCGCGCACCCCCGCCGGATCGTCACGGTTCGCGAGATCGGTTACAAGCTCGTCGCCGCGTAGGCCGCCGAGCGCGTGAGGAAATCTTCACACGATCCTCACGGGAGGCTGAGACCGGCGTGAGCACCCTTCACGCCCGCGACCTACGTTGGCAGCGATGCGCGAAGGCTCGGAAGAGATGCAGGTCACCCACGTCGTCTTTGCTCCGGAGCTCCTCGACGCTGCGGCAGTCGCGGAGCTCGATGCGCGGGTCGAACGAGGCGCGCGCACGCTCGTGCTCGACCTGAGCGCGGCGCAGGAGGTCGACGACGAGACGATCCTGCTGCTCGACTGGCTCGCGCAGCGGCTCGAGAACGCGGGCGGCAGTCTCAGAGTGACGGCCGGCCACGCCCGACGTCGCATCCAGACGAGCAAGACGTTCCGAGGGTGCGACCCGACGAGCGCGCTCGGAGTACATGCCGCGCTCGACAGGGCGATCATGCGACGGCTGTGGGCCGGAGCCGGAGGGGCGGCTACCTGGTGAGCAGCGCTCGCGATCTGTTCGCCGTTCCGGTGCCGTGCGGTTTCGGCCCCGTCCCCGGCTGGGCGGACGATGCCTGGGACATCGCCGAGGCCTGCCGCCACGCGTTCTCGCGCTCGACCAGCCACACGATCGGGCTCGAGGAAGAGCTGATCCTGGTCGAGCCGGTGACCCTCCTTCCCGCGAACGAGATCGAGGCCGCGCTCGTCCGGCTCGAGGACGACCGGTTCACCTGCGAGTTTCGCAGCGCCCAGCTGGAAGTCGTGACGAGACCGACCGCCACGATCGCGGCCGGCTGCCGCGAGCTGCGGCTCGCCCGAGCGATCGCTGCCGACCGCCTGGACGGACTGGCGCGCATCCTCGCGGCGGGCGTGCATCCCACGTCGACGCTGCCGATCGAGGTCACCGATCGCGACCGTTACCGGCGGATCGCGGCCGACTGCCCGTGGAGCATCCGGGAAGGCCATCCGTCCGGGCTCCACGTCCACGTCGCGGTCGGGGGACCGGCCCGGGCGCTGGCGGTGTACAACGCCGCCCGCTCGTTCCTGCCCGAGCTGGCCGCACTCTCGGCCAACTCCCCTTTCCTCGCCGGTCGCGACACCGGCCTCGCCTCCTCGCGGCTCAAGCTGAACGAAGCGTTCCCACGGGCAGGTGTCCCACCCTCTTTCCGGACCTGGAACGAGTACGCAGGCTTCGTCGACTGGGGTACCTCGGGGGGGCTCTTCCCCGATGCGAGCTACTTCTGGTGGGATCTCCGCCTCCATCCGATTCACGGCACCCTCGAGTTCAGGATCGCCGACGCGCAGACGAGGATCGAGGAGGCCGGGGCGGTCGCAGCGGTGTGCCAGGCGCTCGTCGCGGCGCTCGCCGCCCGCTACGACGCCGGGGAGGAGCTTCCCGTTCACGAAACCCACCGGATCGTCGAGAACCGGTGGCGTGCCGTCCGCGACGGGCTCGAGGGGACGTTCGTCGACCTGGAGAGCGGTGTTCCCCTGGCCGCACGCAACCGGGTCGAGACGCTCCTCGCATCCCTCGAGCCCTTCGCGGAGGCCCTCGGGGCGCGAAACGAGCTGCTCTCCGCCTGGACCCTCCTCGCAGAGAACGGCGCCGAGCGCCAGCGCCTCATCGAATCGGAGGGCGGGATCGACGAGGTCCTGCGGGACATCGCCGACGAGTCCGCTCCCATGCTCGCCGGCCCGCGACTGCAGGCCGCCGCGGGCGGCGGCGCCGCCTACTGACCAGGCCCGTCCGGCTCGAGGCGCCGGGCCTTCAGCTCCTGTCGAAGGCCTTCTCGCCGCGGCGGAAATCCTGTCGCATCCGTCGAACCGCCGGCAGCGCGGCGAGCGCCGGGATCACCGGCAACCAGAAGTTGAATGCCCGGTAGGTGACGACGCCGAGCAGGGCCGGGGCGATCGGGACGCCGACCCAGATGAGCGCGAACGTCATCAGCACCTCCACGACCCCGGCGCCGCCGGCGGGAAGCGACCGGCGCGTCAGCACGTAGCCGGTGGCGTAGGCGAGGATCAGCGCCGGAGTTGAGAGCTCCGCGTTGTAGATCTTCAGCGCCGCCCAGAGGCAGGCGATGTCGCCGAGCCAGTAGAGGCTGACGCCGGCCACCCCGAGGCCGTAGGCGCGGGGCCGGACGAGCAGCGCGCGCAGCGTGGAGATTCCCGCGACGGCGTGCGCGAGCCACTGGCGTAGACGCCCTCCCCCGCCCGGGTCGGAGAGCCGCTCGGCCCGCTTCGGCGAGCTCACCCAGAGCGCGACGAGCAGGCCCGGGGCGACCGCCAGCCACGGGTAGGTCATCGCGTGCCGGACGTGGCCACCCGTCCCGAAGAGCAGGACGACCGCGCAGACCAGGGCTGCCGGCGCGAGCACCGCGTACTCGAGGGCGCCGAGCGCGAGCACCCGCGCGAGCGCGGCCGACCGGCGCAGGCCGGAGCGACGAAACGTCCAGTAGTCGACCGAGAAGCCGCCTGCCGCGTGCGTCGCCGCGAAGACGCCGAAGCCGGCGACGACCGTCCGCATCGACAGCCGGAACGAGAGCAGCGGCCCGCCGTCGACGCGGGCGATGTCCCGTACGGCGAGCACGTAGCCGAGGTACGCGATCACCTGGCCGCCGAAGCAGACGGCGAACCACGTGGGGACGACGTCCTGGACGGCGTCGACGAGCCGGCTGTAGCCGGCCATGTCGGCGAGGCCCATCGCCGCGGTCAGCGCCAGCGCGCCGGCGACGAGCAGAATCAGGAAGTTCCGCCGCTCGAGCTCGATCGCGACGGACACGGCTCTCGGATGTCGGTGCCTGGTCGCCACGGTCCCTAGCTCCTCAACGCTCTTCGGCCTCTATCGGCTTCGCACCCAGGATAGGCAAGCTCGTCCGCACCGTCCGCCTGCCGTCCACCTCATACACGATGTCGACACTGTCGTTCTGCCGGTAGGTGCCGGCGACGCCGAAGAAGAGCGAGGCCCAGCGCCAGAAGCCGAGCTTGCCCTCCCGGGCGAGGCTGCGGGTGAAGACGAGCTCGTCCCCGCGCCGGGCGTAATCGTCGCCCCGGCGCTGCAGGACGCCGTTCACGTAGACCTCGAAACCGCCGGCCAGGCCGGCGGGCAGCTGCACCCGCGTCTCCGCCACCTCCATAGAATGCCCGCGACGTGCGTCGCCCGTTCCTGGTCTTCACCGCCGTTGCAGCGGTCGCGCTGCTGATCGCCGGGACCGCCGCAGCGGGCAACGGCGGGTTCGCCCCTCAGCCCCCGGCCTCGCCGAACGCCTCCCGCATCAGCGACGCGTACTGGGTCATCTTCGGGTTCACGGCCGCCGTGTTCGTGCTGGTCGAGACGGCTCTGGTCTGGTTCGCGATCCGCTACCGGCGGCGCGGCCGCCCGCGCGAGGCCGAGGGGCCGCAGCTCCACGGGGCGACCAGGCTGGAGATGCTCTGGACGGCGGGGCCGGTGCTGATCCTCGCCGCGATCGCCGCCTTCATCTTCTACAAGCTGCCCGGGATCAAGAACGTGCCGCCGGCGAGCGCCGGCTCCACGCTGACCGTGAAGGTTCGCGCACAGCAGTACTACTGGCAGTTCCAGTACCCGGACGGCCAGATCTCGATCGACCGGATGCTCGTGCCCGCCGGCGAGGTCGTCCGGCTCGTCGTGACGAGCGCCGACGTCGCCCACAGCTGGTGGATCCCCAGCCTCGGCGGCAAGATCGACGCGATCCCCGGCCGCACGAACACGACCTGGTTCGAGGCCGACCGGACGGGCGTCTACTCCGGCCAGTGCGCCGAGCTCTGCGGCATCCAGCACGCGCTGATGCGCGCCGACGTTGCCGTCGTCACGCGCGGCCGGTACGAGGAGTTCCTCGCAGCCCACTCGCCGGGCAGCTCCACGGTCGGCGCAGAGGTCTTCCAGGGCGTCTGCGCGAAGTGCCACGGGCCGGCCGGCCAGGGTGACGTCGGCCCGAAGATCGCCGGCAGCCCCGTCCTGGCCGACCAGCAGGCGCTCGTCCAGCTGCTCCGGTCCGGCAAGAACCGCATGCCCGCGGTCGGCCGGCTCTGGAGCGACGCGCAGATGAAGGCGGCGACCACCTACCTGAAGGGACATCTCGCTGGCAGCTAGAGCCGAAGCCCAGCCCTACCGCGCCGACTGGAAGCGTGGACGCGTCGCGAGCTGGATCACGACCGTCGACCACAAGCGGATCGGGATCCTCTACATCGCGACCAGCCTCGTGTTCTTCGTGCTCGGCGGGATCCTCGCGCTGCTCATGCGCGCCCAGCTCGCCACTCCGAACGAGCACGTCGTGACGAAGGACAGCTACAACCAGCTCTTCACGATGCACGGGACGACGATGGTCTTCCTCGTCGTCGTCCCGATCCTCGCCGGCTTCGGCAACTTCCTCGTGCCGCTGATGATCGGCGCGCGCGACATGGCCTTTCCGCGGCTGAACGCGTTCTCGTACTGGATGTTCCTGCTCGGCGGGATCGTCCTCTACTCGAGCTGGGTGGCGAAGGGCGGGCCGGCGGAGTGCGGCTGGACGTGCTACGCGCCGCTGTCCGAGAACTCGTACAGCCCCGGCCACGGCACCGACCTGTGGATCCTCGCGCTCCACCTGCTGACGATCGCGTCGCTCGCGGGGGCGATCAACTTCATCGCCACGATCGTCAACATGCGGACGGCCGGGATGTCCTGGATGCGGATGCCCCTGTTCGTCTGGGCGATCCTGGTCTACGCGATCCTGCTCGTGCTCGTCCTGCCCGCGCTCTCCGGCGGCCTGACGCTGCTCCTGCTCGACCGGCAGGTGGGCACCCATTTCTTCATCCCGAGCAAGGGGGGAAGCGCGCTGCTCTGGCAGCACGTGTTCTGGTTCTTCGGCCACCCCGAGGTCTACATCATGATCCTGCCCGCGATGGGGATCGTCTCGGAGATCATCCCCGTCTTCGCGCGGAAGCCGATCTTCGGCTACAAGGCGATCGCGTTCTCGACGGCGGGCATCGCGTTCGTCTCGATGCTGGTCTGGGCGCACCACATGTACGCGGTCGGGCTGCCGTGGGGGCTCCAGGCCTTCTTCATGATCTCGTCGATGGCGGTGGCGGTGCCGACCGGGGTGAAGATCTTCAACTGGCTTGCGACCACGTGGCGCGGCAACCTGATCTTCGACACGCCGATGCTGTTCGCGCTCGGGTTCGTCGGCGTCTTCACCGCCGGAGGCCTCTCGGGGATCTTCCTCGCCTCGTTCCCCGTCGACTGGCAGGTGACCGACACGTACTACGTCGTCGCCCATCTCCACTACGTCCTCTTCGGCGGCGCGATCTTCGGGATCTTCGGGGGCCTTCACTACTGGTGGCCGAAGATGTTCGGCCGACTGCTCGACGAGCGCCTGGGGAAGTGGACCTTCTGGCTGATGATGGTCGGCTTCAACGTCACCTTCTTCCCACAGCACATGCTCGGGCTGCTCGGGATGCCGCGCCGCATCTACACCTACGGCCACGGAGGGTTGTGGGAGTGGTACAACCTCGCGTCCACGATCGGGTCCGGGATCATGAGCCTCGGCATCCTCGTGTTCATCGCCAACGTGGTCAGGACGTCGCGCGTGGGGATGCGGGCCGGAAACGACCCGTGGCTCGCGGACACCCTCGAGTGGCTGACGACCTCGCCGCCGCCGGCGGCGAACTTCACCGAGCCGGTGCCGTACGTCTCCAGCCCGCGCCCGCTCCGCGACCTCCGGATCCGGCTGAAGGAGAACGGTGCTCCCGTCTAGACCGGCCCCGAGCCCCTGGCTGCGCCTGACCTCGCTCGGGGCGTCGGCGGCGACCCTCCTCGCGGTGGTCAGCGGCGCGGCCTCGCTCGGCGCGGCGCACCAGCTCCTCTCCGCGCTCGCGCTGCCGCCGCTCGCGGCGATCGGTGTCGCCGCCTGGCTCGAGCACCCGCGGCTCCGGGCGCCGACGCTGGTCGCGTCGGCCCTGTTCGGCGTCGCGGCGCTGGTCACGGGGGACGGTCTCCATCTCGCGGCCGCGGCGGCCGCGTTCGCCGCGACGCTGGTGCTGACGGCACTCGTCCATCGCGATGCGGTGCCGTACGGCCCGGGTCGGGCCCCGCGCGGCCTCACCCTGCAGCCGGTGCGCGACTACGTGACGCTGACGAAGCCGCGGATCATGACCCTGCTCCTGCTCACGGGCGTGTGCGGGATGTTCGTCGGCGCCCACGGCGCACCGCCGCCCGGGCGGCTGGCCGCGCTCGTCGCCGGCCTGGCGCTCGCCTGCGGCGGCGCGAGCGCGCTCAACCACGTGATCGACCGCGACATCGACTCCCTGATGGGCGAGCGGACCCGCGCCCGGCCCGTGACCGCCGGGCGTGTCCCACCCTCGTACGCGCTCGAGTTCGGCCTCGCCCTCTCGGCGCTCTCGTTCGTCCTCCTCGCCGGGCTCGTCAACGTCCTGACCGCCGCGCTCGCGCTCGTCGGGAACCTGTTCTACGTGCTGGTCTACACGCGCTGGCTGAAGCGGACGACACCGCAGAACATCGTCATCGGCGGCGCGGCCGGGGCGGTGCCGCCGCTCGTCGGCTGGGCGGCCGCGACCGGGAACCTGACCGTGCCGGCGCTCTTCCTCTTCCTGATCGTCTTCTTCTGGACGCCGCCGCACTTCTGGGCCCTCGCCCTCTTGATCAAGCGCAACTACGCGGCGGCCGGCATCCCGATGCTGCCGGTCGTCCGGGGCGAGCGCGAGACCGTGAAGCGGATCGTCCTCTACTCGGTCACACTCGTCGGCGTCACCGTCGCGCCTTTCGCCTGGGGGACGCTCGGGCCGGCCTACCTCGCCGCCGCCCTCACCCTCGGGGCTGCGTTCCTCTGGCTGGCCGTCAGGCTCGCCCGGCACACGACGCCGCGCCACGCGGCGCTTCTCTTCCACTCCTCGCTCCTCTACCTGGCGATGCTCTTCGTCGCCGCCGCGCTCGATGCAGTCGTCTGACGAGGCCCCCCGCGAGCAGCCGGCGCTCGATTCAGAGACCGAGCGCCGGAACCTCCTCTGGGGCTGGGGCCTCTTCGTCCTCTTCCTGATCCTGCTCGCGGGCACGGTCGCGGTCGCGTTCATCTACCTCGCGGTCGACTGACCCCGCGACCGCGGCTCCGCCGCGACCGCCTGTGGAGAAGTAGTCGCACTCTCGACGCACTTCCGGTGCCAGGCACGGGCGGTGGACGATCCGGCACCGAACCGTCACACCGGGGGTGCCAGGCACCAGCCGTGGAGACACAGGTACGGAATCGTCACACCTGGAGTGCCAGGCACTGCCGGTGGACGAAACGACACCGAACCGGCACACCGCGAGTGCCGCCATGAGAGGCGCCACGAGAGCAGCACGTCCGGAGCGGACACGCAGCACACCCGCGATCGGCGAAGATCGCTCCCGTGGCCGGCCGGCCGACCCATGACCTGCCCGGGATCTTCCTCGCCCGGCCTGCCGAGCCGGAGGCAGGGATCCCGCTCGCGGTCAAGGACCTCTTCGACACAGCCGGGCTGACGACGACGTACGGATCGGCGATCTTCGCCGAGCACCTGCCGCCCGTGACGGCCGAGGCGGTGCTGCGCCTGGAAGCAGCCGGCTACGCGAATGTCGGAAAGACGAACCTGCACGAGTTCGCCTACGGGACGACCTCCGAGAACCAGCACTTCGGCAACGTCCCGAACCCGATCGCGCCGGGCCGGATCGCGGGCGGGTCGAGCGGCGGCTCTGCTGCGGCGCTGGCGGCGGGCCTCGCGGACGCGGCGCTCGGCTCCGACACGGGCGGCTCGATCCGGATTCCGGCCGCCTGCTGCGGCATCGTCGGCTTCAAGCCCACGTTCGGCCTCGTCCCGCTCGCGGGCTGCTTCCCGCTCGCGCCCAGCCTCGACCATGCAGGGCCGATGGCGCGATCGGTCGAAGGGTGCGCGGCGATGATGGGCGCGCTGGCGCCGGTATTCGAGCGCCGCGTGCTCCGCTCTCTCGAGGAGGTGGAGGTCGCCGTCGCCTGGACCGAGCTGGCCGACCCGCTCGTGCGCGCGCGCGTCGAGAAGGCGGCGGCGCTCTTCCCTCGACGCCGGCGGGCCGAGCTCCCCCTCGGCGACGCCGTCCGGGTCGTGTTCATGCGCGAGGTCGCCGACGTCCACCGCGAGCTCTTCGCCGAGTTTGCGGACCTCTACGGAGCAAATGTGGCGGCCAAGATCGAGATCTGCCTCGAGGTGACGGACGCGGAGTACGCCGCCGGGGCCCGCGCCCGGGAGGAGTACCGCGAGCGGTTCGCGGAGGCGCTCGACGGCGCCGACCTGGTCGTCAGCCCGACGCTCCCGTTCGTCGCGCCCCGGCTGGGCCACGACGAGCGCGAGCTGCGGGGCGAGCTCACCCGGCTGACGTGGCCGTTCAACGTGCTCGGCGCCCCCGCGCTGGCGCTTCCGTGCGGCCGTGCCGAGGACGGGCTGCCGGCGTCGGTGCAGCTCGCGGGCCGCCCGGGGGACGACGCGCTCGTCCTCGCGGCGGGCGCCCTGCTCGAGGCTGCGACGCTCCCCTGAGCAGGTATCCCTCGTTCGAGGGACTCCGCCGCCCGCCGGGATGCCGACATGTGTGGAGAAAGCAGCATGCCTGCACGCCTCCTCCCCCTGATCGCTCTGTTCGCCGTCCTGCTCGTGCCCGCAGCACAGAGCGCTGCGGCCGTCCCGGGGCGGCCGACCGGCGTCCACGCCTTCCTGCTTCGCGCGGACGAGCCGGCAACCGATGCCTTCCCGCGCACGCCGTCCTTCGCGTGGGACCCGTACATGCGCGCGACGAGCTACGACTTCGAGCTCGCGACGAGCAAGGCGTTCGACTCCCGGACGATCGTCTGGTCGACGAGCAGCCGCACGACGCCGCTGAAGGTGCCGGCCGTCTCGATTCCGGTCGCGCTCCCGTGGATGACAGGCAGCCCGTACGCCGTGTACGCGCACGTGCGCGCCCATACCTCGTCGGGAGTCAGCCGCTGGAGCGCGCCGTTCGGCTTCAACATGCGCTGGAAGGCGCTTCCCGACCCGATGCTGCCGACGATTCCCGGGCTCGTCCGCTGGGAGCCGGTTGAGGGAGCCACCTCCTACGAGGTCTGGTTCGTCGACGTCGGGAAGGTGATCTCCGCCGCCGGCAACGTCGCCGACGAGCGCGAGTACTACACCTTCCACCAGGATCCCGCGTGGAGCGGCACCGTCCAGTGGCGCGTGCGAGCGGTGCGAACCCTGTACGGCTCGCTCCCGAACGGTCTCCCCAGGGTGACCACCGGCCCCTGGAGCCAGACCTTCGTCTCCGCGAACCCGCCGGTCTCGGCCGGCCCGATCTCGCTGCTCGAGACCGCATCGATGGTGACCGGCACGGCGGCCGCACCCGTCGCCCACAGGCTCACCCCGGGCTTCTCCTTCACGGGCGACACCGCGACCAACGGAGTCAACGGGCGGCTCTACCGCGTCTATGTGGCGACGGACCGGCAGTGCGTGAACGTCGTCTTCACGGGCGCCGTCGTCGGCAGCCCGGCCTACGCGCCCCGGACGAGCGGCCCGCTCGCGCTTCCGGCATCCACCGGCGCGATCGCAACCGCAGAGAGCTCGTACCTGACCGACGGTGGACAGGCCGGGACCTTCAGCGCCGACTACCAGACCGTGACGACGACCGAGACCTCGAGCAGCGCCGGCGCGACCGCCGCCGACGCGGGCGGCGCCGGCACCAGCGGTACCGGCGGCACGAGCGGCACGGGCACCACCGGACCGACCGCGACCGCCAGCGCCTCGACCGCCACGGTCGCGGACGCCGTCCCGGCCGAGTACAACGCCACGGGCGCGCTCGTCGACCTCTGGGACAGCGGCTGGCCGAGCGGCCGGTACTACTGGACGGTCGTCCCGGTGCGCGAGGTCGTGACGGGTACGGGCGTCCAGTACTTCGACGCCGAGGTACCGCAGGACGCGTGCGCGACCGGCCGTGTCGCCGTCTTCGGGAAGGCGAGCCAGCCGGCGACGACCTCGCAGACGACCCCCTATGTCTCCGGCCTCTCTCCCTTCGGCGAGCTCGTGGCCGCCAAGACCGCCCTACCGTCCTTCTACCGCGCCGCGCTGGTCGCATGGGCACCCGCCTTCGGCGCCACCGGCTACCAGGTGCAGTGGTCGAGGACGAGGACGCCGTGGAAGCCGGCCTCGACGACGCCGTTCTACACCGCGGCGACATCCGTCCTGCTGGAGGGGCTGACGCCGGGCATCTGGTGGTACCGGGTGCGCGGGATCGACCCCTACGTTCCGGGACCGGTCAAGCAGATGACCTGGTCCGCTCCCGTCCGCTTCAAGCTGGCGAAGCCGAAATACGTCGCCCAGGACTCGAGCGTCACCGTCCGGCACGTCAAGGGCTAGCCAGCAGTCGCTCCTCGGCTCTCCGCCTCCGGACACGAATCCCGCCCGCCCAGACGGCACCGAGCAGGAGCAGCGGCGCACCCGCGACGAGGGCGTAGACCAGCACCTTCGCCTCGTCGCCCAGGATCTGCCCCGAGCGGTGGAGAGCGCGCCCGATCCGGCCCCGCTCGTGCGCCGGGGCGACGGCCGCGGCGGCCGTGTGCAGGTCGAGCGCGACGGTCGCGTAGCTCACCCGGCGCTGCTCCGCCGCCTGCGCCCTGCGGAGCACGACCAGCCGCCGGCGGGCGGCGACGAGCTTGTTCTCGAGCGCGGCCCGGTCGGCCGCGGAGAGGTCCGGGCTCTCGAGCCGCGCCTGGAGCTTCGCGATCGTGTCGCGCTCTGCCTGCATCTGCCTGAACCGCCGGTCGAGCTGCGGCTGGACGTCCCGGATCGACACGTGCTGGTCGAGGATCCGTCCGAGGGCCGAGAAGCGCACGATCGCGGCCTGCACGCTCCCGACCGGGATCCGCAGGACGAGCCGCGCCGTCCCGCGGTCGGCCCCGGAGCCGTACTCGACGCTGCGCACGTACCCGTGGAGCGACGTGGTCAGGCGAAGCGCCCGCTTGGTCGCGGCCGAGAGGTCGCCGATCCTCAGCGTGAGCTCGGCCTCGTAGAGCTGCGCCCGGCCGGGTGTCGCGGGCAGGGCGGCCCCGGCGCTCCCGCCTGCGCCCGCCTTCGGCGCCGCCGCGGAGTCGACCGGCGCCCGATCCGGGAGCACCTGGCCCGCCGCACCGCCCGCCGCACTGCCCGGGGTCGCCGTCAGACGCTGCGCGGCCGGCCGGCCGCCCTTCCCCGAGGTCGCGAGCCCGACGGCGAGCGCGCCGGCCAGGGCCGCCGCGACGACCGCGGGGGCGAGCATGAGCGCCGCGCGGCGCCACCGCCGCCCCCGCCGCGGCGGCTCGGCCGGCGACTCGGCGGCGATCGCGAGCACGCGCCGGCGGAGCTCCGGCGGCGCGGCGATCCGCGCTGCGCGGATCTGGTCGACGAGCTCAGGCTGCGACATCGGCCCTCATCCTCTCTTCGAGCTTCCTCAGCGCCCGGCTCAGGCGCGTCGTACAGGCGGTGGCTGAGATGCCGAGCACCCGCGAGGCCGTCTCTCCGTCGAGGTCGAGCAGGACGCGCAGGGCGATCACCTCGCGCTCTCCCGCCGAGAGCGCGGCGAGCGCCCGCTCCAGCTCGGCCGAGAGGCCGCCGAAGAGGCCGTCCTCGACGGGCTCTTCCCGCTCGCGAGCGTACGTTCCCTCACGGCGCCGCCGGCGCTCCTCGGCACGGAAGTGGTCGAGCGCGACCGAGCGCGCGATCTGGCACAGCCACGTGCGCGCGCTGCCGCGCCGCGGATCGAACCGGTGCCACCGCCGGAACGCCTTCTCGAACGTCTCGGCGGTCAGGTCCTCCGCGACGCCCCGGTCGCGGGTGAGGTAGACGAGGTACGCGTGGACGTCTTCCAGGTGCCGCTCGGCGGCGGTCTCGAACGTCGGCACCTCGGCGAGGACGGGCACGCCGTCTCTACGCCGCCGGCCCCGCACTCCGTCACACCGACCGGACGGCTGCCTCGTACACCCGGTCGCGGGTGTAGACCTCGAGCTCGTCCGAGAGCAGGTCGCTGGGCGACCGGAGGAGACGCGACGCCCCCCGGACCGGCGCGCCGTCCACCTCGACGCGCACGAGCGTGGCCCTCTCCTCGACCCGGAGCCGGAAGTCGCGCTTCAGGCGGGAGCGGAGCCAGCCGCGCAGGAGGAGCGCTTCCGCCCGCGGGCCCTCGACGCGTAGCGAGCGGGCCGTGCGGATCCCCGGCCAGAGCCCGGCGAGGGCGGCACGCCAGCGGAGCGTCCTCGCCCACGCGAGGTCGGAGGCCGCCACCCGGTCGAACGACTCGGCCAGCCGCCGGAAGCCGTCCTGCAGGCGGCCGCCCCACTCGGCCGAGTCGACGATGAGCCGGTCGCTCACCCCGAGGAGCTGCTCGAACTCCGGCGAGCCGAAGCCGGGCCGACCGCGCCAGCGCAGGAAGGCGGGCAGGTCGGGGATCTGAAGCGGGACGACGACGCTCGCCGGCGCCCTGGCGGTGACGCCGCGCAGCCAGATCCGCACGAGCTCCGCGCAGACCTCCGTGCCCGAGCCGGGAAAGTGCTCGTGACGGATCTCGGCGTCGATGCGGTCGGCCTTCGCCTTCGGATCGGGGTGGAGCAGGATCGTCCGCGACGGGACGCGGGTGCCCATCCCCTCGAGGACCCGGTCGGCGGCGCGAGACCACTCGCGGGGCACCCAGGCGGCATGCGTGAGCACGCTCGTCCGCTGCGACGGCTCCTCGGAGTCGCGGAAGTCGTCGAGCCGGCGCTCGATCTCCGCGACCGAGACGTCCCTCAGCGCCTGCGCCACTCCCGCCCGTCCCGGCGGAGGAGCCGATCGGCCGCCTCGGGGCCCCACGTTCCCGCCTCGTAGTTCGGGAGCGAGACACGTCTGCGCCGCCAGCCCCGCACGATCGAGTCGACGAGCGTCCACTGCTCGTCCACCTCGTCTGCACGGGTGAACAGGGTCGCGTCGCCGAGCAGGCAGTCGAGGATCAGCCGCTCGTACGCCTCCGGAAGCTCGGTGCGGAAGGCGCCGCCGTAGAGGAAGTCCATGTGGACCGTGCGGATCAACATCCCCTGGCCCGGCACCTTCGCGCCGATCGCGAGCGAGACGCCCTCGTCGGGCTGCACGTTGACGAGGAGCACGTTCGGACGCATCTCGGCCGACGCCCCCTGCGCGAACGGCGGATGGGGCGCCCGCTTGAACTCGATCGCGATCGTCGTCTCGCGCTTCGGCAGCCGCTTGCCGGTGCGCACGTAGAACGGGGTGCCCGCCCAGCGCCAGTTGTCGATGTAGAGCTTGGCGGCGAAGAAGGTCTCGGTCGTCGAGTGCTCGTCGACGCCTTTCTCCTCCCGGTAGCCGGGGGCGGGCTTGCCCTCGACGAACCCCGGGCCGTACTGGCCGCGGACGACGTGCCTCGCGGTCGGAGCGCGCATCGCGCGGATCACCTTCACCTTCTCGTTGCGGACCGACTCGGCGGTGAAGTCGATCGGGGGCTCCATCGCCGTCAGGGCGACGAGCTGGAGCATGTGGTTCTGGAAGATGTCCCTGATCGCGCCTGCCTGCTCGTAGAAGGCGGCGCGACCCTCGATCCCGATCGACTCGGCGACGGTGATCTCGACGTGGTCGACGAACTGGCGGTTCCAGATCGGCTCGAAGATGCCGTTGGAGAAGCGCAGCGCGAGCATGTTCTGGACCGTCTCCTTGCCCAGGTAGTGGTCGATGCGGTAGATCTCGCGCTCGTCGAAGTAGCGCGAGACCTCCTCCCTCAGCCGCCGGGCGCTCGCCCGGTCGGAGCCGAAGGGCTTCTCGACGATCACGCGCGTCCAGCCGTCCCAGTCGGCGCGCCGCGCGCCCAGCTTGTCGATCACGGTCGAGATCGCGCTCGGCGGGACCGCGAGGTAGAAGACGCGGTTCCCGCCCGTCCCGTGCTCCCGGTCGAGCGTCGCCAGCGTGTCCATCACCGCGTCCTCGCCCCCGTCGCTCGAGAAGTCGGTGGAGACGTAGCGCATGCCGGCGGCCAGGCGCCGCCAGACCTTCTCGTCGAGCTTGTCCCGGCCGAACCGGCGCACCGACTCCTTCATCCGCTCGCGGAAGTCGGCGTCCGTCTCCGGCGACCGGGCGACGCCGACGATCCCGAACCGTTCCGGGAGCAGGTTCCGCACCGCCAGCGAGTAGATCGCGGGCAGGAGCTTCCGCCTCGTCAGGTCGCCCGAGGCCCCGAAGATGACGAGCGCGCAGGAGTCGGGCGTCCGCGGCAGGCGAAGGCCCTCTGCCAGCGGGTTCCTGGCCAAACTCGCTGCGCGAGCTCGGCTAGGAGCTCGACGAGCCGTCACTCTGGCCCTCTGGCCGTTCGCCTTGCAGGCGAACGGCATGGCCGCCGAACTGGTTGCGGAGGGCGGCGTTCACCTTCGCGGCAAACGACTCCTCCTGACGGGAGGCGAACCGCGCGAAGAGCGCCGCCGTGATCGCCGGCGCGGGCACGCTCTCGTCGATCGCGGTGAAGACCGTCCACCGTCCCTCGCCGGAGTCCTCGACGTAGCCGCGGATCTTCTCCAGGCCGGGGTCCTGCTCGAGGGCGAGCACCAGGAGATCGAGCAGCCAGCTGCGCACGACCGAGCCGTGCTGCCACAGCCCGGCGACCTTGTGCAGGTTCACGGGGAACTCCGAGGCCTGGATGATCTCGAAGCCTTCCGCGATCGACTCCATCATCCCGTACTCGATCCCGTTGTGGACCATCTTCACGAAATGCCCCGCGCCTGCCGGGCCGACGTGCGCGTGGCCGCCCGGCTCGGTCAGGTCCTTGATGAAGGGCACCACCTGCTCGTAGACGGCCGCGTCGCCGCCGACCATCACGCAGTACCCCTCCTTCAGGCCCCAGATCCCGCCCGAGACGCCGGCGTCGAGGAACGCGATGCTCTTCTTCTTCGCGTCCTCCGCGCGGCGTTGCGAGTCGCGGAAGTTGGAGTTGCCTCCGTCGACGATGATGTCGCCGTCCTCGAGGAGACCGAGGAGCGTCTGGAACGCGTTCTCGGTCGGGTCGCCGGCCGGGATCATCAGCCAGACGACGCGCGGCTGCGGCAGCTTGCTCGCCAGCTCGACGAGCGAGCCCGCCGTGCGCTCGGGGTTCGTCCGCGCGTAGGTCTCGACGGTGTGGCCGTGACCTCTGAGCCGCTCCGTCATGTTCGCGCCCATCTTCCCCAGCCCGACCATGCCCAGGTTCATAGATCCTCCAATCGGACGCGCGCGACCGGGCGGCCGCGCTCCTTCAACGCTGCGTAGTCTCCTGCAGCCTGGGCGCGAATCAGCCGCCCGAAGCCGAACTTCTGCCCGGGAATCGAAAGCTCCTCGCCGGTCTCGTCCACGACCTGGATGAAGCAGCCGATCTGCGCCCCGCCCTTGTGCAGCTGGCCGGTCGAGTGCAGGTAGCGCGGCCCGAGGCCGTGGGTGACGACGCAGCCCGTCTCCGCGCGGGCACGCTCGACGAGAGGGCCGAGCCGCTCCTCCTCGGCCGGATCGACGAACGCCTGGATCGCGACGTAGTCGCCGGGCCGGGCCTGTCCGAGCAGCTCGTCGATCGAAGACTCTGGTTCGTTGGCCGGATCCCGGCCAGAGGACAAGGATCTGGCCGGTGCGGTCCTTCGCCTCCTGCACGTTCGGCTGGTCGAAGGGGTTGATCCCGAGGATCGCGCCGGCGACGGCGGTCGCGAACTCCCAGCGGTAGAACTCCGCCCCGACGTCGTACGCGTCGTCGACCAGCACGGCGCCGACCTGGCGATCGGCGCCGTCGGGCGACTCCCCCGGCGCAGGCACGAGACCGCGCCCCTGCTTCCCGGTCGACTCGGCGAGCAGCTGTTCCACCCACAGGCCGAATCCGTGGGGACTCGGCCTGATCACGACCTTGTCGCGCCCCTGCTCCCAGGCCCGGCCGAGCTCCAGGCCCAGCTCCAGGCCGGGGCTGTCGTCGGAGACCCGGCACGCGTCGAGCGTCTCCTCGGCCCGCCCGAGCAGCCGCTCGAGGTCGACGCTCATCAGCGCCGCGGGGACGAGACCGAACGGCGAGAGCGCCGAGTAGCGGCCGCCGATGGAGGGCTCGCCGGCGAAGACCGCACGGAAGCCACGCTCGTGGGCGAGCTGCTCCAGCTCGGAGCCCGGGTCGGTGATCGCGGCGAACCGCCGGCCGTCCCGGCCGGCCCGCCGCCAGAAGAACTCGAGGTGGGAGCGGGTCTCGAGCGTCGTCCCGGACTTCGAGGCGGCGACGAACAGCGTGCGCTCGAGGTCGAGCGAGTCGGCGAGCCGCGCGATCGCCAGCGGGTGGGTCGTGTCGAGGACGTGGAACCTCGAGGCCCCGAATGCCCGCCGCAGCACCTCCGGCGCCAGGCTCGACCCGCCCATGCCGAGCAGGACGAAGTCGTCGAACTCGTACGGGAGGTCGCGCGCGAAGGCCTGGATCTCCGGCACCCGCTCGCGCATCCGTAACGGCTCGTCGAGCCAGCCGAGCCACTGGGCCTCGTCGTGGCCGGTCCAGACGGTCGGGTCCCGCTCCCAGATCCGCTCGACGAGCTCTCCGGGATCGATCACGGCCGCGGCCGGGAGGGGTCGGTCATCGACTGGTCGCCGGCCCGTCAGCGGGCTCCGACCAGCTCGCCGCGCTTGGCGCGGATCCCCGCGAGCAGCTCCTCGAACGAGTCGGAGAACTTCTGGACGCCTTCCTCCTCGAGCACCCGCGTGACGTCGTCGACATCGATCCCGGCGGCGGCGAGGTCGTCGAAGAGCACGCGAGCCTCCTCGAGCGAGCCCTCCAGCGTGAGCCGGGCCTCGCCGTGGTCCTGGAACGCCTCGATCGTCTCCTCCGGCATCGTGTTCACGGTGTCGGGGCCGATCAGATCCTCGACGTACATCACGTCGCGGTAGGCCGGGTTCTTCGTCGAGGTCGAGGCCCAGAGACACCACTGCTTCGACGCGCCCTTCGCCTCCAGGGCCGCCCACCGCTCGCCCGCGAACGCCTCCTTCCAGCTCTGGTAGGCGAGCTTCGCGTTCGCGACCGCGAGCTTCCCTTTCAGCTCCTCGTGGCCGCCGATGGCGTCGAGCCGCTTGTCGGTCTCGGTGTCCACGCGCGACACGAAGAAGCTGGCGACCGACGACACCGCGCCCGGGTCGCCGCCCGCCTCGACCAGTCGCTCGACGCCGCGGATGTAGGCCCCCATCACCTCGCGGTGGCGCTGGAGCGAGAAGATCAGGGTGACGTTGATCGACTTGCCGGCGGCGATCATCTCCTCGATCGCAGGCAGGCCGGCCTTCGTCCCCGGGATCTTCACGTACAGGTTCGGCTTGTCGACGAGCGCGTGCAGGCGCCTGGCCTCGGCGAGCGTGCCCGCGGTGTCGAAGGCGAGCGCCGGATCGACCTCGAGCGAGACGTACCCGCGCAGGCCCTTGCCCTCGTCCCAGACCCTGCGCATGAGGTCGCAGGCCTCGCCGATGTCACGCCCGGCGAGCGAGAGGAAGATCTCCTTGGCGTTGTTCTCGTGCTCGAGCAGGTCGCGCATCTGGTCGTCGTACGCGGAGCCCTGCGAGATCGCCTTCTGGAAGATGGTCGGGTTCGAGGTCACGCCCGTGACGGCGTCCTCCTGCATCATCCGCGCGAGCCCGCCGCCGTGCACGAGGTCGCGCGAGAGGTAGTCGATCCACACGCTCTGGCCGAGCGCGGAGAGCCGGTGCAAGCGGGAATCACCCATGTGCCGTCCTTTCCGAAGCATGGGGGAACCCTGGGTTCCCCCATGGACCCCCTCCTTCACCGTGCCGACAATCACTCGATACCGGGACTCCGCCGGGCAAAGCCCGGCTGCGTCCGCGGCGGGTCCTGCTCAAAGAACGAATCGCGGTCACCTTGCCTCCTGCTTCCCCGCGAAGTCGCGCTCCAGAGCCGCAATCTTCTCGAGTCTTCTCACGTAGCGCTCTCCTCCCCCGAAACGTGCTCCGAGGAACGTCCGCACGAGATCGGCCGCGAGCTCGTTGCCGACCACCTCGGAGCCGAGGCAGAGCACGTTCATGTCGTCGTGCTCGACGCCCTGGTGGGCGGAGTACATGTCGTGGCAGATCGCGCCGCGGATCCCGGGCAGCTTGCAGGCGGCGACAGCCGCGCCGACGCCCGACCCGCAGACGAGGACGCCGCGCTCGGCGCCGCCGGCCCGGATCGTCTCGCCGATCTCGCGCGCCTTGTCCGGGTAGTCGATCCGCACCGAGGGGTCGTCCGTTCCGAGGTCGACAGCCTGGTGCCCGAGGGCGGCCAGCTCCTCGAGTACGCGCTCGCGGAGCTTCACGCCACGGTGGTCGAAGGCGACCGCCACCCTCATCCCAGCTACGTTACCTGGCAATGGACGACCTCCAGTTGTGGCGTGAGCTCGGGCAACAGTTCCGGGTCGATTCGGTTCGTTGCGCGGCGCAGGCGAAGTCCGGGCACCCGACTTCGGGGATGTCGCCCGCCGACCTGATGGCGGTGCTGCTCGCCAAGTACCTGCACTACGACTTCGACCACCCCGACCTGGCGACGAACGACCGGCTCGTGTTCTCGAAGGGGCATGCGTCGACGCTCCTGTACGCGATGTTCAAGGCCGCGGGCGCGATCACGGACGACGAGCTGATGACCTACAGGCAGTTCGGCAGCATGCTCGAGGGACACCCGACGCCGCTCATTCCCTGGGTCGACGTCGCCACCGGCTCGCTCGGCCAGGGGCTCCCGATCGGGGTCGGCATGGCGATCGCGGGCAAGTACCTCGACCGGCTCCCGTACCGGGTCTGGGTGCTCTGCGGCGACAGCGAGTCTGCCGAGGGGTCGATCTGGGAGGCGTTCGAGCACGCCGGCCACTACGAGCTGGACAACCTGACCGCGATCCTCGACGTCAACCGGCTCGGCCAGCGCGGCCCGACCATGCTCGAGTGGGACGTCGACAGGTACGTCCGGCGCGCACAGGCGTTCGGCTGGCACGCGATCGAGGTCGACGGCCACGACGTCGAGGCGATCGACGCCGCGTACGCGGAGGCCGCGGCGACGGGTGGGCAGCCGACGGCGATCGTCGCGCGCACGATCAAGGGCAAGGGCGTGAAGGCGGTCGAGAACCAGAACGGCTGGCACGGCAAGCCCCTCGACGACCCCGAGGCGGCGATCGAGGAGCTCGGCGGCCTGCGCGACCTCGTCGTCGAGGTGGCGAAGCCCGAGCCGGGCGAGCCGCACCGCTTCGAGACCGGGCCGCTCGAGCTGCCCCGCTACGAGCTCGGCTCCGAGGTGGCGACCCGCAAGGCCTACGGCGAGGCGCTCGCTGCGCTCGGCTCCGCACGCGGCGACGTCGTCGCGGTCGACGGAGAGGTCTCGAACTCGACCTTCGCGGAGATCTTCAAGGAGGCGCACCCCGACCGCTTCTTCGAGATGTACATCGCCGAGCAGCAGATGGCCTCTGCCGCGGTCGGCCTGCAGGCACGCGGCTACCGCGTGTTCGCGTCGTCGTTTGCCGCGTTCCACACCCGTGCGTTCGACTTCCTCAGGATGGCGGCGGTCAGCCGCGCAACGCTGTCGCTGTCCGGCTCCCACGCCGGCGTGTCGATCGGCGAGGACGGCCCCTCCCAGATGGCGCTGGAGGACCTGGCGATGATGCGCGCCGTCCACGGCTCGACGGTGCTCCATCCCTGCGACGGCAACCAGACCGCCAAGCTGATCGCGGCGATGGCCGACCTCGACGGGGTCTCCTACATCCGCACCCTGCGTCCGGCGACCGCCGTGCTGTACGGGCCGGACGACGAGTTCGCGATCGGCGGCAGCCGGGTCCTGCGCGACGGGAGCGACGTCACGCTCGTCGGCTGCGGAATCACCGTGCACGAGGCGCTGAAGGCGGCGGAGGCGCTGGCCGCCGAGGGCATCGCCGCGCGGGTGATCGACTGCTACTCGATCAAGCCGATCGACGCCGCGACGCTCGCCGCGGCCGCGAAGGAGACGGGCCGCATCGTCACGGTCGAGGACCACTGGCCGGAGGGCGGCCTCGGGGACTCGGTGCTCGGGGCGCTCGCGGAGCAGGACGCCCGCGCGCACGTCACGCGGCTCGCGGTCCGCGGCATGCCGCGCTCGGGCAAGCCGGCGGAGCTCCTCGCCGCCCACGGGATCGACGCGGACGCGATCGCAGCGGCCGCGCGGGCCCTGGCTCGGTCCGGCCCGGCGCCCGCGGCGTAGTCCCGCCTGCAGGCGCCTTCCTCGAGGCGATCCTTCGAGGGGACCGGACTGCATAGCCTGTACGAGGCATGGCGGTAGTGATCGGCACCAACCTGCGCAAGGAGCTCTCCGGCGGGCTCCTGTTCGACGGCGTGTCGTTCAAGGTCGAGCGCCGCGAGCGCCTGGCGCTCTCCGGGCCGAACGGTGCGGGGAAGACGACGCTCCTGAGGATGCTGGCCGGCGAGACGAGCGTGGAAGGCGGCCGGATCGTCCTCGAGAAGGGCACGCGGATCGCGCTCCACGACCAGCGGCCGCCCCTCGCCTCTCTCGGCGGCGGCGGCGGGCGGGACCCGGCGGCGCCCTCGGAAGACCCGGGGGGACTGACGCTGCGCGAGTACGCGCTTTCCGGCGCCCGTGACCTGATCGAGCTGGAGGACGAGCTGCGCCGCCTGGAGAGGGCGATGGCGGGAGGCGATCACGGCGCCGAGACGATGCGGCGCTACTCGGAGGCCCAGGCGCGGCTCGAGCACGCCGGCGGCTACGCCTGGCGCGAGCGCTCGCTGGCGGCGCTGCGCGGGCTCGGGTTCGCCGACGACGAGCTCGACCGGCGGCTGGAGACGTTCTCGGGAGGAGAGCTGACGCGCGCGTCGCTGGCGCGCGCGCTCGCGGGCGATCCGGACCTCCTGTTGCTGGACGAGCCGACGAACCACCTCGACGTCGAGCGGCTCGAGTGGCTCGAGCGGACGCTCGTCGCGCTCGACGCGGCCGTGATCCTGGTCGCGCACGACCGCTGGTTCCTGGAGGCGACCACGACCGCGGTGCTCGAGCTCGAGGCCGGCCGCTCGACCTACTTCCCGGGGCAGTGGCACGTCTGGCGCCGCGAGAAGGCGGCGCGGATGCTCGACGCCTCGAAGGCGCTCGACCGCTACAACGCGGACATCGCGCGCCTCCAGCGCTTCGTCGACCGGTTCCGGTACAAGAAGTCGAAGGCGCGGCAGGCGCAGGCGAAGCTGACTCAGATCGGCCGGCTCGAGCAGGAGCGCAGCGGCGCCGCCGGCGAGCTCGCGCTGCTCGGCCGCCGGTCGAAACGGCTCGGGTTCGAGTTCCTCAGCCCGCCGCGGAGCGGGCGAACCGTCGTCGAGGTCGAGGACCTGTCCCTGTCGGCCGGCGAGAAGCAGCTGCTCGAAGGGGTCTCGCTGGCGATCGAGCGGGGCGAGCACGTGGCGCTCGTCGGACCGAACGGCTCCGGGAAGACGACGCTGCTCGAGACGCTCCTCGGGCGACGAGCCGCCGACGCCGGGTCCGTTCGGCTCGGTCACGGCGTCGTCCCGGCCTACTTCTCGCAGCACGAGGCCGAGCTGGACGAGCGTGGATCCGTGCTCGACTGCGTCCAGGCGATGACCGGGCTGCGCCGGCCCGACGCGCAGACGCTGCTCGGCCGGTTCCTCTTCTCCGGCTGGGAGGCGCACGAGAAGCCGGTCTCGGTCCTCTCCGGCGGCGAGCGGCGCCGGCTCGCGCTCGCGGTCGTCGTCGCCTCGGGCGCGAACTTCCTCGTCCTCGACGAGCCCACCAATCATCTCGACCTGGAGAGCCGCGAGGCGCTGGAGGGGGCGCTCGAGAGCTTCCCGGCCACCGTGCTGCTCGTCTCGCACGACCGCGCGCTGCTGGACGCGGTCGCGGAGCGCACGCTCGCGATCCACGACGGACACGTCCGGAGCTACGACGGCGGCTGGGCCGACTACGTCCGCGCCCACGACCTGTGGACACGTAGTCGCACTCTTGTTCCAACCCCGGTGCCAGACACTGGGTTGAAAACGGCACAAGGAAAGACACGGCCGGAGGGGCGACGACCAGAAGGGCCGAGCGAGCTGGAGCGGGTCGAGGCCGCGATCGCGGCGAAGGAGCAGGCGGTCGCCGACCTGGAGCGGAAGCTGGCCGAGGACTGGGCCGACGTCGAGCTGCTCACCGCGCACCGCGCCGCCCGGAACGAGCTACGGTCGCTGCTCGAGCGCTGGGAGACGCTGTTCGAGCAGGCGCAGGCGTGATCGCCCGGCTAGCCTTCGAAGGTCGCGATCAGCGCGTCCGCGACGACCTTCAGCGGCCGGCCGGCGAGCTGGCTGGCGCGCCGCAACCGCTCGAACGCCTCCTGCTCGGTGAGGGCCTCCCTCGCCATCAACAGGCCCTTGGCCCGCTCGATCGACTTCCTCGCCGCGAGCGCCTCGGCCAGCGACTCGGCCTCGGACCGCAATGCCGCGAGCTCCTCGTGCCTGGCCCGCGCCACCCCGATCGCCGGGAGCAGGTCGCTCTCGCGGAAGGGCTTGACCAGATAGCCGAACACGCCTGCCTCGACCGCCCGCGAGACGAGCTCGTCCTGCCCGTAGGCGGTGAGCATCACGATCGGGATGGGCCGCTCGGCGAGGATCCGCCGCGCCGCCTCGATCCCGTCCAGCCTCGGCATCTTCACGTCGAGCACGGCGAGGTCGGGCTGCTCCGACCCCGCGAGCTCGACCGCCTCGAGCCCGTCCCTCGCCTCGGCGCAGACCTCGAAGCCGGCCCGCTCGAGCAGCTCCCGGAGGTCGAGACGGATGATCGTCTCGTCCTCCGCGATCAGGATCCTCACGACGCCGAGTCTATGTCCGCCACCTGAGCCGGTGACAGTCACCCCGTTGACTGTCACCGCTGGGTGGGGGAGACCGGGCGGCGGGCTCCCGCCCCGGCAGCCTCGCGCCGGCGAGAACCGGGGTACACTCGCCCGCATGCTGCGCAAGAACGCGAAGGTCGAGCTCCTGCGACGCATTCCGCTCTTCTCCGCGTGCTCGAAGCGCGAGCTCGGGCAGATCGCCGCGATCGCCGACGAGCTGGACTTCCCCGCCGGGAGGGTGTTGGTCAGGGAGGGGCAGAGCGGCCGCGAGTGCTTCGTCCTGATCGAGGGAGCGGTCGAGATCACCCGCGGGGGCCGTCCCATCCGCACCCGGGGCAGCACCGAGCTGTTCGGGGAGATGGCCCTCCTGACCGATCGGCCCAGGAACGCGACGGTGAAGACCACGACGCCGGCACATGTCCTCGTCCTCACGGGCCGCGACTTCCGCTCCCTCATGCGAACGACTCCGACGATCGCCCTGAAGGTCATGGAGACGCTCACCGAGCGCCTCCAGCCGGAGGGTTAGGGAAGCTCGGCGGCCCGCCGCCGCATCGTCTCCTCGATGCGGGCGGCAATCTGCGGGTGCTCCTGCTGGAGCCGGCGGAACTCGGTGCCGAACAGGACGAGCAGCCTCGCGGGCGAGGTCGAGGTGACGGTGGCGAGGCGGCGGCCCTCTCCCAGGAGAGCCATCTCGCCGAAGTAGTCCCCGGGCCCGAGCTCCTTCACCGTCGTCTCCCCCGACGTCACGACGACCGTGCCCTCGACGAGGACGAAGAAGGAGTAGCCGGATGCCCCCTCGCCGGCGAGCCGGACGCCCTCGTCGACCGTCTTCTCCTGGAACCAGGCGGCGAGCTCGCCGAGCTCGGCTGCGCCGAGAGGCTCGAAGATGGGGACCGCAGCCAGCGTGTCGGCACCTGCCATGAGGTCGCTGAACCTACCGGCGCCTCCCGCGGGCGTCCACCACCGGCTTCCCCATCGTCACCGGACGGTCACCAAACGGACCCCTTCGCCGGCCGCTTGTCCCTGGGCGGCGGTCGCCGATCAGGGTATCCTCGCGCGACAACGAATCCGGGAAGTCCGGGGGAGAGGAGGCGGAGATGCGGTGGGATCTGCGTGGCCTGCGACGGAGGTCGGCCGGGCGCGAGCGAATGCCGGGAGCGGCGGCTCTGGCAGCCCTCGCCGGAGCGTTGATCCTCGGGCTGTCCGCGGGGCCCGCCTCGGGCTCTCCCGGCCCCGGCGTCGCCTTCGGCCTCGGCTCGAGCTACCGGTCGCTCACCAACCCGGCGGCGACGCCGGCGGGATTCGAGCAGCCCGGCTTCGACGACTCCGGCTGGACCACCGCATCGGCGCCGTTCGGCCAGGACGACGGCCACACCTGTTCGGGGATCTTCCCCGACCCGCCGTGGAACGCGAGCGTCTTCCCCGTGAACGGGACGGTCTACCTGCGCACGTCGTTCGCCCTGCCGAGCAACGCCTTCGGCCTGCACATCGACGGCACGATCGACAACAACGCCGACGTGTACGTCAACGGCCACCAGGAAGGCCACGTCGCCAGCGGCAACTGCGAGACGGGAGCGATCCACCTCCACGGCGTCCCGAACGGCGACCTCGTGCACGGCGGCGGCAACCTGGTCGCGGTCAAGGCCGTCGACCTCGGCGCGATCAGCTTCTTCGACCTGCAGGCGACGTACGGGACGGTGGACTTCGCGCAGCAGCCGACGGAGACGCAGAAGCAGCTGCCGATCACGCCGGCTCCGACGGTCACGCTCACGAACGCGGAAGGCCATCCGGTCGCAGGTGCAACCGTGGCGGTCACGCTCCAGACGATCGCGGGCGGCGGCACGCTCACGCCGGGCAGCGTGACGTCGGCGACGACCGACGCGGGCGGCGTCGCGACCTTCCCGAGCCTCGCCGTCACCGACGCCGGCAAGTACCGCCTGGTCGCGACGAGCGAAGGGGCGACGGCGACGAGTACGGGCTTCCTGATCGCGAATCAGGTCACGCCCTGCCAGGGATCGTGCTCGGCGGAGGGATCGGTCCCGAACAACACATCGGTCCAGGCGTCGGCCTCGAACGCCCCGGCGGGCTCGGCGCTCGCGGTCTCGGTGATCCCGAACATCAGCCCTCCCCCCGGCGTCTGCGACGGTCTCGTGCCGCTCGGCGCCGGCTCGTTCGTGAACATCCTCCGCACCGGCACGACCCTTCCGGACTTCACGATCACCTGGAGGCTCGACAAGTCGATCGTCCAGCAGGCGGGAAACCCGGGCGCGGCTCACTTCGATATCTGCCTCGGGGCGGAGAACCTGCTCGATCCGAGCGGCGCGTCGACAACTGGCTGGCCGACCAGGGCGGGGACGCCGGCCGTCCCGGTCGCCGACCCGGACCTCGGCGTGACGCTCTTCTGGGGAATCCTTCCCGAGTGCGCGAAGAAGGGGACGCAGGCCGGGCCCTGCTACCTCCACAAGAAGAAGAACGCCGCCGGCGACGAGATCATCGACTTCCTCAAGCCGGCCCCCTGGGACGGGCATATGTACGGAGGCTAGGCGGACCGGCCCGTCGACAACCCGCCGGCTTCGAGCGGGAGCGGGATCTCGGGGGTCGCCACGACCCCGAGCTTCTCGAGGATCGAGTCCCGCTCCCGCTCGATTCCCTCCCGCGGCTCACCGCCGAGCCGGGGGAGCGCAGCCAGGGCATCGAGCGCGAGCGCGACGTCGTAGTCGGCGCTCTCCAGCCGGGCCCGGCGGAGGCTCTCGGTCAGCGCCTCCCGCGCCTCTTCCGGTCGTCCGAGCTGGATCAGGGCGAGGCCGCGCGCCCGCTGGAGGGTCGGTACGAGGACGAAGATCCCCTCGAAGGTCCCCACCCGTGCGAGCGTCCGCTCGGCCTGGTGGAGAGCGTCCTCGGCCGCGCCGCTCAGGACGAGGGACTCGGCGATCCTGGCCTCGGTCGCCAGGACCTCACCGCGCTCGCGGTCGCGCTCGTATTGCCCGTGTGCTTCCGCGAGCAGCGACGCCGCCTCCTCGAACCGTCCGAGCCTCGCGAGGAGCCTGCCGTAGTAGCCGGCCACGTCGGCGATCCGGGCACCCGACCTCGAGGCCCGCGCGATTCGCAGCGACTTCTTCATCAGCGGCTCGGCCTCGTCCAGCCGCCCCTGATCCAGGAGGACCTCCGCCCGGTTGACGACCGCGAAAGAGGCCGACCACCGGTCGCCCACCTCCTCCCAGGCACGCTGGGCCCGCTCGTAGAGCGCGATCGACTCCCCCCAGCGTCCCTGGCGGTGCGCGAGCACGCCGAGGTTGTTCAGGATCAACGCCTGCCGCTCGAGATCGCCGAGCTCCTCGTAGATCGCGAGCGCGCGCTGCGAGTAGACGGCCTCGTCGAACCGGCCGAGCGCGGCGTACGCCCAGTCGAGCATGTAGAAGGCCTGGGCGAGCGCCTCCCGGGCACCGGAGGCCTCCGCCGCGGCGATCGCGCGCCGGCACCACTTGATCGCTTCCAGCGGATATCCCTGCTTCTGCCTGATCACCCCTTTCCAGGCGTAGAGCCCTGCCCGCTGGCGAACGGCGGGCTGCTCCTCGCGTCCGTCGATGATCCTGAGGCCCCTCGTGAGCCAGCGAAGTGCCTGCGGGTATCGACCCAGCCTCCACGGGATCAACGCGTGCTTGAGCACGAGCCGGGCATCCTCCACGGGGTCCGCCGGCAGGTGACGGCGTGACGCCCTGAACGCCTCGCCGGCGGCCTCGAACTCGCCGAGCCTGACGCGCACGTCACCCAGGGACTCGGCGACCGCGGCGACCTCGGCGCTCGCCACGCCGCGGAGCCGCCCCGCCGCCTGGAGCGCCCGCTCGTAGAAGCCGGCGGCCTCGACGTTGGCGTAGACCCGCTCCGCGCGGTCTCCCGCGATCCGCGAGTACCGCCACGCCCGCACGAGCTCTCCCGCGTGGAAGAAGTGCAGGGACAGCATGCCGACCTCGTCGCCCGGGTCGTCGCCCAGACGGCGCTCGAGCGCCTCCCCCACGGATCGGTGCAGCTCGCGACGCCGCCTGTAGGGCAGCCCCTCGTAGGCCGCGTCCCGCACGAGAGCGTGGCGGAATCGAACCTGGCCGTCGCCGTGGTCGACGAGGAAGTCGGCGAGGCGGTCCCAGGCGCTCCGGTCGGGTCGCTCGCGGAGCGCCTCGGCGAGCAGCTCCGTCGTGAAGACCGCGCCGATCACCGCAGCGCACCGGAGCAGCCGGCGATCGCCGGGTGCAAGACGGTCGATCTGCGCCATGAGCAGGCTCTCGACCGAGTCCGGAAGGGCGTCGACACCGCCGGCCTGCCGCGCCGCCGCAAGCAGCTCGCCGAGGAACAGAGGGTTCCCCCCGGATCGGGCGGCGAGGGCCTCGAGCTCGTGCGGGCGCAAGGGTGTCTCCTCGGTCGTGGCGAGGAGCAGGGCGCCGGCCTGGTCGGGGGCGAGCGGCTGCAGCTCGATCCGCCTCGCGGCGGAGTCCGGCGAGGCGGCGAACCCCGACGCCTGCTCGCGCCGGGTGGCCACGATCATCCACGGCCGCAGGGCAAGCTGGCCGGCGAGATGGCGGAGCAGGCCCGCGGAGGCCTCGTCCATCCAGTGCGTGTCCTCGAAGACGAGCAGGGCCGGCTCGAGCAGGAACATCCCGAGCAGCTCTGCCGTCACCTCGTGGACGCGATCTCTGCGGAACCTCTCGTCCAGGTGCGACGTCTCGGCGGTGTCGGGTAGCTCGAGGCCCAGCGGGGTGCCGAGGAGCGGCAACCAGGGCACGAGGTGCGGCGCCCTCGACTCGACACCCGAGCGGAGCGCATGCTCCACCTGCCCCGCGTCCTCCTCGCCCGTGAGCGCGAGCAGCTCGCGGAGGAGGGCGCGGAACGCCAGGTACGGGGTCGACGATCCGTACTCGTCGCACTCCACCGAGACGGTCGGGACGCCGTCGGCGCGCAACCGCAGCTCCTCGATCAGGCGCGACTTGCCCAGCCCCGGCTCCCCGACCAGCTCGACGATCGAGCCGCTTCCCTCGCGGAGCCGCTCGAGCCCGCCCAGGAGCTCGTCGAGCTCCGCCTCGCGCCCGACGAGCGGCGCCTGCTCGCCGGCGCTCTCCGCCGCGCCGAGCGCCGGGCCCAGGACATACGCGTGGACCGGCTCGCTCCTGCCCTTCGCGACGAACGGCTCCAGCGCGGCGACGTCGAAGCGGGTGCGCGCCCGATCGAGGACGTCGCGCGCGACCAGGATCTGACCGGGCTCCGCCTTCGCCATCAACCGCGCGGCGAGGTTGACCGCGTCACCCTTGACGGAGTACGTGCGCCGGTACGGCGGGCCGAAGTCGGCGACGAAGATGCGGCCTCTGTTCACTCCGATCCGGAGGGGCAGCGGACTGCCCGCGGCCATGACCGCGCCCATCGCGCGCAGCATCCGCTCCTCCTCGTTTCCGGAGCTTCGCGGCGCCCCGGCGATCAGGATGATCTTGCCCCCGTTCGCGGCTATGTCCGTGTCGAAGAACGCCACCCCGTGCTCGCGGACGGTGCGCTGGACCACTCCCAGGCACTGCTCGAGGGCACCTGCGAGCGCCTCGGGCCCCGCGCGCGCGAGCAGGCCGTCCGCGTCGCCGAAGTGGACGAACGCGGCCGTCAGCGGCCTGTGCTCGGCCTCGGACGCACCGGCCAGGAGATGCTCGCGGATGTCGATCGGGACACAGAGCTCGACGGGCACGCCCGTCACCTCGCCGACCCGCAGGGTGGGTCGCGGCTCGACGGCCGGGCCGCGTGCGAGCAGTACCGCCCGGCCTCGTGTCGCTCCGAGGCACGCCGGATCGAGCGCAGCCGCGGTGCCGGCGCTGATCGCGATCTCGCCGGCCTCGGCCGCCGCCTCCATCTCGACGGTGGTCGTGGCGCCCGGACCGGTGACGACCAGCTCGCGGTGCAGGTCGCCGACGAGGAAGAAGTCGAAGGCTCCGCTGTGGATCCCGACGGACATCCGGAGAGTGACCGCCCCGGAAGAGGTGCGCAGCCGGCCCGCCGAGCGCATCGTCCTCTGCATCTCGTGCGCGGCTCTGCACGCGCGCGCCTCGTGCTCGTCGCCTTCGAACAGGAGCAGGACGGCGTCGCCGCCCCACTTGACCACCCCGGCCCCGTAGTCGTAGGCAACGGAGAGAAACTCGGTGAAGCACCCTCCGAGCAGGTCGTTCATCTCCTCGGCGCCGATCTTGCCCTTGCGCGAGAGGCGCTCCGTCAGCTCCGTGAAGCCCGAGATGTCGACGAAGGCAAGCGTGCCCTCGATCTGCCTGTGTCGTGCCTCGGGCGTCTCGGACAGCCACTCGAGCGAGATGCGCGGCACGTACGGGACGAGACGCTCGACGGCCTCGCCGGGGACACGCGCTGCGCCCTCCTCCATCCTCCCGGACACGAGTGCGAGCAGGTTACCGCCTGGATCCGGCGGCGGGCCCCGCGGAGCGCCTGCCGCAGCCGCCGGCAGGCCGGCTAGGCGGGAAAGACGACCTCGGCCCTGAGACCGCGGTCGTCGGCGAGTGACAGCGTCCCGCCCAGCTCGTCCCGGACGAGCGCGTGCACGATCGAGAGGCCGGTGCCCTGCGGCGCGCCCTCGATTCCGGCGCCGTCGTCGGCGATCGCAAGCACGACGTTCCCGTTCCGGCGGGCCAGCTCGACCCGCACCGAGCTGCCGCCGTGCTCGAGCGCGTTCTGGAACAACTCGCTGAAGACGAGGGCGAGCGCGGTCGCCCGGCTGCCCGCCAGCAGCACCGACTCGAGCGAGGCCTCGACCTGCTTGTCGCCGACGAGGCCCTGCACGAGCATCGCGCGCAGCCGCTCGAGCAGCTCGCCGAGGTCGACACTCTCGTCGCGGCGCTCCGTGAGCACCTCGTGCACGGCGGCGATCGCCAGGATCCGGTTGACGGAGTCGTCGAGGGCGCGCCGCGCGTCGACCGCGTCGCCGCGGGCCTGGAGGCGGAGCAGCGACGCGACCGTCTGCAGGTTGTTCTTGACCCGGTGGTGGATCTCCTGGGCGAGCACGCCGCGCATGACCGCCCGTCCGTGCTCCAGGGCGACCGCCGCGTGGTGGGCGATCGAGCCGAGCAGCTGCCGCTCCTCGTCGGTGAAGGGGACGTCCCTGTCGGCGACGAGCTCGCCGATCTGGCGCCGCTTCCAGCGCAGCGGCGTCCGCACCGCATGCTTGCCGGCACGTCCCTCCGGCCAGGCGATCTCGCCGTCCTCGAGGACGAGCGCAGCGCCCGTCGCGGAGACCGCGTCCATCGTCGTCTTGACGATCGCCTCCAGCGACTCTTCGAGGTAGAGCGATTCCGAGACCGCCTCCGAGATCCGCGCCAGCGCCTCGAGCTCCTCGACGCGGCGCTGCGCCTGCGCGTACAGCTTCGCGTGCTCGATCGACTGCGCCACCTGCGCCGCGATCGCGAGCAGGAGATCGATCTCGGCAGACGAGAACTCGCGCGGGTCCCGCGTGCGGACGTTCAGCGCGCCCTCGAGCTTCTCCCTGGCCAGAATCGGAACCGCGAGGATCGACTCGTACTCCTCCTCCGGGAGGTTCGGAAACAGCTTGAAGCGCGGGTCGAGATGCGCCTGCGCGGGCAGCATGACCGGCGCGCGCTCGGCCGCTGCGGCGCCGGTGATCCCCTCGCCCGGCCGCATCCTGGGTCGCTTCGTCATCTCCTCGACACGCGTGCCGTGCGTCGCCCGCAAGACGAGCTCGTCGGCCCGCTCGTCGTAGAGGTAGACGAAGCAGGCGTCGGTGCCGAGCGCCTCGGCGACCTTGCGCGCGACGAGCTCGAGCACCTCCTGGAGGTCGAGCGTCGAGTTGACGGCGGCGATCGTCTCCGTCAGGAGCCGCAGGTGCCGCTCGGGCGCGCGCACGCGACCGATTGTAGGCGCGGGCCTGACATAGGCTTGCCGCCGTGACGCGATACGACTGGCTGCTGCTCTTCCACCTCCTCGCGGCGTTCACGTTCGTGTCCGGGAGCGTGGCGGCGGGCGCCTTCCACCTGGTCGCGATGCGGCGGGACCGGCCGAGCCAGATCGCCCTCCTCCTGCGGCTCGTCCGGCCGCTGGTGCCGGCGATCGGGGCAGGCTCGGTCGCGGCGCTCGGCCTCGGGCTCTGGCTCGCCGACGACGCCGGCTACGGGATGGGCGACCAGTGGGTGGTGGCGGCCGTCGTCCTCTGGGTCGTCGCGGTCGCCCTCGGCACTCCGGGAGGGCGAACGCTCCGCCACGCCCGCGAGCTGGCCGAGCGGCTCGCCGCGGACGGCGACCGGCCGAGCGTGGAGCTCCACCGCGCCGTCGGCGACCGGCGCGCGCTCTTCCTCAACTATGCGAGCTTCGCCGCGCTGCTCGCGATCCTCGTGCTGATGGTCTTCAAGCCGGGGGCAGGCTGATGCTCGCCACGATCAGGCCGGCCGACTGGAACTGGCTGCTCCTCTTCCACCTGCTGTCGGCGCTCTCGCTCGTCGGCGGCGTGATCGTCGTCGTGCTGGCGTCGCTCGCCGCCGGCCGGCGGTCGTGGCCCGAGCAGGTGCCGCTGCTGCGCGCGATCGCCTTCCGCACCAACCTGGTCGTCGTCCTGCCGGCCTTCGTCGCCGTCCACGTGTTCGGCGACCTGCTCGCGAGTCGCGAGTACCACGGTCACGAGCCGGACTGGCTCTCGGTCGGCTTCGCGATCACCGACGTCGCGCTGATCGTCGGCGGGGTGCTGCTGACCGCGCTCCAGTTCTGGGTGCTCCGCCGCGTCCGCACCGGCAGGCTCGGCGGCTGGCCGGCCGCGCTCGCCACGTACCTGCCTCCGTTCGTGCTCGCGGCGCTCGTCGCCGTGCTCGTCCTGATGGCAGGAAAGCCCGTCGGGAGTGGCTGAGTCTGAATCGAAGCAGAGGAACGTCCCCGAGGGCAAGGGCGAGTTCGGCTACGGCGACGTGTGGACATGGGTCGCCACCGACGCGGACACGAAGCTCGTCCCCACCTTCCAGATCGGCTCGCGCGACCTACAGGACGCCGTCGCGTTCGTCGGGTACCTCTCGCGACGGCTCGCCAACCGCGTCCGGCTGACCACGGACGGCCTGCGCGTCTACTCGCCGGCGGAGTGCCTCGGGACGATCCCGCAGGCGATCCGCGGCAACCCGGACCCGGACCACATCTCCATGGGCCACAACTTCTGCCCCGTCCACAAGACGCTGGGGACAACGCCCGCGGTCGCCGCAGGAATCACGGATCACGTGTGGAAGCCGGACGAGCTGATCGGCCTGCTTGAGGCGGCCGAGGCGGCTCCGGTCAAGCGTGGCCCGTACAAGCGGGGCATACCGCGTTCGGGTTCGGCTGGTCCACTCCTTGAAGAACCTGGTGAGCAAGTACCAGGACCTCCAGCGGACGGAGCAGGATCGAGACACGACGTGGTGAACCAAACAGCGTCGTTCAGTAGCCAAAGCGCCACTACCCGCCCTGGGGTTAACCGAATCCTTACGAATCTCGTGTTTTTCCCTCTCAACGCGGGAATAGCCTTGCTCCGATGAGTTCTGCAGCCGCCGCCGCCGATCTGACCTCGACGACCGGGTACCTGGTCGCCGACGTGCGGGGCCGCGTCGTCGGGCGCGTCGAGGCGCCGATGTACGGCACCTCGCCGGACGTGCCCGACGCGCTCGCCGTCCGCTCAGGCTTCCTGCGCCGCCGCCGGCTCGTTCCCGCCGAGGCGATCACGGCGATCGACGGCCGGAGCGGCGTGATCGGCCTCCGCCTCGTGCGCGAGGCGATCCAGAGCTTCGGCTAGCACGCTCGCCCGAAGTGCTGCCGCACTTCGGGCGACCACGGGCGTGACGAGGTGGTGGAGGGGCACACCCCACCTCGAGCTGACCAGCCCTTCACCCCGGAGCTGCGCAGCACGTCCCGGGTCCAGGGCCTGAACGACCGCGAGCTGCGGATGAGCGCAGCTCGCAGTCGGCCGTCAGTCAGCCCCGCCGCCGCAGGGTGGCGAGGCGTACCCCGTATCTTAGAGCACTTGCCCAGGAGTCGCACCTGTCCGTTTCGGACGGGCCGCCGCCCGGGGAGCCCACGGCTTCCCCGGGCGAAGCGGGGGACGTCCAGCCCGCCTAGAGCGCGTGCAGGTAGCGCTCCAGCTCCCACTGCGTGAGCTGGACGCGGTACTCGTCCCACTCCTTGCGCTTGATCTCGACGTAGCGGTCGAAGATGTGGGGACCGAGCGCCTTGCGCGCGAGCTCCGACTGCGACAGCTCGTCGATCGCCTCTCCGAGGGTCTCCGGCAGCGCGACGATGCCGCGCTCGCGGCGCTGCTCGGCGGTCAGGTGGTAGAGGTTCGTCTCCATCGGGTCGGGCAGCTCGTAGCCCTGCTCGATCCCCTCGAGGCCGGCATGGAGCAGCGCCGCGAAGGTCAGGTAGGGGTTGCAGGCGGGGTCCGGGCAGCGGATCTCCGCCCGGGTCGCCTGCTCCGAGCCCGGCTTGTAGAGCGGGATCCGGATCAGCGCGGAGCGGTTCCGCTGCGACCAGGCGACGTAGACGGGGGCCTCGTACCCGGGAACGAGCCGCTTGTACGAGTTCACCCACTGGGCGAACACGCCGGCGATCTCGCGGGCGTGACGCAGCTGGCCGGCGATGAACGCCTTTCCGACCTCGGAGAGGTGCCGTGCGTCCTCCTCGTCGAAGAACGCGTTGCGCCCGTCCGTGAAGAGCGACTGGTGCGTGTGCATGCCGGAGCCGTTCTCGCCGAAGATCGGCTTCGGCATGAACGTCGCGTAGACGCCGTTCTTGGCGGCGATCTCCTTGACCACCAGCCGGTAGGTGAGCGTGTAGTCGGCCATGTCGAGCGCGGAGGCGAAGCGCATGTCGATCTCGTGCTGGGAGGGGCCGACCTCGTGGTGGTGGTACTCGATCGGGATGCCCACCTTCTCGAGCGCCTGGATCGTCTCGTTGCGGAGCTCGGTGGCGGCGTCCTGCGTCGTCATCGCGAAGTAGCCGCCCTCGTCGAGCGTCTCCGTGCCCTTCGCGTCCCTGAAGAGGAAGTACTCGAGCTCTGGCCCGACGTTGAAGGTGTCGAAGCCGAGGCCGCGCATCCGCTCGAGCGCGCGCCGCAGCACGTAGCGCGGGTCGCCCTCGTACGGCGCCCCGTCGGGCGTGACGACGTCGCAGATCATCCGGCCGACCTTCGACTCGCCCGAGCGCCACGGCATGACGACGAACGTGTCCGGGTCGGGGATCGCGACCATGTCCGACTCCTCGATCGCGTTGAAGCCGGTGATCGACGAGCCGTCGAAGCCCATCCCGTCGTCGAGGGCTCCTGCGCACCTCGTCGGGGGTGATCGCGAAGCTCTTCAGATGGCCCTCGAGGTCGGTGAACCAGAGGAGCATCGACTCGATCCCCTCGGTCTTGCACTTCGCGAGCACCTGCGCCCTGGTCTCCTCGCTCGAGGTCGCCCGGTTCTTCGACTGCACCTGCTGGGGCATGCTCACTCCTCCCATTCTCTTGGCTCGACGACAACGAAAAAAGCCCCGAGCGCGGATCAATCCCCGCGCCCGAGGCCGCTTCGCCTTCGGACGCCTCCAGCATAGCGGAGTAGGCTGTCGGTCGTGACCCCCGACCTCGAGGGCGCCGAGATCGCCGCGTACGCGGACGCCTTCCGGGCGGCGCCCGAGCTCTGCGAGGTGGCGGAGATCGGGGGGGCGACCTGCATGGCGCTCCGCCGGCTGCCGAACCGCATCTTCTGCCGCGTCGCCGGCCTGGCCTCGACCGATCCGCTCGACGACATCGCCGCGTTCTACGGCGACACGCCGTGGTGGATCGCCGATTCGCACCGGCTCGGGCCGGAGCTGGAGCAGCTCGGGTTCGAGCCGGACTACGGCTGGATGAAGTTCTCGCGCGGCGTCGGGCCGCGCGAGGCACGAAGCGGCCTGCACGTGGCCCGCGTCGACGCCGACCGCGCCGCCGACTTCGCCCGCGTCGTCGCGGCGGGCTACGAGCTGCCGGAGTGGGCGGCGCCGGTCGCCGCCAATGTCGTCGGCCGCCCGGGCTGGTCCTGCTACGTCGCCTACGAGGGGGACGAGCCCGCCGGGGCAGGCGCCCTCTTCGTCCACGAGGGCGTCGGCTGGCTGGGCTTCGCGTCGACGATCGACCGCTTTCGCGGCCGGGGCGCCCAGAGCGCGATCCTGGCCGCCCGCATCGAGGACGCTCGCCAGCAGCGCTGCCGCACGGTCGTGACGGAGACGGGGCAGCTCGAGGAGAGCCGCCCGTCGAGCTCGTACCGGAACATCCTCCGCGCCGGGTTCCGCGAGGCGGGTGTTCGCCCGAACTTCCGGGCGCCCTGACGGGGCGACCGCCGTCGCGGTCGCTACGCTGCCTCCGCATGTTCTCGCGGACGTTCGCCGTTGCCGCGCTGGCGGCGCTCGTCTCGACCTGCGTCTCGAGCGCGGCAACTGCGATCTCCCGGAAGCCGCTCCAGATCGGCGCGGTCGTTCCCGAGCTCCTCGACCCGGGCCTCCAGGACTCGACGATCGGCCTGATCAAGCAGGCCGGCCTCGACGACGTCGCGCGCGTCACGGTCACGTGGCAGCGCGGACAGACCTCGATGGACATCGGGCTCCTCTCCGACCTCCGGACCGGGATCGACAGGGCCCGCGCCGCCGGGATCGACACCTACCTGGACGTCTATCCGAGCGGCAGCTCTCAGACCCCGACCACGGCGCGCGAGCAGGCCCGATTCGCGACGTGGACGGCCTCGGTCGTCGCCGGGATCCCCGGCCTCGCACACGTGATCGTCGGCAACGAGCCGAACCTGAACCTGTTCTGGTTACCCCAGTTCGGCCCCTCGGGCCAGGACCTCGCCGCCGTCTCCTACGAGCACCTGCTCGCCCGGGCCTACGACGCCGTCAAGGCGGTCGCGCCCCGCGTGGAGGTGCTCGGCGGCACGCTCGCGCACTCGGGGACCGACAAGCGGGGGACCGGCCGCGACACCCACTCGCCGGCGCGGTTCATCCTCGACCTGGGTGCCGCCTACCGCGCCTCCCACCGGACGAGGCCGATCATGGACGCGTTCTCCTACCACCCCTACATGGAGCGAGCGAGCCTTCCCCCGACCTTCCGCCACGTACGCTCGAAGACCCTGACGATCGCCGACTACGGCAAGCTCGTCTCGGCGCTGAAGCGGGCGTTCGCGGGGACGAGGCAGAAGGGCGCCACGCTGCCGCTCGTCTACGACGAGTTCGGGGTCGAGGCGCGCGTGCCGCCGTCACGCCTCTCCGGGTACAGCGGGCACGAGCCGCCGACCACGCACCCCGTCACCGAGGCGACCCAGGCGCGCTACTACGCGGAGGCGATGCACCTCGCCGCCTGCCAGCCGACGGTGCGCACGTTCATGGTCTTCCGGCTGATCGACGATTCGCTCCTCGGCGGCTGGCAGTCGGGCGTCTTCTATGCCGACCGCAAGACGCCGAGGTCGAGCATCTCCGCGGTCCGAGCCTCCGCGCGGGTCTACCGGCGAACGGTGGTGGCCGGCTGTGCCACGCTCCTCGCACCGAAGCCGGTCGTCGACTGGAAGCGGGCGCCGTCAGATCACCTGCGACGAGGACTGCGCCTACGTCGAGACCTACGCCGGATCGGGGCGAGCAAGCCGCTCGCGACGCTGCGCGGCAAGGCTCTCGCCGGCGAGACGACGCGGCTTGCCCGCCCGCCGGCGCGCTGAAGCCGGACCGGTACCGGATCTCGCTCCGCGTGACCGCGACCCGTACAGGGCGAACGCGTTCGCGGCGAGCGGCCCGGTCGTCGGCCTAGCCGAGAGCGAGCGGGAGCGGCGCGAGCATCGTCGCGCTCACGCCGCGGTACGTGTAGCGAGCCGGTCGTTCAGCGCGCGCATCCCGTCGTTCCCCTGCTGCGTCCAGGTGACGATTTCGCGGTAGCCGTTCTGCGCCGCCCAGGCGAGCTCGCGCTCCTTCAGGGCCCGGCCGAGGCCGCGGCGGCGGCGATCGCGCCGGACAACGGTCAGACCATCTTCGGCGACACCGTCGTCGTCGTGCCGGCAGAGCCCCGAGTAGGCGACGACCGCCCCCGACCAGCGCGACGAACGAGCCCTCGGGCAGGTCGCCTCGTCGCTCGGCAAGTCCTCGCGCGAGAACGCATCGCTTCGACGGTGGCGAAGTCGGCCCAGCCCTCGAGCGCGAGCGGGTGGGCGGCGTCGAGGAGCTCCGGCCACTCCGCGATCGCCACGAACTCCAGATCGTCGCAACGAGCAGGCTCTTTACAGTGCCTGGCACCGTCAAGAGCGCGACCTGCTCCAGCTGGCGGTCGACCTCCCGGAAGCCGAACCGCTCCGCGAAAGCCTGCGAGCCCGGGTCGCCCACGTGGGTGCCGACGCGATCGACGCCGGGCGCTCGACGTGCTCGCCCAGCCGGGCGAGCAGCACCCGACCGAGCCGCGGCGGCGCGCTCCGGAAGGAACGGGGCGCGACGAATGCCCGCCCGGGGGCGTCCGACAACCCACCGATGCCGCTTCCGGCGAGCCCGCCGTCGAGGTCGGCGAGGAGCAGCAGCTGCTCCGGCTTCATGCGGGCCCGTTGCTGCTCGACCGTTCCGGCCGACTCGTTCGGAAGCACGACCCGCCGGACGTGCAGCCACGCCTCGACGTCCGCGTCGCTCTCGACCGCGCGCACCTCGACGGTCACGCTCGCTCCCACACCGAGACGTGCATCGTGCTCGCGGACGTGAACGGCTCGCGAGCCCAGCCGCCCCACCGTTCGCGCAGCCGCATCCCGGCCAGACGCGCCATCAGGTCGAGCTCGCCCGGCGATACCGAGCGGAACGGAATCGAGAGCCGCTCCCAGCGTCCGTCGACGAGCGTGAAGTGATGGGAGACGAGCCGCTGGGTTGCGGGGTCGTACTCGTCGATACCCACGTGGGTGTCGGTGAGGTCGAAGACCTCCAGGCGACCGCCGCCGCCGACGCCGGCCTCGACGACGAAGCAGCCGCCCGGCTCGAGATGCGCGGCTGCGTTCCGGAAGCAGGCGGCCTGCGCCTCCTGCGTCGTCAGGTTCAGGATCGTGTTGAAGACGACGTACGCGAGGACGAACGACCCCTCCACGCGCGTGGTCGCGAAGTCGCCGATCCCGGAGATCGCGTCGGCGCCCGGCTTCTCGCGCAGCTTCGCGACCATCTCCGGGGAGAGGTCGATGCCGTGGACGCGCACGCCGCGCTGTGCGAGCGGCAGCGCGATGCGCCCCGTGCCGATGCCGAGCTCGAGCGCGGCCCCGCCGCCCGCCAGCGCCGCGAGAACGTCGACAACGGGCTCGACCGGCATCTCCGCCGTCTGCCGGTCGTAGCGGGCGGCGACAGCCGCGCCGAAGTAGTTCTTCATCCCGACCGCTTCAGCTTCCCGTGCTTCTTCGCGTACCGCTCGCCGCGGCGGAAGACGGCGAGGCCGAGCGGGATCGAGACGGCGCCGATCACGAGCAGCGGCCAGATGTCGCGCCATACCGCCGCCGGGCCGGCGCCGTCGAGGATCGCGTGCCGGATCCCCCGCAGCGCGTAGGTCGCCGGAGAGACCTTCGAGATCGCCTGCATCCAGCCGGGCAGGACCGACACCGGGTAGTAGACGCCGGAGACGACGAGCATGATCCCCTGGCCCATGAAGCCCAGCTGCGTCCCCTTCTCGGGCGAGATCAGCGGGAGGACGGCGGTCATCATCCCGATCCCGATGAACGACACGGACGCGACTCCGAGCAGGAGCAGCGCGGTGCCGAAGTTCGCGTGCGGCATGTGCAGCGAGAAGAGCGCGGCGACGGCGCCGAAGACGAGCGACGCGCGCACGACCCCGTAGCCGATCGCGAACAGGCCCATCCCGATCAGGTGCACCGGCCGCGACAGCGGCGCCATGAACGTGTACTCGATCGTCCCCTCCCAGCGCTCCCAGGCGACCGTCTCGGTGAGGATCTCGAAGACGATCCCGAGGTACGCCCAGATCACGGCTCCGATCAGGAGCTTCGTCGTCAGCTCGTTCACCTTTCCGGGAGCGATGTCGCCGGTCTTCGAGATGAAGACGATCGAGAGCGTGTTCGCGATCGTCCAGAGGAAGAACGCGACCTCCCAGAGCGCGTAGCGCTTGACCAGGTACCAGTTGCGCTCGACCACGCCGTACAGGCCGATCAGCTCGTGGCGGGCACGTGCGACTGCAGCCGTCATCGGGCGCTCACCTCCTCTTCCTCCTTCTCCCACTCGTCCTCGAACGTCTTGCCGGTCGCGGCGAAGAACGCCTGCTCGAGCGTCTCGACGCCGTAGCGCCGCTTGATCTCGCCGGCGGGCTCGAGGCAGAGGAGCGCGCCGTCGTCGAGGATGCCGATCCGCTCGGCCAGGATCTCCGCCTCGACCAGGTCGTGGGTGCAGAGCAGGATCGTCGTGTCGTGGACGGCGCGCACCTCGCGGATGAAGTCCTGCACCTCGAGCTTCGAGCGCGGATCGAGCCCGGTGGTCGGCTCGTCGAGCAGGAGCAGCACCGGCGAGGTGAGGAGCGCCCTCGCGAGCGCCACCTTCTGCTGCGTTCCACGCGAGAGGTGCTCCATCGAGTGCGAGCGCCGCGAGACGGGGAAGCCGACCCGCCCGAGGATCTCCGGGATCCTCGTCCGCGTCTCCCGGGGCGTGAGCCCGTAGAACCGCGCCGCGTAGGCGAGGTTCTCGGTCGCCGACATCTTCTTGAAGAACGACGCCTCGACCGAGACGCGGTTGACCATCTGCCGTACGGCTCTGGTCTCCGAGATGTCGTGGCCGAAGATGCGCGCGCTGCCGCCGTCCGGCAGGAGGAGCGTGGAGAGCAGCCGGACGAGGGTGGACTTGCCGGAGCCGTTCTGGCCGAGGATCGCGATGCACTCGCCCCGGCTCAGGTCGAACGTGATCCCGCGCAGTGCGGCCACCCGGACGCGCTTGCGCCCGTCCTTGCGGACGAACTCCTTGCCCAGATTGTGAACTTCGACGGCCTTCATGCGTTGCTCCTCGAGCCTCAGACGACACGGACAGCGACTGCGCCACTCCGGCGGGAACCGGGCGGCGCGCGCGAGAGCTGCGTGTCAGCCGAAGAGCAACATCGAGTCGCCGAGGCTAGCAGACGTCTCGGCGAGCGCGCAAGCGGGGCGGAGCCGGCGACCTACGGGTGGCGGTCTGGGTGTCTTCGCTTCGTCAACGTACGACCTCCGTTCGTCGCGGACGACCGATCATACCGGCCCACGCTGGGGGCGCACAACCGCACGACGGCGGAGGGGCCTCGCGGCCCCTCCTGAGCTCCGCCGAATCGGAGACGACTAGATCTCGAGCCTCGCCTTGAGGTTCTCGAGCATGACATCCGCCTCGAGCTCGTTGCGCTTGATCAGGAAGCGCTCGAACTTGGGCTCCAGACCGAGCGGCAGCTTGTAGTCGGCCTCGAACGCGAGCTTCGTGAAGCCGTTCTCGCCCTGGAACTTCCAGATGAACGTGCTCTCGATCTCGCCCTCGGCCTTCTCGACGATCTTCTCGTCGACCACGTGCTCGATCGTCTCGGTCTTGCCGGTGAACCGCTTCCCGGCGAAGTTGTAGAACCACTCGAAGCGGCGAACCGGCTTCGCCTCCACGGCCTTCACCTCGAACAGGCTGGGCCAGATCTCGGGCAGGTGGGCGGGCTCGTCCACGTACTCGAAGACCTCGTGCACCGGCTTCTCGACGGTGACGGCCTTCATCAGCTTCGGCATCTCTGCTCCTTCCTCCCCCCGGGCTGCCTCTCCGCCGGGCGGGATCCTCGCTCCAACCGCGCCGCGGTCAAGACCAGAATTGACCGCGGCCGGGCACGCCTCTAGGGTGGCCTCGCGCCGTCCGAGAGGACGCGGGAGGCGAAGCCGCCTCGGGGCCCGACAGGACGGCCCGGGGCGTTTCTCGTGGACCGGGATGGAGATCAGACCGCTGCAGCCGAGCGACTGGCCCGCCGTGCGGGCGATCTACGCGGAGGGCATCGCCACGCGGCAGGCGACCTTCGAGACCGAGGCGCCCCCGTGGGCGAGCTGGGACGCAGGCCACAGGGACGACTGCCGCCTGGTGGCCGAGCGGGACGGCGAGGTGATCGGCTGGGCAGCGCTCTCGCCGGTCTCGGGCCGGCCCTGCTACGCAGGCGTGGCCGAGGAGAGCGTGTACGTCGCCGAGAGAGCACGCGGTCACGGCGTCGGCCGGGCCCTGCTCGATGCGCTGGTCGCGAGAGCGGACGAGGTGGGCGTCTGGACGATCCAGACGTCCGTCTTCCCCGAGAACGTCGCGAGCATCGAGCTGCACCGCCGCTGCGGGTTCCGGGTGGTCGGTGTCCGCGAGCGCATCGGACGGCTCGACGGCGCCTGGCGCGACACCGTGCTGATGGAGAGGCGCGCCGACTGAGCCTCCCGCGGTGGGACCCGGGCGAACGGATCGTCACAGCTTCGTATCGGGGTCTGACCCCATACTGAATCGGAACTCGCTGCCCACAGCCACCCGCCCCGTCGTGTTCTCGAGCTGTGGAGACCACGTCACCGACTCGCAACGGGTCTGACCCCGGCTCCCCGCACTGCCGCCACAAAGGCGGCTGTCCAGTCGACGAGCGAGACGGAGTCACCGGCGCCTCGAGGAGCGCCGATTGCCGCCCGCCGCCGGTCGCCGCCGACCACCCGGCGAGGGCGGGACACCCCCGCCTCCTGCGCCGTCGTTCCTCGTCATGTCGGCAGGGCGCCACGGTAGTAGAGTCGCCGCGGGCGCGGGCGGAACGTGCGGCGTCCGTCCCGCGCCCCACCGAGCGGGTGATGCCGGGCGCCGTCAGGAGCCCAGGCGCGAGCGCGCCTCGGCGATCGCGCCTCGAGGATCCCCCAGCCGGGCGGCAACGCTCTCGGTCGCCGTCGCGTCAGGGGCGAACGTTCCCTCGCGGACGGCGCCGGCGACCTGCCCGTGGGCGTCGCGGAACGGAACTCCCTCGGCGACCAGCGCTTCGGCGGCGTCGGTTGCGAGGAGGAGCGGGTCGGCCGCAGCCTCCGCCAGGCGGCCGTGGTCGAAGGCCAGCCCGCCGACCAGCACCGTGAGCGCCGCCAGAGCCTCGCGGAGGTCACGCCGGGCGTCGAAGACCGGGCGCTTGTCCTCCTGGAGGTCCCGGTTGTACGCGAGGGGGAGGCCCTTCATCGTCGCGAGCAGGCCGGTCAGCCGGCCGATCGCCGTGCCGGCCTTGCCGCGCGCGAGCTCGGCGACGTCCGGGTTCAGCTTCTGCGGCATCATCGACGAGCCGGTCGCCGCCTCGGCAGGGAGGCGGACGAAGCCGAATTCCGCCGACGACCAGAGGACGAGCTCCTCGCCGATCCGCGACAGGTGAACGAACAGCACGGCCGCGGCGTAGAGGTAGTCGAGCGCGAAGTCGCGGTCGGCGACGGCGTCGAGCGTGCTGCGCATCCTGCCCGGCGGCCGAGGCAGCGGCAGCGTCGAGCCGGCCAGGGCGCCGGCGCCGAGCGGGCTCTCCGACGCGCGCTCTGCCGCGAGCCGGAACCGTGCCCGGTCGCGGTCGAGCATCTCCACCCACGCGAGCAGGTGCCACCCGAGCGTCACGGGCTGCGCCCGCTGCAGATGCGTGTAGCCGGGCATGGCCGTATCCGCCTCGGCCTCGGCGAGATCGAGCACGGCGAGCGCGAACGTGCCGACCGCCTCGAGCGCCTCCGCGCACGCATCTTCGACGTAGAGCCGCATGGCGGCCGCGACCTGGTCGTTGCGCGAGCGGCCGGCGTGGATCTTGCGCCCCAGCGGGCCGAGCGCGCCCTCGATCGCCGTATGAACGTCCTCCTCGCTCAGGTCGGCATAGCCGCCCTGAGCGATAGCTGTCAGGCGTGACGTGAGCTCGGCGTGCTCATCGTCGGTGAGGATTCCCGCAGCGTGGAGTCTGGCCGCGTGCACGCGCGACGCCTCGCAGTCGTAGGGGAGGAGCTCGGCGTCGTGCGCGCGGAGGAAGTCCCAGACCTCGGGTGCGAGCCGGACCTCGACCCGCCCCGCCCACAGCGTCATCCGACGGCGACCTTCCTCGCACGGGCGGCGGCGAGCTCGGCCTCGAGCGACGCCAGCCGGATGAACCCCTCCGCGGCCTCGTGCGGGAAGGTCTCGCCGGTCGCGTACGAGGCCAGCGTCTCCCTGTAGAGCGCAAGCTCCGAGCGCCGCCCGCTGACAACGGCGCCCCCCGGCCGCAGCCGGACGCGCACCTCTCCGGTGACGAGCTCCTGCGTCCTGTCGACGAAGGCGTCCAGCGCCTCGCGCACGGGCGAGAACCAGAGCCCGTCGTAGACCGTCCGCGCCCAGCGGTCCTCGAGCCCGCGCTTGACCTCGAGCTCCGCCTTCGTCAGGACGAGATCCTCGAGCGCGCGGTGCGCGGCGATCAGCGTCATCGCCGCCGGCGCCTCGTACAGCTCGCGGCTCTTGATCCCGACCGCGCGGTTCTCGATCATGTCGATCCGCCCGATCCCGTACGCGCCGGCCTGCTCGTTCAGCGCCGGGACCAGCCGGTGCAGCGGCAGCTCCGCGCCGTCGAGCGAGACGGGCAGCCCGGCCTCGAATCCGACCACGATCTCGACCGGTGCCGGTGCCGAGCCCGGGTCGCCGGTGAGCCGGAACGCCTCCTCGGGCGGCGCCTCCCACGGATCCTCGAGAATCCCGGCCTCGATCGAGCGGCCGAACAGGTTCTCGTCGACCGAGAACGGCGAGCCCTGCGTGACGGTGACGGGGATGCGCCGCGCGAGCGCGTAGTCGATCTCCTCGTCGCGCGTCCACACCTTGTCCCGCAGCGGCGCGACCACCCGTACGCCGGGGTAGTTCGCACGAAAGGCGAGCTCGAACCGCAGCTGGTCGTTGCCCTTGCCGGTACACCCGTGGACGGCCGCCTCGGCGCCCAGCTCGAGCGCGAGCTCGGCGACCGCCTGCGCGATCACCGGCCGCGAGAGCGCGGAGACGAGGGGGTACTTGCCCTCGTAGAGCGCGTTCGCCTTCAGCGCCCTCGCGACCTGCTCGTTCGCAAACGCCTCGCGGCGGTCGACGAGCAACACGTCGTCCGCGCCGGCTGCGTAGCCGCGCTCCTGCGCCTGCTCGAGGTCGAAATCCTGCCCGACGTCGCAGAGGACGGCGACGACCTCGTCGTAGCCGTAGTCCTCCTTCAGCCAGGCGATGATGCAGGTGGTGTCGAGCCCGCCGGAATAGGCGAGCACCGCGGTGCGGCTCATGCCGCTCCCTCCAGAAGATGTCTCGACAGCTCCTCGCGCAACGACGCCGGGGAGACGCCGGGCGCAGGGACGACGAGGATGGTGTTGTCGCCGGCCACGGTGGCGAGGACGTGCGGGTGGCCGGCCTCGTCGATCGCCTCGGCGAGCGCGGCGGCGAAGCCGCGCGGCGTGAAGACGACGACAAGGCTGTCGTTCGCGTCGATCGAGTGCGCCCAGCGCACGAAGGCGTGCTCGAGCTCGCGCAGGCGGTCGAAGTCGACGGCGCCCGGCCGGGCGTAGACGAGGCGGCCGCTCTCGGCCCGAATCTTCACGAGCCCGAGCTCGGCGACGTCCCGGGAGACGGTGGTCTGAACGGCGTCGAAGCCCGCCTGCCGGAGGGCGTCGACGAGCTCGGACTGGGTCGAGATCTGCTGCTCGCGGATCAGGCGGAGGATCGAGCCCTGACGCTCGCGGCGGTGGCTGGTCATCGGCAAACCTCCTGGAGGATCGAGATCGCCTCGACGACCTCGTCTCTGGTGACGGTGAGCGGCGGCGTGAGGCGCACGGTGGCCGGCCCGGCGGCCGTGACGAGCAGGCCCGCGTCGAGGCACTCGGCGACGGCGTCTCCGGCCGGGCGCCCGGCCTCGAGACCGAGCAGCAGGCCGGCGCCGCGGACGGGCAGCGCGGCCGCCAGCTGCGCTCCGCGCTCGCGGACGTTCACAAGGAGAGTGTCGTCCACCGCCTCGACGACCGCGCACGCCGCCGCGCAGACGACCGGGTTGCCGCCGAAGGTGGAGGCGTGGTCGCCGGGCTCGAAGCCGGCCGGGACGTCGTCGTCGGCGAGGAGCGCGCCGACCGGCAGCCCGTTCGCGAGCCCCTTCGCCAGGGTGACGAGGTGCGGCCGGACGCCGAGCCGCTCGAAGGCGAAGAAGGAGCCGGTCCGGCCGACGCCGGTCTGCACCTCGTCGAAGCAGAGGAGCGCGCCGTGCTCGGCGGCGAGGCCGGCTGCCGCGGCGAGGAACGCCGGGGTGGCGGGCCGCACGCCCCCCTCGCCCTGGACGGGTTCGACGAGGATCATGCCGGTGTCGGCACCCACGGCGGCCTCGAGGGAACCGATGTCGTTCAGCCGCGCGAACGACACCCCCGGCAGAAGCGGCTCGAACGGGGCACGCCTGGCCGGCTGCCCGGTCACGGAAAGGGCACCCAGCGTCCGGCCGTGGAACGAGCCCTCGAGCGCGACCACGCCGGGCTTCCCGCTCGCCTTGCGCGCGTACTTGACCGCCGCCTCGTTCGCCTCGGCCCCCGAGTTGCAGAAGAACGCCCGCGCTCCGCCGAAGCGCTCCGACAGGAGCTCGGCGAGCCGGGCCATCGGCTCGGTCCAGTACAGGTTGGAGACGTGCCAGAGGCGGTCGAGCTGTCCGTGCGCGGCCGCGAGCGGCTCCGGGTGGCCGTGGCCGAGCCCGACGACCGCGATCCCGGCGGCGAAGTCGAGGTAGCGGCGGCCGTCGGCGGCGGTCAGCCGGGAGCCCTCGCCGTCGACAAAGGTGACGTCGGCACGCGCGTAGGTGGGCAGAAGCGGAGGGCGGGTGGCGACGGTCACGCGACCACCACCGTCTCGCCGATCTCGGCTCGGACGCCCAGGCGCGCCGCCCGGACGGCGGCGGTCAGCTTCGGCACGATCCCGCCGGTGAAGGTCCCGTCACGCACGAGCCGGTCGGCCTCGTCGGCGTCGATCCGGTCGAGCACCCATTCGTCCCGGAGCACCCCCGGCACGTCGGTGAGGAAGAGGATCCGCTCTGCACCGATCCCCACCGCCAGCGCCGCGGCCGCCTCGTCGGCGTTGACGTTCAGCGGACCCTCGGCGATGGGCGCCACGACCGGCAGGCGCCCGGCGTCGAGCGCGGCGATCAGCGGCCGAGGACGGCTCGGCACGGGCAGGCCGACGAGCCCGAGCTCGGGGACGGGTGTCGCGCGGAGGCCGATCTCGTCGCCGGCGAAGCCGACCGCACGCGGCCCGAGCGCGATGCACAGCCGCCGGTTCACCTCGAGCAGCGTCTCCCGCACGACCTCGAGCGCAGCCGCGTCGGTCACGCGGCGGCCGCCCGCGAAGGAGACGGCGAGGCCGCGGCGGGCCATCGCCTGCGAGATCTGCGGGCCGGCGCCGTGGACGACGACGCACTCGTGGCCCTCGGCCGCGAGCGTGAGCGCGTCGGCGGACGCCTCGGCCACCGCTCCGCCCGCCTTGAGCACGAGGCGGCTCAAGTCGTGTACTCCGCGTTGATCTTCACGTAGTCGTAGGTCAGGTCGGAGGCGAGGTACGACGCGCTCGCCCCGCCGAGCCCGAGATCGAGCTCGATCCGGCAGACGGTGCCGTCGAGCCGGACGGCCGCACCGGTCGGCTCCCCGCTGCCGAAGAGCACCGAGCCGTTGATCCTCAGCTCCAGCCGGTCGACGTCGACCCTGGCAAAGCCGCCCGAGACGAAGGCCGATCCGGCCGCGGCGAGGATGCGGCCCCAGTTCGGGTCGCGGCCGAAGGCGGCGGTCTTGACGAGCGGCGAGGTCGCGATCCGCTTCGCGACCGCGTTCGCCTCGCCCGGGCTCGCCGCGCCGGTCACCTCCACCTCGAGCAGGACCGTCGCGCCTTCCCCGTCCGCGACGATCTGCCGGGAGAGGTCGCCGCAGACCCGGCTGAGCGCGGAGGCGAAGGCCCGATCGGTGCGCGCGCTGCGCGCAACCGCGCTCGCACCGTTCGCGAGCAGGATCACGGCGTCGTTTGTCGAGCACTCGCCGTCGACCGAGATCCGGTTGAAGCTCTCGCCGACCGCCCGCTTCAGGAACCGGTGCGCCTCGCCAGGCTCGAGCGGGTAGTCGGTGGTGACGACCGCCAGCATCGTCGCCAGGCACGGGTGGATCATCCCGGCGCCCTTCGCCATCCCACCGACGGTGAACCCGTCCCGCGTGACCGTTGCCTCCTTCGCGCAGGTGTCGGTGGTGAGAATCGCCTCGGCAGTCTCGGCACCGCCCTCTACGGAGAGCTCGATGCGCGCCAGGCCGGATCGGAGCCGGTCCATCGGCAGCTTGACGCCGATCACGCCGGTGGACAGGACGAGCACCTGCTCCCGGTCCAGCCCGAGCAGCGTGCCCGCCTCTCCGGCCGTGGCGAGCGCGTCGAGCTCGCCCTGCCTGCCGGTCGCGGCGTTCGCGATGCCGGAGTTGATCACGACGGCCTGGGGCCGGGCCTGCGCGAGATGCGCCCTGGAGACCCGAACGGGGGCAGCCTGGATGCGGTTGGCGGTGAACATCGCGGCGCCGACCGCGGGCGCGGTCGAGCGGACGATCGCGAGGTCGAGCTTCGAGCGCCGCAGGCCGGCGTGGACCGCGCCGGCGACGAAGCCCCTGGCCGCCGTGACGGCGCCCGTGGCAGTCTCGGTGCAAGCGACCGCGACGGCCACTAGACGAGCACCCCCGAGAGCCGGAGGCCCGCTGTCTCGTCGAGCCCCAGCGCGAGATTCGCGTTCTGGACCGCCTGGCCCGCTGCGCCCTTGCCGAGGTTGTCGAGCGCGCAGATCACGATCCAGCGACCGGCGGCACGGTCCTCGAAGGCGGCGATCTCGGCCGCGTCGGTGCCCTGCAGGCGGCCGAGGTCGGGGACCGAGTCGATCGCCTGCACCACGTGCGACCGGGCGTACGCGGCCTCGAGCAGCGGCCGCGGATCCTCGGAGGCGCGCACGTAGCAGGTGCAGACGAGCCCGCGCCGCAGGGGAACGACGTGCGGGACGAAGCAGACCGGGAAGCCGAGCTGCCGGGCGATCTCCGGTGCGTGCCGGTGCACGCCGACGGCGTAGGGCGAGACGTTCTCGAGCACTGCAGCGGCATGGGAAGCCTCCCTCGGCGCCCGCCCCGCGCCGGAGATGCCCGACTTGCCGTCGACGACGACGCTCGTGGGATCGACGATCCCGGCGATCGGCGCCAGCGCCAGGAGCGCCGCGGTCGCATAGCAGCCCGGGTTCGCTACCAGCCGGCCCGTGGGCGGAGTCAGCTCGGGCAGGGCGTAGCACCACCCGGCGCCACCGAGCCGGTGGGCGCCGGACAGGTCGACGGCGACGGCGCCGGCGGGGAAATCGAGCGCGGCGGCCTCGTCGTGGCCGAGGCAGGAGAAGACTAGCTCGGCGCCGGCGGCGACAGCCTCCTCGTTGGGGACGAACGGGGGCAACGAGGCGTACCCGTTCCGCGCCAGCCGGGGGTCGAGCGCATCCGCCGGCTGCCCCGCGAGCGAATCCGACCCGAGCGCGACGAGCTCGAGCGCGGGGTGCGAGAGGACGCGATCGAGCGTCTCCTGTCCGGCGAAGCCGGACGCGCCGAGGACGGCGGTCGTGACCATCCAGAATAATATGCAGAAGTTACGCATTTATGCAAGGTGGCCGGTCGCGGCCGATCTGGCAGGATGCGTCCGCCGTCTTTCGCCGGAGGCCCGCCTGCCCGTAGGGATTCCGCCGTTACCGGCGGGCGAGGGGGTCGAGCTCGAGGCTCGGCTGGAGGAACGGGCGACCCCGTTCACGGCGCTGTACGCGCACTGGGAGCGCAGGCCGTCCTCCGGATCTACGAGGAGGTGTTCCGCGTCCAGGGTGGAATCGACGCCGTCCGCGAGGTCGCCGACCGGAACATGGACCCGGTGGCCGAGACGCTCTACGGCCACCTCGAGCACTACGTGCGGGCGCTCGAGGACGACCGGGGCGAGGACGCGTTCCTGGCCGCCGTGATCGCGTACCACCTGCTTGCCGAGGGAGTGGTCGCCCGGACGGCGCAGAACCTCGCCGCCGACCAGTATGAGCGGCTCTCTTTCCGGGCCTGGCCGCCGGCCAGCGGCTCGCCGCGCGCGACGAGGCCCGCCACATCGGCATCGGCGTCTCCTACGCGCGCCGGCGGATGGATGCGGCGCCCGAACAGGCGAGAGCCGTGATCGGCGCGGTGATGGCGGATGTCGCCGAGATCGCGGACACGCTCCTCCGGACCGCGACCGACGAGAACATGGGCTCGCTCGTCCTGGCCGGCTACGGCGTCGAGCCGGAAGGCTTCCACGCCGAGGCGATGCGCCTGCTCCAGGTGCGGCTTCGGTCGATCGGGGTCGCCGAGCCGTGAAGGTCGGCATCGTCGCCCCCTACTCGTGGTCGTTCTGGGGCGGTGTGGTCGAGTACGCCAGCAGGACGCGCGCGCACTCGAGGCACTCGGCCACGACACGCGCCTCCTGGTCGGCTACGCGGGCGTCGACGTGCTCGGCGTGCTCTCGGAGGAGCAGCTGACCGTCGAGCTTCTCCAGGCCAAGGCGCTCGCCGCGCCCTCGTTCGGAGCAGAGACCTTCGGGATGGTGCTCACCCGGGCTCTCGCCTGCGCCACCCCCGTCGTCGCATCGGACATCGACGGCTAGCGGCGCAGCTTCGTCCGGATCACCTTGCCCGAAGGGGCGAGCACGTACCACAGGCCGCCGTTCAGGTCCAGTGCCTGCCCCGTGGCGAGGCCGGGTCTCGTGTCGGGCACGTACGTGTAGAGCGGCCACCTCGCGTAGGTGACCACGCGCCCTCCGGCCGGGTTCCGGTCGCTGCCCAGGAGCGCCGCCCTCGCACGTCCGGTCGCGACGGCCTTCCCGCCCTTCGGCAGCTTCACCGGCGGCCAGATCGCCGCGCAGACCTTGACGCAGGTCACCCGCCGCCGCTTGTCCGGGACGAACATGTACAGGGTGCGGCCGCGCCCGTCGACGAGCACGTACCCGAGCCCCGGCAGCTTCCTGGTCGAGATCACCACCCTCTTGGCCGGCTTCGCCGCCTCTCGGGTCGCCGAGGCGGCGCCCGCGCCGGTCAACGCCAGCGTGCCGAGCAGCACGATTGCAAGCGGCTTCCGCATCCAGGACACCTCCTCGGTAGCCGGGTCGTCCCTCCCAGCGTAGCGGGCGGCCTAGACTCCGCGCATGGCGACCTGCGCCGCGTGCGGGGCCGAGAACCGCGAGCGCGCCCGCTTCTGCGATGCGTGCGGAGCGCCGCTCGAGGCACCGGCGCCCGTCCGCGAGCAGCGCAAGGTGGTCACGGTCCTCTTCTGCGACGTCGCCGGGTCGACGGCGCTCGGCGAGACTCAGGACCCGGAGTCGCTCCGCCGGGTGATGGCCCGGTACTTCGAGACGACGCAGGCCGCGGTCGAGCGGCACGGCGGCACGGTGGAGAAGTTCATCGGCGACGCGGTGATGGCCGTCTTCGGCGTGCCGACCCTGCACGAGGACGACGCGCTCCGCGCGCTCCGGGCCGCGGAGGACATGCGCGCGGCGCTCGTCCCCCTGAACGAGGAGCTCTCCCGCGACTACGGCACGACGCTGGAGCTGCGCATGGGCGTGAACACCGGCGAGGTCGTCACCGGGACCGAGGAGCGCCTGGCGACCGGCGACGCGGTGAACGTCGCCGCGAGGCTCGAGCAGGCCGCCGCGCCGGGCGAGATCCTGCTCGGGGAGGAGACGCTGCGACTCGCCCGCGACTCGGTCGAGGTCGAGGCCGTCGCGCCGCTGACGCTGAAGGGCAAGGCGGGGCCGGTGCAGGCACACCGGCTGCTGCGGGTGACGGGCGAGGGCGCGGCCCGCCGGCTCGACGCGCCGATGGTCGGCCGCGAGACGGAGCTGCGCCGGCTGCGGGACGCATTCGACCAGGCCGTCCGCGACCGCTCCTGCCAGCTCTTCACGCTGCTCGGCGCCGCAGGCGTGGGCAAGTCGCGGCTGACCGCCGAGCTCCTGGCCGGGATCGAGGACGCGACGCTCGTCCGCGGCCGCTGCCTGCCGTACGGCGAGGGGATCACATACTGGCCCGTCGTCGAGGTCGTCAAGCAGCTCCCCGCCCTCGGGGTGGAGGCCGAGGCGGAGGCCACGATCCACGACCTCCTCGGGGAGGAGGAGCGCGGGGCCTCGAAGGACGAGATCGCCTGGGCGGTCCGCAAGCTGCTGGAGGCGGCCGCGTCCGAGCATCCGCTCGTGGCGGTGTTCGACGACGTCCACTGGGGCGAGGACACCTTCCTCGACCTGGTCGAGCACGTGTCCGACTGGAGCCGGGGTGCTCCCATCCTCCTGCTCTGCCTCGCGCGCCCTGAGCTGCTCGACCGGCGGCCCGCCTGGGGCGGCGGGAAGCTGAACGCGACCACCCTCCTGCTCGAGCCGCTCGCCGACGAGGAGGCCGAACGGCTCCTCGACGGCCTCGGCGGCGTCGACTCCGCGCTCCACGGCCGGATCCTGGAGGCGGCCGAGGGCAACCCGCTCTTCGTCGAGCAGATGGTCGCGCTGGTCGCGGAGTCGGGAGGCGCCGAGGTGAGCGTCCCGCCGACGATCCAGGCGCTCCTGGCCGCCCGGCTCGACCAGCTCGACGTGTCCGAGCGCGGGGTGCTCGAGCGCGGCGCGGTCGAGGGTCGCGTCTTCCACCGCAGCGCGGTCGAGGCGCTCTCCGACGGGGTCGAGGTCCCGGGGCGGCTGCTCTCGCTCGTGCGCAAGGAGCTCGTCCGGCCGGACAAGACCCAGCTCCCGAACGACGACGCGTTCCGGTTCCGGCACCTGCTGGTCCGCGACGCGGCCTACGAGGGCCTGCCGAAGGCGACCCGCGCCGAGCTGCACGAGCGCTTCGCCGGGTGGCTCGAGGAGCGGGGCCCGGGTCTCGTCGAGCTCGACGAGATCCTCGGCTACCACCTCGAGCAGGCCTACCGCTACCGCGCCGAGCTGGCGCCCGTGGACGACGCGGCGAGCGTGCTCGCCGACCGGGCGCGCGAGCGGCTCGTCGCGGCGGGCCGCCGGGCACAGGTGCGAAACGATCTCGGAGGGTCCGTGGCGCTCCTGCGACGGGCGCGGGCGCTGCTTCCGGACGACCGGCTCGACGTCGAGCTCGAGCTGGACCTCGCGGAGTGCATCTTCTTCGCCGAGGGCCCGCGTGCGGCCCTCGAGATCGTGCGCTCGCTGCGGGAGCGCGCGGCCGCTCGAGCCGACCGCCGGGCCGAGCTCCGTTCCCGCCTCCAGGAGGCCCGGATCCTGCTCAACATCGAGCCCGAGGGCCGGAGCGGCGAGCTGTATGCGCTCGCCGAGGAGGCCCGGCCGGTGCTCGAGGAGGCGGAGGACCTGCCAGGGCTCATCGACCTGTGGGATGCGGTCGCCACGCTCGAGCACTTCCACGCCCGCAACGAGGCGAAGATCGAGGCGGCGGGCCGGGCCCTGGAGTGCGCGCGCCGGATCGGCGACACCCGGCGTGAACGGCTCATGCTCCCCTTCGTGGCGACAGGCCACCTCTTCGGGCCGACGGCCGTCCCGGAGGCGCTCGCCTGGATCGAGGCCCAGGAGCGGACCGGCGTCACCCACCCGGCCCTGACCTCGAGCCGGGCGATGCTCGTGGCGATGCTCGGACGCTTCGACGAGGCGCGGGAGAGCCTCCGGACGACGCTCGCGCGGGTCCGGGAGCTCGGCCTGGTCGTCCCCGAGGCACTCGCCTCGCTCGCCGTCTGGAGGGTGGAGACCCTCGCCGGCGACCATGTGGCCGCCGAGCGGAACGCGCGGTACGGATGCGAGCTGCTCGAGCGGATCGGCGAGCGGGCGTGGCTCTCGACCGCAGCCGCCGAGCTGGGCCAGTCGCTGGTCGAGCTGGGACGGCTCGACGACGCGGACGGGTGGGTCGAGAGAGCGCGGGAGACGGGCGCGAGCGACGACGTGGCGACGCAGTCGCAGTGGCGGTGCGTTCGCGGACGCGTGCTCGCCCGTCGCGGGCAGCACGCCGAGGCCGAGCGGTTCGTCCGCGAAGCCCTGGCCCGGATCGGCCCGACCGACCACGTCAACGACCAGGCGGACACGTTCCGGTACCTGGCCGAGGTGCTCGAGCTCGCCGGCCGCGATCCGCGCCCGGAGCTCGAGCGGGCGCTCGCGCTGTACGAGGCCAAGGGCAACGTCGTAATGGCGGAGCGCACGCGGGCGAAGCTCGAGGACCTGCGCCCGGCAGGGGTTCCCTAGAGCACCGAGAAGGTGACGCTGACCGTCGCCTCGACGGTCTGCGTGCCGGGCTCGATCGGCGTCGACGCCGCGGCACCCGCCTTGGCGGCCTCCGGAAGCGGTGGCCCGGAGCTCTGCTCGCTCACGTCGGTGATCCGCCGGAGGTGCAGCCCGGACGCGGCCGCGATCGTCTGAGCCTTGCCCTTCGCGTTCGCGATCGCGGTGCGCAGGGCGTGCCGGTAGAGCACGGCCGAATCGGAGCGGACGAGGCTCGGGCCGGAGACCTGGTTCGCGCCGGCGTCGACGGCCGCGTCGATCAGCGGGCCGACCTTGTCGAGGGCGCGGACCGTCACCGCGAGCGAGTTCGTCGCCGTGTAGCCGGCGAGGCCGGCGCCGTTCGGCGTGTACCGGGGCGCGAGAGACACGAGCTCGGTGCGGATCTCCGCGGCGGGGATCCCCTGCGCCTTCACAGCGGCGATCACCCTGGTGATCTCAGCGGCGTTCGCATGCAGCGCGGCCGAGGCGGTCTTCGCGTCGGTCGAGACGCCGAAGGAGAGCGCTGCCCGGTCGGGCACGGTCGTGACGGCGCCGTCGCCGGTGACGACGATCGAGTGCTGCGCAGCCGCCGCGGACGACGCGCCTCCCGCCTCCGCCGCTCCCGCGAGGAGCGCCGCGACGCCGATTCCGAGCACCGCCAGCGAACTCTTCATCCCGACCTCTATACGCCGCCGGGCGGACGCCGCGTCACGCCGGTCGTCCACGACCGGCCGGTTCGAGGGACAGTCCCTCGGACCTGTCCCGCCGGGGCGCGCCCAAGAGGGACGTCGGAGGGAGAGTCAGGCGACCGCGGCCGTGAGGCCGAGGTAGCGCTGCCAGGTGATCGGCAGCCCCGACGGCGACGCCAGCGTGATGAAGAGCACGGGCGCGGGCGGCCTCGGCAGGCGGCGCAGCGTCATCGAGGCCTCCTCGGGAAGGCGGTCGCCCTTGCGCAGGTTGCACGGCGCGCACGCGGTGACCACGTTCTCCCAGACGGAGTTGCCCCCGCGGCTGCGCGGGACGACGTGGTCGAGGGTCAGCCGCCCGCCGCTCGTCCCGCAGTACACGCAGCTCCACTCGTCTCGGGCGAAGAGCGCCCGCCGGGAGATCTTCCGCTGGGCGGCGCGCGGCACCCGCACGTAGTGGACGAGCCGGATCACGTGCGGCCGCGCAAACGTGTCGGTCGCCGAGTGGAGCGGCGTCTCGTGCTCCTCGAGCACCTCCGCCTTGCCCTTGAACACGAGCACGTGCGCCCGTCGAACCGAGCAGACGTTCAGCGGCTCGTAGCTCGCGTTCAGGACGAGAACCTGTCCCAATTCGACAACAGCCTAGCCGACGGCTGTCAGGAGCCGGACATGGCCCGCTCGACCGCCTGCTGCTCCTCGGGGGAGAGCGCGATCGAGGTCCGGCCGCGGTCCAGCTGCTTCACGTACACGCGCGCATAGTCCCGGCCCTGGATCGCGGTGAGGACGATCCCGGAGCGGGCGGAGTCGAGGATCGCGACAGACGCGGACTGGTGACCCCCGGTGTCCTCGTACGCGTCGTAGCGAATCAGGGCGGCGCGGGAGAGCGTCCCGTCCACGCGGCGGTCGACCCGCGCGAGCGCGGCGGCGACCTCGTCCACCGCACGGTGCAGGTCGTCGATCCGGCCCTGGAGCGAGACGGCGAACTCGACCACGTCCGCCTTGGCGTCGCCGCCGAGCAGGACCTCCTGCGCCCGCCGCACGGACGACAGCCTCGAGAACGCCGCCGCGGCGGTCACCGCAGCGACCACCGCCGCCGCGAGCGCACCGACCGCGATCCAGCCGGCTGCGCTCACCTAGCCGAGGGAGAAGATGACCGGGTACTGCGCCGAGTTGTTCGAGGTGTTCTTCTCGCCCGGCACGGCCTTCGTGTCCACCTTGACCGACGTGCGGGTGGCGAACTGCACCTGGCCGAGGTTCCGGAACGTCACCGTCTGCTGCTCGCCGGGGTTGATCTGGTCGATCGTCTTCGTCTGCACGATCGGAGTCGGCGACTGCTGGATCGTCAACGTCACCTTGACCTGGACCTCCTGATAGTCGCCCGTGTCCTCGACGGTGACCGCGAAGCCGAGGTCGGTGGTCGCCGTGACCGTGTTCTCGGTGCTCGACGAGAGCTCCTGCCCGCTCGGCAGCGCCTTGGTCGAGATCAGCCCCGTGCCGTGCAGGCCGCCGGTCGTCGTGCCGCCGGACGGCGCCCCCTGGATGCGCTGGAGGTTCGTCTCCCAGTACCGGCTGCTCGCGTAGTCGGGGCTGGAGACGAACTTGGAGCCGGGGACCGCGACGCCGGTGATGCCCTCGCGCTCGAGCACGCCGCCCTTCCCCTGCGCGGGCGCCTGGAAGAGGTCGTCCCAGATCACGTCGCTGGCGACCAGGCGCGCGGCGGGCGGCTGGAGGAGCTTCAGAGCGTTGCCGGCGACGTTGTTCGGGGAGCGAGCGGACGCCTGGAACCCGTCCGCGAGCCCGCGCAGCCCGCTGACCCGGAACTCGAGCGCCTCGATCGCCGCCTGGTGCTGGACGCGGAGCGGGCCGGGCGGATGGATCCCGCGCAGGGCGGCGACGTCCTGCTGCTCGCGCTGGGCGAGGCCGGTGAGCTTCGAGTTCAGCTCGGCGGCCTTGACCCCCTGCGTCGTCAGCGCGTCGTTGAGCTCGCGCCCGATCTGCTCCGAGTCCTTCGCGACCACGGCGACCTTGTCGTAATAGCGCTTGTACGAGCTCTTCTTGCTGGCGCCCTGGCAGCTCGAGATCCAGAAGACGAACAGGACGATGACCAGGATCGCGAAGGCGATCAGGCCCGCGAGGCGGAACAGCGGTGTCATGCCCACCGGCGGGCGTCCGCTCGGCGGACGGCGCCGGGGCGGCCGGGGCGGCGGGCCGCCGCCCGACGTGTGCTCCTCGTCCGCGGGCTTCCGGGACTCGGGCTCGTCGTCGAAGAAGTCGAAGTCGAGGTCGGTTTCGTACTCGGTCATCGGCCGGTTTGCAGCGGAATTCGAGCCACTCTAGATGATCGCTTCCTGATTCGCGCGCGCGGGGAAAGGTCCTTCACCGGGCCTGCACCCCACCTGGGGCGGGCGGCGAGAGGATTCCCGCCGCCCGCGGAAAACCTGTCACCGGGATGGCGGAGGCCTCTGCTCATGCTGCGACGCCCGGCCTCGTGCTGGGCCGGTACCGGCCCCTGCGGCCCCTCGGGAGCGGCGGGATGGGCTCCGTCTGGCAGGCCTTCGACGAGCGCAAGGAACGCCAGGTCGCGCTGAAGATCGTCGCGCGTGCCGGCACGGCCGGGCCGAGGGCCGAGCGCGAGGCCACGGCGGCCACGCAGCTCCGGCATCCTGCCTGCCTGCGCGCATACTCGCTCGCGCGCGACGACGGCCACGTCTACATCGCCTACGAGTTCGTCCCGGGCCGGACCCTCCGGCATGCCCTCGACCGCGGCGAGCTCGACGACGAGGGCGCCGTCGAGGTCGCCTCGCAGGTGCTCGAGGGGCTCGCGCACGCGCACGGCCGCGGGATCGTCCATCGCGACGTCAAGCCTTCCAACATCCTGCTCGCCGACGAGCCGGACGTCTCGGTCCGGATCCTCGACTTCGGGCTTGCGCTGATGGCCGAGGAGGAGACGCTGACCGCCGCCGGGGACGTGCCGGGCACCCTCGCCTACATCTCGCCGGAGCGGCTGGCCGGGAAGCCCGCAGGCCCCGAGACCGACGTCTGGTCGACCGGCGTCCTGCTCTGGGAGGCGCTGGCCGGAAGGCATCCGTTCGGTGCCGGCCCCTTCCTCGAGACGGCGAAGCGGATCGGTCGGGGCGCACCCTCGCTCCGGTCTGCGCGGCCGGACCTGCCGAAGCCCCTCGTCCAGCTCGTCCACGCGGCGCTCGCGCTCGATCCGGCGCGCAGGCCGGCCGCCGCCGTGCTCGCCGCCGGACTCCGCCGCGCGGCCAGAGCACGGCGCCCCACCGTTCGCCGCCCCGCCATTCGCCGCCCTGTCGTCCGCCGCCGCCCGCTGCCTGAGGTTCCCCCGCTCGCCCGGCGCCTTGCGCCCGCCGTGCCGGCCGCGCTCTTCGCGGGCTGGACCTCCGCCACGCTCTCGTTCTTCCCCGCGCACTGGCCGGTCCTGCTCGCCGCCGTGGCCGGCCTCTCGACCCTCGCCGGGCCACGGCTGGGGCTCGCCTGTGCGCTCGCGGTGCCGGTTCTCCCGCTCGGGAACGTGTCGCTCGGTCTCGCCCTGCTCTACGGCATGCTCGCGTGCGCCTGGTTCGGGCTCTTCTGGGCCAGGCCACGGGCGGCATTGCTCTTCCTCGCCGGCCCGTTGCTCGTCCCGCTGGGCGCGCTCGGGCTGCTGCCGCTCGTCTCGCTCGCGGCAGGCGGCCCGGCCCGCCGGGCGGCCCAGGTCGCCGCCGGCGTCCTCTCCGCCGGCGCCGTCGCCGGCCTCTCCGGACACGGGCTCCCGCTCGTCGGAGGCGCGGTGCCCGACTTCTCGCTGGCGGGGGTCCGCGGCCCGCTCGGGGCCCTGGCCGCGCTCTGGGACGGGCTCGCGGCCGCCCGGCCACTGCTCGTCGAGACGGTTGCGCTCGCGGCGGCCGCCGTCGTCGTCACGGCGTTTCGCCGTCGCGGGCCGTGGGGCGGTGCCGCTTTCGGAGCCCTGGTGACCACGACCACGCTGGTCGCCGCCCCGAGCGCCCCCGCCCTGCCGCTCGTCGCCGCGGCCTGGTTGAGTGCGATCGTCCTCGCCGCCGAGCCGGCGCCCGCCAGCGCGGCCCTCCGGATACCGCCGATCGTGCAGCGGGTTTTCGCGATCAGGCCGCGGCTGCGCCCGGTAGCCGACCGTTAGACTCGCCGGGGGGGTAGACCCTGCCCGTGAACGTGCTGCGCAGCATCGAGCAGAAGATCGAAGGCCTCTTCGAGGGCCTCTTCGGCCGTGCCTTCCGGACGAACGTCCAGCCTGTCGAGCTCGCCCGCAAGCTGGTCAAGGAGATGGAGGACCACCGCACCGTCTCGGTCTCCCGCGTCTACGTCCCGAACGAATACACCGTGTACCTCTCGCCGGTCGACCGCGGGCAGTTCGCCGACTACGAGACCTCGCTGAAGGCCGAGCTCCAGGACTATCTCGCGGAGCACGCCAGGCGCGAGGGCTACGTCCTGCTGACGCCGCCCGTCGTGCTGATCGAGACCGACGGCGACCTCTCGGTCGGCGAGTTCGGGATCGCGACACGAATGGCGCAGGGAGAGCTGAAGCCCGGCGCGGAGGAGCCGGCCCGCGGCCCCGTCGAGCCGGGAGCGACCATGGTCTACAGGCCGCCGCCGGCGCTCCCCGCCGAGGGAGCGCCGCCCGACCTGGCGCTCGCGCAGGAGATCGTCACGCTGACCGTCGACGGGAAGCGCCGCGAGGTCGACAGGCGGCGGGTGGTGATCGGCCGGTCGAAGGACTGCGACGTCCAGCTCGCCGATCCGAACGTCTCACGCCGGCACGCCGAGCTGCGACAGGAAGGGTCCGCGTACTGGCTGATCGACCTCGACTCGACGAACGGCTCCCAGGTGAACGGCCGTCGCACGGCGCGGGCGAAGCTCGACAGCGGGGACCTGATCACCGTCGGCTCCACCGACCTGCTCTTCGAGCGGAGGCCGGTCGAGTGACCGTAGGCTCGGTCGCCGTCGGCGAGGCGCTGCTCATCCTGAAGGTCGCGTTCCTACTGCTCCTCTACCTCTTCATCTGGCGCATCGTGCGCACGGCGAGCCGCGACCTGCGCCTGCCCCAGGAGAGCTTCGTCCTCACTCCCCAGCAGGCCGCCGGACTGCTCGGAAGCCGGCCCAAGATCCAGACCGGCCGGCTGGTCCTGCCGAACGGAACCGATCGTACGCTCGACTCGCGCGACCTGACCATCGGACGGGACTCCGGAAACGACATCCCGCTCGCGGGCGACGACTTCGCCTCCGCGCGACACGCGAGGATCGAGCCGCGGCGCGACGGCGTCTGGGTCTCCGACGCCGGCTCGACGAACGGCACGTTCGTGAACGGCGCAAGGCTGTCCAGCCGGCGCCGGCTCGCTCCGGGCGACGTGATCCGCGTCGGCTCCACCGACCTCCGCTACGAGCGTCGATGACCGCCCTCGGCCAGCGCGCCGCCGTCACCGACCCCGGCCGCCGGCGCCGTCGAAACGAGGACGCGTACGTCCTCCGGCCGCCACTGTTCGCCGTCGCGGACGGCATGGGCGGAGCCCAGGCCGGGGAGATCGCTTCACGGATCGCCGCCTCCGCGCTGCGCGATTCCCCCGGCCGGGTGGGCGAGGACGCCGTCGTCGCGTTGATCCAGGAGGCGAACCGGCGGGTCTACGAGGCGGCCGCGACCGACGATGCGCGAGCGGGGATGGGCACGACGATGACCGCGGCGCTCGTCGAGGACGACACCGTCCGCATCGGGCATGTCGGCGACTCGCGCGCCTACCGCATCCGCGACGGGCGGCTGGAGCAGCTGACCGAGGACCACTCGCTCGTCGCCGAGCTCGTCCGGAGCGGGAAGCTCTCGCCCGAGGAGGCGGGCGTCCACCCGCAGCGCTCGGTGATCACGCGCGTGCTGGGCACCGACCCGGACGTGGACGTGGATACGTTCTCGGTCGAGGCCCGTCCCCGCGACGTCTTCATGATCTGCTCCGACGGCCTGACGGCGATGGTCGACGACACGACGATCCTCGATCTGGTCGAGCACAACCGGTCCGATCTCGAGCAGGGCGCCCTCGCGCTGGTCGACGCCGCGAACCGCGGCGGCGGGGAGGACAACATCACGGTCATCCTGTTCGAGATCGACGACGGCGAGGGCGGTGCGAATGCGCTCGCGGAGGCGAAGGAGCCCGGGGTGGACGACGAGGCCACGCTCACCGAGCACGACGGCGTGCCCACCCTGGAGGACCCGACGGCGGTCGCGAGCCCCGACCGCGAGACGATCGCGCCCGGGAGCCCCGCGCGCCACCGCCGCGTCTCGCGGACGGCGGTGGTCGCCGGCACCGCCGCGATCGTCGTCGTCCTCGCCGCGCTGGCCGTCTGGACGCTGTCGCGCTCCTACTTCGTCGGCGCGCAGCCGGACGGGCACCTCGCCGTCTACCAGGGCTTCCCCTGGAACCTCGTCGGCCACGTCCGCCTCTACCGCGTCCGGTACCAGAGCCCGGTGCTCTCCGGCCAGCTTTCCCAGGCCGAACGGCGCAAGCTCTTCGACCACAACCTGGAGAGCTACGACACCGCTCTCGACTCGATCCGGCGCTACGAGGCGGAGGTCGTCCCGTAGTGAGCGCCCGCAACCGGGAGCTCGCCAACCTGATCGCGGTCGGCGTCCTCACGGGCATCGGCTTCGCGAGCGTGTACATCGCCAGGCAGTCGGTGATCTCCACCGGCTCGATCTCGTATGCGCTCATCTTCCTCGGCCTCTACGTCGCCGCTCACGCGGTCGCCCGGATAACGGTGCCGTGGGCCGATCCGTACCTGCTGCCGCTGGCGGGCCTGCTCACGGCGATCGGCCTGACCGAGATCTACCGTCTCGGGCCGAGCGACGCGTTCCGGCAGGGATTCTGGATCGTCGTCGGGGTGGGGGTGTTCGCGCTTGCGCTCGTCGTCCTCCACGAGGACTTCCGCGTGCTGGAGCGCTACAAGTATCTCTTCGGGCTGTCGGCCGTCGGGCTGCTCGTCCTCCCCGCTCTGCCCCTGATCGGAGCACGGATCAACGGGGCGCGCCTCTGGGTGAAGATCGGCCCCCTGCAGTTCCAGCCGGGCGAGCTGGCGAAGATCGCGCTGATCGTCTTCCTCGCCGGCTACCTCCGGGAGAAGCGGGAGGTGCTGGCGCAGGGGAGGCTGAAGGACTTCGGGCCGTTGCTGGCGATCTGGGGGGCGGCCATGCTCGTCCTCGTCGAGACGAACGACCTCGGCAGCGCGCTCCTCTACTTCGGGATCTTCCTCTCGATGCTCTACGTCGCGACCGGACGGCTGCTCTACGTCGGCCTGGGCGTGACCCTCTTCGTCGGCGGGGCCGCCGCCGCCTACTCCACGATCGCGCGCGTCCAGGAGCGAATCGACTGCTGGCTCCACCCGTGGGACGACGTGCACGGCGCCTGCTACCAGACGGTCCAGGGCACGTACTCGATCGCCTCCGGCGGGTTCTGGGGCACCGGTCTCGGCCGCGGCACGTTCACGACCACGGGCGGCACCGACCTGATCCCGTTCGTGAACACCGATTTCATCTTCTCCGCCCTCGCCCAGGAGCTCGGCCTGATCGGCGCGGCCGGGGTGCTGCTCGTCTTCATGGTCTTCGTCCTGCGGGGATTCCGGACGTCGCTGCTCGCGCAGGACGGGTTCTCGAAGCTGCTCGCCGCCGGGCTGACCTTCACGTTCGCCCTCCAGGCGTTCATCATCGTCGGCGGCCTCCTGCGCGTGATCCCGCTGACCGGGATCACGCTGCCGTTCGTCAGCTACGGAGGCTCGAGCATCGTCGCGAACTTCATCCTGGTCGCGGGCCTCCTCCTCGTCTCCAACCGGGCCAACGCGCCGAGATGAGCACCCGCCGGTGAACCGCCAGCTCACCCGACTCTCGGTCGTGGCGCTCGTCCTGCTCGCCCTCCTGGTCGTCTTCACCACCTACTGGCAGACGTGGGCGGTCGCAGGGCTCGCCGCCCGTCAGGACAACGCCATTCAGCGGGTCGCACAGTTCAAGATCCGCCGCGGCCTGATCTACTCCGCCGACGGGCTCCTGCTCGCCGCGCGGCGTGCCGCCCACACCGGCGGGCAGACCTTCTACTTCCGGCGCTACCCGAGCGGCCCGCTCGCGGCGCAGGTCGTCGGCTACTCGACCCAGTCCCGCTCGCGGGCCGGGCTCGAGCTCACGGAGAACAGCTACCTGACCGCGTCGAACTCGCACCTGAACACCGTGCTGCGGCGGACGCTGGACAGCCTGACCGCGAAGACCGTGACCGGCAACAACCTCGTGCTCACGCTCGACTCGAAGGCGCAGCGGGCGGCGCTCGACGCGCTCGACGGCAACTGCGGCGCAGCGGTGGCGCTGGAGCCGGCCACGGGTCGCGTCCTCGTGATGGCGTCGTCGCCGTCGTACGACCCGAACCTGGTCGAGCAGCACTTCTCGTCGATCGCGCGCCGCGCCGCCGGCGCGCAGTGCCGGCCACCCGCACCGCTCGTCAACCGGGCAACCGGCGGCCTCTACACGCCCGGCTCGACGTTCAAGGTCGTCACCGCCGCCGCGGCGCTCGACACCGGGACGTTCACGCCGGGCTCCACGTTCGACGATCGCGGCTACTGCGAGGAGTACGGCAAGAAGGTCTCGAACTTCGCCGACCAGAGCGGGCCGGAGGTCTTCGGGCACGTCACCTTCGCGGAGGCGCTCCAGCATTCGATCAACGCCGTGTTCTGCGAGGTCGGGAAGAAGCTCGGCCCGCTGACCGTGCTCGAGTATGCCCGGCGGTTCGGCTTCTACGACGACCCGCCGCTCGAGACGCCGTCCAGCGAGCGCGCGCCGAGCGGCCTGTACGATCACGGCCGCCTCTTCCGCCCCCACGACCCGAACCAGGTCGACCCCGGCCGCCTCGCCTTCGGGCAGGAGCGGATGCAGGTGACGCCGCTTCAGATGGCGATGGTCGCGGCCGGGATCGCCGACGGAGGCATCGTCATGCGCCCGTACGTCGTCGAGAAGATCACCACGCCGAGCCACGGGATCGTCACCCGGACGAAGCCGCACGTCCTCTCGCGCGCGGTCTCGGCGCAGACCGCGTCGGAGCTGACGGCGATGATGGAGTCGGTCGTCCAGTCCGGAACGGGCACGGCCGCCCAGATCCCGGGCGTCCCGGTGGCGGGCAAGACGGGAACCGCCGAGACCGGCGCGGCGGGCGTGAACACGACGTCCTTCATCGCCTTCGCGCCGGCGAACGCGCCGCGGGTGGCGGTCGCCGTCTTCCTCGAGAACCAGCACTCGGTCGGCGGCCTCACGGCCGCCCCGATCGCCAAGTCGATCATGGAAGCACTGCTCCGGCGGCGTCCCTAACCTGTATTCGAGGATGCCGGCCCCCGACACCCTCATCGACCAGGTCTTCGACGGCCGGTATCGGGTCGTCCGCAAGCTCGGCACGGGCGGGATGGCGAACGTCTACCTCGCCGAGGACCAGGAACTCGGCCGACGGGTGGCGATCAAGATGCTCGACGACCGGCACGCCCAGGACGAGCAGTTCGTCGAGCGCTTCCGGCGCGAGGCGAAGAACGCCGCCGGTCTCTCCCATCCGAACATCGTCTCGATCTACGACCGCGGCCAGGCAGAGGGCACGTACTACATCGCGATGGAGTACCTCGAGGGCCGTACCCTCAAGGAGCTCCTGGTCCGCCGCGGGCCGACCCCGGTCGCGGTCGCGATCGACTATGCGCGGCAGATCCTCGCCGCGCTCGGGTTCGCGCACCGTAACGGGATCGTCCACCGTGACATCAAGCCGCACAACGTCGTCGTCGCCCCGGACGGGCGGCTGAAGGTGACCGACTTCGGAATCGCGCGGGCCGGCACGAGCCAGATGACCGAGACGGGCTCGATCATCGGCACGGCCCAGTACCTCTCGCCGGAGCAGGCGAAGGGCGCGCAGGTCACCCCCGCCTCGGACATCTACTCGGTCGGGATCGTCCTCTACGAGATGCTGACGGGCTCGGTGCCGTTCACCGGGGACACGCCGCTCGAGATCGCGATGAAGCACCTGTCCGCGAGGCCGGAGCCGCCGTCGGAGCAGCGCCCGGAAGTTCCGCACGAGCTCGACTCGATCGTCCTGCGCGCGCTCGCGAAGAGCCCCGATGACCGGTACCAGAGCGCCGACGAGATGGACGCCGACCTGGCCCGGGCGGGCCGGGGCCAGGCGGTCGCGCCCGAGACCGAGGAGGCGGCGACGCACGTGCTGCGCGGCGACGGCGCGACCACACTGGCGTCGGCCCCGACGGAGGTCGTGCGGCGACCGGTGAGCGTGATCCCGCCCGCGGCGCCGCCGGCGCCACCCTACTACCCGCCGACCGGGTTCTACGAGTACGACGAGCCGATTCGGCGCCGGTCGATCTGGCCGTGGCTGATCGCCCTCGGCCTGGTCGCAGCCGCGGTGGTCGCCGGCTGGTACGTCTACACGAAGATCCAGGACCAGCTGAACGCGAACAAGAACGTCGCGGTGCCCTACGTGGTCGGGATCAAGGAGCTGAACGCGGTCGAGAAGCTCAGGGCGTATGGGCTCAAGCCGGTCGTCGACCGCGAGTACCCGCCCGGGGGAAAGGAGGACACGCCCGAGACCTTCGTCTTCGCGCAGGACACGGCGGCCGGGTCGCGGATCGCGAAAGGCAACCCGGTGACGATCCACGTCTCGCTCGGCAAGCGGAAGGTCACCGTGCCCCCCGTGATCGGCCGGCAGTCCACAGACGCCGTCGCGGCGCTGACCGGCAAGGGCCTGAAGGCCGACGTCCACCGGATCAACTCGGACAAGCCGGCCGGATCCGTCACCGGCCAGGACCCGAAGGCCGGGACGAGGATCGTCGTCGGCGACAAGGTGCGGATCAACGTGTCGCAGGGCCCGAAGCCGATCGCGATCCCTCCGGTCGTCGGCGTGCCCTACGAGCAGGCGGCGGCGACGCTCCAGGGCGCCGGCTTCGCGGTCGCCCGCCGGGACGTCGAGGCGAACGACCCGCGCGACACCGTCGTCCAGCAGGACCCGTCGGCGAACACGCTCACCTCGAAGGGCTCGACGGTCACGGTCTACGTGTCGAAGGGGCCGACCGAGTCCACCGTCCCGGACGTGTCGAGCTTCTCTCGCGCCGACGCGATCACCACCCTCCGCAGCTCCGGGTTCAAGGTGGTCGTGGAGGTCATGGACACGCCGGACCCGAGCTACGACAACGCCGTGATGACCCAGGACCCGGCCGGCGGCAAGTCCGCGAAGCCCGGCACTGCGGTCACGATCACGGTCGGCCACTACGTGCCGCCGGCGCCGGCGACCACCGAGCAGACGACCACCGCCCCGCCGCCGCCTCCACCGCCGACGACGACGCCGACGACGACGCCGACGGACACCACCCCTACCGACACGACCACGACCGTCCCGGCGCCGTGACGGCGCGAAGGCGTCTCGCGGTCCTCATGGGCGGCCGCTCCTCGGAGCACGCCGTCTCCCTCGCGTCCGCCCGCTCGGTGCTCGACGCGCTCGACCCGGAGCGCTACGAGGTGACGACGGTCGAGATCGGCCGCGACGGCCGCTGGGCGCTCGGCCGCGGACCTGCGAGATCCGCGCTCGTCCCGGGGTCAGACCCCGATACGAACGTTCAACAGATCGTCCCGCCCGGCTCTGCAACTCCGGACGACGAGCTCACCGGTTCCGGCCGTGTCCCAGGGACAGTCCCTGGAACAAACCGTTCACAGCCCCCCCTTCCGGATACGCCCGGGGAGGTCACGGCCGTACTCGGCGAGGTGGAGGTCGTCCTCCCGATCCTCCACGGGCCCTTCGGGGAGGACGGGACGCTCCAGGGGGTGCTCGAGATGGCCGACGTCGCCTACGTCGGGGCGGGCGTCGCCGCGTCCGCCCTCTGCATGGACAAGGACCTGTTCAAAGCGGTGATGCGCGACCAGGGGATCCCGGTGGCCAGGAACCTCACGCTGCGCGACGGCGTGCCGCCGCCGGAGAGCCCCTTCGGCTATCCGGTCTTCGTGAAGCCGGCCCGACTCGGCTCGTCGATCGGGATCACCAAGGCGCACGACGAAGCGGAGCTCCGCGCCGGCGTGGAGCTCGCCTTCCGCCACGACGAGAAGGTGCTCGTCGAGGAGTTCGTGGCGGGGACCGAGGTCGAGGTCGGCGTGCTCGGCAACCGGGAGCCGTTCGCCTCGCTCGTCGGCGAGATCGCTGTCACGCACAACGAGTGGTACGACTACGAGGCGAAGTATGACGAGGGCGAGATGGACCTGATCGTCCCCGCCCGGATCACGCCGGAGGCGACCGCCCGGGTGCAGGAGCTCGCCGTGCAGGCATTCGTTGCCGCCGAGTGCGAGGGGATGGCGCGGGTGGACTGCTTCGTCGCGGGAGACGGCGCGGTGCTGGTCAACGAGCTGAACACGATTCCCGGCTTCACCGCGACGAGCGTGTACGCCCAGCTCTTCGGGGCCTCCGGGGTCCCCTACCCGGAGCTCCTCGACCGTCTGGTCGAGCTCGCGCTCGAGCGCCGAGACCGGCGCGCGAGGCTCGTGTATTAGCGTGGGGGAACCCAGGGTTCCCCCACGGACCCCCTCCTTCTGCGCTGTCGCTGACCAGCCGCCCTTGGCCTCCCGCCGGGCAAAGCCCGGCTCCGGCCGCCACCGCCGCGCATCCGAGCCGCCGACGAACGACGGCGGGCGACCGCTCCGGCACGGGGGCCGGGGCGGTCAACCGGTAGTGGCTGAGCCACTACCGGTCAACCGGCCGTCACCTCGTTCACGTGGGTTCGTTCGTACCCTGGCGCGAGACGCGTGATCCAGACGAGGTAGTACCGCCGGGAGGCGCCGACGGAGAGCGAGAACGTCGTCCGCGTCCCGACCGTCCGGGTCGCGGAGACCGAGTCGAACGGCCCGCTCGAGGAAGCGCCCGCCTCGATCCTCGCCTTGTAGCCGGGCGTGTCCGACACGATCGTGAGCGAGTCGAGGCGGACCGACCGGCCCGCGTCGAGGACGAGACCGACCCCGCTCTTCAGGTTCCCGAACTCGGCGGTGCTGTAGTGCTCCGTCCCCCACGAGGTCACGGCATTGCCGTCGGTGGCGTTCCCGACCTCCTCGTCGTGCTCCTGACCGTCGCCCTGCGGGTCGTACGCGTTCGACGCCACGAGGTCAACCGCCTGCCCTCCCGCGCCGCCCGAGCCCGAGTGCCGGAGGGCGAGATAGGCGCCCGCTCCGCCGCCGATCGCCCCGAGCCCGACGACGAGCGCGACGAGCGGCGCCAGGCGCCGGCGGCGGCGTCGCCTCGGTCGGGCGGCGGGAGCCTTCGGGGCCATGATCACGGTCCGATCGGCGTCCGGCCGGCCCAGCCCGGCCAGGCACGCCTCCAGCTCGGCGACGAGCTCTTCCATCGACCGGAAGCGATCGGCTGGATCCTTGGCCATCGCACGGCGAAGCGCCGCGTCCAGGCGGAGCGGCACGTCGGGCCGCACGAGCGCAACGCTCGGAACGGGGTCGTTCACGTGCCGCATCGCGACGGCGACGAAGCTCTCGCCCGTGTACGGAGGAGTACCGGCGAGCAGCTCGTAGAGGACGGCGCCGAGCGAGTAGACGTCGCTGAGCGCGTCGACGTGATGCCCGGTCGCCTGCTCGGGGGCGATGTAGTCGCTCGTCCCGAGCACCGTCCCCGTCTCGGTCAGGCCGCTCTTCACGTCGATCGAGCGGGCGATGCCGAAGTCGGTCACCTTGACGTCGCCGTTTCCGATCAGCACGTTCTGCGGCTTCACGTCGCGGTGGACGAGGCCGTGCGAGTGCGCGAACGCGAGCGCCCGCCCGATCTCGACTCCGAGCTCCAGCACCGTCCGCACCGGCAGCCGTCCGCGTCCCTCGACGATCTGCTTGAGGTTCTGGCCGTCCACGTACTCGAAGACGATGAACTGCCGCCCCTCCGCCTCACCCCGGTCGATCACCGTGACGATGTTCGGGTGCGAGAGCTTTGCAGCTGCCCGCGCCTCGCGGCGGAACCGCTCCACGTAGCCCTCGTCGCGCGAGTGGTGCTCGTGCAGGATCTTGATCGCGACGGTGCGCTCGAGCAGGCGGTCGCGGGCGCGGTAGACGCTGGACATGCCACCCGTGCCGACGAGCTGCTCGAGCTCGTATCGATCCGCGATCAGCTCGCCGACCATCCGGCACGCATTTTCCCTAAAAACGCGGGGGAACCCCTGGTTCCCCCGCGAGCCCTCTCCTCCGCTCGCTCGCTGCGCTCGCGTCGCCTGCAGCCGGCACACGTCAGTGAGCCGCGCCCGCGCAGGTCGGTCGCGGCGACGGACGCAGCCGGGCTACTCGCCGAGGACGTGCTCGAGGGCTGCTTCCCAGACGTCGAGTGCCTCGTCGAGCTCTGCGTCCTCGACCGTCAGCGGAACGAGCACCCGGACGACGTTCGAGTAGATGCCCGAGCTGAGGAGCAGCAGCCCGTTCCGGAACGCCTCGTCGCAGACGGCAGAGACCAGCTCCGGCGCCGGGTCCTTCGAGTCCCGGTCGTGGACGAGCTCGATCGCCAGCATCGCTCCGAGCCCGCGGACATCTCCGATCTCCTCGAAGCGGCCCTGCCACTCGACCATCCGCGTTCGCATCACCTCGCCGATCGCCGCCGCCCGCTCGACCAGCCGATCCTCGTCGATCACGTCGAGGACGGCGAGCGCCGCCGCCTGCGCGACCGGGTTGCCGACGTACGTGCCGCCGATCGCCGACGGCCCCGGCGCGTCCATGATCTCGGCCCGACCGAGCACGCCGGACAGCGGTAGCCCGGCCGCGACCGATTTCGCGATCGTGACCAGGTCGGGCTCGACCCCGTAGTGCTCGATCGCAAAGAGCCTGCCGGTACGCCCAAATCCCGTCTGCACCTCGTCGACGATGAGCACGATGCCGTTGTCGTCGCAGATCCGTCGGAGGCCGGCCATGAAGTCCTGCGGGCACACGACGAACCCGCCCTCGCCCTGCACCGGCTCGACGACGATCGCCGCCACGGTCTCGGCCGCCACCGTCGTGACGAGCGCGCGCTCGAGCGCCCGGAGTGCCGTGCGCGAGTCGGGGCCGCGGTAGTCCTGGGCGAACGGGACACGGTACACCTCGGGAGCGAACGGCCCGAGCCCGGCCTTGTACGGGTGCGTCTTCGAGGTCAGCGAGAGCGAGAGGAGCGTGCGCCCGTGGAAGCCGCCCTCGAAGGCCACGACCGCGGAGCGCCTCGTGTACGCACGGGCGAACTTGACCGCGTTCTCGACCGCCTCCGTGCCGGCGTTGAAGAAGGCCGCCCTCGTCGGGCCGGTGATCGGCGTCCGTTCGAGCAGCCGCTCGGCGAGCGTCACGTACAGCTCGTACGGGACGATCGTGAAGTCCGTGTGCGAGAAGCGGGCGAGCTGCTCCTGCGCGGCCGCTACCACCTTCGGATGCGAGTGGCCGACGGTGAGACAGCCGACTCCGCCGGTGAAGTCGAGGAAGGAGTTGCCGTCCACGTCGGTGACGAGCGCGCCCCGGGCCTCGGCGACGACGATCGGAAAGGTGAGCACGAGCGGGGCGGCGACCACGCGCTCCTTGCGCGCGAGAATCGCCCGCGAGCCCGGCCCCGGAATCTCGGTGCGGAGATCGATCGAGCGCGTGGCGGCCATAGACTGACGATATCGGAGGGCCCGGACCCGCCGGATGATCAGGATCGTAGAATCGTCGTCGTGGTCCTCTCCGACCGGACGATCCAGCGCCTGCTCGACGAGGGCCGGATCGAGATCGACCCGTACGATCCCGCGCTCCTCCAGCCGTCGAGCGTGGACGTCCGGGTCGACCGCTTCTTCCGGGTGTTCCAGAACTCGCGCTATCCGTTCATCGACGTCAAGCAGGAGCAGGAGGACCTCACCGAGCTGGTCGAGGTCGACGACGGGCCGTTCATCCTCCATCCCGGCGAGTTCGTCCTCGGCTCCACGCTGGAGCGAGTCCGGCTGCCGGACGACCTCGTCGCCCGACTGGAGGGCAAGAGCTCGCTGGGAAGGCTCGGACTGCTGATCCACTCGACCGCCGGGTTCATCGACCCGGGCTGGGACGGGCACGTGACCCTGGAGCTCTCGAACGTCGCCAACCTCCCGATCACGATCTACCACGGCATGAAGATCGGCCAGCTCTCGTTCGTCCAGCTCACCGAGCCGGCATCCTCACCGTACGGCAGCGACGGGCTGGGCTCGAAGTACCAGGGGCAGCAGGGGCCCACTCCGAGTCGCTACTGGCGCAACTTCACTTCGTGAACTTGCGTTAGAAGTCCAGAGCATCGATCGTGAGACGCCAGTGTCCTCCCAATCATCGGCGCCGCGCGGTGGCCGCGGAGGCGGCGGCATGATCCTGGTCACGGGGGGCACCGGCTTCATCGGCCCGAAGGTCGTGCACGCGCTGCGTGCCGAGGGCCGCGACGTGCGTTGCCTCGTCCGGCGTCCCGAGCGGGCGGGGACCCTGAAGGCGTGGGGCTGCGAGGTCGTGCCGGGAGACGTCACCGACGCTGCGAGCCTCGTCCGGGCCGCGGCCGGCTGCGACGCGGTCGTCCACCTCGTCTCGATCATCGTCGGCCGCCCCTCCGAGTTCGAGCGCGTGATGGTCGAGGGAACCGACAACCTGATCGCGGCCGCGCGCGAGGCGGGAGTCGGCCGCTTCGTCCTGATGAGCGCCAACGGGACCTCCCCGGAGACCAAGGGCCTCGTCCCGTACTACGGGTCGAAGTGGAAGATGGAGCAGGCGCTGAGGCGCTCCGGGCTCGAGCACGTGATCTTCAGGCCGAGCTTCGTCTTCGGAGACGACGGAGGCGTGCTGCCGCTGTTCGTGCGCCAGGTGCGCTGGTCGCCGGTGACGACGGTGATCGGCGCCGGCGAGCAGCTGATCCAGCCGATCTGGGTCGACGACGTCGCGGCCTGCTTTGCGAGGGCGGTCGACCTCGCGGCCGCGGCCGGCCGGATCTTCGAGCTCGGGGGGCCCGACCGGGTGACCTGGAACGAGCTCTACCGTCGAATCGCCGCCGCGCTCGGCAAGCGCCGCGTGCAGGTGCACGTGCCCGTCCCGCTCGCGCGCGCCGGAGCCGCGGTCGCCGAGCGGCTCCCACGGCCGCCGCTCACGCGTGACCAGATCACGATGCTCGAGGCCGGCGACAACGTCTGCGACCCCGGGCCTGCGCTCGAGACCTTCGGCGTCAGCACCACGCCGCTGGACGAGCAGCTGCGTCGCGCAGTCTGACCCAGGCACCACCGAAAAGATCGAGGGCCGCTCGACGCGGCCCTCGAATCCGGTCACCAGCCCGTATTAGCAGGGGCGCTTCCTGCCGCTCTCCCGCGCTCGTGACGCGGAAGGCGGCGGCGCTCACAGCGAGTCCCCCACGCTGGCTAGGCGATTCCCCTCTTCAGGTCCGGGAACGCACCCCTACCGGCCGGCACCTCCACTGCCCGTACTGTCATCGCTCAAGTCGGACCACCTCCTTTCCGCGGTGGTGTCACTCTAGCGACTCGGCCAGGACGGCGCTCACCTCCAGCCCACGGTCGAGCGGGACGGTGACGCTGACGAGGGTCGGATCGGCCTGGCGGGCGCGCGAGTACGCGCCGAGCTTCTCCTCGTGCGAGAGGACGTTGTCGGCGACGACCACTCCGCCCGGCTCGATCTTCCCGCGGACGAGCGCGAAGAGACGCTCGTAGTCCTCCTTCTCCGCGTCGAGGAACACGAGGTCGAAGACGTCCTCGAGCGCGGGCAGCGTCACGTGCGCGTCGCCTTCGACGAGCTCGGCCCACTCCACGAGCCCGGCCTCGGCGACGTTGCGACGCCACGCCTCGCACTTGGCCGGATCGTGCTCCAGCGAGAGCACCCGGCCGCCGAGAAGCCGGGCCGCGGCCGCGAGCCAGATCGTCGAGTAGCCACGCGAGCCGCCGACCTCGAGGACCTCGCAGCCGGTCTGGGGCGCCACGAGCGCGAACAGGAAGCGCCCCGTGGACGGGGCGACGGAGCGGGCGCGCCGCTCTTGCGGGAGCCCCTGCTCGCGCTCCGCGGCGTCCTCCCGTTCGAGGCGGGCGAGCACCGCTCGCACCTGTTCGTCCAGCACGAGCGGAGCTTACGCGCCGGGCCGCACGGCTCCCCGCGCGCGCCGGCACGTGGAGCGTGCAGCCCCGAGAGCCCGGCGAGTGCGAGAACGCCGCTCGCGCCCGCCGATCACCCGCCGGGCTGGATGTTCTGGTTCACGTGGAAGAGGTTGTCAGGGTCGTACTTCGCCTTCACCTGGGCGAGGCGTTCGTAGTTGTCGCCGTAAGTCGACCGGACCCGCTGGTCGCCCTCGTCCGCCATCATCATGTTCACGTAGCCGCCGCCCATCGAGTACGGGTGGAGCGCCTCCCAGTACGAGACCGCGAACTCCCGCAGGTCGTCCGCCCTGGCCGGGTCGCGGTCGACACCGACCACGACCTGCACCCAGCCGGCGTCGCGGTAGGCCCAGGCGGTCGCGTCGTTCGGGACGCGAGCGGCCGCTCCGCTGAGCGGATAGAGGTGCATGGTCGACTGCGGCGTCGGCATCTGCTCCGCGAACTCGAGGTGCTTCTCGACCGCCTCGTCGGGGATCTCCTTCACGTAGTCCGCACGCCAGTACCACTGGTCGCCGGTCGGGTAGAGACCGTCGAAGACCGAGTTCAGGCCCGGCAGCGGCGCCTCGTGGGTGCCGTCCAGGTCGGGGCTCAGCTCGCGGGCCGGCCGGAGCGCCTCTTCGGCGTCTTCCGCCGGGCCGAGATACGTCCACAGGACTGCGCACATCTTCTTCAGGTGCAGCTCCTCGGGGAACATCGGCACCGGCGGCACGGTCAGGAAGGCGAACCAGCCGTTCAGCTCCTCGGGCGCGCCGTGGATGAAATCGCGGTACCAGCTCAGTATCTCCCCGGCCCGGTCGAGCGACCAGAGCGTCGGGCCCGCGAAGACGTTCCCGCCCGTGCGGAGCCGGAACGTGAAGTCGGTGACGACCCCGAAGTTTCCGCCCCCGCCGCGAAGCGCCCAGAAGAGATCCTCGTGCTCGTCCTCGCTCGTCCTGACGTAGGTGCCGTCGGCGAGCACGACGCCGGCGCCCGTCATGCTGTCGATGGTCAGCCCGTGCTGGCGGGTGAGGTTGCCGACTCCGCCGCCGAGCGTCAGACCGCCGATCCCGGTGGTGGAGATGAACCCGAACGGCAAGGCGAGCCCGAACGGATACGTCGCGTGGTCCACGTCCCCGAGCAGGCTGCCGCCGAGCACGCGAGCCGTGCGCTCCCCGGGGTCGACGACGACTCCCCGCAGCAGTGAGAGGTCGATGACGAGCCCGTCGTCGACGCTCCCGAGCCCACCGCCGTTGTGGCCGCCGCCCCGGACGGCGACCTCGAGGCCGCTCTCGCGAGCGAAGCCCACCGCGGCGATCACGTCTGCCGCGTCCACGCACTGCGCGATCAGGGCCGGACGCTTGTCGATCATCGCGTTGTAGAGCGCCCGCGCCGAGTCGTAGCCGGCGTCGCCAGGAGCGATCACCGGGCCGCGAAGCCTGCCCGCAAGTGCCTCCGTTTCCGTAGCCACCAAGCACCCCCTCTCGAGTTGGCGCGGAGCCTATACGCGGCCACCGGGGGTCGCAACCGGCCGCGGGACGCCGCGGTCAGAGCTCGACCTTGACGATCCCGTCCTCGATGCGGATCGGATAGACGGAGACCGGCTCGTACGCCGGCAGGGTCAGCGCCCGCCCCGTCCGGATGTCGAAGTTCGCGCCGTGGCGGGGGCAGATGACCACTCCGGTGTCGGGGTCGAACTCGCCCTCGCAGAGCGGCCCGTCGTCGTGCGAGCAGCGGTCCTCGATCGCGAAGAACTCGCCGTCGAGGTTGTAGACGCCGACCGAGAGCCAGCCCGCGGTGACGATCTTGACCTCCCCCGGCGGAAGCTCCTCGACCGGGCCGACCGCCAGCTCTGCCACCGCTACTTGAGCTCGAGCTCGGCGAGCTCGGCGAGAGCCTCGGGGAGCGGCGTTCCCCTGCCCTTGTGGAGCGCGACCTTCAGCGTCGTCAGGCCGAGGATCGCGCACTTCAGCCGAACCGGCGTCAGGGGAATCCCGATCTCCTCGAGCAGGTCCTCCTTCGGCATCGCGGCCACCTCCGTCGCGCTCCGCCCCTTGACCATCTCGGTGAGCATCGAGGTGGCGGCCTGGCTGATCGCGCAGCCACGGCCGGAGAACATCACCTCGTCGATCGTGTCGCCGTCCTCGCCGAAAGAGACGTAGATCGAGACCTCGTCGCCGCAGAGCGGGTTCTGCCCCTCCGCCTCCGCGTCGGGCTCCTCCATCACGCCGTGGCCGCGCGGGTTCTTGTAGTGGTCGAGGATGACCTCCCGGTAGAGCTGATCGAACTCGCTCATGCTGCCGTTCCCCTCTCTTCGGTCGGGGAATGGTTGGGGAGCCTCTCTAACCACTTCGTGAAGCGAAACGGCCTCACCCGAGGACCTCCTTCACCTTGCGCAGGCCGGCGACCAGCCGGTCGATCTCCTCGGGGACCGTGTACAGGTAGAAGCTCGCCCGGTTCGTGGCGGCGACACCGAGGCGGGTCATCAGCGGCTGGCAGCAGTGGTGGCCGGCGCGGATGGCCACGCCCTCCCAGTCGAGCACCTGCGCCACGTCGTGAGGGTGAACGCCGCCGACGTTGAACGACACGAGCCCGACGCGGCGGTCCGCGGGCGGGCCGTACACGGTGACGAACTCGAGCTCGGCGAGCCGCTCCAGCGCGTACGCGACGAGCTCGTGCTCGTGCTGCTCGATCGCCTCCAGCCCGATCGCCTCGAGGTAGTCGATCGCCACGCCCAGCCCGTAGGCCTCCGCGATTGCGGGGGTGCCGGCCTCGAACTTGTACGGCAGCTCGTTCCACTGCGTCTCCTCGAGCTTGACCGAGCGGATCATCGAGCCGCCGTAGTTGAACGGCGACATCGCCTCGAGCAGCTCTCGCCGGCCCCAGAGGACACCGACGCCGGTCGGCCCGCACATCTTGTGCGAGGAGAACGCGACGAAGTCGGCGCCCAGCGTCTGGACGTCGATCCGCCGGTGCGGCGCCGCCTGCGCGGCGTCCACGACCATGATCGCGCCACGCTCGTGCGCCCAGGCGGCGAGCCGCTCGATCGGGTTGATCGTCCCGAGCGAGTTCGAGACGAGGTTGGCGGCGACCACCTTCACGCGCTCGGCGCCTGCGACCTCGTCGAGGAGGTCCATCCGCAGCTCGCCCACGTCGTCGATCGGCAGCATCCTGAAGTCGGCGCCCGTGCGCCGCGCGATCTGCTGCCACGGGACGAAGTTGGAGTGGTGCTCGAGCTCGGTGACGAGCGCAACGTCGCCGGGACCGAGGTTGTCGAGCCCCCACGCGTATGCGACGAGGTTGATCGCCTCGGTCGCCTGCCGCGTGAAGATCACCTCGCGCGTCGAGGCCGCGTTCAGGAAGGCGCGCACCTTCTCGCGGGCCCCCTCGTACCCCTCGGTCGCCCGCTCCGACAGCGTGTACACGCCCCGGTGCACGTTCGAGTACGACGTCGCGTAGAAGTCGCGGATCGCGTCCAGCACCTGACGGGGCTTCTGCGAGGTGACCGCCGAGTCGAGAAAGGCGAGCGGCTTCCCGTGGATCCGCTGGTCGAAGACGGGGAAGTCGGCCCGCAGCTTCCGGGCATCCAGCTTCGGTTGCGCCGTCACGGCCATAGGTGGAATCGTACCGGCCGGGCGGTCCTGCCCAGTTGTGCTCGAATTCGGCGCGTGGCCCACCCCGTGCTCGACAGCGCTCGCCCGGTCGTCCGCGCCGCCCGCGACGTCTCGCTCGACCGCGACCGGCTGGCCGAGCACGCGTCGTGGCTCGCGTACGAGGAGCTGCCGCGGCCGGCGTTCCTGCTTCCTTTCCCGCTCGAGCTCGACCGTGACGGGATCGCCGACTTCGTCCTCACCGCGACCTCGATCAACTTCGCGTTCACCGACTTCGGGACGCGGGCACGCTGGGAGGTGGCCCACGAGGGGCGTGCGCTCGCGGACGCGGACGCGATGCACTTCTGCCTGCAGCGGGCGCTCGCCGAGGGCGTGCCGGTGGTGGACGGCGCCTGGCTGTCAGGCGTGACCGGGGACGACCTTCGGAGCATCTTCCGCGGCGGGGACTCGGAGCTCCAGCTCCTCGACGAGCGGGCCCTGATCCTCCGCGAGGTCGGCACGACGCTCGTCGAGCGCTACGAGGGCAGGTTCTCGAACGTGCTGAGCGCCTCGTCACCGCGGTTGTACGGCGGAGGCCGCGGCTTCCTCGAGGTGCTCGTCCGGGACTTCCCCCGCTTCGACGACACGGCGTCGTACGACGGCCGGCCGGTTCGGTTCTGGAAGCTGGCGCAGCTCTCGGTGTGGATTCTCGAGGCGTCGCTCCCGGGCGGCACGGGCTTCCCCGACCTCGACCGGCTGACGGCGTTCGCCGACTACATCGTCCCCGCTGCGCTACGCGTGCTCGGGATCACGCGCTACTCGGATGAGCTGGAGGCGGCGGTGCAGGCGGGCCGAATGATCGAGGCGGGCTCGCCGTGGGAGGTCGAGATCCGCGCGCACACGATCGTCGCCTGCGACGAGCTCGCCCGGCAGATCAACGAGCGTCGCCCGCCGGAGCTTCGGGTGATCGTCCCGCAGGTGGACGCGCGCCTCTGGGTCCCGTTCCACCGGACGCACTACCCGCATCACCTGACCCGGACGACGTACTACTGACGCTCGCTCCGCTCGCTTCACGGACGAGAACCGGCTCCGACGCGAGGGTGCGACGTTCGCTCAATGCTGGACTTCGGGCCCGGATCGGACGGGCTCGGCGTGAAGTCGTCGCCCGAGCGTGGAGGTTCCTCCGCCGATGCTCGGGCCGAGTTCGGCCCTCCCGACCAGGCGATGTTCGAGCATCGGGTACGGCAAACGGGCGAGGCGTTGCTGGACATTCTCAGGAGTCGCGCTCACTTCATCACCGCGCCCGAGGAAGTTCAGCAGCGCGTTGAAGCAGAGATGCGGGGGCTTAGCGTCTGTGCTACGAGGCCCCGCCGGAACCTTCCGCGGGGATGCGGGCCTCGAGGGCCTGGGCGAGCGCCTCGCGGACCGGCTCGAGGTCGATCCGGTCGAGGACGTCCTGGAAGAAGCCGCGGACGATCAGCCGCTCCGCCTCCGACCGGGCCAGGCCGCGGGACATCAGGTAGAAGAGCTGGTCGCGGTCGACCTGGCCGAGCGTCGCCCCGTGCGTGCAGCGGACGTCGTTCGCGAGGATCTCGAGGCCGGGAATCGAGTCGGCGTGCGCCTCCCTGGAGAGGAGCAGGTTGCGGTTCTCCTGGTAGGCGTTCGTCTTCTGCGCCTCCTGCTCGACGCGGATCATCCCGCGCCACACCGTCCTCGCCCGGTCGCGGAGCGCACCCTTGAACGCGAAGTCCGAGGTCGTGTTCGGGGCGATGTGCTCCTGGAAGGTGTCGTAGTCGAGGTGCTGGGTGCCGTCGGCGAAGTAGGCGCCTGTCACGCGTGAGGTCGCGCCCTCCCCGGCCAGGTCGTTCTGGATGCGGGTCTTCCCCTTCTTCGAGCCGAAGCCCCCGGCGACCCAGTCGAGCTCGGCGTCCCGGCCGACCCGGGCGTGGTGGGTGGCGAAGTGCCAGGTCTCGCGCGAGAGGTTCTGGAGCGAGACGTACTCGAGCTTCGCGCCCTGCTCGACGAACAGCTCGACCGCCGCGTTCGAGTAGCCCTCGAGGTCGGGCGACGAGGACGCGTACTCCTCGATCAGCGAGAAGCGCGCGCCCTCCTCGGCGACGACGAGCAGGCGCCAGAAGAGCGAACCGGCCGCCGACGAGTTCGCGACGCGGACGTAGAGCGGCTGCTCGAGCTCGACGCCCTTCGGCACGCAGACGAGCAGGCCGTGCTCCCACGAGGCGGCGTTGTGGGCGGTGAACTTGTCCTCGGCGCCGACGAGCGTCCCGAGCCGCTCGTGCTCGACGAGGGGCTCGAAGACAATCCCTTCGGGCGCGCGCTCGATCTCGATCCCCCCCTCGCCCACCTGGGCCATCCCGGCCACGTCGATCTCGAGCATCGTCCCGGGGACTGTCCCTGGGGCATGGCCGTTCCGGGCGAAGGCATCGGGGTCGAAGCCGCGCAGGTCGGTGAACCGCCACGCCTCCTGCTTCGTGTCCGGCAGGGCCAGGGAGCGGTATCGCTCGAGCGCGGCCGCTCTAGTCAACCGGGGCATAGCGGCGATGGAGCATGAGCGAGTTCCCGTCCGGATCGTGGAAGAAGGCCATGTGGCAGACCCCGCTGTCGAAGATCTCGCCCTCGAACTCGACCCCCCGGGCCTCGAGGTCCGACCGGGCCGCGGCCACGTCCGGCACTCGCAGCGCGACGTAGGCGGTGTGCGGCGCGGTGAACTCGCGACCGATGTTCTTGAGGTCGACCAGGTAGAGGCTGACGTTCTCGCCGAGCTGGAACTCGGGCCAGCCGCCGTCGCCCACGCGCGGGAGCCCGAGCGTGTCCCCGTAGAACGCGGTCGACCGCTCGAGGTCGGTGACGGGCACCGAGATGAAGTCGACGCGCTCGACCTCCATCAACCGTCCGTCCTCGCCGATCTAGCGGAAACGCGAAGCGTTTCTGCTAGCCAACGGAGCCTTCCATCTGAAGCTGGATCAGCCGGTTCATCTCGACCGCGTACTCGAGCGGAAGCTCCTTGGTGATCGGCTCGACGAAGCCGGAGACGATCATCGCCGAGGCCTCCGCCTCGGAGAGCCCGCGGCTCATCAGGTAGAAGAGCTGCTCCTCGCCGATCTTCGACACCGTCGCCTCGTGGCCGATGTCGACGTCGTTCTCGTCGATCCGGATGTACGGGTAGGTGTCGGAGCGCGACTCCTCGTCCAGGATCAGCGCGTCGCAGACCACCTTCGACCGGGAGCCGTGGGCGCCGTTCGCCACCTCGAGCAGCCCCCGGTAGCCGGCGCGGCCGCCGTTCTTCGAGATCGACTTCGACGTGATCACCGAGGAGGTGTTCGGCGCCACGTGCACGGCCTTGCCGCCTGCGTCCTGGTGCTGTCCTGCGCCGGCGAACGCGATCGAGAGCACCTCGCCGTGCGCGCCCTCCCCCATCAGCCAGATCGCCGGATACTTCATCGTCAGCTTCGAGCCGAGGTTGCCGTCCACCCACTCCATCGTCGCGTTCTCGTAGGCGACCGCGCGCTTGGTGACCAGGTTGTAGACGTTCGTCGACCAGTTCTGGATCGTCGTGTACCGGCAGCGGCCGCCAGGCTTGACGATGATCTCGACCACCGCCGAGTGCAGCGAGTCGGACGAGTAGATCGGCGCCGTGCAGCCCTCGACGTAGTGCACGTAGGCGCCTTCGTCGACGATGATCAGCGTTCGCTCGAACTGGCCCATGTTCTCCGCGTTGATCCGGAAGTACGCCTGGAGCGGCATCTCGATCGACACGCCCGGCGGAACGTAGATGAACGACCCGCCCGACCAGACCGCGGAGTTGAGCGCCGCGAACTTGTTGTCGTTCTGCGGGATCACCTTGCCGAAGTGCTCCCGGACGAGGTCCTCGTGCTCGCGCAGGCCCGAGTCCATGTCGAGGAAGAGGACACCCTTCGCCTCGAGGTCGGCCTGGAGCTTGTGGTAGACGACCTCGCTCTCGTACTGGGCGCCGACCCCGGCGAGGAACTTGCGCTCGGCCTCCGGGATCCCGAGCCGGTCCCAGGTCTGCTTGATGTCGGGCGGCAGGTCCTCCCACGAGGCGGCCTGCTTCTCGGTCGGCCTGATGTAGTAGTAGATGTTGTCGAAGTCGATCCCGCTCATGTCGCCGCCCCAGGTGGGAAGCGGGCGGGCCTCGAAGTACTCGAGCGAGCGGAGCCGGAACTTCCGCATCCAGTCGGGCTCGTCCTTGTGCGCCGAGATCGCCTCGACGATCTCCTTCGAGAGCCCGCGGCCGGACTTGTAGAAGTAGTCCTCCGGGACCGAGAAGCCGTACTTGTAGTCGGCGCCGATCTCGGCGACGACCTGCGTCTCGGGCTTCGCGCTCATGCCGCCTCGGCCCCCTCGAACTTGCCGTAGCCTTCCGCCTCCAGCTTCTGCGCCAGCTCCGGCCCGCCCTCCTCGACGATCCTCCCGCCCGCGAAGACGTGGACGAAGTCGGGCTTGATGTACCCGAGGATTCTCGGGTAGTGGGTGATCACGAGCGCGGCCATGTCGGGGCCGACGAGCTTCTGGATACCCTCGCCGACGACCCTGAGCGCGTCGATGTCGAGCCCCGTGTCGGTCTCGTCGAGGACGGCGAGCTTCGGCTTCAGCATCGCCAGCTGGAGCATCTCCATCTTCTTGCGCTCGCCGCCGGAGAAGCCGTCGTTGACGTAGCGCTGGGCGAGCTCCCGCGTCACCTTCAGGTCCTCCATCCGCCCGAGCAGCTCCTTGCGGAACTCGGGAATCGGGATCGGGTCGTCCTTCCCCGCGCGAGCCTTGCGCACCGCGTTGATCGCCGAGCGCAGGAAGTTCGTGACCGTCACGCCGGGAACCGCGTGCGGGTACTGGAACGCGAGGAAGAGGCCGCGCTGTGCGCGCTCGTCCGCCCCGAGCTCGACGAGGCTCTGGCCGTCGAAGAGGATCTCGCCCTTCGTGATCTCGTAGGCCGGGTGGCCCATCAGCGCGTAGGCGAGCGTCGACTTCCCCGACCCGTTCGGGCCCATGATCGCGTGCACCTGCCCGGTCTCGACCGTCAGGTCGACACCCTTGACGATCTCGGTCCCGTCCTCGAGCGCGACGTGCACGTTTCTGATCTCCAGCAGCGCCATGAGCAATTCAGTCTAGCCGAGCCACTTGAGCAGGCGGGCCGACGTCCAGGCGGTGCTCTTCCGCGACCGCTTCGAGAAGCGCCCGCGGGCCCCCGGATCGCCCGGCAGCGTCTCGAACAGGTTGTCCGGAGAGCCGACCGGCTTCGGCTCGGACGTGTGCTGGCTCTTCCAGCCCATCCGCCGCAACACGAGGTCGCCCGCGCGCGGCGAGAGCTTCTGGCCCCAGAGGAGCTTCTGCGCGCCCCAGCCGACCGGGAGCTCGCGCACCGGCCGCTCGCAGCAGCGGAGCACCGCCTCGGCGAAGGGCTCGGGCTCGTAGATCGGAGGAACCGGCTGTGGCTGGTAGCCGATCTTCTGCCGGTCGCGGTCGAACTGGGGAGTGTCGATCGCGCCCGGGAGGACGAGTGAGACCGCGACGCCGGTCCGGTGCTTCTGCTCCTCGACCCGCGCCGACTCGAGGAACGTCCGGCCGGCCGCCTTCGAGGCGCAGTACGCGGCCTGGAGCGGGATACCGCGGTAGGCGAGCGCCGAGGAGACGTGCAGGAAGGTGCCGCGCGACTCCCGCAGGAGCGGCAGCGCCGCCCAGTACGAGTTGGCGACCCCGTGGAAGTTGACGTCGATCACGCGCCGAAGCTCGTCCGGGTCGAGGTCCTGGACCTCGGCGTAGACCGTGACGATCGCGTTCGCCACGAACGTGTCGATCCGCCCGAAGCGCTCCACCGACCGCGCGACGAGCGCCTCGACCTGGTCGAGATCGGTGACGTCGGTCGGAACCGCGAGCGCCTCGGAGCCGGCCCGCTCGACCTCGCCGACGCCGTTCTCGAGCGCCTCGGCGTTCCGCGAGGCGAGCACCACCTTCGCCCCGCGGGCCCCGGCAGCGCGCGCGACCGCGCGCCCGAGCCCGCTGGAGGCACCGGTGACCACGACCACCTGCTCGGCCAGGGGCTTCTTCTTCCTCATCCAGGCCAGTGTCTCCGGCTCTCCCGAGCAGAAAACGCGCTACCCTAGACCGGTCATGCCCGGCTTTATCGGCTTTCCCGAGCTGCTCGTGCTCCTGGTCGTTCTCCTGCTCCTCTTCGGCCCGAAGCGGCTGCCCGAGATGGGCCGCTCGCTCGGGAAGGGGATGCGCGAGTTCAAGGACTCGATCACCGGCAAGGACGACGACGCCACGGAGAGCCTGCCCGCCGCCTCGAGCGAGCACGACCAGGTCTAGGCGGCCGTGAGGCTGCTGCCGCGGCGTCTCGCCTACGGCGAGGAGGCGACGCTGGTCGAGCATCTCGGCGAGCTGCGCGCGCGGATCACGATCTCGCTCCTCTCGATCGCGGTCGCGTTCTCGGTCACCTACACGTTCCGCGGCCACATCCTCCACTGGCTGAACGCGCCGCTTCCGCAGCGCCTCCAGAAGCCGGTCACCTTCGGCGTCGCCGAGCCGTTCCTGACGTCGGTCTGGGTCGCCTTCTGGACCGGGATGCTGCTCGCGCTGCCGATCGTGATCTGGCAGCTCTGGGCATTCCTCGCGCCCGCCTTCCGCGAGCACTACCAGCGCACGATGGCCGTGCTCGTCCTCGCCGCGACGCTGCTCATGGTCGGGGGAGTGCTGTTCGGCTACTTCGTCGCGCTGCCGGCCGCGGTCAAGTTCCTGACCAGCTACGACCAGGCGCACTACACGATCCTGATCCGGGCCCGCGACTACTACACGTTCTGCACCCAGGTGCTGTTCGCGGTCGGGATCGTCTTCGAGGTGCCGATGGTCGTCCTCGGCCTGGTGCACCTGAGGGTGCTCTCGGCGGCGAGGCTGCGACGGACCTGGCGGGTGGGGCTGGCGGTGATGGCCGTGATCGCGGTCGCGCTGCCCGGCGTCGACCCCGTGACGACGACATTCGAGATGATCCCGCTGATGGCGCTCTACGGCGTCTCGATCTGGGTGGCGACGATCTACGAGCGCCGCCGTCTCGCCCGCGACGCCGCCCGCGAGGCCGCGTTCGAGGCGGGCGACTTTTGACGTGGGGGAACCCATGGTTCCCCCACGGACCCCCTCCTTCTTGGCGGCGCGTGGCGGATCGCCCTTGGGCTCCGGCGAGAGCGCGGTCTCGCCTCCGCCCGCGGAGGTCTGTGTCTCGACCGGCGGGAAACCTGTCACGACGTCACGAGTTCCCGCTCCCAAGGCGCCCGCTAGCCGAGGTCGCGCCGCGAGAACGCGGCGACACATGCTCCGCCGACGAGCGCGAGATAGGCGGCCGCCCAGAGCCGGACGCCGAGGCCCCCGCCGATCGAGCCTCCGAACGGGCCGAGCTCGAGCGCGAAGCGCTCGAAGCCGGTCGTCGTGGAGGTGATCGCGTGGAGGCTGTCCTCGTACAGCGCCTCGAAGGGCAGCACCCAGGATGCCCAGCGGCCGATCGAGCGCAGCGTGTCGGACCCGATCGCGCGGCCGATCTGCGCCAGCAGGCCGGCGACGAGGCCGCCGCCGAAGACCATGAACACGGCGATCCCGTTCGCGGTCGCCGTGAGGAAGACCGAGCCGAGGAGCGAGAGGACGACGACGATCGCCACCGCCCAGGCGAGCTCGGCCCCGGCGAGAATCACGTGGTCGGGCCACCAGCCGCCGACGAGGCCGGTGATCACCGTCTCCGCGGCGAAGAGGACGGCGACGTAGACGGCGCAGACCGCGGCCGCCGCGAGGAACCGTGCCGCGAGCAGCGCCGTCCGGCCCACCGGACGGACGACGAGCGGCTGGAGCAGGCCGCGCTCGGCGTCCCCGCGGACGACGCCGAGGGTGAGGAAGATCGCCAGCACCGTGCCGAGGAAGAGCGTCGCGAACATCGCCAGCCCGAGCACGGTCGCGCCGGTGACCACGGCCGGGTCGAGCCCGAGCTGGTCGGGAGCGACGAACGCCCTCGTGTCCCGGAACGCCCGCCAGGCGGCGACGCCGTAGAGGCCGAGGAACGCCAGCGAGAGCAGGAGGACGATCAGGAACACCTTCCGGCGCAGGCTCTCGCGCAGCGCGTAGCCGGCGATCACGAGGACGCGCGTCATTCCACCGCCTCCAGGTACACGTCCTCGAGCGAGGTGGCGAGCACGCGGACGCCGTACACCTGCGCACCGTCGGCGACGAGACGCGCGACGATCCCGGGGACGTCCTCGCGGGCCGCCCCCTCGAACAGGCGGATGCCGGCGGCGGTCTCCACCTCGACGCCGCGCGGCCGGGACAGCTCGGCGGGGCTGCCCTCGGCGACCAGGCGGCCGCGGGAGATGATCGCCACCCGGTCGCAGACGAGCTCGACCTCGCTGAGCAGGTGCGAGTTCAGGAGCACCGCATGCCCGCGATCACGCAGCTCCTCGAGCAGCACCCGGACGGTGCGGCGCCCGGACGGGTCGAGCGCGCTCGTCGGCTCGTCGAGCAGGAGCACCGGCGGCGCCCCGACCAGCGCCTGAGCGATCCCCAGCCGCTGCTGCATCCCCTTGGACATCGCCTCCACCCGCCGGTCGCGGGCCTCCGCCAGCCCGACGAGCTCCAGCAGCTCGGTGCGCTCGGCGGAGCCGCCGGACGAGCCGGCCAGACGCTGGTGGAGGACGAGCAGCTCGTCCGCGGTCACCCAGCCGGGAAAGCGGAAGAGCTCGGCCAGGTAGCCCAGCGAGCGGCGGGCGGGCGGCGAGCCCGCGCGGGCGCCGCAGATCTCGGCCGTGCCCGTGCCGGCCCGGACGAGGCCGCAGGCGATCTTCACGAGCGTGGACTTGCCCGCTCCGTTCGGCCCGAGGAGCCCGACGAGCTCCCCCTTGCCCAGCTCGAGGTCGACGCCCTCGAGGGCGACCACGGCGCCGTAGCGCTTGCCGAGGTTGCGAACGGCGAGCGCAGGGGCCACGTGCCGAGTGTACGGCCCCCGTCCTCTACGATCGCGCCGGGTGTCCGCAAGCGCAACCCCGTATCCCAAGATCGAGCTGCACGTCCACCTCGAGGCGACGATCCAACCGGCCACGCTGCTCGAGATCGCCAGGCGAAACGGCGAGACGCTGCCCGCGGACACGGTCGAGGGGTTGCGCGAGCTCTACCGCTTCCGCGACTTCGACCACTTCATCGAGGTCTGGATCCTGACCACGAACTGCCTGCGGCGGGAGGCGGACTTCCGCCAGGTGGTCGTCGACTACGCGGCCGAGGCGAAGCGGCACGGCGCCGTCTACCTGGAGGCGATCTTCTCGCCGATCGAGCGGACCTGGCGCGGCGTCTCCTGGGACGAGATCTTCACCGGCTACTGCGACGGCGCGCAGGAGGCGCGCGAGCGACACGGCGTCGAGGTTCGCCTCAACCCGGACATCACCCGCAGCGCTCCCCTCGAGGACGCGCTCGCGCTGGTGCGCCACGCCGCCCGCTACCGCGACCGGGGCGTCGTCGCCGTCGGGCTCGGCGGCGAGGAGGCGCTCTATCCGCCGGAGCCGTTCGCGCCGGCGTTCCGGGCTGCGCGCGCGCAGGGCCTCGGCTCGGTGCCGCACGCCGGCGAGGTGGTCGGCCCCGCCTCGATCCGGGGCGCGCTGGACGCGCTCGAGCCCGACCGGATCCGCCACGGGATCACGGCCGTCGAGGACCCGGGGCTCGTCGCGGAGCTCGCGGCCCGCGGCCTCGTCCTCGACGTGACCCCGATCTCCAACGTCCGCACCGGCGCCGTCCGCTCGCTCGACGAGCACCCCGTCGGCGAGCTCGTGCGCGCGGGAGTCCGTTGCTCGGTCTCGACCGACGACCCGGTGATGTTCGACACCGATCTGACGCGCGAGTACGAGGCGGCCGAGTCGCTCGGCCTCGACCCGAGGGCACTGTACGAGACCGCGCTGGCCGGCGCGCTGTGCGACTCCGAGACGAAGGCGCAGCTGGCCGCGGTTTCGTGGGAACCGGCTGCGGCCGAGGCACGCTAGGCTAGGCATCGAGATGGCACGCGCCGCGGCCAAGCGCCGACCACCCGTACGCCACCACGACGACCGGCGGCGGCACAAGGACTCGGGCGGACAGCGGTTCGAGGACACGCTGTTCTTCAACCGCCTGCGCAAGCAGGCGAAGTGGGTGTTCATCCTCCTCGTCGTCGCCTTCGGGCTCGGCTTCGTGCTGTTCGGCGTCGGCTCGTCCAACGTCAGCGGCCTGGGCGACATCTTCAACGGCGTCGGCGGGGGCGGCGGCGGTCCGTCGGTCTCGAAGCCGCTGAAGGCGACCCAGCGCAACCCGAAGGACGCCGGTGCGTGGAAGGACCTCGCGACCGCCTACGAGCTGAAGCAGGACTACGCCGCGGCGATCCCCGCCTGGGAGACGTACACGAGACTGCGTCCGAAGGACGCCGACGCGCTCCAGCACCTGGCCGGCGACTACCAGCAGCAGCTCGACACCCGGGCGGCGGAGGCGCAGGCGGCCCAGCTCGACGTTCAGATCGCGCAGCCGACGGCGTTCGGCCCACCCGCCGACTCCCCGCTCGGGCGCGCCCTCGGCGCCACGCCCGACCCGCTGCTGCAGGCGGCGACCGCCGTCGCCGCCGACCGGGCGAACACCGCGTACAGCGCGTATCAGGACACAGCCCTGAACGTCGAGCGCGTCTACCAGCGGCTCGCGGCGCTGCAGCCGACGGACCCGGGCTCGCAGCTGCAGGTCGCCCAGGCGGCGGAGATCGCGAGCGACTTCGCAACGGCGATCGCCGCGTACAAGCGGTTCGTGACGCTGGCCCCGGACGACGCCAGCGCGCCGCAGGCGAAGGCACGCATCAAGACGCTGCAGGCGCAGCTCGCCGGCTCCTCCACTCCGTAACAGGGTTAGACTCTCGCCCGGCGGAGACAACGCCTCTGGCGGACCGTAGAAGCTCGGGGGACGACGTGAACTTCGACATCAAGACGGAGCAGCTCGAAGGCGGCGGGTACGTGATCTCGCTGGCGGGCGAGGTCGACCTCTACACCGCCCCCGAGTTCAAGGCCCAGCTACTCGACGTGATCGGCAAGGGGGTCAAGCAGGTCGTCGTCGACTTCACCGATACGACCTTCATCGACTCGACCACCCTGGGCGTCCTCGTCGGAGGGGTGAAGCGCCTGCGGACGGCGGACGGCGAGCTCTCGCTCGTGTGCAGCGACCGCAACATCACGAAGATCTTCGAGATCACCGGGCTCGACCGCGTCTTCACCATCTATCCGACCCGCGCGGAGGCGATCGACCAGATCGGTCCCGGCGGCGCTGCCGCGTAGCTTGCGCCCCGCCCAGGGTCTCGCGCTCGGGGCGGCCCTCGCCGCAAGCGTCCTCGCCGCCGCCGGCTGCGGCACCGGCGGGCTCGCGAGGAGCAAGGGCGACGTCTCCCACGGCAAGGACCTCTTCCAGAAGACGTGCGGCGCCTGCCACACGCTCGCCGACGCCGGCACGACCGGAACCGTCGGCCCGAACCTGGACGACGCCTTCGCCGGGCCGCGGGCGCAGGGGTTCGAGGAGTCGACGATCCGCAGCATCGTCCACGACCAGATTCTCTTCCCGGTCTCGAACCCGGCCGGCACGATCACCTCGCCGGACGGCACCGTGCAGCGCGCGCCCGGCATGCCGGCGAAGCTGCTCACCGGCTCGGACGCGCAGGACGCCGCCGCCTACGTCGCCTCCGTCGCCGGTCTCGCAGCCTCCGCGACGACAGGGGCGACGACCACTGCGCCGGCTCCGCCGCCGGCCACGACCGCCGCGCAGACCACGAGCGCCGCCCAGCCGACGACCGCCGCACAGACCACGACCGGGGGCGGCCCGGCCGACCTGGTCGCGCAGGGAAAGCAGGTCTTCCAGACGGCCGGCTGCACGAACTGCCACACGCTCGCCGACGCCGGCGCGAGCGGGACGATCGGGCCGAGCCTCGACGAGAAGAAGCCGCCCAAGTCGCTCGTGATCGACCGGGTGACGAACGGCAAGAACGTGATGCCCTCGTTCAAGTCCCAGCTGACGGAGGCCGAGATCGACGCGGTCGCGACCTACGTCTCGACCGTCGCCGGCAAGTAGCCTCGCCGGCGCTCCCCACCGGGACGTCTCGCGCGAGAGACCACGGTTGGGTGCCCGGTGTCCCCATCGGCGACCGGCCGGCCGCCGACCGTCGTCTACCCTTGGACCGATGCGTCTCCGCACACGCAGATTTCGCAACGAGCGTCTCGTCGTCCTCTTCGGGCTCGGCGTCGCCTCGGCGCTGTGCGTGGCGCTCGAGGCGTTTCGGGAGCTGCGCTACGAGGCCTTCGGGTACCGCTTCCTGCTCTGGAACCTGTTCCTCGCGTGGATCCCGCTCGTGCTCGCGCTCTTCGCCTACGACCGGTACAGGCAGCGGGCGCGGGTCGTCGGGCTCCTCCCCGTCCTCGCGCTCTGGCTCCTCTTCCTCCCGAACGCGCCCTACATCGTCACCGACTTCGTCCACCTCTCGGAGTCGCCCGCCACGCCCCTGTGGCTGGACGGCCTGACGCTCTCGGCCTTCGCCTGGACCGGGATGCTGCTCGGCTTCGTCTCGCTCCACCTCGTCCATGCGATCCTGCGCCACCGGCTCGGCGGCATGCTCGCCTGGACGGCCGTCCTCGCCACCCTCCCGCTCGTCAGCGCCGGGATCTACCTCGGCCGGTTCAAGCACTGGAACAGCTGGGACCTGCTCGTCCGCCCGGGGGTGCGCCTCGGCGAGCTGCACGGCCGGGTCACCGACCCGGGGGCGATCGCGCACGCCGCCGGGGCCACGGCCGCTCTCACGCTGCTGCTCGCGCTCGCCTACCTGGTCTTCTACGCCCTCGTCGGCACCGGCATCGGCGCCCGCGCAGCTCCGTCTCGGGACTAGGATTCCCGGCCGGCGGTGGTCGCCTCGGCCTCGAGGTCGACGACCACGTGCGTGATCGGCACCGCGAAGCGCTCCCGCGCGGAGGCGACGACCCCGCGCTCGAGCCAGTTCGAGCGCCCCTCGGGGTGGGTCGAGAGGATGATCCGGTCGGCGCCGAAGGTGCGAAGAGCGTCCTCGATCGCCTGGACCGGGTCGGGGTCTCCGATCTCCCCCCGGGCGGCGATCCCGAGGCTCGCGAGCTCGCCGATCGAGCGGGCCAGCCGCTCCTCGGCGGCGACTCTTGCCTGGTCCTCGTCCGAGATCCAGTGCCTGAGCGGCGTGTTCAGCGCCGGCACCACGACCAGCACGCTGGAGCGGGCGCCCTCGGCCGCCGTCCGGATCGCCTCGCGCAGGGCGTTGCCCGCAACCGTCTCGTTCGCCACCACCAGGATCCGCCGCTCGTCCTCGGCTCCGCGATGCGCCGGGGCCGTGGCGGCGGGCCGCTCGCGCGCCTCGCGCCGGAGGAACAGCCCGAGCACGACCAGGGAGAGGGCGAGGAACACGCCCAGCCCCCACCAGCGCCCGCCGGCGGCGGCCGCGATCACGATCGCGGCGAAATACACGACGGTGCCGAGCACGAAGCGGTAGGCCTCGGCCTCGCTGCGAAACGGGTTCTTCATACGCGCGTCACTTCTTCCCCCGGGCGCAGTGCCCCACCTAGAGCAGGTAGACGGTGGTGTACACGACGATCCACATCACGTCGACGAAGTGCCAGTAGATCCCGCCGATCTCGACGCCGTGATGGTGCTCGGCCGAGAAATGACCCCGGAACGCGCGGGTCGTCATCACGAGCAGGATCGTCAGGCCGACGAACACGTGCGCGCCGTGCAGGCCGGTCAGGCCGAAGAAGATCGTCGTGAACGCGTTGTCGCGCGGCGCGAACCCGATGCGAGCGTACTCGGTGATCTGGGTGGCGAGGAACGTGAAGCCCATGAGGAAGGTGAGCACGAGCCCGGCCCTGAGCCCGGCGCGGTTTCCCCGCTTGATCGAGGTCAGCGCCCAGTGCATCGTGAAGCTCGAGGTGAGCAGGATCGCCGAGTTGACCCCGGCGACGAACACCGGCAGGTGAAAGCCCGTGGGCGGCCAGTGGGGCGGCTGCCTCACGACCCGGACGAAGAAGTAGGCCGTGAAGAACGACCCGAAGAGCATGATCTCCGAGGCGATGAAGAGCAGCATCCCGAGCACGCGCGCATCCACGCGCGACGAGACGTTCGCGGCCGGGGGGCCGTGGTGCTCGTGAGCCTCGGCGTGTGCGCTCATGCAGCCAATTCCCTCCCGTCGGTCGGGAATTGGTTAGGGCCCGGGCGAAGCCTCACGGCGCTCAGGCCCCCCTAACCATTCCCGCGTCAGCGGGAATGGCCTCGACGTGCTCGACCGGCAGGCCGGTCGAGTCGCGCAGCCGGCTGACGACGTCCTTGCGCAGCCAGCTCGAGCGCGCCTTCCCGGGGAAGGTGGAGACGATGATCTCGTCCACGCGCTCGTCCTGGACCGCGTGCATCGCGGCCGTGTACGGGTCGGGGTGCGCGATCTGTCCGTGCGCGTCGATCCCCGCCCCGCGGAGCGCCGCGAGCGCGCGGCGCAGACGGCGCTCGGCCTCCGGATGGCCGGACATCTGCAGGTCCGACTGCGGGCAGACGATCATGAAGCTCGCCGGCGGCGGCGACGCCGCCCGCGCCCTGATCTTCTCCAGCAGCACGTCGCCGAGCACGGTCTCGTTCGCGATCACGAGCACGTTCGCCTCGCCGCCCTCGCCTGCGAGGTCGACGACGACGTGCTCGACCGTGACGTCGCCGGCCACCTTCCGGATGCGCTCGACCACGTGCCGGCGCAACCAGCCCGACTTCTGCTCCGGGTGAGTGGAGACGACGATCTCGTCCACCGGCGGCTCGAGCTGCACGAGCGCGTCCCGGACGGCGTCGGCCGGGTCGGCGTCGACGACGAAGCCGTCGGCGGCGATCCCGACCTCCCTGAGCTGCCCCAGCGTCCGGTCGAGGCGGCGCCGCGCGGCCGCGTGACGCGTGTCCTGGTAGACGACGTAACCCTCGCGCGGCGCGTTCACGGGGCACACGACGGTGACCTGGAGCCCCTCTCCGTCACGGCGCCGCACGGCCTCGGTCAGCGCACGACCGGCGACGGTCTCGTTCGCGACGACGAGGAGGTGGCTCACGTGTGCACCTCCTCGAGCGTCCCCGCTCGGTCGCCGTTGAAGACTGCGTGCCGGGCGCCGGGCACGCCGTACTCGTAGGGAGTTCCGACCACCTGCGGCAGCTCGTCGAAGTTGAAGTACGGCGGCGGCGAGGAGACCTGCCACTCGAGCGTCATCGAGCGCCACGGGTTCGCCTCAGCCTTCCGGCCCCGCGCCCAGCTCGTGATCATGTTGTAGAGGAAGACGATCGTCGAGGCGCCGAGGAAGAAGGACGCGATCGAGATCGCCATGTTCCAGTCGGCGAAGCGGGGCGCGTAGTCGGAGACGCGCCGAGGCATGCCCTGCGTCCCCAGCCAGTGCATCGGGAAGAACGTGACGTTGAAGCCGACGAAGGTCAGCCAGAAGTGCAGCTTCCCGAGCCGCTCGTCGTACATGCGACCGGTCATCTTCGGGAACCAGTAGTAGATCCCGGCGAAGATCGTGAACAACGACCCGCCGAAGAGCACGTAGTGGATGTGCGCGACGACGAAGTACGTGTCGGAGACGTGGATGTCGATCGGCACCGCGGCGAGGTAGATCCCGGAGAGCCCGCCGATCACGAACATCGAGACGAAGCCGAGCGCGAACAGCATCGGCGTCGTGAAGTGGATCCGGCCCTCCCAGATCGTCGCCAGCCACGAGAACACCTTGATCCCGGTCGGCACGGCGATCACCATCGAAGTGACCATCATCGGGATCCGCAGCCACGGGGCGACGCCCGCGACGAACATGTGGTGCGCCCACACGGAGAAGCCGAGCACGAGGATCGCCATCAGCGAGAGGGCCATCAACCGGTAGCCGAAGATCGGCTTCCTGGCCATCACGGAGATGACCTCCGAGGCGATGCCGAAACCGGGCAACATCATGATGTAGACGGCCGGGTGCGAGTAGAACCAGAAGATGTGCTGGTAGCCGAGCACGTAGCCGCCCTGCGCGGCGTCGAAGAAGTTCGTGTGCATGACCCGGTCGAACATCACGAAGAACTGCGAGCCGGCGATGAAGGGCGTCGCGATCACGACCAGGAGCGAGGTGGTGAAGTTCGCCCAGACGAGCAGCGGCATGCGCCAGAAGGTCATGCCCGGCGCGCGCATGGTGATGATCGTGACCAGGAAGTTGAGCGCGGTCATGATCGAGGACGCGCCCGCCCACTGGACGCCCATGTTGAAGAACACCTGGCCCAGCGGCTGGTCGGTGGCCAGCGGCGCGTAGCTCGTCCAGCCGGTCGCGAACGCGCCGCCGGGGACGACGAAGCTGAGCAGCATCATCACGCCCGCGATCGGCAGCAGCCAGTAGGACAGGGCGTTCAGGCGGGGGAACGCCATGTCCGGAGCGCCGATCATCAGCGGGATGACGTAGTTGCCGAGCCCGGCGAACGCCGGGATCACGAACAGGAAGATCATCAGCGCCGCATGCACCGAGACCAGGCCGTTGAAGGTCTGGTTGTCGACGAACTGCATGCCCGGGCGTGCGAGCTCGGCCCGGAAGATCATCGCCATCAGGCCGCCGGCGAGGAAGAAGACGATCGTCGTGACGACGTACTGGATCCCGATCACCTTGTGGTCGGTGTTCGGGCGGAAGTAGTCCTTCCACGTCCGCCCGCCGTGCGCCGAGTGGTCCTCGGGGACGGTCGGCGAGCCGATCGCGTACCGCATCCAGTAGTCGAAGGCGCCGAGCCCGGCGAGGAAGCCGATCGGGGCGGCGGTCAGGGTCGCGACCACGGTGATCGTCGACCACTTGAAGAGCGGCTCCCACCCGGCCCACCCGCGGAAGACGAGCACGAGGCCGAGACCGATGCCCCAGAAGAGGCACATCACCCACGTGGCTCTGATCCAGCCGGCCCCGAGGATCACGCCTTTCCCCTTCGGGGAAAGGTTAGGCGGAGCGTGCGTGTCGGAGTATTGGATTGTCTCCATCAGTCTCTCTCAGCCTCCGGCGCCCTTGGCGGCGGAGGCAAGGAACTTGACCAGGCCCTCGAGCTGATCCTTGGGCAACGTGGAGAACGTCGGCATCACGCCCCTGGGAAAGCCCGGCTGGACGTACGCGTTCGGATCCACGATCGATTGCCTGACGAAGTCCTCGAGCGGCTGGCCCGCCTGCTGCGCGTAGGCGGGGAGCTTATCGAGGTCGGGGCCGACGGTACCGGTGGCGCCCGCCGCCTCGAGCGTGTGGCAGCTCGCGCACCCGTTGTTCGCGAACACGGCCTTGCCCGCCTCGCCGGGCGGAGCGCTCAGGGCCTGTTTCTGTTGCTTGACCCAGGCGGTGAACGCGGCGGGCTGCATCACCACCGCCTCGGTGCGCATCAGCGCGTGCCCGAGCCCGCACAGCTCGGTGCAGATCACCGGGTACGTGCCCACCTTCGTCGGGGTGATGACGAGCTTCGTGTTCTGGCCCGGAACGGCGTCCTGCTTCTGGCCGAACTCCGGCACCCAGAACGAATGGATCACGTCGAGCGCCTGCAGGTGCAGCTCGACCGGCCTGTCGACGGGCAGGTACAGCTTCGCCGAGGTCAGCCCGCCCTGGTCCGGGTAGGCGAACGTCCACTCGAACTGCCGCGCGGTGACGCTAACGTTCAGGTGGTCTGCGGCCGCCCGGTCGTTCCGGACGAGAACGATTCCGCTGATCACCGAGATCGCGGTGACGAGCAGCGCGGGCACCGCCGTCCAGACGATCTCGATCCCGGTGTGCCCGTGGATGGGCGGCCCGTCGGAGTCGTCGTCGGGCTGGACGCGGAACTTGAGCAGCGAGTAGGCGATCACCGCCGCGACCAACGAGAAGACGCCGATCGCGATCGCGGTCGTGAACCAGAAGACGAGGTCGATCCCGTCCCGCTGCTTCGACGCGTTCGGGGGGAGCCACGGTACGACGAGCGCGACGACGGTGGCGGCGGCGCCGAACACGACACCGAGCCCCACGAGCTGGACCATCGAACCCCTGCGCACGAAGAAACCGAGCCTAGTGAATTCCGATCAGCTGCGCGGTCGTAACCGGGCCCTGCCCTCGCCCGTTCTCCAGGCAGGAAAGGAGAGCACATGGGCTTTGGAGTGAGCATGATCCTGGTCGCGGCGGGCGCGGTCCTGATCTGGGCCGTGAACGCCAGCACCTCGGGAGTCAACCTGCACGCGGTCGGCTGGATCCTGCTGGTCGTGGGCACGGTCGGAGCCCTCGTCTCGATGATCTTCTGGTCGTCATGGGCGGGCCCCGGCTACTTCGCGCGGCGGCGCACGTACGTCGACGAAGGCCCGCCGCCGTACTGATCCCGAGACGAGAGAGGGAGGGCGCCTGCCCTCCCTCTCTCTGCTGCGCGGTGGTCGCGCCGCCTAGGCGGACTTGACCAGGGACGCCGGCGGGGAGATCACCGAGTAGTCGGTGCTCTTGCCGCCCTTGATCAGGTAGATCGCCACGGGGCCGCCCTTCACGTCGCCCTGGGCGTTGAACGAGACGTTCCCCAGGATGCTGTTCTTCAGGCGGACCTTGAACAGCGAGGCGGCGACGTTGCCCCGCGTCCCGTTCGACATCGAGATCGCGGAGAGCATCGCCACGGCCGCCTGGGCCGCGTAGACCGAATACGGATCGGGCTGCTTGCCCTTGTTCGCCTTCGCGAAGGCGGCCAGGAACGCCTTGCCCGCACCCTTGAGCTTGGAGTTCGGCAGGCCGGCGACGCTGACGAACGCGCCGTTCGCGGCCGCGCCTGCATCGCGCGCGACCGACGAGATCGGCGTGAACCCGTCCGGCAGGAGCAGCTTCACGGCACTCCCGAGGGTGGTGTGGAGATCCTTGAGCAGCTTGCCGCCGTTCTCGCAGATCAGGCCGCCGACGAAGACGCCGTTCGCGCCCTTCTCCTTGATCTTCGAGGCGAGCGCCGAGTAGCTCGACGCCTTTGCGTCCCACGCCTCGAAGCCGACGATCTTGATCCCCAGCTTGGCCGCCGCGTTCCTCATGTTCGTCGCGACGCCGAGCCCGTAGGACTCCTTGTCGTTGAGGATGTAGAGCTTGCTCACGTGCAGCCGCTTCGCGAGCACGGCGTCGGCGGCGCCCTGATACGCGTCGTGCGCGACGACCCGGGCGTAGTTGCGCTTGCCCGTCGGGTAGTACTTGTTGGGCTCGCCCGCCGAGGTGCCCGGCCCCGAGGACGTCAGCCCGACCTGCGTGTTCGCGGGGCTGATCATCGCCACCGGGCCGTTGGGCGCCCGGTTGAGGATGGGAATCTCGATCGTGGCGCAGCCGGAGTTGAACGTCCCGATCAGGCCGATCACGTCCTGATCACGTGCGACCGCGTTCGCGTTCGCGGAGCACTTCGCCGAGTCCCACTTGCCGGCCTGCGCCGTGGCGTCGTCACACGACTGGTAGCCGATCGTGTACTTGCCGGCCTTCCAGCCCGCCCCGTTCAGGATGAACTGGATCGCCTTCGTCATCTCGATCGTCTGCGTCCGGCCCGAGCCCTGAAGTGGGAGGTCGGATGCGAGGATGTACTTCGGGCTCCCGGAACCCTTGTAGACGATCGGCGCGCATGACGAGGCGGGCAGCGGCGTAGCCTGCTTCCTGCTCGTCCCACCGGAACCGACGGTGGCGAGCACGAGCGTCCCGGTCACGCCGACCAGGAGCGCCACGAGAAGACGCTTCGTCACACCAACCTCCTCCTTTTGGGTCACTTCGCGTGCAGCGAAGGACGCAGTATCGAAGCACCGCTCCCCAATTTCAAGTCGGAAAGGGAGAAAGGGCGGCGCGGGGCGCGCGGAGCGTTTGCCGGACGTGGATTCCGCTCCGGCCCGGGCGGGAGGGTCCGACACGTCCGCCAAGCTGTGCGGAAGAGCCTTGAGCGAACCGAGGAGGTCTTCTGCCTTGATCACACGTCCGAGCCGCCTGCGCCCGTCCCCGGCGATGGTCGTGGCCTGCATCGCGCTGCTGGTCGCGCTCGCGGGGACGAGCATCGCCGCGGTCACGATCGTCGTCCCGAGAAACAGCGTCGGCACGCTTCAGCTGAAGCCGAACGCGGTCAACTCGTCGAAGGTGGCAAACCATTCGCTGCTCGCAGTCGACTTCAGGGCGGGCCAGCTCCTCCGCGGCCTCCGCGGCCCCCGCGGCCTCCGCGGCCCGGCCGGCCCGGTCGGTCCAACGGGCTCGACCGGCCCTGCGGGTCCAGCGGGCCAGGCAGGAGCCGCGGGCGTGGCCACGCCGGGCTACGTCGCCGAGGTGCTCACCAAGACCAGCACCAGCTCGAGCGAGACGACCTCGACCTCGTACGCCACCCTGAGCGACAGCACGGTCGACGTGACCGTCCCGGCGAACGAGACCGCCAAGCTGATCGTCTTCTTCAACTCCGAGACCGCCTGCTACGGCGGGACGGTCGGCGCGCGCTGCCAGGCCCGCATCATGGTCGACGGGGACGAGCTCGCGCCCGCCGCGGCGAACGACTCGTACTTCGACAACAACGGGACGAGCAACGGCACATCCGACGAGCTGCACTCCCAGAGCACGCAGATGCAGCACGGCTTCGCGAAGGTCAGCCCGACGCTCGCGGCCGGATCGCACACCGTCAAGGTCGAGATCTCGGTGACCGCGAGCAGCACGACCTTCCGGCTCGACGACTGGTCGCTCGTCGTCGAGCGGGTCCGCGTCACCTAGCCGGTCGCACACGAACTCGGCGTCCGCCGGGGGCAGGAAGCGCGTGGCCTGCCCCCGGCGAGCCGCAGGAGGCCGGGCGCGGAGGCCCTACTTCAGGGTCTTGATGTAGGCGACGAGCGCCTCGAGCTGGCCGTCCGGGATGATCCCGCCCCAGTGGGGCATGCTCACGATCGGCGCCTTGCCGATCACGCTGCCGCTCCTGATCACGTCGATGATCTTGGCGTCGGTGTCGAACTCCGAGCGGAAGTCCTGGCCGGAGAGCGGCGGGATCGACTTGTCGGGCGACTGGGGATTGGGCACGCCGCCGAGGCCGTTCGGCCCGTGGCAGTTGATGCAGCCGTAGCGCACGTACAGGACCGAGCCCTCGACCGCCGCGCCCTGCCCCTGCGGGATCGCCGGCGGCTCGGCGGTGGGG
>CAWIMQ010000006.1:0-841405 GCA_963837265.1 uncultured Actinomycetes bacterium
AGTGTGCCCGGCAAGCGCTCGCCACGGCGAGCCCCGCGCCGAACCGCCTCGCGCCTTTGACAGCTTCCGGTGGCCATAGCGGCGGGGGTACACCTCTTCCCATTCCGAACAGAGCAGTTAAGCCCGCCAGCGCCGATGGTACTCGGAGGGCAACCTCCCGGGAGAGTAGGACGCCGCCGGATACGTGACGGCCGGAAGTCTCGCGACTTCCGGCCGCTGCCGTTTGGGCATTGCCAGACGAATGAAGCCGTCCTCTTCCGTCTCGGCCTAGGCGGCTCGCAGCTTCTCGCGCCAGTCGGGATCCAGATCTCTCAGCCGGCGAACGCGCTCTGCGACCGGAGGATGCGTGACGAACATCTTCGCCAGGCCGATCTCGGCGAACGGATTGATCGTGTACAGGGGCTCCGTCGCCGGGCTCGCGCGGAACTCGACGAGCTCGCTCGCCTGCTCGAGCCGGACGAGGGCGTCGGCGAGCCCGTGTGGCGACTCGCAGAGCAGGGCGGCGAGCCGGTCCGCCTCGAACTCTCGCCGCGGCGACAGCAGCAGGTGGACGAACGAGGCGGCGAGCGGTCCGAGGACGTACAGAAGGGCTCGCGACATGAAGCCGCCGACGCGTGAGAGCTCGATCAGCGACACGGCCAGGACGACGGCGGTCGTCTGCACCAGCACGTCGCGGTTCCGGACGTGCGCGATCTCGTGTGCCACGAGCCCTTCGATCTCCGCCGGAGCGGGAAGCGCCAGCAGCCCGGTGCTCACCGCGAGCACCGAGCCGTCGGCGCTGCGTCCGGCCGAGAGGAGGCGAGGATAGCCGTCGGGGATCAGGTAGAGGCGCGGTTTGATCACGCGGGCCCGGACGGCCAAGCGCTCGACCAGCGAGTGGAGCGCCGGCGCCTCGCCGGGCAGCAGCTCCCGCGCGCCGACCATCCCCATCGCCGCACGGTCGCCGTACCAGTAGGCGCCCGCGCACAGGAGCAGCCCGCAGAACGCGAAGATCGAGCCGACGCGGTAGCCGCTCAACCACCAGCCGAGGACGCCGAGCGCGGTGCAGACTCCGAGCAGCAGCCCCCAGGCCTTGGAGACGTTGCGGATCGCCGGCCAGGCGGCGATCACGGCTAGGCCTCGTCGTCGCGCTCGTCCTCGGCGAGCCCGCGCGGCGGCCAGTCGGGCTCCGGCGCATCGCAGCGGCTCGAGCAGTGGAGCGAGGCCACGTTCTGCAAGGGGATCAGGATGTGGCCGTTGAGCTCGACGTGCGCGACATCGTCGATCGCGCAGTACGCCGTGAGCACGCCGTCCTGGTAGTCGCCGTTCATCAGCGCGACCTCGACCTGCTCGCCCTTGTACTTGCTCGTGTAGTCCTCCACTCGGGCTCAGTCTACTCCGCGAAGCGTGCCGCCCAGGATCTCGACCCGGACGACGTGGCAGTTCTCGATGCGGCCGGCACCGTCGATGCCGCATCGGGCCAGCACGACCCGCAGCGGGCCGCCGTGCGAGACGACCAGCACCCGCTGGCCGGGATGCGTCTCCGCGATCCGGTGGAGCGCTCCGAGAACGCGATGCGCCAGCTCGTCCTTCGTTTCGGCGTCTCCCCACGGGCCGTCGCGAGCCTCGGGGAATCGGAAGAGGATCTCGGCGTCGGTCAGGCCTTCCCAGGTGCCGAAGTGGCGCTCCCGCAGGTCAGGGGTCGCGGTTACATCGAGCCCCCTTCGGCGGGCGACGATCCGCGCCGTCTCGTGGGCGCGGAGAAGGTCGCTCGAGTACACGGCGTCGATCCGCTCACCCGCAAGCTCGTCGGCGAGCGTCTCGGCTTGCCGGCGACCGGTGTCGTTCAGCGGCGTGTCCGAGTGGCCCTGCACGCGGCGCTGAAGATTCCAGTCGGTCTCGCCGTGCCTGACGAGAAGCAGGGTGGTCACGCGGGATACGCTAGCGAGCCATGGATCTCGGCCTTCGCGACCGCATCTGCGTCGTCACCGGCTCGACCACCGGCATCGGGCTCGAGACGGCGCGGCTGCTCGCCGCCGAGGGGGCGCGGGTGGTGACGTCGGGACGCCGGGGCCAGGGGCCGGGCGTCGGAGAGGCGATGCACGTCGCGGCCGATCTCGCGCTTCCGGGTGAGCCCGAACGCCTCGTCGGAGCCGCGACCGCCGAGCTCGGCGCTCTGGACTGCCTGGTGAACAACGTCGGCGTCGCGCGCCAGGCACGGTTCGAGGAGGTCGCCGACGACGAATGGGAGGAGTACTGGCAACTCAACCTGATGAGCCACGTCCGGGCGATCCGCGCAGCGCTGCCGGCGCTGCGCCGGCGCGGTGGAGGCTCGATCGTCAACGTCTCCTCGACGGCGGGAAAGCGGCCGTCGACCGGGATGCCGCACTACTCCGTCACCAAGGCCGCCATGCTGTCGCTGTCGCGGCTCGTCGCCGACCTGTACGCGAAGGACGGGATCCGCTGCAACGCAGTCACGCCCGGGCCGACGGCGACCGACGCGTGGCTCGGCGGCGGCGGCCTCGCGGACCAGCAGGGCGGCGACCGGGCGGAGGTGCTCGCGAGGGTCGGCGCCGGACGGCCGCTCGGACGGCTAGCCCGCCCGGAGGAGATCGCCGCGGTGATCGTGTTCCTCTGCTCTGATCGGGCGTCCTACGTGACCGGTGCCGCGTGGAGCGCAGACGGCGGCACCGTCCCGATCATCGTCTGATTCCGGACGCATACCGGCTGGAGCGCCGTGCGCCTCGCCCGGCTCGGCTGGGCCGGGTGCCGCGCCGATCGCCATCTTCCGGGCAAGGGCTCACGCCCCGCGATGGCGCTCCACGTCCTCGTGCGGTGGGGCGCAGTCGCCGGGCCTCGGGCCCCGGGGGCAGCGAAATCGGCACACAATTGCCACGCGGCCGCGCGGCCGTGCAGCGGGTCGGCCGGGTATCGTCGCCTCCGAGGGCGGCGGGAGGCTTCCCCACCCAGGGTGGGGGTCTTTCGCCGGCGGCCTGGTCGACGCGTCCGTCTGGGTGGGCGCGCCGGCCGGGAGGCGCCGCTCCAGCGACTACTCTGGAGCGCGATGCCCGAGCTGGCCGGGAGAGTTGCCGACTCCTTCGAGGCGTTCGTGCGGGAGCACGAGGACGCCTGGCTCTCTCCTCGTGCCGTGCGCTCGTACGAGACACGGGGGCGGGAACGCGACGAGGAGCTCTGCCGCGTGCGGACGCCCTTCCAGCGCGACCGCGACCGCATCGTCCACTCGAAGCCGTTCCGCAGGCTGAAGGGGAAGACGCAGGTCTTCATCGACCCCCAGGGCGACCACTACCGCACGCGGATGACGCACACGCTGGAGACGTCGGCGATCTCGCGCGTCGTGGCCAGGGCGCTACGGTTGAACGAGGATCTGACGGAGGCGGTCGGGCTCGGTCACGATCTCGGCCACACGCCGTTCGGCCACGCGGGCGAGGACGCTCTCGACCGCGCGTTGGAGGCGCGGTTCGGCATCCGCTTCAGACACCACGAGCAGTCATACCGGGTCGCCCGCTCGCTCAACCTCACGCACGAGGTCTGCGAGGGGATCCTCACCCACACGGGCCCGACCGAGCCGTCGACGCTCGAGGGGAGGATCGTCAGGCTCGTCGACCGGGTCGCCTACATCAACCACGACATCGACGACGCGATTCGCTACGGGCTGCTCCACGAGGACGACCTGCCGCGTGTGGAGATCGCGCTGCTCGGGCCCACCGGCGCACGGCGCATCGACCGGCTCGTCCACGACCTCGTCGAGACCTCGGCTGCGGCCGGCGACATCCGCCAGAGCGACGAGATCGGCATGGCCATGCACCGGCTCCGGGACTTCATGTTCGAGCGTGTCTACCTGGCCGACCACGCGAGGAAGGAGCACCGTCGTGCCCACGAGACGATCGAGCGGATCGTGGCTCACCTCGCCGGCCGCGGCGACTCCGCGAGCGAGATCGTCGAGTACGTGGCCGGGATGACCGACCGCTTCGCGCTCGCGTACGCTGCGGAGCTCTGATGGCACGGATCCAGGACTCGTCGGTCGAGGCGGTCAAGGCGGCGGCCGACATCGTTACGCTGGTCGAGGGCTACACGCGGCTGCGCAAGTCGGGCGCCCGCTACGTCGGCCTCTGCCCGTTCCACCAGGAGAAGACTCCGAGCTTCGGCGTCTCGCCCGACCGCGGCACGTTCAAGTGCTTCGGCTGCGGGGAAGGAGGCGACGCGATCTCGTTCGTCGAGAGGCAGGAGAACCTCGACTTCGTCGGCGCGATCGAGTGGCTTGCCGACCGCTTCGGCGTCCGGCTCGAGTACGAGGAGACCTCACCCGACCAGGACCGCGCGCGCCGGCGGCGCGAGCGGCTCTTCCAGCTCCTCGACCGCGCCGCGACCTTCTACGAGCGCCACCTGTGGGAGTCCGAGACCGGGGCCTTCGCGCGCGACTATCTGGCCTCCCGCGGGCTCGGAGAGGAGATCTGTCGCGAGTTCCGTCTCGGGCTCGCGCCCGGCGGCGCCGCGCTCGCCCGCGCGGCGGTCGGCCAGGGCTTCACGGCAGACGAGCTCGCCGGCGCCGGCCTGGTCAACCGCCGGGGAGGCGACTACTTCTCCCGCCGGCTGCTCTTTCCGCTCGCCGATGCCCGGGGGCGCGTCCGGGGCTTCCAGGCGCGCCTCCTCTACGACGACGACCCGCTCCGGGCGAAGTACGTGAACTCGCCCGAGGGCGACCTCTTCCGAAAAGGCGACATCCTCTACGGCCTCGAGCTCGCCCGGTCGGCGATCGCGAAGCAGGACCGCGCGGTGATCGTCGAGGGCAACACCGACGCGATCGCCCTCCGGCAAGCGGGGTTCGAGCCGGTGGTCGCGGCGATGGGCACGGCCCTCACGGAGCAGCACCTGCGGGAGCTCTCCCGCCTGACGAAGCGGCTGTCGCTCTGCTTCGACGCCGATGCCGCCGGCCAGGACGCGACGCTGCGCGGGATGGCGCTCGCGGCCGCACAGGGGTTCGACATCCGCGTCGTCTCCCTCGCGGCAGGCACCGACCCCGCCGACGACCCGGCGGCGTTCGAGACCGGGCTTGCCGGCGCGGAGGACTATCTGCCTTACCGCGTCCGGATCGAGATCGAGCGTCTGCTGCCCGACCGCGAGCGCGCGTTCGAACGGGTTCGCGAGGTGCTCGCCCCGTTCCACGACTCGCCCGAGCGCCAGGACGCGGTCCGCCTGGCGGCCGACCGGCTCGGGCTCCCGGCCGGCCTGCAGGCGGGCCTCGCCCCGGCGGCGCGCGCCCGCACCGGAACGCTCTCGACGAAGGTGCTCGAAGCCGGCGTGCGGCAGGAGCGCGACGCGCTGGCTGGGGTCCTCGCCCACACGCAGCTGACGCCGCTCCTCGCGGAGCTGACGCCGGAGCACTTCGACCTCGAGCTGCACCGCCGTGTGCGGGAGTGCCTGCTCGAGCCCGGCCCCGCGGCCGATCGCGACCTCGTCGCGGCGCTCGCGGAGCTCGACGCCCGCGCCGCCGACGAGGCAATCGACGAGAGCACCGCCAAGGAGCTGCTCCTGCGCCTACGCGAGCGCGCGCTCCGCCGGGAGCTCGCCGGCTGCGACGACGCCCTCCGCATCAAGGAGCTTCAAACCTCGCTGGGCAAGCTTCGCGAGCGCATCGGCAGCCTCTCCTAGATGCCGGTCGTCGCCAGGGTGCAGTCGACCGCTCGCGGAAGCCGGGCGGGTCACCATGGTGGCCGACGGGGGCGGCGCTCGATCGCAGCCCGAGCGAACGTCCACGTGGCGAGCACGGGACGCCGGAACGCGACGGCGGCGCGCTACGCTGTGTCCGCGGGAGCCTCTGGACGGGGGCTGAGAGGCGGCCACGAGGCCGCGACCGCCGAACCTGATCTGGGTCATGCCAGCGAAGGAAGGGGATATGGAGGATTCGCTCGTCATCGCCGGTCGCGAGCTCCGGTCGCGGCTGATCACCGGCACCGGCAAGTACCCCTCGCCCGAGGCCATGCGCGACGCCGTGCTCGCCTCCGGCTGCGAGCTCGTCACCGTCGCCGTCGGCCGCATCGACCTCGACACGATCGGCGAGGCGATCACCGACTACCTGCCGGACGAGGTCACGCTTCTCCCGAACACGGCCGGATCGCCGACCGCCGACGAGGCGGTGCGGATCGCGCGGCTCGCGCGCGCAGGAGGCCTGCCCGACTGGATCAAGCTCGAGGTCATCCCGGACCCGCGCTGGTTGTTGCCCGATCCGGTCGAGACGCTGCGGGCGGCCGAGCTTCTCGTCGAGGACGGTTTTACCGTGCTGGCCTACGTGCTCCCGGACCCCGTCCTCCAGAAGAAGCTCGAAGCCGCCGGGTGCGCCGCGGTCATGCCGCTCGCCGCCCCGATCGGCAGCGGCCGCGGGTTGAAGCTGCGGCACACGATCGAGATCATGGTCGAGCAGGCCGAGGTGCCGGTCGTCGTCGACGCGGGGCTCGGCGCCCCTTCGCACGCGGCCGAGTGCATGGAGCTGGGCGCGGACGCGGTGCTCGTCAACACCGCCATCGCCCGTGCGGGCGATCCTGCCGAGATGGCGCGCGCGTTCAGGCTCGGCGTCGAGGCGGGACGGGCCGCTCGGCTCGCCGGGCTGATCGAGGAAGGCGAGACGGCGGAGGCGTCGAGCCCCCTCGGCGGGCTCGCCGCCCGCTCGTGAGAGACGAAGCCGAGTACGAAGGCGCCGGCGAAGCTGAGCGCCTTGGTGCGGGGCGATGTCGTGACGCCGAAGGCGTCACCGTCACCGTCAACGGACGTCCGGAGGCGGCGGCGCCGGGCGAGACGGTCGAGTCGCTGCTCGATCGTCTCGGGCTCGCGGCCCGGTATGCGCTGGTCGAGCGGAACGGCGAGCCGGTAGAGCGCGGACGCTACGGACAGACCGCGCTCGAGGACGGGGACTCGCTCGTCGTCGCCCGTCCGGTCGCGGGTGGATAGCAGGCTCTATCTGATCACGCCGGCGCGGCCCGACCTCGCCGTCTTTCTCGAGGCTGCGGTGCGGGGTGGAGTGGACCTCGTCCAGATCCGCGAGAAGACGCTGGACGACCGCGCGCTCCTCTCCGTCCTCGCGGAGGCGCGAGACGTGACCCGGCGGCTCGGAGTGCCGCTCGTCGTGAACGACCGGCCCGACCTCGCCAGGCTCGTCGAGGCCGACTACGTCCACGTCGGCCAGGACGACCTCCCCGTTCCCGCCGCACGGAGCTTCGGCCTCGCCGTCGGCGAGTCGACGCACGCCCCCGCCGAGCTCGACGCAACCGAGGCCGACTACGCCGGCGTCGGCCCCGTGTACGCCACCCCGACGAAGAAGGGGCGACCCGCAACCGGGCTCGAGTACGTGCGCTACGCCGCCGCGCACGCGTCCGTTCCCTGGTTCGCGATCGGCGGCATCGACCCGACCAACGTCCGCGAGGTCGTCGCGGCCGGCGCCGACCGGATCGCCGTCGTCCGGGCGATCGGCGATGCAGTCGACCCCGAGCGGTCCGCCGCCGAGCTGCGGGCGATCCTGCCCTGACGGTCGCTAGGATGGTGGCCGGCCGCCTGGCAGCCGATCCCCGGTAGCTCAATTGGCAGAGCATCCGGCTGTTAACCGGAGGGTTGTTGGTTCGAGTCCAACCCGGGGAGCTGGTCGCGCGGGGCTCGCCCGGGCCTCGCAAGGGCACGCCCGCCGGGCCGACTCCGTCGGCGAGCGGATCGGCCTACGCTCCGCTACTCTCGGCGCGTCAGCCGCGCCGTTTCCGGGCGGCTTCCCCCTGGTCGTTTCTTGATTCGTCTGCACCGCCACCGCCTCGGCCCGCGCGTCTACCTGCTTGGGCAGCGCGTTCACGAGTGGCACCTCGGGCTCGGGCTCGTCGCCGGAGTGCTCACCGGACGCGTCGCAGACGCGTGGCGGCTCTCGCTCCTACCGGTCCTCGCGCTGAGCCTCGGCATCTGGCTCCTGGTGAAGGACTGGCAGGATCTCGTCCCCTCCAGGCGCGACACGGCCGCCTGGCGCGTCGGGCTCCACCGGCGGACGGCCCCGCTGCGCGCGATCCGCCGGGGCGAGGGGCTTCCCGCCTTCGCGGCCGCGATCGCCTTCGCGGTGGGGCTCGTCAACCTCGCCTCCGCCGTGACTCCGACGATCGCGTGGCGGCACCACCTGCTGCTCCGGCTGGAGCCGGTCGAGATCGTGCCCGTCTTCCACACGCTGGCCGTTCCGGCGAGCGTCGCGCTGGTCGTGGTCGCCTTCTACCTGCGGGCCCGGCGTCACCGGGCCTGGGAGATCGCGCTCGGCTTGACGCTGGCCCTCGGCGTGATCGAGCTTCTGAAGGGCCTCGACTTCGAGGAGGCGATGCTGAGCTGGGCTGCTGCGGGCCTGCTCTGGTGGGGCCGCGACTCATTCTACGTCCGGCACCGGCCGCTCACGCGGCTCTCGCCTGCGCTGGCGGCGCTCGCGGCCCTGGCCGTGATCTCCGGCAGCGTTCTCGCCTGGACAGCCGCCTCCACGGAGCTCCACGACGAGCTCGGTTGGGGCCCGATCGCCGTCCGGGCGATCGGCGTCGCAGCGATCCTCGCGCTGACGTGGCTCCTGTTCAGGCCGCTCGGCCCGCCCGAGGAGCTGCCCGACTCAGGGCAGCGGCGGGACGCGCTCGAGCTCGTACGGTCACACGGCCGCGACACGCTCGCGTTCTTCAAGCTGCGCGGCGACGTCTGCTACCACTTCGCCCAGGACCGCAGTGCCTTTCTCGGCTACCGCGCCGCGAACGGCGTGCTGCTGATCGCAGGTGACCCCGTCGGCGGGTCCGGAGCCCTGCCGGCGCTCGTGCGCGACGCCTGCGCTTTCGCCGAGGTGCGCGGCCTTCGCGTGGCGGCTCTCGGCGCCAGCGACGCTCTTCTGCCCGTGTATCGCCAGGCCGGCCTGCGTGCGCTCTACATCGGCGACGAGGCGATCGTCGACACGCGCACCTTCTCCACCGAAGGGCGCGCGATCCGGAAGGTGAGGCAATCGGTGACGCGGCTCGAGGGGGCCGGATACACGGCCGTCGCCCTGGGCTTCGGCGACCTCGACGAGGCGACCGTGGCCGAGCTCGAGCACGTGTCGGCGTTGTGGCGGGACGGAGCGCCCGAACGGGGGTTCACAATGGCGATGGACTCGCTTCGCGGCGTGCACCAGGCGGAGAGCGTCGTCGTCGCCGCACGCGACGCGGAGGGGGTGATCCGTGGATTCCTCCACTTCGTGCCGACCTACGGGCGGCCGGCGATGTCGCTCTCGTTCATGCGCCGCGACCGGTCCACGCCGAACGGCCTGATGGAGTTCCTCGTCGTTCGCGCGATCGAGCTCCTGCGCGAGCGGGGCGTCGCGGAGATCTCGCTGAACTTCGCCGCATTCGGCCGCTGGCTCGAGCGTCCCGACGGCCGCGTCGAGCGCGCCCTCGGCCGCGCCGTCGGGCTGGCGAGCCCTTTCTTCCAGATCGAGAGCCTCCACCGCTTCAATGCGAAGTTCAGGCCGCGCTGGGAGCCGCGGTACCTCGTCTACGAGGGGCGGCTCGGGCTACCCCGCGTCGGCCTCGCCGCGCTCCGGCTCGAGGGTCAGCTGCCGAAGTTCCGGTCGTGAGGCGCCGCTCCGCGAGCGTCCTGCTCGGACTGCTCGGGCTCGGCCTCCTCCCCTGGACGTTGTGGCTCGGCCTCTCGCTGCCCTCCCGCAAGGTCGCGCAGCACTGGGATCTCGCCTGGGTCGGATTCGACCTCGTCCTGGCGGCGGCGCTCCTGGCGACGGCGGCGACGCTGTTCCGCCGCTCCCCACTGCACCGCCCGCTGGCGTCGGCAACGGGCGCCCTCCTCGTCGCCGACGCCTGGTTCGACGTCGTCACCGCGAGCACGAACCGCGAGCGCTGGTTCGCCGTCGGACTCGCTCTCGGCGGCGAGCTGCCGCTCGCGGCAGTCTGCTTCGTGCTGGCCCGCCCCGGGGCCTCCGGTTAGGATCGCCCGATGTTGCGCAGGCAGCGGCTCAGACCTCTCACCGAGGCGGAGGCGTACGCCCGCTGTCACGGCACGCGCGACGCCGAGGTGCGGATCGTGAAGCTCGAGCCGCGCCGTCCCCGGTACGACCTGGAGGTGTCGGGCGAGGACCTCAGGCGGTCGTTCGAGGAGAAGCTCGCCGGCCGCGAGCTCGAGGACGAGACGGTCGGCGGAACCGCCTGACCGGCCGGCCTGGGCCGGTGGTCGTCCGGTGCGAGACGCCCCCGGCGGACCGGCGGCCCTCACGGCGTGGCGTCTATGATCCCGAGAGTGAGCTGGCTCTTCATCGGCTTGCTCGCGGCCGCCGTGGTCGTGCTCGTCGGCGCAGAATGGCCCCGGCTCGCGGGGCGGCTCGGCACGCGGGCACGGCAGAAGCGCGCCCGCGCCCGGCAGAAGGCGCAGCTCAGGGTGCTCCGCAACGAGAGCGACGAGTTCGCGGCCAGCGTCCAGCGCGACCTGGAGCGCCTGCCGACGATCGAGGAGCACGACCCGCGCCGCTAGCGCACGGTGAAGGCCGCCCGGAACACGCGGGTGTTCGGGAGGATCTGCGGCACGTTCTCCATGTTCTTCAGCTCCTGGTAGTCGGAGACGGTGAGAACGAGCCGGTGCCGGCCGACGGCGGCGCTCGGGACGCCGATCGTCACGCGGCCGCGCGCGAACGTGGCGTTCACCTGCCTGCCGTCGACCGTTGCGGAAATCGACCGCGGGTCCACGCCCGAGCCGGAATCGCCGACCGCGAGCGCGAGGCTCGCCCGGCGCCTGACCGACGGTGTGAGCAGCCGCACGGCAGGCGGCGTGACGTCGTCGACCCAGAAGCGGAACGTGAAAGCACCGGGCTTCGCGCCCGCAGGGGTCTCGAAGACGACGTCGTACGCACCGGGGGCGGGCCGGACCGCCCCTGCGACGGGCCGCTGCTCGGCGAAGCTGGGGAGGTACGGGTTGATCGCGACCGGCAGGCCGGCGGACCCGGCAAGACGATCCTCGTTCCCGGCGACGACGACCCGCGGCGATGCGCGCACCCCGGCCCCGGTCGCGACCACGGCGACGCCGAAGTTCGCGACCGGACGTCTCACCGCCACCCGGAAGATCTGCTCCGGGCCGGCCGCGCTCCGGTCGCCCGGGGTGTCCGGATACCGGTACGAGGAGACGCGCGAGGGCTTTCCCTTCGTGTCGCCGTCATAGGTGCCGGTCGAGCCCAGGGCTCCGTGGGGCTCCGAGCCCAGCTTCGGGTCGACGACGCGAAACCAGTACGGGATGCGGCGCACGGCCGTTCCGAGCTGGAGCGTGACGAAGCCGGTGATGTCGGCCTCGGCGGCACCGTCCGCGGCCTGCGCGCTCACCGCGAGCTCTCCCGGCACGTCCACGGTCGGCGGGACGCTCACGGCCACGCCGGTCTCGGCCACCTGCGGGAACACCCTCGCCGTCCAGGTGCCCGTGCCTCCTCCCGCGTCGGACAGGCGCACCGAGAGGGTCGAGGCGGTGCCGGTGTGCAGGAGGCCGAACGAGAGGCCGGTGGGGTCGGCGAAGACGAGCGGGTCGTTCGCGGCGGGAACGTCGATCAACCCGCCTCCTTCGGCCGTGGTCTGAGCCTCGGCCGAGCCGGCGCCCGGCACGACCGGCCGCCCCGTCAGGGTGAGCGCGGACTTGATCTGGGCGACCGTCCAGTCCGGGTGCCGCTGACGGAGGAGGGCGGCCGCGCCGGCGACGTGCGGGGCCGCCATGCTGGTGCCGCTGAGCGACGCCCATGTGCCCTCGTGCGGCGGCACGGACGAGGTGATGTCGACGCCCGGCGCGGCGACGTCGGGCTTCATCTCCAGCGAGATCGGGCTGGGGCCGCGGCTCGAGAACGAGGCGACCGACTGCCCCGAGGCTCCGACCGCCGCCGCCGTGATCGCCTTCGGCGCAGTCCCGGGGGACGAGATGCTGCCGTGGCCGAGGAACTCGAAGTCGTTTCCGGCCGCGACCGCCGGCACGACGCCGGCGTCCGCGGCCGCGTCGATCGCGGCAACGACGAGGTCCCGCGACGGCTCGATCTCAGTCTCGCCGAGCGAGAGGTTGATCACGTCCATGCCGTCCCGGACCGCAGCCTCGATTCCGGCGGCGATCTCGGGGGCGTTCCCGTTCAGGCCGAAGCTCGCGGTCGGAACGGTGAGCACCTTGTAGTTGCCGAGATAGGCCCTCGGCGCGACCCCTGAGAGCGGCCCGCGTCCTGCGAGCGCCCCCGGGGAGAAGTCGCCCGCGGCGATCCCGGCGACGTGCGTGGCGTGGTCGGAGTCGACCGGGTCGAAGGGCGTCCTGGCGTACTTCCAGGTGTTCGTCGGCGGCGAGAAGGCACGGGCGACGATCACCTTCGCCGTCGTGAACGCGGTGTCTCCCTTCGGAAAGCCCGGAGGCATCGTGTACCCGGCCGGGTTGAAGAACGGATGGGCCTGGTCGACGCCGTCGTCGATGATCCCGATCTTGACGCCGTTCCCGGCCGTGGTGAACGCGGGCGCGTCCCAGAGTTGGTCGGCGCCGATCAGGTGAGGGCTCCGGTCGAGCAGCGGCCGGTAGGCGACGCTCGGCCAGACCTCCGCGACGCCCGGGATCGAGCCGAGCCGGCGGAGCTCTGCGCGGGGGAGGAGGACGGCGAGGCCGTCGAGGACGACCCGGTAGCGCCAGGTGACCCGCGAGGAGGGCAGGGCGGCGGTGATCCGCGCGGCGAGCGCTCGCTGGGCGGTCGCGAGGGAGCCGAGGTACGCGACGCTCGTCGGCGAGGCGAGATCGAGCCGCTGCGCCTTCGTGCTCGCGGCCAGGACACGGCTCCGGTGGATCGCCTCCGCGAGCGGCGGCGCGTCGAGCGTGACCACCACCTCGACGAGATCGCCCCGGGCGGGCTGGGCGGCGGGAACGGCGGCCAGGGCGGCCACGGCCGCGACGATGAGGACCCGGCGCTTCAAGACGAACAGGCTAGCCGCTGCCGGTGCGCACGGCTCTCCCCGCGGCGCCCGCGACCCTATGCCAGCACAGCGAGGACCTGCTCGGCGTGCCGGTCGGGCTTCACGCGCCGGAAGACCCTCGCGACGGTGCCGTCGGGCGCGACGACGACCGTCGAGCGCTCGATGCCCATGTAGGTCTTGCCGGCCAGGTTCTTCTCGACCCAGAACCCGTACTCGTCGGCCACCCGGTGGTCGGGGTCGGCGAGGAGAGTGAACGGGAGATCGTACTTCCGCTTGAACTTCTCGTGCGAGGCCTCCGTGTCGGGGCTGATGCCGAGAACCTCGGCGCCGTGGGCCCGGAAGTCGGCCCAGGCGTCGCGGATCCCGCACGCCTGAGTCGTGCAGCCGGGCGTGTCGTCCTTGGGATAGAAGTAGAGGACCACCGGCTTGCCGCGGAGATCGGAGAGCCGGATACGCTGGCCGCCGTCGCTCGCCAGCTCGAAGTCCGGCGCCGGCTGTCCCTCGTGGATCACGGATCGATCCTAGCGGCGGCGGCCGGGCGCCAGCACATCGGGCTGCGCGCGACGATGAGTTCTGCGGGTCTGCGCAGTCTGGAGGTGAAACGGACAAGGAGGCTCCTGTGGGAATCGTCAGGCTTCAGATCACCATGTCGCTGGACGGGTTCGTCGCCGGCCCGGACCAGAGCGTGGAGAACCCACTCGGCATCGGCGGCATGAAGCTGCACGAGTGGGCGTTCGAGCTCGGCGCCTGGCGTGGGCAGCACGGGCTCGAGGGCGGGGAGGTCAACGCCTCGACGCCTGTCGTCGAGGAGTCGCTGGCGAACATCGGCGCGGGCCTGATGGGCCGGAACATGTTCGGCGGAGGGCCCGGACCGTGGGGCGGCGAGCCGTGGAACGGCTGGTGGGGCGAAGACCCGCCCTTCCACGTGCCGGTGTTCGTCCTCACCCACCACGCCCGAGAGCCGCTGGAGAGGCAGGGTGGGACGACGTTCTTCTTCGTCACCGAGGGCATCGAAGCGGCGCTCGTCCGGGCGCGGGAGGCGGCCGGCGGCAAGGACGTCGTCATCGGCGGAGGCGCGAACGTGGCGCAGCAGTACCTCGCCGCCGGGCTCGTCGACGAGCTCAACCTCTCGGTCGCGCCGCTGATCCTCGGCAGCGGGGCGCGGCTGCTCGACGGTCTCGCCGGGACGTCGCTCGAGCTCGAGCAGGTCCGGGCCGTGGAGGCACCGGGCGTCACCCACCTCCGCTACCGGGTCGCCGGGTAGCACGGCCGGAGCCAACCCGGTCGAGCCAACCCGATCGAGTCGGCCTTCGGCCGCTGACTCGATCGGGTGTGACGTTGTCGATCGGGCGTCGCTGAGCTCCGGCGGGCGGAGCCCGCCTGCGCTGACAGGCGAAGGACGGCGGATAGAATGGAATCCCGCGCGGATGTGGCGGAATTGGTAGACGCGCACGGTTCAGGTCCGTGTGGGGGAAACCCCGTGGAGGTTCAAGTCCTCTCATCCGCATCGCCCCGGTGGTCGAGGAGCTCAACGAGACGGAGATCGACGTCTTCCTGCGCCGGCAGGTGGTCGGGCGGGTGGGCTGCCACGTCGACGGCGAGACGTACGTCGTTCCCGTGCTCTACGTCTGGGACGGCGAGTGCGTCTACGTCCAGTCGATCGAGGGGCGGAAGACCAGGATGATGCGCGCGAACCCCCGCGTCGTCTTCGAGGTGGACGAGTACGAGCCCGAGGGCGGAAGCTGGCGGAGCGTGATCGTCGAGGGCGACTACGAGGAGCTCGACGACACGCGGGCCGAGGCCGCGCTCGCGCTGCTCGTCGAGCGCTTCGCCGGCCGCCGCGGGAGCCGGGAGGACCGGAGCCGGCTCGATCGCACGCCCGTCGCCTTCCGCATCCGCCGCCGGAGCGCGACCGGCCGGCGGGTGACGCGGGCGGCTTCACGCCGGAGGCTGGGCCGGCTCTGGCTCAGGCTCGGCCGGCCCCGCGGCCGCTGAGCAGCGGTCGGGGGCGGCCGGCCGCTCTCGCCCGGCGGCGGCGCAGCTACCCTGGGGCCGTGGGCCGGATGAACCCGACGCTCCGCGGCTTCCTGATCATCGGCGCGATCGCCGCGGCGATCGTCGCGCTGAACCAGGAGACGACGCTCGGGGCGCTCTTCCTGATCGCGAGCATCGCGTTCCCGCTCGCGATCGCGTTCTTCGTCTACCTCCTGTGGCGGGACCACAAGGTCGAGATCGGAATGTGGTCCGCCCGCGCGCGAGCCGTGTTCTACGGTGCCGCGGCGCTGGTCGTCGCCGACATCGCGGCGATCACCTTCGTCCGGGAATCGGGTCTCGACGCGGTCGCGTTCGTGCTCGTCCTCGCGGCAGGCGTGTTCGCCATGTGGCGGACCTGGCGCGACCAGCACACATACGCCTAGGGCGCGGCCGGCGGCGAGCGCGCTACGCCTCGACGCGGCTCGTCGCGCCGTCGAGGGCGTCGAGGGTCGAGCGGATGTCGGCGAGCTGGCCCACGAAGATCGGCGTGTCGCGCTCGGTGTAGCGGCTCGCCTCGCTGTCGCGGAGGCGCAGCATCAGGTGCATGAAGTCGGCGGGCTCGTCGCACTCGAATGCCGTCATGAACTCCTGGTCGTCGATCCCGAACGAGTACGTCGTGTGGTTGTGGATCCCCGGGAACTCCTCGCGGCCGATGCGGATGTGCTCGTCCATCGCCCGCCGGCGGTCTCCCTCGGGCAGGGCATACCACGGCCGCACCTTCACGAACGGATAGACGACGAGGTAGGGCTGGTCGTGCGGCGTGAGCTTCCGCGCCTTGCGGGCGCTCGTGTACTGCGACGCCTTCGTCGTCGCGAGATACGAGTACGGGGTCCGGAGCCACCCGGCGAGCGGGGTCCCGTTCAGCTGTGCGCCGAGCTCGCCGAGGTCGGCGTACCGCTCGGTGATCTTCCAGAGGAAGAAGTCGCAGTCAGGCCGCACGCCGGTGCACGTGTAGGCGCGGAGGCCTGCCATCCGCTCGGCCCACGACTCGACCACCTCGGCGAACGCGTCCTTGCCGATCGCCCGCTCCTCGACGGGGAGCCGCCGCCAAGCGGGGTCGACGCGGTAGAAGGTGTAGGCGACGTACTGGCCCTCCACGGGCTCCAATGCTAGCCGCGGCGGTCCGTGACCACCTCGGTCGGGCCTCACCGTCCGGGAAGGTCGCATCGGGCGACGGTAGCCTGAGCCAGGAATGGAGAACCGGATCGAGCAGCAGCTGCGACGCCTCCCCCCCGGACCGGGGGTGTACCTGTTCCGGGACGACGGCGGCCGCGTGCTCTACATCGGCAAGGCGAAGTCGCTGCGCTCGCGGGTGCGCACCTACTTCCAGCAACGCGGGGACAACAGAGCGCAGATCGGGCAGCTGCCCTCCAGGGTCGCCGACGTCGAGGTGATCGTCACCGGCACCGAGGTCGAGGCGTTGCACGTCGAGCAGAACCTGGTCAAGCGGCACCGGCCGCCGTTCAACATCCGGCTGCGGGACGACAAGTCGTTCCCCTACATCGCGGTCACCGTCGAGGACGAGTATCCGCGGGTGATGTTCACGCGCGAGCGTCACAGGCGCGGCGTCGTCTACTTCGGCCCGTACGCGAACGCCAAGAAGGTGCGGGAGACGCTCGACGTCCTCAACCGCGTCTTCCAGTACCGGCCGTGCGAGGGGCCGCGCCCGGGGCGCCACTCGGGGATCCCCTGCCTCGACTACCACATCGAGCGCTGCAAGGCTCCGTGCGTCGGCTACGTCTCGAAGGCCGAGTACCGGGAGATCGTCGACCGGGTGATCGAGTTCCTCTCGGGGGAGACGCGGCCGATCCTGCGCGACCTCGAGCGGCGGATGCAGGCGGCGGCTGCCGGGGAGCGGTTCGAGGACGCCGCCCGCTACCGGAACCGGTTGTTCGCGATCCGGCACCTGGCCGAGCGCCAGGCCGCCGACCGACGCTCGGTCGGCACGGTGGACGTGCTCGGGATCGCGATCGAGGGCGACCGGGCGGCGGTGCAGATCTTCCCGCTGCGGGACGGCCGCCTCGTCGACCGGTACGCGTTCCACCTGGAGAACGTCGGCGGCCAGGACACCGCTGCCGTGCTGGAGGCGTTCTGCCTCGAGTACTACGGCTCTGCTCCGAGCGTGCCGCCGCAGCTGATCGTTCCCCCCGACGCCGGCGACACCGCCGCGCTCGAGGAGTTCCTGAGCGATCGCCGCGGCTCGCGGGTCGAGGTGCGCGCGCCCGCGCGGGGCGAGAAACGGCGCCTCCAGCAGCTCGCCGACCAGAACGCGCGGCTCGCCCTCGAGTCGGACCTCCTCCGGTCCGAGCAGCGCCGCCTGCGCAGGGTCGAGGCGCTCGAGGAGCTGCGCGAGGCCCTCAACCTCGAGAGCCTCCCGGTGCGAATCGAGTGCTTCGACATCTCGAACATCCAGGCCGAGTCACCGGTCGGATCGATGGTCGTCTTCCAGGACGGAACGCCGAAGAAGGCGCACTACCGGAAGTTCGGCGTCGACCGCCTCACGGGCCCGGACGACTTCGCCGCGATCGCCGAGGTCGTCTCCCGGCGCTTCGCCCGCGTCGGCGACGCCACCGTCGACGACTACGACGAGTCGTTCGCCGCCGTGCCGAACCTCGTCGTGATCGACGGCGGCAAGGGGCAGCTGTCCGCCGCGCTCGCCGCGATGCAGGCGTTCGACGTCCCGCGCGTGGCGGCGATCTCGCTCGCCAAACGAGAGGAGCAGGTGTTCGTCCCGGGCCGGGCCGCGCCGGTCGTGCTCAGCCGCCACTCCGCCGGCCTCCAGCTGCTCCAGCGGATCCGCGACGAGGCGCACCGGTTCGCGCTCGGGTTCCACCGCCAGCGCCGCGAGGCGCGCGCCCGCGGGTCGATCTTCGACGAGCTGCAGGGCATCGGGCCGGCGCGACGGCGTGCGCTGCTCGCACACTTCGGCTCCGCCGAGCGCCTGCTCGAGGCCTCGCAGGAGGAGCTGGAGGGCGTCCCCGGCGTGCCCGCGAAGACGGCCCGTGAGGTCTATGCGCAGCTGCACAAGGCCGGCCGGGCCTGAGCATGGCGCTCCGCCTCTCCCTGGTCGTCGCCGTCGCCGTGGTCGCCGGCTGCGGCGGCGACACGAGCACGCAGCCGGCCGCGCCGGCGACCACCGTGGCACCCGGCGGCGTCTCCGCCGACCCGGGGCGGAGCGTGATCGAGGCGTTCGTCGCCGCGGCCCGGGCCGGGGATGCACGGGCCCTGTGGGCAGTGCTCTCGACGGCGGCGCGGCGACGTCTCGGCCCGGCCGTCAAGGAGTTTCGCGTCGGCGCGGCCGGCCGGCTGGCACGGACGGTCGGCGCCTTCGACACGTTCCGCGTCGTCGTCTCCGAGCGGATCACGCCCGAGTTCGGCGTGGTCGGCATCGACGGGAAGAAGGGGCCGCTGCGCGCCGAGTACGCGGTTCCCCTCCGGCTCGAGGGGACGTCGTGGAAGGTCGAGCTCGGCAGCCCGGTGGCCGTGCGCCCGATCGGCCCACAGCCGGGCGCGCGCGGCTCGGTCGTCGGCCAGATCGCCTTCTCCGTCAAGGGGCCGGGGGGTGCCGGCACCGCGGTCCTGTACCTCGACGGACACGCCGAGAGCGACGTGAAGGTCTACGGCACGGCCGCGAGCTCGACCGTCGTCGCCAACTTCGAGCCGCCCCTCGGCCCGGGCCGCCACACCGTCGTCGCGTTCGGAAGCGACGGCCGGGAGGCGGCCGCAACCGCCTGGGCGTTCACCGCCCGAAGGTAGGAGCGCCTCGCCGGCCGCCGGGGTGCGTCAGGAGTTCCGGGGGAGGGGGGAGGCTAGAAGCCCTTGACGGGCAGCACGAGCACGAGGATCGTGAGCCACCCGGCGGCGACGGCGAGGAAGCGCATGGCCGTCACCCTACGGGCCGTGTATGAGCGGAGGATGAGAACGTGTAAGCCTTGCGTGAGGACGGCGTAAGTCTTCTGCGGGGAGGGCTGTCGCGCTGCGCCCGGGCAGTCGCGCTATCCGGGCGCCATGAACGGATAGCGGTAGTCGGTCGGCGGCGCGAAGGTCTCCTTGATCGTCCGCGGCGACACCCAGCGGATCAGGTTCCACATCGAGCCCGCCTTGTCGTTCGTGCCGGACGCGCGCGCCCCTCCGAACGGTTGCTGCCCGACGACCGCGCCGGTGGGCTTGTCGTTCACGTAGAAGTTCCCCGCCGCGTACTGGAGCCGGTCCTCCGCGAGCTCGATCGCCGAGCGGTCGCGTGCGAACACGGCGCCGGTGAGCCCGTACGGGGCGGTCCGGTCGACCAGGTCGAGCGTCTGCTCGTAGTCGGCCTCCGGGTAGACGTAGGCGGTCACGACCGGCCCGAAGAGCTCGTCACGGAGGAGCCGGAAGCCCGGGTCGCGCGTCTCGATCACCGTCGGCGCCACGAACCAGCCCTCGGTGTCGTCGGTGTCGCCGCCGACGAGGACCGAGCTCTCGCCGTGGGCGCGCGCCTCCTCGATCGCGTCCTTCTGCGTGCGGAACGAGCCGCTGTCGATCACCGCCCCCATGAAGTTCTCGAAGTCCGCCGGGTCGCCCATCCTCAGACCGCCGACCTCGTCGGCGAGGCGCTCACGCAGCTCCGGCCAGAGATTCGACGGCGCGTACACGCGCGACGCTGCGGAGCACTTCTGGCCCTGGTACTCGAACGAGCCCCGCACGATCGCGGTCAGCACGGCATCGAGATCCGCCGACGGGTGGGCGACGATGAAGTCCTTGCCTCCCGTCTCGCCGACGATCCGCGGGTAGTTGCGATAGCCCTCGATGCCCTGCCCGACCGTCTTCCACATCGACTGGAAGACGCCGGTCGAGCCGGTGAAGTGGATACCGGCCAGGTCGGGGCTCGCGAGCACGGGATCGCCGACCGCCGAGCCGCGCCCGTACACGAGATTGATCACGCCGTCCGGCAGGCCCGCCGCCTGGAGCAGGCGCATGATGTAGTAGGCGGACAGGGCCGCGGTGGAGGCGGGCTTCCAGATCACGGTGTTGCCCATGAGGGCGGGTGAGGTGGAGAGGTTGCCGCCGATCGAGCTGAAGTTGAAGGGGCTGACCGCGAAGACGAATCCCTCGAGCGGCCGGTACTCCATCCGGTTCCACACCCCGGCCGACGACGCCGGCTGCTCCTCGTAGATCCTCGCCATGAACTCGACGTTGAACCGCCAGAAGTCGATCAGCTCGCAGGCCGCGTCGATCTCGGCCTGGTGGGCGGTCTTCGACTGGTTCAGCATCGTCGCCGCGTTCAGCGTCTGGCGCCACGGGCCGGCGAGCAGCTCCGCGGCGCGCAGGAGCACCGCCGCCCGCTCCTCCCAGGGTGTCCGCGACCAGTCGTGCCAGGCCCCGGCGGCGGCCTTGATCGCGCGCTCGACCTCGGCCGGGCCGGCCTGGTGCACGTCGCCGAGCACGTGGCCCTTGCGGTGCGGCATCACCGCCTGAACGAGGTCGCCCGTACGAACCTCCTCGCCGCCGACGATGCACGGGACGTCGACCCGCTCGGCCTCCATCTCGGCCAGGCGGCGCTTGAGCTCCTCACGCTCGGGCGAGCCCGGTACATACCCCTTCACCGGCTCGTTCGAGGCCGGCGGCGGCCGGAAGATGCCGTGGGCGCTCACGTCTGCTCCGGCGCCGGCGGTTCCTGCGCGGCCGCGCTTCCGTGCCGGCGGCCGCGGAGCCGCTCCGGGCGCTCGCGGGCGGCTCGCTCGAGCCCGCGCTCGCGGTCGCCTCCGTCGATCCTCCGGCTCATGCCCCGGATTGTATGGTGGGCGGCGATGCAGGTCGTCCGCTACGCCGCCGGGGACTGGGGCGTGGGGGAGCTGTGGTTCGACGGCGACGGCCTCCCGGCGTGGCATGAGCTGCCAACGCCGACCCCTCGGGCAGCCCCCCGCGGGGGGGATGCGAGGGCCCCTGCAGTCACGGTAGCGGGCCCGGGCGCACGTGACCGTGACGATTCCGTACCGGAGGTCGCGCGACGGATCGCCCGGTTCTTCGCCGGTGAGCAGGTCGAATTCGGCGACGTCGCGATCGACCTCGACTGGTGCACGCCGTTCCAGCGCTCCGTCGCCGAGACGCTGCGGGCGGTTCCGTACGGCGAGACCGTCACCTACGGCGAGCTCGCCGCGCTCGCCGGCTACCCGAACGCCGGGCGTGCCGCCGGGACCTTCTGCGCCGGGAACCGGCTACCGCTGATCGTCCCCTGCCACCGCGTGGTCGCCGCGGACGGGATCGGAGGGTACGGCTCGCTCGGGGTGGGGTACAAGCGGCGCCTGCTGGAGCTCGAGGGTGCCGCTCTCTGACGAGGTACGGCGCGAGCTCGCCGCAGTCGAGCCGGCGCGCGACTGCGACCGGCTCGCCGAGCTGTCGGGCCTCTTTCACACGGCGGGCAGCCTGCACCTGCGAGGTCACGGTGAGTTCTCCGTCCATCTCGACCTCGCCGAAGCCGCAGTGGCCCGGCGCGCCTTCGGCCTGCTGCGCTCCTTCGGCGTCGAGACCGAGATCCGCACGTACCGCCGGCACGCCTTCGACGGGGCGACCCGCTACCAGCTGCACGTTCCCGGCGGCGGGCGCTCGCTCGCCGTCCTCGTCCGCGCGGGCGTCCTGTCCGAGACGCACGCGCCGCTGGAGACGCCGCCGGCGCGGATCGTGCGGCGGGCCTGCTGCCGGCGGGCGTATGTCCGGGGGGTGTTCCTCGGCGGCGGTTCCGTGAGCGGGCCGCGTTCCCCGCATCTCGAGATCCGCTGCACGAGCGTCGCGGGAGCGGAGCTGGTCGCGGCGGTCGTCGAGCGCGAGGACGTCGTGCCGCTCCTCGTGCACGACCGCGGCCGCCACGCGGTCGCCTACGCGAAAGGAGCGGAGACGATCGCGGACGTGCTCGCTCTCGCCGGCGCCGGCGACGCGGCGCTCACGCTCGACGAGCACGCCGTGGTCGCCGAGGCCCGTGCGCGCGCCAACCGCGTCGCGAACGCCGACCACGCGAACCTCGTCCGCGCGAGCCGTGCCGCACACGCCCAGCTGCGTGCGATCCGGCAGCTCGAGGAGGAGGGCAGGCTCGACCGGCTGCCGTCACCGCTCCGCGAGGTCGCGGAGCTGCGGCTGCGCCATCCGTCCGCCTCGCTTCGCGAGCTGGCCGCGAAATGCCGCCCGCCGGCGGCGAGGGCGACCGTGCACAGGCGTCTCCGCCGGCTGGTCGCGCTGGCGTCTCCACGCTAGCTACAAGAGTAGCTTTCAGGACACCGATGCTTCATACTGGCGGCCGGCGGGTCCGCGCTCGTCCGCCGGTGGATTCAGACCCCGTCCGCCGGCTCGGTCCTGAGCGCGGTGGAACCGGAGGGGAGGGTCGTCCTCGGAGCTTCCCCTCCGGCCCGCTCGACCGTGGACGGGGCCCGGGGCTTCACCGTCAGACCCTCCTGCCGGGTGGCGCATGCCCGCCGCTGCTCTCGCCCGCCCGGGATCTGTGGAGGACTACTGAAGGTGGGGCCGGAGGGCGCCGATAGACTCGCGGTGAAACCGGAACAACGGGGGAACGAACATGGCCAACGTACGCGTAGGAATCAACGGATTCGGACGCATCGGACGCAACTTCTTCCGGGCGCACATGCAACGTGGCGGCGACTTCGAGATCGTCGCGGCGAACGACCTAGGCGACGCGAAGACGATGGCGCACCTGCTCCAGTACGACTCGGTCCTCGGGCCGCTGGGCGAGGACGTCGAGGCAGGCGACGGCGTGATCCGCGCCGGCAGCGTCGAGCTGAAGATGCTGGCCGAGCGCGACCCTGCGGCCCTGCCGTGGGGCGAGCTCGGCGTGGACGTCGTGCTCGAGTCGACGGGGCTCTTCCGCAAGCGTGTCGACCTGCAGAAGCACATCGACGCCGGGGCGAGAAAGATCGTCATCTCCGCGCCTGCGGACGACCCGGACCTGACGGTCGTCCTCGGCGTGAACGGCGACGAATACGACCCGGCAGCGCACGACATCGTGTCGAACGCGTCCTGCACCACGAACTGCGTCGCCCCGCTCGCGAAGGTGCTGCACGATGCGTTCGGGATCGAGCAGGGCTTCATGACCACGATCCACGCGTACACGAACGACCAGCAGGTGCTCGACCTGCCGCACAAGGACCTGCGGCGCGCCCGGGCGGCGGCGATCAACCTGATCCCGACCTCGACCGGCGCGGCGAAGGCGATCGGCCTCGTTCTCCCCGACCTGAAGGGGAAGCTGGACGGGATCTCGGTCCGCGCGCCCGTGCCGACCGGGTCGATCACCGACCTCGTCGTCCGGCTGGGAGCGGAGGTGACGCGCGAGCAGGTGATCGACGCGTACCGCACCGCGGTCGGCGGCCCGCTCGGTCAATACCTGCAGTTCGCGGACGACCCGCTCGTCTCCACGGACATCGTCCACTCCCCGTTCTCCTGCATCTTCGACAGCGAGTTGACGATGGCGAACGGTCAGATGGCGAAGGTCTTCGGCTGGTACGACAACGAGTGGGGCTACAGCTGCCGGCTCGTCGACCTGATCGCGATGATCGGCGAGACGCTGCCGGTCGAGACTGCGGCGGCGACCGCCTGAGGTGAAGCTTCACGCACCCTCGGCTGCTCCCGGTGACCCGATGAGGCTCCCGCGGTCGGTCCGCGACGCCGACCTCGAGGGCAAGCGCGTCCTCGTGCGGGCGGACCTGAACGTGCCGCTCGAGAACGGGCGGGTCGCCGACGACTCGCGCATCCGTGCGGCCCTCCCGACCCTGCAGCTCCTCCTCGAGCGCGGCGCGGCCGAGGTAATCGTGTGCTCGCACCTCGGGCGGCCGAAAGGGCCCGACCCGGAGTTCGCGATCGCGCCCGCCGCGGAGCGTCTGCACGAGCTCCTGGGCGCGAACGGCCGCGTGCGGGTGCTCGAGAACACGCGCTTCGACCCGCGCGAGACCGCCAACGACCCGGCGCTCGCGGCGGAGCTGGCCGCGCACGCGGATGTCTACGTGAACGACGCGTTCGGGTCGGCGCACCGGGCGCACGCGTCGACCGAGGCGGTCGCCCACCTCCTTCCGGCCTACGCCGGGCTGCTGCTCGAGCGTGAGCTCCAGGAACTCGGGCGCCTCCTGGAGAGGCCCGAGCACCCGTTCGTCGCGATCGTCGGCGGGGCCAAGGTCGAGGACAAGATCGGCGTGCTGAAGAGCCTCGCTCAACGGGCGGACACGGTCCTGGTCGGCGGGAAGATGGCGGAGGAGATCCGCGCGCATCCGGTCGACGTCCCGGTCGAGCTTCCGTCCGACGTCGTCGCCGCCGCGGCATTCGAGGCCGGCGCCGAGGCGAGAATCGTCCCCGCAGACGCCGTGCCCGAGGGCTGGCTCGGCCTCGACATCGGGCCCGGGACGAGGCAGGGCTACGCGAGCCGGATCGCCACGGCGAAGACCGTGTTCTGGAACGGCCCGATGGGCGTGTTCGAGTGGCCGCGCTTCGCCGAGGGAACGCTCGCGATCGCCCGCGCGGTCGCGCGGGCCGACGCGCACACCGTCGTCGGCGGCGGCGACTCCGTGCGGGCGCTCGAGGAGGCCGGGCTCGCCGGTGAGATCGACTGGGTCTCGACCGGCGGCGGCGCCTCCCTCGAGCTCCTCGAGGGAAGAGAGCTCCCCGGCGTGGCGGCGATCCCCTCGGCCTGAGAGGCGTTTGCATACGGTTCAACATACTATGAGCGGGAATTGCAGGAACTTCGCCGCCTTCCCCGGCCGTTTGGGCCATGGCAGGGGTCTGACCCCTGCCATGGCCGGAAGGATCGAGGCGTGCTGATCGCCGGCAACTGGAAGATGTACAAGGGGCCCGAGGAGACGCCCTGGTTCTGCGGAGCGCTGCGCGGGCGGCTCGCCGGCCTCGACGACGTGGACGTCGCCGTCTGTCCGCCCTTTCCCTCGCTCGCAGGGGCGGTGCAGGCTCTGGCCGGGACGGACATCGCGGTCGCCGCCCAGAACGTGCACTGGGAGGAGGAGGGGGCGTTCACCGGGGAGGTCTCCGCGTCGATGCTGAGGGAGCTCGGCGTCTACGGCGCGATCGTCGGGCACTCGGAGCGCCGCCAGCTCTTCGGCGAGACCGACGAGGGCGTCGGCCGGCGGGCGGCGGCCGCGCTCGAGGCGGGCCTCTGGGTGATCGCCTGCATCGGCGAGACGGAGGAGGAGCGTGGGCGGGGCGAGACCGAGGACGTGCTCCGCAGGCAGCTCTCCGTGCTCGAGGCGCACGACCGGCTCGTCGTCGCGTACGAGCCGGTGTGGGCGATCGGCACCGGCAAGACGGCAACGCCCGAGCAGGCACAGGAGGCGCATGCCTTCGTCCGGAGCCTGATCGACGTCCCCGTGCTCTACGGCGGGTCGGTCAAGCCGGAGAACGCGGCCGAGCTGCTCGGCCAGCCGGACGTGGACGGCGCGCTCGTCGGCGGCGCGTCCCTCGAGGTCGAGTCGTTCGCGGCGATCTGCGAGGCGGCGAGGAGCGCGGGCTGACACCGGCTCCGCTCGTCGCGCTCGTCATCCTCGACGGGTGGGGCTGCGCGCCGCCCGGGCCCGGCAACGCCGTCGACCTCGCCCACACCCCGGTCTTCGACCGGCTCTGGGCCGAGCGCCCGCACACGACGCTGCGGGCCTCGGGCGAGGCGGTCGGGCTGCCGCCGGGCCAGATGGGCAACTCCGAGGTCGGCCACCTGACGATCGGCTCCGGGCGGATCCTCCACCAGGACCTGATGCGCGTGAACAAGGCAATCGAGGACGGCTCGTTCTTCGAGAGCCCCGCGCTCCGCGGGGCCTTCGAGCGCGGCAGACGCGTCCACCTTCTCGGGCTCGTCTCGTACGGCGGCGTCCACTCGCACATCGACCACCTGCGGGCGCTGCTCCGGTTCGCCCCCGAGAAGACGTGGATCCACGCGTTCACCGACGGCCGCGACGTCTCCCCGCACTCCGCCGTCCGCGACCTGGCCGAGCTGCCCGCCGACCGGATCGCGACGGTCGCCGGCCGCTACTACGCGATGGACCGCGACGGACGCTGGGAGCGGACCGCGCGCGCTCTCGAGGCGATCGTCGGAGGCACTCCCGTGACGGCGTCGGGCCCCCTTGCGTACGTGCAACGCGAGTACGACGCGGGGATCACGGACGAGTTCCTCGAGCCGGTGCACTTCGAGGGCCGGCCCGTGCTCGAGCCCGGCGACACCGCGATCTTCTTCAACTTCCGGCCCGACCGGGCGCGGCAGCTCAGCCAGAAGCTGCTCGAGGCCGGCCTCGACCTGACGACGATGACGCGCTACCGCGACGACCTCGACTGCCCGGTCGTCTTCGAGGAGCAGGAGGTGTCGAGCACGCTCGCTGAGGTGCTCGCCGCCGCCGGCGCCCGGCAGCTGCATTGTGCGGAGACGGAGAAGTACGCCCACGTCACCTACTTCTTCAACGGCGGCCGGGAGGAGCCGTGGCCGGGCGAGGAGCGCATCCTCGTCCCCTCGCCGCGCGAGGTGGGCACCTACGACAAGAAGCCGGAGATGTCCGCCCCCGAGGTCGCCCAACGCTTCGCGGGCGCGATCGGTGGAGGCTTCGCGTTCGGGATCGTCAACTTCGCCAATCCGGACATGGTCGGCCACACCGGCTCGATCCCGGCGGCTGTCGAGGCAGTGGAGACGACCGACCGCTGCCTCGGCGAGGTGCTCGCGGCGGTCGAGCAGGCGGAAGGGGTCGCGCTCGTCACCGCCGACCACGGGAACGCCGAGACGCTGCTCGAGGCGGACGGGACGAGCCCGCACACCGCGCACACGACGAACCCGGTGCCGCTCGTGGTCACGGCTCCCGGGGCGGTGCTCGAGGCGGACGGCGAGCTGTCCGATCTCGCGCCGACCTGCCTGGCGCTGCTCGGCATCGCGCAGCCCGCCGAGATGACCGGGAGAGCCCTGGTAAAGCTTCCGTAAATCACGGATTCCACCGGTGGACGCCGGGGCTATACTCCGCGCGCTTTGTCACTCCAGCAGCCAGACCTCGCGATCCTGCGCAAGGCGCAGCGGGGTGACGAGCGCGCCTTCTCGATCATCGTGCGCGCGTATGAGACGCCGGTCTTCAACTACGTGCTCCGCCTGGTCGGCGACCGCTCCCTCGCCGAGGACCTGACGCAGGAGGTCTTCCTCCGCGTCTTCCAGGGGCTGCCGAAGTTCTCGCTGCGTTGCAAGTTCACCACGTGGCTCTTCCAGGTGACCAAGAACCGCGTCCTCGACGAGCTGCGGGCGAGCGAGCGGCGCCCCCGGCACCTCGTCTCGCTCGACGACATCCCCCCGCTCGAGGTGGTGGACGCGCCGATCGAGCAGGGCGAGACGGTGGATGCGCTCTGGCGGGCGATCGAGGCCCTGTCGGTCGACCTGAAGATGGCCCTGCTCCTGCGAGACGTCGCCGGCCTCTCGTACACCGAGATCGCCGACGCGCTCGAGATCACGCTCGCGACGGTGAAGTGGAGGATCTACAAGGGTCGCGAGGAGGTTGCGCTGGCCCTCGCCCGCGAGGGCATCACCTTCGGCGCCCCGCCGGCCGAGGTCGAGACTCCGGCCGTCTCCTAGGGGCGCAGCCGGTCGGCGAGCGCCCGCGCGGCTGCCCGCGAGCAGGTCGCACGCACCTCGTTCACGCTCGAGAGAAGCTGCTCCTGGAGGGGCGCCGGCACCTCGCGGCGGTTGACGGCCTCGAGCGACGCCGCGACGAGCGGGGGGCCGCAGTCCCGCCCCGCCGCGACCTGCTCCGCGAGCGCCTCCAGCCGCAGGGCGGTCAGCACCGGCAGCCGAGGCTCGTCCGCACCGCAGCCCGAGAGGCCGAGCGCCGCGACGCCGCTACACGCCGTGATCGAGACGCTCCGCCAGGACATCGGGGAGGCCGGCCTCGCGAATCGCTCTCTGCGTCCGGGCGACGTCGTAGGGAACGCGACGGAACGAGGCATGCCGGGAGTCGAGGTCGAGCAGGAGCCAGGCGGCGTCCGGGTCGCCGTCGCGCGGCTGCCCGATCGAGCCCGGGTTGAGCAGCCAGCGGCCGGTGTCGAGGTCGAGCTCCGTGCCGCCCGCCGCGTGGCCGCCGACCGGGACGTCGCCCTCGCCGATCGCGAGCGGCACGTGGCTGTGGCCGACGATCGTCAAGCTGGTCCCGGCGTCCCGGATCGCCTCGCGCGCCGCCTCCCACGTGAGGACGTACTCCCACACCGGGTCGCGGGGGCTCGCGTGGGACAGGGTTACTCCGTCCTGCTTCCCGGAGGGCTCGAGGACGACGAGGAAGTCGCGCGCGTCCGCACCGAGCACGCTCCGGGTCCAGCCCGCGGCAGCGCACGCCTCCGGCGAGAAGTCCTCCAGGTCCAGCGTCCCGAGCACGCCGAGATCGTGGTTGCCCGCCAGGCAGACGGCGGTGTGCGCCGCGGCCCAGCGACAGCACTCGTTCGGCTGCGGGCCGTACCCGACGAGGTCGCCCAGGCACCACACGGCGTCGGGCGCCTCGCGCTCGATCGCCTCCGCCACCGCCTCGAGCGCGGGCAGGTTAGCGTGGATGTCGGAGATGACCGCGACGCGCATGGGGCTCCCGCTGCGGTTCGCAACCTTAGCTGCGCTCGCGGGGGGCTGGGCGGCGGCCGCCTACCTCCTCTGGACGACGACACGCGAGCCCGGCGGCCTGCACCTCGGCGGCCTCCCCGAGTCCCGCTACTTCGGCGCCTCCTTCCTGCACCGCGCCGAGCACTACGAGCGCTTCGGCTACATCCTGTGGGTCGCCGAGACGGTCGTGACCCTGATCGTCCTCGGGCTGTTCGCGTGGCGCGGCGCGCGCTTCGCGCGCGAGTCGGCCGCCGGCCGGATCGGTACCGGGATGCTGCTCGCGATGCTCGGGTTCGGGCTCGTCTGGTCGGCGTCGGTTCCGTTCGAGGTCGTCTCCCTGTGGTGGCAGCGTCGCTACGGCCAGTCGCACGAGAGCTATGCGGCCGTGATCTTCGGCGGCTGGCTCGCCCTCGGCATCGAGTTCGTGTTCCTCTGCGCGTCGGTCCTGATCGTGATGGGCATCGCGCGCTGGCTCCCGCGGGCCTGGTGGATCCCGGGCACGGCCGCCTTCGTGGGGCTCGCCGCGCTCTTCGTGTTCGTCTCGCCGTACCTGCAGCCGGACACGCAACAGGCGCCGGGCCGTGTGCAGGCGGCCGCGGAGCAGATCTCGGCGGCGGAGGGCGTGCACGGCGTTCCCGTCCGCGTGCAGCACGTGGACACGAAGGACGCCAACGCCTTCACCACCGGGCTCGGGCCGTCGCGGAAGGTGTTCCTCTGGAGCTCGCTCCTCGACGGCAGATTCACTCCTCGCGAGGTCGACGTCGTGCTCGCCCACGAGTACGCCCACCAGGCGCGGAGCCACCTGCTACGGGGGATCGCCTGGTACGCGCTCTTCGCGTTCCCTGGTGCGTTCCTGATCGCGCGGGCGACCCGGCGTCGCGGCGGCATGCGTGAGCCGGCGGCCGTCCCGCTCGCGATCTTCGTCCTCGTCGCGCTCAGCATCGCCTCGCTTCCGCTCGAGAACGCGATCGCGCGGCACATGGAGGCCGAGGCCGACTGGGTGGCGCTCGAGACCACGCGCGACCCGGCGGCGATGGAGAGCCTCTTCCGGCGGTTCGCGACCACCGGGCTCGGCGACCCGAGCCCGCCCACGATCGCCTACCTCGCCTTCGAGAACCATCCGACGCTGATGCAGCGGATCGCGATGGCGAGGGCCTGGCGGGAGCGAGACGGCTAGGAAGCGCCCGGCGGCCCGGGCTCTCCGCCCGGATCCTCCGGGGGCGCCCCGCCGGGAGCCTCCGGCAGGTTCCTGATCCCCTCCCGTGCCGACCACTTCGACCACGAGTCCTGCATCGCGTCGAGCAGCTCCTTCATGAACCGCGAGGACATGTTCACGCGCGCCACGACCACGCCGGGGATGTCGCCTTCCTCGACCTCGTGGTCGATGCGCGCGAACGTGACCGTGAACTCGTAGTCCGAGAAGCTGATGTTCGCGAAGTTGGCGTAGGCGCCGCCCAGATGCTGCGGCTCGACATGGATGTTGAGCTGCCGCTCTTGCCCCTCCGCGTCCACGGCCACGGATACTACTGGCGTGGAGACGCCGTTCACGCTCCGTCACTTCGAGCGCGCCGTCGCGGCCTTCTTCGCAGCGCTCGGAGCAGGCACGCTCGCCTTCGCGCTCGTCCTGCACGAGACAGGCCTCGAGGCCCTCTACCGCTCGACCGTGACGATCTCTCTGACCGGGATCGACACGAAGCCCGACTCCGTCGGCGGCGAGGTGATCACGATCGTGCTGATCCTCGCCGGAATGGCAATCTACGGCTACCTCGCGAGCGCGATCGTGGAGTTGATCGCCCACGGCGTGCTCACGGGCACGGTGGCCGACCGGAGGAGGCGCCGCATGATCGAGCGGATCAGCGACCACTACGTCATCTGCGGCTTCGGCCGCGTCGGCCGGCAGGTGGCGGGCGAGTTCCGCGACGCGGGCGTGTCGTTCGTCGTCCTCGACTTCAACCCGGAGACGCTCGCGATCGCACGGGAGCAGGGCATCCCCTACGTCGAAGGGAGCGGCACCAGGGACGAGGACCTCGAGCAGGCCGGCCTCGACCGTGCCAGGGGCCTCGTCGCGTGCTCGGACTCGGACGTCGACAACCTCTACATCACCGTCTCGGCGAGGGCCGCGCGCCCGGACCTCCAGATCGTCGCCCGCGCGTCGAACGAGGACGCGGCCAGGAAGATGCTCCGCGCGGGTGCCGACCGGGTCGTGCAGCCGTACGCGTCCGCGGGCCAGGAGATGGCGCAGCTGATCCTCAAGCCGCAGGTCTCCGCCTTCCTCGACATCGTCTCCCGCCACGGCGGCCCCGACCTGCGCTTCGAGGAGATCGACGTCACGGCCGACTGCCCGCAGGCCGGGCGCACGATCCGCGACGTCCGGGTGCGCCACGAGACCGGGGCGCTGATCGTCGCGCTGCGGAAGGCGGACGGGAGCTTCGACACCACTCCGGACCCCGACGTGAAGCTCGAGCCGGGCGACGTGCTGATCACGGTCGGCACCGAGCAGGAGCTGAAAGCGCTCGAGGAGCTCTTCGCGCCGTCCGCCGGGAGCGACCGCGGCAGGGTCGCCGTCGCCCGGCAGCAGGGCCCCGGCGCCGGCTCCACCGGTGCCGGGGGCGAGGCCGTTGCCCGCTAGAGGCATAGCGGCACTCGCCGCGGCCATCGGCGACGCCGCCGGCGCGGAGGTCGAGCTCGAGCGGCCGAGTGACCCCGCGCACGGCGACTACGCGACAAACGTCGCCCTCAGGCTCGCACCGGCCAGGAAGCGCGCGCCTCGGGACCTGGCGGACGAGCTCGCCGCGGCCGCCGGCGCGCTCCCCGACGTCGTCCGGGCGGAGGTTGCGGGCCCCGGGTTCGTCAATCTGGTCGTCACCGACACCTGGCTCGGGCGCGTGCTCGGCGAGATCCTGGAGGCCGGCGAGGCGTTCGGGGGCGGGCCGGCGTCCCCGCGGGAGCTCGTCCAGGTGGAGATGGTCTCCGCGAACCCGACCGGGCCGGTCGTCGTCTCGGCCGCGCGGAACGGCGCGATCGGGGACTCGCTCGCACGGATCCTCGAGCACGCCGGCCACCGCGTCGAGCGCGAGTACTACTACAACGACGCCGGAGCGCAGATGGACGGCTTCAGGGCCTCCGTGGAGGCGCTCCGGCGCGGGGAGGAGCCGCCGGAGGACGGCTACCGCGGCGACTACGTGCGCGAGCTGGCGGCGCTCCCCGGAGACCCGGTGCCGGCGATGGTCGAGCGGATCGAGGCGAGCCTCGAGCGGTTTCGCATCCACTTCGACTCCTGGGTGCTCCAGAGCGAGCTCGAGCGGCGGCTTCCGGAGCTGTTGCCCCGCCTGGACACGTACGAGCGCGACGACGCGCTGTGGGCGCGGTCCTCGGAGTACGGCGACGAGCAGGACCGGGTGCTGCTCCGGTCGGACACCGGCGGGCCGACCTACCGCGCGGCCGACGTCGTCTACCTCGTCGACAAGCTCGAGCGCGGCTTCGACCGGGCGATCTACGTCCTCGGGGCCGACCACCACGGCACCCGGAACTGGTACGCGGCGGTCGCGCGGATGCTCGGCTACGACCCGGGCCGCGTGGAGGTGCTGCTCTACCAGCTCGTCCACCTGACCCAGGGCGGGGAGCAGACGAAGATGTCGAAGCGACGCGGTGACGTCGTCTTCCTGGACGACTTCATCGACGAGATCGGCGTGGACGCCGCCCGGTGGTACCTCGTCAACCGCAGCCCGGACCAGGCGATCGAGATCGACGTCGACCTCGCCGCCGAGCGCTCGGAGAAGAACCCGGTCTACTACGTCCAGTACGCCCACGCCCGGATCGCCGGCATCCTGCGCAACGCGGGCCAGGCGGTTGCCTCCGCGGAGCCGGGCGGGCCGCTCGCGGTCGAGGAGCGCGACCTCGTCAAGCGCCTGGCCGAGCTTCCGCAGGTAATCGCGGAGGCGATCGAGCGCCGCGGCCCGCACGGGGTTCCGACCTACGCGATCCGGGTCGCTGACGACTTCCACCGCTTCTACCACCACCATCGCGTCCTCGGGAGCGACTCGGAGGCGTTCAGGCTCGGCCTCTGCCGCGCGACCCGGACGGTGATCGCGTCGTGCCTCGGCCTGGTCGGGGTCGAGGCACCCGACCGGATGTAGGGTTCCGGCCTCCGGAGCACCGGTCGCACGGCAGGCGCGTCCTCTTCTACCATCCCGGCGTGAGCCAGCCCCCCGACCGGAACCTCGCGCTCGAGCTCGTCCGCGTGACCGAGGCGGCGGCGATGGGCGCGGCCCGCTGGGTCGGTCGCGGCGAGAAGGAGCTGGCCGACCAGGCCGCGGTGGACGCGATGCGGCTGATGCTCGACACGGTCGCGATGAACGGGGTGGTCGTGATCGGAGAGGGGGAGAAGGACAAGGCGCCGATGCTGTTCAACGGGGAGCACGTCGGGAACGGGGAGGGGCCGGAGGTCGACGTCGCAGTCGACCCGCTCGAAGGCACGCGCCTGACCGCGAACGGGGCGCCGAACGCGATCGCCGTGATCGCCGTCGCCGAGCGCGGGACGATGTTCTTCCCGGGAGCCGCCGTGTACATGGACAAGATCGCCGTCGGCGCGGAGGGCGCCGACGCCATCGACATCTCGCTGCCGCCGGCCGAGAACGTGCGGCGGGTGGCCGAGGCGAAGGGGGTGGAGCCGCGGGACATCGCCGTCGTCGTGCTCGAACGCGACCGCCACGAGGCGCTGATCGACGAGCTGCGCGAGGTGGGCGTGAAGGTCCGGCTGATCACGGACGGGGACGTGGCGCCCGCGATCGCGACCGCGCGACGCGGCACCGGCGTCGACCTCCTGATGGGCATCGGAGGCACGCCGGAGGGCGTGATCTCGGCGGCGGCGATCAAGTGCCTGGGCGGCGCGATGCAGGGGCGGCTCTGGCCCCGTGACGACGAAGAGCGCGTGCGGCTGCTGGAGGGCGGCTACGAGATCGAGCGGGTGCTGACCGACGACGACCTCGTCGCCGGCTCCGATCTCTTCGTCGCCGCGACCGGGGTGACGGACGGCGCGCTCCTCCGCGGCGTGCGCTTCGACCACGGCGTCGCCGCCACGGAGTCGATCGTGATGCGCTCCCGCTCCGGGACGATCCGGGGCGTCCGGGCGGAGCACCGCCTGGCGAAGCTACGCCAGATCACCGGCGAGCGGTACTGAACTGTCCGTCACGCGGGAGCCCTTGCGCCCCCGCACGCACGGCTCTACCGCATCACCGAGGAGGGGCTGGAGCGCCTGCGTGCGGGGCTCGAGCAGGTGGGCTCGACCGTGAACAGGAACCCGCTCGAGCTGCGGGTCTTCTACGGCGACCACCGCCCGCGCGAGGCTGTTGTCGCCGACCTCGAGTCGGTGCGCGACCGCGCCCGGTCCCACCTCGCCGAGCTGGAGGAGATCGAGCGGACCTTCGACCACGACGCGCACCTCTTCCCGTACCTGACCCTGTTGCGCGGGAAGGAGACCGCGCGCGCGGACGTGCGCTGGGCCGAGCAGGCCCTCCGCCTGCTCGGAGCGGCTGCGACGTGATCGTCCGCGCCGCGCTCGCGCTCGGAGCGGCCGCGCTCGCCTTCTCTCCCGGCAGCGGGCCCGTCGCGGCGGTCGCGGCGGCGCCCGGGCCGGCGACGTACGCGGGGACGATCCGGTTCACGGCTGCGGAGGCCTCCGGGATCGGGCTGGTCGTTGCCGGCCGCACCGTCACGGTGACGCTCGCCCCCGGCCACGTGACGCGGGCCCGGGCCCGCCTGAGCCGGCCCGGCGGGACGTTTCGCTTCGACGTGCCCGGCCGGCCCCGGCCGGTCGTCTTCGTCCTCCGCGCGAAGGGCGGGAAGCTGGCGGGGACGGCTGCGCAGGGCCAAGCCCGCGCGACGGTGACCCTGACCCGCGGCCGGACGAGCCCTGACGCCGCGCTCGGGTACTTCACCGCGCCCCGGGTCGCGGTCGCGCGGTTCACGCGCTACGGCTACTCGACCCGTCCGATCGCGGTGGACCTGGACACGGGCGCCTTCCGGTCGCCGCCGCCGGCGACGAGCGAACGGATGGACGTGCACCAGTACGAGGTGCGGATCCCGGCCGCGGGCGCGACGCTCGCCGGAACGCTGACCGTGCCGCCCGGCCCTGGCCCGCATCCCGGAGTCGTCTACGTCTCCGGGTCCGGCGCGACGCTGGGGGAGGAGGCGCAGTGGCTCGGCGGGCTCTTCGTCTCGCGGGGCATCGCCCTGCTGGCATACGACAAACGGGGCGTCGGCCAGTCGACCGGCCGCTATCCCGGCAGCCTGGCCACCGGCGACACGATCGCGACCCTGGCCGGGGACGCGGCTGCCCGCGCGCTTCCTCGCTTCCCAGCCCGAGATCGACCGCTCACGCGTCGGCTTCTACGGGATCAGCCAGGGCGGATGGATCATCCCGCAGGCGGCCGTCCGCGTGGGCCGCGCGATCTCCTGGGCCGTGATCGAGTCCGGGCCGACCGTGACCCAGGGCGAGTCGGACGCGTACGCGGGCATCGCGGGCTCGGCTCCGTCACTCGCCGCCGCGGAGGCCGAGGCCCGCTCTCTCGGGCCGAGCGGATACGACCCGCAGCCCTGGATCAGGCGCCTAGCACTCCCGGTCCTCTGGCTCTACGGCGGCCTGGACGAGAACCAGCCGACCGGCCGCAGCCTGGAGATCCTCGGCGCGCTCGCCGCCGGCCACGACTTCGAGACCGCGCTTTTCCCCTCCGCGCCGCACCCGCTGTTCGACCGTACGGGCTACCCGCCCGTCCTGTTCGGGACGGTCGCCGCCTGGCTCGGCAACCACGGCCTGGCGGCCGGTTCCTAGGCCGCTACCTTCGTCTCCAGGTCCGGCGAGTACGACCCGGACCGGGCGAGGCCGTTCATCCGCGCCCGGTGCAGGTAGGCCGCCTGGGCGGCCGGGACGTTCGCGGCGTCGCCGCCCCACGCCTTCAGGGCAGGCGCCTGCAGTGCCCGGCCGTACGAGAACGACAGCTCCCACGGGTGCGGGCCCATGGCGTTCATCGCGTTCAGGTGCGCGGTCGCGTCCTCGTCGGTCTGCCCGCCGGAGAGGAACACGATCCCCGCGACGGCGGCCGGCACGTGCCGGCGGAAGCAGCGGATCGTCTGCTCGGCGACCTCCTGGACGCCCGCCTGCTCGGAGGCCTCGTAACCGGAGAGCACCATGTTCGGCTTGAGCAGCATCTGCTCGTAGTGCACGCGCTGGTCGCGCAGCTCCGTGAACACGGCGTGCAGGGTGCGCGATGTGGCGTCGAAGCTCGTCTCGATCGAATGGTCTCCGTCCATCAGCACCTCGGGCTCGACGATCGGGACGAGCCCCGCCTCCTGGCTGAGCGCCGCGTACCGTGCCAGCGCGTGGGCGTTCGTCCAGAGGCAGTACTCGCTCGGGATTCCCGGCCCGATCGTGATCACGGCCCGCCACTTCGTGAAGCGCGCGCCCAGCTCCCGGTACTCGGCCAGCCGTTCGCGCAGGCCGTCGAGCCCCTCGGTGATCTTCTCGCCCGGCGCGTTCGCGAGCTCCTTGGCGCCCAGGTCGACCTTGATCCCGGGGACGATCCCCTGGGCCTCCAGCACCTTCGGGAACGGCGTCCCGTCGACGGCGGGCTGGCGGATCGTCTCGTCGTAGAGGATCACGCCGCTGATGTGGTCGGCGGCGCCCTCGGTCGTGAGCAGCAGATCGCGGTAGGCCCGCCGCGCCTCCTCGGTCGACTCGACTCCGATCGAGTCGAGGCGCTTCTTGATCGTCCCGCTCGACTCGTCGGCGGCGAGGATCCCCTTGCCGGGCGCGACGAGCGAGCGCGCGGTCGCCTCGAGGTTCTGTCCCATCGTTCCTCCTCTGGTGTCTCTGTCTCCCGAGAGTATCCCCGTTCGCCCGCCCGTAAGCATTCTGTTTGGACTTTCGCAGCAAGGAGGTCCAGCAGGAACACTTCCGGCATATGCGGAGCCAGGTGGCCGTGGTGGCGGCGGCACTCGCGCTCCTCGCCGGCGGCGGGGCGAGCGCGGCCCCGGCGAGCGCTCCGGCGAACACGTCGCCTCCCACGATCTCGGGGACGCCGCGCCAGGGCGACACGCTGACCGCCTCGACCGGGTCGTGGTCCGGCTCGACGCCGATGACGTTTGCATACCAGTGGCAGCGTTGCGACGCCAGCCGCGGCAAGTGCAAGAGCCAGTCGGGCGCGACGGGTCAGGCGTACAACCTCCGCGGCGGCGACGTCGGACACACCATCCGCGTCTCGGTCAGGGCGTCGAACTCGGAGGGCTCTGCGTCGGCGATCTCGGCGCCGACCGCGGTGATCGACGACGGCCGGCCGACGAGCTCCGCGGCGCCGGCGATCTCCGGAATCGCCAAGGACGGCCAGACGCTGACCGCCTCCTCCGGCACGTGGAGCGGAAGCGGCCCGATCACGTACTCCTTCCGCTGGCAGCGCTGCGACTCGTCGGGGCACGACTGCAGCGGGGCGTCCTCGGGCCAGGTCCGGACGCTCACCCCCCAGGACGTCGGGCACACGATGAGGGTTCTCGTCACCGCCCGGAACCAGTACGGGTCGAGGCGGGCCACCTCCGCCAGAACCGCCTTGGTCGCGCCGCGCGGCCCGCTGCCCGTGAGCACGGCGGCGCCGGTAGTCACCGGCACGCCCCGTGCCGGCCAGACCCTCGGTGCGGGCGCCGGGACGTGGTCGAACAGCCCGACCAGGTTCAAGTACCAGTGGATGCGCTGCGACACGGCCGGAAACGGCTGCGCCAACTTCGGAGCCGATCAGCCGACGCAGCTGCTCGGCGCGACCGAGGTCGGTCACACGATCCGGGTCCGGGTGACCGCCATCAACCAGTACGGGAGCACGATGGCGACCTCCGCACAGACGGCGACCGTCGCCGCCGGCACCGTCACGGCGGCCTCGATACCCGTCAGCCAGGTGTCCCTGCCGCAACGGCTGGTGATCTCGGGCGTGCGCTTCGTGCCGGCGCGGCTCACCTCCCGGTCCGCGTTCCTGGCGCGGTTCCGGGTCACGGACACGCGGGGCAATCTCGTCAGCGGCGCGCTCGTGTACGCGCTCGGCCTTCCGTACGGCTGGGTGCGCGCGGCCCCCGAGGTCGTCACCGCCTCCGACGGCTGGGCGACGATCCAGCTCTTCCCGACGATCAGCATGCCGCTCCACCGCGCCGCCCTCGTCCTCTTCGTCCGAGCCCGCAAGCCGGGCGAGAGCGTCCTGGCGGGCGTCTCCACGCGCCGGCTGGTGCAGGTAGGGATTGGCTGACGCGCTCGCCGGCCGGCGCTATCCTTGCAGGAGCGCGGACGTAGCTCAGTTGGTAGAGCATCAGCTTCCCAAGCTGAGGGTCGCGGGTTCGAACCCCGTCGTCCGCTTCGAGAAAGGGCCTGGAAACAGGCCCTTTTCAGTGGAAGGGGTGTTTGCGGATCGTCGCCGTCACTCGTCTGTGCAGGGCGCGTGCAAGGCCGGGCGCTGAGAGCGCGCTGAGAGGGCGACCTCGACGAGCTGGGGGTCACTCCAGGCCGCGTAGGCGGGCTCGATCGCGAGGAAGCGGGGCGGCTCGGCGATCTGGGGCGCGCGCAGGGTCTCGAGCTGGGCGGGTGTGGTTTCGGTGCGCTGGAGCACCCGTCCGGAAGAGCCGTGGAACTCGCCCAGGTGCATGCTCGAGCTCGCGCCGGATCGTCGGCCAGGTCTGATTGGTCTCGACCTCGATCACGTGGGTGAGGAGCAGGGCGAGGAAGCAGAGCAGCACGTGGGCGCGGATCCGCTTCTGCTTGCGGTGCATGCTGGGGTGAGCCGGGCGGGCCTCTCTGCGAACGCTCAGGTGCAGGCCGGCGACGCGAGCACGGTGTCCATGACGTCCCGGAGTCGCCCGGTGGCGAGGCAGATCGAGCTGTCCGCAGCGCCGTAGTAGAGACGCAGCGCGTCGGTGACCGGGTCGTGGAGGAGTCCGCAGGGGAAGATCACGTTGGGGACGTCGCCGGCACGCTCGTAGGGTGCGACCGGTGCGAGGACCCAGCCGGGAAGCCGTCGGAGGACGCGGGTCGGCTCGTCGAGGTCGAGCAGCGCGAGGCCGACCCGGTAGATCTCACCGCTGACGGTCTCCTTGACGCCGTGGTAGACGAGGAGCCAGCCGTGCTCCGTGCGCAGCGGGGGCGGGCCGATGCCGATCCGGAGGGAGTCCCACCACGCGCCCACGCGGGGCTGGAGCACCTGCTCGGGCGCGCTCCAGCTGACGAGGTCGCTCGAGCGGGAGAGGACGATCTCGCCATGTGAGCCGCCGAACCTCATCTGGGGCCGGTGGAGCAGGACCCAGCGGCCGTCGATCCGGTGGGGCAGGAGCGCGGCATTCTTGTCCTCGGGATGCCGGACGATCCCGTAGCGCTCGACCGTGGCGAAGTTCTCGGTCGTCGCGAGGAAGACGGCCGGCCCGGCCGGCCCGTAGGCGGTGCACGTGATCACCCAGCGCCCGAGCTCTTCGAGCCAGACGACGCGCGGATCCTCGAACCCCCATTGCTCGCTCGCGGTTTCGCCGTCGGGTGCGAGCAGGGGCGTCTGTTCGATCGACCAACCGTCGCTGCCGTTGCCAGAACGGGCGGCGGTGAGGTGCGAGATTCCCCGTCGATCCTCGACCCGGGCGAGCAGGACCGTCTCGCCGTCGACCGCTGCGGCACCCGGGTTGAAGACGGCGTTGACGGGATAGGGCCAGTGCTCGGCGGTCAGGATCGGGTTGCCGGGGTGGCGCTGGAAGAGCTCCGACTCGCTCATCGCGAGGCCGGCTCGAGCACGCGCTCGTGGACGGGGGCACGGATCCCGGCCGCGTCGAGGAGGAGTGCGGCGCGGTGGAGGGCGAGCGTCGACTCGGCGCCTTCGTTCTGGTTGACCGCCTCGCTCCCGAGCCCGTCGCTGCAGCCTCCGGTTGCGAAGTTGTAGAGCGGCCTCTGCAGGTGGTTGCGCCCGAGGAACCACTCGAAGGCACGCGTGGCCCTGATCCCGTGCTCGGTGTTGCGGGTGACCACGAAGGCGGCCAGCTCCGCTTCGACGAGTGCGGCGGCGTCGAGCGGCTGCTCGTCGCCTCTCCCCGGGGCGGCCTCGTGTCTCTTCCGGCCGCCGTGGCCCGGCAGCCGCAGAGGGCCGTCTTCGAGGCCGCACTCGTCGCCGAGCCAACGCAGCGACTCCAGCCCGAGCTCGGTGAGATCGTCCCGACCGAGCGCGTCGCCGCCGCCGAGCAGCGCCTGCGACAACCGCGCGTTGTCGTAGGTGAGCTCGTCCTCGAACCAGTGCCAGCCGTCTCCGGCGGTGCGGCGGTAGACGGCGGCGAGCTGCTCGGTGAAGCGCTCGAGGAGACGGAAGGCCTCGGGCTCGAGCCGGTCGGGATCGAGGCGTGAGAGGCCGAGCACCGCGTAGGCCGCCGTTCGCGGAGCGACGTCTGCTGTCAAGCGTCCGGACGAGCTGCTCGAGCAGGTCGCGGGCAGGCACGACGACGGCGGGGATCCACGCCGTGGCGAGGATCTCGCCCGAGAGCCCAGACGGAGCGGCCGAGGTGGTCGCCGACATGCGGCTCGTCGAGCCAGTGCCGGTCGTAGCCCATGAAGTTGCGCATCCCGCCGTCGCTTGCCGCCGCGTGCAGAAACGCGAGCGAGCGGTAGAGGATGGAGGTCCAGAGCCGCTCGTCGCCGCGGCGTGCAAGCTCGTGCGAGACGACGGCCAGCCGGGCGGCGTCGTCCACGCAGTAGCCGCTGTCGCGGTTGGGGATGATCCCGTGCGCGTGCTGCACGATCCCGACGTCGTCGACGAGTGTCAGCAGGTGGTCTGTCCGCAGGCTCGTCAGGTGCAGGTCGGCCACGCCCGAGGGCCGGCGGCGGGGCGCGAGCTCGTGCGCCTCCCGGAGTACCGAGGCGGTCACCTCGGCCACCGACGGCCAGCTGAGTGAAGAGCCGATGCGCCGGGCCTCGGCCCGCGCCGAGGCGAGCGTCTCCGGCTGCTCGACGTAGGCGCAGACGGCGCCCGCGAGCGCCGCCGGATCGTCGAACGGGACGAGCCGGCCGGCGCCGGAGGCGAGCATGTCCTGGGCGTACCAGTAGGGAGTCGAGACGATTCCGCAGCCGGCGGCGATCGCGAAGGTGAGCGCGCCGGAGGCGATCTGCTCCCGGTTGCGGTAGGGCGTCACGAACACGTCGGTCGCGGCGAGCAGATCCGAGAGCTCGTCGATCGCGAGGAACCGGTCGTCGAACTCGACGTTGTCGCCCAGGCCGAGCTCGAGCACGCGCCGCTCCAGCATCAGGCGGTACTGCTCGCCCTCCCGGCGGGAGACGTCCGGGTGCGTGCGCCCGGCGACGATGTAGGTGATCTCCGGATGACGCTCGATCATCGACGGCAGCGCCTCGATGACCGTCTCGAGGCCCTTGCCCGGCGAGATGAGCCCGAAGGTGGAGAGCAGGAACCGCTCCGGGGTGCGTGCGTAGGGCCCTGCGAGGCGAGGGGCGAGATCGTCACCGGCGCGAAGGGTGAGACGCGCCGGAGCGCCGTGAGGCACGACTCGCACCTTCTCCTCGGGGCAGGATCCGCTCTCGACGAGCAGGCGCAACGCGGTGTCGGTCATCACGATCACGAGCTGCGCCTGCGCGCACAGGTGCGTGAGCACCTCCGCCTGGTGCGGCGTCGGCTCGGAGAGCACCGTGTGCAGGGTGACGACGAGCGGCTGCGCGAGCTCGTCCGCGAATGAGAGCACGTACTCGCCGTCGCGGCCGCCGAAGATGCCGTACTCGTGCTGGAGCAGCACGACGTCGACGTCGAGGCGCCCGAGCATCCGGGCCGTTCGGACGTAGTCGCCGCGGACCGACTGCGCGACCGTCGCGAGCAGGCCGCGCCGCTGCGGGCTCGACGGCTCGTTCACGACCGCGACGAGATCCACACCGTCGACGCCGTCCACGCCGAAGATCGTTCCGCGCAGGTCGGCGGCGAACGTGCCGATTCCGCAGGCCCTGGGCGGATAGGTGGAGACGATCGCTACCCGCACGCGCTAGCTCCGCGAGCGGATCCGCGCCGGGATCAGAACCGGCTGCATTCGCTGCGGCTCATGCAAACCGCCGCGGACCGAGGTTCCTCCGCGAAGCCACCGGTTGGTCAGCCCGCGAAGCTGGTCGAGGACTCGCCTCAGGCTCTTCCTCATCATGTCGCTCCCTCTGACGACTCCCCCGAAGACGGAAAGCGGCGGGCTCGTGTGGGAGTCAGAACACGGGGACGCTGCCCACACCGTAGCGCACTCGCATGCTCACAGAGACCTGCGGGGATCCGTGTGCACGGGGTCACTCGCGACGTCGCGCACAGTCGGGAGCGGTCGAGGCTGGTCTGCGTGCCTTCGAACGTCTGCCGGGTGGCCCCCGGCCGCCGACAGGCCCGTTGACCACTGCGGAAGCGACCGAAGCCGAAGAGCTACGACACGAGCGGCCGGCGACGGACATGCAGCAGATCGAGCACGAGCAGGGCGGGGCAAGCGGGGCCGATGACCCCGAGGTGCGTTCCGCGCCGGGGGACGAACCGGGCCACCTCCCTCTCCGTCTACTTGGGTTCGGATTTCTTCGTGGTTTTCGGATCGGTCTTCTCGGCGCTCTTGTCTGATGCCTTCACACTGTCGCCGGTTGGGGTTGTCGCCTCGGGTTTCTGCTCGCCCTGGCCATAGTCGGTCGCATAGAAGCCCGGACCCGTGAAGGAAACGGATATCGGGTAGAAGACCCTGGTCACCGGTGTCGCGCTGCACACCTCGCAGGCGTTCGGGGGCGGGTCGCCCATGCCGTGGACGGTCTCGAACTCGTGACCGTTCGGGCACCGGTACTTGTAGGTGGGCATCCCCCAAGAGGCTACAAGGGTCTACGGGGAGTGAGGCGGCTCTCGCGCATCCCGGCGAGACAGGTGAGGGGACGCCGCGCTGGTAGCGGTCGCGCGCGGGAGTACGCTTATGAAATCGAGCAAGGAGGGCTGTGGTGGCGCAGACTGACAGTGTCTTCCAGGGGCGCATCGGTGATCTCGTCGTCGTCGAAGGGCATCGCGTCGGCCAGGGCCGGCGCATCGGGGAGATCCTGGAGGTGCTCGGCGAGCCCGGCCACGAGCACTACCGCGTCCGCTGGGAAGCCGGCGAGGAGACCGTCTTCTATCCCTCCAACGACGCGACCATCCAGCGCGCCGGCCGGAGGAAGAAACGGAAGACGTGATCGACTGGGAAACGCGTCACGAGCTCGCCTGACAACGATTTCCTCAGGCCCGGATTCCGCTGAGGTCGCTCGAGCGAGACCGGTTGAGCCTGGCGGCGAGGTCGTTAGTCCGCTCTCGGGCACGTGCGCTCCTTTCCGCGAGCTTCGCTGCGCTACAGGTGCCTGCCGTTCAGGGACGATGATGCTCGCGCTTCGCCTCCTCCTCCATGCGGGCAAGCCGGGTGTAGTAGTCGGGGAACTCGTTCAGGTGGGCGAGCGCGATCTTGCCCGTCACGACCGGGTCGTCAGCGGTCACGTTGGTCAGGAGGTCGTGGAGGCCGTGCTCCAACTCGACGTCCATCCCCATCCGCAGCTGCTCGAGGTCGAACGGGGCCGAGGCCCAGTCGACGCCGAGTTGCTCGCCGATGAGGCGTGCTTCCTCGGCGGTGAAGCTCTTCCGTGCGATCGCGTCAGTCACGGTTTCCTTTCCAGTACGTCGGGAGCGGTTCGGCTGTTGCATGGGCGGGGGCAGCAGGAGGTGTCCGCGCCTCCTGATCGCGGAGGAGGTCGACGTAGAGGGAAGTCGGGCCGGCTACGGCTGGGGTTCATCCCTTCGTAATTGTGCTAAAATCTACATTGAAACGCCGAGCCAGTCGGCGCTGGGGGCATCAGATCCCGCTTCAGCCGCCAGCTTCTTCTTCCTCGATGAATCGCGTCTCAGCATTCCGCTGAGCCGGCCCGTTGGAGGTAATCGCCTCCGCGGTGCCGTCTGCTTCTGAGAGGAGTACCACCATGACGACTCTGGTTCGCTTTGATCCCTACCGTGAGGTGCAAGGTGAGATGGCCCGCTTCCTGGGCCTGCTCGGCGGGGGAACCGGCACGACGGCAACGGGCGTGTGGGCTCCGGCGCTCGATGTCTGGGAGACCGACGACGAGATCGTCTACGCGTTCGATCTGCCCGGCATCCCCAAGGACACGGTCACGATCGAGTTCGAGAACGGTGTCCTGACCGTCAGCGCCGAGCGCGAGCGCTCACAGGAAGTCTCGGCTGACCGGCTGTACCGTTTCGAGCGCCGGTATGGCAGCTTCTCGCGGGCAATCGGGCTGCCACAGGGCGTGTCCGAGGATCAGATCTCAGCTCGCTACGACAACGGCGAGCTCGAAGTCCACGTCAAGAAGCCTGCGGTCGAGATGCCGCACCGGATCCGGATCGGCAACGGCAAGGCCGCGACCGGCAACGGCAAGAAGGCCCTGATCGAGGGCGAGGCGACGAAAGCGTAACGAGCACGGCGGTATCAGCTCACGGGAGGCGGCCGACCGGCCGCCTCCCGTCCTTTCCGGCCGGCCTGCATTCGCGCCCCCAAGCAGCCGGGGTACTAGGCAGAGGGAGGGCGCAGCAGCAGGTGGCTCTCGACGATCGCCTGGGCGACGTCGATCAGCTTGTGGCCGTTGTGTTGGGAGTGGGAGCGGAGCAGCTCGAACGCCCTGTCGGCGTTGATGGCGTGGCGGGCCATCAGGATGCCCTTTGCCTGCTCGATCGTGGCGCGCCGTCCGAAGGCCCCCTGGAGGTTGTGGTACTCGCTGAAGCGCTGGAGGGTGATGTCGATCGCGCTCTGCAGCTCCTCGGGCTGGGCGTCGACGATGTAGGCGAAGACGCCGCGCTTGGCGGCCTCGCGGATGTAGGCGGGGTCGCTGGCCGAGAGGAGCGCGATCACGGGGCAGGATGCTTCGTGGACGATCTCGGAGATCAGCTCGAGCGCGTGCTCGGAACTCAGGCCGAGCCCGACGAGCGCGACGTCGGGGTGCTCGCGCGCTGTCACGGAGCCGACCTCTCGGACGTCGATCTCGCGGGCGATCACCTCGTGGCCGAGGCCGGCGACGACCTGGGCGAGCAGCTCGAGCCGGTCTTTGCGCTCGTTCGCGATCAGGACACGTAGAGACGAAGCTGGCTCGTTGCCGGGGATCATTTCTGGGAGCCGTCTTGGTGCTAGGCTTCTCTCCGCGAGGCCATAATACTTGGCTTGGCAAGGCACCACTGCGACTGTCGTAGCAATCGGCGTCGCCAAGGATCTTCCCTCAGCAACCGGGTTGAACGGCTTTCGGCCGGCCTAACCGTTCGGGCGGCGCCAACCAGGACTCTGAGGAGCATCGCGATGGAGATGCGGATTGTCGTGCCGCAGGCGGCGAGCACGAGCACGCTGGCCGAGCGGTTGAGTGTCGTCTTCGGCTCCGAGCGGATCTCGCTCCTGGACGATCGGCGCGAGGTCGGCGTCCGGGTCGAGGGCGAGTCGGATCACGCTGTTCTGCGCGTTCTCGACACGGTCGAGCGGTGGCTCGACGACGTTGCCGCCGGCTCGGCCGAGATGTGGCTGGGGGAGCACTCGTACCGGATCGCCCGCTGGGCGCCGATCGAGTCCTGGCAATGAGAAGGCGAGGAGCAGCCCGATCGGCTGTTCCCTATCCAGTCAGGCACAACTATCCAAGGAGAGAAGCTATGTCTCGTTCGATCAAGAAACGCTGGGCGCTCTTCGGGGCGCTTGTCGGTATCGGCACCACGCTCGCGCTCGTGATCGGCCTCGGCGTCTTCGCCGGCGCCGGAGCGGCAGCGAGCATGGCAGCGCCGGTGAACACCTCCCCGCCGACTATCACGGGCACACCGCAGGAGGGCGAGAAGCTGACCGGGCACCGGGGCACCTGGAGCGGAAAGCCGTCGGACTTCAACCTCTTCTGGATGCGCTGCGACAAGATCGGGGGAAGCTGCGCGAAGATCAGCGGGGCGACCTCGAAGATTTACACGCTCGGCTCGGTTGACGTCGGCAACACCCTCCGGTTCAGGGTGGACGCCAAGAACGCCGACGGGACAACGTCAGCGTCATCCGTGCCGACCGCGGTGATCGTCTCGGCGAGCAAGCCTCCGCCGCCGCCGACGGCGCCTGCGACCGGCTGCCCGGCCGGCACCGGCACGGTCAAGATCACGGACGTCGGCTCGCCGGCGCGGCTGCTGATCGACCAGCAGCAGACCAACCCGTCCGTGGTCAACAGCGGAACGAACCAGCTGATCGTCCGCTACCACGTCACCGCCTGCAAAGGCCGGTCGGTGCAGGGCGCCCTGGTCTACGCGACCGCGGTGCCGTTCAACCAGCTGTCGATCCCGGCCGAGCAGACGACCGGCTCGGACGGCTGGGCGGAGCTCGACTTCCGTATGCTCGCCGGCTTCCCGGTCAGCTCGAAGCAGCAGCTGATCGCGATCTTCGCCCGGGCGCGCAAGTCGGGCGAGGACATCCTCGGCGGCATCTCCACCCGCCGCCTCTTCTCCGTCCAGGTCAACCTACACGGCTAACACGAGAACGCCCGGGGGGCTGCCCGCACCGGCGGCCCCCGGTCTCGATCGAACGGAGGTTCAAGAAATGTCAGGTTCGGTCAAGAGAGGCGGGTCGCTCTTCGGAGCGGCCCTCGGTATCGGCGCCACGCTCGGGCTCGTGATCGGCCTCGGCGCCCTCGCCGGCGCCGGAGCGGCGGCCAGCTCGGCGAAACCGGTGAACACCTCCCTGCCGACGATCTCAGGGACGCCGCAGGAGGGCAAGACACTGAGCGGGGATCGAGGCACCTGGAGCAACAACCCGACTCGGTACGACGTCTTCTGGCTGCGCTGCGACACGATCGGGAACAACTGCTCGAAGATCAGCGGGGCCACGTCGATGACCTACACGCTTGCCTCGGGCGACGTCGGCAACACGGTCCGCTTGAGGGTGGACGCGCGGAACTCCGCCGGCACGACGACCGCGAAGTCCGTGCCGACCGCGGTCATCACCGCGGGCAGCCAACTGCCCCGCAACACATCCCCGCCGACGATCACCGGCACACCGCAAGCAGGCATGACGCTCAGCGGGAACAGGGGCACCTGGAGCGGCAACCCGAGCGACTACAACGACTTCTGGATGCGCTGCGACAAGAACGGGGGCAGTTGCTCGAACATCAGCGGCGCCAACGACAGGAGGGCCTACCTGCTGAAGGCAGTTGACGTCGGGAACACGATCCGGTTCAAGGTGGAGGCGAAGAACGCCGGTGGCAGCACCTTCGCGACGTCGGTCCCGACCGCCGTGGTCGGCGCTGCGATCCATTCCCCGCCGGCGCCTGCGACCGGCTGCCCGGCCGGCACCGGCACGGTCAAGATCACGGACGTCGGCTCGCCGGCGCGGCTGCTGATCGACCAGCAGCAGACCAACCCGTCCGTGGTCAACAGCGGAACGAACCAGCTGATCGTCCGCTACCACGTCACCGCCTGCAAAGGCCGGTCGGTGCAGGGCGCCCTGGTCTACGCGACCGCGGTGCCGTTCAACCAGCTGTCGATCCCGGCCGAGCAGACGACCGGCTCGGACGGCTGGGCGGAGCTCGACTTCCGTATGCTCGCCGGCTTCCCGGTCAGCTCGAAGCAGCAGCTGATCGCGATCTTCGCCCGGGCGCGCAAGTCGGGCGAGGACATCCTCGGCGGCATCTCCACCCGCCGCCTCTTCTCCGTCCAGGTCAACCTACACGGCTAACCCCACACCGGCCGGGAGCCGCCCGCGCAGGGCGGCTCCCGGCCTCCACCGCGCGCTACACTGGTGGTGCGGGCCATAACAAACGGCATCGCACGCACTCCCGCGACTGCCACACGAATCGGCGTCGCGCAGATCCACCCTCAGCGACCGGGTCGGAGCCGTTCCCGTCGGCAGCCTCGAGGAGGATCGAGATGGAGATGGCGGATTGTGGCCGAGCGCTCGATGTCCGGGCGATCGCACGCAAGCGAGCCGCCCTCGGGCACATGACGAAGCCTGTCGACCCGTTGCGCTCGTCGCCGGCGCGATTGCTGGTCAATGAAGGGAGGAACCGTGTCTGAAGAAGAAACCACCACCACCGCACGTCCCACGCCCGACGCCGCCCCGAACGACAAGCCCGCCGTCGCCGACGCGCCGCGGGTCGACGAGGCACCCGCCGCGGCGACTGCCGTCGAGACCCGCGGAGCGCGTTTCAGCCGCAAGGCGCGGCGGACTCGTTTCCACTTGTACGCGTTCGTCACGGTTGCACTGCTCGTCTGCCTGGTCGCGCTCGTCGCCACGAACACGCGTCAGGTCAAGCTGAGCTGGGTGTTCGGCTCGTCGACCGCCTCGCTCGTCTGGATCGTCCTCTTCTCCGCGATTCTCGGCTGGCTGCTCGGGATCGTCAGCAGCGCCGTCTTCCGCTGGCGCACGCGGGCACCGAGGGCTTGATGCCGAGGGATCTCCTCGAGAGGAGACCGGAGGCCGACGTGTCGGGCGAGCCGCGTCCGCCGCCGGCACGCGGCGGTGCGAGGGCCTGCCAGGTCATCCAGCACGGCGGCGGGGGCGAGGTGGACTTCAGCCGCGCAACGGTCGAGGGGCTGCTTGCCGGCGGCGGCTTTTTCTGGCTCGACTTGGTTCAGCCGGATCCGGGCGACTTCGAGATTCTGCGTGATGTCTTCAAGTTTCACCCGCTTGCCGTCGAGGACTCCGAGCAGTTCGACCAGCGGGCGAAGATCGAGGAGTACGACGACTTCGTCTTCATCGTCGTCTACGGCGCCTCGTCGGACGGGGACCGGCTGGTCGAGGTGCACTGCTTCTACTCCGAGCGCTTTCTCGTCACCGTCCATCGGGACGACTTCCCGGCGTTCGCGGAGATCCGCCGTCGCTATCAGCGGCGGGAGACCACGATCGAGGCGCCGTCACTGCTCCTCTACCGGATCGTCGATGGGCTCGTCGACAGCTTCTTCCCCGTCCTCGCGGAGTTCGACGACCGCATCGACGAGCTCGAGAGCGCGATCTTCCTGCACGCGGACGACCGGCAGCTGCAGGAGATCTTCCGGATGAAGCGCCTGCTCGTCGGGATGCGCAAGGCGGTCAGCCCGCAGCGCGACGCGTTCGCGAGTCTGATGGGCGGAATCGCGCAGCTGCCCGGGCTGGCGGAGGAGGACGAGCGGTACTTCCGCGATGTCTACGACCACCTGATCCGGATCAGCGATCTGATCGACAGCTACCGCGATCTGCTGACGAGCGCGATGGACGTCTACCTCTCGACCGTCTCGAACCGGCTGAACAGCGTGATGAAGCAGCTCGCGGTGATCGCGACGATCTTCCTCCCCCTGAGCTGGCTGACCGGGTTCTTCGGCCAGAACTTCGGCTGGTTGGTGGGTCGGGTCGGCCGCTGGGAGACATTCGTCGGTGTCGGCGTCGGCACCGAGGTGATCGCCCTCGTCATCCTTCTGGCCTTCTTCAAACGTCGCGGGTGGTTCTGACCGGGTGCCCCCTGCTCCGCTCACGACCGTGAGGGCAGGCTCGTCGAGGCGGGCGGGAGCCGCCGGCTCGGCGGGGATTGTCCGAGACCCGCTGGCGGTGATTGCGGTCTCCACAGCGCCGGTGGTGCTCGAGGGCCGGTATCGCCTGCTGGTCGGAGCGCTCGTGCGTCTGCGTCGTTCGCGGCGGGGCCGGTGGGCGCTCAGCGCCGGCTCGGGCGCTTTCGCGGTCGCCTTCGCGTTGCTCGCCGTGCGTCATTTCGCGGCGACGTCCTGGCCGCTCTCGCGCGGGCAACCCATGGTGCTGGCGGTCGCAGGGTCACTACTCCTTCTCGCTCAGGCCTTCAAGGCGTACGGGTGGGGGCGGCTGTTCGCGCCGGGTGAGCGCCCCAGGCCGCTTGCGCTCGCGGCCGGCAACGGGGGCGCCGCGGTCATCGGGGTCGTCCTTCCCGGCCGCTTCGACGATGCGATGCGGGTCGCCGTCGTCCGTCGCTACCCAGGTTGTCCTGCCGGCGTGCGCGCGCTCTGTCTCTCCCTCGTCATGCTCGGCCTGATCGACGCGGTCGCCCTGGCGCCGCTCGCCTTTGCCGCCGCGGTGCTCGGGGGCGCAGGGATCGGCGTGCGCGTCGCTCTCTCAGTGGTGGCTGCCGCCGGAGTTGCGGCCGCCGCTCTGATCCTCGCACTGCCTCGCCTTGCTGCGGCCAAGCAGATCTTGCGCTTTCGGCTCGGCCGCTGGCTGAGCCCGCGCACGACCTCTCGGCGGAGGGCATCGGAAGCGTGGGCGCTCGTGTCGGCCTGCTGGCTCACGCGGGCGGTCGCGTTGTTCCTGCTCCTGGGCACGCTCGGAATCGGCTTCTCGTTCCCGCTCGCGCTTCTGTTTCTGTCCGCGGGCGCGGCGGCGGCGGCGCTCCCGATCGGTCCGGCCGGAGCGGCCACGCAGGCCGGAGCCAGCGGCGCAGCCCTCGTTGCGTCCGGCGTGGGCGCCTCCCAGGCACTCGACGCCGCCCTCGCGGTCGCGGTCCTCGGCGTCCTCTCCGGGGCCGCAATCCTCCTCACCGCCATAGTCTGGCGCACGGGCCTACGGCTGATGCCGACGCAGGCAATGCCAAACGTGTCGACAGCGGTTGGCAGACGATGAACACGCCGGCGTCGACGCAGCTCGACCGGCAAGCGTTCACCGCCCGCTTCTTCCCCCAGCGGCGCCGCCACGACCTCGAAGTACTGAAGGCGTACGCGGCCTACCGGAACGGCTCCCCGGCGACGGACTGGCTTCCGTCAGAGGACGGGGAGCCATCCGAAGCAGTGCAGGTCTGGGAGGGGGAAGGAGGCGCAGTCCGGGGCCAGCGTCGACGAGCATCGGCGCGTGTGCTGGGATGAAGCGTCTCGCGCTGGGAGCAGCCCTTTCACTCGCCGTCCTCGGTGTTCTCCTCTGGCTTGTCGTCTCGCGGGGCGGCATTCGCGGCGGCTTTGCCGACAGTGCGCCCCTTGCCGAGTGGCTCGTGGCGCTCGGAACCAGCGGGCTCGCCGTCGCCACCGTCCTGCTCGCACGGGAAGCTCGTAACGAAGCGGTCGCCGTTCGCGAGGAGGCCGAGTAGGTCAGACGACAGGTCGAGGTCGAGGCCGAGCAACTGGTCGCAACTCAGCGTCCATTGGCCATCCCTGTCATGGCTGACAACGACCTCGACGGGATGCCGCACGTCTTGCTCAAGAACGCCGGGGTTGGTCCGGCGATGAACGTACGAGGTTCGCTGTGGTGGGACGGTGGTGCATCCTCGCTCCATCCGCAGGTCCTTGCGCCAGGCGACACGGTGCAGGCGCGGGTGACTGCCGCCGGAGCCGTCGTCAAGTGGGGCAACGCGGTGGGCTACCTTCGGTATCACGACCTGGGCGGAACGGACTGGCAGACACACTTCCGGTTCCGAGCGGACGAGTTCGGAACCTTCCAGGTCGAGATCCTTGTCGCGGGGCCGACGAGCAAACTGGGCGAGCCCGCCTACAACGCTGAAGACTGGCAGAACCGGCCGCCCCAGGTCACGCTCTGGCAGGCGTCTGTGTGAGGCAGGCGAGGTGTCCGCGAACGGGATGCGGGCGAGTTCGGCCTGCACCCCATCGAGCGTGTGGCCGAATGGGCGGGTCCGCCCCCGCCTGTGCACAAGACCTAGCCGACGGAGCCGCGCCGTTCAGCACGCTGATGACCGAAGCCGTCAGCTACGCACTCGCCGGCCGTCAACGCCGACCGGCTACTACAACCTCGACCGCATTCGGGTGTTCGGCGACTTCAGGCTGGAGGTGATCCGTCTGGGCTGACCGGGACCCCCGCCCTCGGCCTTTGCCGGGCGCGGCCCGGCGGGTAGGATCGGCCGGTGGCGACGGTCGTCGACGAGCTGAAGCGGGTGCCGCTCTTCAACGGTCTGAGCCAGCGGCAGCTGAAGCGACTGGCGCGGGACGTGCGCGAGCGCCGGTTCGGGCCCGGCAGGGCGATCGTCCGCCAGGGCCAGATGAGCGGCGTGGGCTTCTTCGTCGTCGCCGAGGGGGACGCGTCCGTCACCGTCGACGGACGGGTGGTGGCCCGGCTCGGGCCGGGCGACCACTTCGGCGAGCTCGCCCTGATCGCGGAGCGGGTGCGCCTGTCCACCGTCACCGCCGAGACGCCTGTCCGCTGCCTGGTGATGGCGTCCTGGGACTTCCGGAGATTCGTGAAGGCCAATCCGGACGTCTCGTGGAAGCTGCTCCAGTACCTCGTCAACGTGCTCAGCGTCGAGCTCGACCGGGCCAGCGCCGGGACGCCTCTCCGCTGAGCGCCATCGGCGATGATGCTCCAGTGCAGGTCGGCGTCGTCTTCCCCCAGACCGAGATCGGAGCCGACCCTGGCGCGGTCCGCGCCTTCGCGCAGGCGGCGGAGGAGCTCGGCTACTCGCATCTGCTCGCGTACGACCACGTGCTCGGAGCGGATGTCTCCGGCAGGCCGGACTGGCCGGGCCCGTACACGAGCGAGCACCAGTTCCACGAGATCTTCGTCCTCTTCGGCTATCTCGCCGCGACCGCTCCCGGCCTCGAGCTGGTCGCCGGCGTCCTCGTCCTCCCCCAGCGCCAGACGGCGCTGGTCGCCAAGCAGGCAGCCGAGATCGACATCGTCACCGGCGGGCGCTTTCGGCTGGGAGTCGGGCTCGGCTGGAACGCGGTCGAGTTCGAGGGGCTCGGCGAGGACTTCCACAACCGCGGCCGCCGGGCAGAGGAGCAGATCGAAGTGCTCCGGAGGCTGTGGACCGAGCCCGTGGTCGACTTCGAGGGCCGCTGGCACCGGATCCCGCGCGCCGGAATCAACCCGCCTCCGGTCCAGCGCCCGATCCCGGTCTGGATCGGCGGCTCGGCCGAGCCGGCGATCAGGCGCGCCGCCCGCATCGCCGACGGCTACTTCCCCCAGCGGCCCCTGGAGGGCGGGTGGGAGGCGACGCTGGAGCGGTTCCGCGGCTGGGTCGAGGAGGCGGGCCGCGATCCGGCGACGATCGGGATCGAGTGGCGGACGGGGATTGCCGAGGGAACGCCCGACGACTGGCGCCGCGACGCCGAGGAGTGGCGCAGCCGGGGCGCGACCCACCTGACGGTGACGACGATGCGCGGCGGGCTCTCGACGCCCGACGGGCACATCGAGCGCATCCGCGAGGCGGCGGCAGCACTGCTTCGCTGAGCCGCCGGCGCCGGTTCCTCACGTCACTTCCGATCGGTGGGGGCAATCTCTCCGCGAGAGCGCTCGACCCGGTGCCTGCGCGGCCGCGAGCGACATGGGGCGCGGGCGAGTGCCGACGCGAAGGCGTGCGGCCGATGCGAGCGAGGCGAGCGAGCGAGGGGGCTCACGGGGGAAACCCGGTTTCCCCCGTGCCGGGCCAGGCGGCGGCGATCCCGGCGCGCGTCTCGGCGAGGTGCTCGGGCAGGACCGTCACGTCCGCGAGCACCGGCATGAAGTTCGTGTCGCCGGCCCAGCGCGGGACGACGTGCAGGTGGACGTGATCGACGATGCCCGCGCCGGCCGGCCGGCCGAGGTTCCAGCCGAGGTTGTAGCCGTCGGGCGCATAGGTCGCGGCCAGTGCGGCCAGCGCCTGCCGGGCCAGGCGGTGCACCTCGACCGCCTCCTCGTCCGACAGGCCGCCGAAGTCTCCGAGATGCCGGTACGGCGCGACCATCAGGTGGCCGGACGAGTACGGGAACCTGTTCAGGAGCACGAACGCCTGCGCGCCGCGACGGACGACGAGCGTCTCCTCGTCGGCCCCGGCAGCGGCGACGCAGAAGACGCAGCCCTCCAGCTCGTCGGCCTGCCGGATGTACTCGAGGCGCCACGGCGCCCACAGCTGCTTTGCCATCGAACCGGCTTCTACCAGACACCGTTCGTCGCCGCGCCCGACCTGCGCGGGCGCGGCCACGCTCGGCCGGCCGTCGGCAGGCGACGCGAGCGCAGCGAGCGAGCGGAGGAGAGGGCCCGCGGGAGAACCAGGGGCTCTCCCGCGCTTTCAGAGCCAGCGCTTGTAGCGGAAGAAGCCGAGGAGGCCGCCGAGCACGGCGACCATCCCGCCGACGATCGCCCACCACGCGTGGGCGGTGTCGAACCCGGGGAACCTGACGTTCATGCCGAAGATGCCGGTGATCAGGGTCAGGGGGAGGAGGACGACCGAGAAGACCGTCAGCACCCGCAAGATGTCGTTCTGGCGGTGCGAGATCACCGATTCGTTCGTCTGCTCGAGCGCGTCGACCACCTCTTTGTAGTTGTCGAGCAGGTCCCAGATCCGCTCGGCGGCATCGACGATGTCGTCGAAGTAGAGCTCGAGGTCCTGCGGCAGGAACCGCTGGACGCGCCCCTCGAGCACGCGCAGGGTCGAGCGCTCGGGCTTGATGATCTTGCGGTACGAGATGATCTCCTGCTTGACGTTGGAGAGGTCCCGCACGACCTCCTCGGCCCGGCCCTCGAACATGTCGTCCTCGACGGTGTCGAGCTTGTGCCCGATCTTGTCGAGGATCGGGAAGCAGTAGTCGAAGAGATCGTCGAGGACGTGGTAGAGCAGGTAGCCGGAGCCCTTGGAGAAGAGCCTGTCACGGAGCTCCTCGTCGTCCTGGCAGCGGGCGAACAGCCGCGTGACGGGCAGGAGCTCGACGGCCGGCAAGGTGATCAGGAAGCTCGGCCCGAGGAACAGGTCGAGCTCGGCGGCGTTGAGCCGCTGGATCGCCTTGTCGTAGGCGGGGAAGTGGAGGACGGCGAAGATGTACTCGGGGTACTCGTCGACCTTCGGCCGCTGGCGCTTGGAGAGGACGTCCTCGAGGTCGAGGGGATGCCAGCCGAAGCGCGCGGCCAGGCCGGCCGCCTCGGCGGCGGTCGGCGCGTCGAGGTGCGCCCAGGTCAGTCCACCGTGGCTGAGCTCGAGGAGCCGGGGCTCAAGCGGCCCGACGACCTCGGCCGCGGCATGCGAACGCTGCCGCTTGATGCGGGGCAGGCTCGGCACGGGTACTGAGGGGGTCGTCGCTCACGAGCATGACGCTCGGAATTCTACCCGGTGGCTGCGGAGAGCACCTCCCACCGCGCGGGCGAGCGGCGCGCGCCGGCGCCCATCCGGGGCGGGATGAGACAGTACCGGCGTGTGCCTGCGCGACGAGTTCCTCCTCGACCAGAGCATGGTGTTCCTCAACCACGGCTCGTTCGGCGCTTGCCCGCGGCCGGTGCTCGAGGAATACCAGCGGTGGCAGCTCGAACTCGAGCGGCGGCCGGTGGAGTTCCTGGCCCGCCGCCGGCGCGGGCTGCTCGACGAGGCGAGGGCGGCGCTGGCGGTGTACGTCGGGGCGCGGGCCGAGGACCTCGTCTTCGTCCCGAACGCGACCACGGCGATGAACACCGTCGCGCGCTCGCTCAGCCTCGAGCCCGGCGACGAGGTGCTGACGACGGAGCACGAGTACGGCGCGATCGTGCTCGCGTGGGAGGCGACCGGCGCGCGCGTCGTGCAGGCGCCGCTCGAGTCGCTGTGGGAGCACGCGACCGGACGGACGAAGGTGCTGTCGCTGAGCCACGTCACCTCGCCGACCGCGCTCGTCGTGCCGGTCGAGGAGCACTGCCGCCGCGCCCGCGGGCTCGGGATCGTGTCGGTGGTGGACGGCGCCCACGGCCCGGGGCAGGTCCCCGTCGACGTGGCGGCGATGGGCGCCGACCTCTACGCGGGCAACTGCCACAAGTGGCTGTGCGCGCCCAAGGGCTCCGGCTTCCTCTGGGCGCGCGAGGAGCTGCAGGGGCGGATCGACCCGCTCGTCGTCAGCTGGGACTGGCCCGAGCGCGAGTTCACGACGCGGCACTTCCGGCAGGGGACGCGAGACCCGGCCGCGTGGCTCGCCGTTCCGGCCGCGATCGAGTTCCAGCGGGGGTGGGACTGGGACAAGGTGCGCGCGCGGTGTCACGCGCTCGCCGATGAGTTCGTCGAGACGTCGGGGCTGGACCCCGTCGGCGGCCCGTTCGCGCAGATGGTCTCGGTGGAGCTGCCGCCGTGCGACCCGGAGGAACTGCAGCGCCGCCTGCGGGGGGAGCACGCGATCGAGGTGCCCTGCCTCCAGTGGAACGGCCGGCCGCTCCTGCGCCTCTCCGTACAGGGCTACAACACCGAGGAGGACCTGGGCCGGCTCGTGGACGCGCTCGGCGCCCTGCTCTGAGGAACGGCGGCGGGGCCGCAGACGGCCTCGCCGCGTGGTCGGGGAGCGCGACCGGGCCGGCTCAGCCCGGCGCGGCCGTAGTGCTCACCGACCCGGCGCGCTGCGCCGAGCTGAGGTCCCGGGACCGGGAGAGGCTCCCCCGGCGACGGGCGGCGGAAGGGACGGGTGCGCTGCGCCTCTCACCGGCTGTACGTCTTCGCGAATTCGACGAGCTCGTCCACGTAGGCGAACGCGAGGCCGGTGACGGTGTCGGCGGCGCCGTAGTAGATCGCCAGCCGCCCGGTCGCCGCGTCGCAGAGCATCGCCGTCGGGAACACGACGTTCGGGACGTCGCCCAGGCACTCGTAGAGGGTCTGCGGGGAGAACAGGTACGGCCTCGCACGCGCGACGACCTTCCAGGGCTCGTCCAGGTCGAGCAGGGCGACGCCGGCGCTGTACACGAAGCCGTTGCAGGACTCCAGGACGCCGTGGTAGACGAGCAGCCACCCTTCCGGGGTCTCGATCGGCACGGGGCCGCCGCCGACCTGCGTCGCCTGCCACGAGTTCGGGACCGGCCCCATCACGTGGCGGTGCCTGCCCCAGAAGGACAGGTCGGGGCTCTCGCTGTAGAAGATGTCGCCGAACGGCGTGTGGCCGTTGTCGGAGGGGCGGGAGAGCATGGCGAAGCGCCCGCCGATCCTCCGCGGGAACAGCACGCCGTTGCGGTTGAACGGCAGGAACGCGTTCTCGAGCTGGTGGAACGTCTCGAAGTCGTCCGTCCACGCGACCCCGATCGTCGGCCCGTGGTAGCCGTTGCACCAGGTGACGTAGAACCGGCCCTCGATCCGGACGACGCGCGGATCGTAGCCGTAGACGAAGGCGCCGACCTCCGGGTCGTCGCACTCGAACCGGATCGGGTCGGGTGCGATCTCCCAGGCGATCCCGTCCCGGCTGAAGCCGCGGTGCACCTGCATCTGCCGCGTCCTGTCGTCGCAGCGGAAGACGCCCGCGAACCCGTCACCGAAGGGAACGACGGCGCTGTTGAAGATGCTGTTCGACGTCGGGAGGAGGTCCCGCGGGATCACCGGGTTCCCCGAGTAGCGCCAGACGGGGCCCGGGTCGCCGGCCGGGCGCTCCTCCCAGGGCAGCTCCGGGAGGTCGGCGGCGCCGATCGGCTCGACCTTCGTGTGCGGGTGGACGGACGTCATGCGGCCTCTCCTTTCGCCGCTTCGGCGCCGGTTTCGGCGGCGGAGCGGCGCACGAGGTGGTCGGGCTCGAACTCGACGAGCTCGGACTCGGTGGCATCGGCCTCGATCGCCGCGGCCGTGCGTGCGTAGACCGCCTTCAGGCGCTCGGCCGCGGCCTCGGCGGGGGTGGCATGGATCTCCGCCTCGACCTCCGCCCACTTGCGGTGGGCCTGTGCCCGACCGGCGTGCTCGTGTCGGGCACCGAGGAAGCGCGCGGAACACGCTGTCGACGGCGCGCCGCTCGAGGCCGAGCTCGCGCAGGTCGGTGCGTGAGAGCAGCGCGTCCGGGTTGCGCAGCCGCTCCGTTGCGGGCGGCGTGCTCATCCGGCGGCGACCTTCCGCGTTTTGTCGTCTAACGCGGTATCGGGTCTCTTATAGATAGGGGCATCCGACATTCCGGGAAAGGTCGCATCGCGGTAGCTGTCGGCGACCCAGGGCTCGATCCGCCAGCGGTCGGCTTTCCCTTCGCCCTGCGGCTCGCGCACGCTGAGGCCGTGCGCGGTCAGGTCTTCGAGCATCCGCCGGGCGGTCTGCGTCGGCAGGCCGAGCGCGGCGCCGGCCGCGGTTGTTGTCGCCGAGTCACGGGCGAGGAGGAGCTCGAGCGCGCGCAGCCGCGCGGCCGACATCGAGTCGAGCCCGGTCTTGACTGTCACCCGCCACGCTTCCTCGTCGCCGGCGCCGATCAGGCGTAGGCCGGTGAACAGCCGGGCGAGCGCGCCAACGATCCGGCCGGGCGCCTCGCTGTCCGGGAGGAAGCTCGCGGCCGAGCTCGGCGTCAAGCTTGGGAACGGCGCAGCGGGTGGCGACACCGGGCGGGCGGATTCCGCGGCGGCTGGAGCGGGCGCTCGCGTCAGACTCCTCAGGTGTGCTCATGGGAATTCCCCAGGTCCGGGCTTCTGGTTTCGCCGCCCTGCTTCGTAGCTGAGCCGTAGGCGAAGCGGAGAAGCGGGGCGGCGGTCGCCGTCCGGGGCCCTTTGCAGCGTCGCGTTCGACGTCGACGTGGAGGAGGGCCGGGGCTTGTTGTCGCGGGAGGATGTGGTGGAGATCGTGGCGTTGCGCAGGCGGGGCTGGTCGGTGAGCGCGATCGCGCGCCATACCGGTCGTGATCGCAAGACGATTCGGGCCTGGCTCGGAGGGTGAGCGGCGGCGGCGGCCGCGAGCGCCGAGCGTGCTCGAGCCCTACCGCGCTATCTCGAGCGGCGCCTCGGCGACGATCGCACCTGGAGCGACGGTGTTGCTGCGCGAGCTGCGCCTGCTCGGCTTCGAGCGTTCCTACCAGACGTTGACGCGGGAGCTGCGCCGGCTTGGCTGCGCCCGGCCTGCCCGGTTTGCAAGCGCGGCGGCCACCAGCTCACGATCGAGCTTCAGCATGAGCCGGGCGAGGAGCTGCAGCTCGACTGGCTCGAGCTGCGCTGAGACGCCGTGGGGCGAGCCGGCGTACGTGCTCGTCGGGGCGCTCTCGCACTCGGGCCGAATCCGTGCGGTGATCGGCGAGGGGATGGACTTCGCGCGGCTCGTGGGCGCACTCGATGGGGTGCTGCGCCGGCTCGGCGGCACGACGCGCTGCTGGCGGACGGATCGGATGGCGACGATCGTCGAGCCGGGCAGCGGCAGGCTGCGCGCGGAGGCGGCCGAGCTGGCCAAGCACTACGGCGTCACTGTGAGCGTCTGCCCGCGCTACCGGCCGCAGCGCAAGGGGGTGGTCGAGGCGGCGATCCGCTACCTGCGGCCGCTCCTGGTGGCGCACCGCCGGCGCCGCCGATGCCGGCGGAGGCGCAGGCGCTCGCTCGACCGCTGGTGCTCGAGGTCGCCGACCGGCGCCGCCGCGGCGCTCACCGTCGCCGAGAAGCGGCGGCGGAGCCGCTGCTGCCGCTACCGGCGACGCCGTACCGGCCGAGCTGTGCGTCGAGCGGGTCGTCGGCGCGAGCGCCCTGGTCGCGTTCGAGGGCAACCGCTACAGCGTCCCGCCGGCCCTGGCCGGCCAGACGGTGACGGTCCGCGTCCGGGTCGGCGAGCCGGCCGCTGCAGCTCGTCTCCGCCGCCGGTGTCCTGGTCGCGACCCATCGCCGAGCTGCCCGCCGGCGCCGGCCAGCTCGTGCGTCTCCCCGTACACCAGGCCGCGTTGGAGCGGGCGGTGCTCGCCGCCTTCACGACCCAGCCGCGCTGCGCGCGCAAGCCGAACCGGCCACCGAGCGCCGAGGCGCTCGCCGCTCGCCGGCGCTAGACGCGCGGTCGAGGTCGAGATCCCCTCGCTCGCCGACTACGCCGCCCTGGCCGCCGCCTCGATGAAAGAGCAGAGCGTCTACCAGCAGCTGCGCTCGCATCTCGCCTACCTGCGCCTGAGCGCCGCCGCCGAGCAGCTCGCCGTGGCGTTGGAGGACGCGGAGAAGCGCAAGCTCTCCTACACCCGCTTCCTCGAGCGGCTGCTGGCGGTCGAGGTCGAGGCGACCGAGCGCAGACGGCTCGAGGGCAGGCTGCGCTTCGCCAGCTTCCCCACCCCCAAGACGCTCGCCGACATCGACTACGACGCCCAACCCGCGCTCGACCGCAAGCTCGTCGACGAGCTCGCCACGCTCCGCTTCGTCGAAGAGCACGGCAACGTGCTGCTGATCGGGCCGCCCGGCGTCGGCAAGACGATGCTCGCGGTCGCGCTCGGCCGGCACGCCGCCGAGGCCGGTCACCGCGTCTACTACACCACCGCCGCCGACCTCGTCGCCAAGACCCAGCGCGCCGCGCTCGAGGGCCGCTGGCAAACGACGATGCGCTTCTGGAACGGGCCTGCCGCTGCTGATGATCGACGAGCTCGGCTACCTCCCGCTGCCGGCGGAGGCCGCCGAGCCACCTCTTCCAGGTCGTCTCCCGCCGCTACGAGCACGGCTCGATCATCCTCACCACCAACCGCGGCATCGCCAACTGGGGCGAGATCTTCGACGACCCACCGTCGCCGCCGCCATCCTCGACCGGCTCCTCCACCACGGCACCGTCCTCACGATCAACGGGCACAGCTACCGGATGCGCCGCCACCACGACCGCGTCGAACAACTCCGCGCCGGCCTCCAAGCCGCCGAACCGGCCAGGCACTGAGTCGCGCCCGACGCTCGCAGGGCGCGAGAACGCCTCTCAACGCGCCGAAGCCGAGCGGTCGGGGTCAGAGACAGCCGAATCGGCCCGATCGGAGCCGCCCTCCACCACCACCAGCCGGTCACCCCCGGCCGTCAGCGGCCCTCTCACAGCGCCCCTACCGGGGTGGGGAATTCCCGTGAGCACACTGGGGAACTCTGGCGAGCTTGACAGGCGCGCGCTCGAACTGTGCGTGCGCTGAGGTCGCGGCAACTACCGCGCATCCAAGGGCGACCCCTTCAAGCGAGCGGCTGGCGTGCCCCGCTCCCGGGTCCCGGTGTTGACAGGTAGCTGACTTAGGAGTGCCGGACGGTCTCGGAGGGGCGTAGCGCCGGAGAGACTGTCCGGCGTCGGGCTCAGCATGGGCCGCTCGACCGACAAGGAGACGGGGTTGAGCGAGCAGAGGGAAGTACAGGATGTTCACGGCGCAGCGGAAGCTGGAGATCGTGCTGGCCGGACTGCGCGGCGACCGCAGCGGTGACGCGAGGTCTGTCGTGAGCACGCGATCTCGGAGACGCTCTACTACGGCTGGCGCGACCAGCTGCTGGAGGCCGGCAAGGAGCGCTCGCCGGCAAGGAGGAGCGGCAGGGCGATCGGGAGTTGCGCCGCAAGGTCGCCGAGCTCGAGCGGGCGCTCGGCCGCAAGACGTACGAGTTGGAGATCGCGGGAAAACTGTTGCGGGAGTGGGACTGAGACGTGCGCGTCGCCCGCTCTCGTGAGCTCGTCGCCGAGGGCTACGCCGCTCTCGGCAGTGGCGCGTGTCAGCAGGATCAGCCGGCAGGCGCTCTACCGAGACGCCGACGCCGCGAACGCGCCGCAGCGGCGACCGCCGGCGGACCCGGTCGAGCAGGCGATCGTCGCCGAGGCGCTCGCCAACCAGACCGACGGCTACCGGATGATCTGCGCCTTCGTGTGCCGCCGGCTCGGTGTGCCGGTCAACCGCAAGCGTGTGCTGCGGGTGATGCGGGAGCGGAAGCTGATCCAACGCCGCCGCCCGCTCGAGCGCAGGAAGCGACCCGGCTTCTTCCGGGTCGAGCGGCCGCGGCAGCTGTGGCAGCTCGACATGTCGAGCGTCTGGGTCGCCGAGCACGGCTGGACGTACCTGATGGCGATCATCGACTGCTGCACCCGCGAGATCGTCGCCTGGAGACTGGAGCTGCGCTGCCGCGCCGACGAGGCGATCGCGGTCGTCGAACAAGCGGCCGCCCTGCACGGGATCGAGCCGGGCGAGCTCGTGCTCGGGAGCGACAACGGCTCGGCCTTCACCGCCCGCCGCTTCCGCGCGAGACTCGGCGAGCTCGGGATCAAGCACCGCCGCGGCGGCTACCGCGACCCCGAGAGCGCAGGCCTTCATCGAAAGCTGGTTCGGGAAACTCAAAGAACGGGAGGTGTGGCTGAACGAATACGAGACCCTCGACCAGGCCCGACGCGGGATCGGCGGCTACGTCGACCGCTACCACCACCGGCCGCACTCGCGCCTCGACTACCAGACGCCCTACGAGGTCGAGCAGACCTGGGAAGATCTACAAAAAACCGCGGCCTGACCTGTCAACCCGGCGGGGAGCAGGTCAGGCGGGCTGTGTAGCCCGCCAGCCGCTCGCACACCTCTCTTTGGCGTCCTACACGCTCCTAGTTAGCGCGCCCCAATACGGCCAGACCGATAGCAACGTTGGTACAGGCCGCGCAGCGAATGCCGAGTGTCCGCCCGGGCACGTCGAGAACCTGAGTGAATCCATTCGGGGAGTTCTGACAGAGATTGGTGCCCCCGACGGTGTACTCGGTTCCTCCCTCCTTGGCGTCGATCAACAGGAAGCCTGACCCTCCGGCGGGGTTGCAAGCGATGAAACTGGCGCTGACTCGGACTTCTTTGTATCCGCTTACGTCGATGTCTGGCAGTGACGTATTGGTGTCACTGACGGTGCCCGTGGCGAGGAGTTGTGTCGTCGCCTGGTCATGTACCGCGAGCGAGGTGTTTGTCACATTGACGCTCGCCGTTCCCTGCTGTTGCACCGGCACCGGGTTGCTCGGTGTGTTCGCGACTGTCACTGACTGGGCGAGACCGGTTGCCTGTGCGATGTCGGTGCGGAACACCGTCGCCCCGAGGACGACCCCGACACCGACGAGTAGCAACGCGCCAATGAGTACGCGCCGACGCATACGTGCCTCCTTCTCCTCTCTCCTGGACGACTCCAACGCCGTCCTCAGTGGAGCCGCGACTATCCGCCTCGTCGCCCCGCCTGTCAACTAACCAGCGGAATTCGTCCTCTGGAAGACGGCGTGTCGGTCAACCTCTGTTTGGCCATAGGCGATCGCAGGGTTGTCTGGGCGGGCAAGATTCGAGGTACGCACCGGGGTACGCACGCGGTGATCATTTCCGGCACGCCCGGCACGTCTGACCCGCGTAACCATGCGGGCACCGCGTAGCGGTGCGGTGCGATTTGCGCCTGGCAGGAATCGAACCTGCGACCTCGCGCTCCGGAGGCGCGCGCTCTATCCCCTGAGCTACAGGCGCGTGACCGCCAGTGTAGCCCGGCCGGCGCGCGTCTCGAAGAGCAGGGCCGGACGGGGGTCTGACCCTGCCGGCGTCCCGAGGGGCCGTAGGCTACGCGGGTGCAGCTCTCGGCCCGGATCGTCTCACTGGAGCTGGCCGAGACCTTCACGATCGCGCGCGGGTCGCAGGAGGTCGCCGACGTGGTCGAGGTCGAGCTCCGCCACGACGGCGTGTCCGGCTACGGCGAGGCGGCGCCGATCGACCGCTACCACGAGTCGGCCGAGTCCGCGCTCGCCTACGCCGAGGGGGTTGCGCAGGATCTCGGCGACGATCCGTTCGCGGTCGGGAAGGTGATGGCGCGATTGTCGTCCGAGCAGTTCGCCGCGCGGGCCGCCGTCGACGCCGCTCTCCACGACCTGTCCGGCAAGGTCGCCGGACGTCCGGTGTGGCGCCTGCTCGGCCTCGAGCGGGTCGGGCCGCCGACCTCGTGGACGATCGGCCTGGCCGCGCCCGACGAGATGGCCGCCAAGGCTGCAGCCGCGGAGGCGAGCGGGCGGTTCAGGCGGCTGAAGCTGAAGCTGGGCGGGCGGGACGGGCTGGACGTCGAGCGAGTCCGTGCCGTCCGCGAGCTGACCGGCGTTCCGCTCCAGGTGGACGTGAACGAGTACTGGTCGCTCGAGGAGGCGCTGGACGCCCTGCCGCAGCTCGCCGCGCTCGGAGTCGAGTACTGCGAGCAGCCGCTCCCGGCGGGCTCCGAGGACGGCGTGGCGCTGAAGGCCGCGTCGCCGATCCCCGTCTACGTGGACGAGGAGTGCCACACGCTGGCCGACGTTCCGCGGTGCCTGCCGGTCGCTCACGGGATCAACATCAAGCTGGCCAAGTCCGGCGGAATCCACGAGGGCGTTCGGATGGCACACGCCGCCCGGGAGCTCGGCCTCGGCGTGATGCTGGGCTGCATGGTCGAGTCGGGCCTCGGCATCGCGGCGGGCGCGGCGATGGCGAGCCTGTGCGACCACGTCGACCTCGACGGGAACCTGCTCCTCCGCCACGACCCGTGGGCGGGAGTGGAGCTCCTCGACGGCGTCCAGACCCCGTCCGAGGAGCCGGGCCTCGGGGTCAGGCCCCGCTACGAGACCCCGGCTGGGGCGTGACGAGAGCCGCACGCCGGTGCACGAGGCGGGGCGGCCACGCGCCGGTCGCATGCGTCACACATTCGTATCGGGGTCAGACCCCGTTCCGAGGGTGCAACAGAAGCGCTACCTGATCCTCGCCGAGGGCCGGTCGGGCGACCCGCACTACGGCAAGACGATGCGCGGGGTGGTGGCCTACGGCGCCGATCCGGTGGTCGCCATCCTCGACTCCGAGCGGACGGGGGAGGCCTACGAGGGCATCCCGATCGTCGGATCCGTCGACGAGGCGCTCGGGCTCGGGCCGACCACCGCGCTCGTCGGGGTCGCCACCCAGGGTGGACGCTTCCCGCCGGCCTGGCGGGACCTCCTGAAGGCGTGCGTGTCGCACGGGCTCGATCTGGAGAACGGCCTGCACGAATACCTCTCCGAAGACGTCGAGCTGGTCGAGCTCGCCGAGCGCCGCGGGGTCGAGCTCCGCGACCTGCGCAGGCCGCCGCCCGGCCTGAACGTCCCCACGGGAGAGAACCTGGCGGTGGCCGCGCGCATCGTGCTCACGGTCGGTTCGGACTGTGCGATCGGGAAGATGACCGCCGCGCTCGAGCTCGACCGGGAGGCGCGGCGGCGCGGTCTGAGGTCGGTCTTCGTGCCCACCGGGCAGACGGGGATCGCGATCGCCGGCTGGGGGATCTCGGTGGACGCGGTCGTCTCCGACTTCGTCGCCGGGGCCGCCGAGCGCCTCGTCGTCGAGGGCGCCGCCCGTGGGGGCGAGCTGCTCTGGGTGGAGGGGCAGGGGGCCCTGCTCCACCCGGCGTACTCGGCCGTCACGCTCGGGCTGATGCACGGCGCCGCCCCGCACGCGTTCGTGCTCTGTCACCGCGCCGGCTCGACGGAGATCGAGGGCTACCCGGGCAACCCGCTGCGCTCGCTCGCCGAGCTGGTCGAGCTCCACGAGCGGGTCGCGCTGCCGCTGCGTCCGGCGCGGGTCGAGGCGATCGCGGTCAACACCGGCGGCCTCGGCGAGATCGAGGCGCGGGCCGCGATCGCCGCCGCGGAAGCCGAGACCGGGCTGCCCGCCGACGATCCGGTCCGCTTCGGCCCGGCCGGGCTCGCCGACGCGCTCGTCGTCCGGGCGCCGGCTTGACACGAACATTTGTTCGCTCTAGCATGGCGAACACATGTTCGTCCGGGTTGCCGCGATCATCGCCTGCCTCGCGCTCGCCGTCGCCTGGGGCGCGCACCGCTCGAGCGGGGCCGGGCTCGAGCAGCTCTACGTCGTCCAACCGGGAGACACGCTCTGGGCGATCGCCTCCTCGCACTACGGCGGCGATCCGCGCGAGGGGGTGTGGCGGCTCGAGGACGAGAACCACCTCGCCGGCTCGCTCGTCACGCCGGGGCAGCGGCTGCGTCTGCCCTGACCCGGTCCCCGCGCAGCCGCCTGCCTAGACTTGGGCGGGAGCAGCTGGCATGGACCTCGACGTCGTATTCCTCGGCACCGCGGGCTCGATGCCCACGGCCGACCGCGCCCCGACCGCGCTGCTCGTACGCCGCGGCGGCGAGCGGCTGCTCTTCGACTGCGCGGAGGGAACCCAGAGGCAGTTGCTGCGCTCGTCGCTCGGCCTGATCGACCTGCGCGAGGTCTTCCTCACTCACTACCACGCCGACCACTACCTCGGGCTGCCGGGGATGCTGAAGACGTTCGCCCTGCGCGGACGCGAGGTGCCGATCACGATCTACGGCCCGCCGGGACTGACCGACCTGTTCGGGTCGCTGCGCCGCATCTTCGGGCGGCTCACGTTCCGGTACGAGCTTCAGGAGCTCCGGCCCGGCTCCACCCTCGACCGCGGTGACTACCGTCTCGAGACCTTCCCGGTCGCGCACGGCGTGTCCTCCGTCGGGTACGCGCTCGTCGAGGACGACCGGCCCGGCCGGTTCGACGTCGAGACCGCCGAGACGCTGGGCGTGCCGTTCGGCCCCGAGCGAGGGGCGCTGCAGCACGGCCAGGCGGTCACCCTCGGCGACGGGAGCGTGGTCGTGCCCGAGCAGGTGCTCGGCGACGCCCGGCCGGGCCGGACGATCGTGATCGCCGGCGACACGGCTCCGTGCCCGCCAGTGCTGGAAGCGGCGCGCGGCGCGGACCTCCTCGTCCACGAGGCGACCTTCCTCGAGGACGAACGGGAGCGCGCCCGTGAGACCGCCCACTCGACCGCGGTCGACGCAGCCGAGCTCGCACGCTCGGCCGGCGTCCGGCTGCTCGCCCTCACGCACCTCTCCACCCGTTACTTCGGACCCGAGGCGGCGCGCGAGGCGAGGGCGGTCTTCCCCGCGACGGTGGTTCCGAGGGACTTCGATATCATCGACGTCCGCTTCGAGGAGCGGGGCGGGCCGCAGCTGATCAAGGGTGGCGCGCGCCGGCGCCGCGAAGAGGCGGTCCCAGACCGGAACGGCCTTTCAGTGCGGGAGGAGAACGCGCGATGACGAGACTCGTACAGGTTGCCCTCGCCGAGGACGTCACGGAGGCCGAGGAGATCCAGGCGATCCTCGCGGCGGCCGGGATCGACTCCCAGCTCGAGACGGCCGTCGAGCAGCACCCGCAGGCGACCGAAGACGCGCCGCAGAAGGTCCTGGTCGAGGAGTCGTCGCTCGAGGCCGCGCAGCACGCCATCGAGGCGATGACCGGCCCGGACGAGCTGATCGCCGACGCCTGATCGGTCCTCGTGGGCGGCCCGGCGACGCAGAGAGGGGTCGACTCGCTGCTCGAGGAGGCGCGCGCGAGCCTCGCCCGTCTCACCCCGGCCGAGGCGCTCGCCGCGATGCGGGACGGGGCGCTGCTCGTCGACACCAGGTCCGCCGACGAGCAGCGAGAGCAGGGCGGGGCGATTCCCGGCGCCGTGCACCATCCGCTCTCCGCGGTGCTCTGGCGCCTCGACGAGCTGCCCCGCGCGACCCCTGTGATCCTGATCTGCCGCCACGGGTACTCGTCGAGCCTCGCCGCCGCGCAGCTGCAGCAGCTCGGGTTCTCCGACGCGGCCGACGTGATCGGCGGTGTGGAGGCCTGGCGGGCTGACGGCCTTCCACTCGCCGGCGTCCGCCAGTCCGGCTAGGCTATCGCCGCAACGTCCTTTAACCCGGTCCGGAGAGGCCGGAAAGGAGCCGAGGTTGACCGCACGTGCGCCCGCAGGCGAGCGGGTTCTGCTGGACGCGGAGGCGCTGTCGCGCACCCTTCGCCGCATGGCACACGAGATCATCGAGGGCACCGTGAGCGCCGACCGGCTCGCGTTGATCGGGATCCACACCCGGGGCGTCCCGCTCGCCCAGCGGCTCCGCCGCCTGATCCACGAGTACGCCGGCGTCGAGGTCGCGCTCGGCACCGTCGACATCACCTTCTACCGCGACGACGTCCAGGTGCGCGGCGGCGAGGCGCCGCTCCACCCGCAGCCGCTCGTCCGCGCCACCCGTCTCGACTTCCCCCTCGAAGGCCGTACCTGCGTCCTCGTCGACGACGTCCTCTACACCGGCCGGACGATCCGGGCGGCGATCGAAGCGCTCTTCGACTACGGCCGCCCCGACCGCGTCCAGCTCGCCGTCGTCGCCGACCGTGGCCACCGCGAGCTGCCGATCCGTCCCGACTACGTCGGCAAGAACCTGCCCACCTCCCGTGGCGAGCGCGTCCAGGTGCAGCTCGTGGAGGTGGACGAGGTCGACCGCGTCGTGCTCATCCCGGAGGAGACGAAATGACAGATGAAGTTGAGCGCAAACGCGACAGCGAAGCTGTCGGCGTTGGCGCGAAACGATGTCGCGGCGCCGAGGGCGTCACCGACATCCACCTCGTGCGGGACGACCTGCTCCCGCCGTCCGACCAGCCGCCCAGGCGGCACCTCATCTCGATCGGCGACCTGGCCAGGGAGGACATCTCGCGCCTGCTCGCCACCGCTCGCAGCTTCGAGCGTGCGCTCGAGCGCGAGCTGAAGAAGCTCCCGACCCTGCGTGGCCGCACCGTCGTCAACCTGTTCTTCGAGTCCTCGACCCGCACCTCGTCGAGCTTCGAGCTCGCCGCAAAGCGGCTGTCCGCCGACGTCATGTCGGTCAAGTCCAGCGGGTCGTCGGTGGACAAGGGGGAGTCGCTGAAGGACACCGCGCGGACGCTGAACGCCTACGAGCCGGACGTGATCGTGATCCGCCATCCACAGATCGGCGCGCCGAACCTGGTCGCCCGGGTGACAGGCGCACACGTCGTCAACGCCGGCGACGGCAAGCACCAGCACCCGACCCAGGCCCTGCTCGACCTGTACACGATCGAGGCGAACGTCGGGCCGGCCGAAGGGCTTCACGTGGCGATCGTCGGCGACGTGCTGCACTCGCGCGTCGCCCGCTCGAACATCCAGGCGCTGACGCTGATGGGAGCGCACGTGACGCTCGTCGGGCCGCCCGCGCTGATCCCCCGCGGGATCGAGGCGATGGGCTGCGACGTCTCCACCGACATCGGCGCGATCGCGGCCGCCGACGTGGTCTACGTCCTGCGCATGCAGCGCGAGCGGATGGACGCGGGCGCGAACTACGTCCCCAGCCTCCGCGAGTACACCGCCCGGTGGGGGGTGACGCCCGCACGGGTTCGGCCCGGTCAGAAGGTGATGCACCCGGGCCCGATGAACCGCGGCGTCGAGATCGACCCCGCCGTGGCCGACTCGGTCGACGCGCTGATCGAGACGCAGGTCCGCGCCGGGCTCGTCGTCCGGATGGCCGTCCTGTACGACCTGCTCACCCACGGCCCGGCCGAGGTGAAGGCCGAAGTTCCGACCGGGGTCGCCGAGGAGGTGGCGTAGATGCTGTTCGGAAAGCGGGGCCGGGTCGACCTCGTCGTCCGCAGCGCCCGCGTGATCGACCCGGGCGAAGGGATCGACGAGCTGCTCGACGTGCGCGTGGACGGGGGCGTGGTCGTCGAGATCGGCCTCAACGTCAACTCGAACGGCCATCGCGTCGTCCAGGGCCGGGGGCTCGTGCTCGCGCCCGCGTTCGTCGACCCCCACGTCCACCTGCGGACGCCGGGCCGCGAGGACGAGGAGACGATCGCATCCGGTACGGCCGCCGCGGCCGCCGGTGGATACTGCGCGATCCTGGCGATGCCCAACACCGAGCCCGTGGTCGACTCGGCCGCCGTGCTCGGCTCGCTGATCGAGGCGGCGAGGGTCGAGGCCGCGGTGCCGGTCGGCTTTCTCGCCGCGATCACGAAGGGACAGCGGGGGGAGGAGTTGACCGAGATGGCCGAGCTCGCCGACGCGGGCGCGGCCGGCTTCTCGGACGACGGCCGCCCCGTCGTCGCGCCGGGCCTGATGCGGCGGGCGCTCCAGTACCACGGCTTCACCGGCCGGCGCATCGCCGTCCACTGCGAGGAGCCGACACTCTCGCGCGGCGGCCAGGTGCACGAGGGCGAGGTCTCCGCCGAGCTCGGCTTCGGCGGCTATCCGTCCGTGGCGGAGAGCGTGATGGTCGGCCGCGACCTCGCGCTCGCCGCCTACGAGCAGCAGCCGATCCACCTGCTCCACCTGTCGGCGCGCGAGTCGGTGGACGAGCTTGCTCGCGCGCGCTCCTGCGGAGTGCGCGCGACCGGGGAAGCAACACCACATCACCTGGTGCTGACCGACGAGTCGGTCCGGTCGCTCGATCCCAACCTGAAGATGAACCCGCCGCTTCGCTCGGCTTCCGACCGGAAGGCGCTGGTGGATGCGCTGCGCGACGGCACGATCGCCGCGATCGCAACAGATCACGCACCCCATGCGGCGTACGAGAAGGACGTCCCGTTCGAGGAGGCGCCGTTCGGCGTGACCGGGCTCGAGACGGCCTTCGCGGCGCTGAACACGCACCTGGTCGCCCCGGGTCTGCTGACGCTGCCGACCCTGCTCGAGCGGATGTCCGCGGGGCCGGCCCGGGCCTACGGGCTCGAGCCGCCGCGAATCGCCGTCGGGGCGACTGCCAACCTCGTCCTGCTCGATCCGGAGGCGGAGTGGCGGGTCGGCGAGGACGGCTTCCGGTCGCGCTCGGCGAACTCCTGGCTCCTGGGCCGGACGGTGAAGGGCAAGGTGCGGCTCACGGTCGCCGCCGGGCGGGTCGCGTACGGGGCATGAGCGCCGGCTCGACAGAGGCTCGCGACGGGCGGGGGGCCTGCCCTGCCGGGGTCGGCGCGGTGAGGGGCCCTTGAGCTTCCTCGTCCTCGAGGACGGCACGGTCTTCGAAGGCGAGCCCGTCGGCGCCGACGGGCTCGCCTTCGGCGAGGCCGTGTTCGCGACCGCCATGACCGGCTACCAGGAGCTCGTCACCGACCCGAGCTACTCCGAGCAGATTCTGTGCTTCACCGCGCCGATGGTCGGCAACTACGGCGTCGCCGACGGACGGTCGGAGTCGAGCCGGACGCACGTCCGGGGCGTGGTGATGCGCGAGGCGCAGGGGCCCGCCTGGACCGACTGGCTCGCCGAGCGAAACGTCGTCGCTCTCTCCGGCGTCGACACGCGCTCGGTCGTGCTCCACCTGCGCGAGCGGGGAGTGATGAGCGCCGCGCTGGTCGCCGGCGAGACGTCGGAGGAGGAGGTCCTGGCGGCACTCCGGTCTCAGCCGGGCATGGAGGGAAGAGCGCTCGTCGCCGGCGTCTCGGCGAAGGAGCCCTACGTCTACTGCGACACCGGCAAGGCCGACCTCGCAGTGGTTGACTACGGGACGAAGCGCTCGATCCTCCGGCGGCTCGCCGAGGCGGGCGCGGCCGTCACCGTCTTCCCGCACGACGTCGGCGCCGCCGAGCTGGCCCGGTTCGACGGCGTCGTCCTCTCGAACGGCCCAGGCGACCCGGAGCCGCTCGCGGAGGAGGCGGCGGCCGTCCGCGACCTGCTCGGACGGGTGCCGATCTTCGGCATCTGCCTCGGCCATCAGCTCCTGGGGCTCGCCACCGGGCACGAGACGTTCAAGCTTCCCTTCGGGCACCGGGGTGCGAACCATCCGGTGCTCGAACGGGCAACCGGCCGCGTGCTCGTCACCTCCCAGAACCACGGGTTCGCTGTGCGGCCCACGGAGGACGCCGAGGCGACGGCGGTCTCGCTCTACGACGGCACCGTCGAGGGGTTCGACTTCCCCCATCTCCGCGCCCGGTCGGTGCAGTTCCACCCCGAGGCAGGCCCGGGCCCGCACGACGGCCGGCAGCTCCTCGAGGCTTGGGTGGAGGACGTTGCCGCGGCGCGGTGACATCCGGTCCATCTGCCTGATCGGCTCCGGCCCGATCGTGATCGGGCAGGCGTGCGAGTTCGACTACGCGGGTTGTCAGGCGCTGAAGGTGCTCCGCGAGGACGGCTTCCGCACGATCGTCGTCAACTCGAACCCGGCGACGATCATGACCGATCCGGGCTTCGCCGATCGCACGTACCTCGAGCCCCTCGACCTCGAGGGGGTCGCCGACGTGCTCGAACGGGAGCGGCCGGACGCGCTCCTGCCGACGATCGGCGGCCAGACCGCGCTGAACCTTGCACTGAGCCTCGTCGAGGCCGGCGTGCTCGACGCGCTCGGCGTCGAGCTGATCGGCGCCGGCCTGGACGCGATCCGCCGCGCCGAGGATCGCCAGCTCTTCCGCGAGGCGGTTCGCAGCGTGGGGCTGCGCGTCCCGAGCTCGACGATCGTCACCTCGCTCGAGGATCTTGCCGGGGTCTCCCTCCCGGCCGTCGTCCGGCCGGCGTTCACCCTGGGCGGGCACGGGGGCGGATTCGTCGACACCCGGTCCGCGCTCGACCGGCAGGTCGAGCGCGGATTGAAGGAGAGCCCGATCGGCCAGGTGCTCGTCGAGGAGTCGGTGCGCGGCTGGGACGAGTTCGAGCTCGAGGTGATGCGTGACCGGCGGGACAACGTGGTCGTCGTCTGCTCGATCGAGAACCTCGATCCGATGGGCGTGCACACCGGCGACTCGGTAACGGTCGCGCCCCAGATGACGCTCTCGGACGAGGCCTACCAGGAGCTGCGGGACGCGGCCGCCGCCGTGATCCGCGCCGTCGGCGTCGAGACCGGCGGCTCGAACATCCAGTTCGCGCGCGAGCGCGAGACCGGCGAGCTGCGCGTGATCGAGATGAACCCGCGCGTGTCGCGGTCGTCGGCACTCGCGTCGAAGGCGACCGGCTACCCGATCGCGAAGGTGGCCGTGAAGCTTGCGGTCGGATACACGCTCGACGAGATCCCGAACGACCTGACGAAGACGACGCCCGCGAGCTTCGAGCCGACTCTCGACTACGTGGTCGTCAAGTTCCCGCGGTTCGCATTCGAAAAGTTCCCCGGCGCCGACCGCACGCTGGGCACGCAGATGAAATCGGTCGGCGAGGCGATGGGGATCGGGCGGACGTTCCGCGAGGCGTTCTGGAAGGCGTTCTCCTCCCGCGAGCTGGATCGTTCCCCGGTTACGCCCTGGAACGATCTGGATGACATTCCCGAGGGGGTCCACCCGTGGTTCAGGGGCGAGCTCGAGCGCCTGCGAAACGAGGGGCCGCCTCAGGGGAAACGCGTCTTCCGGCGCATCGACTCGTGTGCCGGCGAGGTCGCCGCCGAGTCGAGCTACTACTACTCGACCTTCGGAGAAACGGACGAGCCGCTCGTCAACCACCGGCCGGGACGGCCGGTGGCCGTGATCATCGGCTCGGGCCCGAACCGGATCGGCCAGGGAATCGAGTTCGACTACTGCTGCGTCCACGCCGCGCAGAGCTTCCGCGCGCTCGGCTACGAGGCGGTGATGGTCAACTGCAACCCGGAAACGGTCTCGACCGACTACGACACCTCCGACCGGCTCTACTTCGAGCCGCTCGGCGCCGAGGAGGTGACCGCCGTCCTCGAGCGCGAGCGGCCGGAAGGAGTGGTCATCCAGTTCGGCGGGCAGACACCGCTCAAGCTCGCCCGCGCGATCGAGGGCGCAGGCTTCCGGATCCTCGGGACGCCGTACGACGCGATCGACCTCGCCGAGGACCGCGAGCGTTTCGGCGAGCTGCTCGCCGGGCTCGGGATCCGGTGCCCGGAGTGGGGGATCGCCGCCAGCGGCCGCGAGGCGGCAGAGCTCGCGCACCGGATCGGCTACCCGGTGCTGGTACGGCCCTCGTACGTGCTCGGCGGGCGGGCGATGCGCATCTGCTACCGGGCGAACGAGGTGGTGGAGGCGTTCCACCGCGATCTGCAGGTGACTGGAAGCGCCGGCGCCCTGCCGCAAACCGGAGACGCCTCCGGCGTCTCGGGGAACGTGCTGGTCGACCGCTTCGTCGAGAACGCGATCGAGATCGACGTGGACGCGCTGTGCGACGGCACGGACACCTACGTCGCCGCGGTGATGCAGCACGTCGAGGAGGCAGGCGTCCACTCCGGCGACTCGGCCTGCGTCCTGCCCGCCCCGTCGCTCACTCCGGCCGCTGCGCGCCAGGTCGAGGAGATAGTCCGCAAGCTCGCGCCCGCGCTCGGCACCGTCGGGCTGATCAACGTCCAGCTCGCCGTCTCCGGGACGATCGTGTACGTGCTCGAGGCGAACCCGCGCGCCTCGCGCACGGTGCCCTTCGCCTCGAAGGCGACCGGCGTGAACCTCGTGGAGGCCGCGTGCCGGCTCGTCACCGGGACGAAGCTCGGCGAGCTCGGGCTGCCGCCGGAGGGGCCGCCGACGCAGGTCAGCGTCAAGGCGGCGGTTCTCCCGTTCTCGCGCTTCCCCGGGAGCGACCCGGTGCTCGGGCCGGAGATGCGCTCGACGGGCGAGGTGATGGCCTCGGCCTCGGACCTGCCGACCGCGTTCGCGAAGGCCGAGCGTGCGGCAGGGCGGCCGCTCCCGACCTCCGGAACCGCGTTCCTCTCGGTTCGCGACGCGGACAAGCCGGCGGTCGTCCCGGTCGCGGCAGCGCTGGCCGGCCTGGGGTTCGCGCTCGTCGCCACCGACGGGACCGCCCGCACGCTCCGGGCGGCGGGCCTCGACGTCGAGCGGGTCGCGAAGGTCGCCGAGGGTGGAGAGGCGACCGTCGTCGATCTCGTCCGCCGCGGCCGCTGCGACCTCGTCGTGAACACGCCGTTCGGCGGCTCCGCCCAGCGGACCGACGGCTACCGGATCAGGGAGGCGGCGCTCGTCGCCCGGGTCCCGTGCATCACCACCGTCTCCGGGGCGGCCGCCGCCGTCCACGCGATCGCGAACGCCCGCACCGAGCTGGCCCTGTCACTGCAAGAGCGGATCGTCGTCGAGCAGCGTCGGGAGAGCGGAGGCTCTCCGGGCTCCCCCCCGCCGGGGAGGGCGGGATGAGCACGTTTCGGCGCGAGCGCCTGGCCGTCCGTGGAAGCGAGCCGGTGGGCCCCTACAGTCTGCTCAGGGTGGCGCGCGGGGCGCTCGACCCGGGCGTGCCGGGGCAGTTCTTCATGCTCGAGGCCCCCGGGCGGCTGCTCCCGCGGCCGATGAGCCTGTGCCTTGCGCCGCGGCGGGAGCTGGCATTCCTGATCGATCCGATCGGGCCGGGTACGTGCGCGCTCTCCTCTCTGGAAAGTGGCGAGGCGATCCACGTCCTCGGCCCGCTCGGCAACGGGTTCCGGCTGGACGTCCGGCGGCCGCTGCTCGTCGGCGGTGGGGTCGGAACGGCACCGCTCCCGTACCTCTCCGCCCGGCTCGGCCGGCCGCCGGCCGTGCTCGGTTTCCGCTCCGAGTGGCATGCGGAGGCGGCGGCTCTGGTCCCGAACGCCGAGGTGGCGATCGAGCCGACGCTCGTGACCGAGCTGATCGAGCCTGGCAGAGACGTCTTCGCCTGCGGCCCCGAGCCGATGCTCGAGGCGGTGCTGAGCCTCTGCCCCGGCGCCCAGCTCGCCTGGGAGGCGCCGATGGCGTGCGGACACGGCGCCTGTCACGGCTGCGCGGTCGCGATCGACGGCGAGTGGAAGCGCCTGTGCCTGGAGGGGCCGGTCATATCCGGAAGGGACATGTCAGGGGCCAGACCCCCGACATGTCCGGAAGCGGCAACGGCGTGAGGCGGGAAGCCGAGCGGCGGCCGGATCGTGTCCCTTCGGGGCGTGGGCGGCGCGCCGGGGAGGGGTCAGACCCCTGACATGTCCGGCGGGGCCATGCTGCTGAACGCGTCAGGCTGCCTCGACGCGCTGACCGCGCCGGAGACTGCGCGCTCCCTCGACGCGTTCGTGACCAAGACGGTGACGCCTCTTCCGCGCGCAGGCAACCCGCCCGTGCGCATTGCGGAGACCGAGGTCGGGATGCTGAACTCGATCGGGCTCGCCAACCCCGGCCGTGACGCCTTCGTGCGGGACGTGCTCCCGCGCCTCGCGCGGCTCGAGATCCCGATCTGGGTCTCGGTCGGCGGCTTCTCCGCGCCCGAGTATGCGGCCACCTGCGCGGCGCTCGACGGGCGCGAGGGCGTCGCGGCGCTCGAGCTGAACCTCTCCTGTCCGAACGTGGACGAGGCGGCCGACTCCGCCGCCGAGATCGTCGCCGCCTGCCGCGAGTCGACGGCGCTCCCACTCTACGCGAAGCTGTCCCCGGCGAGCCGGGACGTCGCCGAGGCCGGCCGTGCCGTCGAGGCCGTGGGCGCCGACGGCCTGTCGCTGGTCAACACGATTCGCGGGCTGAAGCTCGACTCCGCGCTGCGCCCGGTGCTCGGAACTGCGATCGGTGGGCTGTCCGGGCCCGCGCTGAGGCCGATCGCCCTGGCGGCCGTCTACGCATGCTCACGTGCCGTCTCGGTGCCGATCGTCGGCATGGGCGGAGTCGCGACGGGCCGGGATGCGCTCGAGCTCCACGCCGCCGGCGCGAGCGCGGTCGGCCTCGGGACGGTGCTGTTCTCGGACCCGTTCGCACCCGTCCGGATCCGCGAGGAACTGGCCGCCGAGCTGGCCGCGCTCGGCCTCCGGTCGGTGGAGCAGGTGCGGGGGATCGCCCACCAGGGGGCGTTGCCAGAAAGAAAACACCTCGATCTCGAGTCGAGGGTTTCGACAAAAGCCCTGCAAAGCAGCAAGATCGACGTTGGTTGACCGGCTCGATCAAGCTGTTAGACTCGCAACCCGTGGTGGCGACGAAGACCCAGGCTCAGGCGCCGGTACGCTCCCTCGATCAGCGCATGGAGGCTCTCGCAAGGGCCAACGACATCCGCGTCCGCCGGGCGCAGCTGAAGAAAGACCTGAAGATCGGGAAGGTGCAGATCGAGGAGATCCTCGACGACCCGCCGGAGTACGTCTCGACGGCGAAGGTGTTCGACATGCTGATGGCGGTACCCAAGTTCGGGCGCGTGAAGGCCGCCCGGTTCCTGAACCAGTGCCGCATCAGCCAGTCGAAAACCGTCGGCGGGCTGTCCGACCGCCAACGCGCCGAGCTGATTGGGCTCTTCAACCGGACCGCCTGACGGCACGCCCGTCTTCGTGATCACCGGCCCGTCCGGGGCCGGAAAGGGCACGCTGATCAGGGAGCTCCTCGGGCGGCTCCCGGAGCTCGAAGTGGCGGTGTCGGCCACGACACGGCTTCAACGTCGGGGAGAGGAGAACGGTCGCGAGTACTGGTTCCTCGGCGATGCCGAGTTCGTCCGCAGGGTGCACGAGGGCGACTTCCTGGAGCATGTCACCTACGTCTCCGGCAAGAGGTACGGGACGCTTCGCGCGGAGGTCGACCGGATCGCCGGCGCCGGGCGGGTGCCCGTGCTGGAGTTGGAGACCGAGGGCGCGCTCAACGTCAAGGAGGACGTCCCGCGCGCGGTGACCATCTTTATCACCGCGCCGATCCCGGAGCTCGAGCGGCGCCTCCGCGAGCGCGCGAGCGAGAGCGAGGGGGAGATCGGCGAGCGAATCGGGCTCGCGCGCAAGCAGCTCGCCCAGGCCGACCGGTTCGACTACGCGGTCGTCAACGACGACCTCGACCGCGCCGTCCGGCGCCTGGCGGAAATCGTCCAGCGAGAGCTGGCGACGGCCGGTACCATGAGTCGGCCGTGATCCATCCCAGAATCGACGAGCTGCTCGACGACGTGGACTCCCGCTACGCTCTCGTCATCGTCGCCGCGAAGCGCGCCCGCCAGATCAACAACTACCATCACCAGCTCGGCGAGGGAACCTTCGACGAGTTTCCGCCGCTCGTGGAGTCGCGCTCGAAGAACTACTTGACCATGTCCCTCGAGGAGATCGCCGAGGGCAAGATCAAATACTCGTACAAGGCCTGACGGCTGAGCACAGGGGAACCCCATGGTTCCCCTGTGGGACCCCTCCTTCTGCGCAGCGTGTACACGACCGTTCTCGGGCTACGCTCGGGCAAAGCCCGGCTTCGCCCGCACCCGGTTGCGATTTTCCGGTCACAATTCCAGGAATGGCACGCGTGATCCTCGGCGTCACCGGCGGGATCGCGGCCTACAAGGCCTGCGAGTTGACGCGCCTGCTGGTCAAGAGCGGGCACGAGGTGACGCCCGTGCTCACGCCGGGGGCGGAGGCGTTCGTCGCCGCGCAGACCTTCGAGGCGCTCGCCCGTCGCGAGCAGCCGCGCGAGCTGTATCCGCACCTCGTCGGCGCCGACCTGCTCGTGATCGCGCCGCTCTCCGCGAACACGCTCGCCAAGCTCGCGCACGGCCTCGGCGACAACGTCCTGACGCAGCTCGCGCTCGCGTTCCGCGGCCCGATCCTCGTCGCGCCGGCGATGAACGGCCGCATGTGGGAGCACCCGGCGACACAGGCGAACGTCGCGCTGCTCCAGGAGCGCGGGGTGCAGGTGGTCGGCCCGGAGGCGGGCGAGCTGGCCGAGGGCGAGACGGGCCTCGGCCGGATGAGCGAGCCGGAGGCGATCCTCGCCCGCATTCGCGCGCTGCTCGGCGAGACGGATGCGCTCGCGGGGAGGAGCGTCCTCGTCACCGCCGGCGGCACGCGCGAGCCGCTCGACTCGGTGCGTTTCGTCGGCAACCGCTCCTCCGGCCGGATGGGCGTCGCGCTCGCGGCGGAGGCGGCCCGCCGGGGGGCGAACGTGACGCTGCTCGCCGCGAACCTCGCCGTTCCCGCGCCGGCGGGCGTCGAGCTCGTCGAGACGCCGACTGCGGCCGACCTCGCGCGGGAGGCGAAGGCGCGGGCGGGCGCCGACGTCGTTCTGATGGCGGCTGCGGTCGCCGACTACGCGCCCGAGCCGGTCTCCGGCAAGCGTCCGAAGAGCGGCGAGCCGTGGGAGGTACGGCTCCAGCCGACCGAGGACGTCCTCCGCGCGCTCGGAGAGGCGAAGAACGGCAACGTGCTCGTCGGCTTCGGCGCCGAGGAGGGAGAGGAGGGGCTCGCGCGCAAGCGGCGGATGCTCGCCGAGAAGCACCTCGACCTCGTCGTCTTCAACGACGTCTCTCGCGGGGACATCGGCTTCGACGCCCCGGACAACGAGGTCGTCCTCGTCACGGCCACGGGCGAGCGCACGGTCGCGAAGGCCCCGAAGGAGCGGGTCGCCGCCGAGATCCTCGACGAGATCGAGCGGCTCCTCACCTAGAACCTGGAATCAGGGCACTGGAGGACGAGCGATGCGGAAGGTCAAGCTGGCGATGTACGTCTCGCTCGACGGCGTTGTCGAGAATCCGGCCTGGACTGGCCCGTTCTGGAACGACGAGCTCTCGAACCTGCAAGGGGACTATCTGTTCACCAGCGATGCCCTGCTTCTGGGCCGGGTGACCTAGGGCGATCTCGCCACCGAGGTCGGGAAGCTGAAGGAGCAACCCGGCCAGGATCTCCTGATCTACGGGAGCGGCGACCTCGTCGACGAGCTCAACGGCCTCGGCCGTGATCGACGAGCACCGCCTGATGGTCCATCCCGTCATCGTCGGATCGGGGAAGCGGATTTTCAATGGAGGCGCAGCGAGCACGCTGCGCCTTACCGGCACGGTCACCACCAGCACGGGCCGTCGTCGTCCTCACCTACATGCCGGCCTCGGGCGCTTGACGGGCTACGAGGCGGGCGCGAGGTGGAAGCCGCCGGCCTCCTCGAGCGCGGCGACCCGCGACTCGAGCGGCGGGTGGGTGTCGAAGAGCGACCGCATGGATCGATGCACGCCCGACGCCTGGTTCAACGGGTTTTCGATGTAGAGGTGGGCGATCGCGCGCGAGGCGTGCCTGGTCTCGGTCGTGTCCAGGAGCAGCTTGCGCAGGGCGAGCGCCAGGCCCTCGCCGTCGCCGGTGATCTCCGCTCCGGAGGCGTCCGCCAGGTACTCGCGGCGGCGTGAGACGGCGAGCTGGATCAGAACGGCCGCGACCGGCGCGATCGCGAGCGCGACCAGGCCGATCACGAACGCGATCGCACCGGCCGAGCCGCCGGCCCGCCTGCCCCCGCCGAAGATCGAGATCCGGAACAGGACGTCCGAGATCAGCGCGATCGATCCGACGAGAACGGCGACGAGCGTCATCAGCCGCACGTCGCGGTTGCGGACGTGGGAGATCTCGTGGGCGATCACGCCCTCCGGCTCGCGCTCGCTCATCAGGTTCAAGAGCCCGGTCGTGACCGCCACGTAGGCGGTCTTCGGTCCGCGGCCGGCGGCGAACGCGTTCGGAGCGTTGTCGTCGATCACGTAGACGGGCGGCGTCTGGGGGAGGCCGGCGGCGATCGCGACCGTCTCCACGACGTGGTAGAGGCGTGGGTACGCAGCCCGGTCGGCGGGCTTCGCGCCGGTCACCGAGGCGACCATCTGCCCGGCGCCGAGCCAGCTGAAGATCGCGTAGACGAAGCCGATGATCGCGACGACGATCAGCAGCGAGAGGTTGAAGGCGAAGCCGAGGATCGCACCGATCACCCCGACGAGGAGCGCGAAGAGCAGCAGGAGCCAGAGCGTGCGCCAGCGGTTGGCCCGGATCTGCTCCTCGAGGGTCATGCTGTGGCGAAGCTGACGGAGGGCGCCTCGCGGTCCTCCGTGCCGAAGAACTCCCGCTCCCGGAATCGGAACAGTCGGGCGACGATCACCGCGGTAAGCTCTGCATGACCGTGTGGTACCGGTAGACGGTCTGGTTGTAGTAGCGGCGCGCGGCCGCCAGCTTGTCCTCGATGTCGGCGAGCTCCTGCTGCAGGGCCAGGAAGTTCTCTGACGCGCGGAGCTGCGGGTACGCCTCGGAGACTGCGAGCAGACGGTTCAGCGCGCCGCCGAGGAGATCGTCCGCGTGCGCCGCCTCGGCCGGCCCGGCCGCCCGCTGCGCTGCGGTGCGGGCTCGGTCACGGCTTCGAACGTCTCCCGCTCGTGGGCTGCGTAGCCCTTCACCGCCTCGACCAGGTTCGGGACGAGGTCGGAGCGGCGCTTCAGCTGGACGTCGATGTTCGCCCAGCCCGTCTGGGTCTCGTTCCGCAGCCGCACGAGCCGGTTGTACGTGTACGCGAGGAAGAGGAGGACGGCGCCGGCGATCGCAGCGAGGACGATGGCCGCGCCCACGATGGCAGTGATACTAGGGCAGCGTGCAAGGGTCGCGACCGGGGGCGGTGGTGATGGCAGCCGGGGAGGGACGGCGGCTCCGGCCGATCTCCGGGCGCTACGCCAAGCCCGTGCTGCCGGTCGACGGCCGTCCCGTCGTCGTCATGCTCCTGCACGAGCTGCGCGCCGCGGGGATCGAGCGCGTCACCCTCGTGACAGGTCACCTCGGGCATCAGGTGGAGGCGCTGCTCGACGGCTTCCCACTCGACCTGCGCTTCGTCCGCCAGCCGGAGCCGCTCGGATCGGCCGACGCCGCCCGCCGTGGCCTCGACGGTGTGCCTGCGCTCGTCGTCGCGGCCGACACCGTCTTCACGCCAGGGGACGTCGCGCTGCTCGCCAGGACGGCGGGCCACGCGATCGCCGCGCGCCGCGACCCGCCGCCGGCTCCACCGCACCGTCCGGCGCTGCGGGTCCTGGACGGGCGGGTGACGAAGGTACTGGACGACGACCCGGCGAACCCGCTTGCCTCCGCGCCGCTCTGGCGGCTCGGAGAGAGCTTCGACGCCGGCCTGCTCGACGAGCTCGCCGGCCCGCCGTTCGAGCTCGCGGAGGCGTTTCAGCGGCTGGTCGACGCGGGAGAGACGGTACACGGCGTGGAGATCGGCCCGACCCGAGACTTGACGTATCCGCTTGACTGTGTAGACCTGAACTTTCCGTACCTGAGGGGTCTGTGACCGTAGGCTTGACGGAGGTCACCCAGTAGCGAAGTGCCGGCTCTGCCGGCGCGGGAGCAGAACATGAGCGAGGCGTACGAGTTCTTCCAGCAGGGCCGCAGGCATCTCCGCAAGGGGCTGGCGGCGCAGGCGACCGTGCCGCTCGAGAAGGCGAAGCGCCGTGAGCCGAACAAAGCCTCGATCCGCGAGTCGCTCGGGATCGCTTACTTCCGGATCGGCCGCTACGACGAGGCGGCCGACGAGTTTCGTGCGGTGCTCGAGCTTGCGCCCGCCGACGACTACGCCCACTACGCGCTCGGCCGCTGCCTGGAGAAGCAGGGTCGCGCCGCCGAGGCGAACGGCCACTACAAGCTCGCGCGCTCGCTCCGTCCGCAGAGCAAGCAGTATGCGGCCCGCGTGCGCGAGGAGTAGAACGCGCCCGTGAGGGCGCCCCGATGAAGGCAATCGTGCAGCGCGTGGCACGGGCGCGGGTCACCCCGGGCGGCGAGATCGGCCCGGGTCTCGTCGTCCTGCTCGGGGTCGCCCGCGGTGACACCATTGCGGACGCCGACCGCCTCGCGGGGAAGGTCGCGAACCTGCGGATCTTCGAGAACGCGCTCGGTAAATTCGACCGCTCGTTGCTCGACGCCCGGGGCGCGGCACTGGTCGTCAGCCAGTTCACGCTGATCGCGGACACCGCCAAGGGCAACCGGCCGAGTTTCTCCGACGCGGCGCGGCCGGAGGAGGCGGAGCCGCTCTACGAGGCGTTCTGCGCCGGGCTGAGCGCGCTCGGCGTCGAGGTGGCGACAGGCATCTTCGGAGCACGGATGCAGCTCGAGCTCGTCAACGACGGCCCGGTCACGATCATCCTCCAGACCTAGCCGGCGTGCGCCTGGCGGAGCCGTCCTCGAGAGCGGGGGACGGCTGGTCAGGGATAGAACCGGTGCGCCTCGAGCCCCCCCGCCTCGGCTCCGGCTTCGGCAGGGAGGAGGAGGACGACTCGCTTTAGCTGAAGGGTTGGGCGGCCGATGACTCCGACGAGATTGTTGAGCGTGCCCTTGCGACCACGTTCGTGACTGTCGGCATGGTCGTCCTCCTTACGCTGATGCAGCACATGATGGGGGCGTGAGAGGGAGCGGTCGACTTCGCCGCTTCAGCGTCAGCGCGTAGCCTCCGGCCGCCTGTCCCCGCTCCGGCTCCCGGGCGCGGAGGAATGTGTCCTCGTCCGGGCCTCTGCGGAAGCTGCGCGGCGGTGACGGGGAACTTCGGCTAGAGCGGACCGACAGCGTGAGCGACTCCGGCGTCACGCACGCGCGGACACACCCCTTACTTCCCGGCCGCGGTCGTCCCTTTCCCGCTCGTGCTCCTCGAGGGCGCTCGTCGGGTCGAGTCCGCGTGCCATGATCGCAGCGGCGACCAGGTCCTCCTCCTCGATCGGCGGGAGGAAGGTCGAGCGACCATCCGACCGTGCATGGCCGGCGTCTGGCTGGCCCAGCTCACTCGCTACGGCCGGACAGAACTCGCAACCCCCTGTCCTCCGCAGACCACGCATACCGGAACCCGTGCCGGCTCCGCGGCTGGAGGATCGGCCCTGAAGTTGCTCCTGTCCATAGCACCTGGCCTAGGCGACTCTCCCCGTTCCGCTCTCTTGACATGCTCCGTCTGCACCGACGTCCGCCGGCCCCGGTTCGCCGGACATTTTGGTGGACGGAGCTGATCATGCCGCGGCGGCCGCCGGGAGTGTAGGTGGTCGCGTGCTTCGTTTGGGGTGCGGTAGTCGTGGCGTTCGATCAGCCAGTGCTGGTTGTAGGTCCGTGCGAAGGGCGCGGACGGCGGTTCGGAGCTCGTCGAGGGTGTCGTAGCGCTCGATCCAGAGCAGCTGCTCTTTGAGTGTCTGGATCGCTTTCTCGGCGCAGCCGTTCGTTTCGGGCTCGTAGTGGAACGCGGGTGAGCGGGCGATGCCGAGGTGGTCGATCTCGGTCTGGTAGTGGTCGGAGCGGAAGCAGGAGCCGCCGTCGTAGCGGAGCGCGAGCCCGGAGGCGACGGCCCGGTCGACCGACCCGAACCGCTCTGTGCAGACCTCGCGGAGCAGGTCGGCGGCGGCGAAGCGGTCCATCCGCTTGGCGGCGTCGTACCAGACCTCGTTCGAGGCGTGGTCGACGAGCACGAACACTGCGCAGCGGCCCTCCTCCCGCGTCCAGGCCTCGGTCGCGTCGGTCGCCCAGAGCGTGTCCGGCACCTCGACGGTGATCGTGCCCTCGTGCAGCCGTTCGGAGCGCCTGCGTATCTGCGGGGTCGGAGCCAGCAGTCCCGCCTCCCTGGTCAGCCTGAGCACCCGCTTGCGGCTGGTGCGGACGCCGCGCGTGCGCCGCAGAACGCGCCCACACCTTGCGGTGGCCCTCACCCACAAACGGCGAGGCGGCCAGATCCGAGCGGATCTCGGCGAGCAGCTCCGCGTCGGGCATCGCCCCGACCGGGCCGGGACGACGCCGTGCACGACCGTCAGCCGAGGCGTTCCGGCGGCGGCGCTGCTCGTAGGCCGCCGACCGGGACACGCCCGCCACCCGGCAGACCGTCAGAAGCGGCGCCGGCAGCGACTCGCTCACCTCGAGCGCCTCGGCAACGGAGGGCTTCCCTTCTTCTCCAGCAGCGCATGCAGGATGTCGACCTCGAGCTGCAGCTCGCCGACCTTTCGCTGTGCATCGGTCAGCCGCCGGTCAGCCTCCAGCGTTGGCCGCGACTTCAGCCCCTCACGGCCTGCAGCGAGGAACTCCTCCCGCGAGCCGGCGATCCTCCCGGCCGGCTGGCCTGTCTCCCGCGCCAGCAGATCAAGCGACTCACCTCGCAGCAAGCGAAGGACGACCTGCTCCTTCCGGCGCGCGCTCCAGCGCACCTCGCGGCTCGCCTCCGGCTCGCCGCTCGCCGCGCCGGAGCGCGACCCTGACCCATCCATACCGGCCTCCCGCACATCGGACATCGTGACCTCCCCGGTCTAATCACGTGTCCGGGCAGAACCGGGAGCGCGGGAGACGCGGCGTCCCCTATCATGAGGGATTCCAGCTTCGCCACACTCGATTCGCCACACTCGAATGGGGGACTAAAGAGGCCTATCGCTCGGACCGGCTGTTGCCCGCTTCGCTTTCCTTCCGGCCCGCCGGGCGAGGGGAGGCAAGGCGCATGCGCAGAACCTCGCGGAGCACCAGCCAGACGAAGACCGTGTTGGTGATGGCGTAGCGCGGCGCCAGTCGAAGCGGCTCCTGAATCAGCCGAAACAGCCATTCGAGCCCGACGCGCTGAACCCAGAGCGGAGCACGCTTGACCAGGCCGGCGACGACATCGATTGAGCCACCGACGCCCATGGCAAAGGGAACGTCAAGGCGCGCTGCATCGATGTCGAGGAAGTACTCCTTCCGGGGAGAGCTCATCGCAACGAATAGAATGTCCGGGGCCGCAGCGCGAATCTCGTCGAGAACGAGGGCGGTCTCGGTGTCATCGAAATAGCCGTCGCGGTATCCACTGATGCGGAGTCTCGGAAACTTTCGTCTGATTTGCGTGATTGCTGCTTCCAGGACCTCCCGCCGTGCTCCGAGAATGAAGACCGAATATCCGTTGCGTTCAGCCAGATCGAGTAGTGCAAGCATCAGGTCGATACCAGCCACACGCTCGGGCAGGCTGTCGCCGAGAAGCCGCGAGGCCCAGACCACGGCCTGGCCGTCGGCGTTGACGAGATGCGATCGCGACGCAATCTCACGGAGTCTCGGATTGCGGCGCATCGAGACGAGCTTTGCCGCGTTGATCGAGGTCTGCCGGGCCGGTTCGCGAGCGAGGATGAACTCATCGCAGCGCGCGACAGTCTCGGCCAGGTCGAGACGATCGATCTCGCAACCGAGGACGGTGGCTCTCGTCATCTGCTGCTTCCGACCACCTGGCAGGGGCACTCGAACGAATCCCGCTTCGACGGGGGTCGATCAGTGTCCTGCGGTGCTCCAACTGGTCGCCGGATGACAATCGTGCGGACCGGCCGAGGCTTGCCGTGGCTTGACGGGGTGCGGTGCGGGCTGACCGGGGGCGGGCGCCGGAAAACGGCAGTTGCGGCGGTTGCTGGCGTCGTCGGCGACGGCAACGAGGGCCGGCCGGCACCATGACGATCGTCTACGTCGTCGGGGCACGCCCCAATATCGTGAAGACGGCGCCGGTGATTGCGGCATTGCGCCGGCGGATACCGGAAGCTCGGCACGTGATCGTGCATACCGGGCAGCACTACGACCACGAGATGTCCGAGATCTTCTTCGAAGAGCTCGGTGTGCCCGCCCCGGACCACATGCTCGCTGTCGGCTCCGGGACGCATGCCGTCCAGACCGCCCGTGTGATGGAACGACTCGAGCCGGTGCTCGAGGCTGAGCGCCCCGATCTGGTCTTCGTTCCCGGCGACGTGAACTCGACGCTCGCCGCGGCGCTCGTGACCGTCAAGCTGCGAATCCCGCTTGCCCACATCGAGTCCGGTCTCCGTTCGTTCGATCGGACAATGCCGGAGGAGATTAACCGGATCGTCACCGACGAGTTCTCGGATTACCTCTTCCTGCACTCGCAGGAAGCGATCGAGAACCTCCGCGCCGAAGGAATCGGGGACGACCGCATGCACTTCGTCGGGAACACGATGATCGACAGCCTGGTCGCGATGGAGTCGCGATTCCGAGGCCTGGACCTGGCCGGGCGCCTTGGATTCGACCGCGGTCACTATTTGCTCGTCACGCTTCATCGTCCTGCGCTGGTGGACGGGCCGCTGCTACCGGAGGTCGTCGCCCAGCTCAACGGCGTGTCGAAAGAGCTGCCCGTCGTCTTCCCGGTCCATCCGCGGACCCGGAAGATGATGGAGGGTCTCGATGTGGCCGGAGGCGTCATGCTGCTCGAGCCGGTCGGCTACCTCGAGTTCCTATCCCTCGAGGTGGATGCCGCGGCGGTGCTGACCGACTCGGGAGGCGTCCAGGAGGAGGCGACCCACCTGGGCGTCCGCTGCTTCACGCTACGCGACAGCACCGAACGTCCCGTGACCACCCGGCTCGGGACCAATACGCTTCTCGGCCTCGCTCCTGCCCGGATTGCCGACATTCTCCCGGCACTCGCCGCCACACCGCCCTACGCGCCTGCCGCACCGCCCCTGTGGGACGGACATGCGGCCGGACGCATCGCCGATGTGGTGGAGCAGGCGCTTCTTCGCGGGCCGCGAGCCGCGGCTTAAGCGTGAGTCCTGGCCAGTCATGCCGCAAAGACACTGCTGTAAAGCGCAACCACATTGCGCGCAAAGATCTCTGAGGAGAACTTCTCCGACACGAGGCGTTGCCCGTTGCGACTCATTTCGTCGATCTTCCCAGGATCGTCGAGCAGGCCGATAATCGCCGCTGCGAGCGCGTCAGAATCGCCCACCGGGACGATGACACCGGCATCGCCGAGGATCGTCTCCACTGCACCGACACGGGTTGCCACGACCGGGACACCGGCGGCCATGGCCTCGAGCACGAACACGGGCATCGCCTCGGAACGGGACGGCAGAAGTGCGAGACACGAGGCGTTCAGCGCCTCCATGACCGCTGGATGCGGCAACGACCCGCCCAACCGCACGCCGGCAGGTAGCGACTCGACCAGCGCGGGCTCCGTTACGGGCCCGAGCAGCAAGAGTGAGACGTCGGGGCGCGCGTCGTGTACCGCCGCCCACGCCTTCAACAGGACGTCCACGCCCTTTCGGTAGCCGATCTCCCCGGCAAACAGGGCTTGCGTCCGTTCGGCGAGTCCGGTCGCCGGCGCTCGGAGCCGGACCGGGTTCGGCAGCAGGCAGACCCTTTGCGCTCCGAGTGAGAGCGCCGATGCGTGTACCTCGTCGCTCAAGACCGTGACCGCGCCTGCGCGTGTCAAAATGGCCTGTACGAGCCGCGGAGCGCGCCGCACCTCTTTCATGAAATGGTCACCGTGGATCGTGATGACGGTCGGCAGAGCGCGACGACGAGCGATCTCCAGGAGAAGGAGCGTCCGCACGAGATCGAATCCATGGGACGCGTGCACGTGGACACCGTGCGTGCGCTGCCGCGGACGCGTCGAGAGTGCGGCAAGGGAGATGATCAGACGCGCGAGTTGCCGAGCACGTGACCTGCTCGTGTAGGTCGAGAGAAACTCGACCGTCCAGGGCCGGAGGTCGGCCTCGACGTACGACTGGATGACCCGAGCCATGCCGCCGGGCTCGCGGAGATCGGGCCCCAGGTGAAGAACGATCCGCCGCGCGCCACACGGCTTCACCGTGGCCCCCACCGTCCGAGTGGCCGAGGAGGTCACGGGATCCCGTAGACAGCGGCCGCCGCAGCCGTCAGGGGTCCAGACTCCTGCTGCTAGACAAACGCCAGCACAAGATACACGAGCACAGCGATCCATCCTGCCTCGGCGACGAGAAGGAGCAGCCAGAAGGTCGGCTCCCCAACGCGCGATCGTTCGGCAGGATAGTGGTCGGGTGCGACAGCCGACACCCGCTCGACCAGGTTGCTCATCAGTGGCCTCTCTCTCCCCTTTTGGTTCCGAGCTGGTCAGACCAGAACCTGACCAGGTGAATCACACAGAGCATAGCGTTCGCGAGCAGCGCCCGCGCCGGCTGGAGACCGACCCTATGGATTCCCGTCCACCCGCGTGGGAGCGCTCAGGTCGACGGCCGGTGCTCGCGCAGGAACAGCTCGAGCGCGAGCATCTGCCAGACGAGCTTCTCGTGGTTCTGCTTTCCCTCGAAGTGCTCTCTCAGCGACGCCTGGAGCGCACCGGGCCGGTAGAAGTCCCGCGACCTGGTGTCCGTCGCCAGCAGCATGTCGGTCAGGAAGGGTCGCATCTCGTTGCGGAACCATTCGTTGACCGGCATGCGGAAGCCCGATTTCGGCCGGGCGACGATGCTCTCGGGGAGGACCTTCTCGGCTGCGCGACGCAGGATCCACTTGCCCGTGAGCCCTCGGAGCCGGTAGCGATCTGGAAGCGACGAGACGAACGCCGCCAGGTCGTGATCGAGGAACGGCATGCGTGATTCCAGCGACGCGCCCATGGTCATGCGGTCTCCGCGCTCGAGCAGGTTGTCGGGGAGCCACACGGACTGATCGAAGCTCAGGATCCGCCGCAGCGCGCCGTTGCGGGGGTCGTCGTGGGGCACGCTGTAGCGCGGACGGGGCACGGTCGTCAGCTCGTCCCGCTCCTGCGCTGACAGCGCGCCGAACCAGCGAATCATCCGTGCGACGAAGTCGCGTTCTCCGAGGCTGGCGGCCAGGGTCTTGATCCGGCGGAACCGATACGGGAGGGCACGCAGAGAGGGCTCGATCACCCGGTGGTGCACGCCGCCGGGGACCAGCGTGTGGTACAGGGCGGCGTAGCGATCGAACGCATGCTTGGGGTAGCCGCCGAGCAGCTCGTCCGAGCCCTCGCCCGTCAGGACGACCTTCAGCGTCTCGACCGCGCGGCGGCTGAGGAGCAGGAGCGGTAGGTCGGCCGGCTCGCTCACCGGCGCGTCGCGGAAGTGCGTCGCCGCGGCGAGGCCGTCGATCAGCTCGTCGGTCGAGAACAGGATGGGATGGTGGTCGCAGCCGAGTGTCTTGGCGACGAGGTTTGCGAAGGGCAGCTCGCTGTATCTCTCCTCGGTGAAGCCGATGGAGTAGGTCGAGACCGGCAGCCCGGTTCGCCGGGCCATCAGCGCGACGACGATCGACGAGTCGATCCCGCCGGAGAGGAAGGCGCCCAGCGGCACGTCGGCGATGAGCCGCCGTGTCACCGCCTGGTCGAGGAGCCGCTCGAACTCGGCGAGCGGATCGGCGTGCGGCGCGGCCTCCGTGCGGGGGTGCGAGTCGGGAGGGACGTAGTAGGTCGAGATCGACTCGACGCCGTCTTCCCACACCAGCATCTGGCCCGCCTCGAGCTTCGCGATCCCCGCGAACATCGTGCGCGGGCCGGGGACGTAGCGGAACGCAAAATAGAGCCCGAGCGCGTCGCGGTCGAGCGTGCGCTCGATTCCGGGCAGGGCGAGCAGTCCCTTGATCTCGGACGAGAAGGCGAGCAGACCGTCGCGCCGATGGAGGAACAGCGGCTTCTTGCCGAAGCGGTCGCGGACGAGGACGAGCCGCTGCCGGACCGGGTCCCAGAGGGCGAAGGCGAACATGCCGGCCAGGCGCTCGACGAACCGGTCTCCCCACTGCCGGTATCCGAGCAGCAGGACCTCCGTGTCGCTGTTGGTACGGAACGACACCCCTTCGGCCTGCAACTCCTGCTTCAGCTCCCGGTAGTTGTAGATCTCGCCGTTGAAGACGATCGCCGTACCGTCGGGCGCGACCATCGGCTGCGCTCCGGTGGTGAGATCGATGATCGCCAGTCGGCGGAAGCCGAAGCCGACCCGCCAGCCGTGACTCGCGTCCGCGAAGTAGGTGCCGGCGTCGTCAGGCCCGCGGTGAGCGATGGTGTCGGCCATCGCCTCGGCGGTCTCGTCTGGGATGCCCGCGTCCGTGCGGGCGACGTAGCCCGCTATCCCGCACATGCTGGTGCCGGTGGCACGGCAGTCATCGCCCCGGCTCGGGCAGGGGCGAAGGCTTCGTCAAATTGCCCCGGCTACGCACTGGTTGCTACGCACCTCGGCGGCCTGTCACCTCCTGGTCCGGCTCATGCCGTATCCACCGCAAGCGCCCTACGTTGCCGCCGCCAGGCCGCGTGAACCGTGGCCAACGCCAACCGGTGCCGGAATCTCCAGATAACAGCGCCATGAAGCACGGTGCCCACGGAACAGGTCAGTGCGAGAGTAATCGCACTCCTACCGAGAGCGTCGATCATCACCAGCCCGAGAAGCCCATACGAAATCGTCGCGCTAGACGAGATTATGAGTAGTCCACGTCCGAACGGATTGATCTGCCAGAAGTGATGCGCCTGTATTACGGTCAGAGCACTCAGCACAATGATGCTCGCCGTCCAGGCAATTGCTGCACCGATCATCCCGAACGGAGGGATCAGCAGAACATTGAGCGTCAGGTTTACCGCGAGACCTGCACTCGTGTCCAGGAGTATCAGGCCGCTCTTACCTCCCATCAGGAGAGCGATGTCTGCCGGGCCGCTGACGATGTTGGCAATCATCGCAAGGGACAGGATCGTGAGCGGGACCCCTCCGCCTGCGAACGACGTGCCGAAGACCTTCATCAGCACCGGGGCGAACACCGCCATCACGAGATAGATAGGCAAAGAAGCCGCCGCCGCCCAGGATGTGCCTACTCGGAACAGATTCCCAGCTAGCGCTCGCTCGCCGAGCGTGAGCAGCGAGCTGACCAGCGGCGCAATCGCCGTTGCAATTGCGGTGAGCGCAAGAGTTCCGGCGAGAACGTAGCGTGACAGGGTCGCATAGATGCCCGCTTCATGCGAGCCCTTCAACACCCCGAGAAGCACCACATCGAGCCAGAGAACGGCGACTTGCAGCACACCCGAAAACGACTGAGGGAGCGCGAACCGCCAGAACTCCAGGCCGAGCGATCGTATCGGCGGCGGCTTCGCGAATCTGCGTGACGACGGTGGGGGGGAGACCTCGGAGCGGAGCAGCAGGCGTACTGCGATCAGCGCAAGCCCCATGCAGACGAGAATGGGAGCGAGCCACGTTACCGCTGCCGGGAGCGCGCTCCGGCTCACCGGGAGAATCAGCAAGGCCAGGGCAACCTTGAGGGCCGGCCTGATCGAGTCGATCACCGCGGCTGGGCGCATGGTTCCGAAGCCCTTTGTCGCGGCCAGGAAGAGATTTTCGGCCGTCGCAACGGGAATGAAGAAGGAGAAGAGCCGGAGGTAGTCGGCAACGCGGTCTCGATCGCCGTGACGGACGAGGAGTGTCGATGCCTTCGCAGCGAAGAGGAAGAGAAGCACCGCGGCGATGCACGCGAAAGCAAGGCTTGGGAGCGCGCCGACAAGGATCGTGGGGCGGAGCGTTTCGGGCCGATGAAGCGCCCGCGCTCGCGAGATCATGCGAACGAGGGCGGTCTGAGATCCCAGCTGGCAAACAATGGTCAGAATCGAGAAGACCGCGACAACCTGGTAGAGGGCACCGGCCCCGGAAGAGTGAAGCTCTCGCGCGACGATCAGCGCGAAGACGAACCCGAAGACCGTTCTGACGACTCCCGCGACCAGATTCATCGCGCCGCCCGAGGCGAGCGAGAACGTGTCTTCCCTCATCTCAGGCAACTCACGTGAACGCCGCGGGGCCCCTGCGCTCGCAGGGACCGCTCAGAAGGTCCAGAACCCAGACCCCGTGGTCGGGCCATTCCTCTCCACAGCGACACGAACTGCCCTGCACGACCCACGACCCTTCCCCCCGAAGCTGACGACGCGCACCACCCTACAGGAGCCGCTGCCTCCACATGAGCCGCGACCCGGCGGGTCAGTGATTCCGCACGCTCGACACGCCCTGCAGGGTCGCGTTGACGTACGTGGCGACCCGGTCGGGCCGCTCGAAGGCGGCGAAATGGCCGCCCTCGACGACGTGAGTCGAGGCGCTGCCGACGGTCACACGGCCCCAGAGATCCGCGTCTGTCCTGGTCGCGACGGTGTCGCTCGACCCGAGCAGGATCGAGATGTCACACGAGAGCCTGCCCCTCGGCACGTGGCGGTAGTCGAAGAGCGCGTGCAGGTCGGCCCGCACGATCGGAGCGAAGAGCTCGACCGCTTCGTCGTCGGCCAGGATCTCGAGCGGTGTTCCGCCGAGATACGCGAGCGACCCGAGGAGGTCGCGATTCTCGTCGGCCAGGGAGATCTCGATCTCTCCAACCCGCTCCGGCGCACACGAGGCCGAGATGAAGAGGTGGTGGGGTGGACGATGACCACGCGCAACGAGCTCGTGCGCGAGCTCGAAGGCAAGGAGCCCGCCGAAGCTATGTCCGAAGAGAGCGTAATCGGCTGGAACCGGCGTGCGCGTCATCTCGGTCGCCACGTCGTCCAGCACCTCGCGGAAGCGGGCGCGCAAGGGCAGGCCCATCCGCCTGCCGCGCCCGGAGAGCTCGACCGGGACGAGCTCGATCGACGAGTCCAGATGATTTCGCCAGGCGAGATACACGTTCGCCGAGCCGCCCGCGTGCGGCAGGCAGTACAGCTTCATCCGCTCATCCGGCTGCCGCACCTGTTGACCTTCTACGCCGGCGAGGCGACGTGGGAGATGCTCTCCGAGATGATCTCCAGCGCCTGGTCCAACGTCCTGCGCGTCACGTTCAGCGGCGGCAGGAGGCGCACGACCGCGTCGTGGCGTCCGCCGAGCTCGACGATCAGGCCCCGTTCGAGGGCGGCCCGTTGAATGGCGCGGGCAGTGGCGCGCGAGTTGCCCCCGGGATCCTCGACCTCCAGGCCGAGCATGAGCCCGAGCCCACGCGCGTCGCACAGCACGTCGTGCTCCCGCTGAAGCTGGCGAAAAGCCGAGAGTGCGTATGCGCCCTGCTCGCGAACGTTGTCGAGGATGCCGTCGCGCTCGATGATTCCGGCCGCCGCGGTCCCGGCGACGAATGCGAGCTGGTTGCCGCGAAAGGTCCCGGTGTGGGCCCCGGGCGGCCACACGTCGAGAGCCTCGTCGTACAGGACGACCGCCGCGGGGAGCCCGATCCCGCCGATCCCCTTCGACGCGACGATCACGTCGGGTTCGATCCCGTGCTGCTCGAATGCCCACCACGTGCCGGTCCTGCCCCAGCCGCACTGCACCTCGTCGACGATCAACGGTATGCCGAGCTCGCGCGTCACGCGGCGCACTCCCTGCACGAACACCGTCGGTGCAGCGACCGCGCCGGCCTCCCCTTGCACCACCTCGAGGATGACCGCCGCGGGCAGCGGGACTCCGCCGAGCGGGTCGCGGAGGGCGCGCTCGAAGTATTCAAGGCAGCGCTCGCCGGTCGTCTCGGGGTCGCCGCCGAGCGCGCAGTGACGTCCCGCCGGGTAGGGGAAGAAATGCACGCCCGGCATCGTGTTGGCGACGGATTCCTTCTGGGAGACGAGGCCGGTCAGCGCCATCACGCTGTGCGTGCTGCCGTGGAAGCCGCCGTGGAAGGTCACGATCTCCGATCGTCCCGTCGCCGTCTTGCACAGCTTCAGAGCTGCGTCGACGGCGTTCTCGCCGGCCGGACCGCAGAACTGGATCTTCGTCCGGTTCCGCATCGACTCCGGCAGGAGTGCAAGCAGCATCGAGGTGAACTCGTCCTTCGGCTCCGTCGGGAAGTCGAGCGCGGCGATGAGCAGCGGAACCTGCCGCTGTACCGCCTCGACGACCTCCGGATGGCTGTGACCGAGGGCGAGCGCGCCGGCGGACATCAGGAAGTCGACGAAGACGTTGCCGTCCAGGTCCTCGACGTACGAGCCTGCACCGCGGCGGATCGCAATCGGCAGATTCCTCGGATACGACCGCGCGTTCGACTCGCGGGCCTCCTGGCGGGCGAGGGCCCGTGCCGACGCCGGCCCGGGCACGTCGCCGTGAACCAGCGGCGCGTCCAGGTCTGCGACCGCGATGACGGAGCTCAGCCCGTACGATTCGTCGCGCAGCGAGCCGGAAGGGTGGCGAGTCACGGCCATCTCATCGTAATGACGTTGACGACTATTGCAACCGAAGTGCGGTGCTCCGGAATGTGCGACACTCTGCCCTTCTCGTTCACGATGAGCGGCATGGGAGAGGCTGCATGACAACGGCTGCGGTGGAGACCGAGGCGCTGGACGGCGACGTGGTCCACGCGAGGACACACGCGGTGCTCGTGCGCGACCTGCTTCCGGAGCACCTCGACGGATCCTCGACGGATCGCTGACCAGACATGACGGCTGCGAGCTTCAGGGGTCGTGTGGACTGGCACCTGCGCCGCCGCCTGCCGAGGCCCGTCTACCACTTCGTGCGCAGCCGGTACTACGACGGGCGCACCCTCGCCCGCCGCAACCCGGGCCGCGGACGGCTCTTGCCCGACTTCCTGATCATCGGCACCGCGAAGTCGGGCACCACCTCCCTGCACGGCTGGCTGTGCGAGCATCCGTTCGTCGAGCCGGCGGTCAAGAAGGAGGTCCACTTCTTCGACTACGACTTCTATCGCGGGGTCGACTGGTACCGGTCGCACTTCCCCGCAGAGAGAACGCGGGCAGCGTTCGAGGGAGAGCACGGGCGCCCGTTTCTCACCGGTGAAGCGAGCCCGTCCTACATCTCGCACGAGTGGGCTCCTGCCCGAATAGCCAAGATCCTTCCGCACGCGAAGTTGATCGTCGCCGTGCGGAACCCGATCGACCGCGCTTACTCGCAGTATCAGATGTCCCGGCGCGAGGAGGAGGAGCCGCTGGAGTCGTTTGCGGAGGCGGTGGCCGCGGAGGAAGCGCGCCTGCGGGACGAGTGCGCGCGGCTGCGTGCGAATCCCCGCTACAACAGCTGGCCGATCGGCTGCTGGTCGTACCTCCTGCGAAGCCGGTATGCGGAGCAGGTCGAGCGGTGGTTCGAGCTCTTCCCGCGCGAGCAGTTCCTCTTCGTGAAGGCGGAGGAGCTCGAGTCACGTCCGCAGGAGACGCTGAACCGCGTGTACGCCTTTCTCGACCTTGCCCCGCATGTGAACGAGCAGCTTGGTCGTCTGCACGTCGCCCCCCGCTACGACCCGATGCCGCCGGAGGTCCGCGCGCAGCTCGCCGAGTACTTCCGCCCGCACAACCAGCGGCTCTCCCAGCTCGTCGGGACCGACTTCGGCTGGGACGGATAGCGTGCCCTCCTTCTTCGCGCGCCCTGGCGGCTCGTACTTGCGCTCCGGCGAGAGCGCGGTCTCGCCTCCGCGCCCGGGAGGTTGCCGTCTCGGCCGACGAAAACCTGTCACAACGTCACGACTTCGCGGGTCCAAGAAGGGCTAAGGAGATGCCGAAGACGGTCGTCGTCACGGGTGCCGGGCGGGGGGTCGGTCGCGCCACGGCCCAGGCATTTGCCGGTTCCGGCGCCGACCTCCTCCTGATCGACATCTGCGCGGGCGTCGAAGGCTGTCCCTATCCGCTCGCAACGCGAGAGGACCTCGAGCAGACGGCGGAGAGCTGCCGAGGTCTGGGCGTGCGGGTCGTCGCCGCCGCTGCCGACGTCCGGAGTCCGTCAGAGGTCGAGGAGGCCTTTCGCCGCGGCCGAGAAGAGCTGGGACCCGCCGACGCGCTCGTGAACAACGCCGGCATCGTCGGTCCAGGCGGCATAGCTGCCCACGAGCTCGACGAGCAGGCCTGGAACGTCATGATCGACATCGATCTGACCGGTCCCTGGCGGTGCGCCAAGGCAGTGCTTCCCGACCTGATCGCGAGACGGGGCGGGGCAATCGTGAACGTGGCGTCGACCGCCGGCCTGGTCGCGTTTCCGCACTTCGCGAACTACGTCGCCGCAAAGCACGGCCTGATCGGGCTCACCCGCGCGCTTGCGCTCGACTATGCGCCCTACGGAATCCGCGTCAACGCGGTGGCGCCGACGTCGATCAGGGACGAGCCGAGGCTCGCGTCGGGGATGCTTCGAGGTGTTGCCGGGATGCTCGGCGTGGAAACCGAGGACTACGAGGCTCTCTCGCTGCCGAATCATCCGCTCGGCTCGCTCGTCTCGGCTGCAGACGTCTCCGCGGCGATCACGTGGCTCGCCTCCAACGACGCAGTCCACATCACCGGCGCCGTCATTCCGGTCGACGCGGGCTTCTCGATCCGCTAGTGCCCTGTCCGGTGAGTACGGTGATGATCCTGGCGTGCGAAAACCAAGCCGGGCAAGGACGCAGGGAGCGCCCATATGCAGGTCATATGGGCGCGACTGAGGACACCGCACGGCGCCGGTTTGCAGCCGCCAGGGCGCGCCGTATTCGCCGGACAGGGCACTGGGTTCAGCCGGTCGGGTTGCGTTGCCCGGTCCGGGCACCGCGGAAGCCGCGGATTCGCGGGGCGCTCTGCAGCGCGACGGGCTCCGCGGGCAACTCGAACGCGAGGACCCGGCGCGACGGATCGGCCAGCGCGTCCTCGAGCAGCGCCTCGAAGGCGGCTGCCCACCGCTCCACCCTCGTGCGATCGAAGAGAGCCGTCGCGTAGAGGAACTCCCCGTCGATGCCGTCCTCGCGGACCCGGGCCTCGAAGGCCAGATCGAACCGGGCGAGCCCGACCTGGATCGGAATCGGAGCGGCGGTCGTGCCGGCGAGCTCGAGCGTCGGCAGGGGCCCGACGCGCGTCCGGAAGTTCACCTGGACGAGAGGATTGACACCGGTCTGGCGCGGCGGGCGGATCAGCTCGACCACCCGCTCGAAGGGGAGCTCCTGGTGCTCGAGAGCTTCCAGCACGGTTCGTCGCACACGGACGAGCAGCTCGCGAAACGTGGGATTTCCATCCAGCCGCACCCGGGTGACGATCGTGTTCGCGAGGAAGCCGACGATGCCGTCGAACTCCTCGCGGGAACGGTTTGCCGTCGGGCCGCCGAGGAGCAGATCGTCCTGACCGGTCTCCCGGTAGAGGAGCGTCGCGAAGGCCGCCAGGAGGAGCATGTAGGGAGTGACCCCCTCGGCGGCGCACAACGCGGTCAGGCCGTCGGTCAGTCTGCGGGGCAGCTCGATCGCGTGGCGCCCCTCCTCGAGGACCTCCGAGTCCGGGCGGGGGCCGTCGGCAGGAAGCGGAAGAAACGTCGGCGCCCCCGCGAGGTACCGGCGCCAGAAGCCGGTCTCCTGGTCGAGCCGCTCACCCGTCAGGGTCTCGCGCTGCCAGAGCGCGAAGTCACGGTATTGCAGCGGGAGCGGCGGCAGATGCGGTTCCCGGCCCTGGACGAAGGCTTCGTAGGCGAGCGCGAGCTCGCGGAGGAAGATCTCCACCGACCAGGCGTCGAAGGTGACGTGGTGGGTCTGGAAGAGAACGACGTGGTCGTCCGGGCCGAGCCGGAGGAGGGTCGTGCGCAGCATCAGGTCGCGGCTCAGGTCGAAGGGGCGGCGTGCGTGCTCCTGCAGGATCTCTTCGACTTCGTCGCCGGCGCCTGCGGCTTCGACGAGGGGAACGTCCACGTCCCATGCGTCGAGCACGACCTGCGCGGGGCCGTCGTCGTCGACACGCAGGACCGTGCGCAGTACCTCGTGACGCTCGAAGAGCGCGTCGAGCGCGCGGGTCAGCGCATCGCGATCGAGCGGGCCGGCGACCCGGAAGGCGAGCGCTGCGTAGTAGGTCGCGCCCCCCGCGGTGAGGTCGTCGAGAAAGAGCAGCTGCTGCTGCTGGAACGACAGCGGGTACTTCGCCGCGCCGGGGGCAGGCGCCGGCGCCGACGGCGCGTCCACGGCGGGCGCGGACACGTCCCCGAGCAGACGCCTGGCGTCGACGTCGGCGGCGAACGAGGCCAGGACCGGGTGCTCGAAGAGCGCCCGCACCGACAGATCGACCTCGAACTCGTAGCGCACCTTGGTGACCACGCGTGCGGCGAGAAGCGAATGGCCGCCGAGGTGGAAGAAGCTGTCTCCGGCGGCGACCGCGTCCAGACCGAGGACCTCTTGCCAGATCTCGGCGATCCGGCGTTCCGTGGCGGTCGTCGGGGCGACGAACTGGTCGGCGGGCCGTTCGTAGTCCGGTGGAGGGGGCAACGCCGCGCGGTCGAGCTTGCCGTTGGGGGTGAGCGGAAGTCCCTCGACCGTGACGAAGGCGGAGGGCACCATGAAGGCGGGCAATCTCGTCTGGACATGATCGCGGAGGTCGTCTGCGGCGGGTGTTCTCCCGCGCTCCGGAACGACATAGGCGACCAGCCTGCGGTCGCCCGGAGTGTCCTCGCGGATCGCGGCGGCGGTTGCGGCGACATCGGGGTGCTCCGTGATCACGGATTCGATCTCGCCGAGCTCGATCCGGAAGCCGCGAATCTTGACCTGGTCGTCGAGGCGGCCGAGGTACAGCAGCTCGCCGTTCAGATGCCTGGCCCGGTCGCCGGTCCGGTAGAGCGTCCCGTCGCCGAAGGGGTTCGGGCGGAACCGCTCCGCTGTCAGCTCGGGCCGCTCGAGGTAGCCGCGCGCGACGCCGGCCCCGCCGACGAAGAGCTCGCCCGGGACGCCCTCGGGGACCGGTTCGAGCCTGGCGTCCAGGACATAGGTCTGCAGGTCGGGGATCGGCTCGCCGATCGGGCTGACGTCCCGCCGGCAGTCCGCCGCCGAAAGCGGGCGGTAGGTCACGTGGACGGTCGTCTCGGTGATCCCGTACATGTTGACGAGCCGTGGCTCCCCGTCGCCGAACCGCTCGAACCAGGCGCGCAGCGCCGAGGGCTGGAGGGCCTCGCCGCCGAAGACGACGACCCTGAGCGAGAGCGCGTCGGCCGCCGAGAGGAGATCGTCGAGGGCGCTCAGGAAGAGGCTCGGCGTCGCATTCAGCACGGTCACGCGCTCCTCGACGATCAGGTCGCGCAGGGCGGCCGGCGACCGCGTCGTCCAGTGGGGGACGACCACCAGGCGGCCGCCGTGGAGCAGCGCCCCCCACAGCTCCCAGACGGAGAAGTCGAACGCGTACGAGTGCAGCAGGAGCCAGGTGTCCTCCGGTCCGAAGCCGAACCACGGGTCGGTGGCCGTGAACAGCCGGGCGACGTTCCGATGCTCGACGGTGACGCCCTTCGGGCGGCCCGTCGAGCCGGACGTGTAGATGACGTACGCGGCGCTCGCGGGGGACGAGACCGGATCCGGATTCGTGGCCGGGAAATCCCGCAGGCGCCGGCCGTCGCGGTCCAGGCAGATCACCTCCGCCTCGTGGGGCGGCAGCCGTTCGAGCAGGTGCTCCTGCGTCAGCAGCACCGGTGCGGCCGTGTCCTCCAGCGCGAAGGCGAGCCGGTCCGCGGGGTACTGGGGATCGAGTGGAACGTACGCTCCGCCCGCCTTCAGGACGGCGAGGATCGCCACGACAAGATCGAGCGAGCGCTCCAGGCAGAGGGCGACGAGCGATTCGTTCCCCACGCCCAGCGAGCGCAGCAGGTGCGCGAGCCGGTTCGCGCGCTCGTTGAGATCGCGGTAGGACAGTCCACTGTCCTCGAAGACGACGGCGGTCGAGTCGGGCGCCCTCGCTGCCTGGTGCTCGAACAGCTCGTGCAGGCACCCGACCGGAAACGCCTTCGGCTCGCCGGCGAACTGGGCGACGATGCTCGCACGCTCCTCGGCCGTGATCAGCTCCAGCTCGCCGATCGGGCGGTCGGGGTCGCGCAGTGCCGCTTCGAGCAAGGACACGAAGTGCCGGTCGAGGCGCTCGATCGAGGTCCGGTCGAAGAGATCGGCGCTGAACTCCCACACGAGGTCGAGGCCCTCTGCCTCCTCCTCGACCCAGAGCGTCAGATCGAACCGTGCTTTGGTCGGGCTCGCGTCGAACGGCGCGGCGCCGTCGATCGCGAGCGGGATCCGGGGGACGTGGGCGAAGAAGACCTGGAAGATCGGGTGACGGCTGACGTCCCGCTCCGGAGCCAGGTCTGCGACGAGCAGCTCGAACGGCAGATCTTGGTGCGCCACCGCCTCGAGGACCGTCTGCTTGTCCTGCGAGACGACGGTGCGGAACGTGTTCTCGCTGCGGAGATCCGCCCGCAGGGCGACCGTACTCGCATACAGCCCGACGCTGTCCCTCAGCTCGGAGCGATCGCGGGCGGCCGACGTCGACCCGACCACGATCGTCTCCTGGCCGGAATACCGGTGGAGCAGAACGTCGTAGGCGGCCAGCAGCGTTGCGAAGAGGGTCGCCCCCTCCGCCCGGGCGAAGGACCGAATCGCCTCGGCCGAGGCCTCCGGCAGGTGCCTGCGCAGCGTTCCGCCCCGGAAGCTCGGACGGGGGGGACGGGGGCGATCGGTCGGCAGCTCGAGCGTCGAGGGGATACCCGCCAGCCGCTCCCGCCAGTACACCAGCTTCTCCTCGATGACCGCGTCCGTCAGGCGCTCGCGCTCACGGCGCGCGTATTCGTCGTACTGGACCTGCGGCGGGGGCAGCCGGGGGTCCTCGCCGCGGCGCAAGGAGTCGTACAGCCTCGCCAGCTCGTCGAAGATGACGACGTGCGACCACCCGTCGCAGACGATGTGGTCGAACACGAGCTCGAGCACGTGATCCGAGTCCGCGAGCCGTACGAGCAGCGCGCGCACGAGCGGACCGCGCTCGAGGTCGAACGGCGTGGAGGCCAGAGCGTCCACCGCCTCCTGTGCGGCCGCCTCCGGATCGACCTCGGCGCTCAGGTCCAGCCGCTCGAGCTCGAGCCGAGGCTCGTCGGATACGACCATGAAGGGCTTGCCCGCCTCGTCCGCGAACGTGGTCCGCAGGGCGTTGTGCCTCCGCACCACCTCACGGACCGCCGACTCGAGCGCATCGACGTCGAGGGCACCCCGGATCCGGGTGCCGAGCGGCATGTTGTACGCACCCGTGGGGCCCGTGAGCTGGTCGAGGAACCAGAGACGCTCCTGGGCGAAGGTGCAGGGCGGCGGCCCCGACCACTCCCGGACGTTCGCCGGGGCGGGGGCCGGCGGCCCGCCCCGCGAATCCTGAATCGCCCGTGCCAGCCCCGAGACGGTCGGCGCGTCCAGGAACGCAGGGAACTCGACGGGCGTCAGGAGAACCTCGTCGACGGCTGCGAGCATCTCGATCGCCTGGAGCGAGTCTCCACCGAGGTGGAAGAAGTCGTCCTCGATTCCGACCTCGTCGAGCTTCAGGATGTCGCGCCAGATCTGCGCGATCGCCAGCTCGAGCCGCGAGGCCGTGCGAACGTCGCCCATGTGCCGATCGTACTCACAATCCCCCGCGGTGCATCCGAGGATTTGTGCAAGCCTTCCGGTGGGCAGCGATGGCGGTATCGGCTGCGTACGCCAAGTGGGAGAGGTCAGGGGAGAGCGAGATGCGGGTAGATGCGGCGCCGGGTGACCGGGGGGCGACCGGAGCGACGGGTTCACGCGATCAGCTCGTGCGGGTCCGGGTGACGGTCCGCGCGCTGCTCGCCGAGCGGCGCTACGACGACGCGTGGCTGCTGCTGCGGCCGGTGCTGCTCGCCGGCGACGACGATCCGGCGATCTGGAGCCTCGCGCGCGGTGTCCTCCGCGCGGGCGGCCCGGACGCGTGGACGCCGCCGAGTCGCCGCGAGGCCAGGCTCGCCGTTCTCTCCACGTACGAGTCGGCCGAGCTCGTCGAGCACCTCGAGATCGCCTGCCGCGCCCTCGGGATCGAGACGCAGTTGTACGCCGCGCCGTACGGGCAGGTCGAGCAGGAGGTGCTCGGGACGGAGACGGAGCTCGCGCGCTTCGGCCCGACGCACGTCCTGATCGCGCCGACGACGGCCGATCTTGCATTCCCACCCGTCGCCGAGGACGCGGGCGCCCAGCTGGCAGCGGAGGAGCAACGGTGGCGCGCCCTCTGGGACGGTGTCGGCCGCAACACGCATGCCCGCGTCGTGCAGCACACGTTCGTCGTGCCCGACGAGACCTCGCTCGGGCACCTCGCGCTCCGGACGCCCGAGAGCCGGCTCACACTCGTGCGCGAGCTCAACGCGCGGCTCGGCGCCTCGGCGGCCTCGAACGTCCTGCTCGTCGACTGCGAGCGGCTCGCGGCGCGGATCGGGAAGAGGAGCTGGTTCGACCCGCGGCTCTGGCACGTCGCGCGTCAGCCCTACGGATACGAGGCGCTCGCCCTGCTGGCGCGCGAGACGGCTGCCGTCCTGGCGGCCGACCTCGGGCTCGCGGCCCGTTGCCTCGTCGTCGATCTCGACAACACGCTCTGGGGAGGGCTCGTGGGCGAGGACGGACCGGAGGGCATCGTCGTCGGCGAGGGCCCGGACGGCGAGGCGTTCGCGACGTTCCAGGAGCACCTCCGGGCCCTGAGGCAACGGGGCGTGCTCCTCGCCGTGGCCTCGAAGAACGATGCGGAGGCGGCGCGCGAGGCGTTCGAGCTGAATCCACGCATGCGCTTGCGACTCGACGACTTCGCAGCCTTCGTCGCCGACTGGAGGCCGAAGTCCGAGCAGATCGTCGAGATCGCCGGCACGCTCGGCCTGGGTCTCGACGCCCTCGTGTTCGCCGACGACAATCCCGCCGAGTGCGCCGAGGTGGCGGCCGCGCTTCCGCTCGTGGACACGATCCGGCTCGGCGACTCGCCGTCCGAGTTCATCCGCATCCTCGGCCGCAGCGTCCGCTTCGAAGCTGCCGCCCTGACCGCCGACGACGCCGGCCGCCAGGACTCCTACCTGGGACGCGCCCGGGCCGAAGAGTTGCGTGCGCAGACGGGGTCGCTCGAAGGCTTCCTGCGGTCGCTCGAGATGCGCGCGCGGGTACGACTGCTCGAGCCGAAGACGCTCGACCGAGCGACACAGCTGACGCAGAAGACGAATCAGTTCAACCTCACGCTCCTCCGCCGCTCGCGCGACGAGGTGGAGGCGCTCGCAGAGGACGCCGACGCGATCTGCTTGACGTTCGAGCTCGAGGACCGCTTCGCCGCCCACGGGGTGGTCGGGCTCGCGTTCGTCGTGCCGGCTGCCGACGATCCGGCGACCGCCGCGATCGACACGCTGCTCCTCAGCTGCCGCGTGATCGGCCGGACGGCGGAGACCCACCTGCTCTCGCACGTGAGCCGGAAGGCGCTCGCCGCCGGGTTCGAGAGGCTCCGCGGCAGCTACGTCGGTGGGCCGCGCAACGGGCTCGTCGCAGACCTATATCCCCGTCTCGGTTTCGCACCCGTCGACGGCGAGGGCTCGCGGTGGGAGTACGACCTCGCGCGCGGCCCGATCGAGAGCGAGTACATCATGGACGCAGAATGAGCCAGGAGCAGTTCGAATCTGCGTTCGCGGACGTCTTCGAGGACATGCTCGGCTGGGACGTCGAGCTGACCGAGGACGACGGCCCCGGCACGGTCGAGGCGTGGAACTCGCTCGTCCACATCCGGCTCGTCCACGCCCTCGAGAGCCGATTCGACATCCGGCTCCCCGACTCGGCGCTGCTCGAAGAGCAGACTGTGGGCTCGCTGAAAGAGCTCGTGCGCGAGCGGGCGTCGCTCTCGTAGCCCGAGCCGCCTCGCCGCGGCACTAACTCCGAGCCACCGAGAGGTAGCCGGGAAACGTCTCCGCGGCCGCCTCCTCGCGCCCGGCGAGCTCCTCGAGGACGTCGGGGACGCTCGTCGACGCCGGGCGTCCGCTCCTGAGGGCGAGGGTCGCCTGCATCAGCAGCGGGGCAACGTGGCCCCATCGCTTCGCAAGCGGGGTGCCGTGCTCCTCGAGCCAGCCGGCGAGCCCGCCGTCGCCGCGCTCGGCCGCGATCTCCTCCACGAGACGGCAGAGGAAGGCCCGGTGCCGGCCGATCGACCAGATGTCGTCCGCCTGCCCGTAGGCGGCGGGATCCTGGCCGCGATCGCGGAAGTGTGCCGCGAGGCGCAGCAGTCCGTTCGGGCCGTCCGCCCCCTCCGGCTTGCGGACCCCGTCGACCGCCCCGTGGACGAACCACTGATACGCATGCCAGGGCAGCGGGGCCGTGTCGTCCCCGAACGCGAGCACCTCGCGCAGCCTGAGCACCGGATCCTCCTGCGGTAGTGCGCGGAGGAGTCGCGGCAGGGAATCCGGCGATACCGGCTCGGATGTCACCTCCTGCAGGCCCAGCTCGTTCCGGGCGGCGAACGCGTCGAACATGACGGGGCCTTCGGGGTCTTCCGCGAGCACGTACCAGTGGGGGGCGTGGCGACGCTCGAAGGCGACGTGCCACGGCAGATGAAAGCCGTCGCCGGCGACGATCGCACGCCCGCTCCGCGCGAGCTCGCCGAGCACGCCGTCGACCGCATCGGCCGGGTCGTCGGCGCCTGCGCGCACGAGACCGAGATCGGCCCGCAGCGAGGGACGGAAATAGGCGAAGCCGAAGATCCCGTCCTCGGAATCGGTGACCGTCAGGGCGAACCCAGGGTTGATGAGCTCCGGCCATTCGTCGTTCGCGGCCGCCGCCCAGGTGGCCATTGCCGCGCTGTAGCAGGTGAACGTGTCGCTGTACGAGGTGACGCGCTGCCAGCGCTCGGGCGTCAGTCGAGAGACGGTCACGGCAAATGCTCGGGCTCGAGGACGGTCACGGCCACAGGAAAGCACTCGATTTGCGCCACGGTGCGCGGCGCGCCGGAGCCGTCCGAGAGCACGCCCTCGACCAGACGCCGCTCGGTCCGCTCGTCGTGGTCTCGTACCTGGATCCAGCCCTGCTCGCAGCGTCCCACCGGCGGCACGTCGTCGCCTGCGGTCGTGACGTCGACCGCAGCGCACAGTCCCTGGAAGCCCGGCATGCCCATCCCCACGACATAGCTCGCCCACCCGATCCCGTCCAGCAACGCCGGGTGAAGGGCCTCCGCACCGAAGCGACGGGCAAGAGCGCGCAGCTCCGGCTCCGGCCGGTACGCCGCCGCGATCGCGTCGCCGACTCCGAGCGGGGTTCCCGCGTACGCGGCGCCGTCCCGGGCGTGCGCCGCCGCGCGCGCGAGCGTCGCGGCGGCGCCCGATGCGTCGCGGCGGCCGTCCGCGACCAGCCGCGCCAGCGTCCTTCCGTCGTCCAGCAACCGCACCTCCCACGCAGCCTCGCGAGAGGGGTGCCGGACGGCGCGCACGAGTGAGGTCTGGCCGGTCAGCACCGGCTCCGGGAACGAGGAGCGGACCGAGCGGATCTGCGCGAGCGCGTCGGCCGGCAGCGACCCGAGCAGCCCGATGCTGAGCAGACCGCCGTACACGATGCAGTCGCCGTACTTCGTGCACCGGGCGAACGCGCGGTCTGTGTGCAGCGGGCTCGAGTCGCCGCTCCCGGCTGCGAACAGGGCCATGTCCTCGTCGGAGAAGGAGAGCTCGCGCTCGATCACGATGCGCGGGGCACTAGTAGGGCAGGGATCGAGCTCGGTCGCGCTCGATGCGGTCGGCGCTTGCCGCCGGGCTCCCGCCGGGCCTCTCCCAGCCGAAGTCGACCCCCAGGAGCTCGTACAGCCGCTCGTTATGGGGTCTGAAGTACTCCTCGAGTTGCCGTCGTGTCTCGGGCGGGAGCGGGTCGTAGTCGAATGCGAAGCGCGCCTCGAGGTCCTCGGGCCGCCGCTGCGGCAGCTCGAGGAAGTCGTGGACGCGGTCGAGGGCTCGCTGCGGGTCGGCGTTCAGGTCTTCGAGCGTCAGAAAGTGGAACTGCTCCCTCGGGTAGTGCTCGAACCAGCGCTCGAGCTGCTCGGCATAGCGGCTGCGCATCAGGTACGACCAGCAGGCGACGTCGAGGCTGTTGTACCGCCGGTTCGCGAGCATGCGGGCGAGCTCCTGCTCGAGGCGCTCCTCCTCGGCTCCGGCCGCGGCCGCGAACGACTCCAGAGGCTCTTCCCCGTCTCGTCTTCGCATCTGGAACTGGGAGTAGGCTCGATCGACCGGGTTGCGCAGCTGGACGATCAGCTTCACGTCCGGCAGGAGCCGGTGCATCCGCTGCGGTGCCCAGACGTTGAGCAGGTACGACGGACTGGCCTCACCGGTCAGGAACGGGCGGCCGTGCTCCGTCGCGAACGAGGAACGCTCGCGCTCGAGGGGGAAGTGTTGCCGGTACCAGTCCTCTCCGCGGTAGTGGTAGTGACTGAAGAAGTTGACCTCCTTGTGCCGGGGCCCGCTGACGTACGGGTGATCGACCAGCCAGCCGAAGAGGCTCGTGGTGCCGGCCTTCGCAGCACCGATGATCACGAAGTCCGGAAGCAGTCGGCCGTGACCGGGGTTGCGGCCGGCGACCTTCCGGAGCCCGTAATATCCGGCGAGCAGGACCTCGTACGCCGGAAGAGGCAGCGTGCGGCGCAGCCGGCGGTCGAGGTCGCCGGCGATCGGTCCGCCTCCCAGCGGGCTTGTACGGAGCGTCGGCAGACCGCGGGCTCTGCTCGGCTCTCTCGCCGGATCGACGCCGGGGTGGACACGGCACTCATCCTGACAAGATCCTCTTCACCCCGCCAGATCCTCGGCTCGTCGGTGACGCGTGGAATGCACGCAAGCGGACGCACCACTGGTCAACCCGAGAGTTCGCATCTAGAATCCGGAGCAAGCCTCCGGAGCCCGCCAGGACCTTCCGGGGAGAGGGGCGCCGAGAGCGATTGGGGCTGATGCCGAACCCGACTCAGGACATCCCGAGTTTCCTTCTTGCGCCCCAGCAGGAGCAGCTGTTCCTGCTGCCGGACGGCGTTGCGGCGACCCAGGGGGTCGTCCTTCTCGCCGACGGGGTGTCCGAGTCGCAGCTGCAGTCGGCCCTCGAGCGGCTAGTCTCGCGGCACGAGATCCTGCGCACGGCCTTCGTCCGGCGCGCGGGCATGCGGGTGCCGCAGCAGGTGATCCGCGACGACCTTCCGGCCGCGTGGACCGACGTTCGACCTGCGCGGAGACCACGATGCCGAGGCCTCGCTCGACAAGCTGCTCCGCGAGGAGGCGGAAGCACTCGATCCCGAGCACGGGCCGAGCCTGCGCGCCGTCCTGGCGACACTGCCGGCATCGGAGCGGGCGCTCGTGCTGACGGCTCCGGCGGCTTGCCTCGACGCGGCTTCGATGGTTCTGCTGCTCGGCGAGCTCGGCCGCTCGTCCCGTGGCCTCGACGAGGTCGAGGAGCCGCTCCAGTACGCGGATTACGCCGAGTGGCGGCGTGAGCTCCTCGCCGACGACGGGCCGGAGGCCGAAGCCGCTCGGTCGTGGTGGGCCCATGAGCCGGCGCAGGGCGCTCCCGCCTTGCTCTTCGGACGGCGGGGCGCCGGCGGCGTCTCCCCGGAACGGATGCGTTTCGCCCTTTCCGGCGCGGACGTCTCTTCCCTGCAAGCCGCCGCCGAAGGCGCTCGCGTGACCGACGCGCTGTTCCTCGAGGCGTGCGTCCACGCCCTGGTCTCGCGCCTCTCCGGTGAGACCGAGCTCGTGCTGGCCGGACTCGCCGACGGCCGCGCGCAGCCGGACCTCGCCGGAGCGCTGGGGCCGTACGCACAACTGATCCCGATCCGATCGCGAATCGACTCCGGCACGACGTTCGCCGAGCTGGTCGACCAGGTCAGGCGGGCACGTCTCGATGGCACACGCTGGCAGGACTATGCGTCGTCGCAGCAGCTCGCGCTCTCCACCCGGGCCGAGGTCGGCTTCGCGTACCACGAGATCGCGCTCGAGAACGATCTGACCTCGTCTGGACGCCTCGAACGGCTCGCAACCCGCACGGGACCGCTCGGAATCGAGCTCGTCGTCTACGCGGCAGGGGACAGCGTCACCTGCGAGCTCGCGTACGACCCCTCGTGCTACGACGCCGCCGACGCCGAGCGGATCGGCGCCTGCTTCTCGACGCTCGTCGGGAGCGCCGCGGCCGATCCGGGCCGGCTCGTCTCGACCCTCCCGCTGCTCGCCGGCGCGGCCCGCGCGCACGCTCTGGCGCTCGCCGACGGAGGCGCGGCCCAGGCGCCCACCGCGCCCGTGCACCATTCGTTCGAGGAGCGCGCGGCCGCTGCGCCGCAGACCCTCGCCGTGACCGACGGAACCGAGCGCTTGACGTACGGCGAGCTGAACGCGGCCGCCAACCGCCTCGCGCACCGGCTGCGCGCGCTCGGGGTCGGTCGCGGCCAGGCCGTTGCGCTCTGCCTCGACCGATCGGTCGGTGCCGTCGTCGGCCTGCTCGGGATCCTGAAAGCGGGCGCGGCCTTCCTGCCGCTCAACTTCGAGCACCCGGCATCCCGGCTCGCGCACCAACTCGAGGAGGCTGAGGCGGCCGTCCTCGTGACGCAGGAGCGCCTGCTCGAGCGCCTGCCGGCGTTCTCCGGCCCGATCGTCTGCCTGGACCGCGACCGGCACGAGCTCGCGGCGGAGCCCGCCCACGACCCCGAGCACGTGGCCGAGCCCGCGGATCCCGCGTACGTCATGTACACCTCCGGCTCGACCGGGCTCCCGAAGGGCGTGGCGGTCACGCACGGGAACGTCGCGAGCTACACGGCTCGGATGCTCGACCGGTTCGGAGCGGACGTCGCCGGCCTGAATTTCGCCGTCGTCTCCGCTCTCAGCACCGATCTCGGGTACACGAGCATCTTCCCGCCCTTCGCGGGCGGCGGCGCGGTTCACCTCGTCAGCCCCGATCTGGTGCTGGACCCGGACGCACTCGCCGACTACGCCGCCGCCGCGCCGATCGATGTTCTGAAGATCACCCCGTCCCTCCTCGCCGCGCTGCTCGCATCCGGGGCCGGGGGGGTGCTGCCGCGACGGTGGCTCGTCTGCGGCGGCGAGCCGTTCAGGTTCGAGCTGCTCGACGGGATTCGCGCCCACGGCTCCGGCTGCCGGATTCTCAACCACTACGGCCCGACGGAGACCACGATCGGGACGTGTGTGTGCGAGGTCCCCGCCGACGCCTCGTGGCCTTCGGCGAGCGTGCCGATCGGGCGCCCGCTCGAGAATACGCAGGCCTACATCGTCGACGCAGCGGGTGAGCCGACGCCGGCGGGCGTCGCAGGTGAGCTGTGGATCGGCGGGGCCGGCGTGGCGCGCGGCTACGTGAACCGGCCCGAGGAGACTGCAGAGCGCTTTGTCGCCGATCCGTTCTCGGCCGTCCCCGGGGCGAGGGTCTACCGGACCGGCGACCGGGCTCGCTTCCTGCCGGACGGGAGCATCGAGTTCCTGGGACGCGTCGACCAGCAGGTCAAGATCCGCGGCTTTCGGGTCGAGCCCGGCGAGATCGAAGCGACGCTGCTCCGGCATCCGGGAGTGCGTCAGGCGGCGGTCGCCGTCCACGGCGATGCCGACGACCTGCGCCTCGTCGCGTACGTGGTCGCCTCGCCGCAGCCCACCGAAAAGGAGCTGCGGTCCTTCGTCGGCGAATGGCTGCCCGAGTACATGGTTCCTTCGATCGTGCCGATCGACGCGCTGCCGCTGACTCCGAGCGGAAAGGTGGATCGGCAGGCTCTCCCGGATCCGGCGGGCGCCGGTCTCGATCGCGAGCACGAGCACGTTCCGCCCCGCAGCGAGCTGGAGCGCGAGATCGCCGAGATGTGGCAGGAGCTCCTCGGGCTGGACCGCGTCGGCGTCACCGACGACTTCTTCGCCCTCGGCGGCCACTCGCTGCTCGCGACGCAGATGATCACGCGGATCCGGCGCAGGCACGGGGAAGTTCCGCTCCGGGCCCTGTTCGCCGCCCCCACGGTGGCCGCGCTGGCCGAGGTGGTGGGGGGAGCGCAGTCGCCCTCCGGGGACGGCCGATGAAGCAGGTGGCGCGATGAGCGACGACAGGCCGGCGGCTCCCCCGGCAAAGGCTTCGACGGCTTCGGCGGCCGAGCAGCGTGCGCTCCTCTTGCGTGCCTTGCGGGAGCGGCGGGCTGCGGCGAGCTCTCAGGGGATTCCCCGGAGAGCGGTTCCCGGCCCGACGCCGCTGTCGTTCTCTCAGCAGCGGATGTGGTTTCTCGACCAGTGGGAACCGGGGGCGCCGACCTTCAACGGCGCGCGTGCAATCCGGATCCGGGGCGCGCTGGACGCCGATGCCTTGCAGCGGGCGTTCGCGACCGTCGTCGAACGCCACGACACCCTGCGAACCGTCTTCGTCCTGCACGAACGGGAGCCCAGGCAGGTGGTGCTCGACGACTGGTCGCTCGACCTGCCAGTGATCGACCTGGCCTCGCTCCCGGCCCGGGAGCGGGCGACCGCCTTGGCGCGCGGCCTGCGGGAGCTGGCCCGCGAGCCCTTCGACCTGAGCAAGGACGTGATGATCCGCACGACGCTGTTCCGGCTCGACGACGACGACGCTGTCCTCCTCGTCAGGCTGCACCACATCGCCGCCGACGCATTCTCGGACGGGGTGCTCTTCGGCGACGTGGCGAAGGTCTACGACGTGTTGTCCGCCGGTCGAGCGCCGGACCTGCCCGACCTTCCCATTCGGTATTCGGATTTCGCCTGCTGGCAGCACGAGCGTCTGCAGGGTCAGGTGCTGGACGAGCTCGTCACCTACTGGACGAACGAGCTCCGTGGCGCGCCCAATCTCCTGCCGCTGCCGACCGACCGTCCGCGGCGGCCGGTCCAGCGACACGAGGGCGCCCGGCACGAGGTCCTGCTGTCCAGGGACTTCGCGGACGGAGTCCGTGAGCTCGCCCGTAGCGAGGGCTGCACCGTGTACATGGTTCTGCTCGGCGCCTTCGCCACGTTGCTCTACCGGCTCACCGGCACGGACGACGTCGTCGTCGGCAGCCCGATCGCGAACCGGACGACCACCGAGCTCGCCTCGATGGTCGGCTTCTTCTGCAATACGATGGCGCTTCGCGCGCGACTGAGCGGCAACCCGTCCTTTCGCGAGGTCTGCCGCCGCGTACGAACAACGGCGCTCGGCGCCTACGAGCATCAGGAGCTTCCGTTCGAGCGGATCGTCGAGCTCCTGAACGTCCCGCGCGACCCGGCCTACAACCCGATCTTTCAGGTCAACTTCCGCGCCCAGGACGGTGCGCGCCTGCCGTTGCGGCTGGCCGGTCTGGCGACCTCGCTCGTTCCGGTCGACATCGGCTTCTCCCGATTCGACCTTGCGCTCGAGCTGCACGTCGAGGCGGACTGCATCACCGGATACTTCGAGTTCGACCTCGACCTGTTCGACGGGACGACCGTCGCGCGATTCGCCGACGACTTCGAGGCGCTGCTCGAGCAGGCTCTTCGGGATCCCGATACGCCGATCCTCGCCGTTCGCCTGCCGCACGGGCGACGCCCGGTGGTCGAGACGGCGTCGAGCATTCCCAGGCGCAGAGCAGGTTCAATTGACAAGATGAGCTAGTCCGAGAAGGGCAGAGGGGAGAGCACAGATGCAGGAAGCACCGAGCTTCAGGGTCTCGCCGCAGCAGGAGCAGCTGTGGGTCGAGGAGCCCGAAGGTCCGAAGGGAAGAATCCAGGCGGTTGTCGAGCTCGAAGGAAGCTTCGAGCCGGCCGATCTGCAGGCCGCGCTCGAGCGGCTCGTCCAGCGCCACGAGATCCTGCGGACGACGTTCGTTCATCACGCAGGCATCCGCGTGCCGCTGCAGGTGATCCACGACTCGCTGGCTCCGCAGTGGGACACTCTCGATCTCCGTGGTGCCGGCGAGGCGGAGCGGCCGACGCGGATTCGGGCCGCGGCGGACGAAGAGCTTCGCCGGCCGCTCGACTTCGAGCACGGCCCGCTCGTACATGCCCTGCTCGCCGACGCCGGCGACCGGACTCGGACCTTCGTGCTCACCCTGCCCTCCCCCTGCGCGGACGACCGCTCGATGGGGGTGCTGCTCGAGGAGCTGGTCGCTCTCGTCGCGGGGGACGACGTCGCCGGCGAGCCGCTTCAGTACGCCGACTTCTCGGAGTGGCAGCATGAGCAGCTGTCGGCTGTGGACGATGCCGGCCAGGCGGCCAAGGCGTTCTGGCAGCGGGCCACCGACGCACCCGTTCCGCGCGTCCCGCTCGCCGGGACGGCGCCCGCGACGCCGGCGCTCGACGAGGCGGCGGTCTCGGTCGACGCTGAGCTGTGCGCCGGGACCGCCGAGGTCGCCGCTCGCTACAGCTCGACGACTGCGGTTCTGGTCCAGGCGGCATGGCACGCGTTCCTCTCCCGCGTGACGGGTCAGGACGAACTGCTCGTGACAACGCTGAACGCAACGTCGCGCCATCCTGATCTGGAAGGCGCGGTCGGCCTGATCGCGAGGCCGCTGCCGGTTCGCACACCCGTGCCTGCCGAGCTGACGTTCGCCGAGCTCGTCGACCAGCTCGATCGCGAGCTGGCGACGGCGGCGAGCCACCAGGACCGTCTGCCGGCGGCGACCATCCCTGCCGGGCCGGGGTTCGTCGTGCGATCCGGGTTCGACGCCGTGCGGAACGGCGTGCGGTACTCCCTGACTCGCATCGTCGATTCCGGTACGACCGCGCCGCTGGCGCTCGCGTACGAAGAGTCGCCGGACGGCGATCTCGGCCTGGCGCTGGTCTTCGACCGGGAGACGATCGAGCCCGGGCACGCGAAGATGCTCGCCGACCAGTTCGAGCGCTTGCTCCGCAGCGCTCTTGCGAGCCCGGGCGACGCCGTGGGTGACCTGGAGCTGCTCGGTGACGACGACCTGCGCCTGCTGCTGGCCGGGTTCAACGACACCGCTGCCGATGTTCCGGCCGCGCGCGTTCACGAGCTCTTCGAGCAGCGCGCCGCCGAGACACCCGAGGCGACCGCCGTCAGCGACGGACATGACTCCCTCACGTACGCGACCCTCGACGGGAGAGCCAATCAGCTGGCCCAGAGGCTTCGGCACGCCGGGATCGGCGCCGGCGACGTGGTTGCCCTCTCCACCGACCGCTCGGTCGAGATGGTGGTGGGCGTGCTCGGCATTCTGAAGGCCGGCGGCGCCTACCTGCCGCTCAACCAGGAGCATCCCGTGGCCAGGCTCCGCCACCAGGCGGAGGAATCGGGCGCCCGCGTGCTCGTGACGCAGGAGCCTCTGCTCGACGGGTTGCCGGACTTCGACGAGGTCGTCTGCCTCGATCGGGACCGTTCCGCGCTCGACCTGCTCGAGACACGGCCGCCCGAAGCCGTCGGCGGCCTCGACGACCTGGTCTACGTCATCTACACCTCGGGCTCGACCGGCACCCCGAAGGGGGTCTCGGTCACGCACCGCAACCTCTCCAACTACGTGGACGACATGATCCGGCGCCTGGGTGCACAGGGTCGGGCGTACGTCTTCGGCATGGTCAGCGCGATCTCGACCGATCTCGGCAACACGGCGTTCTATCCCTCGCTTTGCTCGGGGGGGACGTTGGCTCTCGTCAGGCCCGAGGCGGCCGCCGATCCTGCGGCGTTCGCGCTCCGCGTTGCCGAGTCGCCGCTGGACGTCCTCAAGATCACCCCGTCGCATCTGAGCGCGCTGCTCAGGACGAACGAGGGCCGCCTCCTACCGCGGGAATGGCTGATCCTCGGCGGGGAACGCCTCGGCTGGGACCTCGTCGACCGCGTCCGCGCCCTCTCGGATTGCCGGATTCTCAACCACTACGGCCCTACCGAGACGACGATCGGATCCTGCACGATGCTCGTCGAGGACGGTCGCGACCCGTACGCCCCGGTAACGGTCCCGATCGGAAGGCCGATCTCGAACACGCGCTGCTACGTGCTGGACGACCGGCTCCAGCCGGTGCCGCTCGGCGTCCCGGGCCGGCTCTTCGTCGGCGGGGCGGGTGTGGCCCGCGGATACATCGGCCAGCCGGAGCTGACGGCCGAGCGCTTTGTCGACGAGCCGTTCGCAGCGCCAGGGCAGCGGATGTACGACACCGGAGACCTCGTGCGCCGGCTGCCGGACGGCGCGATCGAGTTCCTCGGCCGGGCGGACGAGCAGGTGAAGATCCGCGGTAACCGGGTCGAGCCGAGCGAGGTCGAGAGTGCGCTGCGAGGACATCCGGCCGTTGCGAACGCGGCAGTCGTTCCGGTCGAGGACGCCGGGGGCGACGTGCGGCTCGTGGCCTACTACGAGCTCGGGAGCCCGATCGAGCAGGACGACCTGCGCCGTCACGTCGCGGAGTGGGTGCCCGACTTCATGATCCCGTCCGCATTCGTCGTGCTCGACGCGCTGCCGCTCACGGCCAGCGGAAAGGTCGACCGGCTCGCGCTGCCGGCGCTGGCCGACGCCGCTCCCGGTATGGACGGGGAGTACGTCGCGCCCCGCTCGGCGGTCGAGGAGGCGGTCGCGGCGATCTGGGCGGACGTCCTCGGGCTGGAGCGGGTGAGCGTCGAAGCCGACTTCTTCGCGCTCGGCGGCCATTCGCTGCTCGCGACCCAGGTCGTCGCGCAGGTTCGCACCGACTTCGCGATCGAGCTGCCGCTGCACAGCCTGTTCATGTACCCGACCGTGGCGTCGCTCTCCGAGGAGATCGCCGGGCTGATGGGTGCCGCGGAGCAGGACGAGACGGCGAAGCTGCTCGAGGAGCTCGAGGGCCTCTCCGACGAGGAGGCGAGCCAGCTCGTGGGCGAGCTCGGCCGGGGAGACGAGGCCGCTCGATGACCGGCGGAGGACCGATGCCTCTACCGCTCGAGCGGGGAACGGTGCACGTCTGGCGTGGCTCGCTCGACCAGGAGCCGGAGGTCCGCCGTCGGCTCGAGGGGCTGCTGTCCGGCGACGAGCGCGAGCGGGCTCGCGGTTTCCGGTTCGCTCGCGACCGAACGAGGTACGTCGTCGGCCGAGGACTGCTCCGCGCCCTGCTCGGACGCTACGTCGCCGCCGATCCCGCGTGCCTGCGCTTCCGGTACGGACCGCAGGGAAAGCCGGCCCTCGCCGGTGACGGTCCGTTGTTCAACCTCGCGCATTCGGGAACGACGGCGCTCTACGCGCTCAGCTCGTCTTTTGACGTCGGCGTGGACGTCGAGCTGCTACAGCCCCGGCTCACGGACAACAGAATCGCGGAGCGCTTCTTCTCGCCGCTGGAGGTGAGGACGCTGCGAGCGCTTCCCGAACAGGAGCAGGTGCAGGCGTTCTTCGCCTGCTGGACGCGCAAGGAGGCATTCCTCAAAGCCCGGGGGGACGGGCTCACCATCGCCCTCGACAGCTTCGACGTGACGCTCGCGCCGAACGAGCCCGCTGCGCTTCTGCGGACCGGCTGGTTCCCGGAGGAACGTTCCCGCTGGCAACTCGTCGATCTGAGCGACCTCGAGCAGGGACGGGTTGCGGCGCTGGCTGCGCCCGCGACCGGATGGCACTGCGTCTGCCGTGACATCGACATCACCACCGTCGTCTTCAACTGAGAAGGAGGAGAGGCATGACCAGCGAGAGCACCGAGACCGGCGGCATCCGCGGGATGCGCCGGAGGCAGGTGGCGACGACCCGCCTGATCGAGACGGAATTCCTGCCCGCCAACGAGGATCGCATGCCCCTGATCGTCCGCCCAGCGGTCGACAATGTCGATCTCGCGGAATGGTGCGCGGCCAACAGCGAGGAGCTCAACGGCTACCTCGACCGCTACGGGGCGGTCGTGTTCAAGGGGTTCGGCCTCAGCGGTGCAGGCGACTTCGAGCGGGCTGCGGCGGCCGTGTCGCCCGAGCTGTTCGCGGAGTACGGGGACCTGCCGCAGGAGTCGACGACCGAGCGGATCTACCACTCGACGCCGTACCCCGCGGACAAGACGATCCTCTTCCACAACGAGAGCTCGCACCTACCGCAGTGGCCGCTGCGCCAGTTCTTCTTCTGCGTGATTCCGGCCGCCGAGCAGGGAGAGACCCCGTTGCTCGACTGCCGCCGGGTGTACGAGGCGCTCGACCCCGAGCTCCGTCGGGAGTTCACCGAGAAAGGTCTCATGTACGTGCGGAACTTCTCGGCAGGCATCGACGTTCCCTGGCAGGACTTCTTCCACACCTCGGATCAGGCCGAGGTCGAGCGGGTGTGCACCGAGTCGGGCATGGGCTGTGAATGGACCGCGAACGGAGGCCTCCGCATCAGCCAGGTCTCGCCGGCAGTCGCGGTTCACCCCCGGACCGGGGAGAAGTTGTTCTTCAACCAGATCCAGCTCCATCACGTGTCCTGCCTGGACGAGGAGACGCGGAGCGCGCTGCGCCAGCTCTTCGCGGAGGAGGACATGCCGCGGAACGTCTACTTCGGCGACGGCAAGCCGATTCCGGACGAGGTCGTCGAGCGAATCGGTGAGCTCTACGAGGAGCTGTGCGTCGAGCCGCCGTGGGAGGCCGGCGACATGATCGTGCTCGACAACATGCTCGTCGCGCACGCGCGCCGGCCGTTCAGCGGCGAGCGCAAGATCCTCGTGGCGATGGCCGAGATGGTGAAGGCGGAGGACCTCGCGCCGCTCGCCGTCGCCTAGAGTTCCATCGCGTGAAGGGTTTCCAGACCGTCCTCTCGAGGTCGTTTCGAGTGGCCGGATCTGGAAGCCCTTCCCCTTGCCCTCATTCGCGCCGGCCCGGTGGTGCCGGCGGACCCGCAGGCTTGCACGGCTGCGCGGCCGCTGAAGCGATCGCGCCCTGGATGAACGGCGGCGTGAAACCTAGCCGCCATCCCCGGACACGATGGACCACTCGGAGTCGACCTGTTCCTCGGAAACGCGTCCGTCCGCATGGATCGAGTGAGAATGGCACGTTTCGTTCGACATTCGACGTTTGTCGGGGCCTGGCTGTCCGGTCGCGAGGAATACGATCCCTGAGGAACATCATGCGACAGTTTCCTCTCAATCGCCACATGGCGCGTTCGCTGTTGCGCGAGCCACGGTACGTCCGGGCCGCTCGCCTTCTAGCAAGACCTGCCACATATCCCAACATGGCGCGGGAGGCGCTTTGGAACCTCGTGCCACGGCCGTTGACTCCACTCCCGTTGTCATGGCCCCTCTCGGGTTCGGACATCTCCGACGTGTCGGTCACATGGCCTGTTCTTCCACGTCGGGACGTGTTCGCAGGCTGGCTCGAGAGCGTTCGCCGCGGTCTCGAAGCGCACGTCACCGTCAGTACGGCCGAGTTCGAACAACCACGCAGCGGCATCATCATGTTCGGGGTTCGCGTCGGTGGGACGAACTACCACGTTGCGCTGGACTGCAACGACACAAGCACCGTCGACGGTGAACTCGCCAGCCGCGTCCCGCTCTACTTCAAGCTCCAGCACTCGCTTCAGAGCTATCCCCACACGTCCGTCGTGCCGGGAGGCTACATCGTCGGTCAGTTTCAGCTCTACAACTACCTTGAGCGTCTTCGGCGCCTTCGCGATACGCGGGCACCGCTACATGAAGTCTACGGACGATTCGGAAAAAGAGATGTGCCAATCCGTAGAGCCATGGTCGAGGAGCTTCAGCGTCAGAGGAGGTTCGGTTACCGCGGCGGGTTCGGAACGGTGCTGTACGTGGAGTCGATGGTAGAGATCGCACGGTCGCGAGTCTGCTTCGACGCCCCGGGACGCGGATCGTTTTGCCTGCGCCTCTGCGACTATCTCGCCGTCGGCTCCTGCATCGTCGCGATGCCTCATCAGAACCGACTGCACGTCCCGCTCGTCGATGGCGAGCACCTCGCCTACACGCGGGCGGACGGGCGCGACCTCGTGGACGTCTGCGCATCGTTGCTCGAGGACGAGAGCGCTCGAAACGGCCTCATCCGACGCTCGCGAGAGTACTTTGACCGATACCTAGAACCGAGGCAGCTCGGGGCCTATTACATTGCAACAGCGCTTGAACCCCGAGTTCCGCACGACGTAGGCGGGTTCGGGCGTTTGGGCGGCCGGTTTTGGCTTGGTTGAGCGGTTTCGGCTTCGTCGCGCCTCGGATCCTGTAGGCACACCATTTTTGGGTCTTACCGCGCCTTTGTCCGGTGGGACTGTCATCGTGTAGGCATCATGTATCTGCGCGCGACGGTGAAGCGGACGAAGCGGGGCGAGTCGGTGCGCTACCTGCAGCTGGCGCACAACGAGCGCAACGAGCGCGGCGTGCCGGTGGCGCGGGTGATCCACAACTTCGGCCGCGAGGACCGGCTCGACCGGGAGGCGCTGCAGCGGTTGGTGGGCTCGATCCAGCGCTTCCTCGGCAGCGAGGAGACGCTGCGCGCCCAGGCGCCGGACGGCTTCCGGTTCCTGGGCGCGCCGGAGGCGGGCGGGCCGCACGTGCTCGACGAGCTGTGGTCGCAGCTGGGGATCGGCAAGGCGATCAGTCGGGTCGTCGGCGCAGGCCGCGGCCGCTCGGGGGTGGAGCGGGCGATCTTCACCATGGTCTGCCAGCGTTGCCTGGAGCCGGCCTCGAAGCTGGAGGCGACCCGCTGGCTGGGTCGCGACGTCGTCCTCGACGGGATCGCGGCCGTCTCCGACGACGAGCTGTATCGGGCGATGGACTTCCTGCTCGCCTGCTCGGAGCGGGTGCAGGAGTCGGTCTTCTTCTCGCTCGCCAACCTGCTCAACCTCGAGGTCGACGTGATCTTCTTCGACACCACGAGCACGTACTTCGAGGTCGACGTCGACGACGAAAGCAACGAGGAGGACGAGCCGTCCGAGGAGTCCGCTGAGCAGGGGTCGCTGCGGCGTCAGGGGCACTCGAAGGATCACCGCCCCGACCTGCCGCAGGTGGTGATCGGGCTGGCCGTCACGCGAGAGGGGATCCCGGTCAGGGTGTGGGTGTGGCCGGGCAACGCCTCAGACCAGACGCTGGTCGAGCAGGTGAAACAGGATCTGGCCGGCTGGCGGCTGGGGCGGGCGATCTACGTACTCGACTCCGGCTTCTCCGGCCGCGACAACCTGCGCCGGCTGCGCGCGGGCGGCGGCCACTACATCGCCGGCGTCAAGCTCCGCTCCGGCATGCCCGAGACCGAACAGGCGCTCTCCCGTCAGGGCCGCTACCGGCAGGTCAAGGACAACCTGCGCGTCAAGGAGGTCCGCGTCGGCGAGGGCGAGGCCGCCGTCCGCTGCGTCGTCTGCCACAACCCGGCCGAGGCCGAGCGCGACCGCGCCCTGCGCGAGCGGCGGCTCGCCCGGATCGAGGTCGAGCTCGCCCGGCTCGAGACGCAGCGCCAGCGTGCCAGGACGAAGGCCGAGCGGGAGCAGCACCTGCGCGGCGAGTGCGCGCTCCGCGACCATCCCACCCTGTCGCGCTACCTGCGCCAGAGCAAGGGCGGCCGGCTCCTGCTCGACCGCAACAAGATCGCGGCCGAGCAACGGCTCGACGGCAAGTACCTGCTCACCACGTCCGATCCCGCGCTCTCGGCCGAGGACGTCGCGCTCGGCTACAAGCAGCTCCAAGAGGCCGAGCGCTCCTTCCGCGACCTGAAAGGGACGCTGCTGCTCCGGCCCGTCTTCCACCGCAAAGACGACCGCATCCGCGCGCACGTGCTGATCTGCTTCCTCGCGCTCGTGCTCGTGCGCCTCGCCGAGACGCGCACCGGCGAGACCTGGCGCACGATCCGCGCCGAGCTCGGCCAGATCCGGCAAGGCCACTTCCAATCGGCAGACGGCGACTTCACCCAGACCAGCGAGCTCACCCGCCGCCAGCACGGCCTCCACGCCGCGCTCGCCGTCCCCGAGCCGCCACCCTTCGGCCGCATCACCCCCGCCGCCACGCCCCAGCCGGCGTAGGCACACGCCCTCAACGGCTCAGAACGCCCTCAATCCCGCTGCTCATGCGGGATCGCGCGCCTCAAGCGTGCCTACCTCGTGCGGAACTCGGGTGAACGTCTCGGCTGAAATGCGACGCCGAGGCGGGACCTAACCGTCGCCGTCCTCGGACGCGATCGACCACTCCGAGTCGACATGTACGGGTGAGAGGCGCACGATCGAGCGGGGTGCGGCATCGAGTTCCGGCCCGTAGACGTCGAATTGCGCAAGTGGCTGCCAGCCGAGCAGCTCCGGGCCGTTCGTCCAGTTCCGGTAGGCCCCGGCCCAGAGGTAGTAGCGTCCGAGCGGGAGCGGCACGGCCGGGACGGTGCAGGCGATGCGCGTCCTGCCGGGCTTGACGATCGTCTCGCTTCCCGGGTTGATCAGGAGGATGGGGGTCGCGGCGCCTTCGCTGATTCCGAGATAGACCCACGTTCGGTACTCCTGATCGCTCTCGAGGACGAAGCTCAGCTCGAGCGGCCCGCCGGTTCGCACACCGGCTCCAGCCGCGGAGCCCAGCTGCAGGTCGCGGAGCCGGAGGAGTCCGTCCGCCGCCTCCTGCACCGCCATGCCCTCCACCGATCGTCGGTAGTCGCCGAGCACGGCGCGCACAGGCCCTGAGCTCTGTACTGCGCCGTCGCTGAGCCACAGGGCGTTCGCGCACGTTGCCTCGACCGCCGCGAGGTCATGGGAGACGAACACGAGGGTCGTTCCCTGGTTGAGAACCTGGCGCATTCGTTCCAGGCAGCGCTGCTGGAAGGAGGCATCGCCGACGGCGAGCACCTCGTCGACGAGTAGCACGTCCGGCTCGAGATAGGCGGCGACGCCGAACCCGAGCCGCATCTGCATGCCGGTGGAGTAGTACTTGACCTGGCGATCGACGGCGCTTTCGAGGCCGGCGAACTCGACGATCTGGTCGAAGCGGTACGAGATCTCCTTCCGCTTCAGGCCCATGAGGATGCCGGTCAGATAGATGTTCTCGCGGCCTGTGAGCAGGGGCGAGATGCCGGCACGGACCTCGATCAACGCACCGACGCGCCCGGCGACGTCGACACGTCCCGCGGTCGGGTACATGACTCTCGTGAGGATCTTCAGGAGTGTCGTCTTGCCGGCGCCGTTGGCGCCCACGAGTGCCCAGGAGTCGCCCGGTTCTGCCCGGAAATCGATCTCGCGGAGCACCCAGCGCCAGCCGGCGCTCCTCTTCCCGCGCATCCGGTCGGCGATCTGTCCGAGCCGGTCCTGGAGATAGGTCGGCCGGTTGTCGACCCGGAAGCGCTTCCAGACCTCCGACGTGGCGATCGTGCCGTCACGCAACGTCCGCGAGTCCCGTTTCGAGGCGCTTGAAGAGCATGAAGCCGCCGGCGAGGACGAGGAACGCGGTGCTGCCGCCGACGAGCTCCATCGTCCAGTCGGGGTGTTGGCCGAGCAGGATCGTCCTGCGTAAGCCGTCGATCACCGGCACGAGCGGGTTCAGCGCCGAATAGACGAGCACCCCCGCTCTCGACCCCGCGATGGCGCCCGCGCCGTAGGCGACGGGTGTCACGAACAGCGCCACCTGGATCACGAGCGGGAGCGCGAGCCGCAGGTCACGCATGTAGACCACGATCGCGGAGAGCGCGAGCGTCACTCCCAGAGTAAAGGCGAGCAGGATCAGGAGCATGATCGGCGCGTAGAACGTCTCGCGCCTGGGCGCGTATCCCTCGATCGGGAACAGCGCCACGAGAACGGTCGTCGAGACGACGGCGTCGGCGGCGGCAACGGTGATGGTCCCGAGCGGGAACACCTCACGCGGGCAGTAGAGCTTGTTGAGGAGCGGGATGTTGGCGGTCAGGCTCAGCCCGCCCGCCAGAACAGATGCCGAGAAGAACGACCACGGAATGAGCCCGAGGTAGGAGAACAGCGGATACGGAACCCCTTGTGTCGCCACGTGACTGAACTTCGTGAAGACGAGCGTGAAGGCCAGCATGAGCACGATCGGCGTGAACACAGCCCAGGCCATCCCGAGGGCGGCCTGCTTGTACCGGACCCGGAGGTCTCGCTCTGCCAGAGCCCAGATGAGCGCTCGGTATTCCCCCATCTCCCGAAGGGCATGACGGATCCCGACCCTTCGCTTGAACCAGATCGCACGTCTCGGCTCGTCCGCCGTCACGCCGGCCGAGACCCGATGTGGGGGCGCCGCGCGAGCCGCCAGATCGTCGGCCGGAGACTCGATCATGTTCTGATCGTAGAGGCTCTCACCGAGAAAGGGAGCATGACCTTGCGCCGGGCCGCCGTCTGCTGCCCACAAGTGCGTCGGCTCGACCTAGTATCAGAGCATGGACGCACGCTCGGCGGCGGTCACAAGCTCGAGTCCAGGTCAGCTCGAACGGGAGCTCCTCCTCCTCGCCGACCTGTCGCTTGCCGCGTTTTTGCGACACCTCGCGCGTTACGGGGGCGCCATCCGTGAAGAGGACGGGCTCCTGTTGTTTGCCGGGGCTCACTCCCAACCGAATCCGTACCGAAACGGGCTCCTGCGGCTCAGCGATCAGCTCTCGCCCGACGAGGTCGTGCGCCGCGCAGACGAGTTCTTCTCGGAGCGGCGTAGCGGCTACGCGGTGTGGACGCGCGAGCATGCGGATGCGGATCTCCAGGCAGTCGTCTCCGGGTCCGCCGTCCGCGACCTCGAGCGCCTGCCGGAGCTCGTTCTCGACGAGCTTCCGAGCGATCTCGGCCCTCCCGAGGGCGTCGAGTTGCGTCGGGCGCTGGATCCGGAGACGCGCTGTGACTACGTCCGTGTCGTCGCCGACGCCTGGGGATTCGCCTCCATGCCGCTCGAGCTCGCCGCGAAGGTGTTCTTCGATCCGGCGAGCGTGGATGACCCGAACATCGTCGCCTTCGTCGCGTACTACGACGGCCTGCCGTTGTCGGGAGCGATGGCACTCGTCACCCACGGCGTCGCGCTCGGTTGCCAGGCGGCGACGATTCGACGTCCGAAGCCCGGCCAGTCGCTTCCACGGCCCGATCCGAGTCGCCGGGGCCTTGCCGAGAGCTGCCTCTTCGCCTCGCTAGAGGTGGCCTTCGAGGAGCTCGGCGCATCCCGTTCCCTGTGTCAGACGTCGTCTGCGGGGGAGTCGGTGTGGCGGAACTTCGGCTACCGGCCGCTGACCGGCTACGGGCGATACCTGCTGATGCCGGGCACGCGCTCGTGAGCATTCGCGCGCCGTCGCTGGTCGACCTCTCCGGGCTCGACGACGATCAGCAACTGCTGTACGAGTCCGTCGTCGCGTTTGCGCAACGAGATCTCAACCGGGATCTCGTGCCGCTCGAGGGGGGTGGAGCATTCCCCCGCGAAGCCTGGCGGAAGTGCGCAGAGTTCGGGCTCCAGGGGATGCCTGCGCCGCCGGAGTACGGAGGTGGCGGAGCGACGGCGACGACGATCGCGGCAGCGCTCGAGGGGCTGGGTTACGGCTGCCGGGACAACGGGTTGATCTTCTCGCTCAATGCCCAGCTCTGGGCGTGCATGCGGCCGCTGCTGCGATTCGGAACTGAAGAGCAGAAGCGGCGCTACCTGCCTGGGCTCTGTGCCGGTACCCTGATCGCGGCCCACGGGATGAGCGAGCCCGAGGCGGGCTCAGATGCGTTCTCGCTCAGGACGACCGCCACTGCCGGGGGCGGCGGCTGGATCCTGAACGGTTCGAAGACGTTCGTGACGAATGCTCCCGAGGGCGATCTGTTCGTCGTCTTCGCGACTACCGATCAGCGACTCGGATTCGCGGGTCTATGCGCATTCGTCGTCGAGCGTGGCACCTCTGGCCTGACCGTCGGGCCCCCGCTCGCGAAGATGGGCTTACGGTCGTCTCCGATGGGCGAGCTCTTCTTCGACGATTGCCAGGTGCCGCCCGATTCCCTGATCGGAGCGGAGGGTGCGGGCATGGCCGTGTTCAACGATGCGATGCTCTGGGAGCGTGGACTGATCCTGGCAGCGTCGGTCGGGACCATGCGTCGTCAGCTCGAGCAGTGCTTGAGCTACGCGGGGGACCGCAAGCAGTTCGGCAAGCCGATCGGCAGCTTCCAGGCTATTTCGCATCGCATCGCGGACATGCGCCTGCGACTCGAGACGTCGCGGCTGATGCTCTACAGGTTCGCGCGGCTGCTCGACGCGGGTGCCGCAACCGCTCTCGATGCGGCTCTCACGAAGCTCCACCTGAGCGAGTCCCTTGTTCAGTCCAGCCTTTCCGCCCTCGAGATCCACGGGGGCTACGGGTACATGACGGAATACACCCTCGAACGTGAGGTTCGGGACGCGCTGGCAAGCCGTATCTACTCGGGGACATCCGAGATGCAGCGCAACGTGATCGCGCGTCATCTTGGTCTATGAGCGACGAGCTGATCCATCGCCGACTCGAGCGCGCCGCCCGGGCCCACCCGGATCGTGAGGCAGTTGTCGGCGGCGGCGCCGGCCTGACGTACTCGGAGCTGGACGAGGCGGCAAACCGGCTCGCCGGCCGGCTCGCCGTGGAAGGAGTCCGCCCGGGCGATCGAGTCGGGCTGTTCCTCGAGAAGTCTCCCGAGGCGGTTGTCGCCCTCTACGCCGTTCTCAAGGCGGGCGCGACGTACGTTCCGCTCGACGAGCAGGCTCCTCCGGCGCGGTTGGCGTACATCGCGCGCGACGCCGGCATCCGATGCCTCGTGACGTCTCTCGCCCGCGCAGCGGATTGGAGCCCGTTGCTGGCGGCCGGAGCCCCGATCGAGACGCTCGTCGTGGCGGGCGTGGAGGACGCGCCCGAGGGCCCCTCGGGGGTCCGGGTGATTCCCTGGAGTGTGTTGAATCAGCACGCGGCTACGGCCCCGCGGGTCGAGATCGACTCCGACAGCCTTGCGTATGTGCTCTACACGTCGGGCTCGACAGGAGAGCCGAAGGGCGTGATGCTCTCACACCGGAATGCGCTCGCGTTCGTGGACTGGGCTTCGGCGCTCGTCGACCTGCAGCCGGAAGACCGCCTCTCGAGCCACGCGCCGCTCCATTTCGATCTCTCGGTCTTCGACCTCTTCGCGGCGGCGGTTGCCGGTGCTGCCGTGGTTCTCGTTCCGCGAGAGGCCTCGATCTTCCCGATCGAGCTGGTGCGCTTCATTCGTGACCAGAGCATCACCGTCTGGTACTCGGTTCCCTCGATCCTGACCATGTTGGCACTGCGCGGCTCGCTCGAGGAGAACCGGCCCGACCTCCTCCGCACGGTCATCTTCGCAGGGGAGGTGTTTCCGACCAAGTACCTCGCGATGTTGATGAGTGCACTGCCTCACGTGCGCTTCTACAACTTCTTCGGTCCCACCGAGACCAACGTCTGCACCTGGTACGAAGTCCCGCGCCCGGAAGGCGATCTGCCGGAGGATCTCCCGATCGGAAAGCCGATCGACGGCGTCGTCGCTCGTGTGGTCGACGAGCACGGCCGGCCCGTCCCTCACGGGGAGCCGGGTGAGCTGGTTGTCCGCGGACCCACGGTCATGCACGGGTACCTGGGCAAGTCCGAGCAGACCGCTCGCGTGCTCGAGCTCGACGATGGGGAACGGCTCTACCGGACGGGCGATCTGGTCAGGTACGATGGAGACGGCAACCTACGGTTCTTGGGGCGACGGGACGCACAGATCAAGAGCCGTGGGTATCGAATCGAACTGGGAGAGGTCGAGCGGACGTTGTACGCCCTGGAGGAAGTGGCCGAGTGCGCGGTCCTCGCGATCCCCGACGACGTCGTCACGAACAGGTTGAAGGCGGTGATCGCACCGCGAGGTCGCCTCACGGAGACAGACGTCGTCAACTTCTGCATGGAACGGCTGCCCCGATACATGGTTCCCGACGAGATCGAGTTCCGGGACTCTCTACCTAAGTCGTCAACCGGCAAGATCGATCGACGAAAGCTGGCATCCTGAGCGCTGCGGACTCAGATTCTCTGCGCCGGCGAATCCGCGGCATCCTCGTCGAGGATGTGCGCTGGGACGGGAAGCCTGAGGAGCTCACCGACGATCTGCCGTTGATCGCAGACCGCGTCATCGATTCGCTCGGCCTCCTCCGCCTGGTCGGCAGGCTCGAGGAGGAGTTCGGAATCCAGGTTCGCGACGAGGACGTCGTCGCGGCGAACTTCGGATCCATCGCCCAGATCTCTGCGTTCATCGACAGGGCCCGGAGCGCCGCCTGAGTGACGTGTCGGGCGAGACGGCCATGTCCCACTTGCACCATGGACGAATCTGCCTATCATCCAATTACCGACAAGTCGCACCGAGGGAGAACCGCGACTAGCTAGGGGAGAATGGGAGTGCCAGGAGAGGCGCACGTGGAAGGGGGTTCGACACTGCGGGATGTGCTCGCGGTGCTTCGACGCCGGAAGTGGACCGTTCTGGGGACGCTCGTCCTCGTGTCGGCTGTTGCCGTCGCGGTCTCGGTTCGCCAGCCGAAGCGGTATCAGGCGTCGGCGCTGGTCCTGCTGAGCTGGCAGAACCTCGCCAACCAGCTAACGGGGACGTCGGGATCGAGCGTGCAGCAACAACCGGACCGGAATGCGCAGACGCAGGCGGGCGTGGCCCAGACGACGGCTGTCGCGAGGCGTGTGCTCGCCAAGGTCCCTGGAACGGGTCTGACACCCGGGGGGCTCCTCTCCCAGTCCGGGGTTACACCAAGCCGGAACGAGGACGTGCTCATCTTCAGGGTGAGGAACCGTGACCCGGCCTTGGCGAGGCGCCTCGTGAACGAGTACGCAACGCAGTACACCGTCTACCGCCGCGAGCTGGACACCGCGTCGATCACGCTCGCGCGTCACAACCTCGCCGTTGCGCTGAAACGACTCGAGGCGAGGGGTGGCGGACGCACGCAGCTGCACAACGAGCTGGCGCAACAGAATCAGACGCTCGCGACGATGATGGCGCTTCAGACCTCGAACGCGTCCGTGATCCAGCTGGCGGGCGGCGCGGCGCAGATCGAGCCGCGGAGGAAGAGGGATGCGATCCTGGCGGTCGTTTTCGGGCTGATCCTCGGGTTGGGAGTCGCGTACCTCCGGGAGACGCTCGACACGCGGGTGCGGGATGTGGAAGGCATCGGGAAGTACCTGCGCGGGCTGCCGCTGCTCGCCCGCGTGCCGGTCCCGAGCAGACGATTTCGTTCGGGGAGCCGGCTCGTGATGATGGAGGAGCCGGACGGGGCGCAAGCCGAGCCGTTCCGGATGTTCCGGACGAATCTCGAGTTCGTCAGGCTGGATCGCGAGATCCGGACGATCATGGTGACGAGCGCGGTCGAGGACGAGGGAAAGACCATCACGATCGCGAACGGGGCGATGGCGCTGGCCCGGTCGGGGCAACGCGTGATCCTGGTCGATCTCGATCTGCGTCGCCCGAGCCTCGACAGGCTGTTCGGGCTGTCCGGCCCGGGTGTGACGGACGTTGCGCTGGGACGCGTCGCGCTGGGCGAGGCACTTGTGCGAATTCCTCTCTCCGACCCCCTGCCTCAGAAGAACGGAGGCGGCGACGGATACGTCAATCGCTCTTCCAGCGGCACCGGCTACGGGACCTTCGAGGTGCTGCCGGCGGGAGCGCTCCCGCCGGACCGAGGGGCGTTCTGCGCCTCGCAGGCCTTGACCGGCGTCCTCGAGCTCGCGGCCAAGCGAGCGGATGTCGTGCTCATCGACGCTCCGCCGGTGCTGCGGGTCGGTGACGCGATGACCTTGAGCCGCAAGGTGGACGGCATTGTCGTCGTCACGCGGATCAACGTCGTTCGGCGTCCGATGCTCCAGGAGCTCGCGCGCCTGCTCGCAATGACGCCGGCGCACGCTCTGGGTTTCGTGGCCACGGGGACCAGTGGCGGCGTGGCCTACGGGTACGAGTACGGGTACGGCGCCCCGGCGACCGTCGTTCCCACGGCCGGCTCGGACGACGAGCGTGGGACCGCGCGGGTGAAAGCGGGTGATCTGGCGTGACGACTGGACCGCAAGCCCTCGCCGGCGACGCCGTATCGAGGGCAGCCGGCCAGCGGAGACTGGAGCCCAAGCACGCGTCCTTTGTGGATGGGCTCGAGCTGCACGACAGGCTGGCGCTGACAATCGAGCCGAGGACGCTGGAGATCCTCGATCGGCGCCGGCGCACTGCAGTCGTGAAGAGTCGTGGGTGGCTTGTCCGTCGGGCTCTTCTGGCGGCGGACATCATCGGTTTGCTCCTGGCGATGACGCTCGCGGAACTGGTCACGAGACCTGGAGTGAACGAGCCATTCGACCGGCTCGCACAGTTCGCGATCTTCGTCGGCTCATTGCCGTTCTGGATCGTCGCGGCGAAGGGTCACCGGCTGTACGAACGAGACGAAGAACGAACGGATCACTCGGGGACCGACGAGTTCGCGGGTGTGTTCCACATGATCACGGTCTGCACGTGGCTCTTCTGGGTTGGGACGTACCTGACGGGGTTCGGACCGCCGCCGCTCCCGAGGCTGCTCGTCTTCTGGGCAACCGCCGTCGCATTCGTCGTCGCAGGCCGCGCGATCGCCCGCTCGATCTGCCGTCGCCGGGTCAACTACATCCAGAACACGGTGATCCTCGGCGCGGGCCACATCGGGCAGCTCGTCGCGAAGAAGCTCCTGAATCACCCTGAGTACGGGCTCAATCTCGTCGGCTTCGTCGATTCGGAGCCGCGAGAGTTGTGTGGGCCGGCGACAAGCGTCCCGATGCTCGGAGGGCCCGATCGGCTGCCGGCTCTGATCCGGCTGTTCGACGTCGAGCGGGTGATCATCGCCTTCTCGCTGGACTCGCACGGGCAGATGCTCGATCTGATCCGGTCGCTCAAGGACTTCGACGTGCAGGTCGACATCGTGCCGCGTTTCTTCGAGCTCTTCGGCTCCCGGGTGGGGATTCATGCGCTCGAGGGCATCTCTCTCATGGGGCTGCCGCCGATGCGCCTTGCGCGCTCGTCGCGCCTGCTCAAGGCCCTTCTGGACAAGGCGATCGCAGGAACGGCATTGCTCTTTCTCCTCCCCCTCTTCGTGGTCATCGGCGTCCTGATCAAGCTCGACTCCCCCGGGCCCGTTTTCTTCCGGCAGCTGCGCACGGGGTTCGGCGGGAAGACGTTCCGAATTCTCAAGTTCAGGACGATGCATGCCGATGCGGAGGTGCACAAGGCTCAGATCCAGCACCTGAACCAGCACTTGCTCGCAGGCGAAGACGCCCGGATGTTCAAGGCAGCGGACGACCCGCGGATCACCGCCATCGGACGTGTCCTTCGCCGCTACTCGCTCGACGAGATTCCGCAGCTCGTCAACGTTCTTGCCGGACAGATGTCGCTCGTCGGTCCGCGGCCCCTCGTCCTCGACGAGAGCGAGCATGTGGTCGACTGGAGACGCACGCGTCTCGCGCTGAAGCCTGGTATCACCGGTCTGTGGCAGGTGCTCGGGAGGAGCGACATTCCCTTCGAGGAGATGACGAGGCTCGATTACCTCTACGTGACGAGTTGGTCGCTGTGGGGAGACATCGCGCTCGTCTGCCGCACGCTTCCCGCTCTGCTCCGGACCCGGAACGCCTACTAGCGCTCTCTCGGCAGGGCGATCGTGTCGGCTGTGTCGGATGACCTCAGCGCGAAGGCAAAGGGCCTGAGGCTCGCAATCGCGCTCTGGACCGGCGACCTCGGCGGCGCCGAGGCGTTCAACGCGATGCTCGCGCACGAGTGGCGGAAGTGGGGGATCGAAGCGTCGGTCGTCTTCGTGACCGACGGAATGCCGCTTGCGGAGCGCCTGGAGCGCGACGGCGTTCCCCACGTCTCCGTGGGCCTGTCGAGAGGTCGAGGCGCACTGGTGCATCCGCGTCGGCTTGCACGGGCCGTTTCCGCCGCGGGGCCGGACGGGGCGTTGCTCGTCGACGACAGCTATCTCGCGGCTGCGCTCCGTGTGGGAGGGTACAAGGGCCGGATCGTCGGCGTCGAGCACGGCAAGCTCCTGGCCGCGCGCTATCTCTCGCCTGCGCGCCGGCTCAGAGATCGGCTCGAACGGTCGAGCGGCGCGCCCTTCCGAGCGGTCGACGTCGGCGTATCGGACTTCATGGTCGACGAGATCCGCCGGCATCCACACGCCCGCCAGGTCTGCCGGATCTACAACGGAATCGACAACGGCGTTTTCAACCCTGACGGGAAGGACGTCAGAGACCGATCGGACTTGTTGCGGATCGGCGCGGCCGCGCGCCTGGTGGCAGGCAAGGGTATCGATCACCTGCTCCTGGCCGTCGCTCTGCTCCGAGACCTGAAGCTGCACGTCGAGATTGCGGGCGACGGACCCGAGCGGCATGCACTCGTCGGGCTCGCCGAGCATCTGGGTGTCGGCGAGACGGTGTCCTTTCGGGGCTCGATCCAGGCCATGCCGGACTTCTGGCGGGCATGCGACCTCGCCGTCGTGCCTTCATCAGAGTTCGTGGAGTCCTTCTCGATGACGACTCTGGAGGCGATGGCGTGTGGTGTGCCCGTCGTTGCCACGAGGAACGGCGGCATCCCCGAAGTCCTCACCGACGGGGAGGCAGGAACGATCGTCTCGCCGGGCGATCCGGCCGCCCTGGCGGGTGCGATCCGTGCGTACGCGACCGACCCCGACCTACGCCGCCGCCACGCGACGGCAGCAGGGGAGCGCTCCCGTCGCTGCTTCGGGATCGAAGGGTCGGCGGCTCGGTATCTCAGCCTGTTCGCCGGGGAGCCGCCGTGGTGACGACCGACCCGGTTGGCATGCCTCGGACCCTCCGTTCGCCGGCGCTCCGATTCTCGACCGGGGTCGCCCGCGTCCTCGGCCTGCTCGCCGTGGCGGCGGCCGGCTGGCTCGAGACGAGGTACGGCCTGAGGGCGATTGCCGCGGCGGCCGTCGCCGCCGGTGCGGCGGTTGCGCTCCAGAGGCGCGCCTTCGGGGTCATGCTCGGTGTGGCGGTCCTGGTGGAGCTGAACGGGATCCCCGGCGTGGACGTCAACCCGAGAGGCATCTTCATCTCACGCCTCCAGGACCTGTTCGCCGTCGGGATCCTCGTCGGCTCGCTCTACGTCGTCGCCTCCGGGAAGGTGGCACCGCGCTCGTCGTTGCAGCGCATGCTCTACGTGACGTCGTTCTCGCTCGCCGGCTGGTGGATCGTGACCTGGGCGAGGACTGCGGCTTTCGACGGAGTTCCGACGATCCTCGCTGCGAGGTTCTCGCGCGACTTCCTGTTCTTCGCGCTGACGCTGCCGCTGCTCTGCGACGTCTTCGTCACGTATCCGCGGCTGCGGCGGCAGGTGTTCTGGACGCTCGGGGCCGGTGGCGCGGTCTTTGCGCTCGCGGAAATCGCAAAGTCGGGTGCGCACGCCCCGGTCGGTTTCATCCTCCACGCGCATCTCCTGAACGTGGTGGAGGGAACGACGCGCGTCTACTCGCCGATGAACGGCTTGATCCGGGCGGCGTTCGCCCTGTCGTGCGGGGCGCTCATCCTGGCTCGCACTCCGCGTCTTCGACGCGCGGCTGCCGTGCCCGCGCTTCTCTTCGGAGTTGCGATGCTGCTCCAGCTCACACGGGCCGCCTATTTCGGCCTCGCGGTCGGCTTCGTCGCGGCAGGAGCTCTCTGGTGGTTCCGGCGCGGCCCGATTCGCGGCGCAGTGAGGCGGCAACTGGTCGTCGTTCCGCTTGTCGCTATCTGTCTACTGAGCCTTGGCGCCGCGGTCTCCGCCCGCGAGCGGCATGTCCTCTCGACGGCCTCGACGCGCGCGCTCGCGGGGTTCAGCGACTTCAGCAGCACGAGCGGAACGGTCCAGACCCGCGTCGACCTCGCCAACGAGATGCTCAGCCTCCTGGGGCAGAACTGGCTCGTCGGTCTCGGTTTCATCCATCCGGACGCCCACTACTACACGTCCCTGCCGAACGGATCGATCAGGAACGGCGACGTCGGCGTGCTGAACGTGCTGATGGTGATGGGGGCCGTCGGCGCAATCCTCCTCTATCTGCCGCTGCTGCTAGTACTCAGAGCCCTGGTACGGGCCTCGCCGCTTCCCGGGTCGAGGGGGCCGGGCGACGAGTGGCTCCGGCTCGGAGCGTCGATCTGGATCGTCTCTGTCGTCGCCAGCTCGATCACCCTGATCGACCTCTTCACCCTCAGCGGCCTCGAGCTCTCCGCGTGCCTGCTTGCGATCGCGGCATCGGTTGCCGTCGGCCGTGCTCCGCGTTCCCGGCCGGTCGAGCTGCAGGGCGGGAGAGAGTCGTGACGACGGAATCCGGCCTGCTCGGAGAGGAGGTCGGCATCGATCGTCCAGCCGGCACGACGCTCGGCGTCTCCGCGGTCATCGTGACCTACAACTCGTCCCACTGTGTGGAGCGATGCCTGGCGAGTGTCGCGGAGCAGCTGCATCCTGCCGAGATCATCGTCGTGGACAATGCATCCGGCGACGGGACGGTCGAGACGCTACGACGAGCCGCACCCGATGCGGTCGTGATCGAGGCCGGTACGAATCTCGGCTTCGGGCGCGCGTGCAACCTCGGAGTGGCGCGGGCCGGATGCGACACGGTGATGTTCGTCAATCCGGACGTGACGATCTCCCGGGCGAATCGCCGGGAGCTCGAGGAGGCCTTGACCCAACCGCAGCTCGGCCTGCTCGTTCCGCTCCTGTCGCGCCTTCCCGGCGGCACGGCGCGACACCAGATCTTCCCGTATCGCCGGTGGTCGCGGGCGGTCCTCGGCCAGGCGTGGTCCGCCCTGCGGCCTCGCGAGCTCCAGCGGCCTCCGCGACCAACCCGCTCGACCGGAAATGCCTGGGCCGCCGCAGCGCTGCTCTTCGTCCGCAGAGAGGAGTTCCTCGCGGTCGGAGGCTTCGATCCGCGCTACTTCCTCTACGGGGAGGATCTGGACCTCTCGCGCCGCTACCGCCACCGCGGTCTGGGCGTGCGCCTGACAGACAGCGTCGTCGGCCATCATTCGGGAAGCGCATCGTCGGCGTCGGCCGACTCGCTACGCGTTGCGCCGCTGGCCTGGTCGATCCTCGGAACGCTCGAGTATCTCTCGCTCTGGGAAGGCGATCGGGTGGCCTCGCTGGGCGCCGCGAGGGTGCTCCGCACGTTTCGGCTCCAGCGCCGGCTGCTGGGAGGTTTGAGACCGTTTCCGGGGCTCCGAGGCCGAGCGACGCGCAAGCGCCGGCAGATCGAGCAGATCGAGGCGCTCGTTCTCGGTCACGCCCGGGGCACGGGCGCCGGGACGTCATCTGCGTACTGCCCCGGCGCCCGTGCTGCTCTACGATCATCCCTCGGAGAAGCCCCAGAGACTGCCTCAGGGGAGGATTGACGCGGAGGCGGGGAAGGAAGGAATGCGACCTGCTGAAACCGTCGAGCAATCACGGAAGGTTGGCGGCTGCAGGACCAGAGGACGCTGAGCGGCTGAAGGCGTCGAGCCACACGGTTGTCGGCGCCGTCGAGGCGAGGCGGTAGGCCTGGATATCGTCCAGGGTCGCAGCTGGCATCGAGCCGTCTGGACGTACCTGCAGGGTCGGATATCCGAAGAGGTGTGCGGTCCGTCTCCAGTTAGGTCGGCCCTTGAGGCGATGCCACACGTCGACCTGCCCAGTCGAGTCTGCCGCCCAGTGGACGTGGATGAGGAGCTCGTGCCAGACGCCGAGCTGCATCGGCCTCGGTACGGCATAGAGCGGCGGCAGGTTCGGGCCCCCCTTGGCGTCGGCATTGGAGCGGTACTGACAGTAGGGGTACACCGAGGTTGCGGTGCCGGTCGCCAGAACAAGGGTCACGTGACTGGAGTGCGCTTGCAGCGACAGATTCGCGGTTCCGTTGCACAGGCCCTCGTAGTTCAGCTCCGCGATCTGCAGCCCGGCGTAAGACGCCACCGTTCCGGGATTGAACCCCACAGGCAGGTAGAACATCAAGCTGTAGTAGTCGTCGCTGCCGACGCCGAGCGGGCGAGGCGTGATCACCTGGCAGCGAGTGCGACCGCCTGACCAAGCAGGAAGATCCAAACGGAGGCTGTACGTGCCCTGTCCGACCGTTTGCGTGTCGACGGTGTAGGTACCGAAATGTTGTTGCGACGTGTCCACGGGATTCGAGCCGTTGTGGCACTGCGGTGCGATCCACGGTTTGTACGAACCTGTGTCGAGGCCCCCGTCGAAGATCAACCCGGACGGCGCCGGGGTCGGCGTGGTCGTCGTCGACTCGGTCGTGTTCTCTTGGCTGGCAGCGCCGGACTGCGTGAGCAGGCCGGCTGCGAATCCAGACACCGCAAGAAGAGCGGCTGCGGCAGAGGCAATCTTCCCATGTGACCTGATGTTCATACCTCAGGGCGCTTCGAAGTCCGGCCTCCGGGTCCTCCTACGAGGTCTCGTTTTCCGAAGGCGTGCAGATGGACGTTGGTCTGGAGCGGTGCGTCTCGGTCGCGGCAATCGCCGTCCATGATTGAGCTGATGTCCGACGCGGAAGCCGGCGGCGGCCCGGAAGGGTTGTCGAGATGAGGCCGAGCCGAACATCGACGCCACCCTCAAGCGGGCGCCGTCTACTGTCGAAGCCTGCAGCCCAGGAGCACTCGGGATCAGTTCATTCTAGGGGACGACCGAGGTGGAGGCGCCGGACGACGACGACCTGCTGTACCCATGGCCCCACACCGAGGTCAGCGCGAAGACGTTCCGCCGTCGGCGCCCATCTTGTCGAGAACCGTGGTCGGGTAGCTGCCGTTGGCGTTCACCTGCACGGTCGGGTAGCCCGAGAGGGTGGCCGTCTGCGTCCAGGCGAACTGAGCCCTCCGCCGATGCCACACCTCGATCAGCCCGCTCGAGTCCATCAAGTCCGAGGCGTCCTGGGCCGGCCGAGGTCGCATTCGCGGACGCGCAAGTGGCTTCGGTCGCGGAGAAGCGCACGGCGCCATCGCCAGGCCCGCGACAGGCCGAACCGCCTCCGGAGGCGCGAGAACATCGCGGCGGTGCTGGCGCTCTCTTGCGGCAGCGGTGTGGACTCGAATCTGTCCATCGAGCCGATATGCTCGAGAAGCGAGGCCAGCTCGCGCTGCGCGTCGGAGGCCGCGGGCTCCAAGGCGAGGTCACCACGTGCACGCACCTCGTGGCGTAGCTCCGGTTCGACAAACGCCGGAGACGTTTCGGGCTGCTCGACATCGATCCCGTGTCGGCTCAGGAATGCGGATGCCTCTTCGCTCCAGCTCGGCGTATCTCTGAGAAACTCCTCGTAGCGCACGACCAGGACGGGGAGGCCGGCGAGCGCTGGGATCGCATGATGCATGTAGCGTTCCCAGAGCGCCAGACCCAGCCTGAGCGGGAAGCCGTTCCGCCGCTGAAGAGAGCCGGCGATCTCGAGCGGGTCCCGGAGCACGAGCAGCACGACTAGATCACGCCTCAGGATCGTCCTCCAGAATGGGAACGTAAGCGCTAGCCGCGGGTCCTTCGTCACCCATTGCCGCGTCGGATGCGTCACGTAGAACGCAGCGCGGGCGGACCTCGCCGTTGCCGGCGCTGCTCGTGACGCCCAACGTCCTTCCACGACAGCCGGCGGGCACCACCATGTTCCTCCCGCGGAGCGCAGAAGGCCGTCGTTGATCCGGATCACAGTCCTGCTCTCCCAGTGCCCACCAGGATTCCCGCGCGAGCCAGGCACGAGGTCTGCCGCCACGCAGGTCGGAACGCCGAGCCAATGGACCGTGGGGGTGACCGCAGACGTGCCGCTTCGATGCATGCCGATGACCACCACTCCGGCCTCGGGTCGTTCGACATTCCGCACAGCTCCGGAAGGGCGGTCGTCGACAGAGCTCAGGGCGGTCTCCTCGAGAAAGCGCGGGCTTGGGTCGGGCCTCGGGATCGAGAGTACACCGTTCGCAAGCCCACAGTTGGACTGCGTCGTAGTGCGGCGCATCGCTGTTGACACGAGCCCTGGATGTGGCAACGCTTACGCCGTTGCTTGGGATCGAAGGCATCGCCGAGCGTTACCGCGCTACCGCCCGCCGCCGCCGTGGGGAGCTGTTGGTGTCGATGCTGAGGCCCGCGACCACCGACCACATTCTCGACCTCGGCGGCGGCGACGGGAGCCACATCGCGTCCATCCTCGGTCCAGGCCACCGCGTCACCGTGGCCGACATCTCGGCGCGGGATCTTCCGCGGGCGGCAGAGAGAGGTTTCGAGACGGTACTCCTCGCCGAAAGCGGGGGGCTGCCGTTCGACGACGAGTCGTTTGACATTGTCTTCTGTTCATCAGTCATCGAGCACGTCACCGGCCCCAAGCCATGGGCCTTCGCATGTCGAAGCGGGCGACAGTTCAGGAAGGAGGCCTGGAAGCAGCAGACGGCGTTCGCAAACGAGATACAGCGGGTGGGACGTCAGTATTTCGTTCAGACGCCGAACCGCTGGTTTCCGATCGAGGCTCATATCTGGCTTCCTGGGGTGCAGTTCCTTCCTCGTCGTGTCCTCGTCGGGCTCATCCTGCCTCTGCTCCGTCGGGCTGGCTGGCCGAAGACGACGCGCTCAGACTTCAACCTCTTGAGCGCACGCGACATGCGGAGACTGTTTCCGGGTGCGGACATCGTCCGCGAACGCTCTGCAGCATTGACGCTTGGATTGACGAAGTCGCTCATTGCCGTGCGCCGCACGAACCATGCCAGTGGAACATCATCGTTGGGCGACCGCTGAGAGACACCCGTCGCGAGCTGTTCGCATGTGCAGGAAGGCTGCGGCGCACACGCTCGACCCACAGCAGCACCGAAGCCCGCGGGCGATCGGCAGGTGACTGCCGATCGCCCGACCTAAGGCCGCTCTACCTTGAGATCACGGAAGGTTGGCGGCTGCAGGACCAGAGGACGCTGAGCGGCTGAAGCCGTCGAGCCACACGGTTGTCGGCGTCGTCGAGGCGAGGCGGTAGGCCTGGATATCGTCCAGGGTCGTAGTTGGCATCGAGCCGTCTGGCCGTACCTGCAGGGTCGGATACCCGGAGAGGTGAGCGGTCTGCGTCCAGTTGGCTTGGCCCTTGAGGCGATGCCACACGTCGATCTGCCCAGTCGAGTCTGCCGCCCAGTGAACGTGGATGAGGAGCTCGTGCCAGACGCCGAGCTGCATTGGCCTCGGTACGGCATAGAGGGGCGGCAGGTTCGGGCCAGTCTTCGAGCCTACCGGGACGTCGGCCCAGGAGCGGAACTGACAGTAGGGGGACGCCGCAGATGAGGTGCCGGTCGCCAGAACAACGGTCACGTGATCAGAGTACGCTTCAAGCGCCAGATTCGCGTTACCGTTGCACAGGCCCTCGTAGTTCAGCTCCGCGATCTGCAGTCCGGCGTAAGACGCCACCGTTCCGGGGCTGAACCCCACCGGCAGGTAGAACATCAAGCTGTAGTAGTCGTCGCTGCCGACGCCGAGCGGGCGCTTCGTGATCACCTGGCAGCGAGTGCGACCGCCTGACCACGCAGGAAGATCGAAACGGAGGCTGTACTTGCTCTGTCCGACCGTTTGCGTGTCGACGGTGTACGTACCGAAATGTTGTTGCGACGTGTCCACGGGATTCGAGCCGTTGTGGCACTGCGGTACGTTCCACGGTCGGTACGAACCTGTCTCGAGACCCCCGTCGAAGGTCAGCCCGGACGGCGCCGGGGTCGTGGTCGTCGTCGCGGTCGAAGTCGTCGAGGTCGTGGTCGGCTGGGTCGTCGTGGTTGTTGTCGTCGTCGTGGTTGTTGTCCCCGACCCGGGTCGGAGGGCGACGAGTTGGCCGATGGCGTAGACGGTCGTGCTGGCGGTGGCGGCGCGGGTTCCGGTCGCGCCGGCGGCGGCGAGCGCCGCGTCCGCCGACTCGTCTGACAGCTTCTCGCCGCTGATGGCCGTGAACGACACCTCCGTCTGCTCGCTCATGCTCGCGGGCGGGGTGAAGGTCACCGGCCCCTTCGCGCCGAAGAAGCCGACCAGCTTCTCGCCCGCGGCCGTCGTCGTCACCGAGGGTGCGCTCACCGACGTGGAATGGCTCGTCCCGCCGCTGGAGGCGTCCATCGGGCTCGACGTGTCGACGCCGGTGTAGGCGAGGATCGCGCCGACCGCGCCGTGGGCGGCGCCGAGTGTCCAGGTGTAGCTGGCCGGCTCGCTCGCCCCGGCCACGTGTACGAACAGCGACTGGCGCAGGTAGCTCGCGTTCACGTCGCTGCGCACCTGCGACCAGCTGGCCGGGCCGGTAATCGCCCCCGTTGAGTTGTAGGTGACCTGGGCGAGCAGCACGTCTCCGGAGGCGACCGCGGCAGGCTTCGGCACGACCAGCGTCGCCGCCACGTTGTTCGACGCGCTCGACGCCGACCGAAGCGAGATCGCTCCGGAGCCGATCGTGGCCGGCTTTGGCTTCTCGGCCCTGCGGTCTTGACCGGCAGCGCCGGGCTGCACGAGCAGGCTGGCAGCGAATCCTGATGCGGCGAGAAAAGCGGCTGCGGCGAAGGCAGCCCTTCTGTGTGTGTAGATAGTCATGGTTCAGAGATCGGACAGGCGCTCGCCCGCGAGAAGCCTCAGAACGAGGGATGTCTCTGCCGTTCCGGGTCCGTTTCCGAACCGAGCAGGAGGTCCGACCGGCTGGAGCAATCGGTCTCGTCGTGCTACAAGTGCCCGCTATCATGGGTCTACGTCCAGCGAGGAGCCCGGGCGGCTGCTCCTGGAAGGGTCGAGCTGATGGGAGAGGCAGAGGTGATCGAGACGATTCCAAGGCGGACCAGCGTCGGTCCGTGCCCGCTGTCGAGCCCGCAGGAGCGGCTGTTCCTGCTGGATCGGATCACGCCCGGATTGGCGGTGTACAACGTGCCGACCCTGGTGCGCGTCGGCGCCACGCTCGACGCCGAGCGGCTGAGAGCAGCGTTCAATGCGATTGTCGTGCGTCACGAGATCCTGCGGACGTCGATCAGGCTGATCGACGGCGAGCCGGCCCAGGAGGTCCTGCCGCACGGCGAGATCGAGCTGGCCGTCGCCGACCTGCGCTCGCAGCCGGAGGAGGGCCGCCGCGCCGAGGCGGATCGGATCCTCGGCGAGCTCGCGGGGCGGCCATTCGATCTGGGGGGTGACGTGCTGCTGCGCGCCGGGCTCGTGCATCTCGACCGCGGACAGGACCTGCTGCTCGTCGTCTTCCACCACGCGGCCTCGGACCACCAGTCGAGCAGGATCCTGTTCGCCGAGCTCGATCAGCTCTACCGCGCGGTCGGCAGCGGCATCGAGCCAGAGCTGCCGGAGCTGCCGATCCAGTACGCCGACTTCGCGCAGTGGCAGCGCGAGCAGCTGGCCGGCAGCCACCTCGACGAGCTGCTCGAGTACTGGACGGGGCAGCTCGCGGGCGCGCCGGCCCGGCTCGAGCTGCCGGCGGACCGGCCACGACCGGGCGCTCAGAGCTACCGGGGCCGGCTGTGGGAGTTCGACTTCGGGCCCGAGCTGGTCGAGCCCTTGCGGGAGCTTGCGCGCAGTCGGAAGACGTCGCTGTTCATGGTGCTGCTGGCTGCGTTCAAGACGCTGCTGCACCGGTACACGGGCGCGGAGGACATCGTCGTCGGCACTCCGGTGTCCGGTCGCCACCACGAAGAGCTGACGTCGCTGCTCGGTTACTTCAGCAACACTCTCGCGCTGCGCACCGATCTTTCCGGAGACCCCACGTTTGCCGAGCTGCTGAACCGGGTGAAGGCGACCACGCTCGAAGCGCAGGCATACCAGGATCTTCCGTTCGAGAAGCTCGTCGAGGCTTTGAACCCCGAGCGTGCGCAGAGCCACTCGCCGATCTTCCAGGTGCTGCTCGGCTTCGACGTCGCGCCGCCGGCGCCGCCTTCGATCGCTGGTGCGCTCCTCGAGCAGCTACCCGTTCCGGGGTGGGAGTGGTCGCGGTTCGACCTCTCGATCGTTCTGCGGGAACGGCTCGAGGGCGGGCTCCACGCCCACGTCGAGTACACGACCGATCTGTTCGAGCCGAGCACGATCGAGCGTCTGATCGGGCATTTCGAGACGTTGCTGGCCCAGGTTGCGCGCGATCCGGACCGGCGACTCTCCGAGCTTCCTCTGCTGACTGCGCCCGAGCGCCAGGAGATGCTCGTCGAGTGGAACTCGACCTCGACCGGCTATGACCGGCGTTGCCTGCACGAGCTGGTCGCCGAGCAGGCAGCGCGGACGCCCGAGGCGATCGCGGTTGCCTCGGGCGACGAGCGGATCTCCTACGGCGACCTCGACCGTCGCTCGAATCAGCTTGCCCGTCGGCTCCGGGACCTGGGGGTGCAGACGGGGAGTCTCGTCGGGATCTGTCTCGACCGCTCGGTGGATCTGCTCGTGGCGATGCTCGGCGTGCTCAAGGCCGGCGCCGCCTATGTGCCGATCGAGCCGACCTACCCGCCGCAGCGACAGGAGTTCATGCTGGCCGACGCGCAGGCGGCGGTGCTGCTGACGCAGGAGCGGTACGTCGGAGTGATCGATCCGCGCGGCGTGCAGGTCCTGTGTCTCGACCGCGACCGTGCGCTGCTCGCCGAGCAGGACGACGCGCCACTCGGGGTCGCGGCCGATCCGGAGCAGCTGGCATACGTCATCTACACCTCCGGTTCGACCGGCCAGCCGAAAGGTGTCGAGATCAGGCACCGCTCGGTCGCCAACCTGATCTCCTACATGCGCGAGCGACCGGGACTGGCCTCGCACGATGTGGTGGCCAGCCTGACGACGCCTGCATTCGATCTCTCGGTGCCCGACTGGTACCTGCCGCTGACGATGGGCGCGAGGCTCGCGATCGTGCCCCGGGAGGCGACCCTCGACGGTGTCGAGCTGGCCGACTGGCTGGCGCGGACGGGGACAACGTTCGTCCAGGCCACGCCGACGACCTGGCAGATGCTCGTCGATGCCGGGTGGAAAGGAGCAGACTCGCTGAAGGTCGTGTGCGGCGGCGAAGCGCTACCCCGGGGACTCGCCGACGGGCTCCTCGCGCGCGGAGCGTCGTTGTGGCACATGTACGGGCCGACGGAGACCACCGTGTGGTCGTCCGTGCTCGAGCTGGAGCGGCGCGAGGGCCCGCCGCCGCTCGGCGGTCCGATAGCCAATACGCGCTTCTACGTGCTGGACCAGCACCGCCAGCCGGTGCCGATCGGCGTGCCCGGCGAGCTCTTCATCGGCGGGGACGGGGTGGCCCGCGGATATCACGAGCGCTCCGCGCTGACTGCCGAGAAGTTCGTCGAGGACCCGTTCGGGGTTGCGCGCAGAGAGCGTCTGTATCGCACCGGCGACCTCGTGCGCTGGCGGGAGGGCGGAACGCTCGAGTTCCTCGGGCGCATCGACCAGCAGGTCAAGCTGCGCGGCTTCCGGATCGAGCTCGAGGAGATCGAGGCACTGCTGGACGGACATCCGGCCGTTGCCGGCGCAGTTGCCGCGGTGCGCGAGGACGTTCCAGGAGACCGCCGGCTCGTTGCGTACGTCGTGCCCACCGCCGATCACCCGCTGGAGGTCGACGAGCTGCGCAAATTGCTCAAGACGAAGCTTCCGGCCTTCATGGTCCCCTCGGTGTTCGTGCAGCTGGGATCGCTTCCGGTGACACCGAACGGCAAGCTCGACCGCGGCGCGCTCCCGCCCCCCGAAGGCGCGAGACCGGATCTGCGGGCCCCGTACGTCATGCCGGAGAGCCCGGTGGAGGAGGCACTCGCGTCGATCTGGCGTGAGGTGCTCGGGGTCGACCGCGTCGGGATCGACGATGACTTCTTCGATCTCGGCGGTCACTCGCTGCTGGCCGTAAAGATGTTCGCACGGCTTCAAGACACGCTCGGCCTGACGCTCCCTCTGGCACAGTTGTTCGACCGCTCGACGATCCGCCAGCTCGCGGAGGCGGTGACCGCAGAGCTCTTGGCTGATGCCGGCGGCGATGAGCTCGCGCAGATGCTCGCCGAAGCAGGGGTACCGGAAGGATGAGCACGCCGAGCGAGAGCTCAATCGGGCTCGTGACCGCCGGGCAGCCGCTCGGGCCTTCGCTTGTGACAGCCGTCTGCGCGCTCCTTGCGCGGTATACCGACAGGTCGGAGCTCGTCGTCGGCTACGCGGCCGACGAGGGCACCGAGCCGGTTGCGGTCGCGCTCACGCTCGCGGGCGACCACACCTTCAAGGAGCTGCTGTCCGGGGTCGAGCGCGCGCTGAGCGTCGCCGACCGGCACGAGCAGCTCTCCTCGCTCGACGCGGTCGTTGCGCTCGGTCAGAATCCGCCCGGCGACTCGTCTCACCCGCCGTGGCTGGTCGCAGTCGGGGACGGCGACAACCTGCGTCTCGCCCTCCACCGCAACGGCGCGGACGGGCTCGCCGCGATCTCCGACGAGCTGTTCGTCGGGCATCTGCGTACACTCCTCGCTGCTGCCGCGACTCGGCCAGACGCATCAGTTCGAAGCCTGCCGATGCTGACCGAGCCGGAGTTGCAACGGCTGCTGGTCGAGTGGAACGAGACGGCGGTGCCGTTTCCGGAGCGCTGCATGCACGAGCTGTTCGAGGAGCAGGCGCGGCGTACTCCCGATGCCGTAGCGGTCGAGTTCCGCGATCGGCAGTTGACGTATGGGGAGCTCGACGCGCGGGCGAATCAGCTGGCGCGTCACCTCGCGTCGCTCGGGGTCGGGCCCGAGGTCCTGGTCGGGATCTGCGTTGAGCGCTCGGCCGAGATGCTCGTGGGACTGCTGGGGATCCTGAAGGCGGGGGGCGCGTACGTGCCGATCGACCCGGCGTATCCGGCGGATCGCCAGGCGTACATGCTCGAGAGCTCGGAGGCGCCCGTGGTCGTCACCGAGGAGCGGTTGCGCCCCGGGCTGCCCGTCGGCGACGCGAAGGTGGTGTGCCTCGACGGCGATTGGCCTGCGATCGCGGCGCTCTCGACGGATCCCTGCGGCGTCGACGCGAATCCGGAGCAACTCGCGTATGTCATCTACACGTCGGGCTCGACGGGACTGCCGAAGGGCGTGCAGATTCCCCATCGCGCGCTCGTGAACTTCTTGACGACGATGCGCGAACGTCCCGGCTTGACGGCGGGAGACGTCCTCGTTGCCGTGACCACGCTGTCGTTCGACATTGCGGGCCTCGAGCTCTACCTGCCGCTGGTCACGGGCGCCCGGGTGGTGGTCGCTCCGGCCGAGACGACCTCGGACCCGCGGGCGCTGATCGCGCTCCTCGAGACGAGCGGGGCGACGGTCATGCAGGCGACGCCGACGACGTGGCGGATGCTGGTCGACGCCGGGTGGACCGGCGGCGCGGGGTTGAAGGGGCTGTGCGGAGGCGAGGGCCTCCCGGCGTCGCTCGCAGATGCGCTGGTGGGCCTCGAGCTGGAGCTGTGGAACATGTACGGGCCGACCGAGACGACGATCTGGTCGACGTGCTCGCGCGTGGCGACACAGGGCGAGCAGGTCACGATCGGGCGTCCGATCGCGAACACAAAGCTCTACGTCCTCGATCCGGCGATGAACCCGGTCCCCGTCGGCGTCGCCGGGGAGCTGTGGATCGGCGGGGACGGGCTGGCGCGCGGCTACCGCGGCCGTCCCGACCTGACGGACGAGCGCTTCGTCGCCGACCCGTTCGACGGCACGCCGGGGGCGCGCCTCTACAAGACCGGCGATCTGGTGCGGTACCGAGCCGACGGCAACGTCGAGTACATCGGGCGCATCGACCATCAGGTCAAGGTGCGCGGATTCCGGATCGAGCTGGGCGAGATCGAGACCGTCCTGAGCCGCCATCCTGCGGTCGGAGGCGCTGTCGTCGTGGCGCGCGGCAATGACGCAAGCGCGGAGCTCGCAGCGTACGTGATCCTCCGCGGCATTCCGGTCGCGGCGCTGGGTCTCCGGCAGTTCCTGGCCCAGAAGCTGCCCACCTACATGGTGCCCTCCACCGTGACGGCGCTCGAGGCGTTTCCGTTGACGCCCAACGGCAAGATCGATCGCAAGGCGCTTCCGGAGCCGACGCGGGAGCGGTCGGAGGAGCGCGAGCTGGTCGCGCCTCGAACTCCGCTCGAGCAGCGCCTGGCAAGCACCTGGGAGCGCGAGCTCGGCATCAGCCCGATCGGGGTGACGGACAACTTCTTCGACCTTGGCGTGACGTCGATTGTCGCGGCGTCGCTGTTCGCCGCAATCGAGCACGAGCTGGGTGACAGCCTGCCGCTCGGCGCGATCTTCCGCGCACCGACGATCGAGGCGCTTGCCGGCCTGCTCGAAGCGGGTGAGACGACGTCTCGGTGGACCTCGCTGGTGCCGATCCAGCCAGCCGGCTCTCGGCCGCCGATCTTCTGTGTCCACGGCGGGGGCGGGACGGTCCTCCACCTCGAGCCGCTCGCGCGCCGTCTCGGCCAGGACCAGCCGTTCTACGGTCTGCAATCGAAGGGTCTCTACGGAGGCGTTGCGTCGCTGACCACGGTGGAGGAGATGGCCTCGCACTACCTGTCGGAGATGCGGCAGGTGCATCCCGACGGGCCGTGGCGCCTGGCCGGCTATTGCTTCGGCACGATCGTCGCGTTCGAGCTGGCCCAGCGGCTCGTCGCCGAGGGCGAGAAGGTCGAGCTGGTCACCATGTTCAACGGTCCGAGTCCGATCTGGATCAAGAAATGGGGCTGGTACGGGAACCAGCCTTCGAGACGCGTCAACCGCCCGACGCCAGTTCGCCTGTCGACCGGGGAACGTCTCGGGCGCCGGGTAAGCGACTTCTCCACGCGGCTGAGGCGCGCGCTGCGAGAGCCTCGTCGGTTCCGCACGGCGCTGGTTTGGCACTGGCAAGTCTTTGGCGGCGTGCGCCGCGCGCGGCTCGCGCTCGCGCTCGGACGGCCGCTGCCGGAGCACCTCCGCGAGCAGTACTTCCTGCACCTGCACGCAAAGGCCGAGCGCATGTACGAGCCAGAGCCATACACCGGAGATCTCGTGGTCTTTTACGGCGAGGGCCTCTACGAAGATCCGGAGCTCGGCTGGGGGGGGCTCGCCCAGGGCGGCATCCGGGCACATGCCGTCCCCGGCCAGCACGACAACAACCGTCAAGCGATGATGGAGCCGTATGTCGAATTCGTCAGCGAGCGGCTGGAGGAATATCTGGGCCGCCTCGACCCTGCTGAGCGAGACGTGGCGCGCTAGTCTAGGAAGCGCGCAAAGCGCGTGCCGCTCAATGTACCCTCTATTTCTCGGTAGTTCTCAACGATCTGTGGCTTCTTCAATGTGTTTAGCTTTCTGAGTTTGGATGTCAATTCGTAACTGGAGTCACGCACCGCCAGGAATCGTAGGATTTTGTCGAACTCCCGCGAATCGGCGGCGAGATCTTCGTAGGAGACCTCGATCGTCGGGATACGAGTCGCCGCCAGTACGCGGCGCACGATGCGGACCTGCCTGTCGAGAACGGCGAGCCGCTTGACGACGGCTCCGGGATCGAGCGACACCGTCACTGGATCGAGATCCACGCTCGGTGAGTGATAGCGTCCTCGGGCGCGCGCCGTCTCGTCCGAGACGATGACGTCGAGCAGGTTGGCGCGGACGAGGTGGACGACGCTCACTCGGCGCAGACGAAGGTATGCGAGGACCGCCGGATTCTCTCTTGCCTGCGAATACATCAGCTTGAAGCCGACGGCCTCGAGATCCGACTTCGGAGAATAGAGCTCGTCCAGATACGAGAACAGATGCGCACGAGCGAGAGGGTTCCGGCGTACAGCGCGCCGGCGAGCATACGCAGCGAAGAACAGGATGTCGGAACGTAGTGACTCGGGGTATCTTTGTCCGCGACGGTCGAGGAGCTCGGTGTACGTGCCAACAGCGGGATGACTGCCGAGCATCTCTGCGACCCATGACGAGCCGGTTCTCTGAGTCGCCAAGATGACGAATGGTTTCGGCCGGCGCGTCATTCCGAAAGCCGTGCAGGTCCCGGAGTTAGCTCTTCGCGTTCTTCGGGGCGGGCTGGGCCGGGACGGTGAACGTTCGTACCACTGTCGCGCGGCGCCCGTAGGAGTCAGCCAGCGACACTGTGAGCGAGTAGCGGCCGCCCGGAGCCTTGACCGGAAGCTGAAGGACCAGAGGGTAATTCGGCGTTCGAGCCAGCGTGAGGGCTTTCGAGGCGACGAGGTGCCCCTGGCGGGTCAGCGTGACTCGAAGCGCGACCGCCGTCTCGGGCACGTTGAACACCGCACGCACCGAACGCTTGAGTCCGGAGCGGCGCACGGCCAGTGACGAAAGCCTTGCCGACGGAGCCGTCGTCGGGGTTCCGGGATGCGCGGCGAAGAACGCCCAGATCGCTTCGGCGGCGTTGTACTGACCTCGGGGCCACTGGTGCGTGCCCCCGGAGACGACGTTCAGGCCGACGCCGCTGGAGTCGTTGCAGGTGTTCCAGGCCGTCGCCGTGACCGGGCCGACCGCCGACGAGCTCGACTGGCTGGTACACGAGTTCATACCTCGCCAGCGCTCGGCGACCGCGTCAGCGGACAACAGCCTCGCGCTGCCGTTGATCGGGATCACGTCATTGGTTCCGATGATCGACAGCTCGGACACGGGGTGTGCGAGCGTGCAGGGATCGGTGAAGCGCATCGCCCCCGAGACCGGCGCGATCCCGGCGACCCGGCTGGAGAGCTGGCAGCCGACGAAGAACGACATCGTGGCGCCCGCCGAGAATCCGGTGACGAACACGCGGTTGGGGTCGATGTTCTGCTCCGACGTCAGCCGGCTGATCTCGGAGCTGACGTAGGCGAGGTTCGCCGGCATGTCGGTCAGCGTCCAGGCCGGCGATGTCGGCATGGGCGAGGATAGGTAGGCGACGACGAAGCCGTGCTCGTCGGCCACGGCGTCGAGGCCGGACACGTGCTCGAACACACTCGGCGACGTTCCGCTTCCGTGCAGACCGATGACCAGCGGGGCGGGGCCGGATCGAGCCGGCGGCGGCAGCGTCGCCCCGCGGTGGACTATGGTCGGGAACCTTGGACCTGTCGACACCGGTTGCCCGTCGTCGGTGAATGCGAGACGGGCGTGGACGGCGCCCAACACGACCGTCCCCAGCGTAGCGCCGAGGGCGATGAGCACCCGTTTGTTCATGCGATCAGCAATCCTGTGGTCATGCGTCGTTCCAAGAGGTCACGCCGTGACGGAGACGGCTGCGGCAGATGATAACCGTGCCTGACCGACCGGTGAACGTCGTCGGGCCGATGCCGCAGTGACGTGCGGCTCTCCGGCGTACCAACCGCTGCTCTTACGTGCCATAATTCGCCAGTACGAACGATTACTGGGGAGAGGATCTCATGCGGCGAACACGCTGCCCGTCGCGCCGTCCGCGCGTCGGGTGAGGGAAAAGATGACCATCGAAGGAGATCGGCCCAGCTTCGACCAGCGGCTCGCGAAGCTGAGCGCAGCACAGCGCGCGCTGCTCGAGCGCCGCTTGCTCGAGCGTCGCATGGACGCGGCCCGCCGTAACGCGATTCCGCCGCGAGACGGTGACGGCCCGGCGCCGCTGTCCTACGCGCAGGAGCTCCTGTGGCTGCTGAGCCAGGTGTTCGACGAGGGCGTCGCCTACAACGCACCCGGTGCCTTCCAGCTCGAGGGGCCGCTCGATCTGGAGCTGCTGCGGCGCTCGCTCGAGGCACTGGTCGAGAGGCACTCGATCCTCCGCACCACCTACTCGGTGATCGGCGATACCCCGGTACAGATGATCGGCGAAGTGCGGCCGGTGGACATCAATCTCGTCGATCTGCGCAGCCTGTCCGCCGACGAGAGGCACGCCGAGTCGCAGCGGATCCTCAAGGAGGAGTCGCGCTTCCGCTTCGACCTCGTCAACGGGCCGGTGATGCGCCCGACGGTGATCCGCCTGGGCGACGACGAGCACATCCTGATGCTCAACATGCACCACGTCGCCACCGACGGCTACTCGCGCGGCGCCCTGTACCGGGATCTGACGGCTCTCTACGAGGCGTTCGGCAAGGACCTGCCGTCGCCGCTCGAGCCGCTACGCATCCAGTACGCGGACTACGCGGTCTGGCAGCGCCGCTGGCTGGACAGCGGAGTGGCCGATGCGCAACTCGAGTACTGGAAGCGCAAGCTGGCGCGCGCGCCGTCGCGCCTGGACCTTCCGACCGACTTTCCGCGCCCTCCCGTCCGCTCGTGGGTCGGCGACAACATGAGCATGATGATCGACCTTGCCACCCGCGAGGCGTTGCGAGCTGCCGCGCGCGGCGGCGACGCGACGCTCTTCATCTCCCTGCTCGCGACGTTCGGCGTGCTGCTCTCCCGGTACTCCGGACAGGACGACATCGTCATCGGGACGCCGTTCGCGGGGCGCAACCGTGTCGAGGTCGAGTCGATGGTCGGCTACTTCATCAACCCGCTTGCGCTCCGGCTCGATCTGTCGGGCGATCCCACCTTCGGGGAGCTCGTGGCGCGGACGAGGGAAACGACGCTCGAGGCCTTTGCTCACGCCGACGTGCCTTACGAGAACGTCGTCAGGGAGGTCAACCCCGAGCGCGACCTGAGCCAGACACCGGTCTTCCAGGCGATGGTCGTCTTCCACAATCCGGCCTGGCAGACGGAGCGGCCGAAGTTCGAGCCGGAGGGCATCCGCTGCGCCGAGATCTCTCACCAGAAAGGGTGGTCGAAGTTCGATCTCCTGCTCGGCATGAGCGAGCGAACCACCGGTCTGAACACCACGTGGGAGTACAGCACCGAGCTGTTCAGGCCGGCCACGGTGGAGCGGATGACCGAGCACTTCCGCGCCCTGGCGGAGAGCGCGGGGAGCAGTCCCGACCGTCGTCTGTCGCGGTTGTCGATGCTCTCCGAGACCGAGCGCGCAAAGGTGCTTGTCTCGTGGAACGCGCACCGCGAGCCGCTGCCGCAGCGGGAGTGCATCAAGGAGCTGTTCGAGGAGCAGGTGATGCGGACGCCGGCGGCGCCGGCAGTCTCGTTCGAGGGCGACCAGCTCTCCTTCGACGAGCTGAACAGGCGCGCCAACCGGATCGCCTGGCTGTTGCGCGAGCGGGGGGTCGGCCCCGGCACGTTCGTCGGGATCCTGATGGAGAAGTCGCTCGATCTGGTACCGGCGGTGCTGGGTGTGGTCAAGGCCGGCGGGGCCTACATCCCGCTCGACCCGCTGTACCCGGCCGACCGGATCGAGTTCATGGTCGCCGATGCCCAGCCGCAGCTGCTGCTGACCCAGGTCAAGCAGCTCGGCGGCCCACTCGACCACGCTTCGCCCCTGGTGGCCGTCGACGCTCCCGGCGCGCTGGACGGATTTCCCGAGGACGATCCGCCCACGGTCGCGGGCGGCGACGACCTCGCGTACGTGATCTACACGAGCGGCTCGACGGGCCAGCCGAAGGGAGCGATGATCGCGAACCGCAGCCTTGCCAGCGCGCACTTCGCCTACGAGCGCGCGTACCGCCTGCGGGAGCTGACTGCGCACGCGCAGATGGCGAGCTTCTCGTTCGACGTGTTCACGGGCGACCTGATCCGCTCGCTCCTCGTCGGGGCCAAGCTGGTGCTGTGCCCGATCGAGACGGTCGTCGACCCGGCCGCGCTCTACGAGCTCATGCTCCGAGAGGGGATCGACGCAGGCGAGTTCGTGCCCGCGACCGCCTCGCTGCTGTTCGAGTACGCCGAGCGCGAGGGCAAGACGCTCGAGCACATGCGGCTCGTTGTCGTGTCCAGCGAAGCGTGGCGAACCGAGAAGTACGCCTTCTTCAAGGGGCTGTGCGGGCCGCAGACGCGCCTGATCAACGCCTACGGGCTGACCGAGGCCACGATCGACAGCACCTGGCTCGAGCCCACCGAGGAGACCGCGCTCGTACCGGGCCGCTTCGTCCCGATCGGCGGACCGCTCGACAACACGCGGGTGTACGTCCTCGACTCGGCGCTGGAGCCGCAGCCGATCGGCATCCCCGGCGAGCTGTGCGTGGGCGGCGTCGCGGTCGCGCGGGGTTACCTGAACCGGCCGGAGCTGACCGCGGAGCGGTTCGTGCCGGATCCGTTCAGCACCGAACCGGGCGCCCTGTTGTACCGGACCGGCGACCTGGCGCGGTGGCTGCCCGACGGGACGATCGACTTCCTCGGACGGACCGATCGGCAGATCAAGATCCGGGGATTCCGGATCGAGCCGGGCGAGATCGAGGCGGTGCTCGAGCGGCACGCGGAGATCCGGGCGGCGGCCGTCGTCGACCGCAGCGACGCCTCGGGCGAGACCCGGCTGGTGGCCTACATCGACGCCGATCACGCCGGTCCAGAGTCGAGCGAGCTCCGGGAGCTCCTCTCCGAGCACGTCCCGCACTACATGGTCCCGAGCGTGTTCGTGCGGGTCGGCGAGCTGCCGTTGACGCCAAACGGCAAGGTCGATCTCGACGCGCTTCCGGAGCCCGAGTGGGAAGCCGCCGCCGCAGCCGAGGAGTTCGTCGGGCCGCGCACCGAGACCGAGCGCCGGATCGCCGAGGTGTGGAGCGGCGTGCTGTCGGTCGACGGGGTCGGAATCCACGACAACTTCTTCGCCCTCGGCGGTCACTCGCTGCTCGCGATGCAGGTGATCTCGCGCCTGCGCGACGAGCTCGGTGTGACCTTGACCCTGCGCGCGATCTTCGACGCGCCGACCGTGCTGGAGCTCGCCGCCGAGGTCGACCAGGCCCAGCCTGTGCCTGCCGTGAACGAACCTCCGGCGCTCGTGCGGGTGCAGCGCGTGGGACTGCGAACCTAGCGCGGACGGGACTGGATCGTGCAGACCGAGCGAGCTGAGCTGACCGGAGCGGAGGCGGTGTTCCCCGCCTCGTTCGCGCAGCAGCGGATGTGGTTTCTGGAGCGGTTCGAGGGCGGCGCCGTCTACAACGTGCCCGTCGCGACGCGGTTGCGCGGCGCGCTCGACGTCGCTGCGCTCGAGAGCGCGCTGGGCGCGCTGGTCGAGCGCCACGAGTCGCTGCGCACGGTGTTCCCGCTCGTCGACGGCGTCCCGCATCAGCTGATCAAGCCCGTGCGGCGCTTCTCGCTGGAGGTTGTCGACGTGAGCGGCACGCCCGATGCCGAGGAGCGCGCCCTACAGATCGCCTCCGAGCAGGCCCGCGCCGGCTTCGACCTCGCCTCCGAGGAGCCCTTCCGCGTCGTCCTCGTCAAGCTCGGGGACGACGACCACTTGCTCTCGCTGACGCTGCACCACATCGTCGCCGACGCCTGGTCGATGGGCGTCCTCAGCCGGGAGCTCGGCGAGCTGTACGCGGGGTTGCACGCCGGCGAGCCCGTCGAGCTGCCCGAGCTGCCGATCCAGTACGCGGACTACGCCGTCTGGCAGCAACAGTGGATGGACGGCGGAGGCCTCGACGAGCAGCTCGACTACTGGCAGAGGCAGCTCGCCGGTGCGCCGCCGCTGCTCGAGCTCCCGACCGATCGCCCGCGGCCGTCCAGGCAGGGCTTCCGCGGGGCGACGGTGCGAGCGATGTTGCCGCGGGAGCTGCTGGACAAGGCGCGAGCGCTCGGGGAGCGCGAGAGCGCGACGATGTTCATGACCCTGCTGGCGGCGTTCGCCGCACTCCTGTCTCGCTACAGCGGACAGGAGGACGTCGTCGTCGCCTCGCCGGTCGCGAACCGCAGCCGGACCGAGCTCGAGCGCGTGATCGGACTGTTCGTCAACACGCTCGTGCTGCGCATTGGGCTGGCGGGCGACCCGTCGTTCGGCGAGCTGCTGCGGCGCGTGCGCGAGATCGCGCTGGGGGCATTCTCGAACCAGGACCTGCCGTTCGAAAAGCTCGTGGAGAACCTGGCGCCGGAGCGGCACCTCAGCCACGCACCTGTGGCCCAGGTCATGTTCGTGGTCCAGAACGCCGGCGAGCGGCCGGCCGCCTTCCCGGGACTCGAGCAGGAGCGGGTCCTCACCGAGCGCGGCACGGCGAAGTTCGATCTCACGTTCTTCGCGGCGGAGACTCACGAGGGACTGAGGCTCTCGCTGGAGTACTGCACGGACCTGTTCGAGGAATCGACCGCGCTGCGGATGCTCGAGCAATATCGCATCCTGCTCGAGGCCGCGCTGGCCGAGCCGGCACGGCCGATCAGCGAGCTTCGCCTGCTGACCGAAGCCGAGGAGCGCCTCGTGCTGGGCGAGTGGAACGAGACCGGCAGGAGCTATCCACCCGATCGCGAGCGACCGGTGCACGAGCTGTTTACCGAGCACTCGCGCAGGACTCCGGATGCCCCGGCCGTGGTGTCGGCGGGCGAGACGCTGACATATGCCGAGCTGGAGGCGCGAGCCAATCGACTCGCCCACCACCTCCGCGAGCTCGGCGTCGGGCCGGGAGCGGTCGTCGCGATCTGCGCCGAGCGATCGGTCGAGATGATGACGGCGGTGCTCGGGGTGCTGAAGGCGGGCGCAGCGTATGCACCGGTCGACCCGAACTACCCTGCGGAGCGGGTCGCGTTCATGCTCGCCGACACCGATGCCCCGGTCCTGCTGACCCAGGAGCGCCTGCTGGCCCGGCTGCCGGCTCGCAGCGCCCGGACGGTGTGCCTGGATGCCGGCTGGGACGAGATCTCCGCGCACGACGAGCGGCCGGTGGACGGAGGCGCGACGCTCGACGACCTCGCCTACGTGATCTACACGTCGGGCTCGACGGGGCGGCCAAAGGGCGTCGCGATGGCCCACCGGGCACTCGCAAACCTGCTCGCCTGGCAGCTGGAGAGCTGGGCGGAGTCGGCAGCGCCACCGGCCCGCACCCTCCAGTTCGCCTCGCTGAGCTTCGACGTGGCGTTCCAGGAGCTGTTCACGACCTGGTGCTCCGGCGGCACGCTCGTGCTGATCGGCGACGAGCTGCGACGGGATCCGGAAGCCCTGCTCGCGTTCCTCGCCGAGCGGCGGGTGGAGCGGCTGTTCCTGCCGTTTGTCGCGCTGCACAACGTCTGCGAGGCTGCGGGATACCTCGGCGTCTCGCTGCCGGCGCTCCGCGAGGTGATCACCGCCGGCGAGCAGCTGAAGGCCACGGAGGCGGTCCGCGGTTTCTTCGCCGGGCATCCGGGCTGCACCCTCGTCAACCAGTACGGCCCGACCGAGAGCCACGTCGTAACCGCGTACACCCTCACCGGCCCCCCGGACGAGTGGCCGGCGCTTCCACCGATCGGAAGGCCGATCGCCAACGCCAAGGCCTACCTGCTCGACCGCCACCGGCAGCCGGTGCCGATCGGCGTGCCCGGGGAGCTGTGCATCGGCGGGGTGAGCCTCGCGCGCGGATACCTCGGCCGCCCCGAGCTGACCGACGAGCGCTTCATCGCCGATCCCTTCAGCCGTACGCCGGGGGCCCGTCTCTACCGGACCGGCGACCTCGCCCGCTACCGGCCAGACGGCGAGATCGAATACCTGGGTCGCACCGATCATCAGGTGAAGGTGCGCGGCTTCCGGGTCGAGCCGGGCGAGATCGAAGCGGCTCTACGCAAGCATCCCCCGGTACGCGAGGCGCTCGTGCTCGTCCGCGAGGACGACGGCGAGAGGCGCCTGGTCGCGTACCTGATCGGCGAGCCAGGGGCGGTCGCCGCCGACGAGCTGCGCGAGTTTCTGCGTCGCAGCCTGCCCGAGTACATGGTTCCGGCCGCGTTCGAGTTCCTCGACGTGTTTCCGCTGACACCCAACGGCAAGGTGGATCGCGCGCGGCTGGTCGGCATGCCGCTCTCAGGGGAGGAGCGCGAGCGCACGCTGACGCCGCCGCGCACGGAGACCGAGGAGCGGCTCGCAGCGATCTGGAAGAAGGTCCTCGCCGTCGAGGAGATCGGCGTGCTCGACAACTTCTTCGAGCTCGGCGGACACTCGCTGATGGCCGTTCGCCTGTTTGCCGAGATCGAGCGCAAGCTCGGGGCGAGGCTGCCGCTCTCGGCGCTATTCGAGACCGCGACGATCGCCGGGCTGGCCGAGATCATCGAGCTGGACCGCCGCGAGGAGATCTCGTGGCCCTCGCTCGTCCGGCTGCGCTCCGGCGCGGGGCAGCTGCCGTTCTTCCTCGTCGCCTGGGCGGGCGGCGACGTGCTTCCCTACCGCGACCTGGTCGAGAACCTGGGCCCGGACGTCCCGGTGTTCGGTCTCCGGCCCCCGGGCGCCGACCGCCGGGCGCAGCCGCTCGCAACGGTCGAGGAGCTGGCGGCCTACTACGTGGAAGAGGTCCGGCGGGTCCAGCCGCACGGTCCCTACCGGCTCGGCGGCTTCTGCTTCTCGGGGCTGGTCGCCTACGAGATGGCCCGGCAGCTCCAGGCGCAGGGAGAGACCACCTCGACGCTCGCGCTGATCGACGCGTACCCGTACCGGCCGCCGCGGCGGCCCGGGCTCTTCAAAGCCGCGCGAGTCCAGCTCCAGGGGTTCAAGGACGCGGACCGTGCCGGTCGCCGCCAGTGGATGCGCGACCGCATGACCGGGCTCTCGAGCCGTGTGCGAGACGCCGTCTACTTCAAGCTCGGGCCGCACCTGTACGAGCGGCTCGCCGCCCGCAACCTCCAGCACCTGATTCCCCGCCGTCCCGTGAACCTGGTACTGATCGCGAGCAACCTCGCGAGGCGGAGGTACGCGCCGGAGCCGCTGGACGTGCGAGTCGCGTTCTACCGCGCGCAGCGGGCGCCCGACTCGGCTCCGACTCCGTGGGACGGCCTCGCCACACGCGGCGTCGATCTCCGGCAGGTCGTGGCGCCGGACATCACCCACGCAGGCATGATGCGCGAGCCGCACGTGCAGATGCTCGCCGAGCAGCTGATGTGCGATCTGAACGGCGGCGCGCGCGGCGACGCGAGCAGCAACGGCTCTGGGCCGCACGGCACGCCTGCGAGCCCGGGCTCGTAGGCGGAGTCGCCGCCGCCGAGAGCGCGCCAGGCCCTGCACGACCGCGCCCTCGCGGTCGTGCTCGGCCTCGCCTACTTGCTATCCTTCTCGGCACCACATTTCACCGGCTTGGCGAAATGGGCGCGCGGCGCCCATTTCTTGTGTAGGAGGTCGTTTTGGCGCAGGTACACGACAGGGAGCGACAGCTGACGAGGGAGGTCTCGCTGACCGTGGAGCGAGGGCTCCCGGACGTCGAGGTCCTCGCCGTCGAGCTGTCGGGCCCGGAGCGGTTCACCGTCTACATCGACCACCCGGGCGGCGTCGACCATGCGCTCTGCGAGCGCGTCACCGACCTCCTCCGCGGCTACCTCGACCGCTACACGGTCGATGTCTCGTCCCCGGGCATCGAGCGGCCCCTGCGCACACCCGCCCACTTCCGTGGCGCCGTCGGCCGCAAGGTCGCGCTCCGGACGGAAACCGACATCCACGGCCGGAAGCGCTTTCGCGGCACGGTGGCCGCTGCCGACACGACCCAGCTGGCGCTCGACGTCGCCGACGGCGAGCGAGTCTCCATCCCGTTCGACTCGATCGTCCGGGGCAACCTAGTCGACGAAGGGCGGTGACGCCGTGAGCAGAGAGATCATCGAGGCCGTCAGGGCGATCGAGCGTGAGAAGGGGATCGAGGAGGACACCCTCATCCACGCGCTCGAGGACGCGCTCCTCGCCGCCTACAAGAAGACGGCGGGCGCGTCTCGCCACGCGACCGTCGAGCTCGACTCCGACTCGGGCGACTTCCGCGTGTACTCGATCGAGCTGCCGGCGGACATCGAGGAGCGGCTGATCGACGAGGCGCGGGAGCGTGCGATCAGCGAGCTGGAAGCGCAGGAGGAGGAGACCGGCGAGCACTCGCACGTCCTCGTCTCCGACGACGACCTCCAGATCGACTGGTCCGACGTCGACCCGGCGCTCGTCCGGCGCGCCGACGTCACCCCCGACGACTTCGGCCGCATCGCCGCGCAGACGGCCAAGCAGGTGATCCTCCAGCGGATCCGCGAAGCCGAGCGGCAGATGATGTACGACGAGTACATCGACCGGGTCGGCGAGGTCGTCACCGGGATCGTCCAGCAGGCCGGCGACCGCAACAACGTCCTGATCGAGCTCGGCCAGAACACCGAGGGCCTGCTTCCCAGGTCCGAGCAGGTCGACGGCGAGCGGTACGAGCAGGGGGGCCGCGTCAAGGCCGTGATCATCGAGGTCCGCTCGGGCACGAAGGGCCCGCAGATCATCCTGTCCCGACGCGACCCGGAGCTGATCCGCACGCTGTTCGAGCTCGAGGTGCCCGAGATCGCGGACGGTCTCGTCGAGATCAAGGGCGTCGCCCGCGAGCCCGGCTACCGGTCGAAGATCGCGGTCGAGTCGCACGCCCAGGGCGTCGACCCGGTCGGCGCCTGCGTCGGTCCTCGCGGCTCGCGCGTGCGGATGGTCGTCTCCGAGCTCCGCGGCGAGAAGATCGACATCATCCCCTGGAACCCGGAGCCGGCGCGGTTCGTCGCCAAGGCTCTCTCGCCGGCGCGCGTCCGCGAGGTGTACATCGACGACGAGACCAGAGACGCGACCGTCGTCGTTCCCGACGACCAGCTCGCGCTGGCGATCGGGAAGGAGGGCCTGAACGCCCGCCTGGCCGCGAGGCTGACCGGCTGGAAGGTGGACATCCAGTCCGACACCGAGTTCGCCCAGGCCGAGGCGGAGGCGGCCTTCGCCGGGGCAGACGGTGACGATTTCACCGGCCGCTGCGTCGCGATCCTCTCGACCGGCAAGCGCTGCCCCAACGCCGCCCTCCCCGGGTCGCGGTTCTGCGGCGTCGCCGCCCACCAGGAGCTCGCCACCCGCGAGGCCGCCGGCGAGGACCTCGGCGACCAGGTCGTCCAGATGGGCTCGGCGGACGCGGAGCCGGAGGAGGAAGGAGCAGAGGGGCTCGTCGAGGACGAGAATCAGGTGCGGACGTCGGAGGAGCCCTCCGGCGACGCGGAGCCGGAAGCGGCAGGCGCGCGGGCCGAGAACGTGGCTCCGGCCTCCGCTGAGACCGACGTCCTCGCAGGAGTCGAGGCCCCGGGCGGGACCGCCGGGCCGCTGTCGTCCGCCGAGCCGGCGAGGGCAGGAGAAGAGACTGCGCCCTCTGCGTGAACCAGCCCATCCGCACCTGCGCGGGCTGCGGTCGGAAGGCCCCGAAGTCTGCGCTGGTGCGATTCGGCGCGCGGGACGGCGCGCTCGTGTCGGGCCCGTCGGCCTCCGGGCGCGGCGTCTACACGTGCCGGCGGCTGGCCTGCTTCGAGCGGGCCGTCGTGAGCCGGGCGTTCGCGCGGGTGCTCAGGCAGCCCGTGCTCGTCGATCCGGCGCTGAGCGCGCTGTACTCGGCGCCCCCTCTAGACTGAAGGCCGATGGCTGACGGACCGAAGAGACCGATCCGGCCGCGCCAGGGCGGAAGCGCGGGACGGAGGCGCCGCGTCGTCATCGACACCGGCGCCGCGCGCCCGCGCCCGGACGATCGTCGCGCGCGCGCGGAGCGCACGGCGGCGCCGAAGCAGCCGCGCGAGGTCGTCCAGCCGACCGGTCCGGTCAGTCTCGAGTCCGGTATCACCGTCCGGGACTTCTCGCAGGCGCTCGGAGTCGGGATGCAGGACATCATCAAGATCCTGATGGGCCTCGGCACGCTGAAGACGGCCACCCAGTCGCTCACCGACGACGAGGTCGAGCTGCTCGCCGCCGAGCTCAAGCGCAAGGTGACGATCAAGCACGCCGCCGAGGAGGAGCCCGAGCCCGAGGCGTTCGAGGACGACCCGGAGGACCTCTCCCCGCGCCCGCCGGTCGTGACGATCATGGGCCACGTCGACCACGGAAAGACGACGCTCCTCGACGCCATCCGCGAGTCGTCCGTCGTCGAGACCGAGGCGGGCGGGATCACGCAGCACATCGGCGCGTACCAGGCCGACCACGGCGGACGCAGGATCACCTTCCTGGACACGCCCGGCCACGAGGCGTTCACCGCAATGCGCGCGCGGGGCGCGAAGGTCGCGGACATCGCCGTCCTCGTCGTCGCCGCAAACGACGGGGTGATGCCGCAGACCCGCGAGTCGATCTCGCACGCGAGAGATGCAGCAATGCCGATCGTGGTCGCCGTGAACAAGGTCGACCTCGCCGATGCGAACACCGAGCGTGTCCGCACCGAGTTGACCTCGGAGGGGCTTCAGCCCGAGGAGTGGGGTGGATCGATTCAGTTCTCGGACGTCTCCGCCCGCGAGAAGCGGAACCTCGACGACCTCCTGGAGAAGGTCCTGCTGGTCGCCGACGCCGAGCTCGAGCTGCAGGCGAATCCGAACGCCGAGGCATCGGGGCCGATCATCGAGTCGCGGCTCGACGTCGGGCGTGGGCCGGTTGCGACGATGCTCGTCCATCGGGGGACGCTGCGCGTGGGCGATGCGATCGTCGCCGGCGACGCGCACGGCAAGGTGCGGGCGCTCCTCAACTACCGTGGCGAGAAGATCAAGGAGGCGCAGCCAGGCGACCCGGTCGAGATCATCGGGTTCGACCGGCCCCCGCCGGCCGGAGAGCTCGCCCGCGTCGTCGAGAACGAGCGCCATGCCCGCCAGCTCGCCCAGGTTCGCGGTGAGCGGCTGCGGCGCGAGCAACGGGCGGGCCAGGCCAAGCGCGGCGTCTCCCTCGAGACCCTGTTCTCGGAGATGCAGGCGGGAGCCCTGCGGGAGCTACGGCTCGTGCTGAAGGCGGACGTCCAGGGCTCGCTGGAGGCGGCGCTGAACGAGCTGGCGAAGATCGAGCACTCCGAGGTCGGCGTGAACGTGATCCACAAGGACGTCGGCGGGATCACCGCGAACGACGTCAACCTCGCCGCCGCCTCGGACGCGCTCGTCGTCGGCTTCAGCGTCCGCCCGAACGCCGAGGCCCGGCAGCTCGCCGAACGCGAGGGAGTCGAGATCCGCACCTACCGGGTCATCTACCAGCTCACCGAGGACATCCAGCAGGCGCTGGTCGGAATGCTCGCGCCGGTGACACAGGAGGAGACGATCGGCGAGGCGGAGGTGCGCGCGCTCTTCCGCGTGTCCAGGCTCGGGACGATCGCGGGCTGCATGGTCACGAGCGGGGTCGTCCGCCGGGGCGCCCGCGTGCGCGTCGTCCGCGACGGGGCGGTCGTGGTCGAGACCTCGGTCGCGCAGCTCCGGCGGTTCAAGGACGACGTTCGCGAGGTCCAGGAGGGATTCGAGTGCGGGATCCTCCTCGAGGGCTTCAACGACGTAAAGGAAGGCGACGTGCTCGAGGTCTACGAGGTCCGGGAGGTCGAGCGGACCGACCTCAGCGAGGCGGCGCCCGCCCGGCAGACCGCGTAGAGGGCGAAGCCGAGGCGGGTTGCCGCCGCGGCCGTGCGGTCGCCCGCGAGGGCCCCGGAGATGAGCCTGCCCCTGGCGCCCCGGCCGGTAGGTGTCCGTTCCGGCCTGGTCGGTTCTCGTTGCGGTTGCCCCCAGCGTCTGACACCGGGGTGAAACGTTTGCGTAACAAGTAGCTCACAGGGTTTGCCGGCCGCCCTGTTCCGGCCAGCGTCGCTCGACATTCCGCGCGGCTCAGGACATCGCTGCCGGGCGGCTACTTCCACGTGTACATCCGCGGGGTGTGTCAGGCACCTGCATTTCCGGCCGCGCAGGACCGGACGGCGGCGCTCGGGATGCTGATGAAGGCCGCCCGGCGATTCGACGTCGAGGTGGAGGCGGCGTGCATCATGACGACGCACTACCACGCGGTCGTCGAGGCGGCCTGCGCGAGCCTCTCGCCCGCGATGCAATGGTTCCACTCGCGCTACGCGCGCGCGTTCAACACGCGGTACGGCCGCTTCGGGCATGTGTTCGCCGAGCGCTTCCAGTGCCGAGTGGTCGACCCCGACGGCGTCTTCGACCGGTGCGGCTAGTCCCGCGGAGCCGCGGTCGAGCCGCCTTCCCGGAGGCGCGGGCGGTATTGCACGTCGGGCATGGCGCCGCCCTGGCCACCGATCAGGCCGCGCAGGGTGGACACCGCCGTCCGTGCGATGTCGAGGATCGGCTGCTCGACGGTGGTCAGCGCCGGGTCGGTCCATCCGGCCGCGTCGATCCCGTCGAAGCCGACGATGGAGATGTCCTCGGGCACGCGCAGCCCGCGGCGCGTTGCCTCCCGGAGCGCGCCGATCGCCATCAGGTCGCTCGAGCAGATCACGCCGGTCGGCGGCGTGGCCTGCTGCAGCAGCGTGTGCATCGCGGTTCGACCGCCGTCGACGCTGAACTCGGCGTGGGCGACGAGACCGTCGGGCCGGATGCCGGCGGTCTCGAGGGCCAGCAGGCGACCGGCCGCCTTCTCTCGCGTCGGGCGAAAACGGTCCGGCCCGGCGACGAACCCGATCCGGCGATGGCCGAGGTCGAGCAGATGCTGCGTCGCGATCTGGCCGGCGGCCCGCTCGTCGACGCCGACGTGAGGCACGTCGAGAGTCTCGACCGCCCCGTTGACGAAGACGATGCGGGCCCCCTGCCCGACGAGCCGCTCGTAGTGGCTGTGGTCGGCATGAAGATCGGCGGCCTCGCTGGAGATGAAGATCATCCCCTCGACGCGATGCTCGAGCAGCATCTGCACGTACCGGGTCTCGGCGACCGTGGAGCCACGGATGTTGCAGAGGATGGTCGCGAGCCCGGCCTTCGTCGCCTGGGTCTCCATCGCCTGGGCGAGCGCGGGGAAGATCGGGTTGAAGAGCTCGGGGACGAGCAGGCCGATCGCGCCGGTCCTGGTGGCTCCGGGCGGCACGTAGAGGAGCTCGCGCATCGCGCGCTCGACTCGCTCTCGCGTCTCCGACCGCACCCGGGCGGACCCCGTGATCACCCGGGAAGCCGTCGCCGTGCTCACGCCGGCGCGGACGGCGACGTCGCGCAACGTTGCGACTGCGTTCCGGTCGGACGACATCTTCATGCTGATGAAACACTGTTACCTGCACTTTGGCAACCGGGAATCGACAAAGTAGGCCCGTTGCTCCTCATTTCCCCTCTTGACAGGATCGTCGTGACCGCGGTAGGGTCGCGTTGCTGTTTCATGAGGATGAAAACAGTTTCAAGCAAGCTTCGGGTCGCGCTCAGCCGTGCCCGGGGGAAGGAGGGACTCCTCTCATGAAGATCAACAACTGGCGGGCGGCCGGGCTTGCGCTCGTCGCGACGGCGCTCGTCGCCGGCGTGGCGCTCTCGACCGCGTCCGCGAGCGTCCGCAGCTCCAAGGCGCTGACGCTGACCATCTGGGCCGACGCGAACCGCGCTCCCGCGGTGAGCAAGGTCGCGGACGCGTGGGCGGCGGCGAACGGGGCGACGGTGAAGGTCGTATCGAAGGACTTCGGCTCGATCCGGTCGAACCTCGGCACCGTCACCGCCGCGGACGCTCCGGACGTCGTCCTCGCGGCGCACGACTGGACGGGCGAGCTGGCCGCGAACGGCCTCGTCGAGCCGCTCTACCCGGCGACGAGCGTCAAGGCACAGTTCCCGAAGTACACGCTCGACTCGTTCTCGTACGGCACCGCCGTGAAGAAGCTCTACGGAATCCCCGTGCAGGTCGAGAACATCGCGCTTCTCGTCAACACGAAGATCGCGAAGGTTCCGACCACGTTCGCGCAGCTCGAGACCGAGGCTCTGGCGGCGAAGAAGAAGAACCACCTCGCCTTCGGCATCTGCGTCCAGCAGGGCTCGGGCGGCGACGCGTACCACATGTATCCGTTCTTCGCCGGTCTCGGCGGCTACGTCTTCGGGCTCAACAAGGCCGGCAACCTCGACCCGTCCGACATCGGCGTGGCGAATCCGGCGTTCCTGAAGAACGCCAGCGTGATCGACAAGTGGAACAAGGAAGGCCTGATCAACTCGAAGACCGACTACGCGACCTGCAGCACCGCGTTCACGAAGTCGAAGGCCCCGTTCTGGGTCACGGGCCCCTGGGCCGTCTCGGACATCCAGAAGGCAGGCGTGACGTTCAGGGCCGTCCAGGTTCCCGCAATCACGAAGCCGGCGGTCCCGTTCCTCGGCGTCAACGGCGTCATGGTCACCAAGTTCGCCTCGGTGCACAACGTCGACGCAGCGGCCAAGGACCTGGTCGTGAACTTCTTCTCGACCCCGAGCGCGCAGACGCAACTCGCGGCCGCGGGCGGCCGGGCTCCCGCGAACATCAAGGCGAAGGCAGCCGACCCGATCCTGGCCCAGTTCGGCGCGGCCTCGAAGGGCGGCGTGCCGATGCCGAACATCCCGCAGATGGCGAGCGTCTGGAACGACCTCGGCCAGGCGTGGGTGCGCTCGACGAAGGGCGCCGGTGCGATGCCGGCGAGGCGCTCCTTCAGCGGCGCGGCGAAGTCGATCGCCGCGAAGATCGGCTGACACAGGAGTAGGGTGGAGCGGGCGTCGCCGAGACGCCCGCTCCCGTTCTCTTCGAGGCCCGAAGCCGCGTGAGCACACCGACGCCGACCGCCCCAGCCCGAGAGGAAGACGCCTTCCGGCCGGGGCGTATCTCCAGGGGCGTCGCCTTCTTCTCGGGGACGGTCGGGTACGCGCTCAAGCTGGCGCTCCTGTCGGCGTCGAACGCGCTCGCCGTCTGGGCCCTGTACGTGCTGGTCAGCCACCATCGGTGGCCGGCCGTCGCGGTGGTCGCCGTCGCGACGGCCGCGATCGACTACCTGTACCTCGTCCCGCGCCGCTGGACGCTGCCGGCGAAGTTCCTCGTCCCCGGCACGATCTTCCTGATCGGGTTCCAGGTCACCCCGATCCTCTACACGGTCAACGTCGCCTTCTCGAACTACTCGACCGGCCACATCCTCACGAAGGGCCAGGCGATCTCGACGATCAAGATCAACTACCTCGAGGAGCCGCCGAACGGCAAGCAGTACGACATGGCGGTCGCGCGCAGCTCGTCCGGCAAGCTCGTGCTGATCCTCCGGGACGCGGCGAGCGGCAAGGTCTACCTCGGGACGACCAAGGGCCTCACCGAGCTCCCGAGGTCCGACGTGTCCGTCGGGGCGACCGGACCTCCGACGGCCGCCAAGGGATACACGCTGATCAGGGGCGCAGAGCTCTTCACGCTCGACAAGCAGCTCGCCTCGTACAAGGTCCCCACGACGGGCGACTCGGCGCTCGAGCCGCAGGGAACCGCGGTCGCCGTCGAGCTCAGGCCGACTCTCCGCTACGACCCGAGACGCGACGCCTTCGTGCGGCGCGACGGGACGGTCTTCCACGACAACGGCAAGGGCTCGTTCGTCTCCGGCAAGACGCAGCTCGAGCCCGGCTGGAAGACGTACGTCGGCTTCCGCAACTTCAGCACGATGATCCACGACCCGCTCGTCCGGAAGCCGTTCCTGTCGGTGTTCGCCTGGACGTTCGTCTTCGCCGCCTCGGTCGTCCTCTTCTCCTTCGCGGTCGGCCTGTTCCTCGCGATCGCCCTCGACAAGCGCGGCCTGCGGTTCCAGCGCGTCTACCGCTCGATCCTGATCATCCCGTACGCGATCCCGGGCTTCCTGTCGCTGCTCGTCTGGCGGGGGCTCCTGAACGACGACTTCGGCGTCGTGAACAAGCTCATCGGGCACCTGGGGATCCACCACGTGCCGTGGCTCTTCGGCGGCGACGTGTTCTCGTGGCTGCCGTTCATCACGTGGCCGAGGATCGCCGTCGTCCTCGTCAGCATCTGGCTGACGACGCCCTACTTCTTCCTCGTCTCGCTCGGCGCGCTCCAGTCGATCCCGGACGAGCTCACCGAGGCGGCGCGCGTGGACGGGGGCGGGCCGCTGCAGATCTTCCGGCGGGTGACGCTGCCGCTGCTCCTCGTCGCCGTGGCGCCGCTGATGATCGCGTCGTTCGCCTTCAACTTCAACAACTTCAACAACGTCTACCTGATGACCTACGGCGGGCCGTACACCGGAGCCTCGACGATCGCAGGGAACACGGACATCCTGATCAGCTACACGTACAAGATCGCGATTGCCACGGGGACCGGTGGGAACTACGCGCTCGCGAGCGCCTTCGGGATCGTCATCTTCTTCGTCGTCGCCGGAATCTCGGGCGTCTCCTTCTGGCGCACGAAGGCCCTGGAGAACGTCCGGTGAGGCCATTTCGCTTCGCGAAATGGTTAGAAGGGCCTGCCAACCGTTTCACGACCGGAGGGAGGGAAATGGCATGAGCGACGTCACTCCGACGGCCGTCACGACGCCGCGGATCGCCTCGACTCTCGCCGCCGCCGAGAAGCGCCCGCGCAGCCGGCCGAAGTTGAAGGACAGCTGGTGGCGGCACGTGATCGGCGTCGTCGCGATCGTCGTCTCGCTGTTCCCGGTCGTCTACGTCGTCGCGGCGTCCTTCGATGCCCAGAACAACCTCCAGACGGGCAAGCCGTACCCGACGCAGCTGAGCCTCCACAACTTCGGCAACCTGCTGCACAACAACGTCACCGCCAACACCGGCGCCAAGCAGGACGTTCCGTACCTGTGGTGGTTCTTCAACTCGATGCTGATCGCCGGGCTGACGGCGATCTTCACGACCGTGCTCGGCGCGCTCGCCGCCTATGCGTTCAGCCGCTTCAGGTTCAAGGGCAGGCGCACGGGGATGCTCGGCCTGCTGCTGATCCAGATGTTCCCGCAGTTCGTGGCGATCGCGGCCATCTACCTGATCATCCTCAACCTCGGCAGCGTCTTCCCGCAGGTCGGACTCGACAAGCTGGCAGCGGTGATCGTCGTCTACCTCGGCGGTGCGCTGGGCGTCCAGGCGTGGCTGATGAAGGGGTTCTTCGACACCATCCCGACCGAGCTCGACGAGTCGGCGCGGGTCGACGGCGCGACCCCGGCGCAGATCTTCTGGGGCGTCGTCCTTCCGCTCGCGGCTCCGGTGCTCACCGTCGTCGCGCTGATCTCGTTCGTCTTCACGCTGAACGAGTTCGTGATCGCCTCGACGATTCTCCAGACGACGAAGCACTTCACGCTGCCGCCGGGAATGAACCAGCTCGTCAACAACCAGTACGACAAGACGTGGGGACCGTTCGCCGCCGGCACGCTGATGGCCGCGCTCCCGGTCGCCGTGCTGTTCATGTTCCTCCAACGCTGGATCGTCAGCGGGCTGACCGCGGGCTCCGTCAAGGGATGAGCCTGACGGCGCCCGTGTCGAGCGTGGGGCTCCTGGACGCGCCTTACCACGACCTCGGCGAGGAGCCGGCCGGGGCCGGCCGCGAAGCGCACGTTCGCCTGCGGGTTCCGCACGCCTCGAGGCCCGAGCGGGTCGTGCTGCGCACGGTCCACGACGGGGAGCCGAGCGCCGCCGAGGCGGTCCTCGACGCCGAGACCGAGACCGAGACCTGGTGGAGCGCGTCGTTTCCGGTGACGAGCCCGGTCACCCGCTACCGGTGGCTGCTCTGGGGAGGCGAGGCAGGATACGTGTGGCTCAACGGCCTCGGCTGCGTCGACCACGACGTCCCGGACGCCGACGACTTCGTGCACTCGACCGCTGCGGGTGGGCCGGACTGGCACCTGGGCTCGGTCGTGTACGAGATCTTCCCCGACCGGTTCGCATCCAGCGGCGGCGGAAACGGCGCGCCCGAGTGGGCCGTGCGCCGGGGGTGGGACGAGCTGCCGTCCGGCCGGAGCCGTGACACGCCGCACGAGTGGTTCGGCGGCGACCTCCGCGGGATCGAGCAGCACCTCGACCACGTCGAGCGCCTCGGCGCGAACGTCATCTACTTGACTCCCTTCTTCCCGGCCCAGTCCACGCACCGCTACGACGCGACGACGTTCGACCGTGTCGACCCGCTGCTCGGCGGCGACGACGCGCTCGGCGCGCTGGTGAAGGCCGCCCACGCGCGCAGGATCCGCGTGATCGGAGACCTGACCCTCAACCACACCGGCAGCGGCCACGACTGGTTCGTCGCCGCGCAGAGCGATCCGGCGGCGCCCGAGCGCGCGTTCTACTTCTTCGACGACGAGCTCGACCACGGGTACGCGGCCTGGTGGAACTTCCCCTCGCTGCCGAAGCTCAGCCACGCCTCCCCGGAGCTGGCCAGGCGGCTCGCGGAGACGACGGCGCGCTGGCTCCGGCCGCCGTTCGACCTCGACGGCTGGCGGATCGACGTCGCGAACATGGCCGGCCGCTACCGCGGCGAGGAGCGCGCCCACGAGCTCGCCCGGGCGACCCGCGCCACGCTCGAGCGGGCCAGGCCGGACGCACTCCTCGTCGCCGAGCACGGACACGACTTCCGCGACGACCTCCAGGGCGACGGCTGGCACGGGGCGATGAACTACTCGGGCTTCATGCGCCCGGTCTGGAAGTGGCTGCACGGCGAGCTGCCGGAGGAGCTGCGGCGCAGCTTCTGGGGCTATCCGGTCGGATTGAACACCTTCGACGGCGAGCAGGCGGTCGCGACGATGCAGGTGTTCCGCGCCGGCGTGCCCTGGCCCTCGACCCTGCACTCGTGGACGCTCGTCGACAGCCACGATCACGCGCGGTTCCGCACGGTCGCCGGCTCGCGCGACCGGCAGATCGTCGGGATCGGCATGCAGATGACGACGCCCGGCGTGCCGATGGTCTTCGCCGGCGACGAGATCGGGCTGGAGGGCGAGTGGGGGGAGGACGCTCGCCGGACGATGCCCTGGGACCGCCCGGAGACCTGGGACAGCGCCCTCTTCGAGGAGTACCGCCGGCTGATCGGGCTGCGCCGCGGCTCGGCGGCGCTCGCCCGGGGAGGTATCCGTCACGCGGCGCTTTGCGCGGACGCGATCGCGTACCTGCGCGAGACCGGCGACGAGCGGCTCCTCTGTCTCGCCGCGCGCAGGAGCCACGAGCCGTTCCGCCTGCCGCTGGCCGCCCTCGCCTGCAGCGGCCTGGCCACCCTGTACGGGGGCGAGCCGAGCCTGGACGACGGCGAGGCCGTCCTCCCCGGGGACGGCCCTGCGTTCCACATCTGGAGACTGGAGGTCTGAGAGCGATGGCCGAGGTTGCGTTCACCAACGTCGACAAGATCTACGAGAACGGCGTCCAGGCCGTGTTCGACCTCTCGATGGAGGCACACGACGGCGAGTTCCTCGTGCTGGTCGGCCCGTCCGGCTGCGGGAAGACGACCGCGCTGCGTATGGTCGCCGGGCTCGAGGAGATCTCGGGCGGGACGATCGCGATCGGCGGGCGCGTGGTCAACGCCCTGTCCCCGAAGGAGCGCGACATCGCGATGGTCTTCCAGAACTACGCGCTCTACCCGCACCTCTCCGTCGCCGAGAACATCGCCTTCGGCCTGCGGCTCCGCAAGGAGTCGAGGAGCGTGATCAACGAGCGCGTCGCCTGGGCCGGGAAGCTTCTCGACCTGACGCCGTATCTCGACCGGAAGCCGAAGGAGCTCTCCGGGGGCCAGCGCCAGCGCGTCGCGATGGGCCGCGCGATCGTCCGCAAGCCGCAGGTCTTCCTGATGGACGAGCCGCTCTCGAACCTCGACGCCAAGCTCCGCGTCCAGATGCGTGCCGACATCGCCCACCTCCAGCGGGAGCTGGGCACGACGACGATCTACGTGACGCACGACCAGGTCGAGGCGATGACGATGGGCGACCGCGTCGCGGTGATGGCGAAGGGCATCCTCCAGCAGGTGGACGCGCCGCAGCGACTGTACGACCGGCCGGAGAACCTCTTCGTCGCCGGCTTCATCGGCACGCCTCCGATGAACCTGATCGAGGCGGCGGTGTCCGCGAACGGGGGCCTCTCGGTCGATCTCGGCGGGAACCCGCTGCCGATCGCGGACGCCGCTCTCGACACCTATCCGCGCCTGAAGGAGTATGCGGGGCGCTCGGTGATCGTCGGCCTGCGGTCCGGCGACCTCCATCCCGCACAGGGGCGGGACGACCTCCCGCAGATCCGCGCCCGGGTCGAGCTCGTCGAGTCCCTCGGCGGGGAGTCGATGGCCTACTTCAAGGTCGACGCCCGGAGCATCAAGAGCGAAGTGGCCGAGGAGGAGGAAGAGCTCGAGGCGGGAAGCGGCGAGACGGTCGTCGGCTCCCGCCCGAACCTCGTCGCCTCGTTCCCGCCTCACGTCCAGCTGAAGCTGGGCGACGAGGTGCCGGTCGCGGTCGACACGAAGAACCTCCACTTCTTCGACGAGGCATCGGGTGCGCCTCTCAGGTAGCGCGATTGCTCTCGCAACCGCGCTCCTGGTAGCGCTCGCGGGCAGCGGGGCCGCGGCTCCGCCGGCTCCTCCCTCGGGCGCCGCCCTGGCGGCGCTTTCCGCGCCGCCGACCCGGTCGTCGCTCGCCTCGCAGCGGATCTACTTCGTCATGCCCGACCGCTACGCGAACGGCGACCCGGCGAACGACGGCGGCGGCCGGAAGGGATCGCCCAACGTGACGGGGCTCGACCCGACCGACACCGGCTACTACCACGGGGGCGACCTGAAGGGCCTGACCGAGCGCCTGCCGCGGATCAAGGACCTCGGCTTCACCGCCCTCTGGGTGACGCCGGTCGTGAAGCAGGACCCGGTCGAGAGCGGAAGCGCCGCGTACCACGGCTACTGGGGCCTCGACTTCACGACCGTCGACCCGCATCTCGGCACCGACCAGGACTTCGCCGACCTGGTCGACGCCGCGCACGCGCTCGGCCTCGAGGTCTACCTCGACGTGGTCGTGAACCACACCGCCGACGTCGTGACGCTGGCGAACGGCGCGACCTACTCGGACATCCCGTTCCGCGACTGCCACGGCCACTTCTTCAAGGCCGACCGGTACGCGGCGGGGAAGCGCTTCCCCTGCCTGGCCGCCCGGTACATGCCGGAGGTGCCCTACGTAGCGCCGGCCGACCGGCACCTGAAGAAGCCCGAATGGCTCAACGACCCGCTCAACTACCACGACCGCGGCAACATCGACTTCGGCTCCTGCAGCGAGCAATGCTTCGAGCAGGGCGACTTCTACGGCCTGGACGACCTGTTCACCGAGAAGCCGAACGTCCTGAACGGCCTCGCGCAGATCTACGCGTCGTGGATCCGGCGGTTCCACGTCGACGGCTTCCGCGTCGACACGGCCAAGCACGTCAACGCTTCGTTCTTCGGGCTCTGGGCCCCGAAGATCCGGCAGGCTGCCCGTTCGATCGGGGCCCTGGACTTCCCGATCTTCGGCGAGGTGACCCTGAACGACGCGGTCGACCTGTCGTCCTACGTGCGCGCGCGCGGCGTGCCGCAGGTCCTCGACTTCCCCTTCCAGCAGGTCGCCTCGGCGTACGCCGCGGGTGCCTCGGGCGCAAAGGGCATCGCCTTCCGCCTCGACGACGACGACTACTTCCGGCTCCCGAACGGCGTCGATCCGGCATTCCCGACCTTTCTGGGCAACCACGACCTGGGCCGGGCCGCGCAGCAGATCCTCTCGCAGGCGCCGGGGCTGAGCGCCGCCGCGCTGCTCCAGCACGTGCTGCTCGGCTACGACCTCCTCTACCTGCTTCGCGGGGCCCCGGTGGTGATGTACGGCGACGAGGTGGGGATGATCGGCTCGGGCGGCGACAAGGCCGCGCGCCAGGACATGTTCCCGACCCGGGTGGCAGACTGGCAGACCGAGGCGCGGGTCGGTTCCCGGCCGATCGGCGGCGGCTCGTCCTTCGACGTCACCGACAACCCGATCGAGTCGCGGCTGCGGGCTCTCTCGGCCCTCCGCGACGAGTATCCGGCGCTCGCGACCGGCGCGTCGGTGGTCCGGTACGCCCAGGGCCAGGTGCTCGTCGTCTCGCGCATCGACCTCTCGAGCGGAGCCGAGCTCGTCGAGGGGTTCAACGACGGCGATGCTCCGGCCCGTGTGAGCGTGGCCACGGCCACGCCGGGCGCCGCCTGGAGCGTGATCTTCGGATCCGGCACCGCCGCAGCGGGCTCGGGCGCGGGTCTCGAGCTGACCATTTCCCCGGTCTCGGCGGTGGCCGTGAAACCCTCGGCGTCGATTCCTCGCAGCCCGGCCGCCGTCCCCGTCCTGACGGTGAGGCCCGACGACGTCTCCGCGTACGAGCTGCTCCAGGCGAGGGTCGGCGGGCCCCCGGTCAGCGTCGCGTTCGCCGCCCGCCGCCCCGGCGGCTCCTGGCAGCGCGTGGCCGTCGACGATTCGGCCCCGTACCGGGCGTTTCTCGACCCGGCGCGCTACCCGGCCGGCAAGCCGCTCTACCTGGTCGCGATCGCGCGCGGGCTCGACGGCTCGACCGCGGTCTCGAAGGTGGTTACCTTCACGCCGCGCCGGGGATGAGCCACGAGGTCGGATCCGGGCCCTAGAGTGAGGATGGACATGGAGCGAACCCGAGAGGCAGCGATGAGCCGCCGCGCAAGCGGCGTGCTCCTGCACGTGACCTCGCTTCCCGGCGGCCGCCTCGGCGCGGAGGCGTACGAGTTCGTCGACTGGCTCGTCGAGGCGGGCCAGTCGTGGTGGCAGGTGCTGCCGCTCAACCCGCCCGACGCGTTCGGCTCGCCGTACACCTCGTCCTCGGCGTTCGCGGGCTGGCGCGGCCTGCTCGCCGACCCCGATGCGGCGATCACGCGAGCCGAGATCCGCGACTTCCGGCGAAGGCACGCCTACTGGGCCGGCGACTGGGAGCGCTACTCGGGCCCGTCCGCGGTCGCCGACCAGGTCCGGTTCGAGCGGGAGTGGGGGGCGCTGCGTGCGTACGCGCGCCGCCGCGGCGTGCGCGTGATCGGCGACCTTCCGATCTACGTCGCCGAGGAGAGCGCGGAGGTGGCCGCCCATCCGAAGCTCTTCGCGCCGGATCTCGTCGCGGGCGCCGCGCCCGACGTCTCACACCCCGACGGCCAGCTCTGGGGCCAGCCCCTGTACGACTGGCGGGCGATGCGGCGCGAGGGATACCGGTGGTGGATCGAGCGGTTCCGGCGTACGTTCGAGCTGGTGGACGTCGCGCGCGTCGACCACTTTCGCGGCTTCGTCGCCTACTGGGCGGTGCCGCGCGGCGCGACCGACCCGCGGCAGGGGCGGTGGCGCCGGGGGCCGGGGGCGGCGCTCTTCCGGGCCGCGGAGCGCGAGCTCGGCCGGCTCGACCTGATCGCCGAGGATCTCGGGATCATCACCCCGGCCGTCGATCGCCTGCGGCGGGAGCTCGGCCTGGTGGGAATGCGGATCGTCGGTCGCGGATTCGTCAAGCGGCACCGCGGACGCCATGCCGTCGCCGCTCATCCGGAGGACGCGGTCGTCTACACGGGCACGCACGACCACCCGACCCTGGCCGGCTGGATCGAGAGCGCGTCGGCGGACGACCTCGCCCTCGCCGACGCCGACGTGGCCGCGGCCGGGATCGAGGACGACGACCGTGAGTGGGCGCTCGTCCGCCTCGCCCTCTCCTCCCGCGCACGGGTCGCGATCCTGCCGATGCAGGACGTGCTCGGCCTGGGAGGCGGGACGCGGATGAACAACCCGGGCACGGTCGGAAACGGAAACTGGCGGTGGCGGCTCGCGCCGGGGCAGGCGAGCCCCGAGGCGGCCGAGCGCCTGCGCGAGGCGACCGTGGAGAGCCGGAGGCTCGCTCCGGCCGTGCAGCCGGCGCTGGCCGCGGCTCGGTGAGGCCGCCTGCCGACCGCCGCTCGCCGCGCCCGTGAGCGCCGGGTACGTCGGCATCCTGTCCGTCGAGCTCCACTTCCCCGAGGCGGGGTCGCTGAAGGGCAAGCGCAAGCACGTCCTCTCGGCGAAGGCGCAGCTCCAGAACCGCTTCGGCGCCTCCGTCGCCGAGGTCGACCACCACGACCTCTGGCAACGCTCGACGCTGGCGATGGCGTGCGCCGCGCGCGGGGTCGGCGACCTCCACGCGCTCCTGGACGGGGCGGAGCGCTGGCTTCACGGGCAGGACTGGCTGGTCGCCCGCGTGGAACGGCGGATCGTGTCGCTCGAGGACTACCCTTCGTCGAAGCCGGCGCGACCGTGCTGACGACCCGCGCCGATCTCGAGCGGCGGGCCCGCGACGCTCCTCTCCAGCCGGAGCCGGTCGATGTCTGACCGCATGCGGCGCGTGAACGAATCGGTTCGCCAGGTGCTCTCCGAGGCCCTGCCGGAGCTGAAGGACCCCAGGATCGGCTTCGTCACGGTGACGGGGGTCGAGACGTCACCCGACCTCCGCCACGCCCGCGTGTTCGTCAGCGTCTTCGGGCCGGAGCGAAAGCGGGAGGCGACGCTCGCCGGCCTCGCCGCCGCGCACGGCATCCTCCAGGCGCGGATCGCCCGGGAGCTGAGGCTGAAGCGGACCCCGCAGCTGGCCTTCGCGTACGATCGGTCGGTGGAGGAAGGGGCGCGCATGAGCAAGCTGATCGACGACCTCGCGGGTGACTAGACAGGAACGTGCGCACGGTGGCGCCCGCTGAGCTGACCGCGGTCGCCGACGCGATCCGCGCCAACGACCGCTTCCTCCTGGTCACGCACGAGAATCCCGACGGCGACGCCTTCGGGTCGATCCTCGCCGCGAAGCTGGCTCTCGACGCGCTCGGCAAGGACAGCGTCATGTACCTCGCCGGCGAGCTGGCCCTGCCGCAGGAGTACTCGTTCCTCGACCTGAGCGGGCTGCGTCGCGAGCTGCCGCCGGATGCGGGCGAGCGGGCCGTGCTCGCGCTCGACTGCGCGACCGCGTCGCGCACGGGGCTCACGCCCGAGTTCCTCGCCGCGGCACCGCTGGTCGTCGACGTCGACCACCATGCCGACAACACCGGCTTCGGCCTGGTCAATCTGATCGTTCCCGACGCGTCCTCGACCGGCGAGATCGTCCGTGACGTGCTCGCCGAGCTCGGCGTCGCGCTCACCCCCGAGATCGCAGAGGCGCTGTACGTCGCGCTCGTCACGGACACGGGCCGGTTCCAGTATGCGAACACGACCCCGAAGTCCCTGCGCCTGGCGGCGGAGCTGGTCGACGCGGGCGTCGACGTGCACCGCATCTTCCGGGGCATCTACGAGTCGGTCGAGTTCGCCAAGCTGAAGCTGCTCGCGAGGGCGCTGGAGCGCGCCGTGCTGTACGAGGGCGGCCGGCTCGTGATCACCTACCTGCTCCGGAGCGACTTCGCCGAGCTGGGCGTGGGGGAGGAGTACGCCGAGGGGATCATCGACTACCTGCGCGCCGTCGACGGGGCCGAGCTGGCGGCCACGATCCGCGAGCCCCCCGAGCCGCCGGATGCGCCCCACCGGATCTCGATGCGCTCGTCCCACGACGGGCTCGACGTCTCGGCGATCGCCCGCAAGCGGCAGGGCGGGGGCCACCGGCGGGCGGCCGGGTTCTCGACCGGCGAGTCGATCGACGAGATCGTCGCGTTCATCCGCGGCGAGTTTGCCGGTGCCGCCGCGGGCGCTTAGCCCCTCGGGCTTGATCCTCGTGGACAAGCCGGCCGGCCCTTCCTCGTTCCAGGTGATCGCCGCGATCCGGCGCCGCACCGGCGCCCGCACCGGCCATGCGGGCACGCTCGACCCCTTCGCCACCGGGCTCCTGCTCGTGTTGTCCGGAGCGGCGACCAGACTGGCCCGCTGGCTCGTCGGGCTGGACAAGCGCTACGTGGCCGACGTCGATCTCACGGTGCGCACCGCGACCGGCGATCCCGAGGGCGAGCCCGTCGAGGCGGTGGATCCGCCGCAGGCCGAGGAGCTGGAACGCCGGCTCTCGGGCCTCCGCGGCGAGGTGGAGCTGCCCGTCCCCGCGGCCTCGGCGGTGAAGATCGGCGGCGAGCGCGCCTACCGCCTGCACCGGCGCGGCGAGGCGGTGGAGATGCCGCGGCGGCGGATGCGGGTGGAGGGGCTCGACGTCGTGGCGTATCGGGAAGGGGTGGTGACCCTCGACCTGCGAGTCGGGTCCGGCACGTACGTCCGCGCGGTCGCCGACGCGCTCGGAGGTCATTGCCGGACGCTCAGGCGACTCGAGGTCGGGCCGTTCTCGGTGGAAGACGCGGACGACGAGCGGGTCCTTCCGCCCGCCGAGGTGCTGCCGTTCCTCCCGGCCGTGGAGGTCGACGCCGAGGAGGCGGCCGCGATCCGTGCGGGGAGCCGGGCCGCGCGGCGCGACGTGCGCACGCTGTGCGCCGGACAGCTGGTCGCCGTGGGAAGAGTGGTGATGCCGGCGATTCCGCCTGCGGCGGAATCGCCGGCAAGGGGACCGGGGTGAAGGTCGCCCGGGCGGTGCACGAGCTGGAGCGGAAGGAGCGCTCGGTCGCGCTGGGGAGCTTCGACGGGGTCCACCTCGGCCACCGGCAGGTGATCGAGGCGGCGCTCCAGGCGGGCGGGGCGCCGACCGTGGTCACGTTCGACCCGCATCCGCGACGCGTGCTCGGCTACGGGGTCGAGCTCCTGACGACGCTCGAGCGCCGGCTCGAGCTGCTCGCCGAGCTGGGGGTGGAGGAGACGCTCGTCGTCGAGTTCACGCTCGAGCTGCAGCGGCTGGAGGCGGAGGAGTTCGCGGAGCACTACCTGCGGGCGATCGGCGCCGGGGTGGTCGTCGCCGGCGAGGGCTTCCGCTTCGGGCACCGCCGCCGGGGCGGCCTCGAGCTGCTCGGCGGGCTCGGGTTCGACGCACGGACGGTGCCGCTCCTGGACGGTGTCTCCTCGTCCCGGATCAGGCACCTGCTCCACGACGGCTGCGTGGAGGAGGCAGCGCAGCTGCTGGGCCGCCCGCCGGAGGTCGAGGGCATCGTGGTCGAAGGAGACGCCCGCGGCGGGACGCTCGGCTTCCCGACCGCGAATCTCGCCGCCGAGCCCGACCTGCTCGTCCCGCTGAACGGGATCTACGCCGGCTTCGCCGCCGGCCCCGCTCTCGAAGGGCGGAGAGCGGCGATCTCGATCGGCGTGAACCCGCACTACGGGGGCGACGAGCTCCGGATCGAGGCATTCCTCCTCGGGTTCGGAGGCGACCTGTACGGACAGCGGCTCGTCGTCGAGCTCTGGCAGCGGCTTCGCGACGAGCGCGCGTTCGGAAGCGAGCGCGAGCTGGTCGACCAGATCGCCCGCGACGTCGAGGCCGCCGAGCGGGCCGAGCGGCCCGTCTGAAGGGCAAGTAACACAGTGTTACAAGCTCCCAGAGGTCGCATGGTTTGCGCGCGATCCGGGGCAAGTAACAGAGTGTTACAAGGACGTCTCGCCGCGCGCGGCCGCTCCGCTGCGGCGCGGGTCGGCCGCCGGGCCGGCCCTTGCGACCAGGCTGACGCCGCCGAAGTAGTGGTGGAGGGACGGCCAGCGGCGCACGATCAGCCCGAGCGCCTCCAGCTCCGCGAGAGCCCGCTCGTCGACGCCCGGCTCCGCGTTGGCGACGTCGCCGGCGACGTGCAGGCGCGGCCGGTCGACCGCGGCCTGCGGCTCCAGGCCCTGGTCGAGCACCGCGGACGCCACGCCGACGAGGGCGGTTCGCAGCCGCGTCCCGCCGGCGGCGCCGATCGCGAGGGCGAGCCCGTGGCCGTCGACCGCGACGCTCGGGGCCATCATGCTCTCCATCCGCTCACCGGGCTCGAGCGCGCCGACGAGCAGGTCGGCCTCGCCGAGCATGCTGTTCAGGTGGAGGTCGAGGCCCGGGAGCCAGTCGCCCGAGCCGAGCCCCAGGCTCGTCGTCAGGACACAGGCGCTCCCCTCGGCGTCGACCGTGACCAGGTTGGTCGTGTGCCGGTCGTCGCGTGGCGCGCCCGAGACGGCGTCGAGCAGCGCGAGCGTTCGGCCGGGCTCGGGGACGCCGGCCAGGCGAGGGAGCCGCCCGAGCGCGGGCGCGATCCCCGCGAGCCCGCCGCGGGTCAGGAAGCGTGTTCCGGCGTAGGCGACCTCGACCGGCTCGGACCAGGCCGCCTCGTAGCCCGCGAGGTCAGGTTCCGTGACCGAGCCGCCGCGCTCGGCGACGAGCGCCAGCAGCGACCGGGCGATCGAGCCCGAGTAGACGCTCGCCGCTCCCTCCGCCTCCAGGAGCTCGAGCGCCGGCACGAGCCCCGGCTGCTCCAGCCGCTCGCCCGGGCGGAGGAGCCGCCCGCCGGGCGCATAGATCTGCGCGCCCTCGCGCATCGTCATCACCGGCTCGAGCATCTGCAGGCAGGCGACGTGGGCCGGCGGCATGCGCACGCCCTCGCGGGCGAGGCGGAGCGCGGGCTCGCACAGCTCGGGCCAGGAGAGCCGGCCGTGCCCCCGCCAGAGCGCGTCGAGGCCCGCCGGGACGCCCGGAACGGCGCAGGAGGAGGCGCCGACGGCGTAGTGGACGACTTCCTCGCCGAACGGCACGTCCAGCTCGACCAGCTCGCCGCCCGTTCCGCTCGGAACGGCGCAGAAGCAGTCGAGGTTCCGGACGTCGCCGCTCGCGGCGTCGAAGTAGATCGCGTGCCCGCCGCCGAGGAGGCCGGTCATCACGGTCTCGGCGACGCAGGAGGCGAGGCAGGCGGCGACCGCGGCGTCGGCGGCGCTTCCGCCCGCCTCCAGGGTCTCCGCGCCGGCCGCGGCCGTCGCCGGGTGCCCTGCTGCGACCGCCGGTCGTAGCCGCCTGCTCTCCCTGCCCGTGGAAAAGGCCTGCATCCCGAGTCTCCTAGCCGTCGCCGGAGGCGACGGCTGCTAGCCTATGGGCAGACCGCGACCTCGGCCGCACGTCCGCTTCCGGCGGCGTGCTGGGATCGCGGAGACGTCTACCTGGAGGTGGCATGACTCTCACCAAGGAAGCGAAGCTGGAGATCGTCGGCAAGCACGGCCGGCACGGGGCCGATACCGGCTCACCGGAGGTCCAGATCGCCCTCCTCACCACCCGGATCAACGAGCTCACCGGGCACCTGCGCACGCACGCCAAGGACCACTACTCGCGTCGCGGCCTGCTCAAGCTCGTCGGCCGCCGCCGCCGCCTGCTCGACTACCTGCAGCGCACCGATCTCGAGGGCTACCGCGCCCTGATCAAGGAGCTGGGCCTGAGGAGATAGCGGCACAGCGCGAACCGGAGAGTGGAAGTTTGAGCGAGCTCCTGGCCGGCGGAGCTGACTCAAACCTCCACTCTCCACGAAAAGTGGAGGAACAGATGAGTGTTGGATTCGGAGTCGAGGACAGGACGAATCCTGTCCCCGACGCAGCTGCCGGTCCGACCACGGTCTCGGTGACCGTGGGCGATCGGGAGATCGGCTTCGAGACGGGCAAGCTGGCCAAGCAGGCCGACGGGGCCGTCGTCGTCCGCTCGGGCGAGACGATGGTGCTCGCGACCGCCCAGGGCCGGATGGAGGCGCGCGAGGGCGCGGACTTCTTCCCGCTGACGGTCGACGTCGAGGAGCGGATGTACGCCGCCGGCAAGATCCCGGGCGGCTTCTTCAAGCGCGAGGGGCGGCCGACCGAGCGGGCGATCCTGACCGCGCGCATGATCGACCGCCCGATCCGGCCGCTCTGGCCGAAGGGCTTCCGGAACGAGGTGCAGGTGATCTGCACGGTCCTCTCGGCCGACCTCGTCGTCCCGCACGACGTCCTGTGCATCAACGGCGCTTCCGCCGCCCTGATGATCTCCCCACTCCCCTTCGTCGGACCGGTCGGCGCCGTTCGAATGGGGATGATCGGCGGGCGCCTGGTCGTCAACCCGACGCTCCAGGAATCCGAGGACGGGAACACCCTCGATCTGATCGTCGTCGGCACGAAGGAAGGGTTGACGATGGTCGAGGCGGGTGCCCACGAGATCCCGGAGGACACGCTCCTCGAGGCCCTCTCCGCCGCGCACGAGGAGATCAAGAAGCTCTGCGAGGTCCAGGAGGAGCTCGCGCGCCGGGCCGGCAAGGCGAAGTGGCTCGACACCTCGCTGACCGACGAGCTGAAGGGCTCGCACGGAGAGCGAATCCGCGGGCGGATCCGCAACGAGGGGCTTCGCGAGGCGGCGGCCGAGGTGGAGGAAATCTTCGGCGAGGTCTGCCCCGAGCTGACGATGAGCTCCACCGAGGAGGACATCGTCCGCCATGCCCAGGTCCGCCAGAGCCTGAACACGCTGCTCGAGACCCTCCGGCTCGAAGCCGTCGAGGCGGTCGTACGCGGGCAGTTCGAGAGCGAGCTGCGGATGTTGACCGACGCCGAGCAGGACTCGAAGGAGCTGCGCTCGGCCAAGCGGCACCTGCTCTTCGAGCGCATCGTCGAGACGGTCGAGCTGCCGTTTCCGGCCGGCCCCGCGCCGGCCGAGGGCGACGCCCCGGCCAAGGACACGCTGACGAAGCAGTTCGTCAAGCGTGCCGCGGAGGCGATCTACAAGGACCTCGTCCGGAAGAAGATCGCCGTCGAGAAGAGGCGGCCGGACGGCCGCGGGACGGAGGAGATCCGCGCGATCTCGTGCGAGGTCGGCGTCTCGCCGCGCACGCACGGATCTGCCCTCTTCACCCGGGGGCAGACGCAGATCATGACCCTGCTCACGCTCGGGACCGCGAAGGAGGGTCAGCGCATCGACGACCTCTCGCTCGAGCAGGAGCGGCGGTACATGCACCACTACAACTTCCCGCCGTACTCGGTCGGCGAGACCGGGTTCATGCGGGGGCCGAAGCGCCGCGACATCGGCCACGGTGCGCTCGCGCAGCGCGCGCTGGAGCCGATGATCCCCGGGCCCGAGGACTTCCCGTACACGATCAGGCTCGTCTCCGAGACGCTCGAGTCGAACGGCTCCTCCTCGATGGGCTCCGTCTGCGGCTCGACCCTCGCGCTGATGGACGCGGGCGTGCCGATCGAGCGGCCCGTCAGCGGGATCGCGATGGGCCTCGTCAAGGAGGGCGACGACTACGTGATCCTGACCGACATCCAGGGGGCGGAAGACCACCTCGGCGACATGGACTTCAAGGTCGCCGGCACCCGCCAGGGCGTGACTGCGCTGCAGATGGACATCAAGATCACCGGCGTCACGCAGGAGATCATGCACCAGGCCCTCGCCCAGGCGAAGCAGGCGCGCGAGTTCATCCTCGACCGGATGGCGGAGACCATCCCCGAGACTCGGGCCGAGCTGGCCGAGAACGCGCCGCGGATCTCGACGGTCAAGATCGATCCCGAGAAGATCGGCATGGTGATCGGCAAGGGCGGCGAGACGATCCGGGCGCTGGAGGCCGAGAACGACGTCCAGATCGACATCGAGGAGGACGGCACGATCCTGATCTACGCGACCGAGGGGGCGAAGGCGAGCTCCGCGATCGAGGCGATCGAGGCGATCACCAAGGAGCCCGAGGTCGGGGACACGTACACCGGCAAGGTCGTCAAGACGACCCAGTTCGGCGCCTTCGTCGAGCTGAAGAAGGGCACCGACGGCCTGCTGCACGTCTCGAACGTCGGCCCGGGACGTGTCGGCCACATCGAGGACGTGATCGGGCGCGGGGACGTGCTCGACGTGATCGTCCAGGAGGTCGACCGCGCCCGCGGCCGGATCGGCCTGAAGCTGGTCGCCAAGCACGAGAACGGCTCGCTCGTCCAGCCGGAGGAGCTGATCGAGCGGGCCAAGGACGCGCCGCCCCGGCCCCGCGAGGAGGAGCGTCCGCGCGAGCGCCGCGGCGGGCGCGGCCGCGGCGGCCCCAGACGGGACGGATAGTCCGGCTGTCCCGCGCCACCGACCGGGCGCTCGGCGTCGCCGCGATCCGGCTCGTGCTCGGCGCCGGCGTCATCGGAGGCGCGACCGCCCGCGGCCTGGAGGCGGGACCGGCCCTGCTCGCGGCCGCCGCGGGCGCGGTCGCGCTGGCCGTCATCGCCGCCGGCCAGGGGAGCCGGGCCGGCCTGCGGGCCGACCCCGACCCGTTACCGGTGCCGGTGGACGCTGCCTACGACCCCGCTTGGCTGGCCGCAGCGTATGCCTGCATCCCCAGCACCGTCGGGGTCGCGGTGATGGCCGCGATCGCGCTCGCCTTCTCGGCAGCCCTCGCCGCCCTGCTCGGGGGCGTCCTCGCAGGCCTCGGCCTCCTGGCAGTCGCCCACGGCCTCCGGCTCAGTGCCCGCGAGCGCCGGGAGGGCCGGCGATACTGGCTCGAGAGGGCGCCGAGACCGCGGCGCTTCGTCAGCGCGCGCTGAGCCGCGGAGCCCAGGGCGGCCCGTCAGGCCGGGCTCGGCTCCTCGGCCGGCACGGCGAGCTCGTCGCGACGCACCATCGTCAGCGTCGCCGCCAGGGCCGCGACGGCAAAGCCGACTGCGACCCAGAACGCGAGGCTGAACCCGCTCGTGAGCGCTGCCGCGGGACCCTCGTTCCGAGCGAGCAGGTGGTCGGTCCGGCTGGTCGCCACCGTCGACAGGACGGCGACGCCGAGCGCGCCGCCGATCTGCTGAGAGGTGTTGATCAGGCCGGACGCGAGACCGGCCTGGTGCGGCGCGACACCGGCAAGCGCCGCGATCGACATCGGCACGAACGAGAAGCCGAGGCCGATACCGATGGCGAAGAAGCCGGGGAGGAGGTCGACCGCGTAGGAGCCGTCGGCCGAGACCTGCGTGAACCACACGTTGCCGAGTGCCATGAGCGTGACGCCGAACGCCATCGCGGGCTTGACGCCGATGCGCGTGACCAGCGCCTGCGCCGCTCCCGCGGAGACGACTGCGGTCAACGCCACCGCGAGGTATCCGACTCCGGTCTGCAGGGCGGAGAGGCCGAGCACCTGCTGCATGTACAGCGAGAGCATGAAGAACATCGCGAACGTGAGCCCGCCGATCAGGAAGCCGACGACGTTCGCGCCCGTCAGCGTGCGCAGCCGCCGGAAGATCCCGAGCGGGACGAGCGGTGCCCGCGAGCGGAGCTCGACGCCGAGGAACGCGGCGTGCAGGATGCCCGAGCCGGCGAGGACGCCGACGGTCTCCGCCGAGCCCCAACCGACCACGTTCGCCCGGGTGAGCGCGTAGACGAGCAGGACGAGCCCGCTCGTGATGAGCACCGCGCCGGCTGCGTCGAACTCCCGGGTCGAGACGTCGGCACGGCTCTCGCGGACGACGGAGCGGGCGAGCAGCAGTGCGGTCGCGCCGACCGGGATGTTGACGAAGAAGATCCACTCCCAGCCGAGCCATTTCGTCAGCACGCCGCCCATGAGCACGCCGACGGCCGCGCCGCTTCCGCCCATCGCCCCCCAGATTCCGAGCGCCTTGTTCCGCTCCGCCCCCTCCGCGAAGGTCGTCGAGATGATCGACAGCGCCGCAGGGGAGAGGATCGCCGCGCCGAGCCCCTGAACCGCCCGCGCCGCGATCAGCATCCCCTCCGAGGAGGACAGCCCGCAGGCGAGCGAGGCCAGGGTGAAGAGGGCCACGCCGGACATGAAGACGCGTCGGCGGCCGAGCAGGTCGGCGGCGCGCCCGCCGAGCAGCAGGAAGCCGCCGAAGGTAAGCGCGTACGCGCTCAGGATCCACTGGAGGTCGCCCTGCGAGAAGTGCAGATCCTTCTGGATCGAGGGCAGCGCGACGTTCACGATCGAGACGTCGAGGACGACCATGAAGAACGCCGAGCAGAGCAGGGCCAGGCCCCACCAGCGTCTGGGATCGGGAACGGCGGCTGGGAGTGCGGCTTCCACGGACGGTCTCCTTTCTGGCGTGCTCGGGTCGGGAGCGGCTCGAGAGTGAAGCCTACGCAGGCGGTGCACGCCGCGGGCGGAGGCCGGCGAGGCGCGAGTACCATCCGCCCGTGCAGGAGTACGTCCTCTCCGAGCTCGACTCCGGCGAGCGGCTGATCACCGAGCGCGTGACGAGCGTCCGCTCGGTCGCGCTCGGGTTCTGGATCGGCGTGGGATCTCGCGACGAGCCGGAGACGAAGGCCGGGGTCACGCACTTCATCGAGCACCTGCTCTTCAAGGGGACGCGCTCCTACGACGCACGGCGGATCGCGGAGGTCTTCGACGAGATGGGCGGGGAGCTGAACGCCGCCACGTCGCGCGAGCACACCGTCGTCTACGCGCGGGTGCCCGACCGCCACCTCGAGGATGCGCTGGACGTGATGGCCGACATGGTCCTCGCCCCGACCTTCGCCGACCTCGACTCCGAGCGCGACGTCGTCCTCGAGGAGATCGCCATGGTCGAGGACACTCCCCAGGACCTCGTCCACGACCTGCTCTCGGACGCGGTCTTCTCCGGTCATCCGCTCGGCCGGCCGGTGATCGGCCGCGCCGACGTGATCTCGACGATCTCGCGCCGCTCGATCGCCTCCTACCACCGGCGGGCGTACGTCGCCGGCAACGTCGTGCTCGCCGCCGCCGGGAACCTCGAGCACGACCGGCTCCTGGGGCTCCTCGAGCGCGCGGCGCGCCAGCGGGTCGAGCCTCCCGCACGACGGACGCGCGTGCGGTCGCCCCTGGTGCAGGAGCCTCCGCCGGGCCTCCGGTTCCAGCGGAAGGACACGGAGCAGTTCCACGTCTGCGTCGGCGCTCCGGGGATGTCGCGGTCCGACCGGCGCCGGTTCGTCGCCTCGCTGCTCGACGCCATCCTCGGCGGCGCGGCGTCGTCGCGGCTCTTCCAGGAGATCCGCGAGAAGCGGGGGATGGCGTACTCGGTGTACAGCTTCGGCTCGCAGTACACGGACACGGGGCTCGTCGGCGTCTACCTCGGCACCCGCGAGGAGAACCTGGCCGCCTGTCTGGAGATCGTCGCCGGCGAGATCGCGGACATCGCGGCGGGCAACCTGCGGGAGCGGGAGCTGGACCGGGCGAAGGAGAACCTGAAGGGCCGGATCGTCCTCTCGATGGAATCGACCTCGAACCGGATGAGCCGGCTCGGCCGGTCGCTGATCACCGACACCGAGCTCCTGTCGCTCGACCGCGTGATCGCCGAGATCGACTCGGTCGACCGGGTTGCGCTGGCCGAGCTCGCGGGCGTGCTGCTCGAGCCGGCGCGCCTCTCCGCCGCCGGGATCGGGCCGAGCGAGGAGCGCTTCCTCGACGCGGTCGAGCGCATCCATCCCGGCCTCGCCGCCGCGGCATGAGAGTCATCGTCTTCGGCTACGGGGGCAAGGTCGGCGCCGTGGTCGCCGCCGGGATCGAGGCCGCCGGCCACGAGGTGCTCGGCGTCGAGGTGGGCGATCCGGTCCCCGAGGGGGCCGACGCGGCCGTCGAGTTCACGCAGCCCGACGCGGTCGTGGGGAACGTGGAGCGCTGCCTCGAGCTCGGCGTCCCGGTCGCCGTCGGCACCACGGGCTGGGACGACGAGCGGGAGCGGATCGACGCGCTGGCACGGGAGCGGGGGACAGCGGTCTTCGCCGCCTCGAACTTCGCGGTCGGAGCGGTGCTGATGATGCGCTTCGCGGCCGAGGCGGCGAGGCACCTGCCCCGGGCCGAGATCGTCGAGCTCCACCACGACACGAAGCTCGACGCGCCCTCCGGGACGGCGAAGGCGACGGCCGCGGCGATGGGCGGCGCCCCGCCGATCCACTCGGTGCGGCTTCCCGGGCTGGTCGCGCACCAGGAGGTGCTCCTCGGCGGGCCGGGCCAGCTCCTGACGATCCGCCACGACACGATCTCGCGGGAGGCCTTCGTTCCCGGCGTGCTCCTCGCGCTGGAACGCCTGCCGTCGCTGCCGCCGGGCCTCACGATCGGCCTCGACGCCCTGCTCTAGAAGGCTCGGGCCCGCGCCGCCCTGGCCCGGGCCGCGGCGCTCCGGTGCGCCCTCGTCAGGGAGAGGTAAAATCGGGTCATGCTGGGCGAGATCCTGACGGCGATCGTGACGCCGTTTCGGGACGACGGCTCGGTCGACCTCGATCGTTTCCGTGAGCTGGCCGTCCACCTGGTCGACAACGGCTCTGACGGCCTCGTCGTCACCGGCACGACCGGCGAGTCGCCGACGCTGACCGACGACGAGCGCTTCGAGCTGTACGCCGCCGCGGTCGACGCCGTCGGCGACCGGGCGTCCGTGATCGCAGGCACCGGGACGAACTCGACGGCGCATTCGACGCACCTGACGGGGCGCGCCCACGAGCTCGGAGTCCACGGGTTCCTCGCCGTCGCGCCGTACTACAGCAAGCCGCCGGCGCGCGGGATCGTCGCCCACTTCCGCGCGATCGCGGAGGTCAGCGACCGGCCGATCGTGGTCTACAACATCCCGGGACGGGTCGGGTTGAACATCGAGCCGGAGACGATGGCGGAGCTGGCGGAGATCGCGACCGTGACCGCCGTCAAGCAGGCATACGGCGACCTCGACCAGGCCCGGCGGATCGTCGAGAGCGGGCTCGACCTGTATGCGGGCGACGACAACCTGCTCTTCCCGTTCCTGCGGCTGGGCGGCACGGGCGGGGTCTGCGTTCAGACGCACGTGGTCGGGCCCCAGGTGAAGCGGATGGTCCGTGCGTTCAAGGACGGGGACGAGGAGCGGGCGCGGCGGATCGACGGGGAGCTGGGGCCCGCGTACGAGCTGCTCAAGGTGGCGCCGAACCCGATCGCGATCAAGGCGGCCCTGAACCTGCTCGGCATCGACGTCGGCGGGCACCGGCTGCCGCTCGTCGCCGCCACCGAGGACGAGGTCGTTCGCGTGCGCGACTGCCTCGAGCGCCTCGGTCTGCCGGTTCCGGCTGCCGCCTGAGCGGCGGCCGGTTCCGGCTGCCGCCTGAGCGGCGCTACGCGGCGGCCTCGCCGACGAAGCGGAGCGTGGTCGCGCCGAGGATATTCGGGCGCTCGGCGTACAGGACCTCGAGCGCCGCGATCACTGGGGGCAGAACTGGGTGCCGGTGTGGGCGCGGAGCTCCTCCATCGCGGCCTTCAGGGCGCGGGCCGAGCTGTACGGCCGGTCGCTCGTCAGCGCGTCGAGCGCATCGGCGACGAGGACGATGCGGGCGGGGAGCGGGATCTGCTCTCGGCGAGCGTGGGTACGGCACGTCGATGCTCGTGGCTCGAGCGCGCGATCTGGAGCAACGGATCGAGGTCGACCTCTGGAGGATGTACTCGGAGATCACGGGTGCTCCTCATCACTACCTTCGTTGAGCGGGCGGGCTTGTGCAGGATGCGCTCTGGGATTGATCTTGCCGATGTCGTGGAGAAGCGCCGATCTCGATCGCGTCGAGCTGGGCGCTGTAGCGAGCTCTGGCGAGCGCGACGCGATGTCGAGACGCGCTCGGTGTGGCGCCGGTGTAGTAGTTTGATGCGGGAGCGCGACGTGTCGACGAGCTCTGCGTATGGACGAGGCGCGCTCTCGATGCGGTGGGAGCTGTGGCAGGATCGCCCCCGGAGAGCCAGCGTCGGCTCGAAGCGGCGACTGCGAGGTCGAGGGCGCGATGCGCGCGCGGCTGCAGGGGGAGTTCGGCGTGTGCGAGGGTGATCCGGGCCTGCGCGGTGAGTGCGTCAGCGCCTCTCGCGTAGCGGTCAGCGAGGCGCGGTGTGAGCGGGAGGCGAGGCGCGCGAACTGGAAGAGCGAGGTGTTCTGCGCGCAGGAGGCTGTTGCGTGTAGCTCTCGTTCGCGCGGACTCCTCGACCGACGGCGCGTCGGCAGTACGGCGGACGGAGAAGACCATCGCCACGGGGGGAAGCGCGACGCGAGCAGGCGACGATCCGACCTTCTCGTAGGCGACGGCGAGCGCGAGGGCGAGCGGTCCGCGGCCAGGTAGTACGGAACCAGCCACAGAAGCGCTCACGCCAGATCTCGAGCGGGCGACGGCGTGGGCATGCTCATCGCGAGCGTGAGCAGGCCTGCATCACGACCATGTATGCGATGCCGCGCCGACCGCGGGCAGGATCCTCGCAGCGGGCGCCAGCCGGGGCGCCGGTCGCGTGGAAGAGCAGGGCAGCCGCGCCCGCGGCCAGGCTGAACGCGCCGCGTCGAAGACCCCGCGGTTCAGGCGACCGCGCCGCGCGATCAGGACGACGATTCCGAGCACCGCGGCGACGATCATCGCCGCCCCGACCGGGAAGACGAAGCCGGTCGCGAGCAGGCCGCGCCGCGAAGCTCGTCGCGCCGCGGCCGTAGACCTCGACCTGGACGAGCTGGAGCACGACGGTCAGCGCGCAGAGGGCGAGGAACGCAGGCGGGCGAGACGCGGCCAGGGGGACGCCTGGAGCCACGGGCGGCGAACAGAAGGCGATCGCCGCGGAGACGTCGAGCCCGCCCGCTGCGCTCGCGGCGACCGGTCGCGTGGTGGTCGTCAAGCTTGAGGGATCTCGCACGCCGTCGGGAAGGCGGAACGGCGCGGGTACACTCTGCCGGTGACAGCGGGCGTCCTTCGTGTCATCGCGCTCGGCGGGCTCGGCGAGGTGGGCAAGAACATGACCGTCGTCGAGCACGACCAGGGCATCCTCGTCGTGGACGCGGGCCTCGCCTTTCCCCGCGACGAGCATCTCGGCGTCGACCTCCTCCTGCCCGACTTCTCGTACCTCCGGGAGCACGCGCAGGCCGTCCGGGCGGTCGTCCTCACCCACGCCCACGAGGATCACGTCGGCGCCCTCCCGTACCTCCTGCGCGAAGTGCCGGTGCCCGAGGTCTGGGCGACGCGGCTCACGCTCGGGCTCGTGAAGTCGAAGCTCGACGAGCACGGCCTGCTGAACGCGGCGGAGCTTCGCGAGATCGAGCCGGAGCGCGGCCCGGCCGAGCTGGGGCCGTTCCGGCTCGAGTTCGTCCGGATGGCGCATTCCGTGCCGGACAACGTCGCAGTGCTGATCGAGACCGACGCGGGACGGGTCCTGCACACGAGCGACTGGAAGCTCGACCACACGCCGGTGGACGGCTTTCGCACCGACGTCGGCCGCCTCGCGGAGATCGGCAACCGCGGGGTCGACCTGCTCCTCTCCGACTCGACGAACGCGGAGCGCCCGGGGCTCACGGGCTCCGAGCGCCTCGTCGGCGAGGCGTTCCGCCAGATCATCCCGCAGCGTCAGGGCCGGATCCTCGTCGCCTCGTTCGCGTCGAACGTCCACCGCATGCAGCAGGCGATCGACGTCGCCGTCCAGACCGGTCGCAGGGTCGCCGTCGTCGGTCGCTCGATGCGCAAGAACCTGAACATCGCCGGGAACCTCGGCTACCTGACCGTGCCCGAGGGGACGCTCATCCGGCCGCAGGACCTCGACGGGCACGCTCCGCACGAGGTGTTGATCCTCTGCACCGGCAGCCAGGGCGAGCCGCTGTCGGCGTTGACGAGGATCGCCTACCGGGACCATCCGGCCGTCTCCGTCGAGCGCGGCGACACCGTGATCATCTCCGCGCGTCCCGTGCCAGGGAACGAGCTGCGGGTCCACGACACGATCAACCAGCTCTCGAAGGCGGGCGCCGAGGTGCTGCACGAGGAGAACGCGGCCGTGCACGTCTCCGGGCACGCCAACCAGGAGGAGCTGCGCACGCTGTACGGGCTCGTGCGGCCCAGAGCGGTGATGCCGATCCACGGCGAGTACCGGATGCAGGCCGCCAACGCGCGGCTGGCCCGGGACGCCGGGGTCCCCGCCTCTGCGATCGTGCTCGCCGAGAACGGCTCCGTCGTCGAACTGGGGCCGGACGGCCCTGCGATCGTCGACCGCGTCGAGGCTGGTATCACGTTCGTGGACGGGCTCGGGGTCGGCGACATCGGCGACGTCGCGCTCCGCGACCGCCGCCACATGGCCGAGGACGGCGTGCTGATCATCGTCGCGACGCTGGCCAGCTCGAACGGCACGCGGTCGGCCGCCGCCGAGCTCGTCGCACGCGGCTTCGCGGAGACCGGGCCCCTGTTCGACGAGATGCGCGCCGAAGCGGAAGACGTGCTGCGCGAGTGCCTCGCCGACGACGTGATCGAAATCAAGCTCCTCCAGGAGCACCTCCACGACGGGATCGGCCAGCTCGTCTACGACCGGACACGGCGGCGGCCGATGATCCTCCCCGTCGTCGTCGAGGTCTGAGCAGTGAGCGCCGTGCTCGACGGGTGGCCGGGGGTCCTGGCCGGGAACGCGGCAGACGAGGCAACCGGGCGCCGGCTGATCGCGCAGCTCGCGGCGTGCGAGGCGGCGGCGCTCGCGTTCTGCCGCCTGCTGGAGCGCTGGGCCCGCGGCGAGGCTGATCCGTGCACGCCCGGGAGGCGAGAGGCGGCGCTGCGGCGCGCGGCGGAGCGGGCCGAGACGGCGCTCGCCGGGCTGGACCGGCCCCTGGGCCGGTACCTCCTGGAGCTCGAGGCCGACCGGGCCGAAGGCCGCTCCTGGTACGGCGAGCCGGGGGCAGGGGAGCTGTGCGACTGGCAGGACGTGCTCGACCGCGCCGGCGTGAGCGCATCCCCGGTGAGGGTCGCCCAGACCTACCTGGAGCTGGCGGTGCTGGTCCGGGCGCTCGAGGGGCTCCGCTCTTCCGCCGATCTCGGCTCGGAGCCGGACCGCTCGTCCCTGTGGGCCGGTCTCTTCGATCTGCGGGAGAACCTGCTCGGCCGGACGCTCGAGGATTTGCGCGCTCTGGCCGCCTGAGGAAGGATCGAGACCGCCCACGGAGCTCCCTCGGGGCGCTCTCGGTGCGCGCCGGCTCGAGCGGGCGCGTGTGGGCTCGAGCCGGCGCCGCCGCGGTGCGAGAAGCGGCTCCGAGTCGGCACACACGGGACACGAGTTTCCGGGTATCGTCGCCGGCGAGGGCGGCGGGACGGCTCCCCACCCAGGGTGGGGGACCGCTGGTGAGCGATTCGGTGGACTCTCCGCGGCGGCGTGCGTCGGGGCTCGTAGGATGCGCCGGTGGCCCGCGCCGCCGTGCCCGCGATCGCAGTGGTCGGCTCGATCAACCTCGACCTCGTCGCCACCTGCAGCCGCCTGCCCCGGCCCGGCGAGACGTTGACGGACGCGACCCTGGAACGCGTCCCGGGCGGCAAGGGCGGGAATCAGGCGCTCGCGGCGGCACGGCTCGGCGCCCGCGTGTCGCTCGTGGGCGCGGTCGGAGACGACCCCTTCGCGGACGAGGCGCTGGCCCTCCTCGAGCAGGGAGGCGTCGACCTGGCCGGCGTCAGGCGGGTTCCCGGGCCGACCGGCGTCGCGCTGATCGTCGTCGCAGAGGACGGCGAGAATCAGATCGTCGTCGCGCCGGGCGCCAACGCCGCGGCCGAGGCGGGAGACGGTCTCGGGGCTCTCGACGCAGTCCTCTGCCAGCTGGAGATCCCGATCGCGACGGTCGCCGACGCGGCACGCCAGGCTCGGTTTCTCTGCCTGAACGCAGCTCCTGCGCGCGTGCTCCCACCGGAGCTCCTCGCCCGGGTCGACCTGCTCGTCGTCAACCGTTACGAGCTCGATGCCGCGGGCGGGCACGAAGGGCTCGTCGCGCTCACGCTCGGCAGCGAGGGCGCCGTCCTGTTGGACCACGGCCGGGAGATCGCGCGTGCCGCGCCGCCGGTGGTGGATGCCCTCGACGGGACCGCGGCGGGCGACGCGTTCACCGCCTGCCTGCTCGTCTCGCTCCTCGAGGGGCGTCCCCGGAAGGAGGCTCTCGCCCGCGCCTGCGCGGCCGGCGCGCTCGCCGCGTCGCGACACGGAGCACAGCCGTCGCTGCCCACCGCCGACGAGGTAGACGGGATACTGCGGAGATGAAGATCATCCACGACTGCGACCCCGGCCACGACGACGCGATCGCGCTCCTGCTCGCGCTCGCGAGCCCCGAGATCGAGCTCGCCGGCGTCACGACCGTGCACGGCAACCAGACCCTCGCGAAGACGACCGCCAACGCCCTGAAGGTGCTCGAGCACGCCGGCAGGGAAGGCGTTCCCGTCGCCGCCGGCGCCGACCGTCCCATCCGCCGCCCGGCGTTCGTCGCGGCGTACGTGCACGGAGAGAGCGGCCTCGACGGTCCCACGCTTCCGGAGCCGACCGCGGTGCCGGTCGAGCAGCACGCGGTCGACTTCATCGCCGAGGTCGTCCTCGCCTCCGAGGAGCCCGTCACGCTCGTCCCCACCGGGCCGCTGACCAACATCGGCCTCTTCCTGGCGCGCCACCCGGAGGCCGCCCGCCGGGTCGAGCGGATCGTGCTGATGGGCGGAGCGATCGGGGAGGGCAACGTCACCCCGGCCGCCGAGTTCAACATCTGGTGCGACCCCGAAGCGGCGGACCGGGTGTTCATGAGCGGGCTGGACGTGACGATGATCGGCCTCGACGTCACGCACCAGGCGCTCGTCGGGCCCGACCACGCCGGGCGCCTGCGCGCAGCCGGACGGGTGGGCTCCATGGTCGCCGAGCTCCTCGACTTCTACGGCAGGTTCCACCGGGAGACGTACGGCTGGGCGGGGTCCCCGATCCACGACGCGGTCGCGATGGCGCACGCCTTCCGGCCCGGAATCGTCGAGACGGTGCGCACCGGCGTGCGCGTCGACTGCGAGGGCGAGCTCGGCCGCGGCCGCACGAACTGCGACCTGCGCGGCCGGATGGGCTGGGAGCCGAACGCCGAGGTCGCGGTCGCCATCGACCCGGACGCCTTCGTCGAGTTCCTGCTCGAGCGCATCGCCTCGCTCGGGTGAGGCTCGGCGTGATCACGATGCAGGACGCCCCATGGGGCGAGCTGGTCGAGCGCTGGCGCGTGCTCGAGCAGGCCGGCGTCGAGACGATCTGGGTCGCGGACCACCTCGGCGGTAGGTGGATCAAGCCTGGGCAGCCGTGGTTCGAGGCGTGGAGCTGCCTGACGGCGCTCGCCTACGAGACCTCGACTCCGCGGATCGGGCCGCTCGTCAGCCCGATGACCTTCCGGAACCCGGCCGTGCTCGCGCGGGCCGCGCTCACCGTCGCCGAGCTGTCGGGCGGTCGCCTGGAGCTCGGCATCGGGGCAGGTGGTGCGAGGATCGACCACGAGCTGGCAGGCGTCGAGGTCTGGGAGCAGAAAGAACGCGCCGGCCTCTTCACCGACTGGGTCGGGCGGCTCGTCGAGCTCCTGGCCGACGAGCGCCTCCGGCCCAAGCGACCGGTGCCCCTCACGATCGCCGGACGGAGCAGGACCGCGCTGCGCCTCGCCGCGCGACACGCCCATCGCTGGAACACGTTCGGCGGAAGCGGCCTGAGCGCAGACGAGGGGCTCCGCCGGGGACGCGACGACAACGCCCGCCTCGACGAGCTCTGCGCCGAACCCGGCCGGGCCGTTCTCCGCTCTGCCCTGGTCGGCTACCCGTTCGTCGGCGAGACGCCGTGGCGCTCGGACGAGGCGTTTGCCGACGTCGTCGGCCGCTGGGGCGAAGCCGGCTTCGAGGAGCTGATCTTCTACTACCCGCCCACGTGGGCGATGCCCGAAGGCACCGTTGCCCCGGGCGTGTTCGAGCGCGCTTTCGCGTCCCAGGGTGCCCGGGCCGACCTCGGCGGCCCTGCCTGACGAGACCGGCAGCCCACGAAGGGCTTGCGCCGCGGGCGGCGAACTCCGTGCCCATGGCGCGGAAGAAGCGTCCGGCCAGGGTACGCCCGAAGTCGCCTGCGCGCGTGCGCAAGAAGACGCGCCGGCGCCGGTCGGCCGGCCATCAGCACCCCGAGTTGATCGGGCTCGGCCTGACCGCATTCGGCCTCTTCACCGGCACCGTTCTGTACGCGGGCTGGAACGGCGGCTACGCCGGCAGGGCGATGGGCGACGGCCTCGTCTCGGTGCTGGGCGGGATCGCCTACGTCCTGCCCGTCGCGTGCGGAGCCGTCGGCGGGCTCATGGTCGCGAGGAGCGACCTCCCGCGCTTCGGGCCGTTCCGCACCGGGCTCGCGGTGACGACGCTCGCGCTCGCGCTCGTCCTCGGCCGCCCTCACGGCGGCTACATCGGCCGCGGGCTGGACGCGGTGTTCGGGAGCCTCATCGGCTCGACCGGCACGCGCATCCTCGGCGGGTTCCTGCTTCTCGCCGGCTGCCTCCTCGTGAGCGGCGCGTCGGCGGGTGCGCTCCTGCGCCGCTCCGGCCACGCCTTCCGCCGTGCGGCGCGCGTCCGGCCCGCGCGCCGCACGGCACGAGCCGACTCGCCGCCCGCGAGGGAGCCCGTCGCGGTCGCGACCCCGGTCGCGCCCGTCGACGCCGTCCACGACTTCCCCGACGTCGTCTCGCCGACACCACTGCTCGTCGCCGAGGAGCCCGAGCACGACGAGGGGCGGCCGTCGCTCTTCGACGTCACCGAGGACTCCCAGGACGCGGCCGTGTACAGGCTTCCCGATCCCGGCGTGCTCCGACGGTCGAAGGCGGCGCCGCGCAGCGCCTCGGAGTCGAGCGCCCGCACTGCCGAGATCCTCGTCCAGGCGCTCGCGAACTTCGGGGTGGACGCGACCGTCGTCGGCGAGATCGCCGGCCCTCGCGTCACGCGCTACGAGCTCCAGCTCGCGCCGGGGACGAAGGTCGCGAAGGTCGCCTCGCTGAAGGACGACCTCTCGTACGCGCTCGCGACCACCGAGATCCGCATCCTCGCTCCGATCCCGGGGAAGCAGGCGGTCGGCGTGGAGGTGCCCAACCACTCCCCGAACCTCGTCACCCTCGGCGACATCTACGACGACCTGCCGCAGACGTCGAGCCCGCTCTCCGTGTGGCTCGGAAAGGACATCTCCGGGAACGCGGTCTGGACCGACCTGGCGCGGATGCCACACCTGCTGATCGCCGGGACGACGGGCTCCGGCAAGTCCGGGTGCATCAACACCATCCTCAGCTCGATCCTGTTGCGGGCGACGCCCGACGACGTGCGGATGATCCTCGTCGATCCGAAGCGGATCGAGCTCGGCTACTACGAGTCGATCCCGCACCTGCTCACCCCCGTGGTCTCGAGCCCGAAGACGGCCGCAGCCGCGCTCGCGAACGTCGTCGGCGAGATGGAGCGCCGCTACGAGCGGATGAGCCAGGTGCGCGCCCGGAGCCTGCCGGAGCTGAACCGGACGCTGCGCGGGCGCGGCGAGAAGCAGCTCCCTTTCCTGCTCGTCGTCATCGACGAGCTCGCCGACCTGATGATGATCTCGCCGCAGGAGGTCGAGGACGCCGTCATCCGGCTCGCCCAGAAGTCCCGGGCGGTCGGCATCCACCTCGTCCTTGCGACCCAGCGGCCGTCGGTGGACGTGATCACGGGGATGATCAAGGCGAACGTGCCGTCGCGGATCGCGTTCGCCGTCTCGAGCCAGACGGACTCGCGCGTCATCCTCGACCAGGCGGGCGCCGAGAGCCTGCTCGGCCAGGGCGACATGCTGTTCAAACCGCTCGGCACCTCCCGGCTCCAGCGCGTGCAGGGCGCATACGTGTCAGAAGAGGAGATCGCCCTCCTGGTCGAGCAATGCCGGAGCCAGCGCGAGCAGGAGCTCGACGAATCTCTCCTGGAACCGCCCGAGCGCCCCGGGGGCGGGGACGACGACGACTTCGACGGCGAGTTCGACCCGGACGAGGACCCCCTGCTCGAGCGGGCGATCGAGGTTGTCGTCCAGGCCCAGACCGCATCCGTCTCGCTGCTCCAGCGGCGCCTGCGCGTCGGCTATACGCGCGCGGGACGGCTGATCGACATGCTCGAGCGCCGCGGGATCATCTCGCCGTACGAAGGCTCCAAGCCGCGGCGGGTGCTCGGCAGCGAGCCCTCCCAGACGGTCGCCTCGTAGCCCGTTTCGGTCGAGCCCGTTTCAGCCGTGTCCCAGGGACAGTCCCTGAACCGGCCGGACCTGACCCATCGGCTCGCCTCCGACGGCCTGGTCATCCACTCCGTCGTCCCGTTCGGCCGCGGCCGGGGGACTGTCCCTGGGGCATGTCTCGGGCGGCCTGAGCCTAAGATCACCCTGTGACGCGGATCGCGGTCGTCGGCAGCTACGGCGTCGGTCTCACGTTCGGCTGCGAGCGAGTCCCGGAAGGGGGCGAGACGCTCGTCGGCGGCTTCTTCCGCACCGACCACGGCGGCAAGGGCTCGAACCAGGCGATCGGCGCCGCCAGGCTCGGAGCCGAGGTGTCGTTCCTGACCGCAGTCGGCGAGGACGGATTCGGCGACCGGGCGTTCGGGCTCTGGGCCGACGAGGGCGTGGACGCCTCGGCCGTCCTGCGCGTTCCCGGACCGACGATGACTGCCGCGATCCTCGTCGAGTCGAGCGGCGCCAACCGGATCGTGATCGTGCCGGGCGCGCTCCTCGCGCTGACGCCTGCCGACGTGGACGTGTTCGCACCCCGGATCGCAGCCGCCGACCTCCTGCTCGTCCAGCTCGAGATCCCGGTGCAGACGGCGCTGCACGCGCTCGAGGTTGCCCGCGGAGCCGGTGTCCGGACGATCCTCAACCCGGCGCCCGCCCCCGACGAGCCGATCGCGCCGGAGGCCGACTACCTCACCCCGAACGAGAGCGAGGCGCCGGCCGTGTCCGGCGCCACCGGGACGACCGTCGTCACCCTGGGCGAGGAGGGTGCCGACCTCGGTAGCGAGCACGTGCCGGCCTTTCCGGCCGAGACGGTCGACACGACCGGCGCCGGCGACGCTTTCTGCGCCGCGTTCGCGGTTGCGCTCGCCGAAGGAGCGTCGGATCTCGACGCCGTGCGCCGCGGTTGCGCCGCGGGCGCGTACATGGTCGAGCACGAGGGCGTGATCCCCGGGCTGCCCACGCGCGACCAGGTCGACGACCGGCTCGCCGTCGTCGCATGAGCCGGCTGATCGTCGACACCGACACCGCCGGCGACGACGTGTTCTCGCTCCTCGTCGGCCTGCGCCACCCGCAGGCGCAGCTCGAGGCGATCACCGTCTGCTGCGGCAACGTCCGCTTCGAGCAGGAGATCGAGAACGCGCTGTACACGGTCGAGATGGCCGGGCGGGCGGGCGAGGTGCCGGTCTATCCGGGCTGCGCGGCGCCGCTGGTCGCGGAGTGGGTGGGAGCGGAGCACGTCCACGGCCGGGACGGCATGGGCAACTCGTTCTTCCCCGCCGCGGCACAGCGCCCGGAAGCAGAGCACGCTGTGGACGAGATCGTCCGCCGTGTGAACGAGCGCCCCGGTGAGGTGACCGTTCTCGCCCAGGCGCCGCTGACCAATCTCGCCGTCGCCGTTACCCGCGACCCGTCGATCGCGCACAAGATCGCCCACCTCTACGTGATGGGCGGCGGCGTCGGAAACATCACCCCTGCAGCCGAGTACAACTTCTACGTCGACCCGGAAGCGGCGAAGATCGTCTTCGGCGCCGGGTTCCCGATCACTCTCTTCAGCTGGACGCTCACGCGTACCCATGGGGTCTTCGACGACGAGAAACTGGCCAGGATCGCAGCCCTCGGCACGCCGCTGGCGGAGTTCTTCGGGCAGGTGAACCGGAAGGCACGTGAGTTCGACGACAGGATCAACCACCTGGGCGGCTCGACTCATCCCGACTCGATGGTCGCCGCAGCGGTCGTCGAGCCGGCGCTGATCCTCGCCACGGAGTGGGCTGTCGTGGACGTCGAGACGAGCGGCGAGCTGACCCGCGGCTGGAGCCTGATCGATACCCTGGGCCGCACCGGCCGCGAGCCCAACGCAAGGGTCGTCACCGACTACGACACGGACGGCTTCTTCGAGCTGATGCTCGGGATCCTTCGATGAGCGTGACCTGCGCGGATCGCCGGCGATGAGCTACCTGCCGTCCACCCGAGAGCTTCGCGTCCGCCGCGACGCCGCGCAGACGCTGACGCGCCTCTTCTACCGTGAGCGGGCGGTCGCGCTCGCCTGCGGCCGCTGGGTCCCGCGCGTGGCCGGGCTCGACCACAAGGCAGAGCTCGCGCGAACCGCGTGGGCGGCGGCGCTGGCCGCCGAGGGCCTACGAGAGCGCGTCTTCGAGCTGCGCTATCCGGAGCGCTTCCTGGACGACCAGGCCGAGGAGCTAGTCCTCGAGACGCCGGATACCCTGCGTGCGCTCGCCTCCGATCTCCGCGAGGGCTACGGCGCCTACATGACCGCGGCCGACGAGCTCGCGGACGGCCCGTCGCGCCGGATCGTCTCGGCGGCGCTCCGCGACGCCGAGGGCCGCATCGCTGCGCTGGGGCCGATCGAACTGGACGAGGGCGACCCCGCCCGTGACCCGCGCTATCTCGCCTGCAGCTTCTACTGGCCGGACGTCCTCGACGCCTCTTACCCGTACGGCGAGGGCGTCGCGCTTCAGCTCCGGGCTGCGGTCAGCCACCTGAACGAGGTCTGGGCCGTCGAGACGGCGGGAGCGATCTTGGACGAGCTCTCCCCCGAGCTCGGCTGGGAGTTCACCCGCGACGCCGCCCGCTGGCTGTACGACGAGAGCCGGCACATGCTGATGGGCAAGCACCGCCTCGAGCAGTGGGGCTTCGAGCCTGCGCAGATCCCGCTCGGCGGCTACATCTACGAGGCCTGGCGCGGCGAAGGCCCGCTCTACGGCCTCGGCATGCTCGGCTACTTCGAGACGAAGAACATTCCCCGAAAGCGCGAGCGGGCGCGGGCGTTCGGCGCGATGGGCGACGCGACCAGCGAGACGGACATGGAGTTCGACTGGGCGGACGAGACCCTGCACGCGGCATACGGCAGACGGTGGCTGCGCCGACTGCTCGAGGTGCGCGGGCAGGACCCGGAGCGCTGGCCCGAGGTCCTGGAGCGCTGCGAGGAGCTCGTCCGGGCCCGGGTGGCCGGGGCGACCCCGGACGACCTCGCCCGCGTCCGGGCGGCGGCAGACGCCCTCACGGCTGCGGCCGAGGCGGTTGTCCACAGCTAGTACCTGGCACTCCAGGTGTGACGATTCGGCGACGAGTTCTTCCACGGCGGCGACCGGCGTCGGCGTCCGTCTCCCGTTCTGTACGCGCCCGGAAACCGGGGGGCCGTGCCGCAGCTATCCAATTTGTAAATAGTACGTCTTACTCTTTGACCCCGGAGTCTGAGGGGGTAGGATCAGGCGTCCCCCGCCTCGGGGGTCTCATGGTGAACCCGGATCAGGGAGGATTTGTGACCACGAAGCGTTTTCTGCCGGCGGCGATCGTCCTGCCGGCCCTCGCTCTTGTCGCGATGCTGCTGGCCGGGACCGGCGGCGCCGCCTACAAGGCGACGTTCAAGGCCGGTCTCGTCAGCGACGTCGGCCGGTTCAACGACAAGGGCTTCAACCAGAACCAGCTCACCGGCCTGAAGGCGGCCCACGGCAAGCTCGGCGTGCAGATCCAGGCGATCGAGTCGCACTCCGCCGGTGACTACATCCCCAACCTCGCGACGCTGGCACGGCAGCACTACGACGCGGTCATCGCCGCGGGCTTCCTGCTCGCCGACGCGGAGGCGACGGTGGCGAAGAAGTTCCCGAACACCCAGTTCGCGATCACCGACTACTCGGTGCACGGGCCTCCGTTCTCCGACAAGACCGGAAAGAAGCTGCTCGTCAAGAACATCACGGGCATCACCTTCCGGTCGGAGCAGCAGAGCTACCTCGTCGGCTGCCTCTCCGCGCTGATGGCCAAGAAGGCCGGCGGCAACACGATCAGCGCGACGGGCGGCGTCAAGATCCCGCCGGTCGACTCGTTCATCGCCGGCTACAAGGCGGGCGCGGCGAAGTGCGTCAAGGGCACGAAGGTGCTGGTCGGCTACTCGCAGGACTTCATCGCGCAGGACAAGTGCAAGGCGGTGGCGGAGAACCAGATCGCCGCCGGCGCCAAGGTCGTCTTCGCGGTCGCCGGCCCCTGCGGCTTCGGCGCCCTGGCCGCGGCCAAGGAGAACGGCGTCTGGGGCGACGGCGTCGACGTCGATCAGGCGTACCTCGGCCCGCACATCCTGACGAGCGCGGTCAAGCGGGTGGATCTCGGGGTGTACCGATTCATCCAGGCCGTGCAGAACGGCACGCTGGCGCCGGGCAACGACTTCGTCTTCGACCTCAAGAACGGCGGGGTCGCGGTCGGCAAGATCAGCTCGAAGGTGCCCAAGGCGTACATCGCGAAGATCAACTCGCTCAAGGACCAGATCATCGCGGGGAAGATCAAGGTCCCCGCGGCCTTCTGAGAGCACATCGGAAGACCACTGTGGAAGGCGGGCCGCAAGGCCCGCCTTCCATGAGAGAATCGCCGTCTGATGGCTGAAGCCCCCGTCCTCGAGCTGTCCGGGATCACGAAGCAGTTCCCGGGGGTCCTCGCCAACGACCGGGTCGACTTCGAGCTCCTGGCGAGCGAGGTACATGCGCTCCTCGGGGAGAACGGCGCCGGCAAGTCGACGCTGATGAACATCCTCTACGGGCTCTACCACCCCGACGCCGGCGAGATCCGCCTACACGGGAAGCGGGTGTCGCTCGCCTCCGCGAAGGACGCGATCGGACACGGCATCGGAATGGTCCACCAGCATTTCATGCTGATCCCGGTGATGACGGTGGCGGAGAACATCGTCCTCGCACAGGAGCCGACGTTCGCCGGGGTGATGCTCGACCTCGGCGAGGCGAGGAGACGGGTGCGCGAGCTGTCGGAGCGCTTCGGTCTCGCCGTCGACCCGGACGCCAGGATCGAGGACATCACGGTCGCCCAGCAGCAGCGCGTCGAGATCCTGAAGGCGCTCTACCGCGGGGCCGAGATCCTGATCCTCGACGAGCCGACTGCGGTGCTGACGCCGCAGGAGGCGCAGGAGCTGTTCGCGATCATCGCCGGGCTGAAGGCGCAGGGGAAGTCGATCGTCTTCATCAGCCACAAGCTGCACGAGGTGCTCGAGGTCGCCGACCGGATCACCGTCCTCCGTCGTGGCAAGAAGGTCGACACGGTGCCCAAGGAGGGCGCGACCGAGGAGAGCCTCGCCCGGATGATGGTCGGCCGCGAGGTGCTGCTCCGGGTGGAGAAGTCGCCGGCCAGCCCGGGTGACCGGATCCTCGAGGTCGAAGGCCTCCACGTCTTCGACGACCGGGGGCTGGAGAAGGTCCGCGGTGTCTCGCTGCACGTCCGCGCGGGCGAGATCGTCGGCATCGCCGGCGTCGACGGCAACGGCCAGACCGAGCTGATCGACGCGATCACCGGGCTGCGGCAGGCCGCCGGGGGGCGAATCAGCGTCGGGGGGCAAAAGGTGGAGGGCCACCACGTCACGTCCCGCCAGATGCTCGACATCGGCATCGGCCACATCCCCGAGGACCGCCAGCGCCGCGGCCTCGTCCTCGAGTTCTCGATCGCCGAGAACATCGCCCTCCACGACTACTGCTACGAGCCCGACTCGAGACTGGGCTGGCTGTACCCGGGCCGGCTGATCGAGCGTGCCCGCAGCCTGATCGCCGACTTCGACGTGCGCGGCGGAGGGCCGAGGACCCGAGCGGGCGCGCTCTCCGGCGGCAACCAGCAGAAGGTGGTCGTCGCGCGCGAGGTGGCCCGGAACCCGAAGGTCCTGATCGCCGCCCAGCCCACCCGCGGCCTCGACGTGGGCGCGATCGAGTACGTGCACCGGCGGCTCGTGGCCGAGCGGGGCGAGGGACGGGCCGTCCTCCTCGTCTCGCTCGAGCTCGACGAGATCCTCTCGCTCTCCGACCGGATTCTCGTCATCTTCGAGGGCGAGATCGTGGGTGAATACCGATCGGACGCGACCGAGGAGGAGCTCGGGATCGCGATGACCGGGGGGCGTCGAAAGGAGCCGGCGGCCGCATGAGCCCATTTTGCTGCGCAAGATGGCTAGGAGGGTTCCGTGACGCAGTTCCGACCCGAAGGGGCGGAACCGGCATGAGCGACGACGAGCGGCGCATCGAGGCCGACGAGCAGGAGCTGGAGCAGGAGGCACCGGCGCCGGCTCAGGGCGCCGGTTACGCGCCGAGCGTCGCCGCGCGGCTGGGAGTGTTTCAGCGGGCCGGCGGCATCGTGATGCCGCTCGTCACGACCGTCTTCGCCTTCGGGATGGGCATGATCGTGATCGCCGCCACCGGTCACAACCCGTTCAAGGCGTTTCGCGGGATCTTCAACGGCACCGGCCTGAACTGGTTCTTCCCGTGGGTGCTCGGCCAGGACCGGGCGGACGCGGCCTTCAACCTCCAGCAGACGCTGCTGCTGACGACGGCGCTGATCCTGGCCGGGCTCGCCGTCTCGTTCGCGTTCAAGTGCGGCCTGTTCAACATCGGGGGCCAGGGCCAGTATCTCGTCGGCGCCTTCGTCTCCGCCTGGGTGGGCTCCTCGTTCGTGCACATGGCATCGGGGCTGCACATCGTTCTCGCCGTCGTGCTCGCCGGGCTCGCCGGGGCGGCCTGGGCGGCGATCGCCGGCTTCCTGAAGGCGACCGTGGGCGTGCACGAGGTGATCTCGACGATCATGCTGAACTGGATCGCAACCTGGGTGATCGAGGCGCTCGTCGGCCAGGGAGGCCAGCTCCAGAACCACGTCGACAAGTCCGTCCCGGTCTCGAGCGACATCGCCCCGGGTGCGCACCTGCCGGTCTTCTGGGGCGATCCGGTCCTGCAGGGACTGCACGTCGGGCTCTTCATCGCCCTCGCCATGCCGGTCGTGTTCTGGCTGCTGCTCAACCGGACGACGCTCGGCTACGAGGTGCGCGCCACCGGCTTCAACCCGGAGGCGGCGCGGTACGGCGGCGTGAACGTGAGGCGCAGCTACGTGATGGCGATGGCGATCTCGGGCGCCTTCGCCGGTCTCGCCGGGGCGATGGACATCCTCGGCTGGCAGTTCCGACTCGGCGTGCTCGACGTCCAGGTCTCGTCGATCGGCTTCATCGGCATCGCGGTCGCGCTGCTCGGCCGCAACTCCGCGATCGGCGTCCCCCTCGGAGCGCTTCTCTTCGGCGCGCTCGTCCAGGGCACCTCGACCCGCAACCCGGCGATCCAGGACGTCTTCGACCCGAAGCTCGCCGGCAACCTGACGCTGATCATCCAGGGCCTCGTGCTGCTGTTCGTGGGCGCCGATCTGCTCTTCCTCTACCTCTGGCAGCTGCGGAAGAAGATGAGGCGCCGGCCGTCGGCGACCCCGCACCCGGAGGGCTTGCTCCCATGAGCGCCGTCTCGGCATCGCCGGCCGAGGTCGTCCGCTGGGCGGTCGCGCCGCGGAGGATCGCCTGGGGAGCGATCGGGCTCGCCGCGCTCGGCTTCTGGCTCGTCCTCCCGCCGGTGGAGCACCGGTCGGCCGTCTGGCCGTTCGCGTTCAGCGCGGTCGCCGCGGCGGCCGGGGTGTGGGCCGCGCTCGAAGGCGAGCGCAAGATCGGCTGGGGAGCGGTCGGCGTCGCCGGGATCTGCGCGCTCCTCGGCTGGGGAGCCACCCAGTCGAGCGTCGCGCACCTCGACGGGGCGCTCACCACCTCGTCTGGCGCCGGCGTCGTCGACTGGGGCCAGTTGATCTACAACATGTTCGTCTTCGCGACGCCGATCGCCTTCGCGGCGATCGGCGGGATGTTCTCCGAGCGGAGCGGCGTCGTGAACATCGGCCTCGAGGGAATGATGCTGTCCGGCTGCTTCTTCGGCATCCTCGGCGCGGACAAGCTCAACTCCTGGGAGCTCGGGCTCGTCACCGCGGGCATCTCGGGGGGCGTGCTCGGCCTCATCCACGCGTTCTTCGCCATCCACATGCGTGCCGACCAGATCGTCGGCGGGACGGCGATCAACTTCCTCGCCCTCGGCATCACCGGCTACTTCTTCATCCAGATCTACGGCCTGAACGGAACCCCGGGGACGGGCGTGCCCACGATCCCGGACGTGAAGCTCCACTTCCTGAACCACATCCCGCCCAAGAACGCCGGGCACGTGAGCTTCTGGTACCAGGCGATCGGCCACCTGAACCTGATGATCTGGCTCCTGTTCGCCGTCCTGATCCTCGCCTACTTCGTCATGTTCAGGACGTCGATCGGACTGCGCCTCCGCTCCGTCGGGGAGCATCCCCGCGCGGCGGACACGGTCGGAATCGACGTGTACAAGACCCGGTACGGCGCGGTCGTCGTGTCCGGGATCATCGCCTCGCTCGGCGGGGCATACCTGGCGATCGGCTACGTCCACTCGTTCACCGAGAACATGACGGCGGGCCGCGGGTTCATCGGCCTGGCCGCGCTCATCTTCGGGAACTGGCGGCCGGGCGGCGCATTCGCGGCCGCGCTCCTCTTCGGCTTCTTCGGCGGCCTGGCGACGCGCGTGCAGGGCTACGGATACGAGATGGTCGTGCTCGTCCAGGCGCTGCCGTACCTGATCACGCTGGTCGCCGTCGTCGGGGTGATCGGCAGGTCGATCCCGCCCGCGTCGGTTGGACGGCCCTACGTCAAGCAGTAGCGCCGCCCGGCGCGCCAACCCGCGCGCCGGCTGGTCGCTCGCCTGCGGCCTGCTCGCAGTCGCCGCGATCCCGGCCGGGATCGTGCTCGCCCGCGAGTCGCAGACCGTCACCCTCGTCGACTCTTCCGGCTCGGTCGCGGCCGCCGCGCTCCTCGGCTGGAGCGCGATCGTCCTCGCCGGCCGCGGCCGGGAGCGGATCCTGATCACGCTCGGGCGGGCGGGCGGCCGGGGGGCGGCCCGCGCGGGCCGGCTGCTCGGCATCCTCGCCCTCCTGCTCGCCGCAACGGCCTCGCTCGCCCTCGGCTTCTGGGGCCTGCTCACCCTGTTCGCGTCGTAACGGGCCACCGGCCGGAATACCGCCTACAATCGAACCTCGGTGTTCGAGATCGGAAACAGCCTGCGCGAGGCGCGGATGCGCAAGGGGCTCGACTTCCCCGAGCTGGAGCAGGGAACGAAGATCCGCGCCAAGTACCTGCGCGCGCTCGAGGACGAGGCGTTCGACGCGCTCCCGTCGGCGACCTACGTCAAGGGCTTCGTGCGCACGTACGCCAACTACCTGGGCCTGGACGGCCAGCTCTACGTCGACGAGTACAACGTCCGCTACGGCTCCGGCGACGAGGTGCTCGAACGCCGGGTGCGCAACACCTCGTCGGCGCGACGGCCGCAGCAGCGGAAGCGACGCCGTCTCGAGTCGAACGCTCTCTGGCTCACGCTGATCGGGATCGCGGTCGTGACCGGTCTCGTGATCGCCGCCTGGCGGTACGGCGGCAACTCCCCACAGCGCCTGCCCCTGAGCGATCCGGCGCCGGCCGCTCCGGCCAAGCGCACCGGCCTGCGGGTACGGGCCGTGGGCGGTGACACGCTGCTGATCGTGCGGGCCGGCTCGGAGACCGGAAAGCAGGTCTGGAACGGAACGCTGACCGCAGGCGACACGCAATGGTTCGACGTCCGTCACGGGCTCTGGGTCTACATCGGCTCGCCCGAGTACGCGCGTATGCAGCTGAACGGCCGGGCGGCGTCCGTGGGCGGGTCGAAGCCCCGCAGCCTGATCGTCACCAGGGGCAACATCGTCCCGGCCGCGCCGGGCACCTAGCTTCAAGGTCGGAGTCCGACGCCGATGGAGCGCCAACCTCCTGCGCGCGGAGGCGAGACCCCGCTCTCGCCGGAGCGCACGGACACCACGTCACGCGACCCCGAGCAGGACGGGATTCACGGGGGGAGTCCGGGTTCCCCCGCGCCGAGGCCGAGGGCGGCGATCGTCGTCACCGGGAGCGAGCTCGTCCGGGGCGAGCGCACCGATCTGAACGGGCCCTTTTTCGCCGCCCAGGCGCTCGCGCTCGGCCTCGAGCCGGCCCGGATCACGATCGTCGGCGACCGCGCGGAGGACCTGGAGCAGGCCCTCCGCGAGGGACTGGCGGCCGACCTCTGCCTGGTCTCCGGCGGCCTGGGGCCGACGCACGACGATCGTACGGTGGAGCTCGTCGCGAAGGCCGCCGGCCGGGAGCTACGGCTGGACGACGCGCTCCACGAGGAGATCGGGGCCGTATCGCGGCAGGTCGCCGCCCGGCTCCACCGCCCGTACGCGGACTTCGAGGCCGGCGTGCGCAAGCAGGCGACGCTGCCGCACGGCGCGATCTCGCTCGGCCTGGCCGGCACGGCGCCGGGCATGGTCCTGGACACCCGGCACGGGGCCGCGGTCGTGTTGCCGGGGCCGCCGGCGGAGCTGCGCCGGCTGTGGCCGCGGGCGCTGGAGACCAGACCGGTCCGCGAGGTGGTGGCGCGTGCCCGGCCGCAGGGGCGCCGCGTGGTGCGCTTCTACGGCGCGAGCGAGTCCGCGGTCGCGAAGGCGCTCGCAGACGCAGGCGGGGACGGCGACGGGGTGGAGGCGACGATCTGCGCGCGCGACTTCGAGATCCACGTCGACCTGCTCGTCGACCCGGGCGCGGAGGAGCGGGGAGCGGAGCTCGACCGGCGGCTCACGGAGCCGCTCGCCGGCTACCTGTTCGCCCGCGACGAGCGGGCGGTCGAGGCGCTCGTCCTCGACCTGTGCCGCGCGCGCGGCTGGACGCTGGCGACGGCCGAGTCCTGTACGGGCGGGCTCGTCGGCGGGAGGCTCACCTCGGTCCCCGGCTCGAGCGACGTCTACCGGGGCGGGATCGTCGCCTACGCGGACGAGGTCAAGGAGCAGGCGCTCGGCGTGCCGGCCACGCTCATCGGCGAGCACGGAGCGGTCTCGGCAGAGACGGCCGCGGCGATGACGGCGGGCGTTCGCGCCCGGCTGGGCGCCGACGTCGGCGTGGCCGTCACGGGAGTCGCAGGCCCGGATGGAGGAACGGCCGAGAAGCCGGTCGGCCTCGTCCACCTCCACGCCGAGACGCCCGAAGGGGGCCACGGGATCGCGTTCAGCTTTCCGTCCGACCGGGAGACCGTCCGCGCGCGTGCGGTCGTCGCCGCGCTCCACCTCGTGCGCCGTCTTCTGGCACAGAGTCGAGACGAAGAGGCATGAGGCCGGCTGCTACCGTCGGCGCCGATGGCCGCGCTCGCCTCTTCTGTGCGCTCACGCTTCCCGACGGGCTGCTCGACCGGCTCGCCGCCTGGCAGGCGGCTCTCCCCCCAGGTCGCCACCGCCTCGTTCCCCGGGACAAGCTGCACCTCACGCTCGCCTTCCTCGGGCACCGACCGGTGGCCGAGGTGGCGGCGATCCGTGCCGAGCTCGAGGCGGCCGTCCGGGACGCAAGGCCGATCGTCCTCCGCGAGCTGCGCTATCGCGAGACGCGTAGCGTGGGGATGCTCGTGTTCGACGACGAGCGCGGAGCGGCGACCGCGCTCGCCGGGGACCTGCACGAGCGGCTCGGGAGGATCGGCGTCTACGAGCCGGAGGCGCGAGGGTGGCTGCCGCATCTCACCGTCGTCCGCTTCCGCGAGCGGCCGCGCCTGGATCCGCCGCTGCCGGCCGTGGGCGCGGTCAGTCCGTCCGGTGCCGCTGTCTACCATTCCGTGCTGCGGCCGACCGGGGCGCAGTATGTCGTTCTGTACTCAGTTCCGCTAGAAGCCTAGGAGGGTGATTCGGTTGGATCGCGAGCAAGCACTCGACGCGGCGCTCGGACAGATCGAGCGGGCGTTCGGCAAGGGATCGGTCATGCGCATGAGCGACCGGCCGCAGGTGTCCGTGGGAGCGGTCTCGACCGGTTCGCTCGCGCTCGACCTCGCCCTGGGCATCGGCGGCCTGCCGCGGGGCCGGATCGTCGAGATCTTCGGCCCGGAGGCCTCCGGCAAGACGACGCTCGTCTACCACGTGATCGCCGAGGCGCAGCGCCGCGGCGGCATCTGCGCCTTCATCGACGTGGAGCACGCGATGGATCCGACGTACGCGAAGCGGATCGGCGTGAACATCGACGAGCTGCTCGTCTCCCAGCCCGACACGGGGGAGCAGGCGCTCGAGATCACCGAGCTCCTGATCCGCAGCGGCGCGCTCGACGTGGTCGCGATCGACTCGGTGGCCGCCCTCACCCCGAAGGCAGAGCTGGAGGGCGAGATGGGCGACAGCCATGTCGGCCTCCAGGCACGGCTGATGAGCCAGGCGCTGCGCAAGCTTGCCGGCACGCTCAACCGTACCGACACGATCTGCATCTTCACGAACCAGCTGCGCGAGAAGATCGGCGTCATGTTCGGCAATCCCGAGACGACGCCGGGCGGCCGGGCGCTCAAGTTCTACGCGTCCGTTCGCCTCGACATCCGCCGCATCGAGACGCTGAAGGAGGGCGTCGAGGCGATCGGCAACCGCGTCCGGGTCAAGGTCGCGAAGAACAAGGTTGCGCCGCCGTTCAAGCAGGCCGAGTTCGACATCCTCTACGGCTTCGGCATCTCGTGGGAGGGCACCGTGCTCGACGCGGCGGTCGAGCGGAAGATCGTCCAGAAATCCGGCTCGCACTTCAGCTTCGAGGACGAGCGCCTCGGCCAGGGCCGCCAGAACGCGACCGCGTTCCTGCGCGAGCACCCGGACGTCACCCAGGCGGTTCTCCAGCGGGTCCAGGCGCAGCTCGGCGAGGACCAGATCGCCTCCGCACGGCTCCTGCCGGTCGCGGAGCCCGCCGACCAGGAGACGGCGGCGAAGAGAAAGGCGGCTGCCGCGGCCGCCGCGGGCGAGAGCGGTCCTTCGCCGCTCGAGGAGGTCGCGGAGCCGGTCGAGGCCTAGGCCGTGGCCGAGCGCGCGAGCGCGGGGCAGAACGCCCTCGACCGGGCTGTGCGGGCGCTCGCGCGCCGCGACCACTCGACGGTGACCCTCAGGGCGAAGCTGGAGCGAGCGGGGATTCCCCCGGTCGAGCAGGCGGCCGTGGTCGAGACGCTCGAGCGGCTCGGATACCTCGACGACGGGCGTTTCGCCCGCCACCGGGCCGCGCAGCTTGCCGCCCGCGGATACGGGGACGAGTGGATCCGGGGTGATCTCGCGGCCCAGGGCGTTCCCGCCGATGTAGCCGAGGCCGCTCTCGGGGCGCTGGAGCCGGAAGCGGAGCGGGCCGTGCGACAGGCGTCGGCCCTCGGCGACCGTCCCGGAGCAGCCCGTGTCCTCGCCCGCCGCGGCTTCTCGGAGGAGACGGTGGAGGCCGTCCTTGCAGAGGACCTCGGTGGAACGGTAGGATAGAAGAACCTCATTCGACGTTTTGCCTGCATACGACGTGTTTCCGAATCGAAATCCACGCTCCGCCAGTCTCGAAGACCACCTGATCGCCGTGCACGCGACTGCTTCCCGGAGGATCTCGACCTAACCCGAGTCGCAGCGACCCTGTGGGTCGCCGTTCGCTTGCTTCGATTCGCGGGATGCGTCCGCGCCGGCCCGGCGGCGGATGAGCTCTCGCGGCGCTCGCCGCGGGACCACCGATTCGAGGAGCGGCATGGCGGTCGTCATCGGGATCATCATCGGCCTCGTCGCCGGCGGCATGCTCGCATTCGTCGGGCTCGCGATGACGGGCGGCTCGCGTCTCGCCGCGGCGCGCCGCACGCGACAGCTCCTACTCGATGAGGCGCACCGGGAGGCGGACGCGCTTCGCCGGGAGGCTCAGCTCGAGGCGAAGGAGGAGTCGGTCCGGCTCCGGCAGGAGCTGGAGCGAGATGTGACGACCCGCCAGGCGGAGGCCCTCCGCGCCCGGGAGCACCTGAAGGCGAAGGAGTCCCAGCTCGAGCACCGCGTGACCGAGCTCGAGCGGAAGGAGCAGGGGATCGCCGACCGCGAGGCACACGCGAGACAGCTCCAGGAAGAGCTGAAGGGGGCGAAGGACCAGGAGCTCGCCCGGCTCGAGCAGATCTCCGGGATGACGGTCAACGAGGCCCAGGCCGAGGTTCTCTCCCGCTCGGAGGAGCTCGTGCGCCACGAGCTGGCCCGGCGGGTGCGCCAGATGGAGGAGGAGGCGCAGACCGAGGCGAGGCGCCGCGCACGGAACCTCGTCGCCGACGCGCTCCAACGGGTGGCTGCCAGCCATGCAGCCGAGACCACCGTCTCGCTCGTCGAGCTGCCTTCCGACGACATGAAGGGCCGGATCATCGGCCGGGAGGGCCGGAACATCCGGACGCTCGAGCACCTCACGGGCGTGGACATCATCATCGACGACACGCCGGGCGCGGTCGTCCTCTCCTCGTTCGACGGCATCCGCCGCGAGGTGGCGAAGATCACGCTGACGAAGCTGATCGAGGACGGGCGCATCCATCCGGCCCGTATCGAGGAGATGTACTACCAGTCGAAGGCGGAGCTGGACGACCACGTGCACCAGGCCGGCGAGCAGGCGGTCTTCGAGGCCAACTGCGGCGAGTTCCCCGAGGAGGTCGTCAAGATCCTGGGCCGGCTGCGCTACCGCACGAGCTACGGGCAGAACGTCCTCAAGCACACGCTCGAGGTCGTCCAGCTCGCCGGAATCATGGCGAGCGAGCTCGACGCGAGCGTGAAGACGGCCAAGCGCGCCGCGCTCCTCCACGATCTGGGCAAGGCGCTGACGCACGAGGTCGAGGGCTCGCATGCGCTGATCTCGGCGCAGTACGCCCGCCGGTACGGGGAGACGCAGGGAGTCGTCCACGCGATCGAGGCGCACCACTACGAGGTGCAGCCGCAGACGGTCGAGGCCGTGCTGCTGATCGCCGCCGACGCGATCTCGGCGTCCCGCCCGGGTGCGCGCGGCGAGAGCCTGGACGGCTACATCAAGCGTCTGGAGTCGCTCGAGGAGCTGGCCGGGCAGATGAAGGGCGTCGACAAGGTGTATGCGCTGCACGCCGGTCGCGAGATCCGCGTGATCGTCAAGCCGGAGGAGATCGACGACGACCAGGCCGTGCTGCTCTCGCACGAGATCGCCCGCGAGATCGAGGCGCATCTCGAGTACCCGGGCCAGATCAAGGTGACCGTGATCCGCGAGTCGCGTGCGGTCGAATACGCCAAGTGACGCGGGGGAACCGCATGGTTCCCCCGCGGGCCCCTTCCTTCGCTCGCTCGCTTCGCTCGCGTCGCCTCTTGAGGGCAGGCGGGTTCTGGCCGCGCCCGACAGGCCGGCCGCGGCCCTTCGGCCTCGAGGAGCGCTGCGGCGTCTGGTCGGGCGCGGTTCCCCGACCGCCGGCCCGGACTGCTCGAGTGAGCAGGGGCACCCCGGCCCACCACCCACTGCGATCGTAGCGACGAACTCGTCACCTGTCTGCGCCGGTTTCGTGCCGAAGGGCGCGCGGAGGCCCGCGTACACTGTCCGCCGTGAAGCGCTACCACGTGACCACGTTCGGCTGCCAGATGAACGCCCACGACTCGGAGCGGATCAAGGGGATGCTCGAGTCGCTCGGGCTCGGCGAGGCGGTGTCGCAGGACGAGGCGGATGTCGTCGTCTTCAACACGTGCACGATCCGGGAGAAGCCCGACCAGCGGCTCGCTGCTCACCTCGCCCAGGCGAGGGCGCTGAAGGACCGTGATCCCGAGCGGGTGATCGCGGTCGGCGGGTGCTACGCGGAGGCGCAGCGGGAGCGGATCTTCGAGCAGTACCCGTTCGTCGACGTCGCCTTCGGCCCCGGTTCGATCCCGCATCTCGCCGACTGGCTCGCAGCGGGGGGAAGCGTTGCCCGGGGGCGCTTCGCGGAATGGGCTCACTTCGCCGGCGACCTCCCGGCCCGGCGCGAGCGCCGGTTCCAGGCCTGGGTGCAGGTCTCCATGGGCTGCAACTCGAGGTGCGCGTACTGCATCGTCCCGGCCGTCCGGGGACGCGAGCGATCGCGGCGGCCGGGGGAGATCGTCGCCGAGGTGAGTGCGCTCGCCGCGGACGGCGTCCGCGAGATCACGCTCCTCGGCCAGAACGTGAACTCGTACGGCCGCGACCTCGCCCCGGGAATCCGGACCGGTTTCGCCGATCTCCTGCGCGCCTGCGACGGCGTCGACGGGATCCAGCGGATCCGGTTCACGAGCCCGCACCCGAAGGACTTCCGGCCCGATGTGATCGAGGCGATGGCCGAGTGCGCCGCCGTCTGCGAGCACGCGCACCTGCCGCTCCAATCGGGCTCGACCCGCGTGCTCAGGCGGATGCGGCGAACGTACTCCCGCGAGCGCTACCTCAGGTTGGTGGAGGCACTCCGCACCGGGATTCCCGATCTCGCGCTCACCACCGACCTCATCGTCGGCTTTCCCGGCGAGACCGACGAGGACTTCCGGGAGACGATCGAGATGGTCGAGGAGGTCGGCTACGACGGTGCTTTCACCTTCGTGTTCTCGCCCCGGGGCGGCACCGAGGCCGCGAGCCTGGCCGACCAGGTCCCGGACGAGGTCAAACGCGAGCGCATCGAGCGGCTGATCGACGTCGTGCAGCGCTCGGCGGCACACCGCAACGCCGAGCGGGTCGGACGCGTGGAGGAGGTCCTGGTCGAGGGGCCCAGCCGGACCGACCCGTCGCTCCTGCGCGGGCGGACGCGCCGAAATACGACCGTGAACTTCACCGGCCCGGCGGCGGCCGGCGAGCTCGTGCAGGTGAGGATCGACCGGGCGACATCGACGACGCTCGCAGGCGCACAGCTCGTGACGGCGGCGGCCTGACCGCGATGCGCGTGCTCGTCGCCGGCTCGAGGAGGCAGCCGCCTCGGAGCGACCGCCGGTGAGCGCGGGCCGCGCCGAGAGCTCCGCCGACCGGCCGGTGCCGAAGCCCGCGGACGACGCGTGAGCACGACGGGCTCGCGGGACCTGGCCTGGGAAGGCTGCCTGAACGTCCGCGATCTCGGCGGCCATCCGACCGAGGACGGCGGCGCGACGCGCTACGGCGCGTACGTGCGCGCCGACAACGTCGAGCGCTTGACCGACGCCGGCTGGCTGGCGCTCGTCGACTACGGCGTCCGCACGGTCGTCGACCTCCGGCTGGCCGAGGAACGCGCCGGCGATCTTCCGGAGGGTGTGCCGATCGTCGCGCTGCACCGCCCGCTCGTGCCCGCGTTCGACCACCCGGACTGGGACGACATCAACCGGGTGTCGCTCGCCGCCGAGCTCCCCGACTCGACGAGGCTCGCGTACCTGGAGTTCCTCGATCGGTACGGCGATCGCTTCGGCGAGGCGGTCACGGCGATCGCGACCGCGGACGACGGAGCCGTTCTCTTCCACTGTATGGGCGGGAAGGACCGTACGGGCCTGATCGCCGCGCTCCTGCTCCGCGTCGCCGGCGTCGAGCGCGGGGCGGTCGCCGCCGACTACGCCCTCTCCGGGGAGAACCTGAAGGCGATGCTCGACGCCTGGATCGCCGGTGCGGAGGACGACCAGGACCGCGCCCTGCGCACCCGGATCAGCGCTACCCCGGCCGAGGCGATGCTGGGCGTGCTCGCCACGCTCGACGAGCGGTACGGCGGCGCGGACGGGTACCTGCGCGCCGTGGGCGTCCGTGACGAGCTGCTCGGCCGCGTGCGCGCGCGGCTGCGCCGATGACCGCGGTCCTGGCGATCTTTGGCCCGACCGCGAGCGGCAAGAGCGCGGTCGCGGACGCCGTCGCCCGCCGGCTCGAGGTCGAAATCGTCTCCGCGGACTCGGCTCAGCTCTACCGCGGGCTTCCCGTGCTCACGAACCAGTCTCCGGCAGCGCTGGTGGGCGTCTGGGAGCTCGACCACGAGGCGTCGTTGGCGGACTATCAGCGCCTTGCGCACGCGACGATCGACGCTGCGCTCGCAGCCGGGCGGACGCCGCTCGTCGTCGGCGGGACCGGGCTCTACTTCCGCGCCGCCCTCGCCGACCTCGAGCTGCCGCCGGCCCCGCGGCCGGGCGCCCGCGACCGCTGGAGCCTGCTCTACGACGAGCGTGGCTCCGAGGAGGCGCACCGGCTGCTCGCCGGGCACGACCCCGGCGCTGCCGCCGCGGTCCATCCCAACGACCGGCGGCGGGTGGTGCGTGCGCTCGAGCTGGCCGAGATCGGCCGCTCTCTCAGCGGGCGCCGGCTGTGGTCCGGCCAGACGCGCCTGCCCACGCTCGTGGTCGGGCTCGAGGTGCCGGCCGAGGAGCTCGCCCGCCGGATCGAGCTGCGCACGAGGGCGATGTTCGACGCCGGCGTCGAGGAGGAGGTGCGACGCGCGCTCGAGAGGCCCCTCTCGGCGACGGCGGCGAAGATCATGGGGCTCCGCGAGGTCGCCGAGCTGCCGAGAGCCGAGGCCGAGATCGCGCTCGCAGTTCGGACCCGCCGGCTCGCCGCCTACCAGCGGAAGTGGATGCGGCGGATTCCGGGTCTCGTTAGCGTGCGGGCGGATCGCTCCCCCGAAGAGGTGGCCGATGACGTTCTCGCGCTGGCACGCGGCGGGCAACGAGTACCTGCTGGTCGAGCGGGCTGAAGTCGGTCGGCCCCTGACGGCCGACTCGGTGCGAGCGCAGGTCGGCCGCGCGGACGGGATCCTCGAGGTCGTCGCGGCGGGGGACGACGCAGCCGAGATCGTGATCTGGAACCGGGACGGCTCGTTCGCCGAGATGTCCGGCAACGGCACGCGGATCGCAGCCCGCTGGCTGGCCGACCGAGGCGGCGCGAAGGTCGTTCGGATCCGGGTCGGCGCGCGTGTCGTCGAGGCGCGGATGCTGGAAGGCGGAGCGGTCGAGCAGGATCTCGGGGAGGTCGAGGTCTACGAGCCGGAGCGGATCGCGGGACTCGAGGTCGTGCCGGTCTCGGTCGGCAACCCGCACGCCGTCGTTCTCGGAGACCCCGGCGACCTGCCCCTGATCGGCCCGCTCCTCGAGTCGCACCCGCGCTTTCCGCAGCGGACGAACGTCCAGGTGGCACGAATCGACGCCCCTCGCCGCGTCACGGCGCGGGTCTGGGAGCGCGGCGTGGGGGAGACCCGCTCCTCCGGGACGAGCGCGGTCGCGGTCGCGGCCGCCACCCACGCCGACGGCGAGGTTGTCGTCTCGTTCCCCGGCGGGGATCTCGAAGTGCGCCTCGAGGGCGGCCGCGCGTCGCTGACGGGGCCGGTCGAGCGTGTCGAGTAGCTCCACAATCGGCACAGACCCGTCGCCTGTCTCCGGCTACGCTGGGGATCCCGCCCGATACGTCTCCCCGGGTGGGAGGGGGCTTGGGATGGGACCTACGCGAGCGGGTCGCCAGGCGGGCGTCGCGCCCGCCACGCCGTCCCGCTCAGCCGCCGATCCCGTACTCGCGCAGGGCGTCGTTGAGGCTGACCTTCAGGTCGGTCGACTCGTCCCGGCGGCCGATGATCAGGGCGCAGGCGAGCTGGTAGGTGCCCGCTGGGAACGCCTTGGGACGCGTGCCGGGCACGACGATCGAGCGCGGCGGCACGTAGCCCCGGTGCTCGACCGGCTCGGGAGCGGTGACGTCGATGATCGGGACGCTCGCCGTCAGGGAGACGTTCGGCCCGAGCACCGCTCCCTCCCCGATCCGGACCCCCTCCGTGAGGATGCAGCGCGAGCCGATGAAGGCACCGTCCTCGACGATCACCGGCCGGGCATTCACCGGCTCGAGCACGCCGCCGATCCCGACGCCGCCCGCGAGATGGACGTCGGCGCCGATCTGCGCGCAGGAGCCGACGGTCGCCCACGTGTCGATCATCGTGCGCGGGCCGACCCAGGCGCCGATGTTCACGTAGCTCGGCATCATCACCACCCCCTCGGAGAGGAAGGCGCCGTAGCGGGCGACCGCGGGCGGGACGACCCGCACCCCGAGCGCAGCGTAGTCGTGCTTCAGCGGGATCTTGTCGTGGTACTCGAAGGGGCCGAGCTCGACCGGCTCCATCCGCCGCTCCCGGAAGTAGCTCAGGATTGCCGCCTTCGCCTCCTCGTTGACGACCCAGTGGTCGCCGGCGCGCTCGGCGACACGAACCTCGCCGCGGTCGAGGGCGGCGATCGTCTCCTCCGTGGTCACAGGACGTCCTCGAGGATCCGCACCGCCCGCTCGCATTCCGCCAGCGTGGGCACGAGAGCGATCCGGACGTAGCCCTCGCCCGCCTCTTCGAGGTACGAGCCCGGGGCGACGACGATGCCGTGGTGGAGCAGCCGCTCGGCGCAGCCTTCGGAGGTCTCCTCGCCCGGCACCTCGACCCACAGGAACATCGTCGCCTCGCTCCCCGCCACCCGCCGGCCCTTCCGCTCCAGCAGCGGCAGGATGAGATCGCGCTTGCGCCGGTACGCCTCACGGGTGCGCTCGACGTGTGCCTCGTCGTCCCAGGCAGCCACCGATGCGCGCTGCACGAACTCCTGCGGCGCTGCTCCGGCCGAGGGCCGGTACGCGCGAAGCGCCGCGATCACGCCGGCCGGCCCGGCGACGAAGCCGGAGCGGTAACCCGTCATCGAGGAGCGCTTGGAAAGCGTCTGGAAGACGACCATGTTCGAGCGGTCCGCGACCTCGAGCGCCGAGCGAGGCGGCTCCGTGAACCACAGCTCCGTGTACGCCTCGTCCGAGCAGACCAGGAAGTCGTGCTCGCGGGCGAGCTTCGCCAACCGCTCGAAGAACGCGAGCGGGGCGGTCGCGCCGGTGGGGTTGTTCGGGTAGTTCACCCAGAGGAGGGCGACCCGGTCGAGATCCTCGACGGCGTCGAGATCCGGCAGGAAGCCGTTCGCCTCCAGGAGCGGCAGGGCCTCGACCCGGGCGCCGGCGAAGGCGGCGCCCCGGGCGGGGACGGGATAGGCCATGCGCTCCTCGAGTGCGGCGACCAACGCGCGGCGGATCAGCGGGTCGGTCGGCTCCCGCGGGTCGCCCTGGCCGAGGTCGACGATCTCGATCCCCGCGGCAGCCGCCTCACGCTTGGCGCGCTCGATCCGCACGAACGGGTACGTGCCCTGCGCGGCGAGGACGGGGGAGACGTTCACCGGCCGGACAGGCTACCCGGCGAACCGGCGCAGCGTCTCGAACGTGCGCTCCAGCTCGGCGATCTCGACGCGTTCGTCACGCCGGTGGGCATATCGGGTCGCACCCGGGCCGTAGTTGACCGCGTCGAGCCCCTGGGCGGCGAACTCAGCCACCGGCGTCCAGGCCTGTTTCGGCTTCACCGCCAGCCCGCCGGCGTCGCGCAGTTGCCGGACGAGCGCCGAATCGGTCGCGACGCGGGCGGGCGGCGAGCTCGAGGTGACCTCGAGGTCGGCGCCGACCAGCTCGCGAAGGCGCGCCTCCGCCTCCTCCGGCGTGCGGCCCGGAGCGTACCGGTAGTTGAGCACGACCTCGACCCGGTCCGGGATCACGTTGTCGGCCACGCCGCCCGCGATGCGGGTCGCGCTGAGAACCTCGACGAACGTGAGGCCGCCGGCCTCGACCTCGAGCGGCGGGCAGGAGACCACGGGCGCGAGGGCCTCGACCGCCACCGCGATCGCGTTCACCCCCTGCCACGGCCGGGCCGAGTGCGCGCTCTCGCCGCGAAAGACGACCGTCGCGTTCAGGTTGCCCAGGCACCCGGCGTGGATTGCGTTGTCGGTCGGCTCCAGCATGACGACGAGGTCGGACTCGAGGACGAGCGGCGACTCGGCGAAGACCCGGGGGAGAGCGCTCTCCTTCCCCGGCAGCTCCTCGCGGACGAAGAAGAGGAACGCCAGGTCGCACGCCCGGCCCGCGGGGCTCTCTGCAGCCCAGCGGGCGAGCTCGATCATCACGGCGAGCCCGCCCTTCATGTCGCTGGCCCCGAGGCCGACGACCCAGCCGTCCTCGATCCGGCCGGGAAGGTTGCCCTGCTCGGGAACCGTGTCGAGGTGCCCGGCGAGGAGGACGAGGGGGCGCCCGCTGCGGCCCGTCGAGAAGAGGAGCGCCTCCTCCGTCCCGTAGGTGAGCGGAAGCGTCACCTCGTGGCGGACGTGCTCGAGCAGCCTCCCCTCGTTCCGGCTCGGAGAGGGAATGTCCACCAGTTCCAGCGTGCGCAGGCCCAGATCGGTCGCCACGGCGTGAGGGTATCGGCGGGGACCGAGTTGTAAGCGTTTTCGGACAGGCGGCTTCACGGCCGTCAGGCCGGGAATCAGGACGGAAACGAGGCAAAAGGGGGTACAGACGACATGCGCACGACACGTAGACGCTGGATCGCGCTCGGAGCGGCATTCGGCGCGGGCGTGGCCGCAGTGGTGGTCTCCGCGCTGGGGGCGTTCGCGGGCGCGGGTGCCGCCGCGCCACAGGCGGCGCCCGTGAACACGTCGCCGCCCACGATCAGCGGCACGCCGCAGGAGGGAAGCACGCTCACGGGTAACAGGGGATCCTGGAGCAACAACCCGAGCGACTACAACTTCTACTGGCTCCGCTGCGACAAGGACGGCGGCAGCTGCTCGATGATCACCGGTGCGACGGCCAAGACCTACAAGCTCAAGTCCGTCGACACCGGCAACACGTTGAGGCTGCGGATCCGGGCCAAGAACGCCGACGGTACGACCAATGCGACCTCGGTCCCGACTGCGGTCGTGACCAAGTCGGCCCCGCCGCCGCCGAACAAGGGCGCCTGTACGGGGACCAGGGGCGGGACCGTCAGCGTGAACGACATCGCGCCGCCGATCCGGCTGCTCGTGGACCGGTGGGACTTCAACCCGGGCGTGGTGAGGGCGGACACCCAGACGATCGTGGCGCGGATCCACATCTCGGACACGTGTGGCGATTCCGTCTCCGGTGCACAGGTCTGGGCGACTGCGATCCCCTACAACCAGGTCTCGGTGGAGCAGCAGGCCAGCGGGAGCGACGGCTACGCGACGCTCACCTTCCGCGTCCAGGGCGGCTTCCCCGCGAACCCGGGGCGCCAGGAGATCATGGCGATTCTCGTACGCGCCAGCGATCCGTCGGAGAACCCGCTGGCGGGCAAGTCGACGCGCCGCGCGCTCCGGCTGCCGGTGAGCGTGTAGAGAAGGCCGCGCACGCGGCGGAAAGGCGCGCTGAGGCCGGGCTTCGACCCGGCCTCAGCCGTGTCCGGCCCCGGGAAGGTCATAATCACGTTGTGACCCATCGCCAGCCCGACCCCGCCCCAGGGGCGGATCCGGAGCGTGGGTTCCTCGTCGCCGTCCTGCCGAAGGGAGCCGATCCCGCCGAGGAGCTGGCCGAGATCGGGGAGCTCGCGCGGACGGCCGGCGTCGAGCCCATCGGAACGCTCGTCCAGCCGCGCCTGCGCCCGGATCCGGGCACGTACGTCGGCAAGGGGAAGCTCGAGGAGCTCAAGCGCGCCTTCGGCGCCTCGGGCGCGGAGTCGCTGCTCGTCGACGACGAGCTCGCGCCGAGCCAGCAGCGCCGGCTCGAAAATCTCCTCCAGGCACGGGTCGTCGACCGGACCCAGCTGATCCTGGACATCTTCGCCCAGCACGCCCGCAGCGCGGAGGGCAAGCTCCAGGTCGAGCTCGCCCAGCTCGAGTACAACCTGCCGCGCATGCGGGGCATGTGGCAGCATCTCGAGCGCCTCGGCGGGGGCGTCGGCACCCGAGGCCCGGGCGAGTCCCAGCTCGAGACCGACCGCCGGCTCGCCCGGCGCCGGATCTCGCTGCTCAAGGACCGGCTGGAGACCCTCGCCGGGCAGCGCGCGACCCGCCGGAAGGGGCGGCGGCGCGCGGAGGCGCCGACGATCGCGCTCGCGGGCTACACGAACGTCGGCAAGTCCACGCTTCTGAACGCTCTCACCGGGGCCGGCGTCTCGGTGCACGACCGGCTGTTCGAGACCCTCGACCCGACGACACGCAGCTTCGAGCACGATGGGCGGCGGTACCTCGTCACCGACACCGTCGGCTTCATTCGCCGCCTTCCGCACCAGCTCGTCGAAGGCTTCGCGGCGACGCTGGAGGAGACACTGGTCGCCGACCTCGTGGTGCACGTCGCCGACGCGTCGGCGCCGGAGGAACGGCTCGAGGAGCAGGTCCGGGCGGTGAACGGGGTGCTGGAGGAGATCGGCGCGTCCGAGCTGCCGGTCGAGCTCGTCCTGAACAAGATCGACGCGGTCCGGGCGCTCGCTCGGCGGCGGCTCTCCAACCGGTATCCGCACGCGCTCCAGGTCTCCGCGAGGACGGGCGACGGCCTGGAGGAGTTGCGGGCGACGATCGCGAAGCGCTTCGCCCACCGGTTCGAGCCGGTGGAGCTGCTCGTCCCGTACGCTGAGGGAGGCAAGCTCGCGGAGCTGTACGCGCTCGGACCGCCGGTCGAGTCCCGCGTCGACCGGGAGGACGGCGTCCTGATCCGGGCCAGGCTCCCCGAGCGCGAGATCCGCCGCTTTGCCCGGTTTCTGGTCGGGGACGCGCCGAGCTCACGGGCCAGCCCTGCCGCGTGATCGAGATTCCCGTGACGAGACTGCGCGCCGACGCCGTCCTGCCGGAGCGCGCATACTCCGGCGACGCCGGCCTCGACCTCGTCGCCTGCGAGCGTCACGAGCTCGCGCCGGGCGGCCGGGCGCTCGTCGGGACCGGGATCGCAGTCGCGATCCCCGACGGGCATGCCGGCCTCGTCACTCCGCGCTCCGGCCTGGCCGCGGAGCACGGGATCACGATCGTCAACGCACCGGGCATCGTCGACGCCGGCTACCGGGGCGAGCTCCGGGTGGTTCTCCACAACACGGACGCGGCCGCTGCGTTCGTGGTCGAGCCGGGAATGAGGATCGCGCAGCTCGTCGTCGTGGCCGTGCAGGAGGCCGAGCTCGACGAGGTCGCAGAGCTTCCCCGGAGCGAGAGAGGCACGAGCGGCTTCGGCTCGTCGGGCCACGCCGCTCCCGGCTGCGCAGGGCCTGCCTAGCATGGCGGTGGAGCCCCGGATCCGTGTCTCCGCGCTCCTGCGCTGGCGCGACCGCATCCTGCTCTGCCGGCACGAGAAGCCGGGGAAGGAGTACTGGCTGCTGCCGGGCGGCGGGGTGAACTCGGGCGAGTCGCTGGTCGACGCGCTGCGCCGCGAGCTCTTCGAGGAGGTCGGGATCGACGACTCGGTTCCCTTCGAGGGCCCGATCGCGATCGTCGACTCGATCGCCCCGGTGCGCAGCTTCGCCGCCAAGCACGTCGTGCACATCATCTTCTCGAGCGATCTCGGCGGGCGCTCGCTCGAGACGGTCACCTCGGCGGACGCGGCGGTGCGCGGCCACCGGCTCTTCGGGCTCGGCGAGCTCGACGAGATCGTCCTCCACCCACCGATCCAGCGTTTCCTCGCGCGCTGGCAGCCCGGCGACCCGACCGTGTACATGGGCCCGCTCTGGGCACCGTGAGCGGCTGCGGGCGGCCTCCGGGGCGCCCCCGTCCGGACTCACGGCACGCTCCCGGCGCAGACGTGCGCGCGTCTGGGCGATACGATCGCGGTGGGGAGGAGGCCGGGAGCACCGGGCGGGCGAAACCGGACACGGCGCAGAGAGACGCGGCCGGCCCGCGGCTCAGCGCCTCCCGCCGCGCGCCCGCGCCCGCGCGGCCGACACGGCGTGCGCCTCCGCTTCGAGCCTGTCGGGGAGCGGCTCGAAGACCGGCGGCTCTCCTCGGGCCCGGTGGGCGACGGCCTGGGCGAGCAGCCAGTCGGCGAGCCAGGGGTTCCGGGGCAGGAGCGGCCCGTGGAGGTACGTTCCGATCGCGCGATCCAGCCTGCAGCCCTCGTAGCCGCTTGCGCCGTCGTTTCCGAACCCTGCGACCACCCGCCCGAGCGGCCGCGCGCCCTCGTCGAGATACGTCCTGCCCGCATGGTTCTCGAAGCCGGCGAGCGTCCGCCGCGCGCCGTCGTCGAGTTCGCACTCGAGCAGGACGTCTCCGATCATGCGCCGGTCGCCCGCAATCGTGTGGAGCGGGAGCACGCCCGCGCCGGGCTGGTCGGACCCGTACCGGTCCCGGTAGAAGCGGCCGAGAAGCTGGTAGCCGCCGCAGACGGCGAGGAGGGCGGCTCCTCCCGCGACCGCCTCGGCGAGAGCGCGGCCCTTCGCGGCGAGGTCGGGCGCGATCAGCGCCTGCTCGCGGTCCTGGCCGCCACCGACGTAGAGGAGGTCGTGTTCGCCGGCCTGCGGGAGGGGGCCGAGGCCGATCCGCACGACGTCGATGTCGAGCCCGCGGAGAGCCGCGCGCCTGGCCAGCACCGCGATGTTGCCCCGGTCGGCGTAGATGTTCAGATAGTCGGGGTAGAGGTGGCCGACCCGGATCTTCACGCGGCCCGCTCCCAGTACTGCGGCACACGCGCACGGGCGGCGACGAGCTTGCGCAGGGCGAGCATCGCGGTGTAGGTCGCGAGCACGGTCAGCTCCCCGCCGGGAGGGACGAGCTCCAGGCCACGGTCGAGCGCGCGCTCCAGCCGCGGCAGGACCTCGACTCGCTCCTCGGGCAGGCCGGCGTACGTAAACCTGAGAGCAAGCTCGGCCGCACGGTCGCCCGTGGCCACGAGCCGGTCGAGCCCCCCGCCGAGCGGCTCGAAGTCGACGTCCCAGATCCAGGACACGTCTCGTCCGTCGGCGATCGCGTCGTTGAGGGCGACGACCGCGATGCTCGGCGCACCGCCGGACACGAGCGTGCGCACGACCTCGTTCGCGCCGGCGGGATTCTTCACGAGCAGCAGCAGGATGCTCCGGTCGCCCAGCTCGATTCGCTCGAACCGCCCGAAAGCCGGTCGTGCGCGCCGGAGGCCTTCCGCGATCTCGTCGAGGCTCGCCCCGAGCGCGCGGGTCAGCACGGCGGCGGCGAGAGCGTTGTAGACGTTGTAAAGGCCGGGAAGCCCGAGCCGGACCCGGCGGGCTCCCTCCGGCGAGACCAGGTCGAACGACACCGCGTCGAGGCCGTGGAGCTCGATCGCCCTCGCCGAGACGACGAGCGCCGGACGGCCGTGTCCGCATGCCGGGCACCGGTAGTCGCCGAGGTGTCCCACGTATGCGGCCGCGTACGCGTACGGAGCGCCGCAGCGCAGGCAGTATTTCGAGTCGGCCGCGTGCTGGAGCGAGGCCCGCGCGTGCGACGGGTCGTCGAGCCCGAACGTGACGCTGCCCGGACGATCGCTTGCCAGGTCGCCGACCTGCGGGTCGTCGGCGTTCACCGCAAGCGTCGCTTCGGCAGGCAGGCAGTGCACCGCGTCGCGCCAGCGCTCGGCGACCCGCTCGAGCTCGCCGTACCGGTCGAGCTGGTCGCGAAACAGGTTCCCGAGGCAGACGACACGCGGTCTCACGCGCCGGACGACGTCCGGGAAGGCTCCCTCGTCCACCTCGAACATCCCGAGCTCGGCTCCCCGCTGCTCGAGAAGCGCCGAGGCGATCCCGGAGATGAGGTTGGCCCCGGAGCCGTTGTGGGCGAGACGGGCACGCGGACCGAGGATTTCGGCCGCGAACGACGCGGTCGTGGTCTTGCCGTTTGTGGCCGAGACGACCGCGGCTCCGAGCGGAAGCCGGGCGGCCAGCGCGGCGACGGCGCTCGGGTCGATCGTGACGAGGAGCTTTCCCGGGAGCGTCGTGCCGCCGCCGCGACCGGCCAGCCGTGACAACCGCCCGGCCGACCGGGCAAGCCCGAGCTCGAGGGCGAGGCGCATCCCGTCGCCAGTCTAGAGCCCCGCGTCGCGTCGGCCGGCCCCATCCGGCCCCCGGGGCCGGCCGCCGATCTCGAGGGCATCGGTTTGCAGATCGTTCACCCTGCTATGAACACTCTGGCAGGCTCTCTTTGCAAACCGGTCAGCACGCTCTATTGTGTTTGACATCGTGGCCAGGCGGCGCCCCTATCGCGCGATCACGAGCATCGACCCCGGTGCGCTCGCGGCGTTCCAGACCGAGATCAGGCGCCGCTACTCGGACGAGGAGATCCTCGACCAGCTGCGCACCTGCGCCGCCCGGCTCGGCCGCTCGCCGACGATGAAGGAGTTCGGCGACGACCAGGAGACGGCGGTGCATCCCCAGACGGTGATCGAGCGGTTCGGGAGCTGGAACAAGGCCAAGCGGCTCGCCGGGCTGGTCCCGCGACGGTTCGCGACGAGGGATGAGCTGCTCGGGCTCCTACGCGAGCTTGGCGAACGGCTCGGGCGCGTCCCGTCCGCCAAGGACGTCGACGCAAACCGTGGCTGGATGCCCTCGAAGTCGCTCTACTGGCATACGTTCGGTTCGCTGACGAGCGCCCTGAGAGAGGCAGGCTTCGACGTTCCCGTCGGCGAGGAGAGGCTCGAGCGGGCGATCGCCCAGGGCGCCGCCCTGGCGCGGCGCCTCCGCCGCCTTCCCAGGTTCACCGACTGGGCGGAGGCACGCCGCAGCGATCCGACGCTCCTGACGGAATGGCAGGTGTACCGCATGTTCGACGCGCGCAAGGGCGCCTGGTCGACCTTCCAGTTCCTGATCCGCGAGCGGTTGCACGGAGAGGGGCTCGCCGTCGAGCGCGACGGCTCGGTGAGCGGTTGAGCGGTCAGGCGGCCGCGGGCACTGCCGCGGCCAGCGCAGCCAGGCGCTCGAGGCAGAACGCGCCCTCGCCGGGCGCCCGCACCGCCGGCAGGGGGTCGGCCTCGTAGGCCTGGTCGGGTATGAACCGCTCGAGGCGGACGGCCCGCGGGCCGTCGAGGGCGAGCAGCACACCCTCGTCGAGCTCGCGCTTGCGGAGCCGGAGACCGGCGTACTGCTCGCAGATCTCGAGCGCCCGCTCGGTGGAGGCGAAGACGAGCTCACGACGCGTCGTCCCGACCCACAGCGGTCGACCGACGCCGCGCGCGAGGTACAGCAGACGGGGCTGCCGCTCGTCGAGCCAGGCGGCGGCCATCGACCCGCGGAACTCCTCGAACGCCCCAACGCTCGAGCCCGTCGCCTCCGCGACGGCGAAGATCACCTCGGAGTCGACCGACATCCGGCGCTCGGCGCGCACGAGGCCGTGACGGGTCATCAGTGCGTCGTCGTTCGAGATCGTCCCGTTGTGCACGCCGACGACGGCCCCGTGGCGGACCGGATGGTTGTTCGCGGTGATCCGCGGATGTCCCTTCGTGTAGTCGCGGACGTGGAGGAGGACCTGGCGCGTGTCGGTCGGAACGGCGATCCGGTCGAGGACCGCGCTTGCCCCCGTGCGCTGCTTGTGCACCGACACCGTTCCGTCGGGAGAACGGTAGGCGTACCCGACCGCGTCGGCGCCCCGCTCGGCGATCGCGGCGAGCAGGGCCTGTGCGGCGCGTGTCCTGTCCACGCTGCTCGAGGGGCTGAGGCTGAATCCCGCGATTCCACACATAAGCGACCTTACGATCGTAGCCCGCCCGCCGGAGATCCCCGGTGACGGACGCAGACACCTGAGACGACGGGCAGGCGGTCCGGTTAGCCGGGGGTCATCCCTCGATCGGGGGGTGACACGGCCACCTTGCGGGTGCCGATAATGGAGAGGTGATGGAACACCATCCTGCCTCCGGGCCTGCGCCGGACGAGCAGCCGAGGCTCGCGCTGGTTCCCGCTCTGGACGAGCCGGACGCGGAGGCCGCCGCCGAGCAGAAGGACGACCTCGACGAAGCCGGGCCGACGCAGGACCCGCTGAAGCTGTACGTGCGCCAGATCGGCGACGGCCGGCTGCTGACCGCCGCGGAGGAGCGGGACCTGGCGCAGCGCAAGGACGAAGGCGACGAGGATGCGAAGCGACGTCTCGTCGAGGGCAACCTGCGACTGGTGATGTCGATCACGCGGAACTACACGAGGGCCGGCGTCCCGCTGCTCGACCTGATCCAGGAGGGAAACCTCGGGCTGATCCGCGCGGTGGAGAAGTTCGACTGGCGGATGGGATACAAGCTGTCCACCTACGCGACCTGGTGGATCCGGCAGGCGGTCACCCGCGCGCTCGCCGACCAGGGGCGCACGATCCGGCTGCCGGTCCACGTCGCCGACCAGGTGCGGCGCGTGATGCGGGCGCGAAGAGTCCTCTCCCAGAAGCTGAACCGCGAGCCTAGGCTTCCCGAGATCGCGAAGGAGAGCGGATTCCCGGAGAGCAAGGTGCGCGACCTCCTCGAGCTGGTCGAGGATCCGATCTCGCTCGAGACGCCGGTCGGCGACGGCGAGAGCGTCTACAGCGACCTGATCGAGGACGAAAACGCGGAGCTCCCGGAGGAGACGACGGCCGAGGAGATGCGCTCCCGCGAGCTCACGAACGCGCTCGCGCGGCTGAATCCGCGCATGCGGCTGGTGCTCGCGCGGCGGTTCGGGCTCGACGGCCAGACGCCGAAGACGCTCGAGCAGGTCGGCAGCGAGCTCGGCATCACCCGGGAACGCGTCCGCCAGCTGGAGTCACGTGCCCTGCGGGAACTCCGCCAGCAGGCACCGGCGCTCTACCTGTACCTCCGCACCGCCTGAGATCGATCCTCGGCCTTCCGCGCAGCGGGAGGCTAGTGGGCGACGGCCTCGATCTCGCGCAGCGACGCGAGCCGGCGGAGCGCCTCGACCTCGATCTGACGCACGCGCTCGCGCGTCAGCCCGAGCCGACGGCCGATCTCCTCGAGCGTCTTCGGCTCGTAGTCCGCGAGCCCGTAGCGAAGGACGAGCACCTCGCGCTCCCGGTCGCCGAGCGCCCGCAGAGCGGCCGCGAGCGCCTGGCTCCGCAGCGACAGCTCGACCTCCTCGTCGGGGAGCATCCCCTCGCCGGCGACGAAGTCGCCGAGGACCGCGTCCTCCTGCTCGCCGACCGGCTGGTCGAGGCTGGTCGCGGCACGCGCGGCGGCGCGAACCTCGCGTGCCTGCTGGAGCGGCAGGCTCGCCTCGTCGGCGATCTCCTCCAGCGACGGCTCGCGGCCGAGCTGCGTCCAGAGGTGACGCTCGGCGCGGTTCATCTTCTGGAGGCGCTCGACGATGTGGACGGGCATCCGGATCGTGCGCGCCTTGTCGGCGAGCGCCCGGGCGACCGCCTGCCGGATCCACCAGGTTGCGTACGTCGAGAACTTGTAGCCGCGGCGCCAGTCGAACTTCTCCACGGCGCGGATCAGGCCGAGGGTTCCCTCCTGGATCAGGTCGAGGAACGGCAAGCCCTGGTTGCGGTAGTTCTTCGCGATCGAGACGACCAGGCGCAGGTTCGACTGGATCATCTGCTGCTTGGCCGCCAGGTCCCCTCGCTCGATCTTCTTCGCCAGCTCCACCTCCTGGGCGGCGGTCAGCAACGGGTGCCTGCCGGTCTCGCGGAGGAACAGCTGCAGGGCGTCCGTGGTCGACTCGAGCGGGGCCGGCTGGGGCGGGGGAGGGGCGGACTCGCGCTCGGCCTCCGTCGTCTCCACCACCTCGATTCCGCGTTCCTCGAACATCCGGTACACGGCGTCGACCTCGAGCGGATCGAGCGCGTGCGGCTCCAGGATCTCGTGCAGCTCGACGGCGCGCACCGACCCGGCCACCTCCGCAGCCTCGAAGAGAGCCACGAGCTCCTCGGACTGGACGACGCTGTCGATCGCGGCAATCGGTGCTTCCAACATGGTCGGGTACACGGGTACCCGCCCCCGACGTCGATTCAAACACGTTCCGGCAGGAAAGTCGAGCCTGCGTCCGCCCGCCGCCCGCTCAGCGCCCGGTTTTCGTGCAGCCGGCGCCGGCGGATCGTCCAGCGCACGATAGTCGGTGTTCTGTCAAGTCGGAACGCGGGCGGAGCCGAGGCCGCAAATTGCGAGCGTTTTCGCCGTCCCCCCTCTTGAACCGCCGGCGCCGATTCACTAGGTTGCTGCTTGCGCCGAGCACGGAGCGCAAGTAGGTCGAGACCGAGTCGGGCGGCGATACCCGCAAGGGAAAGGTCGGCGGACTCGGTGGACGAAAGCGCTACCGGCTCGGCGAATTCCTGGTCCGGGACGGGCCGGCGGGCGGCGGGTCTGTAGAGTGCGACCGTGCACCTGCGGCCGCCCAGCGTCGACCACGGGGTGATCTCGTTCGTCTGGGCGCTCGTCCTCGGCGTCCTCCTCTGGATCTTCATGCTCGGCGTCGGGATCTCGAAGCCGACCTCGTTCATCGTCGCCGCCGTGGCCGCCGGAGCGATCTTCCTGTACGTGCGGCTCTACGGCGAGGACGAGCCGCGCAGCCCGTTCACGGGATGAGGCGCAAGCGCGGCGACGAGCCGCCCCGTGAGCTCGCCTCCGAGCTCGGCGCGTAGCCGCTCTGCAACCGGCGGTCGGGCGACGACCGCGCAGTGCGCGAGCAGGAGATCCGTTCCGCGCCGGCGGGGCGATGCGGCAGCGAGCACGCTCATCGTGTGCTCGCTGTATCGCCCCGCCGGCGCGATGTGTCTATCCCTGAGCCGAGTGGACGTGCTCCCGTTCAGGGTCGGGCTCCCGCACCGGCGATGGCGGGTCCGTCGCGGCCGGCAGCCCGGCGTCGCGCGTCCACACGGGCTGCGGCTCCGCCAGCGGCTCTGGGCCAGGACGCGGCTCCACCGGCCTTCGCGGGCCCGACGTGTCGAACGTGAACCCGAAGACCAGCCCCAGCCCGAACGCGAGCACCCCCAGGTACCCCCGCAGGTCGCGGACGAGCCCGTCGACCGAGATGTGGCCCGACCACGCCGTCACGTGGGTCTGGAACCAGTTCGCGCTCGGCTGCCCTGCGAGCAGGACCCAACCCGCCGCGACCAGCGCGGGCAGGAAGCCGATCAGGAACACGTCCACCGAGATCCTCGGCCAACCCCACTTCGTCCAGCCGCCGAAGAGCTGTGACAGCGCCATCGTCAAGCCGGCACCAGCGAGGACGCCGTACGCGGCCCAGTAGCCGCCGGTCGAGCCCACGCCGATCTGTGTCGACACCCAGATCAGGACGCCCGCCGCGCCGGCACCGGCGAGCGTGAACATGCCACGGACAGTTCTGATCATCGCCAGGTCACCTCCATGCGGTCCCGGTACCCGTTCCGGCCCCAGGCTATTCGTTACAACCGCAACCTGCGGGCGTCGAAGCTCGCGGAGTACAGCTCCGCCTGGAACTGCTCGATCGTGCGCAGCGAGTCTCCCGCGAAGATGTGCCCGACGACGCCGATCGCGTCGTCATGATGGAACGGCAGGTCGAGGTGCTCCCGGGACACGAGGTTCACGGAGATGCTCTCGCAGGACGGGCACCGGAGGGCGACGCCGACCGCGTCGGCGCGCCCGCCGGGCGCGAGCAGCAGGAACGCCGAGGGGCAGACCGGGCGGGGACGCTGCTCGGGATAGCAGAAGAAGCTCCACGGCCACTCGCCGGCCTCGATCCGCCTGACGGCCAGCTCGCCGAGCTCGGCCGCGATCGGCTCGAAGCGGTCGGTCATCAGGTTCAGGAACCGGCCCGCCTCGAGGCCGAGCGGCGCCCAGTCGAGCTCGGCGTGCGAGAGCAGGCCCGGATGCTCCTCCCCGCACGGGCAGTCGAACTCCACTCGATAGACGGCCGGATGCGCCGCGCCGGGCAGGCGCTCGAGCTGCCGGAAGGACGAGAGGCGCACGGCGCTCTCTCCTCGCGCCGGGCACGGAAACGTGTACCGGGTGGTCAGCGCGTCGTACATCCCGAGGTTGTAGTCGACCGGGAGGACGATGCTGAAACGGTCACGCGTCGTACGGGATCAGCGAGAACACGTCGTAGCCCTGGAGCTGCTCGCGGCCGTTCAGGAAGGTGAGCTCGATGATGAACGGCAGGCCGACCACCACGCCCCCGAGCTGCTCGACGAGCTCGACCGTGGCCTTCGCGGTCCCCCCCGTCGCGAGCACGTCGTCGTGGATGACGACCCGTTGTCCCCTGACGATCGCGTCGGCGTGCACCTCGAGCGAGTCGAAGCCGTACTCGAGCGCGTACTTCGCCGCCACCGTGCGCCACGGCAGCTTGCCCGGCTTCCGGGCGGCGACGAACCCGCAGCCGAGCCGGCAGGCGAGCGCCCCGCCGGTGATGTAGCCGCGCGCCTCCGCCCCGAGCACGACGTCGGGCTTCCGCGGCTCGGCCCAGGCGGCGATCCGGTCGACAGCCTCGCGCAACCCCGCGGGGTCGGCGAGGAGCGGCATGATGTCCTTGAAGACGATCCCCGGCCTCGGGAAGTCGGGGACGTCCCGGATCTTCGCGGCGAGGTCCACGGTCACGCCGGGGTCACGCGTTGCCGCAGCGCACGCCAGAAGAGCTGCTGGCTCAGCTCCTGGGCCAGGCCGGCGAGGCCGTGCAGGTCCTCGAGGGCGCCCTGGCGCGCCTCGGGGTTCCGGGAGCGGAGCTTCGGGACGAGCGCCTCGAGCAGGTCGGCCTGGTTGCCGGCGGCGGTCGCGAACTTGCGAAGGTGCCGGGCGTCCGCGCCGGCGGCGACGAGCCGGACGCAGACGGCGGCGGTCTCGGCGTCCCCGTCGGTGAACGGCGGCTCGAGCAGGCCGTAGTCGGCGAGCTCGCGCGCCTGGTGCGTGGTGATCCCGGCCCGCTCGCAGAGCTCGTCGAGGTCGATCGTGGGCTCGGCCGCGCTGAGACCGGCCCGCCGGCGCCTCCGCTCCTTCGTCGCAGGCGAGGCGAGCTCCTGCCTGATCACGCGCAGCGGGAGGAACTCGTCGCGCTGGAGGCGCAGAATCGTCTGCAGCCGCTCGACGTCCTCCTCGCTGAAAAGGCGGTAGCCGCCCCGGGTGCGCCTGGGCGCGATCAGGCCCTGGTCCTCGAGATAGCGGATCTTCGAGATCGAGATGTCCGGAAAGTCGCCCTGAAGCCGGCGGCAGACCGACCCGATCGTGTGCAGCCGTGCTGCCTGCGCCGTGGTCGTCATCGCGCCAGGAAGGTGAGCCGGTACTTGCCGATCTGCACCTCGTCCCCGCTCTCGAGGTCGGCCTGCTCGATCCGCGAGCGGTTGAGGAATGTGCCGTTCAGGCTGCCGAGATCCTCGATCGTGAAGCTCGCGTCCTTCCGCTTGACGAGCGCATGGCGGCGCGAGACGGTGACGTCGTCGAGGAAGATGTCGCATTCCGGCGTGCGGCCGATGGTCGTCTGGGGGCGGTCGAGCGAGAACTGCTCGCCGGTGCGGCCGCCCCCGGCGCGCACGACGAAGGCCGGTCCCTCCACCCCGCTCTCGTCCATCGTCTCGCCCTGCTCCTCGCGCAGCTCCTCGGCGGAGAAGGTCTGCGTCACGTCCGCGGCGTCGCCCTCGGTGACGAGCAGCGCGCCGCAGCGGGAGCAGTAGTGCGCGGCCTCGGGATTCTGGAATCCGCACTCGGGGCAGTAGACGTGGCTCATCCTGCCCCCCGCCCACGGGTGGGAGCGGGCCAGGGCGAGAGCAGGAGGCCTTGCGGGCGAGCCCGCACGCCGACGAGCCCGCCACGGGAGAGCCGGGCGCGTGAGCAGCGTGTCGCCACCGCGAGGGCGAGCTGAAGGCGGGCGACGCTCACTCGCCCCCGGGCGCCGCGGCCTTGCCGGCGAGGATGTCGGTCAGCCGGTCGAGATCGACCTGGCCGAGCTCCCCTTCTCCCTTCTTCTGGAGCCGCGCGACCAGCTCGGCGCGGAGGATGTCGATCTTGCCGTGCAACAGCCGCCGGCGGTACGAGATCTCGTTCTCCTCGATCTCCAGCTGCTTGATCAGGTCCTTCAACTCGGCGTCGGAGAGACTCGCGAGGTCCGGAAGCGCTTCCATCCACATCCCTTCGTTCGAGACGACCCCGCTCCATTCAAGCAGGCGCCGTCCAAAGGTTCAACCTCAGCTTGAGATTTGCGCCTCGGCCGAGGATTCCTGCCCTTCCATCACCTGTTCGACGAGTCGGTGCAGCTCGGCCTCCAGCTCCGTCGAGGCCTGCTCGTCTTCACCTTCGGCGTAGATGTGGACGAGCGGCTCGTCCGGGTCGGGCAAGACCTCCGCCCAGCCGCGCTCGTCCAGCACCTTGATCCCGTCGGTGAGGTCGAGCTCGCGGCCCTTCAGGCGCTCGGTGAGGACGCGCATGACGAGACCCTTCAACGCCCACGGACAGGCGAGCTGGCGGTGGACGACGTTCGACGGCGGGAGCTCGGCGACGAGCTCCGACAGGGGGCGCTCGACCGGGGCGAGCAGCTGGAGCAGCTGGCAGAGACTGGCGACTGCGTCGTAGGCCGGCAGGAACTGCGGGAAGACGTACACGCCTCCGACGGCGCCGGCGAAGACGAGCCCGTCCTCCGTCGCCGCCTTCGTCAGCTCCGCGGGCGCGGCCGGCGTGCGGACGACCTCGAGCCCCGACTCCGCGGCGATCTCCTCGGCACGGCTCGTCACGGTCACCGGCACCGCCACCTTCCCGGTCCGCCCCGCTTCGCCGAGCAACCGCAGGAAGAGCAGCAGCGTCTGCTCGACGGGAATCTCCCTGCTCTGCTCGTCGACGACGAACAGCCTGTCCCCCGCGCGGTCGAACACCGCTCCGAGGTCGGCGCCGATCGCCCCGACGAGCCGCTTGGCCTGCCCGATCGACTCGCGCAGGGACCCCGGGCTCGCCCCCGACTCGCTCGTGAAGCCGTGCGCCGAGATCGCCTCGATCGCGAGCGGCCCGAGCACGAGCGGGAGCACGAAGGACGAGGCCGAGTACCCGTAGTCGACGACGATGCGGAAGCCGCGCCGCCGGATCGCCGCGACGTCGAGGTTCGAGAGGAGGTCCTGTGCGTACTCCTCCCGGACGCGGGCCGGGTAGGTGACGTTGCCGATGTCGGCGAACGGGACGCGACGGAGCTCGCGGCGGTTGAAATGCTTCTCGACCTCCTTCTCGAGCGCCCGCGACATCTGGATCCCCGGCTGCTCGAAGAAGCGGATCTGGATCGTCTCCGGGTCGGCCTGGCTGACGCCGACGTGGATTCCGGCGTCGTAGCCCTGCATCTTCATCAGGTGGCGGCTGACGGCCGAGGGGAGGACGCGAAGGTCGGCGACGTCGACGCCGGCGGAGTTCAGGCCGGTGATCATCGCGCGCTTGATCGTCCGGCAAGCGCGTGGAGACTCCCGGCTCGCGACCACGCGGGCGCCGGCCTTCAGCGCCGTCCCGAGCGCGGCGGCGAGCCGCACGGCGGCGTCGGGCGTCAGGTCGACGTTGATCAGGCCGGCGACGCCGTCCTTGCCGAACAGCGCGGAGGTGGCCCGCGACTCCCAGATCAGGCTCTCGTGGATGTGCGCGCCGGACTCCACCTCCTTGTACGGGTAGATGCGGACGCCGGGGTAGACGACGCTCTGCGCGCCGAGGACGACCTCGTCGCCGATCGCGGCCCCCTCCTGGATCCGCACGTGTGAACGGACGTCGCACCCGCGCCCGACGACCGCCCCCTCGACCAGGGCGCTCCGGCCGACGTGCGTGCTCGCGTCGATCACCGACCGCACGGTGCGGGCGCGCTCGCGGAGGGTGACGCTCGCGGACAGGACGGAGTACGGGCCGATCGACGCCTGGGGCGAGATCCGGCAGTAGTTCCCGACGAACGCCGGCCCCTCGACGTCCTCGAGGTCGTCGACCTCCACCCCCTCCCCGATCCAGATGTTCCCGCGCAGCTTCAGGCCCGGAATCGCCAGGGAGACCCGGCCGTCGAGCGCGTCGAAGTTCGCCTGGCGGAACTGGTCGAGGTTTCCGATGTCCTGCCAGTAGCCGTCGCAGACCATCCCGTACAGCGGCCGGCCCATCTCGAGCAGCAGCGGGAAGAGCTCCTTCGAGAAGTCGTACGGCCGGTCGGTGGGGACGTGCCCCAGGACCTCCGGCTCGAGGACGTAGATGCCGGTGTTGATCGTGTCCGAGAACACCTGGCCCCACGACGGCTTCTCGAGGAAGCGCTCGATCCTCCCCTCGTCGTCGGTGACGACGATCCCGAACTCGAGCGGATTCTCGACCGACTTGAGCGCGATCGTCACCGCCGCCTCCCGCTCGCGGTGGTAGGCGACGAGCTTGCCGAGATCGATGTCGCAGAGCGCGTCCCCTGAGATCACGAGGACGGTGTCCTCCAGCTTCCCGGACGCGAGACGGACGGACCCGGCCGTGCCGAGCGGGGACTCCTCGACCGAGTACTCGATCGAGAGACCGAGGCCCTCGCCGTCCCCGAAGTAGCCGCGGATCGCCTGCGGCAGGAACGCGACGGTGACGATCACCTCGTCGAAGTCGTGCTTCTTGAGCAGCTCGAGGATGTGCTCCATGCACGGCTTGCCGACGATCGGCACCATCGGCTTCGGCTGATTCGAGGTCAGCGGACGGAGCCGGGTACCCTCGCCGCCTGCCATCACGACCGCCTTCACGCCTTCGTCACCTCCAGGCGTCGTCCGTCTTCCCGGATCGCGCGCAGGGCCGACGAGACGTAGAGCACCCCTGCGCCCACCGCCATCGCGAGGCCGGCCCAGAAGACCCACCGCGGCCACGCGGTGTGCGGGTGCGTGACGAGCAGGAAGCCGACCCCTGCATACAGCACCCAGGTCGCCGCCTTGCCGAGGAGGCTGACCGAGAACTCGTAGCCGCGCGGAAGCACGAGGCGCGTTCCCGCGACGAGCAGCGCGTCGCGGGCGACGATCACCGCGACGGCGGGCCAGGGCAGCCGGCCCGCGACGACGAGCATGATCACCGCGGCGTCGATCATCAACCGGTCGGCGAGCGGATCCGCGTACTTGCCGAACTCCGACTCCACGTGCCAGCGGCGGGCGAGCCACCCGTCCACCTGATCGGTGATGCCGGCGGCCCCGAAGAGGATCCCGGCCGCCCAGTCGTGCCCGTTGCCGGCCCGCGCATACAGGACGACGAACGCGGGAATCATCAGGAACCTCGCGATCGTCAGCGCGTTCGGCACGCGGGCGTGCAGGGAAACGGGTGGGGACGTGGCGGCCACCGTCACTCAAGGATAGTCCCCTCCCGGCTCGCGTCAGGAAACGCGGCCGCGCCGAAAAGGGCAGCGCCGGCGAGGTCGGGACCGGTTGACCGGAGCTACAGCGGCAACCGGAGCACCAGGCGCGAGTGCGTGAAGGCCTCCGCCCAGTACGCGGTCCGGCCGAGGTAGGCGTCCTCGGCCGCCTTGCCGTTCAGCCCGTAGGCTCCGTCGTAGCTCTGGAAGGCGGAGGCGGCCGCCGTCCGTCCCGCCCGCGGCCTCGCCGGCTCGATCTGCGTGCCCTCGTGCCACTCGTTGTAGCTCGTGATCGTGACCCCGTCCGCGCTCGATCCGAGCGCGCCCTTCCACATGGCGTCGTACGTCGCGCCGTCGCGGCGGGACTTGACGCGCAGATCGGGGGTCGCGTGGGTGGCGTCGTAGCCCGGCCCCACCGAGGGGAGGCAGAGGAGCCCGGCGTCGTGGGCCTGCCGGCAGATCCGGCCGAAGGTATCGGCGCCCCAGAGCAGGATGTCGTACGTGTACACCCCGTCGAACCGCGCGGCCGCGGCCATCCCGATCCGCGTCGTCTGCGCGAAGAGCTGGACGCCGGCCACCCGATCGCGGAGGGTCGCCCAGTCGACCGGCGCGATGTCGAACGGCCGGTAGACGAAGAAGCGGGTGATTCCGAGCTGCCGGAGATGCTCGATGTCCGACTCGACGGTCTCGATCGTTCGGCCGGGATAGGGCTCGAGATGGACCGCGACACCGAGACCGGCGGCGCTCGCCTCCCTGCTCACGAGCGGAAGCCGGGCGTCCTCGGGGGAGCCCCACCCCCACCAGGAGCTGACGACCTCCTGGACGCCCGCCGCCCTGATCTCCAGCATCTGCGCGCGAACGACGGGCTCGCTCGAGCTCGAGTAGAGGCCACGTGCCGGGTAGAAGCTCGCCGCGACCCCGAGCGCCGAGCTGCCCTGCACGTACCAGTGCTCCCAGGTCCCGTCCCGCGCCGGGTTCCCGTACCACGGGTAGTAGAAGATGGACACGCGGGGTGCCGCCCGGGCCAGCGCGGGGAAGGCGAGGACGACGAACGCAACCGCGATCAGGCGAAGAGTCTTCACGGGCCGGGGGAAGTCAGCGCAGATCATCGCACTCGGCGCGGAGGGTCGGAAGCGCCACCGAGGCTAGTCCGGGCGGCGGCAGCGGGGCGGCCTCACGCGCCTGCCTCTCTGCTTCCAGCGCGCGCAGCGCGCGGGCGGAACCGCCACGACCTCCATCATCCCCTCCCACTCCGGCTCGTCCTCGAGAACGTCCCGGAGCGCGTGCTCGGCCTGCTCCCGGGAGCCGTAGAGCTCGATCACCTCGTCGACGAACCGGTCAGCCAATGCCCACAGCATCTGTCCTCCCTCACCTCCCCGCTCTCACGGTACGGGGGCGGCGGCGTCCCGCCAAGCGCCCGTTCGAGGGATCTCCGTCGGCTCAACCCAGGTTCGAGCGCGCCGCGGCCAGCGCCTCGTCGCGCAAAGCCGCTCCCCGAGCCTGCGCGGCCTCCAGTTCGTCCGCCCGTGCCCGCCGGAACGCCTCGTCGTCGATCGCGGCCAGGTTGATCCTGACGTTCAGCGCCGCACCCTCGAGGGCCGCGGCGGCCAGGAGGGCGGCCACGCCGGCGTCGGAGGCCGCGTTCGGGTTGCCGTTCTCGGCAACGATCAGGGCCAGCTCCAGGGCGCGGAGGGAGTGCCCGCACACGCGCATCGGGGGCTCCACCGCCGCCCTGTACCCGTCCTGGATCGCCCGGGAGCGAGAGGACTGCTGTTCGGGCGTCTCCTTCGGCATGCGGAATGCGGCCATGACCCGGTCGAAGGCCCCGGCGTCCTCGTCGACGAGCTCGAGCATGCCCGTCCGGATCCGGTCGGCCTCGGTCGCGACCTCGTCCATCTCCCCGGCCCGGTCGGCAAACGCCCTGTTGCCGGCGGTGGTCCGGGCGACCATCGCCGTGAGGCCGGCCGCCAGGGCGCCCGAGAGCGCCGCCGCGCAGCCGCCCCCGGGCGTCGGCGCGCCCGAGGCCAGCGCCTCGCCGAACGCCGTCAGCGACATGTCCCCGAGACGTGTCACGCTAGTCGGGGAGCAGGTGGTGCTCGATCACCTGCCCCGCGTTGAACCCCGGGATCTGGAGGTAGTAGCTCACGACCTCCTCCAGCGCCTCGATCGGGACCATTCCGATCAGCTCGCACTCCTTGACCGCCACCCCGTAGCGGCGTGCCTCGGCCCTGATCAGCTCCACCGCCCGGTGGATCGGCGTCTGACGGTAGTCGACGAGATTCATCGAGACCTGGACGATCCCCTGCTCCTCGAGGCTCAGGCCCATCGCCTTGACGTAGCGCAGGCCTCCGCCGATGTGCCGGACCGAGCTCGCGATCCTCTTCGCCACCTCGAGATCGTCCGTCTGCAGGTTGACGTTGAACGCGACGAGCGGCATCCGCGCGCCCACCGCGGTCACGCCCGACCGCTCGTTGAAGGCCTGCGGGCCCGCGTCCACGGCCCAGGCGGGGTCGCGGAGCTTCTCCGCCATCCCCTCGTACTCGCCTCGCCGGACGTCGACGAGGTTGCGCCGACCCTCGGTCGTGCAGGCCTCCTCGTAGAAGAACACCGGGATCGAGTGCCGCTCGGCGAAGGTCTTCCCGAACCGGCGGGCGATCTCCACCGTCTCGCCCATGGTCATCCCCCGGATCGGGACGAACGGGACGACGTCGACCGCGCCCATGCGCGGGTGGCTGCCCGTCTGATTCCGCATGTCGATCAGCTCGACGGCGCGCGACGTCACCGCCAGTGCGCACTCCTCCACCGCGCCGGGCTCGCCGAGGAAGGTCGAGTCGGCGCGATTGTGGTCCGCGTCCATCGAGAGGTCGAGGATCCTGACCGGAAACTGCTCGAGGACGCGCTCGAGCTCCTCCAGGAACGCCGGATCCCGCCCTTCGCTGAAGTTCGGGACGCACTGGAGGATCTTCATGCCGCCCCCCTCTGTCGCGGATCGGGACCGGGCCGGAGATTCGGCGAGCAAACGTACCACGCCGTCTCCGGGCACCGCCCCGCCGGGCGGGCGTGGCCGTGGCGCGGGGCGGCTCGCCGGAGCGCCTACCGGTGGAGGAGCTGCGTGCGGGCGCGGTCGAGGAGCTCGCCGAGGGTGCCGCACACCCGGCACGGGTAGATCCGTGCCGTGTGGTCGCCGCTTGCGGTGACGACGAGCCGCGAGTCGGGACTGAAGGCCGCGTCGTTCACGGCTTGCGTGTGGCCGCCGAGGACGGCGAGGCCGGTCCCGGTGAGGGCGTCCCAGAGGCGCGCGGTTCGGTCGGCGCCCGCCGTGAGCACGACGCTGCCGTCGGCGTCGAAGGAGGCGTCGTCGACGACGTCCGTGTGGCCGCGGAGAACGGCCACGCTCTGCCCGGTGCGGGCGTTCCAGACGCGCGCGGTCCGATCGGAGCTCGCGGTGACGACGAGCTTGCCGTCGGGACTGAATCTCGCGCTGTTCACAGCGTCGGTGTGGCCGGCGAGAACCGCGACGGCTCGCCCGGTCCCGGCGTCCCAGATCCGCGCCGTGCCGTCGCTGCTCGAGGTGACTACGTGCTTTCCGTCCGGGCTGAAGGCGGCGCTCGTGACGGCGCCGCGGTGACCGCGCAGCACGGCGAGGCCGCGACCACTTGCGGCGTCCCAGACGCGCGCCGTCCCGTCGCCGCCGGCCGTCACGACGAGCCTTCCGTCCGGGCTGAACGACGCGCTTCTGACGTACCGCGCGTGGCCGCGGAGAACGGCGATGCTCAGCCCGGTCCGCGCGTCCCAGATCCGCGCGGTTCCGTCGGAGCTCGCCGTGGCCACGAGCCGTCCGGCGGGGCCGAATGCGATGTCGTTCACCGCGTCCGTGTGCCCGCGGAGGACGGCGACCGTCCGTCCGGCGGCCGCCTCCCAGAGCCGTGCGGTCCCGTCGGAGCTCGCCGTGCCGACGAGCCTTCCGTCCGGCCCGAACGCGGCGCTCAGGATCGAGCCGGTGTGCCCGCGGAGGACGGCAACGGGGTGTCCGTCCGCGGTGTCCCACACCCGGGCGGTGTCGTCGCCGCTCGCGGTGACTACGAGCCTGCCGTCGGGGCTGAAGCCGCCGACGTTCACGACGTCCGTATGGCCGGCGAGGACGGCGAGCGCGCGGTCGTCGGTGGCGTCCCAGACGCGTGCCGTGCGGTCGTCGCTCGCGGTGACGACGAGCCTGCCGCTCGGGCCGAAGGAGACGCCGACGACCCCCAGGCCGTGCCCGCGGAAGGCGGCGAGACCACGGCCGCTGTAGGCATTCCACAGGCGGGCCGTGCCGTCGAGGCTCGCGGTGGCGACGAGCGTGCCGTCCGGGCTGAAGACGGCCCCGGCGACCCCGCCCGTGTGCCCGCGGAGAACGGCGATCGTCCGGCGGCTCCGCACGTCCCACACACGAGCGGTGCGGTCGGCGCTCGCGGTCGCGACCAGCGCCCCGCCCGGGCTGAAGGCGGCGCTCGTCACCTGCGCGGCGTGGCCGCGGAGAACGGCGATGCTCAGCCCGGTCCGCGCGTCCCAGATCCGCGCGGTGTGGTCGGCGCCCGCGGTGACGACAAGCCTGCCGTCCGGGCTGAAGGCGGCGCCGTTCACGGCTCCGGCGTGCCCGCGGAGGACGGCGATGCTCCGGCCCGTCCGTGCGTCCCAGATCCGCGCGGTGTTGTCGCGGCTCGCGGTGACGATGCGCGTGCCGTCGCGGCTGAAGGCGACGTCGACCAGAGCGTCCGTGTGCCCGGGCAGGACGGCGATCCTCTGCCCGCTGCCGGCCGCCCAGAGGCCCGCGGTCCCGTCGGCGCTCGCGGTCGCCACCCGGGTGCCGTCCGGGCTGAACACGGCCCGGCTCACCGGGCCGGCGTGGCCGCGCAACGCGGCGACGGCCCGCCCGGTGCGGGCGTTCCAGACTCGGGCCGTCCCGTCGGCGCCGGCGGTGACGACGAGCGTCCCGTCCGGGCTGAAGGCGGCGCCGTTCACGGCTCCGGCGTGCCCGCGGAGAACGGCGACAGCCCGGCCGGTCCGCGCGTCCCAGATCCGGGCGGTGTGGTCGGCGCTCGCGGTGACGACAAGCCTTCCGTCCGGGCTGAACGCGGCGCTCGTCAGGCGCGCCTCGTGGCCACGGAGGACGGCCTGGAGGTTCGCCCTGGGGAGCGCAGCGCGGAGAGCCTCCTCGGCCTGCGTCGTCCGGGCCGCCTGCGCTGCCTCCACGGCGAGGCGCAGGCTCTCCTGCGGGTCGTTGCCGATCTCGGCGCTCGCCCGCGCCGCCAGCTCGCGCGACTGGGCGAGGTGCTGGGCGTCACGGGCGCGGAGCGTGAGGACGACGAGCGACGCGGCGATCAGCGCGAGGATCAGCGCCGCAGTCGCGAAGAGGCCGACCCGAAGCCGTTCGCGCCGGCGACGGCGGCTCTCTTGCCGGCGCGAGCTCCAGTCCAGGATCGGGCCGGCGAGCGCGTCGTGGTAGATCTCGTAGACCCCGCCCCCCACCGGGTGCAGGATGCGCGCCTGGCCCGCGAGCCGGGCGAGGACGGGCTCGAGCCGGTCGGCCGGCACGCCGGCGTACTCGGCGAGGTCCTGGACGCGGTGGGCGATCTTCGTCCCGGAGGGAGTGACGAGGTAGCGAAAGGCGCGTGCGGCGACGTCCTGGTCCTGGCGGGCGAAGGTCGCCATGGTGGCGTCGAGGTGCGTGCGCACGATCCGCTCGGCACCGCCCAGCCGCTCGAGCGTCTCCAGCCGGAGCACGCGTGAGCCCGAGCGATGCTCCTCGTCCCAGAGACGGCTGAGCACGAGCTGGAGATAGGGCGCCTCGACCCGGTCCTCCCCCTCGGCGGCGCCGGCGCTTCCCGCGCCGCCGCCGACGACGACCTTCCCGGCGGCGACCTGCGTCAGCACCGCCTCGACGAGGCCCGGCTCGATGCGCGTGTCCTCGCCCGGGGCGGCCACGAGCCGGTTCCACTGCTCGAGCGGCCGCTCGATCGCCTCACGCGCCGCCTCCCGGTCGAGGTGCTCGATCCGCAGCAGGTTGTCGAGCAGCCGGGGCACCTGGCCTTCGAAGCGGTCGAGCCGGGCGAGCGCGTCCTCGCGGATCGAGAGGAGGAAGTTCGCCGGCGCGTCGCGGCGGCGGAGCGCGAGCGAGAGCTCCTCGTGGAAGGATCGCGGCCCCGTGTCGTCGGCGTGGTACAGGAAGTACTCCTCGAACTGGTCGAGGATGACGAGGAAGACGCCGCCGGCCGACCTGCCCCACGCGACGAGGTCGTCGGCCAGCGACGCGCCCTGCGGGCCGCCCTGGAGCTCCGGGACGAGCTGGGCCACGGCCGCCCGGAGGCTCGCCCTGAGCGACTCGACCGGGTCGGTGGCCGTCCAGGAGGCGAAGCTGACGACGATCTCCGGAATGCCGTGCCCGGCGCGGCTCGCCGCATGGCCGCGGAGGTGGCGGACGACGCCGGCGTTCAGGACCGAGCTCTTGCCGACGCCGCTTGCGCCGTAGAGGATCGAGACGCGGTAGGCGCGGAGGTTGTCGAGGATGATCTCGCGCCACTCGTCGCGCCCGAAGAACCAGTCTGCGTCGGCCTCCGTGTACGGAACCAGGCCCTGGTAGGGAGAGGAGCGCGCTCGGTCGGGACCGGCGGCCCCGGCGGGCGAGGCGCTCACGTGAGGTTGGCCCGCATGGAGTCGACCCACTCCTCGAGCGGCACGTCGATGATCTCGACTCCGTGATGCTCCCAGAACCTGCGGTCGAGCTCGCCGGGATCGCGCTGGATCGCCCACGAGTCGAACCGCCGCCTCTCCTCCGACCAGATCTGGCGGAGGATCACGCGCAGGTTCCAGTCGCGCATGCCGTAACCGAGAAAGAGGAAGTGACTCGTCTTCATCCTCGCCATCAGGTATGCGGGAATGAGCTTCGCCATCTCGCGCGCCAGGTAGTCGATGTAGTTGTCTTCCGTGATGACGTAGGTGTCGCCGTCCTCGTCCGCACGGTCGACCGCCCCGTGGATCTTGAGGATGATCGACCGCTGCTCGAGGTCGAAGTCGCGGTAGTCGGTGTGCTTGGGGTTGACGACCTGCTCGCCGTCGGGCCGCGTGTGCACGAACGTGCCCGGCTCGTTCGTCTCCTCGTAGTAGGAGACGACGTCCACCGGCTCGCCGGCCGCCGCGAAGGCGCGCTCGAGCGCGTCGTCGTAGTTGGTGGTGATCACGAGCTGCCCTGCGAGCGCACGGCGCTGCGCGCGCATGATCGCCGGGAGCTCGGCGATCAGCCGGTGCAGCTTGTTCGGCTCGTACATCCGGGCGAAGATCGAGTGCAGCTCCTCGACCAGCGTGGCGTCGCCCGCCGCCAGCTCCACGTACTGCGAGACGCGCGCCAGATCGAGCGGCCCCGGCTCGGGGAACGCATAGGCCTCGGCCAGGAAGGTCGCGAGCTCGGCCCCGCTCGGCAGGTACCCGCTGGCGCGCCAGTCGGCATCGGTCGGGCGCTCGCACAGCGCCGCGCCCGCGCCGAGAAAGGGGATGACGTTCCCGACCTCGAGCCGTCTCGCGACGATCTTGAAGTGGCCGCGGAGCGGGTCGACGTCGCTCAACTCATTCCCCCGGCCCCGAGATTAGAACGCACGGGTGCCCGGAGACAAGGGGCGGCTTCCCTACGGCCGCCCCCGCGTGCAGCTCACGGTGGTCTCCCGGTCGAGCGGCCCGGTGCTTGACACCACGCGGGTGCCTTGCCAGAATGGGCTCACCCAGGGGTCGTAGCATTACGCACAAGCGCGCGGCAGGTCGTACCACCGTGGAGGGCTCGATGTCCTCGAGTGAGCCGATCCGTCGCGCGGCACGCAACGGGCGGCCGGCAACGACCCGGCTGCCGCCGAACAGGCAACCGGAGGAGGACACCGATGAAGCAACGGCTACCGCTCATCCTCTCGACCGGCGCGCTCGTCGTCGCGCTGCTCGGGACGACGCCACTCGGCCGGGCCGCCGGGGACGCGATCGCCAAGGGAGTGCCCTTCGCGACCCGGGCCGGGTTCGCGAACAACGCTGCCAAGCTGAACGGCCACAGATCGTCGCTGCGCCCGACGCGCGGGCAGATCCCCGTCGTCGGGGCGTCCGGGAGGCTTCCCGCCTCGCTCGGGGCCGTCGGCCCGATCGGCCCGCAGGGACCGGCAGGGCCGCCCGGCCCCAAGGGCGACGCCGGCCCGGCCGGGGCCGCTGCGCTCTCCGGCTACGAGCAGGTCGTCAAGGACAACGTCTCGATCGGAGCGGGCGACACGAACGCGGGCACCGACGTGAGCTGTCCGGCCGGCAAGTCCGTGATCTCCGGCGGCTACTCCGTGTCCTCGAAGCTCCTGTCCAGCGGGGACTTCGTCGTGCGCGACGCGGAGCCGGTGTCGAACCAGGTCTGGAGGTTCCGGGCCTACCACCCGACCGGGAACAACGGCACCGTCGACCTGAGAGTGATCTGCGCGATCGTGAGCTCCTGATGGGGCCACGAAGGGAGAACAGCTGCCGTCGACGACGTCGAGGTGGTCGTTCATCGACTCCCCGCGCCGGGGAGCTCGAATCCTCAGTCGAGGGCACAAGCGGCGAGTCGGAAGCAAGATGATGCTCCCGCAGAGGATGCCGTGGCGCAAGGCTGCGTGATCACGCTACTTCATTCGCTTCGTCTTGAGCCCTGTCGTAGGTGCGGCGGAGGAACCCGGGCGCCCCTGCTTCGATCTGCCCTACTTCCTCGGTGATCGCGGTGAGCTCGTCCCAAGCCTTGGCGAGGTCTGGATGATCGCGGTGGATGAAGAGCGTGAGCTTGCGTTCGATCCGGTTGAAGCCGTCTGCTGCGCTTCGGTGCGCTTCTCCGCGCTCGCCGAGCTTGAAGGTCGTCTGGATAGCGGTGAGGACTAGGACTACGGTCGAGAGCACTCCGGCGGTCAGGGTCAGCGTCTGGCTCGGGTTTCCTTCGGTCGCCTGCAGGACGGAGCTCGACACCGCGGCGGAAACACCGATCAGGGAGAAGCCGAGGATGTAGTGGGTCGCGCGCAGGTGGTCGCTGGCGGCGAAGTGTGCGGCTCTGTATGTGCAGATCCTCCGTCTGAGGGTGTTCGCCGTGGCGGTCAGCTCGGTCTCGGTCATTCGATGTCTCCTCTGCTCGTGTGTGATCGTGTCGCGGGGGTGGTGTCAGCCGGCCCGAGTCGTCCAGTATCGGCCCAGGACTCGGCGTTTGGTATTGACCAGAGTGTCAGCCGTGCGCCAGCGCCCCTCTGACGCTCTCGACGAAGGGCGAGACCATCATCAGCTGCGATGGCTTGCAAGGCAGAACAACCGCCCGCCCAGCGGAGCCACATCCGCTCGCGGCCCACGCCACCGCGGCGGTGGCGAGAAGGAGCACCGCTGCTCTCGGCGCACGCCCCACTCGGACGGGCGTTGCCGCTTGTGTGAACATCCCTACCTCAGAGTGGCCGGCATCGCCGCGGGTGTCCCCTCGACCGCGTCCGCAGCGCCCCGACGTCTCGCGGCCGCAGGTATGGCGGACACAGACCTGAAGGGCCGCCAGAACGGAACCCGGCACTTGCAGGCACTTCCATCGGGGCGCCGAGATTTGAACTCGGGACCTCTAGTCCCCCAGACTAGCGCGCTAACCAGGCTGCGCCACGCCCCGTGGGGCTGATCGTAGCGAAACGTGGTAACCAAGCCGAACGCGGGTGAAAGGCGTTGCACGCCTCTCACCGGGCTTCTACCCTCCCCCACGCTGGCTATTGACTGTTTTTGGCCACTTTTCGTCAAAACAGGCAACGAAGGCGTCCGCGTGCTCCTGTCACAAGACCTGCCGCGTGAGCTACGGCAGACTCTTCACTGCAGCGCGTCCTCGGCTGACTGCCTGCCGGATTCCGATCGCACAGCCCTCCCTGGATTGCGGCTTCGATCGCGTGCCGTACGACGGTGTCTCCCAGTCGCCGGTGCCGTAGGTGGGTAGCCCAGCCTGCTCCGGCGTGATCCTGGCTCGCCGGCTGGTCAGAACTCGCGGATCTCGATTCTGGTGTCCATCCAGGCACCGTAGCTTGCCTTTCCCGGCTGCGAGAGGGCCTGGCGGTACCTGGACCAACGGGGTGTGTCACGGCCCACCCGCGACTGGTTCACTTGCCGCAGGCCGGGGAAACGACCGCAAGACCAAACGGCGCCGAGCCCCGCTGTTCTTCTCCCTCTGACGATCGGAGGCACCAACCTATGCGCGCAACCCTCATGTACGGCGCCGGCGACGTCCGTATCGAGGACGTCCCCGACGCGACGCTGATCGAGCCGACCGACGCGCTCGTCCGGATCACCCGCGCCTGCATCTGCGGAAGCGACCTCTGGCCGTACAACCAGATGGCGCCCACCGAGAGCGGCCGGCGGATGGGGCACGAGTTCATCGGCGTCGTCGAGGACGTCGGCGCCGACGTGCGCACCGTCGAGCCGGGCGACCTGGTCGTCGCGCCGTTCGCCTGGTCGGACGGAACCTGCGCCTTCTGCCGGGAAGGGCTGCAGACCTCCTGCCTCCACGGCGGCTGGTGGGGCGGCGACCTCGACGGCGGCCAGGGCGAAGCCGTGCGCGTCCCCCAGGCCGACGGCACGCTCGTCGTGCTGCCGGTCGGCGAGGACGACGCGCTGATGCCGTCGCTCCTGACGCTCTCGGACGTGATGGGCACCGGACACCACGCCGCCCTCGCAGCCCGCGTCGCGCCCGGCCACTCTGTCGCCGTCGTCGGCGACGGCGCCGTCGGCCTCTGCGGCGTGATCGCGGCCAAGCGGCTCGGCGCCGAGCGGATCATCCTGCTCGGCCGCCACCCCGACCGGATCGCGCTGGGCCGTGACTTCGGCGCCACCGACATCGTCGGCGAACGCGGCGACGAAGCGGTCGAGCGCGTCAAGGAGCTCACCGGCGGCTTCGGCGCGCAGTCGGTGCTCGAGTGCGTCGGCCACGACCTCTCGATGGAGACCGCGCTCCGGATCGTGCGTCCCGGGGGCGCCGTCGGCCGCGTCGGCGTGCCACAGCACGAGCAGATCCCGACGACGGCGCAGACGTTCTACGACAACGTCACGATCAGCGGCGGCCCCGCCCCGGCGCGCGCCTACATCGAAGAGCTACTGCCCGACGTGCTCGAAGGGCGCATCCAACCGGGCCGGGTCTTCGACCGCACCGGCTCGCTCGGCGCCGTCCCGGACGGCTACCGGCTGATGAACGAACGCGAGTCGATCAAGTTCCAGATCGAGTTCTAGGAGGAAACACAATGCAGAAGCGCACACTCGGACAGAACCTGGAAGTCTCGGCGATCGGGCTCGGCTGCATGGGCATGAGCTTCGGCTACGGGCCGCCCGCCGACAAGCAGGAGATGATCTCCCTGATCCGCGCGGCCGTCGACCGCGGCGTCACCTTCTTCGACACCGCCGAGGTCTACGGGCCGTTCACGAACGAGGAGCTCGTCGGCGAGGCGCTCGCGCCGGTCCGCGACCAGGTCGTGATCGCGACGAAGTTCGGCTTCGACTTCGACCGCGAGCGGCGGACAGAGCGGCCTCGACAGCCGGCCGGAGCACATCCGCGAGGTCGCAGAGGCATCGCTCAAGCGGCTCAGCACCGACACGATCGACCTGTTCTACCAGCACCGCGTCGACCCGAACGTGCCGATCGAGGACGTCGCCGGCACGGTGAAGGAGCTGATCGCAGCAGGGCAAGGTCAGGCACTTCGGCCTCTCCGAGGCGGGCGTGCAGACGATCCGCCGCGCCCACGCCGTCCAGCCGGTCACCGCGCTCCAGAGCGAGTACTCGCTCTGGTGGCGCGAGCCGGAGGAGGCGATCCTGCCGACGCTCGAGGAGCTCGGCATCGGCTTCGTCCCCTTCAGCCCGCTCGGCAAGGGCTTCCTCACCGGCAAGATCGACGAGAACACCGACGTTCGACGAGCAGCGACTTCCGCAACACCGTCCCGCGCTTCACGCCGGAGCGCGCGGAAGGCGAACCGGCCTTCGTCGACCTGCTCGACCGAGATCGCCGAGCGGAAGAACGCAACGCCCGCGCAGATCGCGCTCGCCTGGCTCCTCGCCCAGAAGCCCTGGATCGTCCCGATCCCCGGCACGACGAAGCTGCACCGCCTCGAGGAGAACCTCGGCGCCGCCGACATCGAGCTGACCGCCGACGACCTCCGCGAGATCGAGGACGCGCCTCCCCGAAGCCAGGGCGCCCGCTACGGGGAGGCGAGCCAGTGGCTTCAGCTTCGTAGATAGGCCTCCCGCAACTCCGGGTGGCGCTTCTTCTTGTCGAGGCCGAGGCCGAACACGACCCCGAATACGCGGCGGCGAAGCTCGGGTCGCGGAGGGTGGTGTAAAGGCGGCACTGGTCGAAGGCGCCGTCGAGCTGATCGCCGAACGGGGAGTGCGGCGCTTCTCGGTCGCGGAGCTGAGCCGCCGTCTCGGGGTAACCGTCGCCGCCCCATACCGGCACTTCGTCAACCGAGATGAGCTCCTTGCACCCGTCGCTGCGCGCGCCCTGCAGGCGTTCGGGGAGGCGCTGGCGGCGCAGTCGTCCGAGACCGATCCACCGGAGCAGAGGCTGGCGGCGATGGCCGCCGGCTACGTTCGGTTCGCCGCAGAGCAACCGGCGCTAGAAGACGTTCAAGTTCATCGCCACGTTGGCGTTGAACGTGACGGCCGGCGTGGACAAGCCGGGAGCCGGGATGTTGGCCAGATGAACGACCGTCTCGGTGCCCTCGATCGTCTGCAGTGCCTCTCCGTAGTCCGTCAGGTCTGCTCTGAGCATCCCCGCTTCGAGATCCTCCCGCGTGGCCGCAGCCACGTCGTAGCCGTGCTCGAGCAACTCACGCACCACCGCTCGACCTGCCTGGCCGCTCGCTCCGGTCACACAGACCCGTCCTGCAATCCCGGTCGTCATCGCGCGCCTCCCGCTCACCCGTATGTGATAGCCGCTGACAATGTGATATCTGAGGAGGAGCCTTCTCTTCGGACGGGGGCTCAGCACTACAGCGGGGTCATCTCGGCTCGAGCCCTGAGCACGAACGGGACGCCCGAGCCGGGGACGGCTGCGGCTCGGCCGCCGGTAGATTTGCCCTGTGCCCTCCGCCGGCCCCGCCGATCTCGCGTCGGTCCCACTCTTCGAGTCGCTTTCGGAGGCAGAGCGTGCGGAGGTGACGGCCTGGTTCGAGATCAAGGAGGTGGGTGCGGGCGTGCGGCTCGTCAGCGAGGGGACGACCGGCTTCTCGTTCTTCGTCATCGTCGAGGGCGCTGCTGCGGTCACCGTCGGCGGCGAGGACGTCGCCTTGCTCGGCCCGGGAGACTTCTTCGGCGAGATGGCGCTGGTCAGTCCCGGCCGGCGCACCGCGACGGTTACGACCGCTTCGCCGACGCGCGTCCTCGTGCTCGTGGGCGACGACTTCCGCCGCCTCCGGACGGCTTACCCCGAGGTCGCGGCGAAGATCGAGGCCGCGATGCAGATGCGGCTCGAGCAGCTCGACGCGAGCCGCACGTCGTCGCCTCGCGCCTGATCCGCCGTCCTCAGCGCCCGGGTGTGACCTGCTCGGCGGCGGAGGCCTTCTCGACCTCCCGCAGGTACTGGTGGACGAAGGCGATGGCCATGCTGCCCTCCCCGACCGCGGCGGCGACCCGCTTGACCGGCCCGGAGCGAACGTCGCCGCACGCGAAGATGCCGGGCACGCTCGTCTCGAGCAGGTAGGGGTCACGCTCGAGCTGCCAATCTCCGGTGGACGTGATGTCCGCCCCGGTCAGCACGAAGCCGCGACGGTCGAGCGAGATCTCGGCCGGCAGCCACTCCGTCTCCGCGTCGGCGCCGATGAAGACGAAGAGACCGCCGGTTGCGTGGCGGGCCGGCTCGCCGCCGTCCACGCGGATGTCGACGGCTTCAAGCTCGACATCGCCGTACGCTGCGACGACCTCGGCGCGGAAGAGCACGTCGATGTTGGAGCGGGTCGCGAGCTGGTCGAACAGGTAGCGGGACATGCTCTTCTCGAGGCTGTCGCCGCGGCAGAGAACGGTCACGCTCCGGGCGTGCGTCGCGAAGAACATCGCCGCCTGCCCGGCCGAGTTCCCCGCGCCGACGATGTGGATGTCCAGGCCGTGGACGTTCGGCGCCTCGCTGCGGGCCGCGCCGTAGGAGATGCCCTTGCCAACCAGCCGGTCGAAACCTTCGATCTGGAGCCGCCGCCAGGAAACGCCGCAGGCGAGAATGATCGTCTTCGCCGTGATCATGTCGCCGCCGTCCAGGTGCACCTGATGCGGCGCCGCGTCGATGCGGGTGATCTTGCGCGTCACGAGGATCTCGGCGCCGAGCCGGCGCGCCTGCTGGAGCGCCCGGCTTGCCAGCTCGTCGCCGGAGACCCCCGAGGGAAAGCCGAGGTAGTTCTCGATCCGGGACGAGGTGCCGGCCTGGCCGCCGGGTGCCTCGCGCTCCACGACGAGCGTATGCAACCCCTCGGACGCGCCATAGACCGCTGCCGCCAGCCCGGAGGGCCCGGCGCCGATCACCACCGTGTCGTACTCGGCAGCCTGCGGCTCCGTGCCGAGCCCGAGCAGCTCGGCAACCCGGCGGAGCTGCGGCCGCACGACCGTCTTGCCGCCGACGACGCGAATCACCGGAAGGTCGTCCTCTGCCGGCAGCGGCCCGTCCCATTGCTCGGCGGCGCCGGGAGCATCCGGGCTCAGCCACAGGAAGCTGATCTGGTTGCGGTCGAGGAAGTGACGCAGCCGGGTGCAGGCGGGATCCCAGCGGCGCCCGACCACGATTGCGCGCGGCGGCAGCCGCTCGGCGGCGAGTCCGGTGAGGCCGCGGGATCCGGTCATCCGGTGGCTGGCAAGCGCGCCGATCACCTTGGCGACGATCGGATCGACCGCGGCGATCGCGTGGTAGTCGGCAGGATCGATGCGCAGGACGCGCGACTCGACAGCGGCACGGAAGCCGACCGGAAAGACGGTGCCGAGCACGATCGGCACCTCGCCGAAGACGTCTCCCGGCAGGCGCTCGCCGACGACGCGCTCGCTCCCATCCGCCTCCTTGACCGCCTCGATCCGGCCGGCGAGTACCGCGAACAGGGCGCGATCGTCTCCCTCGTTCGCCGCGTACTCGTCCGGCACCAAAGCGATGTCGGCCGACACGCGCGCGAGCCGCTCCTGCTCCTCGACGTCCAGGATCGCGAAGACTTCGATCCCCGCGATCTCCGTCGCCGTCACCACGGCGACGACCCCCGGCGCCCCCCAGTCGGCCCGCGAGCGCGCGAGACCTGCTCCCGTTTCCGGCCGGCGGACACTGCGGTGAACACTACTTCCGCAGCGGAGGGCTCACCACCTGTCAGGCGGATAGTGCGGCGGGCGACGGACACGAGCGTTCGGGCTGGCACGTAGGAGACGCCGGATCACCTGAGGCGATACGGAACGCTGATCAGGTTCACCCGCGGCTCGAAGGGGAGTAGGCGCTTGATGTCAAGCGTCCGCTGGTCGGGCAGGCGTCGCTGCGGCCCGCTGAAGATCAGCGCAGGCGTGACGACCGCCGCGGGCGTGTCGGCGTCGGCCCTGATCCGGCGTAGGGACGCGGGCACGCTCGGCACTCCCCCATGCGAGCCGGGCCAAAGATCGAGGAGGCGGAGTTCCGTCGATGCGGCCGTCGGCCGATCACACTCCCACCCTGTAGCGTCCGCATCGGGTCACGGTAGGCGCCAGGGAAAAGGAGGAACGGCACATGCTCTTTCACATCAAGCAGACGCACGCACCTCAAGACTGTCCGTACGGGAAAGGCGGCTCACACTCGCTCTTCGACGGTGACTCGAAGGACGTGAAGATCCACGGCTTCTGGTTGGCGTTCCCACAGCACGCGCTCTATCTCGTCGTCGAGACGGACGACATCGTCCACCTCCAGCGGTTCCTGAAGCCGGGGGCAGGAAGGACGGTTGCGGAGATCACCCCGGTGAGCGACGAGCCGGTGCCCTACCCCGGCTAGCTCCAGATGTCGTCGGTGCTGGGCGGTTCCGATCGGGGCGAGTTCGCCGTGCCCGCAAGACAACCGCAGGCTGCTCGAGATACAAACAGAGGGCTCCGCTCAATCGGGGGGTCGTCGTCGGCGATCACTACGGATCCTGCCGCGGCGGATCGTCAGGTGGGGGATCGAGGGGGCCCGCGTTCTCGGTTGCCGGGCGGCCCAGCGCTCGCTCGGCCGGCGGCGGCTGATCACCCGTCGAGCGACCGCGTCGCCACAAGCTCGGGATCTCTTCGCCGGGCATTGACGCCGGGTGAGGCGATCTGGGAAAATCCGCCGGCACAGTCCAGGCCAGGGCCTCGTTCGCAGTGAGGGGGAAGATGCCGAGAAATCGCGGCGATACCGAAGGGCCCAAGGAAGGCGACCGGGGGCAGGACGACATCGTCTCGCGCCGGCGGCCGGACCCGAGCCGACCGCCCGAGCCTGCGGCGGCGCTCAGTGGTTTTCTCGGCGACAGCGACCGTGCCGGGTTCCGCCGCCTGTACTTCTCTCAGAGCCTCGACTACTACTGCGAGTTTCGCGTCGAGGACGTCCTGCACATGGCGGAGATCCCGGCGGACGAAGCGCCGTTCAGGGGCGAGCAGGCGACGCGGATCGAGCTCAAGCAGGACGCGACGGTCGAGTACACACGCACGGGGACCGTCGGCGCGGTCGACGAGTTCGATCTCGACGTTCGGTTCGACGCGGTCTCCGCGCGGCGGCACGGCCCGGAGTACACGTTGTTCGGCTGGACGATGTGCGGTTGGGCCGGGTGCGAGACGCAGTCGCCCACGGTGTGCGGCGATCAGTGCCTCTCCCAGGTCAACACGTACTGCGGAGCCTGCCTGGTGCCCTACACCGTCAACGACGCGACGTGCGCCGCCACCTGTTTCAAGGGTGCCCATCAGGACTACACGTGCGGCTTTCCGTGTAGGCACAAGTGGGTCCCCGACCCGAGCGCCATCGAGACCAATTGCCAGACCTGCGGGGTGTGCCGGTAGCTCCAGGGCCCGGCACGGGCGAAGACAGGCCCTCCACGCAGGCGTGGGAAAGCGTCCTCGAGCCCGAACGGCGCAAAGCGGCGCTGGCCGTCGCACGTGACGTCGCACGTCGGGGGAGCGACCTCGCGCTCATCGCCGAGGCGTTGGCTGCCGCCGGCCGCCAGACACAGTACCCGGAGACGATCCGCTGGGTGCCCTACGGCGTCGCAGAAGGCGATGCCGGCCTGGCGTTGATGTGCGCCGCATTCTCCGCCTGCCGCCCGCAAGAGGAGTGGGACGTCACCGCCCACACCTTCGTCGCTGCTGCCGCGCGGTCGGCCGGCCAGACACCGGGAGTGCCGCTCGGGCTGTTCACCGGGCTGAGCGGCCTCGCCTTCGCGGTCGACTCGCTCAGCCGTGAGGGCACGCGCTACGAGAACCTCCTCGCGAACCTGGACGCGGCGCTGACGCCGCAGATCGCACAGATCGCCTCGTCGCTGCTTGCGACCTCGCGACCCTTCTCGGTCGGTGAGTTCGATGTCATCTCGGGGGCGAGCGGCGTCGGAGCGTACTTGCTGCGGCGCGACTCGCATCGCCTTCTGCCGGAGATCCTCAGCGGCCTGGTCTCCCTGACCGACGTCGAGAACGGGACGCCCCGGTGGGCGACTCCCGCGCACTTGCTCGGCGACGAAGCCGAACGGCGCTGGTATCCGTGGGGCAATCTCAACTGCGGCCTTGCGCACGGGATTCCCGGCGTCCTGGCCCTGCTGGCACTGGCCCACCGCGCGGACGTGAGGGTTCCGGGACAGGCGGACGCGATTCGCCGGCTGGCCGAGTGGCTCAGGGCCCACCGAGCGGACGACGACTGGGGCGTCAACTGGCCGACGGCCGTGCCGCTGCCGCCACCCGAAGGCTCGGCGGCCGGGCCCGCCGAGCTCGAGCCCAGCCGCGCGGCATGGTGCTACGGAAGCCCAGGCGTCGGTCGCGCCCTCTGGCTCGCGGGAGACGCCCTGCAAGACGAGGAGTTGTGCAGGCTCGCGATCGACGCCATCCTCGCGGTTACCCGCCGGCCCGTCGCCGAGCGACACATCGATTCGCCGACGTTCTGTCACGGCGTCGCGGGCCTCCTGCAGATCGTCCTGCGATTCGCGAACGACACCGGCCACCCGGCGTTCCGCACGGCGGCAAACGATCTCGTGGACCAGTTGCTCAGCCTGTACGACCCGGCCCGTCCGCTCGGCTTCGCCTCCCTCGAGCCTGGCCCCAATCCGGTCGACCGCGCGGGCTTGCTCGACGGCGCCCCCGGCGTCGCGATGGTGCTCCTCGCCGCCGCAACGGATACCGAGCCGACGTGGGACCGTCTCTTCCTGCTGTCGTGACGGAGGTTGGACGTCGTGGTCGGCGGCCGGTCCGACTCGCGAACCTCTACGCGCCGCTCGGCCAGGCGCTCGTGCGTGCACCCGTTCTCGCCGCCGACGCGGCGGGTCGGGCCGGCGCCCCGGCACGCGACGGCTCGTTGCTGCCTGACGACCCGAGAGTGCGTGCTGCGATCGCCGTCTCCAGCACCGAGCTGACTGCGTCCCTGGCCAGGACGAGCGGCGCGGACCGAAGCCGGGAGGCTCGGCGGCTGGCCGGAAAACTCCTGCGCTACCTCATCCGGATGAGCACGCGGCCGACCCCGTACGGCCTCTTTGCCGGAGTCGGCCTCGTCGAGTGGGGAGACCGGACGACGCTTGCCTTCGGCGGTGACGGCTATCGGACCCGCACCCGGCCGGACATGGAGTGGCTGCTGGACTTCGTCGCCAGCCTCGAAAGCGACCCGGACGTTCGCGCCGGCCTGCGGCTGGTCGCCACCTCCTCCGTCGTGATCCGCGGCGGCCGTGCGTTCCTGACCGGGAACACAGGAGAGAAGGTCTCGGTGCGCGCGACGGATCCGTGTCGGCGAGCACTCGAGCTCGCACGCACCCCGATCTCACCCGCGGCGCTGGCCGAGGCGCTCGGCGCCGCCCCGAACGCGACACCCGTCAAGGCGGAACGGCTCGTCGAAGAGCTTTGGCGGCAGGGGTTCCTGCTGGCTGATCTCCGTCCACCGCTCACGAGCAGCGACCCCGCCCGGCATGTGGTCGAGCGGCTGCAGGGCATCCCCGCCGCACGCTCCACGGCGACCGCGCTGGCCGGCTTGCTCGAGCAGCTCGAGGCCTGGGATGCGCTCGGCTTCGAGGAACGGGCGGAATCCTGGCCCGACCTGCTGGCCGGAATGCGCGCGCTGCATGACGCGTCGCCGTCCACGCACCTCCTACAGACGGACATGGCATTGCCGCTGACGGGCGTGCGCGTCAATCCCGAGGTGGCCGCCGAGGCAGCCCGCGCGGCCGAGCTGTTGCTGCGCCTGAGTCCTTTCCCGCACGGGCTTCCCCAGCTCGACACCTACCGCCGGGCGTTCGAGGCGCGCTACGGGATCGAACGCGAGGTGCCTCTCCTCGAGCTGGTCGATCCCGATTTCGGGCTCGGGCCGCCTGACAGCCTCCCCTGGGACGGGATCGAGTCGGCCGTAGCACGGCGCGAGCCGCTGCTGCGGAGCCTGGCCCTGGACGCGCTCCGCGACCGCACACCCGTTCTCGAGCTCGACCACACGCTGCTCAGCGGCCTCGAGACCTGGGCTCCCGATGCCGCCCTCGCCCCGGTTTCCCTGGACATCTCGCTCTTCGTCGCCGCGGACTCGCCGGGTGCGCTCGACGCCGGCGACTTCAACGTCGTCGTCGGCCCCAACCTCGGCGGAGGCTCCGCGGGACGGAACCTCGGCCGGTTCGTCGATCTGCTCGGCGCCCCCGCGGAGGCGCTGCTCCGTCGGATCTCGGACGCCGAGACGGACGCGCTTCCGGGCCGCATGATCGCCGAGGTCGTCTACCAGCCCCAACGGGAGCGCTCGGCCAACGTCGCGATCCGGCGCACCGTCCGCGGGCACGAGATCGTGTTCGACGCTCTCGCCGGCGTCGGAGACGAGCAGGTGATACCGGCCGGAGAGCTGGTCGTCGGGCTCCGCTCCGGACGCTTCGTCGTCCGCTGGCCCGCGCGCGACGTGGAGATCGTCGGAGCTCAGGGGCACATGCTCACCACGCTTCAGGCGCCGCCGGCGGCGCGCCTCCTCCTCGATCTCGCGAACGACGGCCGCTGCCTGCTCTCTCCGTTCTCGTGGGGACCGGCGGCAATGTTCCCCTTCCTGCCGCGAGTTCAGAGCGGAAGAGTCGTTCTCGCGCTCGCCGAATGGAGGATTCAACCGAACGCCGAGGAGGTGCGAACCGAGGACCGCGCCGGTTTCGCCGATTCGCTTGCCGCCTGGCGGGAGCGCTGGTCCGTGCCGCGCCACGTCTATCTCGCTTCGGGCGACCACCGGCTGCTGCTCGACCTCGACGATCCGCTGCACGCAGAGGTTCTCCGGGACGAGCTGAGTGGAGGCGAGAAGGGCCGAGCAACTCTGCTGCAGGAGGCTCTGCCGGGACCGATGCACGCGTGGCTCCCCGCTCCCGACGGAGGCCGTCTGGTCGAGATCGTCGTGCCCGTGACGCTGAGGGGTACGGCGGCAGTCTCTCCACCTCCGGGCAGGAGCACGCGGCCGGCGGACGTGCGCGTGTCCGACCAGACACGGCTCCGGCTCCCCGGCAGCGAATGGCTGTTCCTCAAGCTGTATGCGCCGCGAGTCTTCGAGGACGAGCTGATCGCGGGACCGCTGCGCACGTTCAGCGAGTTCGCGACCGGCGCCGGGCTGACCGACGGCTGGTTCTTCCTGCGCTACGCCGATCCGGATCCCCACCTCCGTGTGCGCTTCCACGGTGAACCGGCAACCCTGCTGGGACCGCTCATGGAGCAAATCTGTTCCTGGGCGGGAGACCTCGTCGCCGACGGACTTTGCACTGCCTTCGGGTTCGACACCTACGAGCGAGAAGTCGAGCGCTACGGAGGCGATGAGGGGATGTGCGCAGCCGAGGCAGTCTTCACGGCCGACAGCCCCGCCGTCGCCGGGATGTTGCACCTGAGCCGCCAGGGGACGCTCTCCGCCGACACGGTGACCCTCGCGGTGCTCAGCGTCGACGACCTCCTCGCCGCTCTCGGCCTGGATGGCGCGTCACGTACGGACTTCTACGGGCACACCGCCGAGCAGACACCAGAAGGCGGCAGGGAATACCGGGCCCGCCAGCACGAGTTGCGGGACCTGATGGGAAGGCCGGAAGCACTTGCGGAAACATCGGGTGGTGGGGAGCTCCGTCACCTGCTCGCAGCACGTCGAGCGGCGCTTGCGTCGGCGGCCGCCTGGCTGGCACCGTGTCGCCCTGACGAGGCTTCCCTCGCTCCCGTCTGCCGGAGCTACGTCCATCTGCATGCCAACCGTCTCCTCGGCGCGAGCGCTCCGGACGAGCGCCTCGTCCTGGAGTTGCTCCGACGGGTCCGGACAGGGTTGAGCAAGGCGCCTGTCGCCGCCCCGGAACCACATGCCCCCGAGCTGGACGCCCCTCACCGCGTGTAGTCCCCGCGATCCGGTGCCCCGGGGGCGCATCCTCCCCCACCCGGAAGTAACGGTCTCTTCGAGCCTTCCCCCCGGACTCCGCGGCGGTTACAACTCGCCCGCGTCGCAGCGCGTCGCGACACGAGGGTGGTCTTTCAGTAGGCCATGTACATCAGCTCCTGGACGGCCGCGAGGGTGGTCGCGGCAATCTCGCGGGCGCAGTCGTTGCCCCTGCGGAGGACGGATCGGAGATAGTCCCGCTCGGCTGCGAGCTCCGCCCGGCGTACGCGGAGCGGGCGGAGGTGCTCGTTGAGCGAGTCGGCGACGAGCTCCTTGAGAGCGAGGGCACCGCCCTCCGCGATCTCGTCTGCGATCTCCTCGGGCTCGCGCCGTTGGCAGAGCGCCGCGATCCGCAGCAGGTTGGAGATCTCGGGGCGGCGGTCGGGCTCGTAGGTGATGCGCCGCTCCGCGTCGGTCCTCGCACCTCGGACGAGGCGCGCGGTCTCGTCTTCGCCGGCGGCGAGCGGGATCGAGTTGCCTCTGCTCTTGCCCATCTTTCGCCCGTCGAGGCCGAGTAGGAGCGGCGCCCGGCTGAGCAGCCCCTCGGGTTGCGGGAAGTACGGACGGTCGGGGCTGTACCGGTCGTTGAAGCGGCGCGCGATCGTGCGGGCGAGCTCGAGGTGCGGCAGCTGGTCTTTCCCGACCGGGACGAGGTTGGCACGGCAGAAGAGGATGTCCGCCGCCTGGTGGACGGGGTAGGTGAGCATCAGAGCCGACGTCGACCTGCCGCCGTGGACGGCGATCTCGTCCTTCACCGTCGGGTTGCGACGAAGCTCGGCCGCGCTGACGAGGCTGAGGAACGGCAGCAGGAGCTGGTTCAGCTCGGGCACCTGGCTGTGGGTGAAGACGACCGCGTGCTCGGGATCGATGCCCGCGGCGAGATAGTCGGCGACGAGCCCCTCGACGTCGTGCGGGAGAGCCGCGGGCGAGTCGCGGTCGGTGATCGTCTGGTAGTCGGCGATGAGGACGAACAGCTCGACGCCGAGCCGCTGGAGATGGACGCGGTTCTCCAGCGTGCCGAAGTAGTGGCCGATGTGCAGCGGCCCGGTCGGGCGGTCGCACGTCAGGATCCGGAACGCGGCCGGGTCGGCGCGCACGGCGTCCGCGAGCTCGCCGCCGTGGCGCCCGGGCACGGCGGCCGGCACGGTGGCGGTTGTCGCTCTCGTCGTCATGGGACCTGTACCTCCTTCGTCGGGCGAGGGGACGCCATTCGAGCGGCGCGGGCCCTCGAGACGAGGGTGCAGGTCCCCGAGACGAACCGGGCCGCTCGAAGGCGGCCCGTCGCGCATGCAGAAGCTACGGCCGCCCTACTTCTTCCTCGCCACGACCAGCAGGTAGCCGTAGCGGTACTCGACCGGGCCGCCGGGGCCTCCCCGGTTGCGCCGCGTCGCGAGCTCGAGGAAGTCGCGCTCGAGCGTGGCCGCGCGCTCGGGCTCGTCCGCCAGCGACGCATGGACGGCGACGACCGGCCCGAACAGGGCCTTGTAGGCCTCGCAGTAGTCCCGAGGCGTTCCGTCGAGCCGCTCGACGGCCTCGTTCAGGGCGAACTCGAGCGTCGCGCGGTCGCCGAAGAGCGCGCGGACGTGACTCTCCGTCCCCCAGAGGACCGCCGGCATGGTGCCGGTCGGCGCCGGCGGTGCGTACCGTCCGAACAGCTCCAGGAGCTCGCCGACCCCGCCCTCCGGCGTGTAGTTGATCATCCCGATCGTGCCGCCGGGTCGGCAGACCCGGAGCAGCTCGTCGGCGACGGCCTGGTGGTCGGGCGAGAACATCGCGCCGACCGACGACGTGACCACGTCGAACGTGGCGGTGTCGAACGGAAGCGCCTCCGCGTCGGCCTCCACCCATTCCACGTCGAGCCCGGCGGCTTGGGCGTTCGCTCGGCCTGCCTCGAGGCTCGACGGCGTGAGGTCGCACGCGACGACGCTCGCACCCGCTTCGGCGGCACGGAGCGCGACGTTCCCCGACCCCGCGGCGACGTCGAGCACACGGTGTCCTCGCCCGACTCCGCACGCCGCCACCAGCTCGGGCCCGAAGTCCCACACGAACATGCGCGCGAAGCGGTCGTAGTCCCCGAGTGCCCACATCGTCCGCGCCGTCGCCTTGAGCTCGGCGGCGACCTCCGGCGCCAACCTCGCAGGACTCTGCTCAGACGTCATGTGCCCCTCCTGGCTCGTCGATTGCACGCTCCCTCGACACCCGGGGCGGCTGCGGGAGCTAGTCCTGGTCGCGGGGGATCCGAAGCTCGCGGGCGATGTAGAGGCCCGAGGTCTCCTCGGCGACGAACGGCGCCATCGCGCGACGCCGCTCGGCCTCCACCTCCGAGAGGCGGTACCGGTCGCGGGCCTCCGCCGACTGCCAGACGGAGATGCCGACGACCTCGCTTCCGTCCTCCGACCAGCACTCGTACGCCTCGACCATGCCGTCCGGGAACCTGGCCGGACGCCACGCGCGGCTGAACTCCTCGCGGGTCGTCCCCGGCTTCAGCCGGCGGGTCGTCATCCAGACGAGCTCTCTCTCGAGCCTCATCGTGCTACCTGCGCGTGCTCAGTTGCCGGTACAGCCGGTCGATCATCGCCGGCAGCTGCTCCAGCCGGTCGGTGATGACGCGCAGGCGGTACTCGCGGAAGTGTTCCGGCTCGATGCCGAGCGCGCCGGCGAGCCGCTCGATCACGTCGTTCGACGGCACCGGCCGGTTGCCGTGCACGAGGTGGTTGAGGTAGCCGGCGGAGAGGTCGGTCTTCGCCGCCAGTCCACGGTAGGTGACACCGGTCTCGTCCATCAACCGCTCGATCGTCGGGCCGAACGGCTCCTCGCTGAAGCGGCGCTTGCGTGGCATCAGATCTCCACCTCCTCGGTCGGGACTCTGCGCTCCTCGCCGGTGGCACGGTCACGCACGTCGACCTTCGCGTCCTCCAGGGTCCTCTTCCCCACGGTCACGCGCACGGGGCAGCCGATGAGGTCGGCGTCGGCGAACTTCTCGCCGGCGCGCAGGTCGCGCTCGTCGATGAGCACGGACGCTCCCTTCTCCTCGAGGGACGCGGCGACCACCGCCGCCTGCTCCTCCATTCCCGGCAGGGTGACGACGTGCACGTCGTACGGCGCGATCGACCTCGGCCAGCCCGCGATCCCGTGCTCGTCGTTCCGCTGCTCGATCACCGCCGCGATTATGCGCCCTGGGCCGATTCCGTAACTCCCGCCGAGGAGCGGCTTCTCGCGACCGTCCTCGTCGAGGAAGGTCGCGTCCAGGCCCCGGCTGTAGCGGTCTCCGAAGTTGAAGATGTGGCCCACCTCGATCGCGGTCTGGAACCCGAGCCGGCCTCCGCACTCCGGGCAGCGGTCGCCCTCGCGCGGCTCGCGGATGTCGGCGAAGCGCGGCTCGAAGTCGCGGCCCGCCTGCACGCCGCGCAGGTGGAAGCCGTCACGATTCGCGCCCGCGACGAACTGGCCCTCTCGGAGCGCCTCGTCGGCCACCACCTCGACTGTGGCCCCGACCGGCCCGAGCGACCCGCCGGACGCGCCGAACGCGGCGCGGATCTCCTCGTCCGTCGCCGGCCGCGAGGCGACCTTCAGGGCGGAGAGCAGCTTCGACTCGCTGAGACGGTCGTCGCCGCGGACGAGCGCGAGCACGAGCGTCCCGTCGTCGGTCGTGACCGGCATGGCCTTCGAGGTCGCAGCGAGATCGACCCCGAGGAGCTCCGCGAGCGCCTCGCACGTCGTCACGCCCGGCGTCTCCACCTCCTCCGGGCCGGCGAGCGGCGGCGGGAGCTCGGGCGGGCGCGGGACTCCCCGGGCGATCTCCGCGTCCGCCGCGTAGTCGCCGCGCTCGCACCGGACGAGCGTGTTCTCGCCGGAGCCGGAGGGCGCGAGGAAGTCGATCGTCAGCTCGCCGCCCATGATCCCGCTCTCGGCCTGGACGGCATGCACCTCGACCCCGCAGCGGTCGAAGATCCGGTGGTACGCCTCGAGGTTGCGCTCGAAGCTGGCGACGGCGCCCTCCTGGTCGCGGTCGAACGAGTACGCGTCCTTCATCACGAACTCGCGCACGCGGAGGAGGCCGCCGCGTGGCCTCGGCTCGTCCCGGTCCTTGACCGAGAAGTGGTACCAGAGCTGCGGCAGCTCCCGGTACGACCGGATCTCCCGGGCGTGGAAGGTGAAGGTCTCCTCGTGCGTCAGCGGCAGGACGAAGCGGCGGCCGTTTCGGTCGGTCAGGCGGAAGATCTCGGGGATCTTCGCGCGCCCGGTCGCCTCCCACAGCTCGACGGGCGTCAGCAGCGGGCACAGCCACTCCTGGCCGCCGATCGCGTCCATCTCCTCGCGGATGATCTGCTCGACCTTCCGGTGGATGCGCCAGCCGAGCGGCAGGTACGACCACAGCCCGGCGCTCACCTGCCTGATGAACCCGCCGCGGACGAGCAGCTTGTGACTGACCGCTTCGGCGTCGGCCGGATCCTCGCGCAGGGTCGGGAGGAAGAGCTGTGATGCCCGGGCTGCCATAGATAGACGATTCGGTGCCCGACTTCAGTCTGGCACCGATTCCGTTTGCTGTTGCCAGCTTAGTCGCTGAGCGGGATCAGCGAGGCCTCGGCCATCGCCAGGGCGGCCGGCTTGGCCATCTTCAGACGCTTCGGCCGGCGCATCCCGTCGGCGATCCACCGGTCGATCTCGTGGAAGAGCTCGTCGATCAGGATGTCCGACGAGACCTTCTTCAGCACCCGGCCGTGCGCGTAGACGAAGCCGACGTCGCGGCCGCCGGCGATCCCGAAGTCGGCGTCTCCCGCCTCGCCGGGACCGTTCACGGCGCAGCCGAGCACGGCGACCTCGAAGTGCTCGGCGTAGCCGGCGAGGCGCTCCTCCACCTTCTCCGCCAGCGTCTGCACGCCGACGTTGTCCCGCCCGCACGAGGGGCAGGCGATCATGATCGGCCCCCGCTCGCGCAGGCCGAGGGACTTGAGGATCTCGAACGCGGTCCTGACCTCCTCGACCGGGTCGGCGGTCAGCGACACCCGGATCGTGTCGCCGATCCCGTCCACGAGCAGCGCGCCCATCCCCACTGCGCTCTTGATCGAGCCCGAGAAGGGCGTCCCGGCCTCGGTGACGCCCAGATGGAGCGGGTACGGGACCTTCCCGGAGAGCATCCGGTACGCGCGGATCATCGTCGGCACATGGCTCGACTTGACCGAGATCTTGAAGTCGTGGAAGTCGAGCTTCTCCAGCAGCTCAACCTCTTCGAGCGCGGCGGCGACGAGCGCCTCCGCCTGGTCGCGGTGGGCGACGTCCTCGAGGTGCTTCGGCAGCGAGCCCGAGTTGGCGCCGATCCGCATCGGGATGCCCGCCTTCTTCGCCGCCGTCACGACCTGCTCCACCCGGTCCGGGCCGCCGATGTTGCCCGGGTTGATCCGCACCGCCGCGACCCCGCCCTCGATCGCCTTCAGCGCCAGGGACGCGTTGAAGTGGATGTCGGCGATCACGGGAAGCGGCGAGAGGCGGACGATCCGCGGCAGCGCCTCCGCGTCCTCCGTCTTCGGCACGGCGACGCGGACGACCTCGCAGCCGGCGGAGGCGAGTGCCGCGATCTGCGCGGTCGTGGCCTCGACGTCGTGCGTCTTCGTCAGCGTCATCGACTGGACGACGACAGGCGCGCCCCCGCCGATCGCCACGCCGCCGACCGAGATCTGGCGCGTGCTGGCCATCGCCTGAGTCTAGCCTCCGTGCCCGACCGGCTCGCTCGGGGGCTACCCGCCCCCGATACGGCTCACGTCGTTGGAGATGCCGATCACGAACAGGAACAGGACCAGGGCGATGCCGACCGCCGAGACGCGCTCGTAGACCTCGCGCGCGACCGCCCGGCCCCGGATCCCCTCGACCAGCGAGAAGGTGATGTGGCCGCCGTCGAGCGGCAGCAGCGGCAGGAGGTTCATCAGCGCGAGCGAGAGGCTGATCAGGCCCAGCACCCAGAGGTAGTCCTGGACTCCCTGCTGCGAGCTTCGAGCCAGCTGCTGCGAGATCCCGACCGGCGTCGACAAGTCCTTCCTGCCCTGCCCGTGGACGAGCCGCACCAGCGACTTGCCGATCTCCCTCGTGACCACCCCGGTCAGCCTGAGCGACTGCCACGCCGAGGCGCCGACGCCGAGGCTCTCTCCGCGGAGGATGAAGCCGAGCCGGTAGGCACCGTCGATCCGGCGCGGCTTCACCGGGCCGAGGGTGACGAACCGGGCACCGCGCTCGACGGTGACCGTCAGCGGGCTCCCCTTGGAGGCCGCGATCTCCGCGGAGATGTCGCTCGGCCCGACGAGGACGCCGTTGACGGTCACGACCTGGTCGCCCGGCTGGAGGCCGATGCGCGCCGCCGGGTAGCCGGCGAGCACCTGGCCGACCGTGCTCGTCGCCTTGCCGCCGCCGGCGAGGAAGAGGCCGGTGAAGAGGGCGACGGCGAGCACCAGGTTGGTCGCCGGGCCGGCGAGGATCACCGCCACCCGCTTCCACGTCCGCTGGCGCCAGTACGCCTGGGGCGAGAGGGCGTCCAGGATCTCCTGGATCCCGCGCTCGAGGCCGGGTGGTGGGCTCTCGCCGGCCAGCCCGCGCAGCTCGGCGAGGGCGGCGGCGGCCGTCTCCTCGTCGCCGGCGGCCAGAGCGCGCTTGAGGCGCTGCGTGGGGCCGGCGAGCTCGGGCGCCTGCTGGAGCGCACGGCCGAAGTGCACGTCGGCGTCGCTCGGCGCCGGCCGGTGCATGCCCGGAATCTTCACGTAGCCGCCGAGCGGGATCGCACCGATCCCGTACTCGATGTTCCGGCGGGTGGTCTTCACGATCGCGGGCGGGAACCCGATGTAGAACCGGCGCGGCCGCATCCCCACCGCGAGGGCGGTGAAGAAGTGACCCGCCTCGTGGACGAGGATGAGGAACGCCAGCCCGAGGACCGCGACGAAGACGTTCATGCCGTCTTCGTCCCTTCGGGCTGGAAACGGTCAGGCCTCGAGCCCCATCCGAGGGTCATACCATCGCCTTGAGCCGCCGGTTTGCAAGCCGCCGGGCCGCGGCATCGGCCTCGGTCAGCTCGGCCAGATCGCGTGCCGGAGCACCGCCCACGGTTGCAAGGGTCTCCTCGACCACGTCTGCGATGCCCAGGAACGGGAGGCGGCCGGCGAGGAACGCGGCGACCGCGGCCTCGTTTGCCGCGTTGTAGGCGCACGGGTACGTCCCTCCCCGCGCGCCGGCCTCGCGTGCCAGCCCGAGGAGGGGGAACGTATCCACGTCCGGAGCGTGGAACTCGAGGGTCAGCCCCGCGGCGAGATCGAGAGCGGGAACCGGCGTCGCCGCGCGCTCCGGATAGGTGAGCGCGTACGAGATCGGCACCCTCATGTCCGGGTAGCCGAGATGCGCGAGCGCCGCGCCGTCGCGGAAGCGGACGAGCGCGTGTACGACCGACGTCGGGTGGACGACCACCTCGATCCGTTCGTAGGGCAGGTCGAAGAGGAAGTGGGCCTCGATCAGCTCGAGCCCTTTGTTCGCGAGCGTGGCGGAGTCGATCGTGATCTTCGGCCCCATGCTCCAGGTCGGGTGTGCCAGCGCCTCCTCCGGTGTGACGTCGTCGAGGTCCTCCCGCCCCCGGCCGCGGAACGGCCCCCCCGACGCCGTGAGAACGAGAGAGTGAACGCTCTCCCCGGCGCAGCCTTTCAGCAACTGGAACGCTGCGCTGTGCTCGCTGTCCACCGGCAGGAGGCGCCCTCCGCCGCGGCCCTGGGCGGCGATCGCGAGCTCGCCGGCGGCGACGAGGCTCTCCTTGTTGGCCAGCGCCAGGTCGATCCCGTGCTCGAGCGCCCACAGCGTGACGGGCAGGCCGGCGAAGCCGACGACCGCGTTCAGGACCACGTCCGGCCGGGCCTGCTCGAGCAGGTCGGTCGGGTCACCGCCGACCTGCGTCAGCGGCGCCACGCCGTCGAGCGGCGTCGATCCCGACGTGGCGGCGACGAGCTCGAGCTCCGGATGCGCCTCCACGATCTCGATCGCCTGCCGCCCGATCGAGCCGGTGGCGCCGGCGAGGGCAACCCTCTTCACCGGCACAGTATGACCGCGGCGCCAGGAGTCACTCTTTCCGTGACGTTCGCGTTTCGCAGCCGGGCGGATTTCCCTGCTACACCTTGTCGAAGGCGAGAATCACGTAGTAGGCGGCGACCGCCGCGAACAGCTGCGCGTCGACGCGGTCGAGGACGCCCCCGTGTCCGGCGAGGAGGCGGCCGCTGTCCTTCACGCCCATGTCGCGCTTGAGCAACGACTCGAACAGGTCGCCGAGCGGGCCGGCGACGGCCAGCGCGAGCCCGAGCAGGAGAGCCTGCCCGATCGTGAGAAACTCCTTCCGGTCGTTGTAGAGCGCGACGAACGTGACGAACACCGTCGCCGCCGTCCCGGCGACGAGCCCCTCCACGGTCTTCCCGGGCGAGATCGTCGGCGCGAGCTTGTGCCGCCCGACGAGCGTTCCGGCGAAGAAGGCCAGCGAGTCGCCGGCCCAGACCGCGAGCAGCACCGCAAACGACGCCAGCCGCCCGTGCACGGGAAGCCCGCGCAGGAACATGAGCGCGACCAGGCCGAGCCCGATCCAGGCGACACCGAGCACCGTCCCCCCCACCGCGACGGTCGCCGACTGCCTCGTCTCGGCGAGCCCCTTCAGCAGGAACGAGAGCGCCACCGTCGTGAACAGCCCCCCGGCGATCCAGGGGAACCCGCCCGCCTGCGCCGCCAGCAGGGTGAGGATCAGGCCCGCATAACCGGCGATCACGATCGGTCGCAGGGGCCGGGTCATCGCGTAGTACTCGTGGAGCGCGAGCAGCCCGACCACGGCGGCCAGGGTGAAGAGCCACCAGCCGCCGAGCCAGACGAGCCCGAGCACGACCGGCAGGCCGACGGCCCCGACCGCGATCCGGGAGAAGAGGCCGCTCATGCCATTTCCCTCCCTCCGGTCGGCGAATGGTTAGGACCCAGCCCTAACCAGTTCGCGCGGCGAACTGGCCTCATCGTCCGCCGAACCGCCGGCGGCGCCGCGCGTAGGCGGCGAGCGCGTCCTGGAGGTTTCGCGGCCCGAAGTCGGGCCAGAGCGTGTCGACGAAGACGAGCTCGGCGTACGCGAGCTGCCAGAGCAGGAAGTTCGAGATCCGGAGCTCGCCCGAGGTGCGGATCAGCAGGTCCGGGTCGGGCATCGCCGGCGCGTACAGCTGCGCCGCGAAGGTGTTCTCGTCCACGTCCTCCGGAGCGACGCCCGAAGCGACGAGCCGCCGTGCCGCCTCGACCAGCTCGGCCCGGCCGCCGTAGTCGAACGCGATCCAGAGGCTGAGCCGCTCGTTGCGCCGCGTCTCTGCCTCGAGCCGGGCCATCCGGCGGCGGAGGTCCTCCGGCGCCCGGTCGCGGCGGCCGATGAACCGCACCCGGACGCCCTGCGCGACGAGGTCGGGGAGCTCGCGCTCGATCGTCTCGGCGAAGATCTCCATCAGCGCGCTCACCTCCTCCTCGGACCGGGTCCAGTTCTCGGTCGAGAAGGCGTAGACGGCGAGGGACTCGACGCCGAGGTCGATCGCTGTCTCCACGACCGGCCGCAGGGCACGCGAGCCCGCCCGGTGGCCCTCGGCAACGCTCAGGCCCCGCGTGCTCGCCCACCGGCCGTTGCCGTCCATGATGATCGCCACCGCCCGCGCGGCCTCGGCTTCGGACCGGCGGGGATCGGCGGACCGCCTCCCGCGTCGGGCCCGGAGTCTGGTCAACAGGTTCAAGCGTCTCCGACCTTACCGCCGGGGAAAGCGCGCACTTTCCCCGGTCACACTTCCAGGATCTCGGCTTCCTTGCGCTTCAGCAGCTCGTCGACCTGGTGGATGTGCTCGTCGGTGAGCTTCTGCACCCGCTCCTCTGCGCGCCGTTCGTCGTCGTCGCCCACCTCCCCGCTCCGGACGAGCTCCTGGAGGTGGTGCATCACGTCCCGGCGGACGTTGCGGACGGCGACCTTGCCGTCCTCGGCCCGCTGGCGGACGACCTTGACGAGGTCCTTCCGCCGCTCCTCGGTCAGCTGCGGGATCGGCAGGCGGATGATCTTGCCGTCGTTCGACGGGGTGAGGCCGAGGTCGGACTCCATGATCGCCTTCTCGATCGTCTTCACCGAGGTGGGGTCGAAGGGCTGGACGGTGAGCATCCGCGGCTCGGGCACGTTGATCGTCGCGAGCTGGTTCAGCGGGGTGGGCGTCCCGTAGTACTCGACCCGCACGTGGTCGAGTAGCGCCGCCGACGCACGGCCGGTCCGGATGCTGTTGAACTCGTGTTGCGCCGTCTCCACCGACTTGTCCATCCGGCGGACGGCATCCTGGATCAGGTCTTCCATCATCGAGCGGCTCCCTCGTTCTCTGGGCGGGCCTCGCCGGACCCGCCGGCGACGCTTCCAGCCTTGGCCGTGGAGATGAGCGTCCCCACTCGCTCGCCGGCGACGATGCGCATGATGTTGCCGTCGACGAGCTCGAAGACGTGGATCGGCAGGTTGTTGTCCATGCAGAGCGAGAGCGCGGTCGTGTCCATCACCTTCAGGCCGCGCTCGATCGCCTCGAGGTGCGTCAGCTCGGGGAGGAACTCCGCGTCCGGGTCCCGGCGGGGGTCCCCGTCGTATACGCCCTTCACGCCGTTCTTCGCCATCAGGATCGCCTCGGCGCCGATCTCGAGCGACCGAAGCGCTGCAGCCGTGTCGGTCGTGAAGAACGGGTTTCCCGTGCCGGCCGCGAAGATGACGATGCGGCCCTTCTCGAGGTGGCGGATCGCCCGCCGGCGGATGTACGGCTCCGCCACCTCGGAGACGGTGATCGCCGAGAGCACGCGCGTATCGGCTCCGTTGCGCTCGAGCGCATCCTGCACGGTGAGCGAGTTGAGCACGGTGGCGAGCATCCCCGCGTAGTCGGCGGTCGCCCGGTCCATCCCGGCCGCCGCCGCCTCCATTCCGCGGACGATGTTGCCCGCCCCGATCACGAGGGCGATCTCGAGCCCGCCCGCGTGCACCTCGACGATCTCCTCGGCCAGCGCCGCGATCCGGTCGGAGTCGACGCCGTAGGCCCGTTCGCCCATCAGCGCCTCGCCGGAGAGCTTGAGCAGGACGCGCCGGAACGGCGCGCCGGTCTCGGGGAGGGGGCTGGTCGCGCTCGCCACGCGTCTACTCTGCCAGCGCGAAGCGACGGAAGTCGATCACGTCCAGCCCCGCCTCCTGGAGCGCCTGGGCCACGTTCTTCTGGGTGTCGTGGATCCACTGCTGCTCGGCGAGGACACGCTCGGCCAGCCACTTCTGGATGCGCCCGTCGACGATCCTCGCGGCCACCTCGTCCGGCTTGCCCGCGACGTCGGGTTGCTTCGAGAGGATCTCGCGCTCGGCCGCCACCTCGGCTTCGGGAACGTCCTCCCGGCGCAGGTACAGCGGGGCCGCGAACGCGATGTGCATCGCCAGCATCCGGGCCGCATCCGGATTGCCCCGGCCGTGGATCAGCACCCCGATCTTGTTCGCCGGCGGATGGACGTAGCCCGAGAGGATGTCGCCCTCCTCGCCCTCGAAGCGGACGGCGCTGCGCACGACGATGTTCTCACCGAGCCTCGCAGCCAGCTCGACCCGCTCGTCCTCGAGCGCGCCGGCAGCCTGCTCGCCGTGCCTGGCGACCTCGTCGAGGACGCGCTCGACGAGGACGAGGAACTCCACGTTGTTCGACACCGGCTCGGTCTCGCAGCCGACCGCGACCATCGCCCCGACGCTGTCGCCGAGATCGATCGCGACCTTGCCCTCGGTCGTGTCGCGCCCGGATCGCCTGGCCACCCCGGCGATTCCCTTCTCGCGCAGCAGCTTCTGCGCGGCGCCGAGATCCCCTCCGGTCTCCTCGAGGGCACGCTTGCACTCCATCATGCCCGCGCCGGTCTGATCCCGCAGCTCCTTGACGAGGCTCGCCGGGATCACTGCCCTTCCTCCTCTTCCGCCGCCGGCTCGGTCGCCGGCTCCGGGGCGGCCGCAGCAGATCCGTCGTCCACGGAGGTCGTCTCCGGGGCGGCGCCCGCGGTGGGCTCGATCGTCGTGGTCTCGGCCTCGGACGGCTCCGGCTCCTCGACCGCGGCAGCCGGGGTCGGCGCAGCCGGGGTCGGCGCCTCCCGGGCGGCTGCGGTCAGCTCGGCCGGGGAGACCTTCTGCTTTCCCTCGGCGATCGCGTCCGCGATCACGCGGGTGACGAGGCTGCACGAGCGGATGGCGTCGTCGTTTCCGGGGATCACGTAGTCGGCCTCGTCGGGGTCGCAGTTCGTGTCCACGAGCGCGACGATCGGCATTCCCAGGCGGCGCGCCTCGCGCACGGCGAGGGCCTCCTTGCGCAGGTCGAGCACGAACATCGCGTCCGGCTGGCGCTTCATGTCGGCGACCCCGCCGAGGTTCGCCTCCAGCTTCTCCAGCTCGGCGAGCATCGCGATGCGCTCCTTCGGCGGCAGCAGCTCCAGCTGCGCGTCCTCACGCAGGCGGCGGAGATCGTGGAGCCGGTCGATCCGATCGGAGATCGTGCGCCAGTTCGTCAACAGGCCGCCCAGCCAGCGGTGATTGACGTAGGGCATCCCGGCGCGGGTCGCCTGCTCCTCGACCGCGTCCTGCGCCTGCTTCTTCGTCCCGACGAACAGGACCGAGCCGCCGCGCGCGGCCAGGTTCTTGGCGAACTCGTAGGCCTCCTCGACGAGCTGGGCTGTCTGCTGGAGGTCGATGATGTAGATCCCACCCCGCTCGGTGAAGATGAACCGGCGCATCTTCGGGTTCCAGCGGCGGGTCTGGTGGCCGAAGTGCACTCCGGCCTCCAGAAGCTCTCGCATGGAGACGACAGCCACGGTGCTTCCCCTTTCGGTTGGTTGCGCTTCGCCGGCGGGCCCGTGCGGAACCGGGGCAGACCCCGGCACCGCCGCCCGGGTGGAACGCCGGGTCGGTGGAACGGAACGGCATATATCCTAGCCGCGGACGCGGGCGAGCGCGGCCGCGAGCTCCTCCGGCAGCGGAGACTCGGCTTCCACGCGCCCGCCGGTGACGGGATGCGCGAACGCGAGCCGGGCCGCGTGCAGGAACTGGCGGTCCAGGCCGGGCAGCGGGGCGCCGTAGACCGGATCCCCGGCGACCGGCAGGCCGATGGCCGCGAGGTGCACGCGGATCTGGTGGGTGCGGCCCGTCTCCAGCCGCACGCGCAGAAGCGCGTGCTCGGGGAGCAGCTCCACGACCTCGAAACCCGTGACCGCGTCCTTCGGCGCGTCGGTGTCGAGCGACCGCCTGGTCGGGTCGCGCCGGTCGCGCCCGATCGGCGCCTCGATGCGGCCGCGCCTGGAGCGCGGCCGTCCCCCGACGAGCGCCAGGTACTCGCGCTCGAGCGCGCGCCGCCGAACGAGCGCGCGGAGGCCGGTATAGGCCTGCTCGCTGCGCGCGACGACGAGCAGGCCGGAGGTGTTCCGGTCCAGGCGGTGCACGATTCCCGGACGCCCGGGAGGGCCTCCGGCGGGGCCGTGGGCGGCCAGGCGCTGGACGAGGGTTCCCGCCGACGCGCCCGCGCCCGGGTGGACGACGAGGCCAGCCGGCTTGTCCACGACGAGCAGGTGCTCGTCCTCGTATGCGATGCGCAGGTCGAGCGGCGGCGGCTCGGGCTCCGGGGCAGGCAGGGGCGGCTCGAGCCGGACCTCCTCCCCGCCGGCGAGCCGGTGACTCTTGGGGCGCGGGGTGCCGTCGACGAGCACCGCGCCCCCGTCGATCAGTCGCGCGGCCGCTGCCCGCGAGCCGACCTGGCGCAGAGCGGCGACGTACCGGTCGAGACGCTCCCCCGCCGCCTGCTCAGGAACGGTGTGCGAGCTCGCGGGCACCCGTGCGGCCCAGCCCGCGGTCGGCCGTGACGAGCGCCCCGAGCAGGATCGCGACGCCGACGACGATGAAGCTGTCGGCGAGGTTGAATGCAGGCCAGTAGCGAAGGTCGAGGAAGTCGGTGACGTGCCCGAGGCGGATCCGGTCGGCGAGGTTGGAGACGCTTCCCCCGATCAGCAGCCCGACGGCCACGGGCAGGAGCGGGTGCCGGGCGCCCGAGCGGGCGAAGAACCCGACCATCCAGGCGACCGCGACCAGCGTCAGCACGATCACCACGGCGGTCGCGCCGGCGAACAGACCGAAGGCGATCCCCGAGTTCTGGACGTGGTGGATCGAGAAGGGCCCGATCACCTCCGCCTCGTCTCCGAGCGCGAGCTGGCTGCCGACGACGTGCTTCGTGAGCTGGTCGGCGGCGGCCGCGGCGGCGGCGACCGCGCCCAGGCTCAGCCAGTGGACGGGGTGCGCGGCGAGCGACCGGGCGGCGACCGAGATCGGCGCCAGCCCGTCCGTCCGCGATCCCGGCCGGAACTCCTTGTTGCGGGCGGGCTCAGCGCTCATCGGCGCCGGATCAGCCTCGCTCCTGTCTTCGCTTGTCCTCGATGCAGAGCATGGCCCACGGAAGCGCCTCGAGCCGCTCTTCCCCGATCGGCCGGCCGCATGCCTGGCAGACGCCGTAGGTGCCCGCCTCGATCCGTGCGAGGGCGGCGTCGATCTCCGCCAGCACGTGGCTGGAGTTCTCCTCCAGCGTGCTCGCCAGCTCGCGGTCGAACGTCGCCGTGGCGACGTCGCCGAGGTGGTTGTCCTGGAACGCGGCCTCCTCCGTCTCCTCGGCGAGCGATCCGGGATTCTCGGCGTGGATGTTCTCGATCGCGTCCAGGATGCGCCGGCGCTCTTCCAGCAACCGGTCGCGGAACTGCCGGTTCTCGGCGAGGGTGGTCATGCCCTCTCCGCCCGTTCCCGCCGGGGACGATCCCCCTGCCCCAGCCTCCGCTCTGCCTCCGCCGGCGCGAGGCCGCGCAGCTCGATCACCTTGTCGCGGCCGGCGTGACCGGAGACGAGCGTGACCGAGCGCCGCGGAAGCTGGAGCCGCTCCGCGAAGAGTCGGAGAACGGCTTCGTTGGCGCGCCCGCGCTCGGGCGCCACGCCGACGCGAACCTTCCATGCGTCGCCGTGGCGGCCCGCGATCTCGGTTCGGGCCGCGCCGGGAGAGACCCGGAGACGCAGGCGTGTCAGCGGCTCGGCCATGCCGTCCAAGTATAGGTCGGCCGTTCGCTCCCTCAGGCGGCCCTCGTCTCGCGTGGAGGTGCCTCCTCGGGCCCCTCGTCGCGTGCCTGGAGGCGGTGTTCTCCGCCGTCCGCCTCGCCGAGCGCGTCGAGCGCGGCGCGCAGGAGCAGCCGGAGGCGTCGTGCCTCTCTCGCCAGGCCCTCCTGCTCGCCGCGGGCGTTCCGGGTGATCGTCCGCGCCTCGGCCTGCGCCTCGGCCACGATCGACTCGGCCTCGCGCCTGGCGTGGTCCTTCAGCTCGTGCGCCGCGCGCTCGGCGGAGACGAGCGTCGTGCGCAGCAGCGCCTCGAGCTCCCGGTATCGCGTCAGCTCGCCCTCGAGGAGCTCGACGCGGTCGGAGTGATCGGCCCGCTCGCGCCAGACGGTCTCGAAGCTCTCGGTGATCTCGTCGAGGAGCCCGTCGACCTGCCCGCGGCGGTAGCCGAAGAGGCCGCGCCTCAGGCTCACGTGCCGGATCTCGACTGGTGTGTACGACATGGTTCCTTCCTTTCAGTGCAGGCGGCCCAGCAACCGGACGGCGATCTGCTCGATGCCGATCAGGACGACGACGCCGACCATCGGCGAGAGGTCGAGCGGTCCGAGCGGCGGCAGGACCCGCCGGAAGACGCGCAGGTAGGGATCGGACACGTCGTAGAGGAACCGCTGGACGGGATTGAACGAGTACGGCAGGCGGACGAGCGTGGTCAGCACGTACACGAAGATGACGAGCACGTAGACGCCGATGAACACGGACACGAAGTTCTGCGCCGTCGAGACCCAGTCCGCGAGTAGCCGAAACGTGACGTTCATCACGCCCACGAACCGGTGTTCGGCTCGGGCGGGCGATTTCCTACGCACGCGGCCGCGACCGACATGGCGGGCGCGGCCGAGAACCGCCGGTTGTCGGCAGGCGATGCGAGCGCAGCGAGCGAGCGGAGGAGAGGGCCCGCGGGAGAACCAGGGGTTCTCCCGCGCCCTTAGGCCTGGTTGAAGAAGCCGCCTCGCTCGAGCAGCCTGGCGCGCTCCTCCGCGGAGACCTCGACGTTTCGCGGAGTGAGCAGGAACACCTTGTCGGCGACCCGCTGCATGCCGCCGTTGAGCGCGTAGGTCAGCCCGCTGGCGAAGTCGATCAGCCGCTTCGACAGCTCCTGGTCGGTCGCCTGGAGGTTGAGGATGACCGGGATCGCGTCCTTGAACTTGTCGGCGATCTGCTGCGCGTCGTTGAAGCTGCGCGGGAGCACGAGGTGCACGCGGACGCTCGGGCTGGGTGCCGCCTCGAGCCGCCGCGGCCGGGCAGAGGAGGCCGCTGCGCGGGCGGCGCGGGCCGCCGGGCGGGCGGCCTCGGCGCGACCGGCGCCGGTGTCGGAGTCGGTCCAGTCCTCGTACTCGTCACGGTGGCGGCGCGGCAGGCGGCGGACGTTCGGCCGCTCGCGCTCGACGTAGCTGCGCTCCAGCTCCTCGTTCGTCGCGTAGCCGTCCTCGTCCCAGTAGTCCTCCTCCTCCGCGATGCCGAAGTAGACGAGGGTCCGGTTCCAGAGATCGGCGAAGCCCATGGCGCCGGAATCGTAACGCCCGGCGCGGGGGAACCCCTGGTTCTGCCCGCGTCGCGCGCCGGCAGGGCACCGGCCGCGGGTGGCTGCCGCGGCCGGTTTCTCCCTGCGGTCCCCTCCTCGGCTTGCTCGCTGGTCGCGTTCCCTGCCGGCGTCGAGCGGGAGCGTGCCGCGCCCGCGCGTGTAGCGGCGGCGACGCATGATTGAATGACCAGGCGCACCGCGCACAGCCGTCGGAGACAGCCATCCGGAAGAAGACGCTCTTCGCGGAGATTGCCGAGGCCGTCCGGGCCAAGAGCCCGCCCGCCCGAATATCGACCAAGATCGTTGCGATCGACGGGCTCGGAGGCGCGGGCAAGAGCTCGTTGGCAAGCCTCGTCGCGCTCGAGCTCGGGAACGCGCCGATCGTCCACACGGACGACTTCGCAAGCTGGGACCACCCCCTCGACTGGTGGCCGCGGCTCGTGCGCGAGCTGCTCGAGCCGCTTGCGCACGGCCAGGTCGCTCGGTACAGACGGACGAGCTGGAGCGACGAGGACGAGGATCAGTGGACGGAGGTGGCTCCCGCCGCATTCGTCCTCCTCGAAGGGGTGAGCGCTTCCCGGGAAGCCTTCAGGCCATTTCTCACCTACTCCCTCTGGGTAGAGACGCCGCGTGAGCTGAGGCTGGAACGCGGTCTCGACCGCGATGGAGAGGAGGCCCGCGCCCTCTGGGAGAGATGGATGGAAGAGGAGGACGGATACGTGGCGCTGGAGCGGCCACAGGCATGGGCAGACCGGGTGCTGGCCGGGGACGAGAACCTCTGGCGCTAGCTCCAGAGCACGGACCCGACGCGGATCAGGGTCGCTCCCTCCTGGACGGCTACGCGGTAGTCCTGGCTCGTTCCCATCGAGAGCTCGCGGAGGCCGTGACGGTCCCGGAGCTCGCGCAGGCGGCGGAAGTACGGACGGGAGGCCTCGGGGTCGCCGGCGGCCGGCGGCATCGTCATCAGCCCGCGCACGTCCTCGTAGAGGCCGAGGAAGGCGTCGAGCTCCTCGGGTGCGACGCCGGACTTCGTCGGCTCGCCCGAGAGGTTGACCTCCACCAGGGCCGGGACCTCGAGCCGCCGGGCGGCCGATTCGGAATCCAGCGAATGGACGAGGTCGCAGAGGGCGTTCACGACTCTCGCCTTGCGGCTCTGCAGGTGGCCGATGAAATGCCAGCGAAACGCGCCGCCATAGGCGTCGTGTTTCGCTACCAGGTCCTGCGCCCTGTTCTCTCCGACCACCGGGATGCCTGCCTCGGCCAGGGCAGCCATGTCCTCCACGGACACGTACTTCGTCGCCGCGACGATCGTCACGCCGGGGCCGACCTCCTCCCTGATCCGCCCGTAGCGCTCGCGGATCTCGTCAGGCGACATATGCGATCAGCCCCTGGCGGCCGGTGCGTCCGGCGTCGCGGCGGTGCGAGAAGAACAGGTCCGGATTGCATGCCGTACAGAGGTCGAACCGGCGGACGCTGGCGACGCCCGCAGCCTCGAGCGCGCTCTCGGCCGCGGCCCAGAGGTCGAGCCGTCCGTCGTCGACGATCCCCGGCCCGAAGCGCTCGCGAAACGGCGCGGCGACGTCCTCGCCGACCTCGTAGCAGCAGGGGCCGATCCCCGGACCGACCGCCGCGGCGAGGCCGCCGCCGAGCACGGAGACCGCGGTCTCGACGATGCCGGCCAGCAGCCCGCGCCAGCCCACGTGGAGCGCGGCGATCGCAGGCGGTCCCTCGGCCCGCGCGAGGGCGACCGGCAGGCAGTCGGCCGTGAACACGAGCACCGGCTCGCCGGGCTCGTCGGTCCACAGGCCGTCTCCGGGCTCACCCCGGCCCGCGGCCCGGCGCACCGTCGCTCCGTGGACCTGGCGCCCGTAGTTGAGCAGGGCGGGGTCTGCGCCGACCCGGGCACAGAGGCGGCGGCGGTTCTCTGCGACACGGCCGGGCTCGTCGTCCGTCAGGCGGCCGAGGTTGAGCGTGTCGAACGGCGCCTCACTGACCCCTCCCCGGCGGGTCGAGAACGCCGCCGCGTAGGGGCCGGGCGCATCCCACCGGATGAGGGGCACCTCGCTCACGGGTCGGCGATCAGCGTCCGGGCCGCGGTGAGCTCGGCCTCGCGGCCGTCGAGCTCTCCACGCAGCTTCCGCCGGCGCAGCTCGTCGAGCACCTCCCCCACCCGCGGCGACTCCGCGAGCCCGAGCTCGGCCAGGTCGGCGCCGGTCACCTCCAGCCGCACGTCCCGCAGGCGTCCGAACCAGTCCCGGAGAGCCGGGACGTCGGCGAGCCCGAGCGCGAGGAGGGGCGTGTCGGGCGCGTTCGGCTCTGCGAGGTCCGCGATCTCGACCGGGTCGGATGCCGCGACGAGCTGTGGCGCGAGGCTGACGGACCGCTCGATCCGCTCGGCATCGCGGCGGCGGAGGGCCAGGTGGTCGAGCCACCGCGAGAGCTCTCGAGGAGGGATCCGCCGGGCGAGCACCGCGAGGCGCAGCCGCCACGCGGGCGCGTCGGGATCGAGCTCCTCTCGCAGGCCGTCGACTCGCTCCGCGAGGGCGACGGTCTCGGCGTCGGCGGCGAGCTCAGGGTGGATCGCGCGGTCGGCCCCGAGCTCGGCGAGTCGCCCGATCGCCCGGCCGCCCGAGCTCTCGCCCAGCAGCGCGACGAGCTCCTCGCGCAGGCGCCCGCCCGAGAGGAGGCCGACGAGGCCGGCCGAGACGCTCGCTCGCGCGAGCGCCTCGGTCTCCGGGTCCATCCGGAAGCCGAAGCGCGCCTCGTACCGGAGCGCACGGAAGACCCGGCTCGGGTCGTCGACGAACGACCGGTCGTGGAGAACGCGGATCGTGCCGGCCTCGAGGTCGCGTCGACCTCCGGATGGGTCGGACAGCCGGCCGAAGTCGTCCGGCGCGATCGAGGCGGCCATGGCGTTGATCGTGAAGTCGCGGCGCCCGAGGTCGTCGTCGATGGTCCCCGCCTGCACCTCCGGCAGCGCGGCCGGTGCCGCGTAGCGCTCTCGCCGGGCCCTGACCACGTCCACGTGGTCACCGCCCCCGTAGCGGACGACCGCGGTGCCGAAGCGGCCGTGGGTGACCATCTCCCCCTCGAGCCGCTCGGCGAGGCGCTTCGCCAGGACGGCCGCGTCACCCTCGACGGCGAGGTCGACGTCGAAGCTCTCCGCGCCGAGCAGGAGATCCCGGACGGTGCCGCCGACGAGAAAGACGCGGACGTCCGCTCCGGCGACCGCCTCGAGCACGGGTGCGAGCCGCGGGAGGGCACGCAGATCGGAGGCAATCGTGTCGATCGCAGCCATCCCGACGGATTGTGCCGCCCACCGGCCGGGCTCAGCCGGCGAGCGCGATCGCGTCGATCTCGACGAGCGCGCCCGACGGGAGCGCCGACACCTCCAGCGTCGCCCTCGCCGGGGGGATGTCGCCGACGTGCTGCCGGTAGACCTCGTTCATCCCCTGGAAGTCCCCGAGATCGCTGAGGTACACGGTCGTCTTGACGATCCGGTCGAGCCCGCTGCCGGCAGCCTCCAGGATGGCGCGCAGATTCGCGAACACCTGCTCGGTCTGGGCTGCGATCCCTTCCTCCACGATCTCGTGGGAGCCCGCCGTGAGCGCGAGCTGCCCGGAGACGAACACGAGCTCGCCGGCACGGATCGCCTGCGAGTACGGCGCGCCCTGGAACGGCGCCGGGGCCTCGGCGGTGCGGATCGACTCCTTTCCGGTCACGATCACTCCCTTCGTGGTGGACGGCACGCGCGGGACAGCGCGATGCCGAGGGCCTTGAACATCGCTTCGAGGACGTGCTGGGCGTCGTCGCCGGCGATCAGCCGGACGTGCAGGGTGACGCCCGCGCCCTCCGCGAAGCGGCCGAGGAAGCCCGTGACGAGGTCGGTGCCGAGGCCCCCGACACGCGCGTCCGAGAGGTCGACGTTCGACGCCAGGAGCGGCCGGTCGGAGACCTCGAGCACGACATGCGCCAGCGCCTCGTCCACGGGCAGGACGCCGGAGCCGTAGCCGCGGGCCTTGCCGCGCAGGGCGTCGGCGACCGCCCGGCCGAGCGCGCCTCCCGCGTCGACGGCGTCCGCCGGCGACCTCCCCGGCGCGAGCACGACCACGAGGTCGAAGCCCGCGTACTTCGCGAGCAGCCCGAGCAGCCGGTCGAGGACGGGGAAGCCGGTGTCGACGTTCGCCCGTCCGCTCCCGGCGGCGGTCACGTCGACCCGAAGGCGGTCGGCCTGCCGGCGTACGTCCATCCTTCGGCGGAGGGTACCGGAGGGCAGGAGCCGATCCCGCGGCGGCTATGCCTCGACGCGCTCGATGTGGGCGCCGAGGCCGCGCAGGCGCTCGTCGATCCGCTCGTACCCCTTGTCGATCTGGTGGGCGGCGCCGATCGTCGACTCCCCCTGGGCGCACAGCCCGGCGAGCAACATCGCCATCCCGGCCCGGATGTCCGGGCTCTCCATCCGCTGGCCGAGGAGCGTCGCCGGCCCCGTCACGACCGCGCGGTGCGGGTCGCAGAGGATGATCCGGGCGCCCATCATCACGAGCTTGTCGACGAAGAACAGGCGGCTCTCGAACATCTTCTCGAAGACCAGGACCGTTCCGAGCGCCTGCGTCGCGACCGTGAGCGCGATCGAGGTCAGGTCGGCGGGGAAGGCCGGCCACGGCCCGTCCTCGATCTTGGGGATGTGGCCGCCGAGATCGTCCTCGACGACCAGCCGCTGCCCGCGCGGAACCCGGACGGTCGTGCCGTCGATCTCGGTGTGCACGCCGAGCCGGGCGAACGCCGGCAGGATCGAGAGGAGGTCGGCCGGCTCGACGTCCTCGATCGTCACGTCGCTGGCGGTCATCGCGGCGAGGCCGATGAAGCTCGCGACCTCGATGTGGTCGGGGCCGATCCGCCACCGGCCGCCCTGCAGCGCTCGCACGCCGCGGATGCGCAGGACGTTCGACTCGATCCCCTCGATCTCCGCGCCGAGCGCGACGAGGAACCGGCACAGGTCCTGGACGTGCGGCTCGCACGCGGCGTTGCCGACCACCGTCTCACCCGGGGCGAGCACGGCCGCCATCACCGTGTTCTCGGTCGCCATCACGCTCGCCTCGTCGAGGAAGATCCGCTCTCCGCGCAGCCCGCCGGCCGCCCGCATGTCGTACCCCTCCCCGACCTCGATCTCCGCGCCCATGCGGGCAAACGCGTGGATGTGCGGATCGAGCCGCCGGCGGCCGATCACGTCGCCGCCCGGCGGCGGCACCACCGCGCGGCCGAACCGCGCGAGCAGCGGGCCTGCGAGCAGGAACGAGGCGCGCATCCGTCCGCAGAGCTCGGGGTCGAGCTCCTGCTTGCCGACCTCCGCCGTGTGAACGCGAACCTCGTTCTGGCCCGTCCAGGCGATGTCGGCCCCGAGGTCGGCGAGCAGCTCGAGCATCGTGTCGACGTCCCGGATCCGCGGCACGTTCGACAGCGAGACGGGCTCCTCGGTCAGGAGCGTGGCGGCGAGGATCGGCAGCGCCCCGTTCTTGTTGCCGGCGGCCTTGATCGTCCCCGCGAGAGGGCGGCCGCCCTCGATCACGAACGACTGCATCACCTGCGAGGCGAGGACGCCGCTGGCCACCGCGGTAGGCTAGCGGACGTGCCGAATCCGACCCGTGACCGAGCCTGGGACACGCTGACTCGTTACACGAAGAGCGAGGCCCTCCTCCGTCACGCCCTCGCGGTCGAGGCGGCCGTACGCTGGTACGCCCGCCACTTCGGCGAGGACGAGGAGCTCTGGGGCGTCGTCGCGCTGCTGCACGACTTCGACTACGAGGTCCACCCCACCCTCGACCGGCACCCGCAGGACGGCGCGCCGATCCTGCGCGAGGAGGGGTACCCCGAGGAGGTCGTGGAGGCGGTCCTGTCGCACGCCGAGCACCTCGCGATGCCGCGCGACACGCCGCTGAAGCGGTCGCTGTTCGCGTGCGACGAGCTGTCCGGGTTCGTCCACGCGTGCGGTCTCGTCCGGCCCGACGGGATCGCGACGCTCGAGCCGCCCTCGGTGCTGAAGAAGCTCAGGCAACCCTCGTTCGCAGCCGGCGTCCACCGCGACGAGGTCTACGCCGGCGCCGACCTGCTCGGCCTCGAGCTCGACCGCCACGTCGCGAACGTGATCGCCGCGCTCCGGCCGATCGCGCCCCAGCTCGGTCTCCGCGGCTAGCGGTTCTTGCTCTTGGCCGTGGGCGGTGCCTTGACCACGCGGCGGACGTGGCTGACCGCCTTCATCTGGCGCGGTCCCGACCGCACCGTCCAGACGAGCGTGTAGGTGCCTCGCGGCTTGACCGAGGAGGGCAGCTTGAGCTGCACGACCGACGTCCCGCGCGAGAGCACGAAGTGCCACCGGAGCGGCTTCTTCAGGCCGGGGCCGGTCATGCCCGCGGTGACGATCGCCTGCGCGCTGACGGTCACCCTCGCCCGCACGACGCGGGACGACGAGGCGACGTTCAGGCGCGCCGGCGCCGAGAACACGAGCTTGTCGGCCAGCGAGCGGACGGTCACCGCGACCGGCTTGCTCGCGTTGCCCGCCCGGTCGTACGCGCGCACCTTCAGCTGCGCGAGGGTCCGGACGCTGAACGGCCGCGCGTACTCCACTCCTCTGGCGAGGGTCGGAGCCGATCCGTTCGTCGTGTAGCGGATCGTGCCCGGCCCCGAGCCCGCGCCGTCGGAGGCTCGCAGCGTGACCGTGACCGCCTTCCGGTACGCCGTCCGGAAACACGGCTTGCCGTTGCAGCGAACGGTGACCACGGGCGGCTTCGAATCGGGCACGAGCGTGAAGGACGTGCCCGGCGAGGTGAGGCCCGCGCCGTTCGAGGCGGTGACGGCCAGGGGCCCGGAGGCGGCGCTCGGCGCGTTCGTGAAGGAGTACGTGCGGCTCGGGCCGGAGCCCGCGACCGTGAACCCGGCGATCGCGGGGAAGGTGCGCGAGACGATCCCCGACTCGCTGTCCGACGAGGCGGCGGTGAGGGTGAAGCCGCCGCTTCCGCCCGGGCGGAAGTAGACGACGTTTCCGACTGCGGCCGTGTTCGACAGGCCGGCGAAGGTGAGGCTCGGCGCCGTCGGAGGAGTGGCGTCGACCTTGGCGTCGGCGCTGGCGGCAGACGCGGTCGAGACGTTGCCGACGTTGTCGGCGAGCTTGTACTCGTACCGGTAGCAGTTCCCCGAGGAGACGCCGGTGTCGGCGCCGCCCGAGAGCGTGACCGTCGCATAGGCGCCGAAGGCGCCGCAGGCTCCGTTCGTGAGCGGCGCGGACGCGCGCTCGACCGCGCCTCGCGAGGCGTCGACGCCGGAGCCGGCGTCGGTTCCGGCGCCGAGCGTGACCGGAACGGACAGCTTCGAGTACCACGGCCCGCCGGAGAGCGCCGCCGTCTGTCCGGTCGGAGGGGTCGAGTCGGCGCTGATCGTGACCGTACGGCTGGTGGTCAGCCCGCTTCCGCTCGTCGCGACCACCTGCTGGGCCCCTGGGGCGGCGGCGCCGGCGGCCCATGCGTAGGTGACGGGGGACGAGTACGGCGAGCTCGCGTCGACGCCGCCGGTCGAGCTCGACCAGCCCGACGTCGCCGAGACGTCGGGGAAGGCGACGCTCGCGATACCGGACACCGGGTCGCTGGCGGTCGCGTTCAGGCTGAAGGATCCGCTCCCCGCCGGGCGGAACCAGATCGTGCTGCTCGCGGCGATCCAGAACTGGTCGCTCCCGCCCGACACCTCGGTCGGAGCCGCGACTACGAGCGTCGGCGTGCCGGCCGCGACCTTCGCGTCGGCGGAGTCGGGCGACGCCGCCGAGCGGTTGCCGACGTTGTCGGCGACCGTGTAGCGGTACCGGTAGCAGTTTCCGGTCGAGACGCTCGTATCGGCGCCGCCCGAGAGCGTCACGGCCGTGTAGCCGCCGAACGTGCCACACGTGCCGGCGGAGAGCGCGGCCGACGCACGCTCGACCGCGCCGGAGGCGCTGTCGACGCCGGAGCCGGCGTCCGTCCCGTTGTCGAGGAGCAGCGGCACCGAGAGGGTCGAGTACGTGGGCCCTCCCGAGAGCGCCACCGAGTGCCCGGTGGGTGCCGTCGTGTCGGAGGTGACCGTGAAGTCGACCGTGTCGGAGTCCGAGTCCCCGTCCGTGACGGTGACCGTCTTCGTCCCGCCGGCGCTGGCGCTCGACGTCCAGCTGTAGATGTGCGAGAAGGGGGTGGTCGAGACGGTGGCAGAGTCCGATCCGAACACGGCCGGAAAGTCGACGCTGTCGATCCCGGAGGACGCCAGGGCAGCGGCCGTGACCGTGAAGGCTCCGGAGTTCGAGCCGGTCGGCGCGTAGAAGACGGTCGAGCCGGAGATGTACTCGAACGGCGACGCCGGCGTCTCGCTCAGGGTGATGCTCGGGCCGACGGCGTCGGCCAGCGGCTCGCCGACGACGACGAGGGCCACTGCCAGGCATGCGATGACGGCGGCGGCACGCTTCACGTTCCATCAATCGGCTGCACGGGCCCTCAGCTTGAGGGGGGATCCTCCTACAGGGCGTCGATCAGGCGCTCGAGGTCGCCGTCGCCCGTCCACCAGCCGCAGCAGGCGCGCAGCCAGCCGGTTCCCGGCAGGTCGCGGACGACGACTCCCCGCCCCAGGAGCCGGACGGCCTCCTCTGCCGGGTCTCCCCCGGGGGTGAACGACACGAGCGTCGCCTGGCCGGGCGCGGTCACGACGTCGACGCGGTCGGAGAGCATCGCCCAGCAGCGGGCTGCGACGTCGCGTGCGTGGGCGTGCGCCCAGTGCGGGACCGTGCCGAGCGCGGCTTCGAGCCCCGCGAGCGAAGCCGTCGGGACCCAGCCGCCGTCGAAGCGAGCCGCGCCCGCCTTCGGCGTGTACGCACCCGTCTCGTCGTAGCGCTCCTGGGAGAAGTGGGTGGGCAGCGCGACGTGCAGCCTCTCGGGATCGCGCACGTACAGTCCACCGGTCGAGTCCGGGCCGCAGAGCCACTTCTGGCCGGAGACGGTGTAGAAGTCGTACGACGACGCGTTCACCGCGATCGCCCCCGCCGACTGTGCGCCGTCGACGAGGATCGGGAGCGCGGTCGCGTCGCGCAGCTCCTCGACCGGCAGCAGGTTGCCGGTCTGCCAGGACACGTGCGAGAGGGCGAGCAGACGGGTTCTCGAGCCGATCTCGGCCAGCACGGCCTCGAGGGCCTGCTCGGGCGGAGAGTCGCGGACGCGGGCGACGCGGACGCGCGCCCCGGACGCGTGCAACGCGCCGAGCAGCCCGAAGTGCTCCGTGTCCGTGGTCACCACCTCGTCCCCGGGCCCGAGGCGCAGGCCCGTGACGACGATGTTGCAGCCGGCGGTCGTCGAGGCGGTCAGGGCCACGTTCTGCGGCGGGACCGCGATCGTCGCCGCCAGGGCCGCACGGACCCGTGCACGCAGGGCCAGCACCTCGTCCACGTACGAGCGGCCGCTCCTGCCCGTCTCGAGGTCGGCCTGCTGGCGGGCGGCCATCGCCTCGACCGTCACCCGGGCGAGCGGCCCCGCGGAGCCGGCGTTCAGGTAGGCCAGGCGGCCGAGCACGGGGAACTGGGCGCGAGCCTCGTCGAAGTTCACGGCAGCTCGAGCTCGATCGGAGCGTGATCGGAGAGGAGCACGCCGTCACGGCGGCGGCGCTCGTCCGGCCAGACCCGCAGCGAGGACGGCGTGACGCCGCGGACGAGGATGTGATCGATGCCAGGCCCGGGCGGCGAGAAGCCGGCGAGGTCGAGCCGCTCTCCCGTGACGTTGAAGTCGCCGCCGAGCACGACCCGATCTTCTGCCCGCGCGAGCGACTCGACGAACACGGCCGCCCTGCGCGTCTCGGCGGCAGGGATGCGTGGATCGCCGGGCGAGCTGGTCGCGTGGAGGTTGGCGACGACGAGGTCCGGCTCGACGCGGACGGCCTGGCAGATCCGGCGCTCCTTCGCCCACGCCAGGCGCGCGACGAGGTCGAGCCCGAGCGCGCGGCTCTGCTCGCGCCGGAACCTCGCGGGGTTCAGCGCGATCACCTCGTGTGCCGCCGGCCGAAGCGGGTCGCCCAGGAGGATTGCGTTGCCCTGGCCGGCGAAGGCCGAGCGCAGGCGCCCCGGGTGGAGGGCGGTGAGCCTGCGGCCGAGGCCCGCGGGGATCGGAACCGGGCCGAGGGCGGGCCGCCGGGCGAGGTCGCCGACCGCGGTCATGCCGCTCCAGGAGCCGAGCACGCCGAGTGCCCACGCGGGGACCTCCTGGAGGAGAAGGACGTCGGGCCGGTCGGCGCTCGCCAGCCGCACCATCTCCTCGAGGCAGGCTGCGTGCCCCGGCGGCCGGGTGTTGCCGTGGAAGACGTTCCAGCTCCGGATCAGCACTGTCTTGCAGGCAGGGGCACTGGAACTACTGTACGACCCGCCGTGCGCGTCGTCCTCGTCGACCCACCCGCGTTCACCCCCCAGTACGACCACGAGCTGGCCCGCGCGCTCACTGCTGCTGGCGCGGAGGTCGAGCTCCTCACCTCACGCTTCCGGTTCGGCGCGGCTCCCCGGCCCGAGGGCTACCTCCGGAGCGAGGTCTTCTACCCGCTCTCGTCGCGGCTCTTCCGCCGCTCGCGCCTGCGCCTTCCGCTGAAGGTGATCGAGCATCCGTTCGGGATGGCCCGGCTGCACGCGATGCCGCGAGACGTGCTCCACGTGCAATGGCTCGCCGCGCCGCCGCTCGACGACGGGCTCTTCCGGCCACGCGGGCCGCTCGTCTTCACGGCGCACGACCTCCTTCCCCGGCGAACAGCCAGGCGCGCGGCCCTGTGGCGGCGCCTCCTACGCCGGTTCGACCGCGTGGTCGTGCACAGCGCTCGCGGGCTGCAGACGCTCGCCGAGCTGGGCGTCGACCGCGAGCGGCTCCGGATCGTTCCCCACCCGGCGTTCCGCAGCGACCCGCCGCGTGGCGACGACGGCCGGACTCTGCTCTGCCTCGGGGCGATCCGGCCCTACAAGGGGCTCGGCGATGCGGTCCAGGCGGCGGCGCGCGTCGAGGGTGCCAGACTGCTGGTCGCCGGCGATCCGGTCGAGCCTGTCGAGCCGTACCGTGCGGCGGCCGGCGAGCGGGCCGAGTGGCGACTCGGCTACCTCTCCGAGACAGACGTCGACCGCGCGCTCGGGGACGCGACCGTGGCGCTGTTTCCCTATCGCGCAGAGCTCGATCAGTCCGGCGCGCTCCTCCGTGCGCTCGGCGCCGGCGTCCCGGCGGTGGTCTACGACGTCGGCGGGCTGCCGGAGCCGGTGCGCGAGCACGGTGCCGGCCGGGTTGTCGCCGCGGGCGACGTGGACGCCCTCGCCGAGGCCGCCCGCGCCCTGCTCGACGACCCGGCGGCGCTCGAGGAGGCCCGTGCCGGCGCCCGGCGGGCCCGGGAGGCGCTGACCTGGGCGTCCGCCGCGGCTGCCCACCTCGAGCTCTACCGGGAGCTCCTCTGACCGACTTCTCCGATCTGATCGAGCGCCAGCTCGGCTTCTTTCGCGAGGACCACGCGAGGCTCCTCGAGGCGTGTGCGGAGGCGGAGCGCGCGTACGACCGCGCCGGGCGCGACGAGGCGGAGGAGCGCTACGCCGAGTACCTCGACCTCGTCGAGGAGGGGGTCTCCGCCCTCGCCGGGCTCCGCGACACCTATGCGGGGACCCTCGATCCAGCCGCTGCCGAGGAGTACGAGCGCGCGTTCGCGCGCGTGGTCAAGCGACGCCTCCCCCGGTTCGCGCTGGGGCTGTGAGCCCGGGTGCGAGCCGCTCTGCCGTTGCCGACCGGTCGCGAGCGTGAGATGCTCGCGGGGTGAGCCCCGGCGGCCTCCTGTTCGCGATCGTCTGCATGATCGTGCTCGAGATCCAGCATCTGCGCTGGATCTGGTGGGAGCACTGGGACTGCCGGACGTGCGGTGAGAAGAACAGGGACTGCCCGTGCGAGCGGTTCAAGTGGCAGATCTGGGTCTAGAAGCCGCCGGCGAACGCGCCGACGATCGCGCCGTAGGCGACGTGGACGAGCAGGGTCACCGCCAGCGTCGCCCGCCCGTAGTTGTGCAGCAGGAAGCCGGGCGCCTCGAGCAGCGGCGTCTCCTCGGCATCCGTCCAGGGCGTTCCCATGCGCGGGTGGATGACCGGTAGCACGGTGGTGACGAGCGTCCCGCCCACGAACGCGGCGTGCGCCACGCCGAGAACGGCACCGAGCCACCACGTCGAGCTCCCGACCGCCGCGAAGACGCCCGCGTAGCCGAGCGAGAAGGTGATGCCCGCCCCGAAGTTGAGGGCGAAGCCGATCACGCTGGCCCGGGCCCGATCCTCGGCGATGACGCTGCCGACGAGGAGCGCCAGGTCCATGCGGGTGAGGCCGAGCTCCTGGGCGATCCGCAGGCCGCTCGTCAGGACGATCGTCCCCACGACGCCCCCGGCGAGGGAGCTCCAGACGATCATCCGCGGGCGTCCTCGATTGCCGTCGCGGCGTTGACGAGCGCGAGATGGGTCAGCCCCTGGGGAAAGTTGCCGAGGAAGGCTCCGCTGTCCGGGTCGATCTCCTCCGAGTAGAGGCCGACATGGTTGGCGGCGGCGACGAGCTCGTCCATGAGCGCGCACGCCTCGTCCGTCTCCCCCGCCCGCGCCAGCGAGGCCGCGAGCCAGAACGAGCAGGCGAGAAATGCCCCCTCCCCGGGCGGCAGGCCGTCCTCGCCGCGGTAACGGTAGTGGAACGGCCCACCCGCCGAAAGCTCGCGCCGCACCGCCTCGATCGTGCCGCGCATGCGGGGAGACCTCGGATCCTCGCACCCGAGCAGCGCGAGGGTGAGAAGGCTGCCGTCGGCCTCGCGCAGATCGGGCGCCCTGACGAAGCTCCGGCGCTCCGCGTCCCAGCAATGCTGCTGGTAGAACGCTCTGATCTCGTCCGCCGCGGGCTGCCAGCGCCGGCGGCGATCGGGGATCGCCTCGTCCTCGGCGAGCTGGCGGGCCCGCTCGAGCGCGAGCCAGCACATCGCCTTCGACTGCGTGTAGTGCGCGGGCCGGCTGCGCACCTCCCAGATCCCCGAGTCGGCCTGCCGCCAGTTGTCCGCCACCCAGTCGGCGGTGTCGGCGATCTCACGGGCGGTGAGCCGGTCGAGCTCTCCGACGTGGCGGACGTAGCGCCAGATCGAGTCGATCGCCGAGCCGTAGATGTCCAGCTGGAGCTGCCCGAGGGCACCGTTTCCGCAGCGTGCAGGCCGCGAGCCGCGGTAGCCGGGGACGCCGAGCTCGCGCTCTCCGACGTGCGCGTCACCGTTCACCCGGTACAGCACCTGGAAGCGCGGCTGGGTCAGCCGCGACGCGTGCATCAGCCACGAGAAGAACGCGTGCGCCTCGTCGTCGTAGCCGAGCCGGATCAGGGCGTCGAGGGTCCACGTGGAGTCGCGCACCCACGAGAACCGGTAGTCCCAGTTCCGCTCTCCGCCGAGGCGCTCCGGCAGCGACGTCGTCGGCGCCGCCACGATCGCGCCCGACGGAGCGAAGACGAGGAGCTTCAGGACCAGCGCGCTGCGGACGACAGCGTCGCGCCAGGGACCCTCGTAGCGTGCGCGCGCGGCCCACTCCCGCCAGAAGGCGGCCGTGCGCTCGAGGGAGCGGCACGCCTGGTCTCGCGTGACGAGGACGAGGGGCTCCTGGTGGGCGGCCGCGAGCGCGAAGACGGCCCGGGCTCCGTCGCCGAGCTCGAAGGAGCCGGCCGCTCCCTGCCGGTGTACCGCCGCCTCGCCGGCGTCCCAGGCAGCGAGGGCGACCGCGTCGTGCCGCCTCGTGAAGACCAGCCGTCCGTGCCGGCTCGACACTCGCGCGGTCGCGTTCCCCTCGTACCCGAACCGAGGGTCGACCGACCATCGCATCGACACCCGCCCCGCCTCGCCCCGGACCATCCGGACGAGCTCCCGCATCGGCGCTCGAACCGTGCGATCCGCCAGCGTCAGAGCATCGGTGACGCGCACGGTCCCGCCCGCGGCCCGGAACGTCGTCTCGACGACGTTCGTGCCGGGAAGGTAGCGCTGCTCGCTCTCGAAGGGCTCGGCCGGCTCGAGGCGGAAGGCGCCCCCCTCCGGGTCGAGCAGCCGCCCGAAGACGGGCGGAGAGTCCATGTTCGGGAGGCAGAGCCAGTCGATCGAGCCGTCGCGGGCGACCAGGGCGCAGGTCCGGCCGTCCCCGAGGGCGGCGTAGTCGCGAATCGGCATGTACCCGTCGGTTCGCATGGCCACCACCTGCCCACATCGCACTCCTGCGAAAAGCAGCCGCGGGCATCTACTGTCCGTCGAGCATGCGGATCGAGGACTACGGGCTGATCGGAGACCTCCAGACCGCGGCCCTCGTCTCGCTCGCGGGGTCGATCGACTGGCTCTGCCTGCCGCGCTTCGACTCGGAGGCCTGCTTCGCCGCGCTGCTCGGCAACCCGGAGCACGGGCGCTGGCTGGTCGCGCCGAGGGCCGAGTCGACGGGCGTGGAGCGGCGCTATCTCCCGGACACTCTCGTCCTGGAGACCATCTTCCGGACGGAGGAGGGGGCGGTGCGGCTGCTCGACTTCATGCCGCCGCGGCGCGAGAACCCCGTGCTGGTGCGAATCGTCGAGGGGCTGCGCGGGCGGGTCGAGGTCGGGACCGAGCTCGCGTTTCGCTTCGAGTACGGATCGGCCGTCCCGTGGGTCCGGCGCCGGGACGACGCCTGGTTCGCCGTCGCCGGTCCCCACGCGGTCCGCATCGAGAGCGACATCGAGCTTCGCGGAGAGGACTTCACCAGCGTCGGGTCGACCGCCGTGTCGGCAGGAGAGCGGCTGTCGTTCGCGCTCGCCTGGTTCGCGTCGCACCGTGCGCCGCCCGCCCCGGTCGACGCCGACCACGCGCTGGCGGAGACCGAGGCGTTCTGGCGGGACTGGTCCGATCGCTGCACCTATCGCGGGGAGTGGCAGGAGCCGGTTCGCAGCTCGATCCGCGTGCTGAAGGCGCTCACGTACGAGCCGACCGGCGGGATCGTCGCGGCGCCGACCGCCTCCCTGCCGGAGTGGATCGGCAGCTCGAGAAACTGGGACTACCGGTACTGCTGGCTTCGCGACGCGACCCTCACCCTCGTCGCCCTGATCGACACGGGCTACCTCGACGAGGCGAGGGGCTGGCGCGAGTGGCTGTTCCGGGCCGCCGCCGGCCGGCCCGCCGACCTCCAGATCATGTACGGAGTCGCGGGCGAGCGGCGGCTGGCCGAGTACGAGGCGACCTGGCTGCCCGGCTACGAGGGCTCGACACCGGTGCGGATCGGGAACGAGGCCTCCGAGCAGGTGCAGCTCGACGTGTACGGCGAGATCATCGACGCGTTCACGACCGCCCGCATGCACGGCCTCGAGGCATCCGACCACGCCTGGCGACTGTCGATCAACCTGCTCGAGTTCCTGGAGGTGGCCTGGCGCCAGCCCGACTCGGGGATCTGGGAGGTCCGCGGCCCGAGCCGGCACTTCACCCACTCGAAGGTGATGGCGTGGGTGGCGTTCGACCGGGCCGTCCGCACGACCGAGGCCTGGGGCCGCGAGGGGCCGGCCGGCCACTGGCGCGCGGTTCGCGACGAGATCCACGCGGACGTCTGCCGCAGCGGCTTCGATCCGGAGCTCGGCTCCTTCGTCCAGTCGTACGGCTCGAAGCGCCTGGACGCGAGCCTGCTCCTGGTCCCGCTGGTCGGCTTCCTGCCGATCGACGACGAGCGGGTCGTCGGGACGATCGAGGCGATCGGCAAGGGGCTCTCGCATGAGGGCCTGATCACCCGCTACGAGGCGGACGACGAGAACGTGGACGTCGACGGCCTCCCGCCCGGTGAGGGCGTCTTCCTGCCCTGCTCGTTCTGGTATGCAGCGTGCCTCGCGCTCCTCGGCCGCACGGACGAGGCGCGGGAGCTCTTCACGCGCCTGCTCGCGTTGCGCAACGACCTGGGCCTGGTCTCGGAGGAGTACGACCCCGCGACCGGCCGGATGCTCGGCAACTTCCCGCAGGCGTTCACCCACCTGACGCTCGTCGGCTGCGCGCTCGTCCTCGACCGCGGCGAGCCCGCCATGCGACCCGACCGCCGCTAGACGGGCCCGCGCTACCGGTGGCCGAAGTGGTGCGCGCGCGGGAGCGCCGCCTGCACCTCGGCGAGGCCCGCGACCTCCCGCGCCAGCGGGCCGAGGGTCTCGAGCGTTCGAACGAGAACCGAAACCGCCCCGGGGCGGTTTCCCCGGCCGTTCCGCTCGAGGCGTCCGCGGGCGAGGAGGAGCGGCTCCGCCCGCACGAGCGGGCGGAAACGCTCGTAGACGGGCGGTGGGACGATCAGGTTGATCTGGCCGCCCTCGTCCTCGAGCAGCATGAAGACGACGCCGTTCGCAGTCGCCGGGCGCTGCCTGGCGACCGTGAGCCCGGCGACTGCGACCTCCCCGCCGGGATGCTCCGGGAGGTCCCGGCTCGCCATGACGTCCGGCGGCAGGTGCGGGCGGAGGAGCTCCAGCGGGTGGGGGCCGACCGAGACGCCGGTCAGGCCGTAGTCGGCGAGCATCCGCTCCCAGTCGCTCTGCGCGGGCAGATCCGGGACGGGCGCGGTCGGCTCGAGCGGCAGCGCGAGCTGGACCGCCCCGCCGCCTGCGCGCGTGGGGCGAGGAGCGACTCCCATGCGCCACAGCAGCTCACGGCGCTGCCCGAACAGGTCGCATGCCCCGGACGCGACGAGTGACTCCAGAGCCGCCCGGTCGACGGAGGCGCGCTGGGCGAAGTCCAGGATGCTCGAGTACGGCTGCCCGCCGGCGACCGTCTCCGCCTCCTGCTCGCCGACCGAGCGCACGTACCCGAGGCCGATCCGTACGGCGCCGTCCTCGATCAGACAGCTCGCGCCGCTCAGGTTGACGTCCGGCGGGCGCACCTCCACCCCGCGCCGCTGCGCGTCGCGGACGAGGCTCGCCGGTGGATAGAAGCCCATCGGCTGGGCGTTGAGGAGCGCGCACAGGAACTCGGCCGGGTAGTGGTGGCGCAGCCATGCGGACTGGTAGGCGAGAAGCGCGAACGCGGCCGAATGCGACTTCGGGAAGCCGAATCCCGAGAAGCCGGCGAGCCTGTCGTAGATGCGGTTTGCAAGCTCTGCGTCCACGCCGTGTGCCAACGCTCCCGCGACGAAACGCTCTCGCCACGCCTCCAGGGCGTCGCGGGAGCGCTTGCGGCTCATCGCCCGCCGTAGCCCCTCCGCCTCGCCGACGGTGAAGCCGGCGAGTGCCATCGCCACCTCCAGCACCTGGTCCTGGAAGACGACGACGCCGAGGGTCTCACGGAGCGGCTCGGCAAGCGACGGGTGGTCGACCTCGGGGACGTACGACGGGTCCTCGCGCAGGCGCTGGCGGCGCTCGACGTACGGGTGGACGGCGCCTCCCTGGATCGGGCCGGGCCGCACGAGCGCGACCTCGATCGTCAGGTCGTCGAGGTTCTCCGGGCGGGTGCGCAGGAGCATCTGCATCTGGGCACGGCTCTCGATCTGGAAGACGCCGACCGTGTCCGCGCGCTGGATCTCGGCGTAGACCGCGTCGTCGTCGAGGGGGATCCGGGAGAGGTCGAGCGTCTCCGAGCGCAGGCGCGCGACCCGGTCGACGCAGTCCTCGACCGCCGAGAGCATTCCGAGTCCGAGCAGGTCGATCTTCAGGAAGCCGGCGTCGGCGCAGGAGTCCTTGTCCCACTGGCAGATCTGCCGCGCCTCCATCGCCGCAGGCTGCACCGGGACGAGCTCGACGAGTGGCCGGCTGGAGATCACCATCCCGCCCGGGTGCTGCGAGATGTGCCTCGGAAGGCCGGCGATCTCGCGGGCGAGCTCGCCGAGCGCCCGCCAGCGGGCGGAATCGTGGTCGCCGGGGAGCCGGTCGACCTCCTCGGCGACGCGGTACGGGTTCCCCTCGGTCACGCGAGCCAGGCGCTCGAGCTCGGCGGATGGAAGGCCGAGCGCCTTGCCGAGATCGCGGATCGCGCCTCGCGAGTGGTACGTCGAGAAGCTCGCGACGAGCGCGGCGTGCTCGCGGCCGTACCGCTCGATGACGCGGACGATCAGCTGCTCGCGGATGTCACGTGGGAAGTCGAGGTCGATGTCGGGAACCGAGGCGAGCTCGCGGTTGAGGAAGCGGCCGAGCGAGAGATCCGCCTCCACGGGGTCCACGTGAGAGAGCCCGGTCAGATAGCAGACGATCGACCCGACGGAGCTGCCGCGGCCCCTGCCGGGCGGGAGCGCGTGCCGCGGCGAGCCCGGCCCGCGCACCTCGAGCGCCACCTCGCGGGCGAGCTCGAGCACCTCCCAGTGGAGGAGGAAGAAGCCCGACAGCCCTAGCTCCGAGATGAGAGCGAGCTCCTCTCGCAGCCGGGCCTCCGCCCGTCTGCGATAGCGAGAGCCGTTGTAACGATCCTTGAATTCGCTCTCGCAGACCGCACGCAAGCTGGCCGTCCGGGGTCTCGAAGCCTTCGGAGAAGTCGGGGTAGCGGTAGCCGAGCTCCTGCGTGAGGTCGAAGGTCAGGCCCGCCGCGATCTCCCCGGTACGCAGGGCGGCCTCGCGGTCGAGCCGGTCGAGCGCCCCGCCGGGCGGGAGCAGCACCGACTCGTGGTTGCCGCGGCGCTCCGGCTCGCAGCCGTCGAGGGAGGTGCGGCAGCGGATCGCGACGAGCGCGTCCTGGAGCGCCGCGCGCCGCTCGTGGTGGGCGTGGACGTCGCCGGTGGCGACGGTGGCGACCCCGAGGTCGCGGGCGAGCTCGCGCAGGCGGGCGTTCCGGCGCGCGTCGCCGCGCTCGTAGGGCCGCTGGAGCTCGACGTAGAAGCGGTCGCGGCCGAACGCCGCCGCGACGAGCGCGGCGTCGTTCGGTCTCGTCACCCCCAGGCCTCTTCGAGCGCAGCCCGAGAGGCAGACGAGCCCTTCGCTCTGCTCGAGCAGCGACTCCAGCGGGAGCGCGGGGGGCAGCGGCTCGTCTCCGCTCCGGCACCGGCCAAGCCGGTGCCTCCGCTCCTGGGCGGCTCCGTCCAGCCTACGCCGCGCGCCCGGTCTCGGCCGCGTGCCCGCGTGCGCCTCGGTCAGGAGACGGCACAGGCTCGCGTAGCCCCGCGGCGTCTCGACGAGGAGCGTGACGTGGACGCCGCCTTCGAGAGTGATCTCCGCGCCGGTGATCGGCCGGACGCCGAACGTCTTCGCCGCGTGCGCGAACTCCAGCGATCCGTACACGCCGTCGTGATCGGTGAGCGCGAGCGCCTCGTGCCCGAGCTCGGCCGCCCGCGCGGCCAGCTCCTCGGGCAGCGAGGCGCCGTCGAGAAACGAATAGGCTGAGTGGCAGTGCAGCTCGACGTACCCCACGCGCTGCTCCTAGCCCCCGGGGGAGGCGAGACGATCACCGACCGTCCCGAGCGGGCGATCCGGCTCCTGCTCGCCCACGAGTGGCTGGACGTGACGTGGTCGCGGTACGAGCCGGGTGAGCGCGGCCCGGGACCGCACGTCCACCGCGAGCACGTGGACTCGTTCTTCGTCCTCGAGGGCGAGCTGCTCTTCGGCCTGGGCCCCGACGTCGGGGAGGTGCGGGCGCCGGCCGGGACGTTCGTCTCCGTCCCGCAGAACGTCGTCCACACGTTCCGCAACGGGAGCGACCGGACGGCCGTCTACCTCAACTTCCACTCGCCGAGCGGCGGGTTCGCCGACTACCTCGTGGGCCGCGACGACCGCTTCGACAGCTTCGATCCACCCGCCGACGGCGGCAGGCCGGCCTCGCTCGCGATCGTCAACCCGCCCGGCGAGGGCGAGCGATTCGTCCGCAAGAGCCGCGTGAACGTGATCAAGGGCGAGCTGCCGGAGGTCTCCGCGTTCCGGCTCGCGGTCGAGCCCTCCTGGGAGGGCGTCGGCGCGCACGAGCATCCCGACCAGGTGGACACGTTCTTCGTCCTCGAGGGCGAGATGGGGTTCCTCGTCGGGGACGAGACGGTCCGCGCCGGGGAAGGGTCGTTCTACGTCGCTCCACCGGGCGTCAGGCACGGCGTCGTCAACGACCCCGCCCGGGAGGCGGTCTTCCTGAACGTCCACGCCCCGGATACGGGCTTCGCCGAGAGCATCCGCCGCCGCTAAGGAGTGGGTGGTCGTCCCCGCGGTCAACGCCTCCAGGCGGCCGGGGCTGGCCGAGCAGGCGCTCACGCAGCGCCTCACTTGAACGTCCAGTGCTCGGGGTGGGCACGGATCGCCGCCCGGGCGAAGACGATCCGGCCGATCGCGTGCACGTGGAAGGCGAGCTCGTCGAGGTCGGCCGGGTGCGCCTGGGGAAGGCTCTTGAACCTCACGTAGACCTGTCCGGCCAGCTTCGCGACCTCGATCTCCTCCTGCGTCAGGCCCTGGACGGTCATGTCCGCCAGCTCGGCCACTCACGCTCCCCTCTGCGAGAACCAGCAACCCTGCTCCTGGTCGCGGAAGACGACGACGTTCTGGCCGCTCCGGAGCACGACCTCGAAGTAGCGCCGGCTGACCGGCTCCTCGGTCCACCAGCGGTCGACGACGCGCCACTCCTCGCGGACGACCTCGACCGCCAGCCGATTTACCCGGCGCGGCGCCCCGTCGAGCCCTTCCTCGACGAGGGCATGCCGCGGCTCGGAAAAACGGGGGAACCCGTGGTTCCCCCGTTGACCCCCTCCTTCTGCGGAACGGGGAGCCGGGCCGCCCTCGGGCTCCGCTCGGGCAAAGCCCGGCTCCGCCCGCACAGGTTGGCGAGTGTCAGAACGGGGGAACCCGGGTTCCCCCGTTGACCCCCTCCTTCTCCGGAACGGGGAGCCGGGCCGCCCTCGGGCTCCGCTCGGGCAAAGCCCGGCTCCGCCCGCACAGGTTGGCGAGTGTCAGAACGGGGGAACCCGTGGTTCCCCCGTTGACCCCCTCCTTCTCCGGAACGGGGAGCCGGGCCGCCCTCGGGCTCCGCTCGGGCAAAGCCCGGCTCCGCCCGCACAGGTTGGCGAGTGGCTCCATCAAACACTGTGCTGAATCGTCATCCGTCCCGCGGTATGAGTAGAGCGCGGCGTTCCGGTATCCGCGACCACGGCGCGACCTCGACGACGGTTGCGACCGCCCCCGTGCCGGCGCTCTCGCGCACCTGGCGCAGGCCGTCCCGGAGGCGGGTCTGGAGCTCATCGCCCTCCGGGCGACAAAAGACATTGCCTTCGGGCCGGACGAGCATGAGCTGGCGGCCGACGGACTCGCCGAGCGCCACGAGCTCGAGGCCGACGGAGAGAACGGGCGCGGGGAGCTCTGCGAGCTTCGGCCCGAGCGCCGCCCGCAGGACCCCCCGCTCCGCGCTCGGCTCGCGCAGCGTCACGGTGCGACGCCACGAGCCGCCGCCGACGAGTCGCGCCGAGAGCGCGACCTTGCGGATCTCCCGGCCGCCGCGCTCGGGGCGGGCGAGGATCCGGTCGAGCAGTGCCGCCAGTGCGCGCCGGAGGGTGAGCTCGTTGCCCACGGCCTCCGGGAGCTCGAGCCGCTCGGCGATCTCCGCCGGTACACGGCGGGGCCGGACACGGGTCCCGTCTTCCCCTCTCGCCAGGCTCCAGGCGCGCCGGCCGTCCGGCCCCAATCGTTCGGCGACGGCGCTGCCCGGAAGCCCGGCAAGCTGTCCGATCTCCTTGATACCCAGCCCCTCGCACTCCTCCCGCAGCTTGTCTTCAACGGGTAACAGCGTCAGCGGCAGCGGGGCGAGGAACTCCTTCCTGCGGTCGTCTCCGACGACGAGGGCCTGTCCCGGACGGGCGATCGCAGCCGCGGCAAGAGCGGTGAAGCGGCGGTCGGCGGCCCCGGCACAGGCGTCCCAGGAGGAGCCGACGGCTCTGAGCGCACGCTCGAGCGCGGGCGCGACACCGTGGTAGAGGCGCTCGACCCCACGCGTGTCGAAGTAGAGGCAGCCGGGCTCGACCGGCTCGACGGCGAAGCCGGCGTCCTCGAGCCGCCGGACGATCTGCTCCCATTGCTCCTCGACCAGCACGGCGTCGCGCTCGGCGAGGACGAGCTGCGGGCAGACGGCGAGCGCCTCGCCGAGCCGCATCCCCGGGCGTACCCCGCGCGCCTCCGCGGCCGCGGTCACCGGCCCGAGCAGCGGGTCGGTGCCGGGCACGGGTGCGAGCGCGGCGGGCCGAAGCCCGAGCCGGGGCCGGTCGCGCAGCGCAACCCTGAGCTCGAACCCCGGGATGAGGATGCAGGCAATCATGGGAACACATGTTCTACACGAACACGTGTTCCCCTGTCAACCCCCGCGATGATTCCGCGCCGGTCGGACGATCTATATCCGGAGAGAGGCGACCCCCGACGACAGAAAGGATCGAGATGCCCAAGATCACTCCCTGGCTGTGGTTCGACACCGAGGCGGAGGAGGCGGCGCGGTTCTACACCTCGCTCTTCCCCAACTCGAGGATCGTCGACGTCACCCACTACGGCTCGGCCGGCCCCCGGCCCGAGGGGACGGTGATGACCGTGACCTTCGAGCTCGACGGGCAGACGCTCGTCGGGTTGAACGGCGGGCCGGAGTACACGTTCACCGAGGCGATCTCGCTCCAGGTGGACTGCGAGGACCAGGAGGAGGTCGACAGACTCTGGAGCGAGCTCACCGCCGACGGGGGCGAGGAGGGCCCGTGCGGCTGGCTGAAGGACCGCTACGGGCTGTCCTGGCAGATCGTCCCCACCAGGCTCGGCGAGCTCCTCGGCGATCCGGACCGGGAGCGCTCGCAGCGGGCGATGCAGGCGATGCTGAAGATGAAGAAGATCGAGATCGACGAGCTCGAACGGGCGGCGGACGCGTAGCCCGCCGACGGAGCGGCGGACGGCGCCTGCCGCCGGTGCGCGGGCCGAGGAGCCGCCGCGCCGAAGCTCGAGTGCCGTTGCAGGAGAGGACGGCACTTGTTGGTCCGTCGGGCGTCGAGGAAGATGCCGCCGTGGCGCCCGATGTCCGTTACGCACGCGCCGGGGGCGTGGCGATCGCCTACCAGGTGGTCGGCGACGGCGAGATCGACCTCGTCTACGTCGCCGACTACGTGTCGAACCTCGTGTACGGATGGGAGTACCCCTACTGGCGGGAGTTCTACGAGCGCCTCGCGCGCTCGTTTCGCCTGATCCTCTTCGACAAGAGAGGCACGGGCCTCTCCGACCACGGGCCCCAGTTCGCCGCCCTGGAGACGCGGATGGAGGACATGCGGGCGGTCCTGGACGCGGCCGGCGCATCGAACGTCGTCGTCCTCGGAGGGCACGAGGGCACCGGGATCGCCGCGCTCTACGCCGCCACCTACCCGGAGCGGACGCGGGGCCTGGCGCTGTTCAACCCGTGGGCACGAGGACCGGGCATCCTGGACGAGGAGATCCAGGCCGAGCTGAGCGCGCTGCGCGAGGGCTGGGGGACGCAGGAGTACTCAGACGATCTGCTCCGGATCGGCTGTCCGACGCTCGCCCGCGAGGAGGAGGGCAGGCGCTGGTTCGCCAACTGGCTGCGGCTCGGCGCGAGCCCGGCGGTCGCGTACGCGCTCAACCGCGCGTTCTACGAGACAGACCTCCGCGACGTGCTCGCGGCCGTGCGGGTGCCGACCCTCGTCCTCTACCGCTCGGTCGCCGAGGAGGACGCCCTGGACGTGGCGAAGCGCATTCCGTCCGCACGGGCCGTTCGGGTGCCGGGCGAGGACTACTTCGGGATCTTCCTCACCCCCGAGATCGTCGACGAGCTCGAACGGTTCGTCGCCGGCGAGGAGGCACCGTTCGTGCCCGAGAGCGTGCTGACCACCGTCATGTTCACCGACCTCGTCGGCTCGACCGAGCAGGCCGCGCGGCTCGGAGACAAAGCCTGGCGGGACCTGCTCGTCGAGCACCACGCGCTCGTGCGCCGGGAGCTCGCCCGCTTTCGCGGGGTGGAGCGCGACACGGCGGGCGACGGCTTCTTCGCCACCTTCGACGGCCCCGCGCGCGCGATCCGCGCCGGCAGCGCGATCGTGGACGGCGTCGCCGCCCTGGGCCTCCGGGCCCGGATCGGCATCCACGTCGGCGAGTGCGAGCTGCACGAGAGCAAGGTGTCGGGAATCGCAGTCGCGACCGGCGCCCGCGTCGCCGCGGCGGCCGGCCCGGGCGAGGTGGTCGTCTCGAGCACCGTCAGGGACCTCGTCGCGGGCTCCGGCCTGGCGTTCGAGGACCGGGGCCGGCACGAGCTCAGGGGCGTGCCCGGGGAGTGGCAGCTCTACCTCGCCGGCCGCGACGCGTAGAGCCGGCTGAGAGCGCCTTCCAGAAGACGGTCGCGTCGCACGGGCGCCCGTCCGGGTAGAGCGCGTAGCCGGGGATGACGCCGACCTTCGTCCAGCCCGTGCGCTCGTACAGGCGCTCGGCCGGGTCGCCGGTGACTGTGTCCAGCACGAGCAGCGTCTTGCCCTCCACGAGCGCCTCCTGCTCGGCGCGCTCCATGAGCAGCCGGGCGACCCCGCGCCCGCGAGAAGGGCGCCTGACGAGGAGCTGGACGACCTCCGCGCGGTGCGGTGAGTTCGGCTGCATGGCCAGGTGCACCTGGACGGTGCCGACCAGCTCGTCGGCCGCGAACGCCGCCAGGAGCACCCGTCTGCCCTGCTCGATTTCGAGGGCGACCGCCTCGAACGCGTCGCGCGCCTGGCCGTGCGAGAACGGTGCCAGGTGCCTGACGGACGCTCCTCCCTCGACGCAGTCGAAGAGGACGGTCGCGAGCTCGTCGAGGTGGGCACGGGCCTCGGCCGCGCCGAGGCGCCGGACCTCGATTCGCTCCGCCGACATCGGCGTGAAGTCTCGCATTCGGCGTCGCGCGGGTCGGCGGCGCTGGGGCTCGAGGGTGGAACCCCGTTCCGCCGGAGCGCTCTCGAGCCCGCGACGGGCGGTTCGACACGGGGTTCGCCGAGCGGTGGAAGACCGTACGCTTCTCCCGCGCGGCGCCGCCACCGTACCGCCGTCCAGGCCGAGAGGAGGATCGTCGAATGCCCGCCAACGAAGGTCGACCCGTGCCCGGTTTTGTCGTGCTGCGCCAGGTGGGCGAGGATCGGTGGTTGCTGCTCGGCGAGGTCGAGCGGAAGCGCGGCCTTACCGCGCGGGCCGCGCGCTCGCGCGCGATCCTCGATGCCACCCGGGGCAGGGCGAAGGCCGGCGAGGTCTACGCGGCCGTGCTGCGGAGCGAGTGGCGCGTGGCGCTGGACTGGACACCCCCGGCCGCCGGCGACGATCGCTAGGCTCCCGTGATGGAAGAGCACCTGACCCAGGAACAGCACGACCGGCTCGCGGCGGAGCTCGCCGAGCTGGAGGGACCGCGCCGCAAGGAAGTCGTCGAGGCGATCGCGACCGCTCGCGGCCACGGTGACCTGTCGGAGAACTTCGAATACCACGCGGCGAAGAACGAGCAGGGGCTCCTCGAGCGCAAGATTGCGATCCTGCGCGCCCGGCTCGAGGGCGCGCAGATCGTCGAGGGCGGCGATCCGGCGGTGATCTCCGTCGGATCGCGGGTGACCGTCTCGGACGAGGGCGGCGAAGAGCTGCAGGTCGAGATCTCCAGCCTCGGAGGAAACGGCACCACCTCCCCCGCGTCCCCGCTCGGCACCGCTCTGCTGGGCCGCCGGGTCGGCGAGACGGTCAGGGTGGAAGCCCCGCGCGGCACCTGGCGGGCGACGATCGTCGCGATCGCAACGGCGTAGAAGGACCGGGTGCGCTACCGGACGCTCGGAAGAACCGGCATCGAGGTCTCGGAGCTCGGCTTCGGGGCCTGGGGGATCGGGAAGACGATGTGGATCGGCGCGGACGACGCGGAGTCCCTCCGGGCTCTGCGCCGCGCGATCGAGCTCGGCCTCAACCTGCTCGACACCGCTCTCGTCTACGGCCGCGGACACAGCGAGAGGCTCGTCGGCGAGGTGGTGCGCGCCGCCGCCGAGACCGTCCACGTGGCGACGAAGGTACCGCCGAAGGACGGGCACTGGCCCGCCCGTCCCGGCACACCGGCCGGCGACGCGTTCCCCGCCGACCACGTGATCGCCTCGACGGAGCAGAGCCTCCGCAACCTCGGCCTGGAGACGGTCGACGTGCAGCAGCTCCACGTCTGGTCGGATGAGTGGGTCGGGCAGGGCGACTGGCCCGAGGCGGTCGAGCGGCTGAAGCGAGAGGGCAAGATCCGCTTCTTCGGCGTCTCGATCAACGACCACCAGCCGGAGAACGCGATCCGGCTCGTCGAGACCGGCGTCGTCGACACCGTCCAGGTGATCTACAACGTGTTCGACCAGAGCCCGGAGGACGAGCTCTTCCCGGCGGCGCAGAGGGCGAACGTCGGCGTGATCGTCCGCGTGCCGTTCGACGAGGGCGCGCTGACCGGCAAGATCCGGCCCGACACGGTCTTTCCGCCGGGCGACTTCCGCAACGAGTACTTCGCCGGCGACCGCCGGCAGGAGGTCTGGGACCGCGCCCGGGCGATCGCGGCCGACGCCGGGGTGAGCCCCGACGAGCTCGCCCCGGTCGCCCTGCGCTTCTGCCTCTCCCACCCGGCGGTCTCGACCGTCATCCCGGGCATGCGCTCGGTGCGGAACGTGGAAGCGAACGCCGCCGCCGTCGAGGAAGGTCCGCTCGACTCCGGGACGGTCGCGTGCCTGCGCCCCCACCGCTGGGTGCGCAGCTTCTACGCCTAGGCTCGTTCTCGGCCGGGCTCTCCTGCCCGGGCCGAGCCGGCGACGGCACCCGCCGCCGGCGGGCTACAGCCCCGCTGCGTAGCCGTCCTTGCGGGGATCGCTTCCGCCCAGGAGCGCCTCGCCGGAGACGAGGATCGCCTGCCCGCCGCCGAAGCCGGCAGGATCCGGGTCGCAGACCGTCCGGTAGCCGAGACGCCGGAGATCGGGCTCGCGCTCCCACAGGCCCTGCTCGAGCCGCACGACCTCCCCGTCCACCCGGAAGCGGGGCCGGTCGAGCGCGGCCTGCGGGTCGAGGCCGTCGTCCACCAGCGCCGAGACGAGCTGCATGTGCGCCTGCGCCTGGATGAAGCCGCCCATCACCCCGAACGGCCCGAGCAGCTGGCCGTCCCGGGCCAGCATCCCCGGGATGATCGTGTGGTAGGGCCGCCGGCCGGGCTCGACCGCGCGTCCGACCGCGAAGCACGCCCCGCGGTTCTGGAGCACCACCCCGGTCCCCGGCGCGACGAGCCCCGAGCCGAAGCCCTCGAACAGGCTCTGGACGAAGGACACGGCCATCCGGTCCCGGTCGACCGCGCAGAGGTAGACGGTGCCGCCGCGCGGCTCCGTCACCGCCGCCCTCCCGCGGCGTGCGGCCAGGTACTCGGGCGAGATCAGCTCAGAGACGTCGGCGCCGTCCCTCACGAGGGCGAGCGCGTCCTCGAGCGCGAGCTGCGCGCAGCGGATCTGGCTCGTCAGCGACGGCGACGAGCGCTCGAGCAGCCCCAGCGCCTCGAGCGCGCAGACCCCCTGCGTCGGCGGCGGCAGCTCGCTGACTTCCGTTCCCCTGTACGAGAGCCGGAGCGGCTCGACCCAGCGCGGCTCGAACGCCGCCAGGTCGGCCACCTCCAGCCAGGAGACGGCGCAGATCGCCTCCGCCACCTCGCCCGCGTAGAAGGCGGCCGGGCCGTCCTCGGCGATCCGGCGGAGCGTGACGCCGAGCTCCGGCAGGAAGACGAGGTCGCCGACCGACGGCGGGAGCCCGAGCGGCCCGCCGAGCCGCGCCCACGCCGCCGCGGTCCGCGGCGCGACCGCGAAGCCTCCCTCGGCGGCGTCGATCGCGTCCTCGAGGGAGGCGTCGAGCCCGAGGCTCCCGTGGCGCTCCGAGAGCGCGGCCCAGCCGGCGACCGCGCCCGGCACGGTCACCGACCGGGGGCCCGTCTCCTCGACCGGCGCCGCCGGGTCGGCAGCGGCGGGAGCCGGCCCGGCCGCATCGAGCCCCTCCAGGCAGCCGTCGCGCCAGACCTGCGCGAAGCAGTCCCCGCCGATCCCGGTCGACATCGGCTCGGTCACGCAGAGGACGGCCGCGGCGGCGAGTGCCGCGTCCGCGGCGTTGCCGCCGCGCTCCAGCGCGCGCACGCCGGCCCGCGTCGCCAGCGGCTGGCTGGTCGCGACCATCCCCTCGGCGCAGACCGCGGGCGGCCGGCCGTAGGCGAACCGGTAGCTCACGCGCGGATCTCGGCCGCGGGGCCGACGGTGCCCGACAGCCGCGGCACGACCTGGAGGACGCTCTCCCGCGAGCAGAACAGGATGTCCTCGCCGAGACCGGGCGGCCCGTAGGTGCGGGCGAGCAGCGCCTCGTGCGCATCCGGGAACGACCGCGCGACGAGCTCGGCCGCGATCGCAGCATCCGTCCGCTCGCCGTCGAGCAGCGCGACGATCCGCCCGGCACAGTAGGCGTCGTCGAGCGCGAACCCGCCCTTGTAGCCCGCGCAGATGACGACGACGTCCACCCCGCGCCGGCGCGCCTCGTCGGCGACGGCGCCGAGGTTGAGCAGCGAGCCGAGGACGACCTGGTCGCAGCGCGACGCGGCGGCGAGGATCGCGCTCGTGCCGTTGGTCGTCGAGAGGACGAGCGTGTCGGCGTCGGCGCGCGGCTCGACGAACTCGCGCGGCGACGAGCCCGCGTCGAAGCCCTCGATGCGGATCGCGTCCCGCTCGCCGCCGACGAGCGAGCGGGGGATCTCCTTCCGGAGCCGCCGCGCGTCCTCGATCTCCGCGCAGCACAGAACACGCCCGTACCCGGCTCCGAGCGCCTGGGCGATCGTCGAGGTGGCGCGCAGGACGTCGACGACGATCCCGAGCGGTGCACTCGACTCGTCGGCGGGCGTGAAGGCGACGTGGATGCGCATGGGCACGGGATACGCTAACCGTGACGTGCCGACCTGCTACCGCCACCCCGACCGGGAGACCGGCCTCTCCTGCTCGGAGTGCGGCCGGCCCATCTGCACCGACTGCGTCACCTTCGCACCGGTCGGGCTCCGCTGTCCCGACCACGCCGGCACCGGCGCACGTGCGACGCCGAAGGCGGTGAGGCGCGTGCAGCGCCCGCTCGCTCGCCGGGGGGTGGTGGTCCCCACCGACGCGATCGCGACGCGCATCCTCGTCGCCGTCAACATCCTGATCTACCTGATCACCGTCGCGCAGGGCGCCGGCTTGAACAATCCGGGCGGCTCGCTCTACGACAAGTGGATCCTCTACGGACCGTTCGTCCACGACGGCGACTGGTGGCGGCTCGTGACCGCGATGTTCCTCCACGGCTTCCTGCTCCATCTCGCGTTCAACATGTGGGCGCTCTGGGTGATCGGCTCCGCCGTCGAAGGAGCACTCGGGACGACGCGCTTCCTCCTTCTCTACTTCGCCTCCGGCCTGGCCGGCTCGGCCGGGGCGCTCCTGCTCGATCCGAGGACGCCCGTCGTCGGCGCCTCGGGCGCGATCTTCGGCCTCTTCGGCGCCGGCGCGATTCTCGAGTGGCGCGCGACGGGGCGCATCGCCGGGCAGTTCCTCGTCCTGATCGTGATCAACCTCGCGATCACGTTCACGTGGAGCGGGATCTCCGCCGGCGGTCACGTGGGCGGGCTGATCGGCGGTCTCGTCGGCACCGCCGTGATCGTCGCCCGCGGGCGCTTCCGCTCGACCAGGGACCTCCCCACCGTTCTCGGGCTGGTCGCGGTCGGCGTGATCTCGGTCCTGATCGCGTACTTGAAGGTCCGCGGCCTGGCCTGACTCAGCGCGCGAAGCGCCCGACCAGGCGCGCGCGGGCGAGCACCTTCCCGCCCGCACCGAGGGCGCGCATCGTGAAGACGTAGCGATGGACGCCGCTACCCGGAGGCGGGCAGGGTCCGGTGTATCCGCGGGCTCCGAGGCTGTTGACGCCTTCGGTGACCGCATGCCCGCGATAGCCGGCGGCGAGGCCCCTGACGGCGACCGGAATCCGGCGCACGTCCCAGTGCACGAAGCCGTGTGCGTCGACATCCACCACCTTCAGCGAAAGCGACCGCGTCCCCCGCGGCGGCACGGTCCAGCGGAGCGGCGGCGAGACGTTCCGGCCGTCGCAGGTGTAGGCCTCCGGAATCACCCCGCCGCCGTGGAACGAGGCGCTCGTCAGCACGAACGCAACGAGAAACCCGCGACCACGATCGGAGACTAGCCACCCGCGCCCGCGCCCGACCTGCGCGGGCGCGGCCCGACCAGGCCCGCCGAGAGCAGAGGCGACGCGAGCGAAGCGAGCGAGCGAAAGGAGAGGGGCATCGGGGAGAACCACGGGTTCTCCCCGACCGTCGCCGCGCCCGACCTGGCGGGCGCGGCCCACAACCGCTTGCCGTCAGGAGGCGACGCGAGCGAAGCGAGCGAGCAAAAGGAGAGGGGCATCGGGGAGAACCACGGGTTCTCCCCGAACTACTAGCCGCCGGCGACCGCGGCGTGCACGCCGGCCTCGGTCAGCGCCGCCTGCGCGGCGGCGAGGCGGGCAACCGGCACCCGGTAGGGCGAGCAGGACACGTAATCGAGCCCGATCCGGTGGCAGAACGCCACCGAGCGAGGCTCGCCGCCGTGCTCGCCGCAGATCCCCATCTTCAGGCCGTCCCTCGCCTCTCGCCCGCGCTCGACGGCGATCCGCATCAGGTCGCCGACGCCTTCCTCGTCGAGCACCTCGAACGGGTTCCGCTCGAGCACTCCGGTCTCGAGGTAGCGCGTGAGGAACTTGCCCTCGGCGTCGTCGCGCGAGAAGCCGAGCGCCGTCTGGGTGAGGTCGTTCGTGCCGAAGGAGTAGAAGTCGGCGTGCTCGGCGATCTCGCCGGCGCGGATGCACGCCCGCGGCAGCTCGATCATCGTCCCGACCAGGTACTCGAGGTCGCCTTCCTCGGCGGCAACCCTCACCGTGAGCTCGCGCAGCCTGCGCAGCTCCTCGCCGAAGCCGACGAGCGGGTGCATGATCTCGACGACGGGCGCGTCGCCGGTGCGGTCGCGCACGGCGATCGCGGCGCGAACGATCGCCCGCACCTGCATCTCGTAGATCTCGGGGTACATCAGGCCCAGCCGGCAGCCGCGGGTGCCGAGCATCGGGTTCGCCTCGTGGAGCGACCGGATCCGGTCGCGCATCTGCTGGTCGGCCGTGTCCGCCTCGGAGGGCAGGAACTCGTGCAGCGGCGGGTCGAGCAGGCGGATCGTCACCGGCAGGCCGGCCATCGCCTCGAAGATTCCCTCGAAGTCGTGCTGCTGGTGCGGAAGCAGCCGGTCGAGCGCCGCCCGCCGGTCGTCCTCCGCGGAGGCGAGGATCATCTCCTGGACGATCGGCAGCCGCTCCTCGCCGAAGAACATGTGCTCCGTGCGGCACAGCCCGATGCCCTGGGCGCCGAACTCGCGCGCGCGGGCCGCGTCCTCGGGCGTGTCCGCGTTCGCGCGCACGTCGAGCCGCCGGAGATCGTCGGCCCACTGGAGGACGGTCTGGAAGTCCTCGTTGATCCGGGGCGGGACGAGCTCGACCGGGCCGACGATCACGCGGCCGGTGCCGCCGTCGATCGTGATCACGTCGCCCTCGGAGAGCTCGTGGTCGCCGATCCTGGCCGTCCCGGCCGCAGCGTCGAGCGAGAGCCCCTCACAGCCGGCCACGCAGGGCTTGCCCATGCCGCGCGCGACGACGGCCGCGTGCGAGGTCATGCCGCCGTGCGCGGTCAGGATCCCCTGGGCGTGGATCATCCCGTTGATGTCGTCGGGGGTGGTCTCCCAGCGGACGAGGATGACGTCCTCGCCCGCCAGCCCGCGGGCCTCGGCGGTGTCGGCGTCGAAGACGATCGCGCCGACTGCCGCGCCGGGTGAAGCGTTCAGGCCCTTCGCCGCCACGTCGAGCTGCGCCTTCGGGTCGAGCATCGGGTGCAGGAGCTGATCGAGCTGGGCGGGATCGATCCGGGCGACGGCCTCCTCGCGCGAGATCAGGCGCTCGCCGACCATGTCCACCGCCGCCTTCAGCGCCGCCGCCGCCGTCCGCTTGGCGGTCCGGGTCTGGAGCAGGTAGAGCGTCCCGTCCTCGACCGTGAACTCGACGTCCTGCATGTCCCGGTAGTGCTCCTCGAGGCGCTCCATCATCGCCGCGAACCGGTCGTAGGCATCCGGAAGCGTCTCGTGCATCCGTGCGATCGGCTCGGGGGTGCGAATGCCGGCGACGACGTCCTCGCCCTGCGCGTTCGCGAGGAACTCGCCGAAGAGGCCCCGCTCGCCGGTCGACGGGTCGCGGGTGAACGCGACGCCGGTCGCCGACGTGTCGCCCTTGTTCCCGAAGACCATCTGGACGACGTTGACCGCGGTGCCGAGATCGTCGGGGATGTCGTGCGCGCGGCGGTAGACCCGCGCCCTCGGCGTCTCCCAGGAGCGGAAGACCGCCTCAACCGCGCGCCGGAGTTGCTCGCGCGCCTCCTGGGGGAACGGCCGTCCGAGCTCCTCCTCGTAGATCGCCTTGAACCGGCCGACGAGCCCGGCCAGGTCGTCGGCACTCAGCTGGACGTCCTGGTCCACCCCGCGCTCGCGCTTCAGCGCCGAGAGCTCCTCCTCGAAGCGGTGCCCGTCGATTCCGTCCACGGTCTCGCCGTACATCTGGATCAGCCGCCGGTACGAGTCGTAGGCGAAGCGCCTGTTCCCGGTGGTCTCCGCCAGGCCCTCGACCGACTCGTCGTCGAGCCCGACGTTCAGGATCGAGTCCATCATCCCGGGCATCGAGATCGCCGCTCCCGAGCGCACCGAGACGAGCAGCGGCTCGCGGCGGTCGCCGAAGCGCTTGCCGGATCGCGCCTCCAGCCGGCCGACGTGCTCCCCGACCTCCTCGTCGAGGCCGTCGGGCACCTCGCCGCCCGCGCGCATGTACGCACGGCAGGCTTCGGTCGTGATCGTGAAGCCGGCCGGCACGGGCACGCCGAGCTGCGTCATCTCCGCCAGCCCGACCCCCTTGCCTCCGAGGAGCTCTCGCCCCCCGTCGCACGGCTCGTCGAAGTCGTACACGTAACGCATCGCGCCGGCAATCTTGTCACGTAGCGGGCGCGCAGGAACGGTTCCAGCGGACACGAGACCTCCCGGGGTAGACAGCTCGATTCTCCGGACCGGTCGAGCGCGCGCATCCGAGGCAGGCCGGAGTCTCCCTTCGGACAACTACTATCGTCCGGTGGCGAAGCGGCACATCGTCGCGATCGGAGGGGGCGGCACGCCCGACGCGGTGATCGACGCCGTGCTCGCGCTCGCGTCGCGGCGCCCTCCCCACGTGCTCTACGTCGGGACCGCGAGCGCCGAGGACCCGTGGTTCACCCTGAAGACGTACGAGCGCTTCCGCGGCCGGGCCGAGCTGCGGCACCTCGAGTTCTTCCCGTGGCCGCCCGAAGACCTCCGCGCCCTCGCGCTCGCCCAGGACGTGATCTGGGTGGGCGGGGGCAACACCGCGAACATGCTCGCGATCTGGCGGGTGCACGGCTTCGACCGGATCCTCCGCGAGGCCTGGGAGCACGGGGTCGTCCTCGCCGGCGGCAGCGCGGGGATGATCTGCTGGTTCGAGGCGGGCGTGACCGACTCGTTCGGGCCCCAGCTCGAGGGGATGCGCGACGGGCTCGGCTTCCTGCCCGGAAGCGCCTGCCCGCACTGGGACGACGAGGAGAACCGGCGGCCCGTGTACACGAGGCTCGTCGCGGAGGGCTTCCCGGCCGGCTACGCCGCCGACTCCGGCGTCGGCCTGCACTTTGCCGGCACCGAGCTCGTCGAGGTGCTCACCGACCGGGAGGCGGCGACTGGCTACCGGATCGAGCCGGGGACGGAGACGCGGCTGCCGGCGCGCCTGGTCGGCTAGCGCCGCCGCCTCGCCCGGAACTCGGCCGCCCATGCGAGTGCCCGCAACCCGACCCAGATCGGCGTGAGCAGGACGTAGAAGATGAGCATCCCGGCCGCGAGCTCGACCGACCAGAAGACCCACCGCCAGATCGGGATGCGCTGCCCGGGCTTCACGCGCCTGCGGGCTTCCGCTGCTCGACCAGCTTGATCACGCGCGATGCGGTCTCCTCGATCGAGAGCTCGGTGATGTCGAGCACCGGGCAGCCGAGGCGGCGGTGAACCGCGTTCGCCTGGTCGAGCTCTCCGTAGATGTCGATGAGCTCCGCGTAGGCCCGCGGTGAGGCCCGCATCTGGCGGATCCGCTCCTGCCGGATCTCGGCGAGCCTGCTCGCGTCGATCGTCAGTCCGACGATCTTCCCGGAATCGATCTCGAACAGCTCTCCGGGCGGCTCGATGCCGTTGACTACCGGGACGTTGGCGGTCTTGTAGCCCATGTAGCCGAGGTATATGGAGAGCGGCGTCTTGGACGTGCGCGAGACGCCGACGAGGACGATGTCAGCTGCGGGGAGGCCGCCGCCGATGCCGTCGTCGAACTTGACCGCGAACTCGATCGCCGCGATTCGCCGGAAGTAGGCGGAGTCCAGCGGGTAGCGGACGCCGGGGGCCATCCGCGCCGCCTGGCCCGAGATCTTCGCGATCGAGGCGAGCGGGGGCCCCAGGATGTCGCAGTAGTGGAGCTTCGCGCGGCGACAGAAGTCGCGCATCGCGTCCCGCAGCTCAGGCTCGACGATCGTGTACACGACGACGGCCGGCCGGCCCTTCGCACGATCCACGACCAGGCGGAGGTCGTCGACCGTCTCGACGCGCGGATGGCGGATCTCCTCGAACAGCTGCTCGGGGAACTGCGCCTCGAGCGCCGCCACGAGGCGCGTCGCGGTCTCGCCGGTGGCGTCCGAGACGATGTGCAGCTCGACGGGCGGGGCCGCGACGCTTCCGGCGTCACGAGATCGTCTCGCGCCAGGGCTGACAGCTTCGCTGTCGCCTGTGTGCTCGGCTTCGTCTCTCATCTCACCATGTTCTCAGGTGGATCGGGGAAACTTGCATCCGTGCGCATTCTGGTCGTCGACGACGAGCGGGCCGTGCGGGACGCCCTCGAGCGCGCCCTGCGGCTCGAAGGGTACGAGGTCGAGCTCGCCTCTGAGGGGCAGGAGGCGCTGCTCGCGCTCGGCCGCCGGGGCGTGGACGCGATCGTGCTCGACGTCCTGATGCCCGTCATGGACGGGCTCGAGACGTGCAGGGCTCTTCGCCGGATGGGGAACAGAACGCCCGTCCTGATGCTCACGGCCAGGCACGCGGTGGACGACCGTGTCGCCGGGCTGGACGCGGGCGCCGACGACTACCTGGTCAAGCCGTTCGCGCTCGAGGAGCTGCTCGCGCGTCTGCGTGCCCTTCTGCGCCGGGCGATCGGCGGCGACGGCGAGCTCGTCTTCGCCGACCTGAGGCTCGACCCGGCCACGCACGACGTCCGGCGGGGAGAACGGCAGATCGAGCTGACCCGCACCGAGTTTCTCCTCCTCGAGCTCTTTCTGCGCAACCCCCGGCAGGTGCTGACCCGGGACGTGATCTTCGACCGCGTGTGGGGCTACGACTTCGGCCCCACCTCGAACTCGCTGGAGGTGTACGTCGGCTACCTCCGCCGCAAGACGGAGGCCGGCGGCGAGCCGCGGCTGATCCACACCGTGCGCGGCGTCGGCTATGCGCTGCGCGAGCCATCTCCGACGACGTCGGAGATGGCTAACCGTTTCCCGACCGAAGGGAGGGAAATGGCATGAGCTTCCGCCTGCGGGTCACCCTGCTCGCGGCCGCCGCCGTCGCGGCCGCGGTCGCGGCCGCCTCCGGCGTCGTCTACGTGGTCGTCCGCCACCAGCTCCTCGGCGAGGTCGACTCGAGCCTCGTCAGCCGCGCCCACGACTTCGTCGAGCATCCAGGGCCCGCCTTCGGGCCCGGCTACGTCCCCCTCGGCCCCCGCGCGACCTTCGGCGGGCCGCCGACCTACCTGCAGGTGATCGCCTCCAACGGGGCGGGCGCGGCCGTTCCGCTCCCGGGGCTCGACCGGGCGAAGCGCGTTGCGGCGCAGGGAGGCGCGCCGTTCTTCTCCCAGGGCACGGTGCAAGGCGTCCACGTGCGCGTCTACTCCGCGCAGGTCGGCGACGGCTTCAGCGTCCAGGTCGCAAGGTCGCTCGGCGAGGTGGACCACACGCTCCACCGGCTCCGCCTCTTCCTCCTGTTCATCGGGCTCGGCGGCGTCGGCACCGCGAGCGCGCTCGGCCTGCTCGTCGGGCACGCCGCGATCAGGCCGGTCGGCAGCCTGACGAGCGTGGCCGAGGAGGTGACCGCGACGCGCGACCTCTCCCGCCGGATCGAGGCCGGCTCACGCGACGAGCTCGGCCGGCTCGCCTCGGCGTTCAACGAGATGCTCGGCGCGCTCGACGCGTCGGTCCGCGCTCAGCGTCAGCTCGTCGCCGACGCCTCGCACGAGCTGCGCACGCCGCTGGCCAGCCTGCGCACGAACATCGAGGTGCTCGCAGGCGGGAAGCGGTTGCCTCCCGGCGAGCGGCAGAAGCTCCTGGCCGACGTGATCGCCCAGGTCGAGGAGCTCACCAGCCTGGTCGGCGACCTGGTCGAGATCGACCGCGAGCGCGCCCCCGACACCGAGGACGTGAGCCTCGACGACCTCGTTGCCGATGCGGTCGCCCGGGCTCGCATGCGCGCGCCGGCGGTCGAGTTCCGCACCGATCTGGAACCGACGATCGTGCGGGCCTCTCCCGGCCAGATCGACCGCGCCGTGTCCAACCTGCTCGACAACGCCGCGAAGTGGTCACGGACGGTGGACATCCGGGTCGCCGGCCCCGAGGTCGTCGTCCGGGACCACGGCCCCGGAATCGGGACCGACGACCTTCCCCACGTGTTCGACCGCTTCTACCGGGCGGCCTCGGCCCGGAACCTCCCGGGCTCCGGCCTCGGCCTCGCGATCGTCCGCCAGATCGCGCAGTCGCACGGCGGGGAAGTGAGCGCCGAGAACGCCGCCGACGGGGGCGCCGTCTTCCGGCTACGGTTGCCTCTCCAGTCTTAGGCTTCTCTCAGCCACGGCTGCGAGAATCCGGGTGTGAGCAGAACCGTCCTGATCGCCGCCCTCGCCGCGTCGGTCCTCGCGGTCGGGGTGATCGCCGCCCTGACGGTAACCGTGATCGTCCACGACGATGGTGGTGGCCGTGTCGCCGTGCGGATGCAGGCTGCGCCGGTCTCGCCGCCCCTCGCGCCCGGGCAGGGCCAGAGGACGCTCCCCGGCCTCGGCCCCGGCCTGCTCCCCGGCCTCGGGCCGGGCATGCGTCAGGTCCTGCCGCGCCCGCAGCTCACCCCCGGCCCGCTGCAGGGGCTTCGCGCCTGCCTCCAGAAGCAGGGGCTGGCCCTGCCCCGGACCGGCTCTTCCCTCGACCCGCAGAAGCTGCGGAGCGCTCTGCAGAGCTGCCTCGGCTCCCTCCAGGGCACTCGCTAGGCGCGGCGGCGGGTTAACGTGTCCGCCCATGGCGGACGCCGTCACGATGGACAAGATCGTCTCGCTCTGCCGACGGCGCGGCTTCGTCTTCCCGTCCTCGGAGATCTACGGCGGCCTCGGCTCGGCATACGACTACGGCCACTACGGCGTCCTGGCGAAGAACAACGTCAAGGCCCGGTGGCTCGAGGCGATGATCCAGGAGCGGGAAGACATCGTCGCGATCGACTCGGCGATCGTCCTCAACCCCCGCGTCTGGGAGGCATCCGGGCACGTTGCAGGCTACTCCGACCCGCTTGTCGACTGCCGCACCTGCAAGCTCCGGTTCCGCGCCGACCACATCGACGATCCGGAGCACGACGAGGTTCGGTGCGGCCGCAGGCCGAGCAAGCGACCGGGCGAGGCAGAGGAGTGCGATCTCACCGAGCCACGGCAGTTCAACCTCATGCTCTCGACCCGTCTCGGAGCCGTCGAGGAGGCGGGCTCGCTCGCCTATCTGCGGCCGGAGACGGCGCAGGGCATCTTCGTCAACTTCAAGAACGTGCTCCAGGTCGCCCGCCGCCGTCCGCCGTTCGGGATCGCCCAGGTCGGGAAGTCGTTCCGGAACGAGATCACTCCGGGTAACTTCCTCTTCCGGACCCGCGAGTTCGAGCAGATGGAGATGGAGTTCTTCGTCCCGCCGGCGGAAGCGGAGCGCTGGCACCGGTACTGGATCGAGGAGCGACGCGACTGGTACCTCCGGTACGGCCTGCGCGAGAGCCACCTGCGGGTTCGCGCGCACGGGCCCGAGGAGCTCTCCCACTACTCGCGCGCGACCAGCGACATCGAGTACCTCTTCCCGATCGGCTGGTCGGAGCTGGAGGGGATCGCCAACCGGGGCGACTTCGACCTCACGCAGCACTCGGAGCACTCGGGAACGAAGCTCGAGTACGTCGGCCCCAACGGCGAGGAGCGCTACGTGCCGCACGTGATCGAGCCCGCCGGAGGCCCCGACCGGGCGCTGCTCGCGTTCCTGGTCGACGCCTACGACGAGGAGGAGGTCGCCGGCCGGGAGCGGACGGTGCTCCGCCTCCACCCCGCGATCGCACCGGTGAAGGCGGCGGTGCTCCCCCTGATCGCCAAGGACTCGGAAATGGTCGAGAAGGCCCGCGCGCTGTACGAGGAGCTGCGCCTCGACGTCATGGTCGAGTACGACGAGGGCGGCGCGATCGGCCGCCGGTACCGCCGCCAGGACGAGATCGGCACGCCGTTCGCCTTCACGGTCGACGAGCAGACGCTCGAGGACGGCACGGTCACGATCCGCGACCGGGACTCGCTCGCGCAGGAGCGAATCGCAATCGCCCAGGTGGGCGCCCGCCTCGCAGGCGAGCTGCGCAAGCCCTGGACGACCCCGAAGACCGCCTGAAACAGTCACGCCCGAGGGACAGTCCCTGCAACACCCTGTCCACAGGGCGGGTAACGCGGCCGCGCGGCCGACGAGCCGCCCTCACCCGGCTGGGCTGTGGACAGCCGGTCACAGTCGCCGACGGTGAGTTCCGCATCCGCAAGCGGTTTTTCGAGCTGCGAGGGACTGTCCCTGAGGCACGTGCCGGAGGGACGTGCCTCAGGGAGGCGGCGGGCGCTCCATCATGCGCTCGTTCGGGGGCCCGAAGCCGAAGCGGCCGTACAGATCCTGGGCGTCGCACGTGTGCAGCACCCAGCGCAGTCCGGAGAGCGGGCCGCTCTCGATCATCTCCCGCACGAGCGCCACGCCGAGACCGTGGCCGCGGTGCTCGGGCAGGACGTACACGTCTGCGAGGTAGACGAGCGCGACTCCGTCGGTGAACGCCCGGCAGAATCCCACCTGCTCGCCGCCGCGGTAGAGCCCGACGACCCGCGCTGCCTCCCGCACGAGACGCCCGACCGTTGCCCGCGGCCGGCCTTCGGCCCAATACGACTCGTTCGCGAGGTACTCGTGGACCGCGTCGACATCGACGCGTCCGGGGTCGTCGTCCAGCTCGTAGCCGCCTTCGAGCTGCCGGATCATCCCGCACGCAGGGTGCGCAGCCGGAAGCCGCCGTGCTCCTCGTACGACGAGGTGACCACTGCCAGGACCTCGCGCGCGCCTCGCTCGGTCAGGCCGGCTGCGCGGGCGTCCGCCAGGGGGCTGCGCAACAGGGCCTCCATCCCGGCGAGCCCGTCCACGGAGAGCGCGAGGGAGCCGGGAGCGCAGGACGCGCACACCGTCCCGCCCGCGCGCGCCGAGTAGCCGGCGAGCGGGCCGTCCGCGCCGCACTCGGCACAGCTGCCGACGTGGGGCAGGTAGCCGGACAGCCAGAGGAGCTTGAGCTGGAACGAGAGCCCGAGCGGGTCGAGCTCGGGCCGCACGCCTGCCGGCGCCTCGTCGAGCAGCTCGAGGAACCTGGCCAGCGCGCCGAATGCCCGCTCGTTCGCCTCCTGCTCCGTGAACAGGCGCAGCATCGCCTCCGCCCCGACGAGGCCGACCGCGAGCCGGTACGGGTTCTCCCGCACGGCGCGGTGCGGGCGGACGAGCTCGACCCCGGTGATCGTGTCCAGCTCGCCTCTCCCGTGATGCAGCAGCAGCTCGACGTGGCCTAGCGGCTCGAGCCGCCCCCCGACGCGGGAGGTCGTCCGGCGGATGCCCTTGGCGATCGCTCCGACGCGCCCGCGGTCGGCGGTGTACAGGTGGAGGATCCGGTCCGCCTCCGCGTAGCGAAGCGACCGGAGCACGACCGCCTCCGTCTTGTAGGTCCGGCCCATACCGCGAGTGTAGAGATGGCAGAGGCGGCCCAGGCTCTCTCCTCTTCCCCGTGCACCCGCCCCGGTCCCGATCGCCCAGGGCGCAGCGATCAGCGCTGGCAGCCCGGGCAGTACCAGGTGCCCCGCCCGCCCGCACGCGTCTTCTCGACGAGCGTCCCGCAGCGCTCGCACGGCTCCCCGGCCCGGCCGTACACACGGAACTCGCGCTGCATCCGGCCCCCCGTGTAGGCGCCGTCGCCGAGGTCGGCCCCCTGCCGGCGGATCCCGAGCCGGAGCGCACGGCGGATGCCGTCGCGCAGTGCGGCCACCTCCGCCCCGGTCAGCTCCCCGGCCGGCCGAAGTGGATGAATTCCCGCGTGCCAGAGCGACTCGTCCGCGTAGATGTTGCCCAACCCGGCAACCGTCCGCTGGTCGAGAACGGCCGCCTTCACGGGTGCGCGCCGCCCCGCCAGCCGGCGGGCGAGGAAGGCCGTGGTGAACCGCCGGCCGAGCGGCTCCGGCCCGAGGCGGATCGCCAGGTGCTCGTCGGCTTCCTCCGGCTCGAGGAGGAGCCAGGTACCGAAGCGCCGGAGGTCGCGGTAGGCGATTCGTGCACCGTTCTCGAGCACGAGAGCCGCCCGCTCGTGACTCGCCGGCCCGTACCGGAAGCCGCCGGTCATGCGCAGATGGACGAGCAGGACCCGGCCGTCCTCCAGCCGCACGAGCAGGTACTTGCCTCGCCGCTCGACGGAGGACACGAGTCCGCCGGCGAGACCGGCGGCAACCAGGGCGGGATCCTCGGGGCGCGTCAGCCGCGGGTCGTGGATCTCGGCGGCGGCGATCCGCCGCCCCTCGATCCGGGCCGCGAGGCGGCCGCGCTCGGTCTCGACTTCGGGCAGCTCGGGCACTACCCGATCGTGTCGAGGACGATGCTCCGCACGGGCGGCGGCTCGGCGCCGAGCTCGTAGGCGGCGAGCACCTCGGCAGCCGCGTCGGCAGCCGACGCCTCGTCGCGCGCGTGCACCTCCGCGAGCACGTCGCCGGCGGCAACCTCGTCGCCTCGCTTCCGACGGCAGACGACCCCGACCCCGTGGTCGATTACGTCGTCCTTCGCCCGCCGGCCCGCGCCGAGGTGGAGCGCGGCGTGGCCGACGCCGACCGCGCCGAGGCGCCGGACGAAGCCGGCCGCGGCCGCTCTCACCTCGCGGACGACGGGCGCCTCCGGGAGCGCGTCCGGATCGGGGTTGCCCCCCTGAGCGCGAACCCAGCGCTCGTAGGCGGCCAGCGCAGATCCGTCGGCGACGGCGGCCTCGGCACGCTTGCGGCCGGCGGCCTCGTCGACGCCGAGATCGGAGCGCGCCAGCAGGTGCGCGACGGAGGCGAGCACGAGCTCCGAGAAGTCCGCCGGCCCTTCGCCCCGGACGGTGTCGAACGCCTCACGGATCTCGAGCGCGTTGCCGACCGCGTTCCCGAGCGGCTGGTCCATGTCGGTGAGCATGCAGACGACGTCGCGCCCGGCGCGACGGCCGAGGTCGATCATCGTCTCCGCGAGGGCCAGCGCGTCCTCGAGCGTCTTCATGAACGCTCCGTCTCCGACCTTCACGTCGAGGACGACGGCATCGGCGCCGCCGGCGAGCTTCTTCGACATGATGCTGGCCGCGATCAGCGAGATGTTGTCCACGGTCGCGGTCACGTCGCGTAGGGCGTAGATCCGCTTGTCGGCGGGGACCAGGTCGGCGCTCTGGCCGATCACCGCGAGGCCGATCTCGCGTACCTGCGCGACGAACTCCTCGGTGCTCAACTCGACTCTGTAGCCGGGGATCGCCTCCAGCTTGTCGATCGTGCCCCCCGTGTGGCCGAGCCCGCGGCCGCTCATCTTGCCGAACGGAACCCCGCAGGCGGCGACGATCGGCCCGATCGCGATCGACGTCTTGTCGCCCACGCCCCCGGTCGAGTGCTTGTCGACGCAGCGCCGGCCGAGCGCCGCTCCCAGGTCGATCGTCTCGCCGCTCGCGATCATCGCGTCGGTGAGCGCGTGCGTCTCGGCGCCCGAGAGGCCCTTGAAATACACGGCCATCAGGAAGGCGGCCATCTGGTACTCGGGAACCTCGTCCCGTACGTAGCCGAGCACGAGCTCGCGGATCTCCTCGGCGGCCAGCTGGCCTCCGTCCCGCTTGCGCTCGATCAGCTCGGCAGCACGGATCACGGCGTGCAGACGAAGACGGCGACGTGCCGCGAGCAAACGAGCGGCCCGTCGAAGAACGGAAGGTTGTCCGCTAGGTGGCGGGCGTTGATGCTTGCGCTGACGAAGCCGTGCGCTGCCTCTCGGTCGGGAAACGTGATCGCGCCGCGCACGTCCCTGCGCCCGACGACCGTGAAGTGCCGGAGCAGCGGCCACTCGCCGTTCTCCGCGCTGAAAATGTACTCGGGGACATAGCCGACGAGATCCCAGAGCTCCGCAAGCGTGCGCTGGCTGTTCGTGGCCGCCACCAGCCGCCCGCCGGGCCGGAGGACGCGCCGAACCTCACGCAGGGCCCGATTCAGGTCGGGCACGTGAAAGAGCACCCAGGCGGCCAGGACGCAGTCGAACGCACCGTCGGCGAACGGGAGGTCCTGCACGTCGCCGACGATCGCCTCCACGCCTCGATCCCGGGTCAGCTCTACCATCCGCGGCGACTGGTCGACGGCGTACACCTCCGCGCCGAGCTCGCCCGCGATCCGCCCGGCCAGTTCGCCCTGGCCGGGTCCCACCTCGAGCACGCGGCGCGGATCCCCCTCGGCGACCGCCTCGAACGCGACGTCGCGAGCGTTCGGCCCCGTGGATGTTCCCTGAACGGCAGCTCTGCGCGCGAGCCTGGCCTCGTCCGCGTACTCCTCCCGCACGAGCGCCGGGTTGTTCAGCGCGCTCATGTGCCAGTCCGGTCGGCTCGTCGTCGGATTTTCGCGGCCGCGACCGACTTGGCGGGCGCGGCCCACCACCGGTAACAGGGGTGCGGCCTGCTCGGGGAGGGGGGCTCGCGGGGGGAACCGGCCGTTCCCCCCGCGTAAGCGAGCTCGCGCGAAGCGCGAGGAGCGGTCATTCGACGATCGGCTGACCCGGCAGGCGGCGCCCGGGCGCCTTCCCGCCGAGCCAGGCGTTGACGGTCGCGCCGACGTCGGCGAACTCCCCCTCGTGTCGCCGCCCGTCGGCGTTCTTGCCGTGCACGTAGGCGAGCAGGAGTGCGTGCTCGCGGGAGTGGTCGGTGGAGGGAGTGGTCGGGTCGCAGCCGTGGTCGGAGGTGAGGATCAGGAGGTCGCCCGGGCGGAGCGCCTCGAGGATGTCGGGCAGCCGGCGGTCGAAGTCCTGGAGGCACCGGTGGAAGTTGATCGGGTCGTTCCGGTGGCCCCAGAGCATGTCGGTCTCGACCAGGTTGACGAAGACGAAGCCCTCGTCGATCGTCTGGAGCAGCTCCTCCGTCATCGTGATCCCCTCGACGTTCGAGCGGGTCGGGTGGCTCTCGTCGATGTCCTGGCCGGCGAAAATGTCGCCGATCTTGCCGACGCCGTGGACGGTCGCGCCCGCCTCGCGCACCAGCGTCAGGTAGTTCGGGCGCCGCGGCTCGAGCGAGAGGTCGTGCCGGTTCGCGGTCCGCTCGTAGTTGCCCGGCTCGCCGACGAACGGCCTGGCGATCACCCGGCCGACCGCGTGCTTGCCGGCGAGGATCTCACGGGCGACACGGCAGCCTTCGTACAGCTCCTCGAGCGGGATCGTCTCCTCGTGCGCGGCGACCTGGAAGACGGAGTCGGCGGAGGTGTACACGATCCACTTACCGGTCTCCTGATGCTCCTCGCCGAGCTCCTGAATGATGTCGGTGCCCGACGCTGGCCTGTTGCCGAGCACGCCCCGCGCGGTGCGGTGCATGAACGGGTCGATCACGTCGTGCGGAAATCCGTGCGGATACGTCGGCAGGGAGTGCGCAGTGACGATGCCCATCAGCTCCCAGTGGCCGAGCGTCGTGTCCTTTCCCTTGGAGCGCTCGATCAGTCGCCCGGCGACCGCCGGTGCGCCCGCCTGCGGCGGGCAGCCCTCGAGCTCCTCGACGTTGCCGAGCCCGAGCGCCTCGAGATTGGGCAGGTCGAGACCCCCGACCGCCCGGGCGACGTTCCCGAGCGTGTCCGATCCTTCGTCTCCGAACTCGGCCGCATCCGGAAGCGCCCCGGCGCCCACGGCATCGAGCACGATCACGCACGCACGGGGCAGTGGGCCTCCCGGGGAGATCGGTGGACGGCTGGGCAGCGAGACCCCACACGGCTATTCTACGAGCGGGGTGCATACCGTCCTCGACATCCTCGGCCTCGCGGCCTTCGTGGTCTGCGTGGTCGGGCTCGCAGCGGCGGTGACGGCACTGGTCGTGCGGATCTCGCCGACGCGCGATCCTGACTCGCGCGCCGGTCAGACCTAGATTCCCGCTCGTCAGCCGGGCGCGGGCGGCAGCATCTCCGCGAGCGGCGCGTGCTCGAGGCCGTGTGCCTCCGCTACGGCCTCGTGCGTGACCGTTCCGGCGAGCACGTTCACGCCGCGCGCGAGCCCGGAGTCGCGCCGGACGGCGTCGGCCAACCCGTGGTCGGCGATCGCCTCCACGTACGGGAGGGTCGCGTTCGTCAGCGCATTGGTCGAGGTGACGGGCACGGCGCCCGGCATGTTTGCGACGCAGTAATGGGTCACGCCGTCGACCACGTAGACGGGCGCGCTGTGGGTCGTCGGCTTCGAGGTCTCGGCACAGCCCCCCTGGTCGATCGCGACGTCGCAGAAGACGGTGCCGCTCTTCATCTCGCCGAGCATCGGACGCGTGATCAGCTTCGGCGCCTTCGCACCCGGGATCAGGACCGCGCCGATCACCACGTCCGCCTCCCGGATCGACTCCTCGATCTGGAGCGTGGACGACATCACCAGGCTCACCCGGCCCGAGAGGATCTCGTCGAGGTGGCGCATCCGGTCGATCGAGCGCTCGAGGATGGTGACGCTCGCTCCGAGGCCGATCGCGATCACGGCGGCGTTGTAGCCGACGATCCCGCCGCCGATCACGAGCACCCTCCCGGGGGCGACCCCGGCGACGCCGCCGAGCAGGAGCCCGCGCCCGCCGAGCGGCTTCTCGAGGAAGTACGCGCCGGCCTGTGCGGCGAGCCGCCCGGCGATCTCGCTCATCGGAGCGAGGAGGGGGAGCGCGCCGTTCGCAGCCTCGACGGTCTCGTACGCGACGCAGGCCGCACCGCTGGCGACGAGCGCCTCGGTCAGCTCCCTGCTCGCGGCCAGGTGCAGGTAGGTGAAGAGGACCTGGCCGGCCCGCAGCCGCGGGTACTCGACGGCGAGCGGCTCCTTGACCTTGAGCACCATCTCTGTCTCGGCCCACACCTGCTCCACCGCCGCGATTCGCGCCCCGACGGCCTCGTACACGGCGTCGGAAAACGCGCTTCCCTCCCCTGCCGTCGTCTCGACCATCACCTCGTGTCCCCGCTGGACGAGCTCGCGCGCACCGGCAGGCGTGAGCGCGACGCGGTACTCGTCGGGCTTGATCTCCTTGACGACGCCGACCTTCATCGGAAGCGGGCAGACCTTACCGCTTCGCCGCCTCCCGACCTGCACGGGATCGCCTCGGGACCGCGCCCGGGTGCTCGACGATCTCCCGCTCGTGGTCGCCCCACCGCTCCACCGTGACCGAGACCAGTCGCCCGTCGTACACGGTCCGCACGTCGTCCGGCTTCACGCGACGAGCTCCCGCGCGAGCCGCCCGGCCGCATAGGCGGCTGCGAAGAACGACGGGTCCTCGTCCGGCCCGCGCCCCATGTGCTCGAGCGGCAGGCTCTCGCACGCCTCGCGCCAGCCGCCGGCGTGCTCGTCGCCGGCGACGAGCACGCCGCCGAGGCAGAGGTCGAGAACGGCCTGCGTGTGGTGGGAGAGGCCCCGGTGCCGCTCGCGGAGGTCGGCGGAGGAGACGCGCGCGGCGAGCACCGGCCGGCCGCCGAGCCCGAGAGCCGCGTTGGCCGCCGTTGCCGCCGCGAGGCCGCCGTGCCCGAGGCGCGACGCAGTGCCGACGATCCCGGGGCCGATCGCGCACACGGCCACGTGGTGGCCGGAGCCCCTTGCCCAGGCGAGCGCCGACCACGGCGTGACGCACTCGGCGTCTCCTCCGAAGCACGCCCCGGCGGACGCGGTGCCGGCGACGAGGCCCTCCGCCCGCAGCGCTCGTACGGTGTCGGAGAGCGCGAGCGGCAGCGCGCCGCCCTCGAGTTGCACGTACGCGACCCGCAGGCCGGCGAGAGCGGCGCAGACGGGCGAGACCTGGCCGTGCAGCGAGCAGCAGACGACGGGCATGCCATCGAGCGACCCTGCGAGGCCGCCGTCCTCCTCGGCGTGGCGCGCGGCCGCCTGGCCGGGGGAGTACGGAAGCTTCATCACGTGCGCGGCCGTCTCCGGGGCGAGCCCCAGGCCCCGGGTCAGGTTCGCGTACAGGACGTCGAATCCGCCCGACCCGAGACCGAGCTCCCGTGCCTGGACGTTCACGATCACCTCGTCGCCGAGCGCGACGGGGCCGGTCAGCCTCGGGTAGGCGACGCACGGCGTGCCGTCCACCTCGAGCCGCGCCAGCCCGTCGTGCCGCTCGAGCACCGCGGTGACGACGCCCCGCCTGAGGCTAAGCGGCACGCGCCTCCTCGACGAGCGCGAGCGTCACCTCGACCATCGCCGAGAGATCGGCGACGGCGATGTGCTCCTGCGGGCTGTGGATCTCGGCCATCCCGTTCGCGAGGTTCACGCAGGCGAGGCCGCGCATGTTGAAGACGTTCGCGTCAGCGCCGCCCCCCGAGAGCGCGTAGACGGGCTCGCGGCCCGTACGCTCGAGCGCCGCGCGCGCGAGCCGCACCGGCTCGTCGTCGCGCCGGAACCGGTAGCCGTGGAACCCGCGCTCGACCTCGGTCTCGACGTCGCACCCGGTGAGCGAGGCCGCGAACGAGCATGCGTCGAGGATCTCCTGGACCACCCCTGCGAGCGTGCCCTGGTCGTGGGAGCGCGCCTCGGCGCTGAACGAGCAGCGGTCGGGCACGATGTTCCGCGCCACCCCGCCGGAGACCACGCCGACGTTCGCCGAGGTCTCGTCGTCGAGCCGCCCGAGCCGCATGTCTGCGATCGCCCTCGCCGCGGCGGCGATCGCAGACCGTCCCTCCTCGGGCGCCATCCCGGCGTGAGCCGCCTGCCCGGCGAACGCGACCTCGATCGTCACCGAGTGTGGCGCGCCGAGGACGATCTCGCCGATCGGGCCCGCCTGGTCGTAGACGTAGCCGACGCGGGCCGCGAGACGGCTGCAGTCGAACGCCTGGGCGCCGCGCAGGCCGACCTCCTCCTTCGGGGTGAAGACCAGCTCCAGGCCGGCGTGCGCCCGCCCCTCTTCGAGGACCCGCCGGGCGGCTTCGACCATGACGGCGACCGCGGACTTGTCGTCGGCGCCGAGGATCGTCCCGGCGGCGTTCCTGACGACGCCGTCCTCGACCACCGGCTCGATCGGGCCCGTCGGCGGCACGGTGTCGAGGTGCGAGCACAGGAAGAGCGGCGTCCCCTCGGCGCTCGGCTCCAGGCGGCAGTGGAGGTTTCCGGCCGTCCAGCCGGCCTCGGCGCCGGCGGCGTCCTCGTCGACGTCGAGGCCGAGGCTCCGCAGCTCGGCCGCCACGCGGTCGGCGACCGCGCGCTCCTCGCCGGGAGGCGACGGCAGCGCGGCGAGGTCGAGGAAGAGGTCGAGCGCGCCCATCGCGCGCGATCGTAGGCTACGACGCGGCGGCGGTGACGCGGCCGCGGGCAAGCGCCCGGTCGTGCGCGGCGCCGACGAACTCCCTGAACAGCGGCGCCGGCCTCGTCGGCCGCGACTTGAACTCGGGGTGGAACTGGCTGGCGACGAACCAGGGGTGGTCGGGCAGCTCGACGATCTCGACCAGGCGTCCCTCCTGGAACGTTCCCGAGACCACGAGGCCGGCGTCGACGATCTGAGACCGGTAGTGGTTGTTCACCTCGTAGCGGTGGCGATGGCGCTCGTGGATCACCGGCTCGCCGTAGGCCTCCTGGGTGCGCGTGTCCTCCGCGATCTCGACCGCCTGCGCGCCGAGGCGCATCGTCCCGCCGAGGTCCTCGACCTCCTTCTGCTCCGGCAGCAGGTCGATCACGGGAAACGGCGTCTCCGGGTCCATCTCGGTCGAGTTCGCGCCCTCCAGCCCGACCACGTGGCGGGCGAACTCGGAGACGGCGACGTGCATCCCGAGGCAGATCCCGAGGTACGGGATCCCGTGCTCGCGCGCGACGCGGCACGCGAGGATCTTCCCCTCCCAGCCGCGCGAGCCGAACCCGCCCGGGACGAGCACGCCGTCGACGGCCTCGAGCTCGCGCCGCGCCTCATCGAGCGACATTCCCTCGGCGTCCACCCAGCGCACCCGGACGTGGCAGGCGTGATGGATGCCTGCGTGCTTGAGCGCCTCGTGCACCGAGAGGTAGGCGTCGTGGAGCTTGACGTACTTGCCGACGAGGCCGATCGTCACCTCCGTCTCGCGCTGGCGGATCCGCTCGGTGAGGTCGAGCCACTCGCCGAGGTCGGCGGGGCCGGCCTCCAGGCCGAGCTTCTCGCAGACGAGCGTGTCCAGCCCCTGCGCCTGGAGGGCGGCCGGCACCAGGTACACATCGGAGACGTCCTCGTTCGCGATCACCTCGTCCGGCTCGACGTCGGCGAAGAGGGCGATCTTGTCGCGGACGTCGGGAGAGAGCACGTCGCGCGAGCGGCAGACGACGACGTCCGGATGGATACCGATGCGCCGTAGCTCGTTGACGGAGTGCTGCGTCGGCTTCGTCTTCAGCTCGCCTGCGGACTCCACGAAGGGTACGAGGGTGACGTGGACGTAGAGAACGTTCTCGTGGCCGGCCTCGCGGCGGAACTGGCGAATCGCCTCGAGGAAGGGCAGCGACTCGATGTCTCCGACGGTTCCGCCGATCTCGGAGATCACGACGTCGCAGCCGGACTGCTCGGCCGAGCGCCGGATCCGCTCCTTGATCTCGTCGGTGATGTGCGGGATCACCTGGACGGTCTTCCCGAGATAGTCGCCCTTGCGCTCTCGGCGGAGGACGCGGTCCCAGATCGCCCCCGCGGTGTGGTTGGCGTTCCGGGAGAGGTTCTGGTCGAGGAAGCGCTCGTAGTGGCCGATGTCGAGGTCGGTCTCGGCACCGTCCTCGGTGACGAACACCTCGCCGTGCTGGAACGGGCTCATCGTGCCGGGGTCGACGTTCAGATAGGGGTCGAACTTCTTGACGTCGACCTTCAGCCCGCGCGCCTTCAGCAGCCGGCCGAGCGACGCGGCGGTGATCCCCTTGCCGAGGGACGAGACGACCCCGCCGGTGACGAAGACGTACTTGGTCGCGCCCCCCGCTCCGGCGCCGGCAAAGCCGCCGCCTCCGCTCATTGTTCGCCTCCGTCGAGCCTACGGCGAATGCTCACGCGTCGCTCCGACCCAGGGAATCCAAGGCCCGGAGCACCGGCGCGCGCTCGATCAGCGTGCCGAGAGACGTGACTTCGCCGAGAAGATTCAGCCCGGCCAGCGCCCCGATCGCCAGCCAGCGCCTCCGCCCCGTGAAACGATCCACGGAACTCAACCCTAGCATGGCGCCGAGCGCGTTCGCTCCCGAGTCGCCGAGCATGGCCATCTCGCGAAGATCGTACGGAGCGAGCATGACGGCGGGCAGGAGCGGCGCTCCCAGCGGCAGCGCGGCGAGCAGGTAGGCCTTCAGGGCCCGGCCGGGACGCGTGTCGAGCTGGTTCAGCGCGTTGGCGGCGAGGCCGACGAGGAGCGCGCCGGAGGGCCTGCGGGTGGCGAGGAGGCCGGCGAGCGGGATGCCGACGAGCTTGAGGACCCCGGTCGTGGCTCCGGCGCGAAGGTGACCGGCGAAGCCGCGCTCGGGGCCTCCGAGCACGTCGTCCGCGAGGCCGATCGCCGCCACCGGCGCGACGCGCGGCTCGAGGACGCCCACCACCCAGCCGACGAGCGGAAGGCGGAGCCCCCGGTAGCTCGTCGCCTGGGGGCCGAAGGCAAGCAGGAGATCGCGGAGCTGCCGGGCCCGGTGCAGGAATCCGCCGAGGTCGCGACCCGTGGCCCGGTGGGCGAGCGGCAGCTCGACCTCCTCGACCTCCAGGCCTGCGCGGAGGGCGTCGAGCGTCATCCGCGCATCGCAGCCGAAGCCCGCCGAGGGCGGGAAGCAACGGGGGCGCGCGACGGCGGAAACCGCTCGCTGGCCCGAGAGCGGCTCGCGGAGCTCCCGGCCCGTCGCGAGGCGGAGCAGCAGTCGAGCGGTTCCCTTGACGAGCCCGAATCCCCCGCCCTGCCTGCGGGCAAAGGCGGCGACCGCGAGCTCGGCCCGGCTCTCGAGCAGGGGGCGGAGGTCGCCGGCGAGGTCGGCGTCGCAGAGGAGCAGCGGCCCGGCGGCGGCCGCACGCTCGGCGAGCGCGAGCGCCTGGCCCTTCCCCCGCCGCGGCAGTCGCAGCACGCGCGCGCCTGCCGCCTCGGCCTCGGCGGCGGTCCCGTCCCGCGAGCCGTCGTCGGCGACGATCACCTCGGCGCCGGGGAACCGCTCGCGCGCCCCCGTGACGGTCGCGCCGACGCGGCCCGCCTCGTCGCGGGCTGCGATCAGGATCGTCGGGGAGCCGTCCACGCGCTGCGGGTCAGCCGGCGGGGATCGGCGGCAGCACCCCGTCGCCGGCGGTCGGCTTCACTCCGTACTGGCCCGGCGCGGCGCCGTCGAGGAGGAGCGCCAGCCCCAGCCTGCCCGACTGGGTGTCGAGGTCGTCCACCGTCGAGAGGTCGTGCTTCGCGAACGCCTCGACCGCGCTCCAGTGCGGGCGGCTGACCTCGACGCCGGCGGCCGGCACGCCCGAGCCGCCGAGACCCTCGTAGAAGCCGGCCAGGAAACGGGCGGTCGAGCCGCCCTGGGGCGCGACGTTCCTCGAGATCACGACCGCGTCCGCCGGTGGTGCCTCGTTCCCGGATCGTTCCTCGACGAGGCTCGCGGAGAGCAGCTTCCACAGCACGCCCGGGCCGCCGGACACGAGCTCGGCGCCGAGCCGCCGGCCGAGGTCCTCGATCTTCTTCGGGGTCGCGAGGGCGGCCAGCACGGGGCGCTTCGCGAGCGCGCGCCGCAGCACCTGCGGGTCGATCGGGAGCTTCAGCGCCTCCACCCGCAGCGGCGGGTCGGCGCCCGCGTCGCCTAGCGTCTGCTCGACCAGGGATCGCACGCGGCCGTCGACCGGTCCGGCGAAGACGAGCACGACCCGCGCGCCGGCGAGCCTCCCGCTCATCACGGCCGGGTAGGTCTCGGCGACGAACGTCTGGGCGGCGCGCTGCGCGCGCGCCAGGTCGGTCCCCCGCTTCGTCGCCGAGTCGAGACGGCTCTTCAGGTCGGCGATGCGCTCGTTGAACAGGGAACGCTCGCTGTCCGAGACGAAGCCCTTGCCGGAGATGCCGACGCCGACGACGATCCCGATGATCAAGGCGAGGAAGACGGCAGCCAGCGACGCGACGTGGTAGCGGAGATCGAACATCGGCGGTCAGGGGGCCGCCGCAGTCTGGCACAGGGCACGCAGCCTTCCGAGTGCCCTCCTCGCCAGGGTCCGGCGACTGCTGAGGAGCCAGGGGCCCTCGACGGTGAGCGTCGCGCGGGTGCGGTCCGGCGCGGTCGCCTCGAGCTCGACTCGCACGTCGAGCCGGTCGGCGGCCAGGTGGAACGCGAACAGGGACGGCCGGTCGGATGCGGTGACGACGAGCGTCCCGGCCGCCTCCGGGCGGCGGAAGAGCGTCGGCTCCCGTCCGCCGATCACCTGCCAGCGCGCCCCGGCGGCCGACCCGCGCCGGTCGGGCCGTACGCCGGCCGCGCCCGGCCACCAGTCCGGCAGGTTGAAGGGCTCGGCGACGAACTCCCACGCATCCTGGCGGGCCGCGAAGAGCTCGCCGGTCGCGGACATCCTCATCGGCGTCGCCCCCGCCCTTGTCTCCCTTTCGGCGCGATCACGTTTCCCACGCACGCGATTTTCCCCGCTACGATCGCATCGGGGAGGAGGTCGGGGGTACCTGCGAGCCCCGGATCCGGGCGGACGGCAGCCCGCGCGGCGCTCCGTGGCGCGGAACCGGCCGGACGTGCGGACCGGTCGGCCCCGCGGGCCGGTGGGCCTCGTGCCGCTCAGCCGATGCCGAGCCAGTCGCGGAGCCGGAGCACGATCAGCTCGATCAGGTGCCGGACGCCCGGGGAGGCGAGAACCGCGACGACGAGCGCGCCGAGCCCGGTCGTGCCGAGCGCGGCGAGCGGCCAGAGCCCGACCCGGCGCGAGACGAGCCGCGACACGCCTTTCGCATCGACCAGGATCTCGCCGACCCGGAGCCGGGTCAGGAACGTGGACGACATGCCGGCTCGGTTCCGCTCCAGGAACTCGATCAGGTTGAAATGGGTGCCGACCGCGACGATCAGCTCCGCCCCCTTCTCGTACGCGAGCAGCATCGCGACGTCCTCGCTGATCCCCATCGCCGGCACGACCACGTGTGGCAGCCCGAGCGCGGCGGCGCGCGCCGCCCCCGGCGCATGCCCGTTGCCACGGTAGGCGTGCACGAGCAGCTCCGCTCCGCATCGGAGGGCGGCGTCGGACACGGAGTCCATGTCGCCGACGATCACGTCTGGCCGGTACCCGGCCTCGATCAGCGCGTCGGCGCCGCCGTCGACGCCGACGAGCACCGGCCTGAAGTCGCGGACGTACGGCCTGACGATGCGAAGGTCGCGCTTGTGCCCGGGCCCGCGCGCGACGACCAGCGCGTGCCGGTCGCGAAACCGCGTCTTCAGCGCCGGGAAGTCGATCCCCTCGGCGAGGAGGCCGCCCTCCGCCTTCAGGTGCCGCAGCGTGTTCTCGGCGAAGTCGGCGAGCGATTCGGTCACCCGGCCCCGCTGCTCGGCGAGCGCGCGCTCCAGCTCGTGCTCGCGGCGGGCACGGCCGTGTGCCAGGAACGTCCCGTTCCGAAACACGGTCGCGCCTCGCACGGTCAGCTCGTCGCCCTCCGCGACCTCCTCGAAGAGCGGCGCACCCGGCGCGTCGATCAGCGTCACACCGCCGCGGACGAGCAGCAGCGGGCCCGGGTTGGGGAAGCGGCCGGACAGCGACTCGGCGACGTTCAGCACCACGCGGACGCCCGTCTCGAGCAGCTCCTCGGCGGTGACGCGGTCGAGATCGGCGTGGTCGACGATCGCCACATCGCCCTCGCCCAGCCTGTGGACGAGTCGCTTCGTCCGCCGGTCGAGCTTCGCCGAGCCGGTGAACTCGATGAGCTCTCCACCGCTGCGCGGGCGAGAGGTGGAGGCTGTGCGCACGGAGCGGATCATCGTCGGTCAGCGATTCTCGCCCTCGGCGAGAACGGCAAGGAAGTCACGGCCGCCGAGCATACGCTCGATCTCGTCCCTGCGCTCGTCCGGGGACAGCTCCTGGATCCGCGTGTGAGTGGGGTCGCCCGGGATCTTCTCGACCCGGAAATGCCGGTCCGCGCGGCTCGCGATCTGAGGCAGGTGGGTGATCGCGATAACCTGCGTCCGTCCGGCGAGGCGGGCGAGCGTGTCGGCGACGCCGTGCGCCGTCGTCCCCCCGATCCCGGCGTCGATCTCGTCGAAGACCATCGTCTCCCCGCCGCCGACGGCGGCGATCGCGAGCGCGATCCGGGAGAGCTCGCCGCCCGAGGCGGTCTCGGCGACCGGAGCGAGCGGCAGCCCCGCGTTCGGCCGGATCAGGAACGCGGCCTCGTCGGCGCCCGCCGGCCCTGCCGCCCGAGCGCGGAGCTCGACGGTGAACTCGCCCTCCCCCATCCCCATCCCCGCCAGCTCGGCCGCGACCGCCTCGGCGAACGGGCCCGCAGCCGCCTGCCTCGCCTTCCGGAGCGCCGCCGCCAGCTCGCCCACGCGGGCTTCCGCCGCGGCAAGCGCCTCCCCGGCGGCCGCGACCGGGTCGAGCCCCCGATCGAGCGCGACCAGCTCCGCCTTCGCCTCCTCCGCGCGGCCGAGCAGCTCGTCGTAGGACGAGCACCGAAACCGGCGGCGCGCCTCGGCCATCCGGTCGAGCTCACGCTCCACCTCCTCGACCCGGCCGGGGTCGGCCTCGAGCGAAGCGAGGAACGACCTGAGCGCGCTCGCCGCCTCCCGCAGCCGGAGCTCGGCGTCCCGGAGCTCGTCTGCCGCTTCGCGGAGCTCGGGAGCGAGCTGCTCAACCGGAGCGAGCGCCCGCTCGGCGGCAGCGGTCAGGCCGGCCGCCCCTTCGCCCTCCTCGGGATCGAGCGCCTCGGCGGCGGCGCCTGCACCCTGGACGAGCTCGGTCACGTGCCTGAGGCGCTCCCGCTCCTCGCGTAGCGTGTCCTCCTGCCCGGGTGCCATGCCGTCGGTGTCCTCGACCAGCGCCCGGAGCTCGGCCAGCCTCGCCCGGGCCGCCGCGGCATCCCGCGTCAGCTCGTCGTGCCGCCTGCCGGCCGCCGCGAGCTCGCGCCAGGCGATCCTCGCCTCCGCGCGCCGGCGTGCCTGCGGCTCGCCGCAGAACGAGTCCAGCACGGCCAGCTGGTACGAGGCCCTGGCGAGCCGGCGCTGCTCGAACTGGCCGGACATGGACAGGAGCCGCTCGCCGAGCGCGGCGACGTCTTCGCGCGCCGCGCTTCGACCCCATGCGTAGGCGCGGGTCCGTCCCTCGGCCCCGATCCGTCGCGCCAGGACGACGCCGTCCTCGTCCTCCGGCCGCAGGTCGGCGAGCCTTCCCAGCTCCTCGTCGAGGAGACCCTCGGGGATGTCGAGCTCCGCCTCGACGAACGACTCGGCCGCGCCGGGACCGACGTGGGCGGCGTCGCCCTTCGCGCCGAGCAGGAGCCCGATCGCCTGGGCGAAGATGGTCTTCCCCGCCCCGGTCTCGCCGGTGACCACGTTCAGACCGGGCGCGAACGACAGCTCCGCCTCGCGGATCAGGACGAGGTTCTCGATACGAAGGCTACGAAGCAAAGGTGTCGCGGTAGCGGTGGAAGAAGGTCATCTCGGGAAGCAGGGCCAGCAGCGCGCGGCGGTCGCCGAGCGCTACGGTGGCCTCGCGACCTGGCGGCAGCTCGCCGATCGCCATGCCGTCCGCGATGGTCTGCGCCGGAGCGTTGCGCGTGACGTTGCGGACGACGAGCTCCAGGCCCCTGGGGACGACCAGCGGCCGCGCCTTCAGCGAGTGTGGAGAGACGAACGTGACCGCCATCGCGTCGAGGCCCCACACGAGCACCGGCCCCCCGCTCGAGAGGTTGTACGCGGTCGATCCGGTCGGGCTCGCGCAGATCACCCCGTCGCACGGCTGGACGCCGAGCTCCTCCCCGCCGACCGACCACTCGAGCTCGACCATGCGGCCGATGGCCGAGGTTGCGCAGACGACGTCGTTGATCGCGACAGCGGCGGTTCCGTCCACGTTGACGTCCAGCGTCGGCAGCTCGACCACCCTCCGCTCGCCTGCGAACGCCCGCGCGAGGCCGGCCTCCATCGTCTCCGGGCCCATCGCCGACAGAAACCCGACCCGGCCGAAGTTGACCCCGATCACCGGCACGGGCGCTCCGAGGAAGCGGTGCAGCGCCCGCAGCATCGTTCCGTCGCCGCCGAGGACGACCGCCAGGTCGACGTCGTCTCCGTCGACGATCTCGACGCCTGCTCCGGCGGCGATCACCTCCAAGCGCGCGAGCGCGTCGCCGACCACCCTCGGGTCGCCGTGGCTGACCGCGACGATCCGGCGAACCCGGTCAGCCGACGGCTGCATCGATCCAGCGGTCGAGGTCGTCGTGGAGGGCCGCCCCTCGGCGGTGGACGAGGTGGAGGAAGAGCTCACGGTTTCCCTTCGGGCCGGGCAGACCCGAGTCTACGACGCCGGCCGTCTCCGCATTCCAGCCGAGAGCCGCCTCGGCGACCTCTCGCACCACTCTCGCCCGCGTCTCGCGCGAGGTGACGACCCCGCCCCTACCCACCTCGCGGCGCCCGGCCTCGAACTGCGGCTTGACGAGGACGAGGGCCTGCCACCCGGGCGCGGCCAGGCCGAGCGCCGGGGGCAGCGCCTTCCGGACCGAGATGAAGGAGACGTCGCAGACGACGAGCTGCGGGGCGAACGGCAGCCTCTCGATCGCCCTGGCGTTCACCCGCTCGAGCACGGTCACCCGGGCATCCTGGCGCAACCGGGGATGGAGCTGGCCGTGGCCGACGTCGAGCGCGACCACCCGGGCAGCCCCCAGCTGCAACAGGACGTCGGTGAAGCCCCCGGTCGAGGCGCCCACGTCGAGGCAGTCGAGCCCGGCCGGGTCGACACCGAATGCATCGAGCGCGTGGGCGAGCTTCTCGCCTCCTCGGGAGACGAAGCGCGCTCCGCGCTCGACCACGAGCGTCGCCGCCTCGTCGACCTGCTCGCCCGCCTTCGAGTGCCCCGGGACGAGGCCGGCCAGGATGAGCGCCTGGGCCTGTGCGCGGCTCTCGGCGAGCCCGCGCTCGACCAGCAGGAGGTCGAGCCGTCTCCTCGCCACGGCGTCAGGCGGTCCGGACGGCCAGGCCGGAGACGACCTCCGAGAGAACGGACGTGTCGGCCGGGATCTCGAGCAGGAGCGCGAGCGCGCGCGAGGCGGATCGGTCGGCGCGGGCACGTGCGGCGTCGACTCCCTCGGCGAGCACGTAGCCGTCGGCATCGAGGATGTCGTCCACGACCTGGAAGAGGAGGCCGAGCTCGCCGGCGAAGTCGCGCCACGCCCGCTGCTCGCCCTCCGGCACCTCCGCCGCCCAGAGCGCGAGCGTGACCGAGGCGTAGAAGAGGCAGCCGGTCTTCAGCCGGTGGACGGTCTCGAGGTCGGCGTCCGGCTCCATCGTGTCCAGGTACTGCCCCCCGATCATTCCGAGCGTCGCCTCGGCGAGCTCGCGGGCGACACGGGGCGACGGATAGGAGCAGGCGAGCCGGAACGCCTCTGCGAGCAGCGCGTCGCCGGCGAGCAGCGCCTTCCCCTCCCCGTACGCGGCCCAGACACTGGGCTTGCCGCGGCGCTCGGAGTCGTTGTCGAGCGCGGGCAGGTCGTCGTGGACGAGCGAGAAGTTGTGCACCATCTCGACGGCGAGCCCGGCCGGCAGCACCCGGTCGGGCGCGACGCCGAGCGCCTCCCCGACCGCGAGCGAGATCACCGGCCTGATCCGCTTGCCGCCCATCTCGACGAGCGCGTACCGGGCCGACTCCCGCTGGCCGTCCAGCTCGGGCCACAGCTCCAGCCGCTCGAGCGCCTCCTCGACGAGCGCCTTCAGCTCCTCAGGGGTGTGCATCCGACTCCCTCTTCGCCTCGTCGATCGCCTCGATCAGGTCCTTCGCGGCAGCGTCGAACTCGGCCAGCAGGTCGACCGCGTCCTCGAGCGACTCGCAGGCCTCGAGCTTCCGGCGCAGCTCGTCGAGCCGGTCGACCTTCTCCTGGAGGCTCATGCCGTTTCCCGCCCTAACGATTTCGCGAAGCGAACTGGCCTCATTGCGCCGCCTCCCGGGCGATCCGGCCGAGAATGCCGTTCACGAGCCGGCCCGCGTCCTCGGACGCGTACCGCTTCGCCAGCGTGACCGCCTCGTCGATCGCCACCTCGAGCGGGACCGTACCTTCCTCGAGCTCGTGGACGCCAATGCGAAGGACGTTGCGCTCCAGGGTTCCGAGCTGCCGCGCGGGCCAGTCCCCGGAGACGGCAGAGATCCGGGCATCGAGGTCCGCGGCGTGGGCGGCGACCGCGTCGGCGAGCGTGCGCGCGAACTCGTCGATCTCGCCCTCGTAGCTCGCCCCGAGCGGCTGCCCGGTCAGGTCCCACTGGTAGAGGAGAAAGAGCGCCGTGCGGCGCGCGGCCCGCCGGGACAGGGTCATGCCGCCCTCGTCCCTCCGGGCCCGAGCTGCTCAACCATTCTGCAAAGGCAGGATGGCATGCTCGTCCACGTAGGAGGTCGAATACTCGCCGCTCCGGAACGCGTCGCTCGCCAGGACGACGATCGCGAAGGCGCGCGTGGTGGCGACACCCTCGATCTGCAGCTCCTCGAGTGCCCGAATCGCGCGGGCGATCGCCCAGCGCCGGTCGGCGTCCCACACGACCAGCTTGGCGATCAGGGAGTCGTAGTTCGGCGGAATCGTGCAACCCGTCTCGAGGTACGTGTCGAGGCGGACACCCGGGCCGCCGGGCGCGTGGAGGCGCTCGATCCGCCCCGGCGACGGCGCGAAGCCGTGTGCGGGGTCCTCGGCGTTCAACCGGACCTCGATCGCGTGGCCCCGGCGGGGCGCACGCCCCGTCGCCGCCAGCGGCTCGCCCCAGGCGATCCGCAGCTGCTCGCGGACGATGTCGATCCCGGTGACGAGCTCCGTGACCGGATGCTCGACCTGGAGTCGGGCGTTCAGCTCGATGAAGTAGAAGCCGCCGTCCGGGCCGAGCAGGAACTCGAGGGTGCCCGCGTTCGTGTAGCCGGTCGCCAGGCAGGCGCGCTCGGCGGCCGCCTCCATCTCCTCGCGCGTCTCCGGGGTGAGCGCGGGCGACGGCGACTCCTCCACCAGCTTCTGGTGACGCCGCTGGATCGAGCACTCGCGCTCGCCGAGGGTGAGGACGCCGCCCTGTCCGTCCGCCAGCACCTGGATCTCGACGTGCCGCGCCGGCGCGAGCGCCTTCTCCAGATAGAGGCTCCCGTCGCCGAACGCAGCGTCCGCCTCGGCCGAGGCGGTGGCGTAGGCGGCGGCGAGCTCGCCCGCCGACGAGACCAGGCGCATCCCCCGTCCGCCGCCCCCGGCGGCGGCCTTGAGAAGAATCGGAAAGCCGATCTCGGGCGCGAGCTCGCGCGCCTGGGCGAGCGTGGTCGCGGTCTCCGTGCCGGGAACGAGGGGGACGCCCGCGTCCCTCATCGCCGCCTTCGCCTGCACCTTGTCACCCATCCGCGCCATCACCTCGGCGTCGGGGCCGACGAACACGAGGCCGTTGTCGGCGCAGGCGCGGACGAGGTCGGGGCGCTCCGCGAGGAATCCGTAGCCGGGGTGGACGGCCTGGCAGCCGGTCGTCTCGGCGGCGGCGACGACGGAGGGGATGTTCAGGTAGCTCTCGGCGGGGGGCGGCGGCCCGATGCAGACCGCCCGGTCGGCCAGCCGTACGTGGAGCGCCTCGCTGTCGGCGGTCGAGTAGACCGCTACCGCTTCGATTCCGAGCTCGTGCAGGGCGCGGATCACGCGAACGGCGATCTCGCCGCGATTCGCGACCAGGACGCGCGTGAACATCTAGAGGAGGGGCGGACGGCCGTCGACCGGCTCGAGCTCGAACAGGAGCTGGCCGTACTCGACCGGCTGCGCGTTCTCCGCGTGGATGCGCCGGACGATGCCGTCCTGGTCGGCCTTCACCTCGTTCATCAGCTTCATCGCCTCGAGGATGCAGAGCGTCTGGCCGGCCCCGATCGGATCGCCCTCCTCGACGAACGGGGGCTCGCCGGGCGAGGGGGCGCGGAAGAAGGTGCCGACCATCGGCGCCTCGACGCGGACCACGCCCGGGAAGGACGGTGCGGCCGCGGGCGCTGCCGCGGTCGTCTCCTCCTCGTCGACGGGGGCGACGGGGCCGATCACGGCCTCGCCGGCCTCCGGCGTCCGGCGCACGGTCACGCGCACGCCGGCGTCCTCGATCGTGACCTCGCCGACCCCGGAGTCCTGGACGATGCGGACGACCTCGCGGATCCGGTCGGCGCGGGAGGCGTCCAGGCCGCTGCCCTCGAGCGAGCCCTCGCGGCCGCGGCCGCGGATCGTCCGCAGCAGCGGCTCCGCGTCCTCGCCGAACAGGGCGACGAGCATCAGCTCCTCCTCGCTGGCGGCCAGCCCGTCGTAGCGGTCGCGCAGCTCGTCGAGGTCGATCGGCTCGTCCGGGACCGGCCCGCCGTCGGACAGGAGCGACACGGCGCGCTGCACGGTGGCCGAGATCTCAGCGGGAGGCGTCCCGTAGCGCCCCTGCAGGAGGTCGCGGAGCTCGTCGACGACGGTCCGGTAGCGCTCGGCCGCGAGCACGTGAATCAGCGCCTGGGAGGCGAGCACCTGTCCGATGGGGGCGGCGAGCGGCGGCCAGCCGGCCTCGGCGCGGATGCGATCGAGCTCGGCGATCACCTCGTCGAGGCGTTCGCCGGCCCCGTGCGCGCGCAGGTGGAGGTCGAGGGCGGCGACGAGGCCGGCCGGGAGGCTGTGCGCGGCGGCACGGGTGGCGATCCGCGGGGCGAGCGGAGCGACCGGCTGGTCGCCGATGTGCTCGTCGACGAGATCCGAGGCCCGCCAGAGCGCATCCGGGTCCACGCCGGTGCCGAGACCAAGTCCGGCGAGCGCGGCGGCCACAGCCTCGCCCGAGGCACGGTGGAGCACGAGCGCGACCGGATACACGGCAGAGGCGATCAGGTCTGCGCCGGCGCGCGCGGCCTCGATCGCGGCCGCGAGCGCGGTCCCGCCCGCCCCCTGGCAGTAGAGGCCGACCGGGAGCCCGCTCGCCTCCCGGATCGCCCCGACGAGCTCGCGGACGCTGTGCGGCTCCAGCGAGCCCGACGGGTCGTGGATCAGGACGCGCGCCGCGCCGAGATCCGGCAGCCGCCGTGCCTGGGCCACGAGCGTCTCCGTCTCGCCCGAGGGGCCGGCGCTGTAGACCAGCCCGGCGTCGAACTCCCGCTCGGCGGCGGTGATCGCCTCGCTCGCCTCCTTCAGGTTGGTGACGTCGTTCAGCGGGTCGTGGAGGCGGAACACGTCGATCCCGCTCTCGGCGGCGGAGGCGACGAAACGACGGACGAAGTCCGGGCCGACGGGCCGTGAGCCGGCCAGGAACCGGCCGCGGAGCGCGAGCGCGAGCGGCGTCCTCGTCCGGCTGCGCAGCGCGCGGATCCGCTCCCACGGGCTCTCGACGCCCCGCTTGACCGCGGAGTCGAAGCAGCCGCCACCGGAGACCTCGAGGTACGCGAAGCCCGCCGTGTCGAGGATCTCGGCGAGGTCGAGCTGCGCGGCCGTCGGCAACACGGCCGCGAGCGGCTCCTGTCCGAGGAGACGGATGGTCGTGTCGACCAGCGCCGGCACGAGGGGCAGCCTATCGCCGCTCGGGAGGGTCGGTGCGCGCCCCCGGGGAGGAGTCGTCACCCAATCGTCACACAGCCGGTGCCAGGCACTGGCTGTGGGCGAGGAGTCACGGAACCGTTACACCTGGAGTGCCAGGCACCGGCTGTGGAAGAGCAAGATCCAGCGGGCGGCGGATCGAGAAGTCAGGCCCTGGAGATGTACCGCTTCTCGCGCGGGTCGACCTTGATCCGGTCGCCCACGTTGACGAACAGCGGCACCTGGACGACCGCGCCCGTCTCCAGCCGCGCCGGCTTGGTCACGTTCGAGACCGTGTCGCCCCGGATTCCCGGTTCCGTGTCCGACACCTCGAGCTCGACCGAGGCGGGGAGCTGCACGCCGGCCGGGCTCCCGTCCACCAGCAGGAGCTGGACGGAGCTCGACGGCAGGACGAACTCGAGCGCCTCCTCAACCGATCCGCGGGTGAGGTGGAGCTGCTCGTAGCTCTCCTCGTCCATGAACACGACGTCGTCGCCCGCGTCGTAGAGGTACTGGACGTTCTTGACCTCGGTACGGACACGGTTGAACTTCTCCCCGGCCCGGAAGGTGCGGTCGACGACGGCGCCCGACTCGAGCGCCTTCAGCTTCGTCCGCACGAAGGCGCCGCCCTTCCCCGGCTTGACGTGCTGGAACTCGACGATGCGCCACGGCTCGCCGTCGACCTCGATGTGCATCCCGTTCTTGAACTGGTTTGTGTTGACGACCTCGGCCATCGGCGGGCCAGTGTAGCGGCGAGCCCGCTCGGCACAGAACGATCACCCGTGTCCGGCGCAGCGACGGGGCACTAGGATCGAAGACCGATGGCGCGCGACCCGGCTGCCCGGCTCGAGACGGCGGTCGTGATCGTGGTCGACGCACCGGCGCTCGAGCACGTCTACCGCGACTCCTACCCCGAATTCGCCGACGTCGGGATCCCGCTGCACGTGACGCTCCTCTACCCGTTCGCCCCGCCCTCCGAGCTCGCCCCCGCGCTCCCCCTGCTGCGCGAGGTGGCGGCGCGCCATGAGCGCTTCGAGTTCTCGCTCACGCGCCTGGAGACGTTCCCGCGCGCCGTCTGGCTCGCTCCGGAGCCGGCCCGACCCTTTCGCTTGCTGACGGAGGCGATCCAGGAGGCGTTCCCACCGTTCCCGCACTGGGAGGGTCGGTTCGCCGAGGTGATCCCGCACGTGACCCTCGCGGACGGCGTCGAGGAAGCCGACCTGGAGGTGACCCTCGCCCGCCTGCACGCGCGCGTCGAGCCGCTTCTACCCGTGCAGGTCGCCGCGGAGGAGGCGACTGTCCTCGCCGAGGAAGCAGGCGGACGGTGGATCGTGGCGGCGCGTCTACCGCTGGGACTCGCCACCCGTATCAGCTGACGGCCACGAGCTCCTTCGTGAACGGGCTGAGCACCTCGGGCCCGTCCTCGCCGACGATCACGAGGTCCTCGATTCTGATCCCGCCGAGACCCGGATGGTAGACGCCCGGCTCGACGGTGCAGACGTTCCCTGCGGCGAGCACGTCGACCGACTCGGGCCGGAGGCGCGGCTGCTCGTGCACCTCCATCCCGACCCCGTGCCCGAGCCCGTGGCCGAAGAGCTCGCCGAGGCCCTCGGCCGCGATGACGTCTCGCGCGACCGCGTCCACGTCGCGCCCTGCCGCCGCCGGCCGTACCGCTTCGACCGCCGCCCGCTGCGCCCGCAGGCAGACCTCGTACGAGCGCGCCAGCTCCTCCGGCAGCTCGCCCGTCGCGAACGTGCGCGTGCAGTCCGAGCAGTAGCCGTCGAGCCTCGCGGCAGCGTCGACGACGACGGTCGTGCCCGCCTCGATCGTCTGCCGGCCGGCTGACGCGTGCGGGGATGCGCCGTTCGCGGCGGCGGCGACGATCGTCGGGAACGCAGGGCCGTCCGCGCCCAGCTCGTGCATCAGCGAGTCCATCCACCAGGCGAGCTCCTGTTCGGTCCGCCCGACGAACCGCTCCTCGGCCAGCCGGGTGAAGCATTCGTCGGTGATCGCGGCGGCGCGGCGGACGGCGTCCAGCTCGCCCGACTCCTTGACGGCGCGCACGCTCTGGATCAGCTCCAGCCGCGGAACGAGCTCGATTCCCGCGTCCCGGACGGCGGCCCACCTCGAGTACGCGAGGTGCTCGGCCTCGAACTCGACCCGCTCGGGGAGGTGGGCCGGCATCCCCGCGTAGAGGTTGCGCGACACCTCGACGACCTCCAGCCCGAGCCCACGTGCCTTCTCCCGGTAGCGGAAGTCGGTGAAGAGCCGCACGCGGCCCGGCTCGACGAGCAGCGCCGCGTTCGAGCTCTCCAAGCCGGTCAGGTAGGCGATGTTCGCCGGCGCGGTGACGAGCAGCGGCGCGTCGACCAGCGCCAGCACACGCTCGACCCGTGCGGTGAGCGCCCCTGCTTTCACCCCTTGCCCGCCAGGAACTCGAGCGCCTCGCGGTAGCCCTCCGGGCCCTTGCCGACCACGCGCTTGTCGGCGAGGTCGGAGATCACCGAGACGCGGCGCCAGTCCTCGCGCTCGTCCACGTTCGAGAGGTGCACCTCGACCACCGGCACGGTGAAGAGCTCGATCGCGTCGCGAATCGCGTAGCTGTAGTGCGTCCAGGCGGCCGGGTTGACGACCACGCCGTCGGCGGTGTCGAGCGCCTCGTGACACCAGTTCACGTACTGGCCCTCGTCGTTCGTCTGGCGGCAGCGAACGCGCAGGTCGAGCTCGTTGGCCCACTCGTAGATCTTCGTCTCCAGCTCGGAGTTGCTCAGCCCGCCGTACAGCTCCGGGTCGCGCCGCCCCAGCTCGTTGAGGTTCACTCCGTTCAGCACCTCGATCTGCACGCCCGGACCCTATCCGGCGATGAGCGCGTCCAGCGCGGCGCGGACGTCGGCTTCCCCGAGCTCCTCCTCGTAGGCGCCGTCGTCCCCGAGCAGGACGATGCGGAGCCGGCCCTTCTTGTCACGGAGGAGCGCGTCCCACGCCCGTGCCCGGTCGACCACGACGGGCTGCGGTCCGAGCACCTCCTCGACGGCCGCCGTGTCGCGGCCCGAGAGCCTGAGCGCCGCGGTGAGGCCGAGCGCGACCGCCCGGCCGTGCGGCAGCTCGTAGCCGGACGCGGACTCGAGCGCGTGGGCGAAGGTGTGCCCGAGGTTGAGCGCGTGCCGCGGGCCACGGTCGTAGGGATCGCGAAGGCAGAGCGCTGCCTTGAACGAGGCGCACCGGCGGACGAGCGCCTCGTCCGGCAGCTCCCACAGGGCTCCGCCCGCGAGGAGGCCGGTCTTGACGACCTCGGCCAGCCCGTTCTGGCGCTCCGGGCCCGGAAGGGTGGCGAGCAGGGCGGGATCGATCACCGTCCGCACCGGCCAGTGGAACGCACCGACGAGGTTCTTCGCCTCCGGCAGGTCGATTCCCGTCTTCCCGCCGATCGCGGCGTCCACCTGGCCGACCAGCGTGGTCGGCACCGCGACCCAGCCGAGCCCGCGCATGTACGTCGCCGCGGCGAGCCCGGCGAGGTCGGTGGTCGTGCCTCCGCCGAGGGCGGCGACGATGCCGCCGCGGTCGAGCCGGAGCGAGCGCCACAGCCGCTCGAGCTCGGCGGCGGTCTTCCCCGCCACCTCGTGGGTCGAGCCGAGCCGTCCGCCGAGCGCGAGCTGGGCGTCCATGCCGTGGATCCCGGCGACGTGTGCGTCCGCGACGAGCGCCACCGGGCCCTCGCCCGGCACGAGGTCGCCGAGGAGCTCGAGCGACCCGGTCCCCACGTGGACTCCGGCGGCCGCGAGGACGACGTCGTCCACGTCGCGCGCAACCGCGTCCGCGACCTCCCGGTACAGCGGCCGGCGCTCCTCGTGGAGCGAGCGAAAGGAGCCTTCGTCCTGCGCGAGCGGTCGGTCGAGCCCGCGGATGCGCTCCCAGGCGACGCCGGGCTCGACCTCCACGTGGACCGTCACCGCGTGCTCGCCGAGCGCCCTCCGGATCGTCGGGCTCGTCACCGCGCCGCCGCCCAGAGCGACGACGACGGGCCTGCTGCGCCTCAGCGTCTCGAGCGCGGACGCCTGCTCGAGCACGCGGAACTCGGCTTCGCCCCGGCCGGCGAAGATCTCCGGGATCGACTGGCGGAGCTCGCGCTCGATCTCGCGGTCGAGGTCGACGAAATCCCGCCCGAGGCGAGCGGCCACCTCCCGGCCGAGCGTCGTCTTGCCGGCTCCCATGAAGCCGACGAGCGCGACGTGGCGGTCTAGCGCGGTTGCCAGTCGATCCGCTCCCGGTACGCGCGGTAGGCGCCGACGAAATCGGCCACGGCGTCGCCGCCGAACTTCTCCCGCGCCGCTCGCGCGAGCTCGAAGGCGACCGATCCCTCGGCGACGACCGCGAGCGCTTCCACCGCCGCCGTGTCGCTGCGCTCGACGAGTGCCTCCCCGGCCTGCCCGGTCTGCAGGTCTACGGACCCCAGGGGCCGCATCAGCGTCGGCAGGGGCTTCATCGCAGCTCGGACGACGACCTCCTCTCCGTTCGAGACCCCCGCCTCGATCCCGCCTGCCCGATTCGTCACCCGGTGCAAGCCCTGCGCGTCGCGGCGGATCTCGTCGTGCGCCTCCGATCCGCGCATGCCGGCGAGGCGGAAGCCCTCGCCGATCTCGACTCCCTTCACCGCCTGAATTCCCATCAGCGCGGCGGCCAGCCGTGCGTCGAGGCGCGTCTCGCGGGAGGCATACGAGCCCAGGCCGGGCGGGACGCCGCGCGCGCGCACCTCGACGATCCCGCCGACCGTGTCCCGCTCCGCCCGGGCCTCGTCGACCCGGACCTCGAGATCGTCGCCGAGCACCGAGCCGGCGACCTCGATCCCGATCTCCCGGAGGAGGGTCTTCGCCACCGCGCCGGCGGCGACGACCACGGCCGTGTGCCGGGCGCTCGCACGCTCCAGCGCGTCGCGCACGTCGGCGAGGCCGTACTTCAGGGCGCCGGCCAGATCGGCATGCCCGGGGCGCGGTAGCGTGACCGGCTCCTTGCCCTTGCCCGAGGGCTCGCCCTCGGGCGGCCAAGGGCTCATCCCCCACGCCCAGTTCTGGTGGTCCGAGTTGCGGACGACGAGCGCGAGGGGAGAACCGAGCGTCCGGCCGTGCCTGAGTCCGGCCAGCACCTCGACCTGGTCGGTCTCGATCCGCTGCCGCGGGCTGCGCCCGTAGCCCTGCTGGCGGCGACGGAGGTCCTCGTCGATCGCGCCCTTGTCCAGGACGAGCCCAGCCGGCAGGCCGCTCAGGACCGCGACCAGCGCGGGCCCGTGCGACTCCCCGGCGGTGACGAGCTCGAGGCTCATGCGGCCATTTCCCTCACTTCGCTCGGGAAATGGTTAGCACGTCCGGTGCACGGCTCCCGTGTCATGTCTCTCTAGCCATCTCGCGCAAGCGAGATGGCCGCGAGATGGCCGCCCGCATCACGTCGACGGGCGCGGGCATCCCGGTCCAGAGCTCGAACGAGGCGGCTCCCTGGGCGACGAGGACGTCGAGGCCGGTGACGACGGCCGCGCCCGCCTCGCGCGCGGCGGTCGCCGTCGCCGTCTCGGGGTACGGCAGGTCGACGAGCGTCTGCCCCGGCCCGAGCTCGACGAGCACCTCGTCCCGGGCCGAGGTCGCGTTCACGACGAGATCGGCTCCGGCCGCGTCCGGGGGCCACTCGCCCCGCCGGGCGAACACCCGCGCCGCCGGCAGGCTCGCCCGGAAGGCGGCCGCCGCCCCGCCGTCGCCGAGCACCACCGGCCGCTCGGCGGGCAGCCCCTCGAGGACCGCCGTGTCCGTCGAGAGCCCCTCGATTCGCCCGTCGCGGACGACGAGCACGTTCACCGAGGCCAGCTCCGTGTCGCAGAGCGCCGCCGCCTCGCGCTTGTACGGCGCGGTCACGTTCGCGCCTGCGAACCCGAGGGCGACCAGGCCGCGGAGCGCATCCTCCAGCCGCCCGTCCTCGACCGGCAGCGGCAGGTACGCCCAGTCGAGCCCGCGTGCGGCGAACGCCGCGTTCTGGATGGCCGGCGAGAGCGAGTGCTCAACGGGGTTGCCGATCAGGCCGACCAGGCGTGTGCTCCCGCTCAGCAGTTCGTCAGCCCCTTCCGCGTGTACGCGTCGAACCTGTCGACGCTCGCCGTGAAGAAGTGGCTGCGGCAGTCGGGCTTGCGGACGAAGTACAGGTAGTCCACCTTCGCCGGGTGCGCCGCCGCCTGGATCGAGGCGAGCCCCGGGCTCGCGATCGGCGTCGGCGGCAGCCCCCGGAACCTGCGGGTGTTGTACGGAGAGCTCGAGGCGAGGTCGTCCTTGGTGATCGCCTGCGTCGGGGGGATTCCGAGCCCGTAGCGCAGGGTGGCGTCGATCCCGAGCGGCATGTGCAGGTGAAGCCGGTTGTAGATCACCGCGGCGACGAGCGGCCGCTCGCGCGGGACGACGACCTCGCGCTCGACCATCGACGCGATGATCAGCACGTCGTAGGGAGTCAGGTTCTTCGAGCGCGCGTAGCCGAGCTCGACCTCGCCCCAGTTCAGCCGGAACGCGGCGAGCTGCTTGTCGCGGAGGGTCGCCGCCGAGTCGTTCTCGAAGAGCTCGTACGTGGCGGGGAAGAGGAACCCCTCGAGGCTGCGGCGCTTCCCGTCGCCGGCGAACTTGCCCGGGTACGCCGACGACGCCGTCGCCCGGAGGTAGGCGGCGGCCGTGATCGCCGGGCTGGCCGCCGCTGCGCGCTCGGCCATCTGGGCGCGCGTGAACCCCTCCGGGAAGAGGATCTTCAGCACCTTCGGAGCCGTGACGGTCGTCGGCGGGGGCGGAGCGGCCCGGTGATCGCCGCGAACGGCGGCCCAGGCGGCCCATCCGCCGCCGCCGGCGACGAGCCCGAGGAGGACCAGCGCGACGAGCCGGCGCCGGTACGCCTGCTCGGGCGTCGGACGGGTCAGCTCCGGCGGACCGTCCACTCGAGGTAGCCCGAGAGCAGGTGCGCGGCGGCACGGGCGTCGTCGCCGGTCCCCGCGCCGGCGAGCACCGTCGTGAAGCGCTCGTCGAAGGTCTCGACCGGGACGTCGAGCGCGGCCTCGAGGGCGGCGACGAAGCTCTCGGTCTCCTCCGCCTGCGCCCCCCTCGCCCCGCGGAGTGTCAGCGGCAGTCCGACGACGACCCGCTCGGCCCGCTCCTCGCGCACGAGCTCGCGCAGGCGGGCGAGGCCGTCCCGGCTCGCCGCACGCTCGACGGTGCAGAGCGGCCGGGCCACGGTGCCGGTGGGGTCCGACACGGCGACGCCGGTGCGGGCGGAGCCGTAGTCGAGGGCGAGCACCTTCAAGCGAGCTTGGCCACGAGTGCGTCCCTGGCGGCGTCGAGGGCCTCGCCGAGCGCATCCGGGTTCCTGCCGCCCGCCTCGGCCAGCGTCGGCCGCCCTCCTCCGCCGCCGCCGATCCGCTTCGCCGCGTCGCGCACGAGCGCGACCGCGTCGACGCCCCGGTCGGCGATCGCCTGGTCGAGGTTGAAGACGAGAAAGGCGCGCCCGTCGTCGGTCGAGCCGAGGAGCACCGCCGCCGCGCCCTCCTGCTGCCGGATCCGGTCGGAGAGGTCTCGCAGCTCTCCGCCCGTGACCCCGCTCGCCTCGGCAACGACGACGCCGTCCTCGCTGGACCGGATCTCGAAGCGGGTCTCGAAGGGCTGCGCCGGCCTCCTCGTCTCCCTGCGCGCGGCCTGGAGCGCGGCGCGCAGCTCCTCCGCCTCGTCGGCGCGGGCGCGGAGGAGCGCGTACGCCTCGCCGGCGGTGACCGCCTCGATCCGGCGCACGCCCGACGCGGACGAGCCCTCGGAGAGGATCACGAACGGCCCGATCTCGGCGGTCGTGCGGACGTGCGTGCCGCCGCAGAGCTCGCGGGAGACTCCCTCCACCTCGACCACGCGCACCTCGTCCCCGTACTTCTCGCCGAAGAGCATCGTCGCGCCCAGGTTGCGGGCCTCGTCGATCGGGACGACGAACGTGCGCACCGGGTGGTTGGCGAAAACCGCCTCGTTCACGCGCCGCGTGACCTCGTCCCGCTCGGCGGAGGTCAGGGCCTCCGGATGGGTGAAGTCGAAGCGGAGCTTGTCCGGCCGGACCTCCGAGCCGGCCTGCCGCGCGTGCTCGCCGAGCACGTCCTGGAGCGCCTTGTGCAGGAGGTGCGTGGCCGTGTGGTTCGCCATCGTCGGAAACCGCACGCTCCACGGCACCACCGCCCGGACACGGTCGCCGGCGGCGAAGCCCTCGCCCTCGAGGAGCAGCGCCTGGTCGTCGTCGAGGCGGTACGCGGCCCGCAGGACCGCCCGCGAGCCGTCGTCCTTCGCGAGCTCGCCTGCGTCGGTGACCTGACCGCCGCCCTGCGGATAGAAGGGCGACTCGTAGAGCTTGGCGAGGAAGAGCCCGCCGTCGAGCTGCTCGAGGGCTCCGACCTCGGTGAGCACGTCGGTCTTCTCCCAGCCGACGAACTCGGTCGTGAAACCCGCTGCTGCGGCGAGCTCGGCCGCGCGCCGCCGCTCTCCGTCGACGCCGGCCCTGCCGCCGCCCGCGCGCGAGATCTCCCGGTGCTCGTCCATCAGGCTCGTGTAGCCGTCCTGGTCGACGGCCAGGCCGCGCTCGCGGGCGAGCTCGGCCGTGAGCTCGAGCGGGAATCCGTACGTCGCCTGGAGCGTGAAGGCGTCGGCGGCGGAGATCGCCCCGCGCCCGGCCGCCTCCTCGAACAGCTTCATCCCGCGCTCGAGCGTCTCGCCGAAGCGCTCCTCCTCCGCGCCGAGGATGCGGAGGATCGGCTCGCGATGCTCGCCGAGCTCGGGATAGGCGGGCGCCATCTGGTCGACGACCACCCCGGCGAGGCCCGGCACGAACGGCGCCTTCATCCCGATTCTCAGCCCGTGCTGGGCCGCCCGGCGGACGATCCGCCGGAGCACGTACCCTCGGCCCTCGTTCGAGGGGGTGATTCCCTCCGCGGCGAGGAACGCCATCCCGCGCCCGTGGTCTGCGAGCACGCGATGCGCCTTCGTCGCGTCGGCAGAGTCGCCGTAGGCGACCCCCGACTCCGCGGCGATCCACTGCATGATCAGCTGGTAGCCGTCCGTGTCGTACACGGACGGGACGTCCTGCAGCACCCTGGCCATCCGCTCGAGCCCCATGCCCGTGTCGATGTTCTGCTCGGGGAGCGGAGTCAGCGTTCCGTCCGGGTGCAGCTCGTGCTCCATGAAGACGAGGTTCCAGACCTCGAGGAACCGCTCGCAGCGGGTGCAGCCGGGCAGGCAGTCGGGCGTGCCGCAGCCGGTCTCCGCGCCCCAGTCGAAGTAGATCTCCGAGTCGGGGCCGCAGGGACCGGGTCCGCCGACCGACCAGAAGTTCTCCGACGACGGGAGCGGCACGATCCGCTCCGGCGGCACTCCTGCCTGCTCCCACAGCCGGATCGCGACCTCGTCCGGGCCCAGCTTCAGCTCCGGGTCGCCCGCGTGGACGGAGACCCAGATCCGGTCCCAGTCGAGCCGCAGCCGCTCGCGGAGTAGCTCGGTCGCGTACGCGATCGCGCCGTCCTTGAAGTACTGCCCGAACGAGAAGTTGCCGAGCATCTCGAAGAAGGTCAGGTGGTAGGTGTCGAGCCCGACCTCGTCGATGTCGACCGTCCGGAAGACCTTCTGCGCGGTCGTCGTCAGCGGGGCGGGAGGCGGCTCCCGGCCGAGGAAGTACGGCATCTGCGGTTGCATTCCCGCGGTGGTCAGGAGCGTCGAGTGGTCGTCGGCGCGCGGGATCAGCGAGGCGGACGGGCAGCGCAGATGGCCCTTCTCCTCGAAGAAGGAGAGGAACCCCTCGCGCAGCTCCGCGGTCGTCCGCATGAAGGGATTGTATGGGCGCCCCGGGCCGCCCCTGAGCGTGCGACTGCCCTGCTCGCGCCCGCGTCAGGGCCCCGGGCAGGGCCGTGAGGCTCGCCGAGCCGACCGCCGCCGCGGCCCCAGGGCTCGCCGGCCGGCTCGCCGCTCAGGAGGCCGCAGCCCTCGGCGGCTCTTCGAGCCCTTCGCCGGCGGCGATCTCGTCCCGGATCTTCTCCAGCGACCGGCGGATCAACCGCGACACGTGCATCTGCGAGATCCCGATCTGCTGCGCGATCTGCGACTGCGTGAGCCCCTCGAAGAAGCGGAGGTGAAGGATCTTCCGCTCGCGGTCGTCCAGGACCCGGAACCCGGGCTCGAGCACCGCACGGTCCTCGGAGACCTCGTACTGGTGCTCCTCCGTGCCGATCGTCTCCATCGGATCGACGTCCTCGTCGTCGCCGTGACCCCCCACGGAGAGTGAGAGTGAGCTGTACGCCCGGCCGCTTTCGAGCGCCTCGAGCACCTCCTCCTCCTCGACGCCCGCGGCCTTCGCCAGCTCGGGAATCGTGGGCGACCGGCCCTGCTGCACGGTGAGCTGCTCGACGAGCCTGGAGAGCTTGACGTTCAGCTCCTGCAGGCCCCGAGGCACGCGCACGGACCAGCCGCGGTCGCGGAAGTGACGCTTGATCTCGCCGATGATGTTCGGGGTCGCGTAGGTGGTCAGCTCGACACCCCGGTCGACGTCGAACCGGTCGATTGCCTTGATCAGCCCGATCGCGCCGATCTGGACGAGGTCGTCGAGCTGCTCGCCGCGGTACGAGTAGCGCCGGGCGAGGGAGCGCACGAGCGACATGTACCGCTCGATGAGCTGCTCGCGGGCCGCCAGGTCGCCGTCCCCGTGATAGGCGCGGAGCAGGTCCCGGTCGCTCGACCGCCCGGCCGTCACGCCTCCCTTCCCGCGACGAGGCTCATCGCAAAGTCGACCCAGGCATCGCCGCCGTCCGCGTCGAGCCGATAGCTGTCGAAGACCGCCTCCAGCACATGGTGCGTCCCGTAGCCGTCGCCGCCCTCACGGGCGAGGTCGCGCCGGAGCGACTCCGTCTCGAAGGGCCCGATGCGGCCGTGGAGCATGCCGTCCTCGAGGCGCAGCGCGACCGTGACGTCGCGGCGCGGGTCGTCGCGGGGCAGCAGACCCGTCATGGCCAGTTGGAGGTCGGAGAGGCTCTCGACGGTCAGGTCGAGCCGGACGGCGAGGCCGCCGACCACGAGGTGGGCCACGTCGTGGTAGCGCCGGTCGCGTGGCAGCGTCAGGACGATCTCGTCGCTCATGTTTCCCCCTCGATCTCGTCCACGATCTCCTGCTGGCGGCGAGCGGCTTCCTCCTTGCCGGTCGCAACCGCATCGTGCCAGCTCCTGCGCGCGCGGAGCGCGGACACCGCGTGACGCACGCCGCCGACCAGCCCGGCGAGCTTCTCGACCGGTCGTGCAACGGCGCCCGTGACGCTGCGGACGGCGGTGTCGACGCCGCTGACCGCGTCCGCGACGCTCTCGGTGATCTGGTCGACCTTGTCCAATTGCTCGTTGACCCGGTCCACTGTCGTGCCGAGCTTGGAGATGACCGGGAGGAGCTCCCTCTCGGTTCCCTCCATCAACGAGGAAACCCGCCGCAGGGTTGCGCCGAGCCGGAGCGCCGCGTATCCGAGCGCGAGGCCTGCGAGCACGAGGAAGACGGCCAGCGCGAGGTACGCCAGATCGCTCCAGCCGAACGACGCGATCACGGGTCGATCCCGGGGTCGGAGACGGTTCCGGCGCCGACGACGGCGTCGCCTTCGTAGAGGACCGCGGTCTGGCCCGGCGCGACCCCGTACGCCGGCGCGGCGAGCTCGAGGTGAAACCCTCGCCCGGTCGGCCGGACGGCCGCACGGACGGGAGGCGAGCGATGGCGCACCTTGACCTCCGCATGGTCGACGGGGATGTGGAGACGGCCGCTCACCGTCATCGACGTGCACGCGAGCGACTCCCGCGGGCCGACGACGACCGTGTTCGTCTCGGCACTCGTTCGCAGCGCGAAGAGCGGCCTCCCGGCGGCGATCCCCAGTCCCCGGCGCTGGCCCGGGGTGTAGCGCCAGTGGCCGCGATGCGATCCCAGCACGCGGCCATCCTCGTCGACGACCGGCCCGAGCGTCGGGGCGAGGCCGCGGCGCTCGAGAAACGATCGGTAGTCGCCGCCCCCGAGGAAGCACGCCTCCTGGCTCTCCGCGCGCGTCGCGGCGGCGAGCCCGGCCCGGGCGGCCTCGGCCCGCGTTTCCTCCTTCCCCTGATCGCCGAGCGGGAAGGACACCGATCCGAGCATCGCCGGGTCGAGCCGGGCGAGCATGTACGACTGGTCTTTGGCCCCGTCCGCGGCGCGGGCGACCAGGAGCCGGCCTCGATGCGACACGATGCGGGCGTAGTGGCCCGTGGCCAGGCTGCCGGCACCGGCGCGCCGCGCGAAGGCGAGCAGCTCCCCGAACCGAAAGCACCCGTTGCAGCGCGTGCACGGATTCGGGGTCTCGCCGCGCGCGTAGCCGCGGACGAACGGGTCGACCACCACGCGACGGAACTCCTCGCGCAGATCGAGCGTGACGTGTGGACGCCCGAGCGCGTGGCAGGTCTCCCGGGCGGCGATCACGGCCGCCGGCGAGCAGCAGACCCGCTCGCCCGCTCCTGCCGCCGGGTCGACCCAGAGGCGGAGAGTGACTCCGATCGCCTCCGGCCCCGCGCGGAGCAACGCCACCGCGGAGTCCACCCCACCGCTCATCGCCACCGCGACGCGGCCGGCAGAGGGAGCCGCGCGGAAGACGGGGCCGAGCGCATTCGCGAGCGCGTCGACGGACAGCGTCTCACCGCCCACCGCCGCGGCCTCGATCAGGGTCAGGCCGCGAAGATCCGCGTCGAGGCCGTCGGCGTCGGCGTCGGCGATGCGCTCGCCGTCGAGCCGCAGGCGCACGAGCGCCCAGGATCCGCCGCGAGAGGAGTCCCCGCTGATCTCGACCATCACCCCAGGATGGCATACGACCGGCCCATCCCGGCGACGGGCCGGAACTCCACCGCAGCTCGACGGCACCCCGCCACACCGGGCGACTCCCCCGCAACGCCCCCACCCAAGGGTGGGGGAGTCACCCCTGACCCGCTGCCTCGAGCCTATCGTGAAACCTGCGCCGCGACTGTGACCCCTTCGAGCCGGTTGAGGAACTCCTCGGGCCGGGGGCCGCCCGGAACGGATCGGCGAGGGAAGAAGAGGACGCGCGGGGGAACCACTCGTTCCCCCGCGCTTGCTCCACCCTGCCGATCGCTCCGCTCCGTAGCGAACCTGGACGAACCAGGTGGGTGCCCTGCGGGCCGGCTCGTCTCCCGACTCGCCGACCCGACGCAGGCTCCCTCGCTATGGGCTACAGGTTCTACATTGGTGTGCGAAGCCACGAACAGGGTCGGGCGCGCATCACTGTAGCGAGCGGCGCGTCTATCCCGTCCGGGCGAGGCTCCAGCGGATCGTCTGCACCCCGTCGAGGCGGAGCAGCTCGGCGAGCGCGGGTGTCACCTCGAAGTCGTGGCCGGGCGCGAACGGCCCACGATCGACGATCGTCGTCAGCACCGTCCTTCCTCTGAACGAGAGGAAGATCTTCGCGCCGCAGGGAAGAACGGGATGGTCGACCCCGAGGCTGGCAGGCTTGAGGAGCGTCCCGCAGGCGGACGGTCGACCGGCGAGCGGCCGGGTGCGCGGAGCGGCCAGAGCCGTGTACCACCCGCTCATCTCCGAGATCGCAGGCCGCGGCAGCGTCGACGCAGCCCGCGCGGGGTGGTCGTTCCTGGACCCGAGAGCGACGCCGCCGACCGCTGCGAGCACCGCGGCCGCGAGCAGGGCGAGCAGACGCTGGGCGAAGACCGGGCTCACGCCGGGAGGCTCACCGCGGCCGGAGCGCCGCGACCGGATGGGGAAGGCCGGCGCCGGGACGACGACGCCGGAGGAGGACAGGATCGCCCCGCAGCGCGGGCCCGAAGCGCCGAGGTGGAGACGTGCTCATTCCCCGTCTCCGGCTCCGTCCCCGCCTGCCGCCCGTTCCTCTGCCGCGCCGAGAACACGGGTGTAGGCCTCGACCTCCTCGGACGGGGCGTCACCCGCTTCGGTGCGAAGCGGATAGTCCGTTTCCACGAGCTCGGGCGCTGGCTCCGCGTGCGGCTCGGCCTGCCGTGCGACCTCGAGCTCGGGCTCGGGTTGCGCCTGCGGGGCGCGGTAGCCGGGCACAGTGCGCGTCTGCGCACGCCAGACGGCAACCTCGATCAGCGACACCAGTAACCAGCCGCCCGCGAGCAGCGCGACGACGACGGCAGGGCGCAGGTCCGCATATCCGGCCCCTGCCCCGAGCAGGAGAAGAAACCCTGCCTCGAGCACGAATCGCGGCACGAACCCGACGACCATCTCTCAGCGCAGACCGGCGCGCCCGGTGCCCGGCGCGCGGCGGCTCGGGGTTTCCGGCCGGGAGGGCTCGCCCGACCCCTCGCCCGAGGGCGGGCGGCCGCCGCACCGAAGCGGCGTGAGGGCCGGTGCCCGGATCGGTGTCGTCGGCTCGCGTGTGGACATGGCTCCGTCCCTCTTCCGCCCGCGCGAGCACGCGCCTTGCGGGCGGGCCGTCGTCTCGGCGACCCGATATTAGCCGCCGTCAGAAGCCGGGAGCGGCGGGCGCGCCCGCGATACGGACTACGCAGCCGGCTCGGCGCCTCCGTCCGATTCGTCCGAGACGACGACCGCGATTCCGAGCTCGAGGAGGACGTTCGGCGGCATCGGCGTCGGCGCTCCGGTGAGCGGGTCGGCACCGCTCGACACCTTCGGAAAGGCGATCACCTGCCGGATGTCCGGCTCGCCGGCGATCAGCGCGAGGAATCGCTCGAGGCCCAGCGCGAAACCGCCGTGCGGCGGGGCACCCATCTCCAGTGCGTCGAGCAGGAACCCGAACTTCGCCCGCGACTCCTCGCCGCTCATGCCCATCGTCTTGAAGACCGCGCCCTGTACGTCGGAGCGATGGATCCGGATCGAGCCGGATCCAAGCTCCCATCCGTTCCAGATCAGATCGTAGTGCTGGCTGCGCGCTCGGCCCGGGTCGCTCTCGATCAGGCTCTCGTCGCCCGGGACAGGTGCGGTGAACGGATGGTGCAGAAACGTCCAGTTCCCCGTGTCCTCGTCGCGCTGGAAGAGCGGGAAGTCGATCACCCAGTGGAAGACCTCGGCCCCGGCGTCGGCCAGCTCGAGCTCGCGCGCGACGTGGAGGCGCAGCCCGCCGAGAACGCGCGCGACGAGCGCCGGCTCGCCGGCGGCGAAGAGAACCGTCGAGCCCGCCGGGGCAGCGAAGGTCGTCAGCTCGCGCTCGGAGAGGAACTTCGCGATCGGCGACCGCCACTCGCCGTCCTGTCCGTGGACGACATATGCGAGCCCCTTCGCCCCCCACTCCTTCGCCACCTCCTCGAGCCGCGCGAGCTCGGCGCGCGAGTACTCCTTCGGGGCGACGATGAACCGCACTGACTCGGCGCCGGCGAAGACGCCGAACTCGGAGTCGCGCGTGACCTCGGTCGCGTCCTCGATCTCGACTCCGAACCGGAGGTCGGGCTTGTCGGTGCCGTACCTTGCCAGCGCCTCCTCGTAGCCGATCCGCGAGAACGGCCGCACCGGGGGCTCCCGGCCGAGCGCTTCGAACGCGTTCACTACGGCGGCCTCCATCACGTCGAGAACGTCTTCGCGCTCGACGAACGCCATCTCGTAGTCGAGCTGCCGGAACTCGAACTGACGGTCGGCGCGGAGATCCTCGTCGCGCCAGCAGGTTGCAATCTGGTAGTAGCGGTCGATGCCGCCGACCATGCAGAGCTGCTTGAAGAGCTGCGGGCTCTGCGCGAGCGCGAAGAAGCGGCCCGGCTGGAGCCGCACCGGGACGAGGAAGTCCCGCGCCCCCTCAGGCGTGCCCCGGGTCATGCTCGGCGTCCAGACATCGACGAACTCGCGCTCGTCCATCGTGCGACGGATCGACCGGACGACCGTGTGCGCGAGTCGGAGGTTGCGCTGCATCTGGTCGCGCCGCAGGTCGAGCCAGCGGTAGCGGAGCCGCATCGTCTCGTCGACTCCCTCCTCGTCGAGCTGGAACGGCAGCGGCGTCGAGCGTGAGATGACCACGAGCCGGTCGACCTGGAGCTCGACCGCGCCCGTCGGGAGCGCTGGGTTGACCGCTTCCGCCGCCCGGGCGACGACCTCGCCCTCGGCCTGGGCGACGAACTCGTTGCGGAGCTCGTGCGCGGCCGCATGCGCGTCGGGCGTGCGCTCGGGGTTGATCACCAGCTGACAGGCGCCGGTGTGGTCGCGGAGATCGACGAACACGAGGCCGCCGTGATCGCGGCGCGTGTTCACCCACCCGGCGAGCACGATCCGCCGGCCGATGTGCTCGGGCCGCACCTCGCCACAGCGGAGGTCCCGCCAGGTCACGGGTTGACCTCTCCCAGGTCGGTCGCGGAGTCGACGACGACCACGCGCCTCGCGCCGAGTCGTCCCGCCTGCGTGTGCTGGCCCTTCAGCGACCGCCCGGCGAAGTCGGCGTCGGCCCGGACGCCCGCGGCACGCAGCTCCAACACCTTCGCGAGCACGGCGGTGCGGTCCGCACCGTCGGCGCACACGAAGAACAGGTCGACTCCCTCCGCCTCGGGCGCGGGCACGCCTGCGTGCTCGACCGCGATCAGCAGCCGCTCGATGCCGGCGCCGAAGCCGACCCCGGGGACGTGCGGTCCGCCGAGAGCCTCCGCGAGCCCGTCGTAGCGGCCGCCGCCCGAGAGCACGCTCTGCGAGCCGCCCTCGGGCCCGACGAACTCCCAGGTCGTGCGCGTGTAGTAGTCGAGCCCGCGGACGAGCGTCGGCACGATCTCGTAGCCCACGCCGAAGGCGTCGAGATAGCGGCGCACCTCGGCGAAGTGCTCGCGGCAGGCGTCGCAGAGCGAGTCTCCGATCGCGGGCGCGCGGCGCAGCACCTCCTGGACGGCCCGCGGCCTCGCGGCGATGTTGTCGAGCGCGCGGAGCGGGTTGCGCCGGGCCTGTTCTCGGGTCGGGCCGTCGAGATCGGCCTCGTGCTCGGCGAGCCACGGACCGAGCCGCTCGAGGTAGGCGGGCCGGCAGGCGCCGTCGCCGATCGAGTTCAGCTCGAGGCGGTACTCGGTCACGCCGAGCCTGGCGAGCAGGCTGCCGTAGAGCTGGATCGCCTCCGCGTCCAGGGCGGGGTCGTCCGACCCGATCGCCTCGAGATCGAGCTGCCAGTGCTCGCGGAAGCGACCCTTCTGTGGGCGCCCGTACCGGTAGATCGTCTCGATCGTGTAGAGCTTCTGCGGCTGCGGCTCTCGGTGGAGCCCGTGCTGGAGGTAGGCGCGCACGATCGGCGCGGTCGCCTCCGCCCGCAACGTCAGCGGGCGGCCGCCGCGGTCGGTGAACGTGTACATCTCCTTCGCGACGATGTCCGAGCCTTCGCCGGAGGTCCGGGCGAACACCTCGGTGTCCTCGAAGACCGGCGTGTCGATCCGGCGGTAGCCGTAGAGCCCGCACAGCCGCTCGAACTCCTCGCCGACCCGTCGCCAGTGGGGCTGCTCGGACGGGAGGATGTCGTGCGTGCCTCTGGGTGCCTCGTGCCTATGCACGCAGCTCTGCGAGGAACGGGTTGCGGGCGCGTTCGGCACCCAGCGTCGTCGGCGGGCCGTGCCCCGAGTAGACCACCGTCTCGGGCGGGAAGCGGTCGAGCAGGGCCCGGATCGACTCGACGAGCGCGCCCCAGTCGCCCATCGGCAGGTCGGTGCGCCCGACCGAACCGGCGAACAGGACGTCGCCGGAGAAGAGAGATCCGTCGGCGTAGAAGGCCAGGTGGCCGGGCGAGTGGCCCGGAACCTGCAGGGTCTCGAACGCGATTCCGGCGAGGTCGACCGCCTCGTTGCCCGCGAGCAAGCTCTCGGCCTGCCACGGGCGGATGCGCATGCCCGGGTAGTAGTCGTCCGGACGCGCGAGCACCGGCGCCTCGATCTCCGAGACGTGAACCGGGGCGCCGGTCGCCTCGGCGAGATCGGCCACCGCGCCGATGTGGTCGTAGTGCGTGTGCGTGACCAGGATCCCCGCCAGGGCAACGCCCATCCGCGCCAGCTCGAGCCGCAGGGTGGTCACGTCGGCGCCGGGGTCGACCACGACCGCGTCGGCGGCTCCGCGCTCGGTCCGGACGACGTAGGAGTTCGTCCCCATCTGGCCCAGCTCGTAGCGGTCGACGACGAGGCTCATGGCGGGTTCGAGTCTAGCGACGCGGGGTAGGAGCTTCTCTCGTGCAGAGCTGGAACCTGAAGGCAATCGAGACGCCCGGCGGCAGCCGCTCGCCCGTCGTGCTGCACTCCGAGGACGAGGGCCGCGCGGTGCTGGTCGCCCTCGAGCCCGGCCAGCGGCTCGGGGAGCACCAGGTGAAGGAGCACGCGTGGATGCTCGTTGCGGACGGAGGCGTCATCGTCGAGTCGGGCGATGAGGGCGTCGCAGCCGACTCCGGCACTCTTCTCCACTTCGAGCCGGACGAGCAACGGTCGGTGTCGGCCCGGGACGGCGGGGCCCGGCTGTTGCTCCTGCTCGCCCCCTGGCCCGGCGAGGGCCACTACCGCGACCGCTAGCGCTTCTGCTTCTTGCCCTTGTCCGGCAGCCGGCCCGACGTGCGCTGGAAGCGCTGCCAGGCGAGCTTGTCGACCCAGTAGGTGAAGGGGACGAACGCGACACCGTAGAGGACGGCGATCAGGACCCGGCTCGCGACCGGCGCGCTGCGGAAGACGAAGACCACGACGATGATGATCAGGAGCTGCCACGGCAGAGCGCGCCTGGCGCTGCGCTTCCACGAGGGCGGGAGCGGCTGTCGGAGGGCGCGGCCGGATCGTCTGCCGGCGGACGACTTGCCGGCGGGCTTCGGCCGGGCCTCGGCAGCGCCCGCGGGCTTCGCCGGCGGCTCGTCCTCGTCGGCCTCGACCTCCTGACCGGAGTCGTCGACGTAGACGTACTCCCACTCGTGGCGGCGATCCTTCGCGCGGCGGCGGCGCTGCTTCTTGGTCGCCATCCTCCGGCTAGCGTAGCTCGGCGCGTGCGCCCCCGAGGACGACCTCGGCGATGTGCTCGTGGCCGAGGTGGTAGGCGAGATATCTCCAGTCGGGGGCGTCGAGCAGGATCAGGTCGGCGTCGTACCCCGGCGCGATCCGGCCCTTGTGGGCCGCCCGGCCGAGGACGTGCGCGGCGTTGACGGTGCAGGCGCCGAGCGCCTCCGCGGGCGAAAGCCGGAGCTGCGTCGCCGCCAGCGAGCAGACGAGCGGCAGGCTCTCGCAGAAGGCGCTGCCCGGGTTGAAGTCGGTGGCGAGGGCGACCGCGGCGCCGGCGTCGACGAGCGCACGGGCCGGCGGCATCGGCCGGCCGAGAAACAGGGCACTCGCGGGCAGGAGGACGCCGGTGACGTCGCTGTGCGCGAGCGCCCGGATCCCGTCGTCTCCGGTCGCCTCCAGATGATCGACCGAGGTGGCCCCGAGCTCGATCGCGAGTGGGATCGCACCCCGTTCGGTGAACTGGTCGCCGTGCAGGCGAAGCGCCAGCCCCGCATCCCGGCAGGCGACCAGGTACCTTCGGGCCTGGGCGGCGTCGAATGCCCCTGACTCGACGAAGACGTCGGCCGCCTCGGCGATCGTCGCTGCCTCGGGAAGCACTTCGCCGACGGCGAAGTCGAGATACGCGTCTGGCGTGTCGAACTCCGGCGGCACCGTATGGGCCCCGAGCCAGGTCGGCACGCCGCCGCCGGCGCGGATGACGCGAAGCTGCGCGAGCTCGGTGTCACGGTCGAGCCCGTACCCGGATTTCGCCTCGAAGGTGGTCGTGCCCGCTCGGACCATCCAGCGGCGATGCCGGCTGAGTGCGTCGGCAAGCGCGTCCTCGCCAGCCTCGCGTGTCGCCCGCACGGTCGAGAGGATGCCGCCGCCGGCCGCATGCAGCTCCTCGTAGGTCGCGCCCCTCGACCGCAGGGCGAACTCCTCGACCCGGTCCCCGGCGAAGCAGGCGTGAGTGTGGCAGTCGACGAGACCCGGGAGAGCACACAGGCCCGAGCCGTCCAGCTCCTCGACCTCGCCGCCGATCGGCAGCAGGTCGCGCATCCGTCCGGCCGCGGCGATGCGACCGCCCTCGCAGAGCACGTACGCACGGTCGGTCACGTCGACGTCGCCGAGTGCGCGCCCACGCAGTGGTGCGGCCATCCCGGCCGGGGTGACGAGTTGAGCCAGGTCACTGATCAGAAGCCGGCTCACCGCTGCGCGTGCAGCGGAGGGAGCAGGCCGTCCGGCATCGGACCGGTCGTCCCGGCGGAGAACCGGGCGTAGGCCTCCGCCGGACTGCCGGTCTCGACCTCGACGCTCCCACCGTGCTTCTCCGCGAGCTCCGAGACCGGATAGCGGACCACCTCCTGGCCGCCGCGCGCTCCGACCATCAGGATCAGGCACGGGCGGTCGCCGGCGCCGACGAAGATGTGCTCGGTGCCGGGCGGGCAATGGACGAAATCCCACGCCCTCAGGGGACGCTCCTCGCCTTCGACCAGCAGCAGGCACTCGCCGGAGAGAACGAGGAAGTCCTCCTGGGCGGCCTCGGAGTGGTACATGCCGTTCGGCTGTCCAAGCCATAGCGCCTTCAGACGGATGCCGACCTCGGGGAAGTCATCCTTGCCTTCGAAGTAGCACGACGCGCCGCGCTCTTCGCTCCGCCACCAGGGCGCGGCGGCGGCGTTGACGACAAACCAGCCGTCGCGGTCGGGGACGAGCCCGCCCTGGTGCTCGACCAGCCGCGCTTCCTCCGGCATCGTGTCTCCTTTCGTCGTCAGCTTTCGCGCACGACCGGCGGCATCGGCACCGGGAGGCCGTGCCGCTCGGCGTGCTCGACCGCGCCGGCGTAGCCGGCGTCCGCGTGCCGGAGGACGCCGATGCCCGGGTCGGTGGTTAGCACCCGCTCGAGGCGCTCGTCGGCGTCGGCGGTACCGTCGGCGACGACGACCATGCCGGCGTGGATCGAGTTGCCGATCCCCACGCCCCCGCCGTGGTGGACGCTGACCCAGGTCGCGCCGGCGGCCACGTTCAGCAGCGCGTTCAGGATCGGCCAGTCGGCAATTGCGTCGGAGCCGTCTGCCATCGCCTCGGTCTCGCGATAGGGCGAGGCGACCGAGCCCGAGTCGAGATGATCCCGCCCGATCACCACAGGCGCCTTGACGCGGCCGCTGCGAACGAGGTCGTTCATCACCAGCCCCGCCCGAGCGCGGTCGCCGTAGCCGAGCCAGCAGATCCGCGCGGGCAGCCCCTGGAACGCAACCCGCTTCGGCGCAAGCTCGAGCCACCGCTGGAGGATCAGGTCCTCGGGGAACAGCTCACGCAGCGCCGCATCGATCGTGGCGATGTCGTCCGGATCGCCGGAGAGAGCTGCCCAGCGGAACGGTCCGATCCCGTGGCAGAAGAGTGGCCGGATATAGGCCGGGACGAAGCCCGGGTATGTGAACGCGTCCTCGACTCCCGCCTCTAAGGCCTCACCTCGCAGGTTGTTGCCATAATCGAAAACATAGCTGCCGGCCCGGACGTACTCGAGCAGGCCACGCACGTGCGTTGCGATCGAGTCGCGGGCTCGTTCCAGATACGTCACGGGATCGGCGGCGCGCAGCCGCGCGGCCTCGTCCACGTCGAGTCCCTGCGGCACGTATCCGGTCAACGGGTCGTGGGCGGCAGTCTGGTCGGTGACGAGGTCGAACGCCTCCCCGCGCTGCGCGAGCAGCGGCACCACGTCCGCCGCGTTTCCGAGTAACCCGACCGAGAGTCCGCGCCCCTCCGTCTGCGCAGCTCGAACGCGGCCGAGCGCGTCGTCGAGGGAGTCGGTCGCCTCGTCGAGGTACCCCGTCTGCAGGCGGCGCTCGATCCGCGCCGGGTCGACCTCGACGCACAGGATCGCGGCCCTCAGCATCGCTCCGGCGAGCGGCTGGGCGCCGCCCATGCCCCCCAGCCCTGCGGTCAGGATCGACCGACCGGAGAGGTCGGCGGCGCCGAAGTGCTTCTCGGCCGCGGCCGCGAACGTCTGGTAGGTGCCCTGGAGAATCCCCTGCGTGCCGATGTAGATCCAGCTTCCGGCGGTCATCTGACCGAACATCGTCAGGCCGAGCGCCTCCAGACGCCGGAACTCGTCCCAGCTCGCCCAGCGCGGGACGAGCAGCGCATTCGCGATCAACACACGCGGAGCGCGTTGATGGGTACGGAAGACTCCGACAGGCTTGCCGCTCTGGACGAGCAGCGTCTCGTCTTCGTTCAGGCGAAGGAGGCAGCGGACGATCGCACGCAGGGCTTCGTGGCTCCGGGCCGCACGCCCGGAGCCCCCGTACACGACCAGCTCCTCCGGATGCTCGCCGACGTCGCGATCGAGGTTGTTCAGCAGCATTCTTAGCGGCGCCTCGGTCGACCACGAGCGTGCGTTCAACCCAGCTCCTTGGGGAGCGCGGATGCGTGCCAGATCGCCGCAGAGCGACTCGACAGCCGCCGCCAGCGTCTCGGTCGTGCTCACTCCTCCTCCGCTTTCGTCTCCGCGCGGATGCGCTGCCGCCAGCGCCACCAGCTGTACGCGGTCGCGACCACGAAGACGGCGGGCGCGACGATCGCAGCAGTACGGACGTTCCCACCCGTGAGTGCCGTCACCGCAACGACGACGCCGGCCGCGCCGGCGTAGAGAAGAGCGCTGTCGCGATACGGGTGGGGCGGCACCTTCCGCGCCGGCATGTCCCACCGCAGCATCCTCATCGGAGCGTCCCGGTCGCCCGTTCGACCGAGGCGATGAGCGATCCGTCGCGGATCGACGAGGCCACCACCGCGATCTCGCCGCCGAGAGGCCGATCCTCCGTCACGCGCGGCGAGAGATCGCGAACGAAGCGATGCGCGGCGGCAACGCCCCGGCCAGGCTCGAGCGGCGCGAGGAACTCCACCCCCTGCGCGCCCGCGAGGAACTCGATCGCGAGTGTCCATTCCGCGTTCGCGAGGACCTGCCAGGCCTTCAGACCCGCGGCGTTGCCCATCGAGACGTGGTCCTCCTGCCCCGCGCTCGTCGGGATCGAGTCGACGCTGGCGGGGTGGGCGAGCACCTTGTTCTCGCTGACGAGTGCCGCGGCCACGTACTGCGGGATCATGAACCCAGAGTTGAGCCCGCCGTCGACGGTCAGGAAGGGCGGCAGGCCGCCGGACAGGCTGGGGTTGACGAGCCGCTCCACGCGGCGTTCGGCGATGCTCGCCAGCTCGGCCACTCCCATGGCGAGCGCATCGAGCGCGAACGCCAGCGGCTGCCCGTGGAAGTTCCCGTTCGAGACCAGCAGGTCGTCCTCGACGAGCACCAGCGGGTTGTCCGTGGCGGCGTTCAGCTCAACCGAGACCGTGTACTCCACGTAGTCGAGCAGGTCGCGGACGGCTCCGTGCACCTGGGGCGCACAACGGAGCGAGTAGGCGTCCTGGACCTTGTCACACCACCGGTGTGCCTCGTTGATCGCCGAGTGCTCGAGGAGGGCGAGGACGTTCGCTGCGGAGTCCTGCTGGCCGCGCAAGGGCCGAAGCGAGTGCACCTGCGGGATGAAGCTGGAGCGCGAGCCCTGGAGCGCCTCCAGGGACAGCGCGCAGGCGATGTCCGCGGCCTGCGCCAGCCGGCGCGCCCGAACGAGCCCCAGGGCGGCAAACGCCGCCATGAACTGTGTGCCGTTGACGAGGGAGAGGCCTTCCTTCGCCTCGAGCGTCATCGGCTCGAGACCCGCCCGCCGAAGTGCCTCGCCGCCGGGCAGCCGCTCGCCGTCCAGCCACGCTTCGCCTTCTCCGACGAGCGGAAGCGCAAGATGCGCGAGCGGCGCCAGGTCGCCGCTCGCGCCGACCGAGCCGCGGCTCGGCACGACCGGGAGCACGCCGTGGTCGAGACAGTCGAGGAGCAGCTCGACGACCTCGGGACGCGCACCCGACCGGCCCTTCGCGAGCGTGTTCGCGCGCAGCAGCATCGCCGCGCGGACGACGTCGTTCGGGTAGGGGTCGCCGACACCGCAGGCATGGCTTCGCAGGAGCCGGAGCTGCAGCTCCTTGGTCAACTCCTCCGGGATCGACTGCGAGACGAACCGTCCGAAGCCCGTATTGACGCCGTAGGTGTGCTCTCTCAGGCCGTGTGCGGCACGATCGACGACCGCGCGGGCGGCGTGCATGTGGGCCCGCGCCGTGTCCGATAGGGCAGCGCGGGCGCCGTCGACCGCTACCGCCCAGACCCCTTCGATCGTCAAGTCGTCGCCGGTCAGGACGTGCTGAGCGATCACGCGTCGAGTCTAGCTCCGTGCCCGTCGCACGTTCACCAGACGCCCGATCCCGGCAGGGGCAGGCTCTTGTCGGGAGATCGTCACACAACCTGCGCCGACCAGGCACGGACCGGTGCGCCCTTCGGCGGTATCGTCGTTGCCGAGGGCGGCGGGTTTCGATCCCCACCCTCGGGTGGGGGTGTGCAAAGAGCCCCGTCGCCCGCTGCACGGCCGGGCATCCCGGCATCGCAGGTGCCTCGTCCCGCGCCCGCCCCTCGTGGTCACGAGGGCCGCTCGCCGCCCGGAAGCGCCGGGTACCTCGAGCGGCAACGCATTGCATACCCTGGACCGCGGTGCAGTCCTACTACCACGCGCGCGCCCACGAGTACGACGACTGGTACCTCGGCCGGGGCCTGTACGCCGATCGCGACCGCCCCGGCTGGGAAGAGGCACTCGACGAGCTGCGCGCCTGGATCGAGGAGCTTCCGCCGAAGCGGACGCTCGACGTCGCCTGCGGCACCGGGTTCCTCACCCGGCACCTGAACGGCGCGGTCACAGGGCTCGATCAGAGCGACGCGATGCTCGAGGTCGCGAGGAGGCAGGTGCCGGACGCCTCGTTCGTCCAGGGCGACGCCCTCGAGCTCCCGTTCCCGGATGCGTCGTTCGACCGCGTGTTCACGAGCTACTTCTACTGCCACCTCGAAGAGATCGACCGCGAGCGCTTCCTCGCCGAGGCGCGCCGCGTCGCCGCAGAGCTCGTGGTCGTCGGCAGCCGCCTGCACGGAGGTGAGATGCCGGAGCGGTGGGAGGAGCGCCGGCTGCGGGACGGCTCGACCTGGCAGGTGTACAAGCGCGTGTTCGTGCCCGAGGATCTGGCCGCCGAGCTCCTCGGGCGCGTCCTGCACGAGAACAGGTACTTCGTGATCGCCACGGCGCCTTGACGCGACGCCGCTCGAGCTACCGGTCGCTCGCCCCGCTCCAGCGCGACAACCGCGCTTGCCGGGCCTGCGCCGAGGCAGGCTACCGGCTCGAGTCGCGGCCGGTGCTCGAGGGTCACGACGGGCAACTCGCGTACCTGTACGGGCAGGCGCCGGGCGTGCTGGAAGGCCGGGAGCGGCGGCCATGGCGCGGGCCAGCCGGCCGGAACCTCCGCCGCTGGCTCGGGCTCGACGAGGACGACTTCTACGCCACCTTCTACTGCGCGTCGGTGACACGCTGCGATCCGGGGCGATCGGCCTCCGGCTCGGGCGACCGGGTGCCCGCACCACAGGAACAGGAGCTCTGCGCGTTCTGGCTCGACTGGGAGGTGCGGCTCCTCCGGCCTGCGCTGATCGTCACCGTCGGCGCCCTCGCCGCCCGCCGCCTCCTCGGCCGGCGCAGCCTCGGCGAGTGCATAGGCGCCACGTTCGAACACGCGGGCGCGACGGTCGTCCCGCTCCCCCACCCGTCCGGGGTCAGCCGCTGGCTGAACGAGCCGGCGAACCGCGCCCGGCTCGACGACGCCCTCGCCCTGATCCGCGCACGCCTAGACGCTCTCGACCGCGAATAGCCGCCACTCGCCCGGGATACCCTTGAGCTCGGCGACGCCGCGCTCGTGGAAGACGATCCCCGAGCCGGCCACGAGATCCCTGATCGTCTGCGAGACCAGTACTTCGCCCGGCTCGGCCAGTGCCGCGATTCGCGCTCCGATCGAGACCGCGATCCCCGCGACCTTGCCGTCCAGCAGCTCGCACTCGCCCGTGTGCAAGCCCGCGCGGATCTGGAGCCCGAGACCTCGGATCTCGTCCGTGATCGCGCTCGCGCACCGGATCGCGCGCGCAGGCCCGTCGAAACGGGCGAAGAACCCGTCGCCCGAGGTGTCGAGCTCGACGCCTCGATAGCGGGCCAGCTGCCGCCGCGTCTCTTCGTGGTGCCGCTCGAGGAGGTCGCGCCAGCCTCGGTCACCCAGCTCCGCCGCCCTGACCGTCGAGCCGACGATGTCCGTGAACAGGACCGTGGCGAGCACGCTCTCTCGCGGCTCCTCGCCGCCGCCGGCGCAGACGGGGACGACGAAGTCCCGAATCGCGCCGACCACCGACTCCCAGTCACCCGCGTAGGGGAAGTGCTGGTCACCGGGAAGCTCGACGAACCGCGCACCGGGGATCTGCCCGGCCATCCAGCGCGCGCCTTCGATCGGGATCGGATCCCCGATCCGGTGAAGAATCAGCGTCGGCACCCTGATCGTGGGCAGGACCGGTCGCACGTCGATCTCGGCGTTCATCCGCGCCAGCTGGACAACCGCTCCGGGGCTCGCGCTCAACCGGCGGCGGCGCGCGATCCGCCGGACCTCGTCGGGCGCTGCGCGGGCGCCCTCTTCTTCGAGCATCGCCCGCACTTCCTCCTCGCTGCCCCAGGTCTTCGCGTCCTTCTCCCACTCCGCCAGGTACTCGTGCTTCGGCTCTCGCCACGGAAAGCCCGGGCCGCGCACGAACCGCGGCAGCGATCCGTAGTTGACCAGCGCCCATGTGCGTTCCGGGTAGGTCGCCGCGAAGAGGACCGCCATCGGGCCCCCCTCCGACACGCCGACGAGCGCCGCCCGGTCGGAGCCGCCCGCGTCCATCACGGCCCGGATGTCGTCCATGCGGGTCTCGAGGTCGGCGATCCCGGCGACGCGGTCGGACAGCCCGGTGCCGCGCTTGTCGAAGATGAACAGGCGCGAGAACGACGCGAGCGCGCGAAAGAAGCGCGCCTGCCCGGGATCTTCCCAGACCAGCTCGACGTTCGAGAATGCGCCGGGGGTCCAGACGAGGTCGAACGGCCCGTCGCCGAGCACCTGGTAGGCGATCGAGACGTCGCCGCTCGTCGCGTAGCGGGTCTCGGGGACGTCCACGGGCTAAGTTTCGGGCATGGCCGTCGTCCCGTACAGGCGGACGTTCACCCGCCTGCTCGGGTTTCTGAAGCCGTACCGCGTGTCGCTCGTCGTCTCGATCGTGCTCGCCGTCGGCTCGCAGGCAGCACAGGTCGCGCTGATCTGGGTCACCGGCCACGTCGTCGACCACGCGATCCGCCCCCGCGACAACCATGAGCTGTGGGTCTTCGTCTGGGTGATCGTCGGGCTCGGCGCCCTGAAGGCGACGCTGATGGTCGGCCGCCGCCTGATCTCCGGTCGGCAGGCACTCGGGGTGGAGATGGATCTGCGCAACGGGCTCTACTCCCGGCTCGTCCGCCTCTCATTCGGCTTCTACGACCGACACCAGACGGGCCAGCTGATGTCCCGCGCCACCGTCGACCTCCAGGGAGTGCGCTTCTTCCTCGGCTACGGCCTGATCTTCTTCTTCCAGAACGGGCTCACGGTGCTCTCGGTGACCACGGTGCTCTTCTTCTACCAGTGGCGGCTCGCGCTGATCACCGTCGCGGTCGTTCCGCTCCTGACGGTGCTCGCCTACCGCTACAGCCACGTGGCCCACCCGACGCTCCGGGAGGTACAGCAGAAGCTCGCCGACGTCGCCACGGTCGCCCAGGAGAACATCGTCGGCGTCCACGTCGTGAAGGCGTTCGCGCAGGAGCCCGCAGAGGAGGCGAAGTTCGACGCGCGCTCGGAGGCGGTCTTCGCACAGACGCTGAAGGCGAACCGGCAGCGTGCCCTGTACGTGCCGCTCATCTCCTTCATCCCGCTCCTCGCCCAGGCGGCGGTCCTGCTGGTCGGGGCACGGATGGTGCAGCGCGGGAGTCTCTCGGTCGGAAGCTTCGTTGCGTTCAACCTGTACCTCGGGATGCTCGTCACGCCGCTCCGGTCTCTCGGGATGTGGATCGGCCAGGCGCAGCGCGCCACGGCGTCCGGCGAGCGGATCTTCCAGGTGATGGATGAGCCGGAGGAGGTCGCCGACGGCCCGGCCGCGATCGAGCTCCCGCCCGGGCCCGGTCTCGTTCGGTTCGAGGGCGTCTCGTTCGAGTACCTCGCCGGCCGCCCGGTGCTGCTCGGCATCGACCTCGAGGTTCCCGCCGGCCGGACGGTTGCGCTGATCGGCCATACCGGCTCGGGCAAGACGACGCTCACCGCGCTCGTCCCCCGCTTCTACGACGTCACCGCCGGTCGGGTCACCGTCGACGGCCACGACGTCCGCGACCTGACGCTCGCCTCGCTCCGCCGCGCAGTCGGCGTGATCTCCCAGGACCCGTTCCTCTTCTCGGCGACCGTCCGCGAGAACATCGCGTTCGGCGCGGGCGACCTGCCCGAGCAGGCGGTCGAAGCGGTCGCGCGGGCCGCCCAGGCGCACGAGTTCATCGAGCGGCTCCCGCAGGGGTACGACACGGTGATCGGCGAGCGCGGGATCACGCTTTCCGGGGGCCAGCGGCAACGGCTCGCGATCGCAAGGGCGCTCGCCGTCGATCCGCGTATCCTGGTGCTCGACGACGCGACCGCCTCGGTGGACGCGTCGACCGAGGCGCTGATCCGCGTCGGGCTGCGCGGAGCGATGGCCGGTCGGACCACGTTCATCATCGCCCACCGCCTGTCCACGATCGCCATGGCCGACGAGATCGTCGTGCTCGACGAGGGCCGCATCGCAGCGCGGGGAACACACGCCGAGCTGCTGACGACGAGCCCCGTCTACCGCGAGATCTACGAGCACGGCCTGCTCGAGCGCCGGTTCGCCGACGCAGTCGAGGCGCGGGCCGGGATCGGGGAGGTCGCGTGACGCACCGGACCGTCGGCACGCCCGCCGACGCCGCGACCGATTCCCGCCGCGACGGGATCGGCACGACCGCGACACAGACCGGCACTCGGCGGTCACGGATCGGCGTGCACATCGCCGGTATCGTCGTCGCCAGAGGGCGGCGGGACGGCTCCCCACCCATGGGTGGGGGCTCGGGTGGAGGCTCGTCTTCTCCCGGCAGGGCCGGCGCCGGTGCCGCCGGCGGCCGGGGCGGGGCGGCATGAGAGTCCATCAGCCCGGCGGGCATCTCCTGCAGGAGCGTGGTGCGCAGGTTCGCGACTGGTCCTGGCGCCGGACGCGCCGGCGGTTTTCGACGCTCGCCCAGCTGACCGCCCCGTACAGGGCGCGCACCGCCTTCTCGATCGTCTCGCTCCTCGCCGCGACCGCCACTGCGCTTGCGCCGCCGTTTCTGGCCAAGTACGCCCTCGACGACGCGATCCGTTCCGGCCGGCACGGCCGCCTCTACCTCGTCGTCGCGATCTTCGTCGCGGCGGGGCTCGCGAACTGGGGAATGACCTACGCACAGACCTACCTGACCGGCTGGGTCGGCGAGCGGATGCTCGCCGACCTGCGCTCTCAGCTCTTCGGCCACCTCCAGCGGCTCTCGCTCGGCTTCTACGAGCGCAACCGGGCGGGCGTGATCATCAGCCGCCTGACGAACGACGTCGAGGCGCTCGACCAGCTCGTCACCGACGGCGTCTCCACGCTCGTCCAGAGCACGCTCACGCTCGGCGGGACCGCGATCCTCCTGTTCGTCCTGGACTGGCGGCTGGCGCTCGCGACGCTCGCCGTGATCCCGGTGATGAGCGTGGGGACGGCGCTCTTCCGCACCTACTCGACGCGCGCCTACCGCGCCGTGCGGGAGCGGCTCGGTCTCGTCACCGCGACGCTCGCCGAGGACATCGCCGGGATGCGCGTCGTGCAGGCGTTCACGCGCGAGCAGGCGAACATTCACAACTTCCGGGAGATCAGCGACCGCTACCGCCGGGCCAACCAGCAGACGGTGGTCCTGAACGGCCTCTACTTCCCCTTCGTCGACCTGCTCTCGACGGTCGCATTGGCAGTCGTCCTCGGCTACGGCGGCCAGCTGTACTTCGGCGGCGACGTGACGATCGGGACGCTGTTCGCGTTCATGCTCTACGTCCAGAACTTCTTCGACCCGGTCCAGCAGCTTTCGCAGCTCTACGGGACGTTCCTCTCGGCGACCGCCGCCCTCGACAAGATCACCGACGTCCTCGACGAGGAGCCGCAGGTTCGCGACCGGCCGGACGCGCGCGACCTCGACCTCGTCCACGGCCACGTCCGCTTCGAGGCCGTGCGCTTCTCGTACGGGACGGGCGAGGAGGTGCTGCACGGGATCGACCTCGACGTTCCGCCGGGAACGACCGTCGCGCTCGTCGGCCACACCGGCGCGGGGAAGTCGACGATCGCCAAGCTGCTCGCGCGGTTCTACGACCCGACCCACGGCAGGATCACGATCGACGGCGTCGACCTGCGCGACGTGACGCAGGCCTCGCTTCGCCGCCAGCTCGGCGTCGTTCCCCAGGAGGGCTTCCTCTTCGCCGGAACCGTCCGCGACAACGTCGCCTTCGGCCGCCCGGACGCAACCGAGGACCAGGTCGTCGCCGCCGCACGGACCGTCGGCGCGCACGACTTCGTCGGCCGCCTGGAGGACGGCTACGGCACCCAGCTGGGCGAGCGCGGCTCGCGACTCTCGCTCGGCCAGCGGCAGCTGGTCGCCTTCGCCCGCGCGCTGCTCGCCGACCCGCGCATCCTCGTCCTCGACGAGGCGACCTCGTCGGTGGACATCGGCACCGAGCGGCGGATCGAGGCAGCGCTCCGCACGCTGCTCGCGGGCCGGACGGCGTTCATCATCGCGCACCGCCTCTCGACGATCCGGGACGCCGACCTGATCGTCGTCCTCGAGCACGGCCGGATCGTCGAGCAGGGCTCGCACGAGGAGCTGCTCGCCCGCCGTGGCCTGTACACGAGCCTGTACGGCGACTGGGCCGCCGACGTGGCCTGATCTAGAGTCTCACCGGTGGCGCTCGACAAGGAGACCGAGGAGCGGATCGAGCAACCGGTCTCGGACCAGGCCGAGCAGGAGACGCGGCTGACGCCGGCGGAGGCCGTCGACCAGATGCGGATCCGGGCGCCGGAGCGGGCGAACCGCAAGCTGCGGACGCTGCTCGAGCGGGTCAACGCCGACCGGCGGCTGAAGGCATGGTGGCACGTCGCGAACGTGAACGCGACCGTACGGATGGGGATCAACGACCACTCCTGGGTCCACATCCAGATCGTCACCAACATCGCGCTCAAGCTCCTGCGCCAGCTGACGAAGCACCACGTCGAGCCGTCGGTCGTCCGGGACTTCGGAATGACGAACGAGGACGCCGAGGTCGTCGTCGTGCTCGGCGCGCTCCTCCACGACGCCGGGATGGCGATCCACCGCGAGGGTCACGAGGAGTTCAGCCTGTTCCTCGTCGAGCCCGAAATCCGGAAGCTGCTCGACGGCGTCTACGAGGAGCCCGCGCTGACCGTGATCGTCTCGGAGGTTCTCCAGGCGATCATCTCGCATCGCGCCGGGGGCGAGCCGTTCTCGCTCGAGGCCGGGATCGTCCGGGTCGCCGACGCGCTCGACATGGCGCAGGGTCGCTCGCGCATCCCGTTCGAGCGCGGCCGGGTCTCGATGCACTCGCTGTCCGCGGCGGCGATCGACGAGATCAAGATCGAGGACGGCGAGGCGAAGCCGATCCGGATCGAGATCCTGATGAACAACTCGTCCGGCCTCTACCAGGTGGACGGCCTCCTGAAGGCCAAGCTGAAGGGCTCCGGCCTGGAGCCGTACGTCGAGGTGATCGCGCACATCGACACCGAGGCCGAGAAGCGGCTCGTTCCGATCTACCGGCTCGAGACCTGACGGCGTGAAGGTCGTCGTCGCCACCGATCGCTCGGAGACCGCGCGCCGGGCGGTCGCGTGGGCGGCCGACCTGGCCCGCGGGTTCGACGCCGAGCTCGTCCTGCTCCACGTCGTCGCCGAGCCCGAGGACGGCGTGGAGGAGCGGCTGAGGGCCGACGCGGCGGCGCTCCCGCGTGCGCGCGCCCTGATCGCCGTCGACGCCGACGTCCCCGCCGGGATCGTGCACGCCGCGGAACGGGAAGGCGCCGACGTGCTCGTGGTCGGCAACGCCGGAATGGGCGGGCGCAGGGAGTTCCTGCTCGAGAACGTGCCTAACCGGATCTCGCACGCCGCGCGCTGCACGGTGGTGATCGTCAACACCACCGACGGCGCGGTACCGGAGCCCGAGGCGGAGGCGGCCGAGGAGGGAGGCCTGCTCGGCCGGGCGGCCGAGATCGGGCGCGTGCTGGCCCGGCTCGGGCTCGACGCCCGCGCGGCCGCCTCTCCCGCCGCCCAGGCCGAGCGCATCCGCGAAGCCCTGGAGCGGCTGGGGCCGACCTTCGCGAAGCTCGGGCAGGTCCTCTCGACGCGCCCCGACCTGATCCCCGTGGAGCTGGCCGACGAGCTGGCGAAGCTCCAGGACCGCGTCTCGCCGCTCGGCGAGGACGAGATCGTCCGCGTGATGGAGCAGGAGCTGCGCGTCCCCTGGGAGGACGTCTTCGCATCCATCGAGCCGGAGCCGCTCGCCGCGGGGACGATCGGCCAGGTCCACCTGGCGACGCTCGAGAGCGGCGAGCGGGTGGTCGTCAAGGTGCAGCGGCCGACCGCCCGCGAGGAGATCATGCGCGACCTGGCGCTCCTCGAGCTGTTCGCCGAGAAGGCGCTCGGACGGGAGGGGCTCCGGGAGACGGTCGACATCCCGGCCCTCGTCCAGCACCTGTCCGGGTCGTTGCGGCGCGAGCTCGACTTCCTGCAGGAGGCGGCGAACATCGAGCGGATGCGCGAGCTCCTGGCGCCGTACGGCCGGCTGGGCGTGCCACGCGTGTACCGGGAGCTCTCCACGCAGCGGCTGCTCGTGCTCGAGTTCGTCGAGGGCGTCCCGATCCGCGATTCGGAAGAGAGCCCCGAGCGCAGGGAAGCGGCGCGCCAGCTGCTCGAGTCCTTCTACCGCCAAATCCTGGTCGAGGGCTTCTTCCATGCCGACCCCCACCCGGGCAACCTGCTCTGGACGGGGGAGCGGATCGTCCTGCTCGATCTCGGCATGGTGGGCGAGGTGGGGTCGGAGCTGCGCGAGCTGATGATCGTGCTCCTGCTCGCGTTCGCGCGGAACGACCCGGCGTTTCTCGCCGAGGCGGTGCTGATGCTGGCCGGCGAGGAACACCGCGCCGACCTCGACCTCGACGCGCTCGCGCAGGAGTTCGGGGCCTTCGTCGAGCGGTTCCAGGTCGGCTCCCTGCGCGACATCCAGGTCGGCCCGATGCTCGACGGACTGATCCGGATCGCGAGCCGTCACGGTGTCCGGCTGCCCGCGTCGCTCGCGCTGAGCGGGAAGGCCTTCGGCCAGGTGCAGCTCGCGCTCGCAGAGCTCGACCCGCTGCTCGACCCGTTCCGCGTGGTCGGCGACTTCCTCGTCCGGAACGTCCGCGACCGGTTGATCCGGCAGGCCGACCCGCAGCGCGTGTACTACGAGGGGCAGAAGCTCAAGCTCCGCCTCGGCAGGCTCTTCGAGGCGGTCGAGCGCGCGACCGGGGCCCGTCCCGGATCGAAGCTCCAGATCGACGTTCGCGGGGCGACCGCGATCGAGGAGGCGATCCGGCGTGCCGGCAGGCGGCTCGCGCTCGCGGCCGCAGCCGCCGGCGGGCTCGTCGGCGCCGCCACCACCACCGCGGCGGGCACCGCGAGCTGGCTTTCGATCGTGCTCGCCTCGGTCGCCGCCCTGATCGGTGTCTGGCTAGTCGTCGACATCGCCCGCAGCCCCTAGATCCGGCCGGCGCGTCACCTTTCGGAGCCGCCGGTCGAGCACCAGGGCGAGCGCGGCCATCAGCCACCCGAGCACGAGGCGCTCCAGCCGCCTGCTCACCCCCGCAGGCTCCAGAGCTCGAGCGCCTCGCCCTCGAAGCCCTTCAGCGGAGCCTGCACGCTCTCGGCCGCCAGGGACAGCGCCGCCACTTCCGGATCCTGGAGAACGGCGGCGGAGACGACCACGTCCGTGCCGGACGAGAGAGAGACGAGGCGGGCGGCGAGGTTCACCGTGGAGCCGAAGTAGTCGAGGACACCGTTCTGGCTGACCGCGATGCAGGAGCCGTAGTGGATGCCGGCCTTGAGAGCGAGCGGACGCTCGCCGAGAGCCTGCCGGGCGGCCTGCATCGCCCGGACCGCGGAGACTGGGCGCGTGAAGACGGCCATGATCGCGTCGCCCATCGCCTTGACGACGGCGCCTCCCTCCGCGGCCACCGCGTCCCGCAGCAGGTCGAGATGGTCGAGCACCGCGCCGAAGGCGGGTGCGTCGCCGACCTCCCGGTAGTAACGCGTCGAGCCCCTCAGGTCGGTGAAGCAGACCGCGAGGTTCCCGACCGAGATCGGCGCGCCCGGCCGCAGCGCCTCCGACGAGAAGAGGTCGCGGAAGAGCTGCAGGGTGGTCACCTCCGAGGCGGTCACTGCCCGGTCGCTCCACGCGGTGCGCTCGAGCAGCATCAACCGCTCCTCGGGTCGGCCGTTCACGAGCGTGACCGTCGCCTCCCCTGCCAGCGCCAGCGGGCCGGGCGGCCAGCCTGCCTCCTCCAGGCGCACGTCCGCCTCGGTGGCGCCGTCGCTCGAGACGACCACGGGCAGCATCCCCGGCAGCCCCAGCGCCCTGACCCGGTAGTTCCCCGCCTCCAGCCGCAGGGAGAGTGGGCGCCGGTCGCCGGGAGGGAGGAGCTGCTGGGCGACGACGTGCGGCGTGACCTGCGGCCCGGCGACGCAGAAGTCGAGCGCCGGGACCTCCCGGATCGCCGCGCACGGCCGGAAGACGACCTCGACCGAGCGGTCGAACTCGGCGCCGAACTCGATCTTGCACGTGTCGCAGTGGCGCGTACCGGCGACCCCGTCGAGCGACTCCGCCGCCGCGGCCGCCCCGCGGCAGAGCGGGCACAGGAGCTCCCAGCGAAGCTCGAGCAGTCCCGCGCGAGTCGCCTCGAGGCAGAGCTCGAGCACGTCACGGCGCTCCGCCTGCCACCGGTCGGCGAGCTCGTAGGGCCGGATCTTCGCGACACGGAGATCGTCGTCGTGCTCGACGAGAGCGCAGAGCCGATCGACCAGCTCGCGGCCGGCGCTCGCCGCCAGCGCCCCCCGGGCCGCCCGGATCCGCGCCGCCGCTCCGTCGGCCACGCGGACGCCCGGCGGGGGGAGCGCCCGGGACAGGGCGGCGGCGGCGTCGTACGCACGAAAGACGCGCGCGAAGCGCCTACGGCCGACCAGGCCGATCCCGACCGGGACGACGATCCGCCCGAGCAGGCGCCGCGGCAGCACCCTGATCTCGTACGTCAGGCGGGTTCCGCCCTGCTCGCGCGGAGCGAGGTCGAGGGTCGTGCTCATCCGGTCGACCGGCCCGCCGACATACCGGCGCTCGACGCCGAAGCGCCGGGGGCTCACCCAGCCGAAGGGCTCCTCCTGCCACTCCAGCGGCACCCCGAACCGCGAGACCCGGAGACGGCGGCGGCCGTTCTCGCCGAGGCCGCGGCGCTCGACCGCCGGCAGCCCGGCGTCGCGGTTGAACCGGTTCGTGTCGGAGACGAGCGGCCAGAGCCGCTCGGGGCTCGACTCGAGGTCGAGCGCGAGGCGGTACAGACGCTCCTTCAGGCGACCTGCGCCCGGACGTCGAACCGCTGCACGCCCGCCAGCACGAGGCCCAGCCAGACGAAGAGCACGGGATTGACGACGAAGCCGACCAGCACGGCGCCGGCGAGGAGGCCCGGGCTCTTCGGGTTCAGGATGACGAGGCGGCCGACATAGACGTAGACGAGCAGCGCGGCCGACAGGAACGCGAGGTAGGCGGCACCGCGCGACGAGTTGTGCAGGAACACGACGAACGCGATCGAGTAGGCGACGCCGATGCCGCCGAGCGCGACCGCGCACAGGCCGGCAAAGCGCCCGAAGGCATCGCCGCCGGTCATCGGAGCCCGTCCATCAGCTCATCGTTCGCCAGCGTCCGCCGTCCGGTTCGTCCCCACGAGGCCGCGATTCTCTCGCTCGGGCCTCCTGAACGCAAGCCCTCCGGAGGCAATGGACGCAGCCGTCCCGGGCCCGGGGGCGCCCGGCGCGCGCGGCTACAATGGCCGCCGGCCCGTTGCGGGGTCGTCTAATGGTAGGACGCCTGACTCTGGATCAGGAAGTTGGGGTTCGAATCCCTGCCCCGCAGCCTCAGGAAGCCGCCGGAACCGGCGGCTTCTCTGTTGCCGCTACAGGCAGCAGGCCGGTCGCCGTCGAGCAGGCGGTCCTCGCTGCTCCTCACGCGCTGTAGGGTGCGCCATCGCCACCGCGGTCCATTTTTCGGCGCTGACTCCGCTCTCGTTCCTCGAGCGCTCGACGGCCGCGTTTCCCGATCGGGTCGCAGTGGTCGACGGCGACGGGAGGCTGAGCTGGGCCGAGTTTCGCGAGCGGGCGCGGCGGCTGGCGCGCGCGTTGCAGGCGCACGGGCTGGAGCACGGCGACCGCGTCGCGTTCCTCGCACCAAACGGTCACGAGCTGCTCGAGGCGCACTACGGCGTGCCCTGGTCGGGCGCGGTGCTGGTCGCGATCAACACGCGACTGATGCCGGACGAGATCGGCTACATCCTCGAGCAGTCGGGCGCGCGAATGCTGGTCGTCGACCCGTCCCTCGAGCACCTCGTCCCGGAAGGAGCCTCGGTCGAGATCTTCCGGTGCGGGGGATCGTACGAGGACTTCCTCGCCGGCGCGCCCGACGGCGAGCCCGAACCGCGTCTCGAGACCGAGGACGACACGATCTCGATCAACTACACGAGCGGCACCACCGGCCGGCCGAAGGGCGTCATGTACACACATCGCGGCGCGTACCTGAACGCGCTCGCCGAGATGCACCACGCTCGGATCGACTCGCGCTCGACCTACCTCTGGACGCTGCCCATGTTCCACTGCAACGGCTGGTGCTTCACCTGGGGCGTGACCGCGGCGGGCGCGACCCACGTCTGCCTGCGCAAGCTCGACCCGGCGGCCGTCTGGCGGCTCTTCGACGATGCCGGGATCACCCACATGTGCGGCGCCCCCACCGTGCTCGTCATGCTCGGCGCGGACGACGCCGCCCACCCGCTCGGGCGGCCGGTCATGGTCACGACCGCCGGCGCACCGCCGCCGCCCGCCGTGATCGCGCGCACGGAGGCACTCGGCTTCTCGATCAATCACGTCTACGGGCTGACCGAGACCTACGGCCCGATCACGATCTGCGAGTGGAACCCTGCCTGGGACGGCCTCGACGTCGAGACACGGGCAAGGCTGAAGGCGCGCCAGGGCCTTCAACTCGTGACCGCGGACGCCGTACGGGTCGTCGATCCGCAGATGTGCGACGTGCCTGCCGACGGCGAGACGATGGGCGAGGTCGTCATGCGCGGGAACAACGTGATGAAGGGTTACTTTGCCGACAAGGCGGCGACGGGAGAGGTGTTCCGCGGCGGATGGTTCCACTCGGGCGATCTCGCGGTCATGCACCCGGACGGTTACATCGAGATCCGCGATCGGGCGAAGGACCTCATCATCTCCGGCGGCGAGAACATCTCCACGGTCGAGGTCGAGCGCGTGCTCGTCTCACACCCCGCCGTGCTCGAGGCGGCGGTCGTCGCCGTACCGGACGAGAAGTGGGGCGAGCGGCCGAAGGCCTACGTCTCGCTGCGACCCGGTGCCGAGCTGAGCGAGGCGGACCTGATCGCCTACTCGCGCGAGACGCTGCCGGGATTCAAGGCACCGAGCTCGGTCGAGTTCGGCGAGCTGCCGAAGACCTCGACCGGGAAGGTCAAGAAGTACGAGCTGCGGGAGCGCGCCCGCAGTCACTGAGCGCCCGGCGAGGACGTGACCCGAATCCCTGCGCCGCAGCCTCTCGCCACGATGATCGGGCGGGGGTATCTCGAGCGCGGCCGGCCGGTGGTGGTGCTCGCGCGCTGGGCCGGTCCCGGCCCGCGAAACGTCCTGATCCGGCGGCACGACGGCAGCGTCGCCGTCCGACCGTTCCGCGGCCTTCGTCGCGCCGACCGCGGCGCCTCCGACGCGTAACCTCCTCGGTGGCTCGTGCACCGCATCATCGATGCTGCCGCCTCCTTCTTCCACCACCTCGCCGAGGTGCACTGGCTGGCGCTCGCGATCGGGCTCGGGTTCCACCTCGCGCGGCTGATCGTGCGCGTCCCGGCCTGGAGGAACATCCTGCGCGCGTCGTATCCCGGCGTCAGGATCCCGCGCCGGTCGGTGTTCGGCGCGTACCTCGCCGGGATCGGCGTCAACGCGGTGGTCCCGGCGCGGGGCGGCGACCTGCTCAAGCTCTACCTCGTACGGCACCGGGTGGAGGAGACGAGCTATCCAACCCTGGCGTCGACGCTGATCGTCGAGACCCTCTTCGACAGCGTCGTCGCGGGCGGCATCCTCGTGTGGGCGTTCGCAATCGGCGTCCTCCCGGGCCTGAACGTGATCCCAGACCTTCCCCAGGTCGACTGGAGCTGGCCGCTCCGGCACGAGCGGGAGGCCGCGATCATCGGCGGGGTCTGGCTCGCCGTCCTGATCCTCCTCCTGATCGTCGCCGTGCGCCGGGTGCGCGAGTTCAAGCAGCGTGTCCGGCAGGGCTTCGCGATCCTCGGCGACCGCGGCCGCTTCGTCCGCCAGGTGGTCACGTGGCAGTCGTCCTCGTGGATCTTCCGGTGCATGTCGGCCTACTTCTTCCTCCGCGCGTTCAGCGTCCCGGCCACCCTGCACAACGCCCTGCTCGTCCTCGCCGTGCAGAGCATCTCCACCCTCCTGCCCTTCACCCCGGGCGGCGTCGGCACGCAGCAGGGATTTCTCGTCTACGTCTTCAACCGGGCCGGCACCGGCATCTCGGGCACGCTCCTGCTCAGCTTCAGCGTCGGGATGTACATCGCGACCACGGTCCTCAACGGCGTCGTCGGGTTCCTCGCGCTGTTCGCGATGCTGCGCACCTTCCGGTGGCGCCGGCTGGTGGTGCCGGACGAGGAAGAGGCGTATGCTCGCGGGCCGTGAGCGAGCCTGCATCCCATCCGATCCGGCTGAACGTCACCGACGACCTGCGGCGCTCGCGTGTGACGGTCTTCTTCCGCCTGCTGCTCGCGATCCCGCACCTGATCTGGCTGTACGCGTGGGGGTTCGTGGCCGTCCTCGTCGCGGTGCTGACGTGGTTGTGCGCGCTCGTGATCGGCAGGCCGCCGCGGCCTTTCCATCGGTTCCTCGGCGCGTTCGTGCGCCAGGGGACACACGTGTTTGCCTTCGTCACCCTGGTCGGGAACCCATTCCCGGGCTTTGTCGGCGAGCGCGGCAGCTACCCGATCGACCTCGAGACGCCGGTCGAGCCCGAGCACCAGAACCGCCTCGTCACCTTCTTCCGGATCATCCTCGCGATCCCGGCGCTCATGATCGGCAGCGCTCTCTGGACCGTGCTCGAGTACCTCGCGTTCCTCAGCTGGTGGGCGTCGCTCGCCCGCGGTCGGATGCCGGAAGGCTTGCGCGACCTCGGCGCATTCGCGCTTCGCTACCACGGCCAGACCAACGCCTACCTCTTCCTCCAGACGGCGAGATACCCCCACGCGAGCCCGCGGGCGGAGTTCGCCTCGCCCACACCCGCGACCGCGCCGCCGCCAGAGCCCAAGCCGGCCTCGAGCCCCTAGCGAGCGCGGGCGGCTACACTGTCGCCTCGCCGCGGCGCATTCGTCTAGTGGCCCAGGACACCGCCCTCTCACGGCGGCGGCACGGGTTCGAATCCCGTATGCGCCTCTTCACTCTGCCTGGGTGTACCGTCTTTTAGCTCGACCGTGCGGGTCGGCTGTGCCAGAGATGCCGGAATAGGCTCACCACGACTGGCCGACGCAGCGACAAGCCGCGGAGCGTATCCTCGGCTACCACGAGGACGGGCCCAACCTGGTCCGAGCGCGTCTACGCGCGCACTCAGGGTACGCGGGTCCAGGTGCCGGTGAAGTCAGCCGCCGCGGCGGGATCCGGCCCAGCCAGTCGAGCTCGGGCTTCCCAGCGCCCACCTCGCCGGTCGATCGAGAACGGGTCAAGGAAGCGCCCTCGCCGGCCGATCAGATGGCTATGGCCTTGGACGCCATCAGCCGTCTCCCGGGTTCGCCCACTGCCCGCAGGGCCGGGCGCGCCGGAAAGATCGTCGTCCTCACTTCGTCGTACCCACGCTACGAGGGCGACTACGCCGGCCGCTTCGTCGCCGACGCAGTGACGGAGCTTCGCCGACGAGGGTTCGATGTCGAAATCGTCAAGCCTCGGCTCGACTACGACGGCGGCGGCCTTGTCTCGACGCTGCGCCGCCGGCCCTGGAAGGCGCCGCTGCTGTTCCTTTCGCTCGTCCGCGAGGTGCGCCGGGCGGCGCGCGACGCAGATCTGGTGCACGCGCACTGGCTTGCGAGTGCTGCCATCGCACGCTTCAGCGGCAAGCGCTTCGTGGTGACGCTGCACGGCACCGGCTCGGCCGGTGCCCTTTCCGACCTTGCACTCGCCCGGCGCGCGCCACGTCTCGTCCGCTTCCTGCTCCGCCCCGCATACGCGGTCATCTGCTGCTCCGAGCTGCTCGCCGACACGATGCGAGCGATCGGCGTCGAGCAGGCCGCGTTCATCCCGTACGGCCTCACACTGCCCGAGACGATCGTGCGGGAGGGGGGAACGTCCTTCGTGCTCTACGCAGGCAGGCTCGCCGAGGAGAAGGGCATTCCGGAACTCGTGGAGGCGACCCGGGGGTTGCAGCTCGTCGTCGCCGGCGACGGTCCGCTCCGCAACCTCGTGCCCGGCGCGCTCGGGTTCGTCTCGCATGAGGAGCTCGAGCAACTCTACGACCGCGCCTCCATCGTAGTGCTGCCGTCTCACCGAGAAGGACTGCCGCTGTGCCTCCTCGAGGCGATGGCGCACGGACGGCCGGTGGTCGCCACGCCGGTAGGCGGCATCCCGCAGGTCATCGAGGACGGACGCACTGGATGCCTTGTCCCGGTGGGCGACGCGAAGGCGCTCCGGGAGGCGCTCGAGCGGCTCCTCGCCGACCCGAAGCTTCGCGAGCGCATGGGTGTCGCCGCGCGCGAGCGAGTCGAGGAGCTTTGCTCGTGGGAGCGGGTGACCGAGCAGACGATCGCCGCCTACGGGCTGGCGGCCTGACTACGCGTCCAGGCGACGATTCCGTCTCCCCAGTACGGGAGCACGCCGTTGACGCGGCGAAGCAAGCTGCGCCCCGTGTTCGCCAGGTGTCCTCCAGTCCTCCCCCGCAGGTCGCCGCGCACCTGGCGGTGGGTCGGATTGTGGTAGTAGGCCATCCGTACGACATTCCAGCCAGAGTTCTCGCAGAGACGGCGGAGCGTCGCCGGGCTGTGCCAGGCCGTGTGGTCGGGGTGGACGAGCTCGCAGCCGGAGAGCGGCGCCACGAAGTTCAACAGCCGGTAGGCGTTCGGCGTCGTCAACACGAGTTCGTCGGCGAGCTCGTGCATCGCCCGCAGGAAGGCGCCCGGCGCGTCGAGGTGCTCGATCACCTCGGGCGCGACCACCACGTCGGCGCGCTCGAGCCCGAGCGCCCGAACGGCGGCCGCCGATTGTGCGTCGACCACGTAGGCTTCGTACCCCTCGGCGCGCGCAGCATCGACCCCGTGCACGTCGACGTCGAGCCCGACGATCGACGCCGCCGTCCCCGCCAAGCGGGCGTGAAGCCAGACGCCCGCCGCGATCTTGGACGCCATCAGCTCGTCGACGAAGCCGACGTGAACAGCCTGCCTGCCGCGCACGACTTCGGTGAGCACGGCGTGCCGGTCTACCGGTCCCTCACGAGGCAGGCGACGCCGCCAGGTAATCCGCTGCTCGCGCTCGAAACCGACTCCCGCCACCCACCGGCATCGTGCCTGACGCTGGACTCCGCCGCGACCGGGTTCGCCTGGCACGCTCCTCCGCGAACCCACGTCGCACGTCCTGGCCCGCGAAGGTCTTCGTGGAGCTTCGCCGCTCTGACCTCGAGAGCTGTGAGCCGGACCGGTGTCCTCACCACCTCTGTCAGGTCGGCGGCGCGCTGGGATCGCCGTGATGGGCGCCATCGTCGCGGCCGCCGACGCGTCTCCGCGCGGCCCGCGCGCACCGCTGCTCGTCGGCAGGGAGCCGGCGCCGTCGCCGGACACGGCGCCCCGATCCACTAGAGTCGAATCGTGAGCCTCGAGTCGGTCGAAGTCGTGGTTCGCGGCTACCGCGCCTTCATCGACGGCGACTTCGACGCGATCGCCGAGCTCCTGGACGACGACGTGGAGTGGTACCCGCTCGGGGCCGGGCCGCTCTCCGTCGTCGACCACGCGGAGGTGCTCGGCGTCGTCGCCGAGCGGTACCGCGAGCAGTACCGGGTCGAGCTCGAGCGTTGCGTCGGCCTCGGCGACCGGGTGGTCGTCGGCTTTCGCGCTTCCCGGGCAATGCGCGATCCCGACGACGAGCGGCCGCTCCAGTCGCGTCGCAAGTTCAGCGTCGAGCGCTACTCCGCGGTGGTGACGATCCGCGACGGCCGCGTCGTGCGAGTCGACGACTATCCGCACCTGCAGGCGGCCTTCGCCGCGGTCGGGCTGGACGAGAACGGCGAGAGCGTCTAGCTCCGCCCGAAGAGCCGCGCGATGATTCCCCTGCGCGGCTCCGCGGCCGGCGGCTCCGGCTCCTGCACCGCCGCCGGCTCTGCTGCCTCCGGCACCGGCTCCTGCACCGCCGCCGGCTCCGCCTGAGGCTGGGGCTCCGGAGCGGGTTCCGCTGCCTCCGGCACCGGCTCCTGCACCGCCGCCGGCTCCGCCTGAGGCTGGGGCTCCGGAGCGGGTTCCGCGGCCAGGGCCGGCTCCTCTACCGGCCCGGGCTCCTGCTCGGGCCGGCCGCTCGCCCGCGGCTCGGGCGGAGGCTCGGGTGCGGGCCCCGGGGTCGTCTCACTCCAGGGGTCGGCGTCTCGCCGGGCCCGGGCGCGCTCCAGGTCGCCCCGGATCGCGGCCCGCATCTCCTCGATCTGGCTCCTCTCCTTCACGCCGCGGAGTTCTCCCCGCGGACCGCGTCTCCTACCGGACGCCGAGCTCGTGCAGGAGCGGACCGGTATCCAGCGGGTCGAACCCGAGCCGGCCCGCGACCTCCTCGCTCGAGGGCTTCGTGCCCTCATGGAAGAGCGCGCGCAGCCGCTCGCCCGTGTCCGGGCTCCGCCACCAGTCGTCGCCGACGTCCGCGACGAGCCGTGCCCGTAGCTGTGACGAGCGGATCCAGGCCCGCAGGTAGTCGGCGGAGTAGAAGCCGGCATCCGTGTCGGAGAGAAACCCGTCCGAGCGGTAGCGCACGCCGGTCGCGGCGGTCAGCTTCTCGGCATAGCCTTCCGACGTGCCGCCGTCCTCGGCGAAGCGGCTCCAGAAGTCGAGCTCGAACTCGAGCTTGGCCGCGTACCGAAGGTAGAGCAGCGCCTCCAGGAACGTGGCCGCGCCGGCGTTCTCGGCCGCCTCCTCGTCGGAGAGGCCGAAGTGCAAGGCGTGCCAGCCCGGCTCGCGCGAGATCGCCTCGAGGATGTAGGAGTAGACCTCGGTCAGCGCATGGTCGCGCGAGAGCCGCCGGAACGTGTACGGGAGGCCCGGGTCGCAGCCGGCGTAGTGGAGCGCGTGCCCCGCCTCGTGAAGGAACGCCTGGTAGTCGTGCATTCCGCCCTGCGCGCGCGTGATCAGGTGGACGACGCTAGGCGGATCGGAGGCGATCACACACGCGCGCGGCGCCTTCTGCGGACGGTCGTCGAGATCGAGCTTGACGTTCGGGTTGGCGGCGAGGTCGAAGCCGAGCGCTCTCAGCGTCTCCAGGCAGACGTCCGTCGCGCGCTCCTTGCTGTACGTCGCCTCGAGCGGCGAGAGCCGCCGGACGTACGCCATGTGGTACGAGCGCGGCTCCTCCTCGCGGGCGCGGCCGAGGATCCGCTCGAACCAGTGGTCGCGCATGCGCAGGTACGCCTGCTCCGCGGCAGCCGCCGCCTCGTTCAACGTCGAGGACAGCGTCCGCAGCGAGATTCCCTTCTCTTCGTCATGGCGCGCGACGGCGTCGGGCTCTCCGGACAGCTCGGCCGAAAGCTCCTCGCCGGCGCGGACGAGCTCGAGCCGTTCGTCGTTGAAGGTCGCATTCAGGTCGGCGTGGAGAGCGCCGAGCTCCTCCCGGTCGGCGTAGTCGTGCAGCACGGCGAGCCGGGCCTGGGCCGTGCGCAGCGGCAGCTCCTCCCCGCGAAACGCGAGCCGCGCACCCAGTAGCCGGTTCTCGAGCTCGTCCTCGCGCTCGACGAGCTCGGCCGAGACGATGCCTCCCTCGCAGACCTTGCGCAAGCGGTACAGACGCTCGCGCTTCTCGGCCTCGACCGAGTGCTCGGCCTGCCGGAGCGAATCGAGCTGCTCGCGGGTGAAGAGGCCGGAGTAGCGAGCGACGATCTCGGCCTGCTCCGAGGTCTCCTTCTCGCCGACCCGCACGGCGCGGCTCTCCTCCGAGCGCTCGTACAGGCACTGCTTCAGCCGCTCCTCGTACTGGAGCGGCGTGTAGACCCCGGTGGTGCTCACGCGGGTCAATCTACACGCTTGCCGCCGGCAACCAGCCGCGACACGGTTGCCGCCAGCGTGCCGATCTCGAACGGCTTCGCGATGATCTCCTCCGCCAGGCTGCGCAGCTCCGGTCCGACCTCCTCGGAGCCGGTGAGGAGGGCGACCGGCGGTCGGTCGCGGCCGAGCTCCATGAGCAGGTCGCGGCCGTCTCCGTCGCCAAGCTTGAGGTCGAGGAGCATCGCGTCAACCTTCGCGCCCGCGAGCGCCGCCCGCGCCTCCTGCAGCGAGCCCGCCTCGATCACCCGGTAGCCGTCGAGCTCCAGGTTTACCCGGCACAGCATCCGCAGGGACGGGTCGTCGTCCACGACCAGCACTGTCTGCGCGTCCCCGCCCCCCACGGCTGCACGAGTTTACTCCGGCGGTATGATCGAGCCACTTGAGGCCGAGTTGCGGCACCAGCGAAGCCCGCCGCTACGCGGGCACGATGGCCGGCTTCTGGAGCGGGCTGGCCGGTACGCTGCGCGCCCTCGACCAGATCGCGGCAGGCTCGCACCGGCTGGTCGAGGACGCCGTCGACGAGCTGCGCGAGTTGCAGTACCGCCTGCACTGGTCGAGCGAGCTGCTCGCCGGGGTCGAGCCGCCGGCAGGCGCCTGCCTCGCGCACGCCGAGCTCTCCGACGCGCTCGTCGACGCGCGTGACGCCACGGGCGAGGTCGCCGAGGCGCTCGAGCTCGCCGGTCGCGAGGCCGCCGCCGAGCTCCTGCTCGAATGGCGCGGCACCCTGTTTCGCGTCCGCCTCGCGCGGATCCGCCTGGCGGCCACGCCCGAGCCCGAGCCTGTCCACGTGCCGCCGGATCCGCCATCGTCCGCTGCCACCTCGAGCGTCCTGGCGCTGCTGGGCGCGGCAGCCTTCGTCGCCGGCGCCGCGCTCGTTCTCTGGCCGCTCTGGGCGGCGGGCCTGGCGCTCGTCGCCGGGGGCCTGCTCGTCCAGCGAGCGTAACCCCCGCCCCCGCACAGCCGTTCTCACTTTGAAATGGGAAACGGCTCCGAGCGGCTCCGGCCGCGGCCGCCGAAGCCCTCGCCACGCTTTCGCCGCCGCGCCTGGCGCATGTTCCAGCGTGCGCTCGACCCGCTTGCGCGGCCTAGGCCCCTGCCTCCCTGGCGCTCCTGAGGCGGTCGAGCGTCTCCTCGCGCCCGAGCAGCGCGATGCTCTCGAAGAGCCCGGGCGACACGGTCGAGCCGGTGACGGCCACCCTGATCGGCTGGAACGCCTCCCGCGGCTTCCGCCCGAGCCGCTCGGCAAGTTCCCGGAGCGCCTGCTCGATCGCCTCCGCCGTGAACGGCTCCAGCGCCGCGAGAGCCTCCGCCGCCGCTCCGAGCACCGCCGGGTCGAGAGCGGCGAGCTCGTAGCCGTCCCGCCGCTCGAAGAGGAAGCCGGCGTACTCACGGAACTGGCCCAGACGCTCGATCTTCTCCTGGACGAGCGGCGCGGCGGCGCGAATCCGCTCCTCCGGCCAGTCGTAGCCGCGCTCGCGCAGGAAGGCGACGAGCGCGTCCGCGTACTCGGCAAGCGGGAGCGCGCGCAGGTGGACGCCGTTCATCCAGTCGAGCTTCTGGTAGTCGAGCGTCGCCGGGCTGGAGCCGACCCGGTCGAGCGAGAAGCGGCGCACGAGCTCCTCCGGCGCCATGATCGTCGTCTCGCCGTCCGGCGCCCAGCCGAGCAGCGCGAGGAAGTTCATCAGCGCGGGTGGGATGTAGCCGGCGGTCCGGAACTCGTCCACCGAGGTGGCGCCGTGACGCTTGGAGAGCTTCCGGCCGTCGTCGCCGAGCACGTCGGGGACGTGGGCGTACACCGGCGGGTCGTGCCCGAGAGCGGCCAGGATCCGCAGCTGCTTCGGCGTGTTCGAGACGTGGTCGCGGCCGCGGATCACGTGCGTGATCCCGTCGTCCAGGTCCTCGACCGGGTTGGCGAAGTTGTAGGTGGCCCGGCCGTCCGAGCGGACGAGCACCACGTCTTCGAGCTCTCCGTTCGGGACCTCGACCCGTCCGAGGACGGCGTCGTCCCAGGCGGTGATGCCCTCGCCGGGCATCCGGAAGCGGATTGCACCCTCGTCCTCGTAGGCGGCGCCGTCGGCGACGAGCTGCCGCGCGAGCTCGCCGCAGCGCCCCATCGCGTCGAGCTGGAACGTCACCGGCCCGTCCCAGTCGATCCCGAGCCACGAGAGCGACCGCTGGATCTGCTCCGTCGCCTCCGCGACCTCCCGGCTCGTGTCGGTGTTCTCGATCCGGAGCAGACAGGCGCCCCCGTGCCGTCGGGCGAAGAGCCAGTTGAACAGGAACGTCCGGACGCCGCCGACGTGCAGGAAGCCGGTCGGGCTCGGGGCCATGCGGACGCGGACGGTGACGCCTTCGGCGTCACGATATCGCCTCGCACCAAGACCGACAGCTCCGCTGTCTTCATTTTGCTCGGCTTCGCCTCTCACGCGGGCATCGTAGTGGCGGGCTTCCCGCGGCCGACCGCCCAGACCGCGGGGATGAGGAGCATGCTCAGGTTCGTGGCGAGGATCGCACCGAGCGCGAGCCAGAGCGCATTCGAGGTCCCGAGCCCGGCCGCGACCGGGCCGGCGATCGCCAGGCCGAACGGGGTGAGCACGAACGAGCCCAGCGAGTCGTACGAGCTGACGCGCGACTGGGCGCGCTCCGGGATCTCGCGCTGGAAGACCGTGAACCAGAGCGTCAGATGGACCGCGATCGCCAGGCCGGCGAAGAACGACGCGCTCGCGATCAGCCACGTCGGCGCGTGCAGCGCGAGTGCGGCGAGCTGAGGCACAACCAGCACGGGCCAGAGGATGCAGGCGACGAGCGGCCGCCCGGGACGATGCCGGAGCGCGACCAGGCCGCCGGCGACCGCTCCGGCGCCGTTCACCGAGAGGATGGTCGCCCAGGCGCCCGCGCCGCCGAGATGCTGCTTCGCGACCAGCGGCCCGAGGACAGGCCAGAACATGAAGAAGATGTTCCCGATCCCGAACAGGACGACGGTCGACCAGAGCCAGGTCCGCGACACGAACTCGCGCCAGCCTTCGCGGAGCTCGTGCAGGAACTGGGCGTGCGGCAACAGCTCGGCACGCGGCGGGATGCGGATCCGCGCAAGCAGGCCGGCCGCGCCGACGAAGGAGCCTGCGTCGACGGCGAGCGCGATTCCCGGGCTCCCGGCGACGACGACCGCCCCGCCGACGGCCGGTCCGAGCACGAACACGAGGTTCCTCGTGAGGCCCCTGAGGGCATTCGCCTGCTGGAGGCGCGCGGCGCTGACCGTCTGCGGGACGAGGCCGGTCTCGGCCGGGATCACGAAGCCGTTGCCGATCCCGTAGACGGCCTGGAGCGCGATCAGCAGCGCGATGGTCGCGTGGCCGGAGAGCACCACCGCAGCCGTCGCCGCCTGCGCCGCGCCCTGCACGAGCGACGCTGCGACAAGGACGAGGTGACGCGGGAGGCGGTCGGACAGCACGCCTCCGAAGAGAACGACCGCTGCATTCGCCGCCTGCCGGGTGCCGAGGACGATCCCCAGGTCGGTCGCATGGCCGGTGAGGTCGAGGACGGCGAACGCCAGCGCGATTCCGGCGACCGCGTCCCCGAGCGTCGTCACCGTGGTCGCGGAGAAGAGCAGCCGGTAGTCGCGCTCGACCAGGGGGCCGAGCCGCTCGCGAAGAGGGATCGAGGACACGGCGGGTAGCGTACGACTCGTGCTCCTCGGCGCCCACTGCTCCGGCGGGATCAAGAAGGCGCTCGACCGGGCGGCCGAGCTCGGCGCCGACTCGCTCCAGCTCTTCGTCCAGAGCCCGCGCACCTGGCGGTTCCCCGAGCACGAGCCGGCCGATCTCGACGCGTTCCGGCGGCGGCGGCAGGAGCTCGGGATCGGCGCGGTCGTCGTCCATGCGCTCTACCTCGTCAACCTGGCGAGCCCGAACGACGACTTCTACGCGAAGAGCGTGGCCACCATGCGCTCGACGATGGACGCCGCCTGCGCGATCGAGGCGGAGGGCGTGATCTTCCACGTCGGGTCGCACCAGGGCGCCGGCTTCGACGCCGGCCTGGAGCGGGTCGTTCCCGCGCTGGCGCAGGTCCTCGAGCGCTGCTCCGACACCACCTGGCTCCTGCTCGAGAACTCGGCCGGAGCGGGCGGGACGATCGGCCGGTCGCTCGACGAGCTCGCGGCGCTCCACGAGGCCGTCGACAAGCACCCGCGACTGGGCCTCTGCCTCGACTCGTGCCACCTCTGGGTCTCCGGCTGCGACGTCACCGATCGGGCGGCGCTCGACGGGCTGCTCGGCGAGATCGACAGCCGCATCGGGCGCGACCGCCTCCGTGCGCTGCACGTGAACGACGCGCAGGCACCGCTCGGCTCGAACCGCGACCGGCATGCGAACATCCTCGACGGGCTGATGGGCGAGCAGCTCGGCGTGTTCCTCGGACACCCGGCCCTTCAGGGCCTGCCAGCCGTGATGGAGGTTCCAGGCCCCGACAACCACGGCCCCGACGAGGGCGAGATGCGCAAGCTCCGCGAGCTCCACGCCCGCTGGGCCTAACACGGGGGGAACAACCGGTTCCCCCGTGCGCCCCTCCCAGGCGTGCTCACGGCCGACCGAAGTGCGCTGCGCCCGCCAGGTCGGTCGCGGCGACGAAGTCCCCTTCGACGTCGGGGAGCGGTGCCCTCAGCGAACCCGGGCGAAGACCCGGAAGGTCGGGCTTCCCACCGGCAGCTCGGAGAACTCCGGGTTCACGCAGCCGAGGTCGTCGCCCCGGTTCCGGTAGGTCTCCTCGACCTCGACCCGGCACATCGGGAGTGGCTGCCGCTTCGACCGCACCGCGCCGAAGCCGCCGCGCCGCACCTCGGCCTCGCGGAGAAGATCCACGTCGATCTCGACCTCGTACACCTTCTGCATGCAGCCGATGTAGGTGTGTCCGAACTCCTCGTACGCGTAGACGAAGGGGCACGCGCGGTCGAGGCACGTCGCGGGGTAGACGACCTTGTCGCAGTGCACGCCGCACCGCCGGCACTCGACCTCGTCCTGAGGCCTGAGCGGAAGCGATCGGGTCGTGCCGCGGGCGGGCTCCATACCGAGATTGTGGGCCGGGCCGGTCCCGCTGCGCAAGTCTTGACAAACCGGCGCCGTTCAGGCATGGGACCGCGCCCCGCTAGGCTTCCGGCCCGTGGCGCGACGTCTCCTCTGGGCTTCGCTCGGCCTCGCGCCGGTCACGATCCTCGTTCGCTTCGTTGCCGAGCCCGGCGACGTCGTCTCGTTCGCCCTCTCCGCCGTCGCGCTCGTTCCGCTCGCCTGGCTGATCGGCGAGGCGACGGAGCATGCCGCCAGGCACACCGGCCCGGGGATCGGCGGCTTCCTGAACGCCACGTTCGGAAACGCGCCGGAGCTGATCATCGCCCTGTTCGCGGTGAACGACGGTCTGTTCGAGGTCGTGCGCGGCTCGCTCACCGGGAGCGTCGTCGGCAACGTGCTCCTCGTGCTCGGCTTCTCGCTCCTGTTCGGGCCGACCAAGGAGATCGACCGCGGCTCGGCCCTGGTCTCGATCGGACTGGTGTTGCTCGCATCCCTGCTCTTCCTCGTGGTCGCCGTCCCGGGGTGGCACGGCGACACAACCCGCCACTCGCTCCAGGTGCTGTCGATTCCGGTCTCGACCGCCCTCCTGCTCGTCTATCTCGGCGTCACCTGGCGTCAGCTCCGCCGGCATCACGCCCTCTTCGAGGCGGAGGCCACGGCGGACGCCTGGACGTTGCCGCTCAGCCTCGGCGTGCTCGGCATCGCCACGGTCGCGACGGCGGTCGTCGCCGAGATCCTCGTCGGCTCCCTGGAGAACTTCGCCGAGCAGATCCACGTCAGCGACTTCTTCGTCGCGGGTGTGATCGTCGCGATCGTCGGCAATGCCGCCGAGCACGGCGGAGCGGTGGTCGTCGCCCGCCGCGGCCGCGTGAAGCTGGCGACCGAGATCGCCCTCTCGTCGAGCGCCCAGGTGGCCGTCTTCCTCGTTCCGGCGATCGCGCTCCTGTCCTGGACGATGAACCCGCTGGCGCTCGCGTTCCGGCAGGTGGAGATCGGCCTGCTCGCCTGCTCGGCGGCGCTGGCGGCGCTCCTGCTCGCGGGGGGCAGGTCGAGCACATGGCGGGGCGCGGTACTGGTCGTCGCCTACGCCGCCGCCGCGGCCGTCTTCTACAAGGCCGGGGGACGCTAGCCGAACGTCGTCGGCTCGCGGGTGACCGGATAGGTCGCCCAGTAGAGCTTCTCGATCCCGCCGTGGTCACCGCGGACGACCCGGAGCAGCTCGCCGCGCTCGCGCCCCTCGGACACGCGGAACCGGTCGCGTCCGTCCGCCTCGAAGACGGAGACGGCACGCGGCTTGTCGTTCTCGGTCGGGCGCGCCCGTAGCCGCCCGCCCTCCCACCAGAACACGAACGGCGTGCCCTCTGCCCACCAGATCCCGAGCAGCTCGGCGATCTCGGCCGGGGGCCGAGCCTCGGGCCGCCAGGGCTCCTGCTCCTCCGGGTGGAGCTCGAGCGCTTTCTCGGCGAGCTCGACGCAGATCGTCTCGACGGCCATGCCGGGGGTCGACGCGTTCGTCAGCACCGCCGCCCCGGTCCGCTCCTTGCGCCGGCCGAGGAGCATCGCCAGGAAGCCGGGCATCGCGCCGCCGTGGCCGAAGAACACGCGGTCGCCCTGGCGGGCGAGCTGGAGCCCGAGCCCGTGGCCGAGCGTCCATTCGTCCGGGTCGTCCATGACCTGCACCTGGTGCATCGCCTCGACCGAGGCGAGGTGACGAGCCCAGCGGCACAGATCGGACGGCGTGCTCCAGAGGCTGCCGACCGCTTCGACGCCGTCGCTCTCGAGCGACGGCTCCGGGCGCAGCGTGCGGTCGTACGGGTCGACGTAGTAGCCGCGCGCCACCGGCTCGACCGCTTGCCACGTCGTTCGCTCGAGCCCGGCAGGGCCGATCAGCCGCTCGTCGACGAATCGTGCGAACGGGGCTCCCGAGACCCGGCTGACGACCTCGCCCAGCAGCGCGTACGCCAGGTTCGAGTAGTGCCAGCGCTCGCCCGGAGGCAGGACGAGCTCCGCCTCGCCGAGGCGCGCGAGCAGCTCGCCCCCCTTGGGGAACTCCAGCGTCTCCCACACCTCGCCGGGCGGCTCGCGCTGGAGACCCGAGCTGTGCGCGAGCAGGCGGCGGAGCGTCAGCGAGCCGTGACCGGCTTCGGGAAGATGGCGCGAGAGCGGGTCGTCGAGCTCGAGCTCCCGATCATCTCGGAGGAGCATGACGGCCGCCGCGGTGAACGTCTTCGTGATCGAGCCGATCCGGTACTGCGTCTCGGGGCTCGGCGCGGCACCGTCGTCGACGGCGAGGCCGACCGCCTCGGCCCAGACGATCTCGTCACCGTGATAGACGGCCGCGGAGAGACTCGGCAGACGGAACCGCGCCTGGCCCGCGCGCAGGATCCGCGTCAGCTCCTCAGACGGCGGCAACGACACCCAGCGCCCGGGGAATCAGGTCGATCGCCCGGTCGACGTCCTCGTCGCTGACGCCGAGATGGGTCGCCACGCGGAGCACGCCGGGCCGCAACCGGCCGACCCGCACGCCGTGCTCGGCGATTCGCGCCTGCGCCGCTCGGGCCTCGACCCCGACCGAGGCGACGTCGATGCCGACGAAGTTGGTCTCGGTCGCGTCCACGTCGACCGGCAGGCCGGCGGCGGCGAGCCCCGCTGCGAGGCGTTTCGCGCGCGCGTGATCCTCCGCCAACCGCTCGACGTTGTGGTCGAGCGCATAGAGCATCGCCGCGGCGACCACGCCCGCCTGCCGGAGCGCGCCGCCGAAGAGGAACTTCAGGCGCCACGCTTCCTCGATCCTCTCGTCCGACCCCGCGAGGATCGCACCCATCGGGCAGCCGAGGCCCTTCGAGAAGCACATCGTCACCGTGTCGGCAAGCTGGGCGTACGCCGCCGGTGGGATGCCCGCCGCGACCGAGGCGTTGAGCAGCCGCGCCCCGTCGAGGTGGACGACGAGCCCGAGGTCGCGTGCGGCCTCGACGGTCGCGCCCAGCTCGCCGACGGGCCAGACACGACCGCCGGCGCTGCGGTGTGTCTGCTCGAGCACGACGATGCTCGCCGGCTGCAGCCAGTCGGCTGTCTCGACCGCCTCGCGCACCTGGGCCGGCGTGATCCGACCGGCCACTCCCGGCAGGGGGCGCGCGACCAATCCGGAATGGACGGCCGGCCCGCCGGCCTCGAAGATGAGGATGTGAGTCCGCTCCTCGGCGATCAGCTGGCCGCCCGGACGGGTGAGGACGCGGAGGGCGATCTGATTCGCCATCGTGGCGGTCGGCAGGAACAGCGCGCGCTCATGGCCGAGCAGCTCGGCGGCGCGGCGCTGGAGCTCGTTGACCGTCGGATCCTCCTGCGCCTGCTCGTCGCCGAGCTCGGCGGCGGCCATCGCGGCGAGCATCTCCGCACTTGGCTGCGTGGCGGTGTCGGAGCGGAGGTCGATCACGCGATGCCAGCCTAGCGATCCCCGCGACCTCGTCCACGCCCCCACTCAGGGTGGGGAAGCCTCCCGCCGCCCTCGGAGGCGACGCTACCCGTGATCGTGTTACGGCATCGTGGCGGATGCGTGCCGATTTCGCCGCCCCGGCCTCGGCGCCGGCCGGTGGCGAATCCCGGGTCGCCCCGCGAGCCCAGTCCTCGCCCGCCGGAGGCCCCGGGACCGACGGCTGCGCGCATTCTCTTCCGGTCGCTACCGTGGCACCGTGGATCGCGACCTGCTCGCTTCGTTCCTCGCCGACCGTGCCGAGCAGCCCTATCGAGCGCGCCAGGTCTGGCAGTGGGCCGCTCGCGGGGCAGTCGGCTACGAGACGATGGCGAACGTCCCGGCACGCCTGCGCGCGGAGCTGGTCGAGCGGGTGCCCTTCTCGACGCTCGAAGTCGACCGAGAGCTGCGATCGCGCGACGGGACGCTGAAGACGCTCTTCCGCACGGCCGACGGCAAACCCGTCGAGGCGGTGTTGATGCGCTACCGCGACGGCCGCCGGTCGATCTGCCTTTCGTCCCAGTCGGGCTGCCCGCTGACCTGCACGTTCTGCGCCACCGGTCGGATGCGCTTCGGCCGCAACCTCACCGCTTCCGAGATCCTCGACCAGGCGCTCCACTTCCGGCGGGTCGAGCCCGTCGACCACTGCGTGTTCATGGGGATGGGAGAACCGATGTTGAACCTGGATGCGGTCCTCGAGGCGGCCCGCCGGCTGCCCGACCTCGGCATCACCCACCGGCGCACGACGATCTCGACGGTCGGCTGGCTTCCAGCGCTGCGCCGCTTCGTCGACGAGGTCGAGGAGCCGATCAGGCTGGCGCTGTCGCTGCACGCCGCCGAGCCGGCGTTGCGTTCCACCCTGATGCCGGTGAACGACCGCCATCCGCTCGAGGCCGTCGTGGCCGAGTGCCGCCGCTACGCGGAGCTCCGCGGCCGGAAGGTGTTCGTGGAGTACGTGATGCTGGCCGGCGTCAACGACCGGATCGAGCAGGCCGACGAGCTCGTCCGTCTCCTCGCCTCCAGGGCGTTCAAGGTGAATCTGATCCCGTACAACCCGACCGGCGCCTTCGAGGGATCGAGCCGCGCCGCGATCGCCGCGTTCAAGGGCGTGCTCGATCGCGCCGGCCTGCCCGCGACCGTGCGGCTCACGCGGGGTCGCGACATCGACGCCGCCTGCGGCCAGCTCGCCGCGGGCGCCGCTCTCTAGCCGTACAACGGGGTGGAGGCGATCCAGACCCGATCGGAGACGAGCCTCGCCGCCTCCTCGAGCTTGTCCCGGGCGAGCAGGTCCACCACCCGGTAGCAGAGGTCCCGGCCGACGATCGGGAAGAGCCGAAGATCGTCCTCGACCGGGCCGAGAAGCTCTCCTGCCTGCCGTTGCGAAGGGCGCCGCTTCACTGCGGACAGGATCCCCTCGGCAACCCCTTCGGTCAATGGGCCGCACGGCCCAACTGAGAGCGCGGCGTGGCCTAGCGCTCCGCCGAGGTGGAAAAATTGCGCAGGCGGCGCGGGATCGGTCGACCCCGGAGCGGGCTGTCGACCAGGTCCTCGGCCAGGCGCTCCGCCTCACCCTGCTCGCGCCCCGCTCGGCTCGCAAGGGGAGTGCTCGCCGAGGATCCGCTCGCGCTCTCGCCGGTCCGGCTACCGCCCCTCCTGGCGCGGAGGCAGAGCTTCCGGCTCGCCGGCGCCAGGCGATACGACGACGTGCGGAGTGCGCAGAGCCGGGGGACGCAACTCAGACGCCTTTCGGGACGGCGACCCCAGCCGGCTCTCCGGCGAGATCGGGGTGGTTCTCGAACCCGTAGCGGACGACCGCGCGCCTGGCCGCCTTCACCTCGTCCAGCCGCCCGACCGGCCTGCTGTGCGGTGCGGCGTGAACCAGGTCAGGGTCAGCCGCGGCCTCACGGGCGATCGCGAGCATCGCCTCGCAGAACTCGTCCAGCCGCTCCTTCGGCTCGGTCTCGGTCGGCTCGATCATCAGCGCCTCCCGGACGATCAGCGGGAAGTAGATCGTCGGCGGGTGGATGCCGAAGTCCATCAGTCGCTTCGCGACATCGAGGGCGGAGACACCGTGCTCTTCCTTCAGCGTCCTCGCAGAGAGGACGAACTCGTGCATGCAGAGCCGGTCGAACGGCAGGTCGTATGCCTGCTTCAGCCGGGCGAGGAGGTAGTTCGCGTTCAGGACCGCCGCCTCGGACATCTCGCGCAAACCCGGCCCGTACGAGCGGATGTACGCGTACGAGCGGACGAAGACCCCGAACGGGCCGGTGAACGCGCGCACCTTGCCGATCGACTTCGGCCGGTCGGAGTCGAGCCCGAAGCTTCCGTCCTCGCGGCGGATCACGACCGGGACGGGGAGGAACGGCTCGAGCGCCTCGGCCACCGCGATCGGGCCGCCGCCGGGGCCGCCGCCGCCGTGCGGCTGGGAGAAGGTCTTGTGGAGGTTGATGTGGACGACGTCGAAACCCATGTCGCCGGGCCGCGAGATTCCGCAGACCGCGTTGAGATTCGCACCGTCGTAGTACATGAGCGCGCCCTCGCCGTGGAAGATCCGCTCGATCTCCTCGATGTTCTCGTCGAAGAGCCCGAGGGTCGACGGGTTGGTGAGCATCAGGCCCGCGGTCCGCGGCCCGACCTTGCTGCGCAGGTCCTCGATGTCGATGTTTCCGCGCGGATCGGTCTTGACGCCGATCAGTTCGTACCCGGCCATCGTCACGCTTGCCGGATTCGTCCCGTGCGCGGTGTCCGGGACGACGACCTCGCGGCGCTGCTCGCCCTCGCCGAGGTCGGCGAAATATGCGTGGAACAGCATCAGTCCGGTGAGCTCTCCCTGCGACCCGGCTGCCGGCTGGAGCGAGACCGCGTGGAGCCCCGCCACCTCGGCGAGGATCTCCTGAAGCCGCCACTCCAGCTCGAGCGCCCCCTGGGCGCCGTCCTCCTCCTGGAGCGGGTGCAGGTCGCGGAAGCCTTCGAGCATGACCACGCGCTCGTTCACGCGCGGGTTGTGCTTCATCGTGCACGAGCCCAGCGGGTAGAAGCCCGTGTCGATCCCGAAGTTGCGGGTGGAGAGCTCGGTGAAGTGCCGGACGAGCTCCGGCTCGGAAACCTCGGGCAGGCGCGGCGGGAGGCGCCGGGCGAGCTCGGGCGGCACCTCGGAGACGGGAAGGTCGTGCCGCGGCAGGCTGGACGCGCGCCGGCCGGGCCGTGACCGCTCGAAGATCAGCCTCGTCATCCGATCGCCTCGGCGAGAACGTCGGCGAGGCGGTCGATGTCGGCCCGGCTCCGCTTCTCCGTGACCGCCACGAGCAGCGCGTCGTCGAGCCCCTCGTAGTCGCGACCGAGTGCGTATCCGGGGTGGACGCCCCTGGCGCGCGCCTCGCGGATCGTGTCGCGTGCACTCCGTCCGAGGCGTACGGCAAACTCCTTGAATGTTGTCCTTTCGGGAAACAACAGCTCGGCGCCGGCGCCGGACAGACGCTCCTTCGCGTGGTCGGCGAGCGCCATGCAGGTCTCCCCCACCTCCCTCAGCCCCTGCGGCCCCAGCCAGGTCAGGTGCACGAGCCCGGCGAGTGCGAGCAGCGTCTGGTTCGTCGTGATGTTGGACGTCGCCTTCTCACGGCGGATGTGCTGCTCCCGGGTCTGCAGGGTGAGGACATAGCCGCGCTTGCCCGCGGTGTCGGTGGTCTCGCCGGCGATCCGACCCGGCATCCGGCGCGTGTATTCGGCGCGGGCGGCGATGAAGCCGTAGTGCGGACCGCCGAATGACTGGTAGTTACCCGCGCTCTGGCCCTCGCCGATCGCGATTGCGCATCCGTAGTTGCCCGGCGCCTCCAGAACGCCGAGCGAGACCGGGTCGACGTGCGCGACCGCGAGCGCCTCCGCCTCGTTGGCCGCGGCGGCGAGATCGGGTGCCGGCTCCAGGCAGCCGAAGAAGTTCGGCTGCTGGAAGATGACGCAGGCCGCGCCCTGTGCGGCGGCGCCGAGCTCGTCCGGATCAGTCGCCCCGTTGCGATGCGGCACCTCGACCACCTCGAGCCCGAACCCGGGCGCGTAGGTCTTCACGACCTGCCGCACCTGCGGATTGACGGACTCGGCGAGGACAACCCTCGTCCGGCCGGTCGCGTGCTTGGCGATGAAGCAGGCGTCCGCGGCGACCGTGGTCCCGTCGTAGCCGGACGCGTTGGAGACGTCCATGCCGGTCAGCTCGCAGATCGCGGTCTGGTACTCGAAGATCGTCTGGAGCACGCCCTGGCTCATCTCGGGCTGGTAGGGCGTGTACGCGGTCAGGAACTCCCCGCGCTGGAGCACGGCGTCGACGACGGCAGGGACATAGTGGTCGTAGATCCCCGCGCCCAGGAACGAGAGCTCTGCTCCTGCGTGGACGTTCCGGGACGCCAGCTGCTCGAGGTGGGCGACGAGCTCCGGCTCCGACAGCGCCGGCTCGAGGTCGAGCTCGCCGCGGAACCGCACGGCCTCCGGGATGTCGCGAAAGAGCTCCTCGACGGAGGAGACACCGATCATGGCGAGCATCGCCTCGCGGTCGGCGTCTGTCAGCGAGAGGAAGCTCACGCCGTCCTTCCCCCCCGGGTCGGGGAATCGCTAGAGATGCCGGCGGGGCTTGTCATCGCGTGCCGGTCCCGGTCGCCTCGCGGAGCGAAGCCGCCTCACAGCGACGCAAGGTGACTCTTGTACGCTTCGGCGTCCATCAGCCCGTCGGTCTCCGAGGGATCGGCGATCCGGATGCGCACGAGCCAGCCCTCGCCGTAAGGATCCTCGTTCACCGTCTCGGGCTCGTCGACGACCTTCTGGTTCACCTCGGCCACCTCGCCCGAGAGCGGGGCAATCAGGTCGGACACGGCCTTGACCGACTCGACCTCGCCGTAGGCGCCGTCCTTCGTCAGGGTCGCGCCGACGTCGGGCGGCTCGTAGTGGACGAGCTCGCCGAGCGCATCCTGCCCGTACCAGGTGATGCCGAGCGTTGCGGTGTCTCCCTCGATCCGTGCCCAGTCGTGCTCGGAGTGGTACCTGAGGTCGTCGGGGTAGCTCTCGGACGCCACGTGACGTCACTCCTCTCGTCGGTAGATCGGCTTCTTGACACTGCGCGCGCGCCGGTGCCGGCCCCGTACGTCGATCGTCAGGGCGGCGCCCGGCTCGGCCAGAGCGGCGGGAACATAACCCATCCCGATCCCCTCTTCGAGCATCGGCGAGTGGGTGCCGGAGGTGACCTCGCCCCCCTCGAGGATGGCCATCCCCTGCCGCGGGACCGCACGCTCCTCCATCACGAACGCGGCGAGGCGGGTAGCCGGCCCCTCCTCCTCGATCCGGCGGAGCGCATCCACGCCCGTGAAGTCCTTGTCGAGCGCGCACACCCAGTCGAGCCCGGCCGAGATCGCCTCGGTGTCCGGCCCGATGTCGTTGCCGTGCAGCGGGTAGCAGACCTCGAGGCGCAGGCTGTCGCGGGCACCCAGCCCGCACGGCGTGACGCCGCGTTCCAGGACGGAATCCCAGAGCGCGCCCGTGTCCTCGGCCATCGAGAGCAGCTCGACTCCCTCCTCGCCGGTGTAGCCCGTCCGGTTCACCATGCAGGTGATCCCGGCGATCTCGCCCTCTGCGAAGGTGAACGCGGGCGCCTTCGGGAGCTCCAGGCGCTCCAGCGCGCGCGGGCCCTGGACGGCGACCAGGCCGTACTCGTCCGACACGTCGCGGACGTCCGACCCCGGCACCTCACGCTCCTTCAGCCACGCGTAGTCCGCGTCGCGATTGGACGCGTTCACGATCAGCAGGAAGCGGCACGCCTCGAGCTCGTACGCGATCAGGTCGTCGATGATCCCGCCCCGGTCGTTCGTCAGCAGCGTGTACTGGGCTCGACCGGGCCCGATCCGCTCGAGGTCGTTCGAGAGGAGCGACTGGAGAAGCTCGCGCGCCCTGGGGCCTTCCACCTCCAGCTCGCCCATGTGCGAGACGTCGAATGCGCCGGCGTCCTCGCGGACCGCGCGGTGCTCCTGGATCACGCCCTCGTACTGGACCGGCATCTCCCACCCGGCGAACGGGACCATCCGCGCCCCGAGAGCGGCGTGACGATCGTGCAGCGGTGTGCGCCGGAGCGTCTGCACCGCCGCTGATGCTACTCCACCCTGGTCAGGGGCTCCGGCCGCTAGCCGTCGCGGAGGAACGACGGCACGTCGAGCATCTCCGAGGGAACGTCGAAGCCCTGCCCCGAGTCCCTGACGATCGGCGCCCCGGGGGCGGCGACCCGTTGCCGCTCGACGCGACGCGCGCGCCGCCGGGCCTGGCCGAAGCCGGTCGCGATCACCGTCACCCGCACCTCCGGGCCCATCGACGGGTCGATGACGGCCCCGAAGATGATGTTCGCGTTCGCGTCCGCGGCGGCGGTGACGACCTCGGCCGCCTCGTTCACCTCGAAGAGGCCGACGTCGGGACCGGCGGTGACGTTGAGCAGGATCCCTGTCGCGCCCTCGATCGACGACTCGAGCAGCGGCGACGACACCGCGACCCGAGCGGCCTCGGCGGCCCTGCTCTCGCCCGAAGCGCTGCCGATCCCCATCAGCGCGGAGCCGGCCTCGCGCATGATCGTCCGGACGTCGGCAAAGTCGAGGTTGACCAGCCCGGGCACGGTGATCAGGTCGGTGATCCCCTGAACGCCCTGGCGGAGCACGTCGTCGGCCAGCCGGAACGCGTCGACCACGGAGGTCTTGCGCTCCACCACCTGGAGCAGGCGGTCGTTCTCGATCACGATCAGCGTGTCCACGAACTCGCGGATGTCGTTGATCCCGGCCTCCGCCCGGCCGGAGCGCACCCGCCCCTCGAACGCGAACGGCTTCGTGACGACACCGACCGTGAGCGCACCGATCTCCCGGCCGATCTCGGCGACGATCGGAGCCGCGCCGGTGCCGGTGCCACCGCCCTCGCCCGCGGTGACGAAGATCATGTCCGCGCCCTTCAGGGCGTCCTTCAACTCGTCGCGGGACTCGTGTGCCGCTGCGTTGCCGACCACCGGGTCGGCGCCGGCGCCGAGCCCGCGGGTGACCTTCGAGCCGATGTGGATCTTCACGTCCGCGTCGCTCATCAGCAGCGCCTGCGCGTCCGTGTTCACGGCAATGAACTCGACGCCGGTCAGACCGGCCTCGACCATGCGATTGACAGCGTTCGTACCGCCTCCGCCGACGCCGATCACCTTCAGGACGGCGAGGTAGCTACCGGTTTGATCTCTCATGCTCACGGTGACGTCCAGTCTGCTCGATCTCGATGTCTACTTCAGGATTGGGGAGCGAACACCTTCCCATCGCGTCAGGGTAGGGCCATCCGTCCGGCCTGTCAATGCGATCTGCGATCATGATCACTGAAGCTCAACTAGAGACTTGAGGGTTGTAGCCCGCGACTGGACGCTCGGGAACGCTCACGTCCACGTACCGTGCACCCGAGGTCAGGGGCAGGATGCGCTTCGCGATCGCCAGCTTGAGACGAAGGTCGCCGCTGTTGCCGAGACGAAGCTCGGTTCCCGACGCGAGTACCAGCGTGAGCACGCCGTCCTCCACGACCACCTGGCGGGCATTCACCCCGACGCGGAGCGCGTGCAACGCACCGACGGCGGCCACGCCCATCGCCCCGACGCCCCCGAGCGTCGAGTTCACGATCACCTCGGTCGAAGCCGGAAGCCAGATCCGTGGCAGCCGTGGGTTGGGACGCCGGTCCAGCCGCCGGAGGACGCGGGCCGTCGACGAGACGACCCATGCGTCTGCGCCCCTCCGCAGGACGGCAACCGGCCGCTCGAGCCGTACCCGCACCTTGAGGGTGTGGGGGAAGTCGCGATCGAAGCGCGGGTCGGTGATCTCCGTCACGGCGGCCAGCCTTCGCTCCGCGGCTCTCGCGTCGAACCGGACCAGGCTCCGCCCGACGTACGAAACGAGGGCGGCGCGGATCTCGGCGGCCACCGGCGGCGGCGCGCCGGAGACCTCGACTCGATCGAGAGCGAAGAGGGAGGTCTGCCGGGCGACGACGTAGACGCCGACCGCTGCGACGACGAGCGCGAATGCGGCGGCGGCGACGAGCAGCGGGCTGGAGCCCGGCGCCGGCCGGCTGCTGCGTGGACGTGTTGCGGCGGCCATGCGAGACTCGCTTCGCCGCCCGACGGCAGGGTCCTCTCGCCCTACGGCAGGTCGCCGGCGGGCGGGAGCACCAGATCACCGAGCAGCTCGACCTCGCGCTCGAGCACGACGCCGAACTGCTCGAGGGCCCGCCGGCGTGCCTCCGCCATCAACGCGATCGCATCGTGGGCGCTCGCGTCGCCGGCATTCTCGATGAAGTTCGCGTGACGCGGGGAGATCACCGCGCCGCCGATACGATGGCCCTTCAAGCCGCACTCCTCGAGCATGCGTCCAGCCCCGAGCTCGTGCCGTGGATTCTTGAAGACACTGCCGAAGGTGCGCTTGTTCGTCGGTTGCGAGGCCTTCCGCCGCGCCTGGAGGTCGGCGACGGCCGCCTTGATCTCGGCCGCCGGCCGCGAGGTCAGCCCGAACTCGACCCGGGCGACCACCTGCCCGGGAACGAGGGCCGAGTGCCTGTACTCGAGCGCGAGCTCGGCGTTCGAGAGCCAGCGCGAGCCCGAGGCGTCGACGACGAGGGCCCTGGCGACGACGGCTTTCCAGTCGCTGCCGTACGCCCCGGCGTTCATCCGGACGCCGCCGCCCGCCGTGCCGGGAATGGCGCAGGCGAACTCGAGGCCGCCCAGCCCGGCCGAGCGTGCCCGATGGAGGCAGACGGCGTTCGGGGTGCCGCCGCCTGCGGCGAGGGTCTCGCCGTGTACCTCGACGGCGGCCAGCTCACCTGCGAGCCGCACGATCAGGGCGTCGACACCTGTGTCGGCGGCGAGGAGGTTCGAGCCGAGCCCGATCGGCCGGACGGGCAGCCCCCGCTTCCCCGCCCACGTAACGGCCTCGTCGAGCTCCGCAACCGTCCTCGGCCGCACGACCGCACGGGCCTGCCCGCCGATGCCGACGGTGGTCAGCCGAGCGAGCGGAACACCTTCCTCGATCCTCACCGGCCGACTCCGGACCTGTCCCCTCGGGGACGCCGTTGGGAGCGCCCCACCTCCCCGTCCCATGGCGCGAGCCTATCCGCGCAAGACGCACGCATGGGGAACGAGATCGTGACGAAAGCCGGACATCGCGGCGCGCGGTCTCCCGTCGCGGCCCGGCCGGCAGGCCCGTGTTCGAGCGCCGGGAGCTGCCCGTCGCTGCCGGGAACCGTCACCGCAGCTCCTCGAGAACGATCGGGAGCGCTCGGTCGACGTCTCCTGCACCTGCGATCAGGATCACGTCGCCCGGGCGAGCGCGACGGGCGACGAAGCGCGCACCACCCTCGAGGCGGGGGAACCAGCCGGGCGCCGACCCGGGGCGTGCGTCGCACACTGCGTCGACCACGAGCTTGCCGGACACTCCGGCGACGGGTCGCTCGCGTGCCGGGTAGACGTCGGTGACCGCGACCACCTCCGCCGCCGCCAGCTCGCGGCCGAGCTCCGCGGCGAGATGCTGCGTGCGCGAGTAGAGGTGGGGCTGGAAGAGGACCAGCACGCGTCCGGAGGTCGCCTCGCGGGCGGTGGCGAGCGCCGCGCGGAGCTTTTCCGGGTTGTGCGCGTAGTCGTCGTACACCGCGACGCCGGCAGCATCGCCGGCGAGCTGGAACCGGCGGGCGACCCCGCCGAACCCGGCGAGCGCGACCCGAGCCTCCGGAAGAGGCACGCCGACGAGCCGGAGGGCAGCGAGGGCCGCAGCCGCGTTCCGGCGGTTGTGCTCGCCCGGCACGCCGAGCTCGAGCTCCACCGGCTCCAGCTCCCACCCGCGAACGACTTCCGGCACCTCCGCCAGCCAGCGCTCGAACAGATCGGCCACTTCCGCGCGTGAGCCGAACTCCGAATGGTGGTCGAGGTCGACGTTCGTCACCACTGCGACCCGCGGCCGGAGAGCGCCAACCGACCGATCGGACTCGTCGCCCTCCACCACGAGCCATCCCTCCCCGGCGCCTGCGTTCGCCCCCAGCTGGGGGACCTCGCCGCCGATCACCCAGCTCGGGTCCCTGCCGGTCTCGCGCAGGGCGACGGCGATCATGGCCGCGGTCGTCGTCTTTCCGTGCGCACCCGCGACGACGATCGACGGAACGAGCGAGACGAGCTCGGCGAGGAGGTCCGAGCGTGGGCGACCCGGGACGCCGGCGTACGCGCTCGACACGTACACCTCCCAGCCTGCGGGCACCTCAGGCTCCCCCGAGACTCGCACCTCGATCCCGGCCGCGCGCACGTGGCCGAGGTAGATCGTCTCGTTCCGGTCCCAGCCGCCGACCTCCGCGCCCCACGCGCGCGCGAGCAGTCCGTACGCGGAGAGCCCGGCGCCGCCGATGCCGACCAGCCAGATCCGGCGATCCGCGAGTGGCGCCTCTAGCATCCGCACTCGCTCCCGCGCCCCGCCGGACGAGAGCGGCGCATGCGCCGGGCCGGCACCGGCGAGCGGAGGCGCCCGTCCGGCCGGCCGTCGAGCCAGGCTCGGCGCGACCGCGGGGCCCCCCGGTGAGGACGGCCCACCGCCGGACGGCGCGGCGCCCGGCGAAGCGCGCCGGCACACGTGCTCGCCGTCCTAAGCGCTCCCGGCAAGCCGGATCAGCTCCTCGGCGATCTCGTCCGCCGCCCGCGGCCTGGCCGCGGCCCGCATCGCCGCGCCCATCGCCGTCAGGCGTACGTCGTCGGCCAGAAGGTCGCGCACGATGCCGGGGACGCGCTCGATCTCGGGCTCCGGGACGACGACCGCCCCGCCGGCAGCTTCGAAGTGGCGGGCGTTTCCGGTCTGGTGGTCTGCGGTCACGTTCGGGGACGGGACCAGCACGGCCGGCTTCCCTGCCGCGGCCAGCTCCCACACCGAGCCTCCCGCCCGTGCGAGCACCAGATCGACCGCGGCGAGCGCAGCGCCGAAGTCGTCCGTCCAGGCGAGCAGCCGGTAGTCGGGTCGGGAGACACGCGCTTCGAGCGACTTCAGGTACCGCTCGCCGCAGATGTGTAGCAGCGGCGGCCCGGCGGACGCGAACGCGGAGACTGCCACCTCGTTCACCGCTTCGGCGCCCAGGCTGCCCCCGGCGACGAGCAGCGCCTTGCCGCCCGCATGGAGCCCGAAGCGCCGCCGCGCATCTTCCCGCGACACCGCCTCGCGTACCGGCAGCGGCCGTCCCACCACCTGGTATCGCGGCCCCGCGCAGCCCGGGACGGCATACGCCAGGAAGATCCGACGTGCGAAGGGCGCCGCCAGCCGGTTCGCCAGCCCGAGGTGCGCATCTGCCTCGGTCAGAGCCGCCGGGATCCTCTTTCGCCACGCCGCGTACACCATCGGCCCGGCGACGTAGCCGCCCCCGCCCAGGACGACGTCCGGGCGGCGTTCGGCGAGAATCCGTGCGCATGCCCTCACGGCGCCGACGGCCTGGAGCGCCGCCCTCGCCTGCGCCGGGCCGGGTCGCCGCGGAAGCCCCGAGATGCGGAACGCGTCGAAGGCGAAGCCGGCGACGGGAACGAGCCGCGCCTCGATCCGGTCAGGCGAGCCGGCGAAGCTCACGCTCACGCCGCGGCCGCGGAGCGCGTGCGCGACCGCGAGCGACGGCAGCACGTGGCCGGCCGTCCCGCCGGCCGCGATCACGCACCGAAGCTCCGGCCTCGCCTGCATCGCTGCGAGCGATGTTAAGGAGGATGCCGACCGACGCGAGCATGACCACGAGGCTGGTCCCTCCATACGACACCAGGGGCAGCGGGATGCCGGTCAGTGGCGCGATCCCCATCACCGCCGAGAGATTCAGCGCCGCCTGGCCGCAGACGAGCGCGGTCAACCCGGCGGCGAGGGCCTTGCCGAACGGGTCGCGAGAGCGCAGCGCGATGCGCAGCCCGGCCCAGGCGAACGCGGCGTAGGCCGCGATCACGAGCGTCGCGCCGACCAGGCCGAGCTCCTCGCCGATGATCGAGAAGATCATGTCGGTATGAGCCTCGGGGAGGTAGAAGATCTTCGCGACGCTCTCGCCGAGCCCCTTGCCGAAGAACCCGCCGGAGCCAAGGCCGATCATCGACTGCACCTGCTGGTAACCCGCTCCCTGGGCATCGTGCCAGGGATTGACGAAGCTGAAGATCCGCGTCCGCCGGTACGGCTCGACCCAGATCGCGAGGACCGTCAGCGTCCCGACGATCGCGGAGGCGGCCCCGAGCATGCGGACCGGCGCACCGGCAACGAGCAGCATCGCGCCGACCATCAGGCAGAGCGCGATCACGGTGCCGAGGTCGGGCTCCGCGATCACGAGCGCGCAGAAGACCGCGACGAGCAGCCCGATCGGCCTGGCCAGCTCGCCGAGCGTGCGCGGCACCGGCCGTTTCGCGAGATACAGCGCCGTCCACACGGCAAGCGCGGGCTTCGCCACCTCGGAGGGCTGGAAGCTGGCCCCCCCGACGTCGATCCACCGCCGGGCGCCGTTCACGCTCTGACCGCCGAGCAGCGCGAGCGCGAGCAGGCCCAGGCTCCCCAAAACGAGCAGCGGCGCCGCGTGGCGGAGCGAGCGGTAGTTCCACCTGCTCGCGACGACCAGGAAGACGAGGCCGAGCGCCGCGTACACCCCCTGCCGCTTCAGGTAGTAGGTCGGGCTGCCGCCGCCGATCGTCGCCGAGGCCGACGTCGCGCTGTACACCATGACCATCCCGAAGGCGACGAGAGCCAGCGTGACGAGCACGAGGACGTTCGACTCGAGATGTCCGCGCCTCACCCCGACAGGTTCTGCACCAGCCTCCTGAACTCCTCGCCGCGCTGCTCGAAGTCGGTGAACTGGTCGTAGCTCGCACACGCCGGCGAGAGGAGCACGACCTCCCCGGGGGCCGCGGCCGCCGCGGCGGCCGCCACCGCTGCGCCGAGGTCGCCGCAGCGGAGGTAGGGCACGCCGGCGCGGTCGAGCGTCGCGGCGATCTCCTCGGCCGTCTCGCCGATCAGGTACGCGTGGCCGCGCACCTCACGCGCGAGCGTGTCGAACGTCTCGCCCTTCCGCGAGCCCCCGAGGATCACGTGCAGAGGGACGTCGTAGGAGGCGAGCGCCCGGCGCGCGGCGGCGGTGTTCGTCGCCTTCGAGTCGTTGACGAAGCGGATGCCGTTCCGCTCGGCGACGAGCTCGAGGCGGTGCTCGACGCCCGGGAAGCTTCCCAGCGCCTCGGCGACGGCGTCCTCGGGCAAGCCCGCCGCCCGGGCGGCGGCGCTGGCGGCGGCCGCGTTCTCGCGATTGTGCCGGCCGGGGAGCGCGGGCTCGGCCGGAAGCTCGTCGCCGGCGGCGAAGTCGACGCGGCGCGCGTGACCGGGCACCGGTTCGAACCCGCGCGGGACGACTGCGGTATCGCCCCGGGCCTGGTTCGCGAAGATCCGCAGCTTCGAGTCGCGGTAGGCCTCGAACGATCCGTGCCGGTCGAGATGGTCGGGCTCGAGGTTGAGGAGCACGGCCACCCGCGGCCTGAGCTCGTGGACGTCCTCGAGCTGGAAGCTGGACAGCTCGCAGACGATCCAGGCGTCGGGCGCCGTCTCGACCGCGGTCAGCGCCCGTCCGACGTTTCCCGCCACGGCCACCTCGCGGCCGGCCGAGCGGAACATCGCCCCGAGCCACTCGGTGGTCGTCGTCTTGCCGTTCGTGCCCGTGACGCCGAGAATCGGGTTCGGCAGAAACCGGTAGCCGAGCTCGACCTCACTCCAGATCGGGATGCGCGCAGCTCGCACGAGCGGGTTGTCGCGCGGCACGCCGGGGCTCTTGACGAGAACGTCTGCGCCCGCCAGGAGCGAGACGTCGCCGTCGTTGCCGAGCGTACGGTCGGCGCGAACGACCTCGACGCCGTGGCGCTCGAGCAGCTCGGCCGCTGCCAGGCCCGAGCGGGCCAGCCCGAGGACCACGGCCCGCCTCATGGCCTGAGCACGCGGCGCAGCTCGAGCTCCGCCCCCTCGCCGAGCGCCGCGTCCACGGAGCGGTCCGGCAGGGGCAGTACGGCCGGCTCGCCGATCAGGAAGAACGTCCGCGGGTCCCTCGCCTCGCGCTCCAGCTCCTCGAGCCGCCCGGCCGACCGATCGACGACGATCACGTCCTCGTCGCCCGCGCGCTCGAGCGCCTCGCCGAGCAGCTCGGCCTCCAGGACGAGCACCGTCACGAGCGGAAGAAGTGGAAGTAGTAGCGGTAGTAGAGCGCGAACCCGCAGGCGCAGAGGATCGCGGTCAGGATCCAGAAGCGGACCATGATCTTCGTCTCCGACCATGCCTTCATCTCGAAGTGGTGGTGGATCGGGGTCATCAGGAACAGCCGGCGGCCGAAGTACTTGAAGCTCGCGACCTGCGCCATCACCGAGACGGCCTCGATCAGGAAGATGCCTCCCACGAACAGGAGCAGGATCTCGACCTTGTTCATGATCGCCATTCCCGCGAGCGCGCCGCCGATCGCCATCGAGCCCGTGTCGCCCATGAACACCTCGGCGGGGAACGCGTTGTACCAGAGGAAGCCGACCAGGGACCCGATCAGCGCCGCACCGATGATCGAGAGGTCGAGGTAGATCGACGACCGGTGTCCGGGCACCCCGGAGCGGATGTACGCGATCACGGTCATGGCCGTGAACGTGAAGACGGCGATGATCCCCGTGCCGGCGGCGAGCCCGTCGATCCCGTCCGTCAGGTTGACGCCGTTCGCCGCGCCGGCGATCACCAGAAAGAGGAACGGGTACCACGCCCAGGAGAGGGGGATCTTGAACCCGGGCAGGTACAGCGCGGTCGAGAAGTCGCGGTGGTAGGCGACCCAGGCGACGACCCCCGTGATCGCGAGCAAGAGCAGCAGCTTCCAGCGGCCGTTGAGGCCGAGGGAGCGGCGATGGGTGAGCTTGACGAAGTCGTCGAGGAACCCGATTGCGCCGCAGCCGACCATGCAGAAGAAGACGGTCAGCGCCGGCGTCGAGTACTTGCTCAGGATCAGGTACGGGACCGCGGCGGAGAACAGGATCAGGAGGCCGCCCATCGTCGGCGTCCCCTGCTTGGCCGCGTGCCCGGCCGGCCCTTCCGCACGGATCTGCTGCCCGTACTCGCGGAGGCGCAGGAAGCGGATGAACCGGGGGCCGGCGACGATCGAGATCACCATCGCCACGATCGCCGCGATCAGGACCTGGACCACTAGCGCGCCGCCTGCCGCCACCGCCGGCACCCCACGGCGCCCGGGGCACGGGCCGGCGTCACGAGCCCGTCCCAGCCCGGTGGGGGCCGCCGGGCCGTGTCGATCCCGGACATTGTCCGAACGGGACACGGCTGGCGGCCCGCGTCCGCGCCGAACAGGAGGTCAACCTGCGCTCACCACCGTCAGGGCTTCGGCGATGCGCTCCAGCGCCATCACCCTCGCCCCCTTGAGGAGCACGCAGTCGCCCGGGCGAAGGAGGTCGTCGAGCAGGCCGAGCGCCTCCTCCACCGTGTCGACATGGTGGCCGCCGTACGCGACCGCCTGCGGGCCCACCGCGACCACCTCGTCGATCGCGAGCTCGCGAACGGCACGCCCGACCTGGCGGTGCCCTTCCTCGCTGAAGTCGCCGAGCTCGGCCATGTCCGCGAGGACCGCGACCGTGCGCCGGCCTGCGGCGACCTGCACGAGGTGCTCCAGCGCGGCCCGCATCGAGACCGGGTTCGCGTTCCAGGCGTCGTTGACGAGGACTCCCCCGCCCGGCAACTCGAGCTCCTCGTTCCGCCACTCGGTGAACTCGACGTGCACACGGTCGGGGAGCTCGAGGCCGAGGGCGTGCGCGGTCGCGAGCGCGGTGAGCGCGTTCGCAGCGAGGTGGCGGGCGGTGAAGCCGACCTCGACGGTCCCCAGCGAGGTGACGAGGAAAGGCGGCTCGAAGCGCTCGAGCGTCACGTCCTCTCCGACGCGAACGACCCGCAGGTCGTGGCGGTCGACCGGGAAGCCGGCCGGGACGACCGCCGTTCCGCCGGCCGGGAGCGAGGCGATCAGCTCGCTCTTGGCGCGAACCACGCCGCCGAGATCGCCGACCTTCTCCAGGTGCACGGGCCCGACGTTCGTCACCACGCCCAGATCCGGGCAGGCGAACGCGCAGAGCTCCGCGATCTGCCCGAACCCCCGCATCGCCAGCTCCAGGATGCACAGCTCCGTGTCGAGCTCGACGCGTCCGATCGTCAGCGGGACGCCGAGCTCGGCGTTGTAGCTCCGCTCCGCCGCGACGGTGCGCCGCCCGGGTGCGCACAGAGCGGCGAGGATGTCCTTCGTCGAGGTCTTCCCCATCGAACCGGTGATCGCGACGAACCTCGCGCCGCTGCGATGCCGGATGCGGCCCGCGATCGCCGCGAGCGCCGCGAGCGGGTCGTGAGGGACGACCGCGGCTGCGGCCCCCCGCGCGAAGGCGTGCTCGACGAAGTCGGCACCGCCCCCGACGGCGACGAAGAGGTCACCCTCCTCGACCCGACGCGAGTCGATCCGAAGGCCGGTCACCTCGATCGCCCAGGGGGCGGCGATCAGCCGGCCCGGGGCGAGCACCCTCACCTCGTCGAGCGAGAGCGGGATCATGCGGTGCGGCTGAGCGCGCGCAGCGCTTCGCTCGCCACCTCGGCGTCGTCGAAGGGGACGACGACGCCGGCCGCCTCCTGGCCGCGCTCGTGACCCTTGCCGGCGATCACGACCACGTCACCCGGCTCCGCCCGCTCGACGGCGCTCGCGATCGCCCGCGCCCGATCCGGCTCCACCTCGGGCTCGCCCTCCATCCCGGCGACGATCGCGTCGATGATCGCCAGCGGATCCTCGCTGCGTGGGTTGTCCGACGTGACGATCGTGGCGTCGGCGAGATCGGAGGCGATCCGGCCCATCAGCGGACGTTTCCCGGAGTCGCGGTCGCCTCCGCAGCCGAAGACGCAGATCACGCGCCCGGAGGCAAGCTCGCGGGCGGTGCGCAGGACTTTGTCGAGTGCGCCCGGCTTGTGCGCGTAGTCGACCACGACCGTGAAGCCCTGGCCCTCGTCCACGGTCTGGAACCTGCCCGGGACGCCGGCGACCGACTCGATCCCCGCCGCGATCGCCTCGCCGGGAAGGCCGAGCAGGCGGGCAGCCGCGACCGCGGCGAGCACGTTCTCGACGTTGAAACGGCCGCGCAGGCGGGTGCGGAGCTCGATCCCGTCGACGGCCAGCGCCACCGGCGTGGCCCGGAGGTCGAGGGCATCGGGGCGGATCTCGGCGTCCTCCGTCAGCCCGTAAGTCAGAAGCGGCGCTCCCCGCCCGCGCAGCTCTTCCGCGAGCCGCCGCCCGTAGGCGTCGCCGACGTTCAGCGCGGCGGGCGGTGGATCGTCGCCGGTGAACAGCCGGCGCTTGGCCTCGAAGTACTCCTCCATGTCGCGGTGGAAGTCCAGGTGGTCCTGGTCGAGGTTGGTGAAGACGAGGGTCGAGAAGCGCACGCGGTCGAGGCGGCGAAGCACGGAGCCGTGCGACGTCGCCTCCATCGCGCAGCTCCGGTCGCCGGCGTCGAGCATCTCGCGGAAGAGACGTTGGAGGTCGATCGCCTCCGCGGTCGTCCGGGTCGCGGGACGGCGCTCGCCGTCCACCCGCGTCTCGATCGTCCCGAGCAGGCCCGGTCGCCTGCCGGCCACGGCGAGAACTGCGTAGAGGAGGAACGCCGTCGTCGTCTTGCCGCTCGTCCCGGTCACGCCGGCAACCGCCAGCTCGCCGGTCGGCCGGCCGAAGAACTCGTCGGCCGCGACCGCCATCGCCGCGCGCGAGTCGGAGACGACGAGCTGCGGCACCGCCAGGTCGAGCGGGCGCTGGACGACCAGCGCGACCGCGCCGTTCGCGACTGCTTCCGGCGCGAAGTCGTGGCCGTCGCGGCGCTCGCCGGGAACGGAGAAGAAGAGAGAGCCCGGCCGCACCTCCCGGGCGTCGTAGGCGAGGTCGCGTATCTCGGTCGCCGCCGGCCCGACGACCTCCGCCGGCGTGAGCACGGCGATCAGCCGCTCCAGGTCCACGACCGGCGAGTCTAGCAGCGGCCCCCGCCGCTGCCCCGGCGCCGAAAGCGCCACCGAAGTGGCCCGTATGCGGGGCTTTTCACGAGCGACGAACGGTCGGGCGCCGCCCGCCCTCGGCCTATCCGAGCGGCGAGGCGCCGGCCGACCGGAGCGACGCCGGATCGTCAGGGGGCACCTCCAGGTACTGCAGCGCGAACCGGGCGATGTCGCGGAAGGCCGGAGCGGCGACGAGGCCGCCGAAGATCTGGCCGCGCGGCTCGTCGATCGAGACGAGGACGACGAGGCGAGGTGAGCTCGCCGGGACGATCCCGACGAACGACGCGACGTAGTTCGTGTCCGAGTAGCCGCCGTGGGGATCGACCTTCGCGGCAGTCCCGGTCTTGCCCGCGGTGAGATATCCGGGAACCGCCGCCTCCCCGCCCGTGCCCCTGGCGGAGACGACTCCCTGGAGCATCCCCATCAGCTCCCGCGCGATGGGAGCCGAGACGATCCTGCGGCGCTCGAGCTTCGCGGGCTTGCGCCCGCGCACGTGGTCGACGAGATGCGGCTGCACCCAGACGCCGTGGTCCGCCAGCGCCGCGTAGGCGGCCACCATCTGGATCGGGGTGACCGCGATGCCCTGGCCGATGGGGACGTTGCCGATCGTCGAGCCCGACCACCGGTCGACCGGCAGGACGATGCCTCCGCTCTCCCCCGGGTAGTCGATGCCGGTCGGCGCCCCGAAGCCGAACCGGGTGATCCATTCCCCGAGCCGCTTCTTGCCGAGGAGCTCGGCGAGCGTGATCGTGCCGATGTTGGAGGAGCGGGCCAGCATCTGCGCCACGGTCATCGTCTCGGTCGGGCGCGGCTCGGCCTCGTCGATCGTCCGATCGGCGACCTTGATCGACGGGGCGAGCGTGAACGTCGAGTTCGGCGTGACGACGTGATCGGTGAGCACGGCCGCGTACGTCACCACCTTGAAGGTCGATCCCGGCTCATAGGTGTCCGTCACCGCCCGGTTGCGCTGCACCCTGCTCGGCGCCTGCGAGAAGGCATTGGCGTCGAAGCCGGGTGCGGTCGCCATCGAGAGGATTCCCCCGGTAGACGGATCGAGGACGATCGCGGTGCCGTCGAGCGCATGCCACTTCGCCACGGTCGAGCGCAGCACCGATTCGACCTTCGCCTGGAGCGTGTGGTCGAGAGTGAGGAAGACGTCGTGGCCCGGCTGCTCCGGAGTCGCGCTGACCACGTCGATCGTCCGGCCGAACGGGTCGCGGACGATCGTCTCCTTGCCGGGACGCCCGGCCAGGTACGGCTCGAGCCCGAGCTCGAGCCCGGCGATGCCGGTGTTGTCGACACCGGCGTAGCCGAGCACCTGCGAGCCGACGCCGTGCTGCGGATAGCTGCGCCGCTCCTCGGGGTAGAAGTCGAGGCCGGCGAGCCCGCGCCGCTCGAGGGCGGCCGCCCGCTCCGGGTCGGCCTTGCGCTCGACGTAGACGAAGCTCTTCTTCTTGTCGAGCAGCTGCGGGTAGATCCTGTTCGGGTCGATGCCGAGGGCGTGCCCGGCCTCGACCGCGACGCGCTGCGGGTTCCTGATCTGGCGCGGATCGGCGTAGACGGTCGTCGCCTCCTCGCCGATCGCGAGCGGCGCGCCCATCCGGTCGTAGATCGTCCCTCGCCCGGCCGGGGTCGTCACCGTCTCGTGGTGCTGCTGGGCGGCGAGCCGCTCGAGCCGGGGGGCGCGGACGACCTGAAGCCAGAACGCCCGCCCGAACGTGACGGCGAAGGCGAGCGCCAGGACGGCGAGCAGCAGGCGGATCCGGCGGTTCGCCAGCCGCGGGCTCATCTCACGGCTTGAGACGGATGTAGGTGGTCTCCTGGGCGAGTGCCGGCTGAACTCCGAGCTGCTTCCTCGCGAGCGCCTGGATTCGCGCCGCCGCCTGGGCGCTCGAGAGCTGCGACGCGAGGGCGGCGTTGTCGGCGCGCAGGCGCGTGCGGTCGCGGCTGAGCTGGTCGAGCCGGATGTTCAGCCGGAGCACGGCGACGTTCATGAAGACGACGCCGGCGAGGAGGACGCCGATCACCGCGATCCAGACCACTCCGCCTGCGACGCGCGTTCGCCGCGCGGCACGCGGCCGGGGACGCGGGACGGCGGCCGGAGCCGGGGGGGCCTCGGCCCGCGCAGGGGCGATCACCGCCACTACGCCGTCCGCTCCGCAGCGCGCAGCCGCGCCGAGGCGGCGCGCGGGTTCAGCGCCGCCTCGCGCGCGGTCGGGCGCACGGGCCTGGGCGTGAGGATGCGCAGCGCCGGCTCGTGGCCGCAGACGCAGACGGGGAAGTCGGGCGGGCAGGTGCATCCGCGCGCCTCCGCGCGAAACCAGCGCTTCACGATCCGGTCTTCGAGCGAGTGGAACGCGATCACCGCGATCCGGCCGCCCGGACGCAGCATCTCCTCGGCGGCGGGAAGCACGGCCTCGAGCGCCTCCAGCTCGTCGTTGACCGCGATCCGGAGCGCCTGGAAGACCCGCTTCGCCGGATGCCCTTCGCCGAAGCGGGCAGGCGCGGGGATCGCCGCCTTGATCGTGTCGACCAGCTCGCCGGTTCGCTCGAAGCCCTCCCTGCGCCGCCGGCGGACGATCGCCCGCGCAATCTGCCGCGCGTACCGCTCCTCGCCGTAGCGGCGGAAGATCAGGGCCAGCTCCCGCTCGTCGGCCTCGTTGACGAGCTCGCGCGCGGACCGGTCGGCCGAGGGATCCATCCGCATGTCGAGCGGTGCGTCCGCCGCGTACGAGAAGCCGCGCTCCGGCCGGTCGAGCTGCATGCTGGAGACCCCGAGGTCGAGCAGGACGGCGTCGGCACGCACGCCGTTCTCGGCGAGCTGGGTGATCACGATCGAGAAGTCCCCGCGGAGGAACCGCGCGGGCACGCCCGCCGTCCGCCGGAAGCGCTCGAAGTACGGGCGCACGGTGGGGTCGCGGTCGATCGCGATCACCTTGCCGCGCCCGCGGAGGTCGGGGGCGAGCAGCGTGGCGTGGCCGCCGGCGCCGAAGGTCCCGTCGACGAGGGTGTCCCCCGGCTCGAGCGCGAGCAGCGCGCGCACCTCGTCCGCGAGAACCGGGACGTGGTCAGTCGTGTTGGGTTGCAAGACGTTCGGCAACATGCTCTGCATTCCCCATGACCTCCTTGAGCTGCGCCCGCCAGGCGCTGCGATCCCAGATCTCGATGCGGCCCCGCATGCCGACGACCACGACCTCGCGGCCCAGCTTGGCGTGGTCGATCAGCGGAGCCGGGACCATCACGCGGCCCTGCTTGTCGGGCTTCGCCTCGACGGCCCCCGTGTAGTAGAACCGCTCCAGGACGCGGGTCTCGCGGCGGAGCGGGTTGAGCCCGGACAGCTCGCGCTCGACCAGCCGGCGCCAGTCATCGGCAGGATAGGCCTCGACACAGGCGTCGAGGCCCCGGGTGAGCACCACGCCGCCCGCCATCGCCGCACGGAACCTGGCCGGCAGCGTGAGCCGGTTCTTGTCGTCGAGTGTGTGCTCGAATTCGCCGAGTAGCATCGGTCCACGTGGCTCCACCTTACCCCACAATCACCCACAGTTCAAGGTTGGACGCCCAAGATCACCCACAATGGTGAGAGAGCGGCCTCACGCCGCGGCACGGGGCGGCGTTAGCGTCCAGGATGGAGCGCGTGGCGATCCCCCCGTTCGAGCGGTTCTACGACGAGCACCGAGGCGAGGTCTTCGGGCTACTCGTCCGGCGGCTCGGGCGGCAGCGCGCCGAGGACGCCTTCCAGGAGACGTTCCTGCGCGCCCTGCGGGCGTACGCGGCGCTCCGGCACGGCGACCACCTCCGCGCCTGGGTGCTGACGATCGCCCGCCACGTCGCGGTCGACGCGCACCGCCGCGAGCGGCCGACGGCCGAGCTCGAGGAGCCGGTCGAGCTGCCGCGGCGCCCCGCCTACGCGCAGCTCGAGCACCTGATGGGCGACCTGCCCCCGACCGAGCGGGCGGCCGTCGTCCTCCGTTACGCCTACGACCTGCCGTATGCAGCCATCGGCGCGGCTCTCGGCTCGACCGAGGAGGCCGCGCGCCAGGCAGCCTCGGCCGGCGTACGCCGCATCCGCAGAAGGGAGCTTCCATGAACGTGCCTGCCGATCTCGACCGCCGCTTCCGCGACGCCGCCGACCACGAGGGCCTGGTCGACGTCGCCTACGATCTCGCCGACACGCCCGTCGGAGAGCTCCTCGTCGCCGTGAGCGAGCGCGGCCTCTGCCGCATCGCCTACCGGCCGGACGAGGCCCTCGACGAGCTCAGCGGCGACTTCGGCGCCCGTGTCCTCCGCCTGCCCCGCCGGCTCGACCGCGTCCGCCGGGAGCTCGACGAGTACTTCGAAGGGCGGCGCCGCGAGTTCGATCTCGAGACCGACCTCTCCCCCGTGCCCGCATTCCAGCGGCTGGCGTTGCACGAGCTCGCCCGCGTGCCCTTCGGCAAGGTGACGACGTACGGGGAGCTGGCGGCGAAGATCGGCAAGCCGCGGGCCGCCCGCGCGGTCGGCGGCGCGATGAACCGCAACCCGATCCCGATCGTCCTCCCGTGCCACCGGGTGATCGGCGCGGGCGGATCGCTCGTCGGCTACGGCGGCGGGCTCGACCGCAAGGTCGCCCTCCTCCGCCTCGAAGGAGCCCTTCGCGAAGCTTGACGCCGACAACACGTAAGTCTAGACTTACCGTAAGTTATGGCTTACGAATCTGGACACGTATCCCGTCGCCGCGACCGACACGGCGGGCGCGGCACACAGGCGCCGGCCGGCAGCCGGCGACGCGAGCGACGAGCAAAGGAGAGGGCTCGCGGGGCGACCACGGGCTCCCCCGCACTGGACGCGCTGGGCGATGCGACCCGGCGGGAGATCATGGAGCGGCTCCGCGAGGGCCCGCGCGCGGTCGGCGAGATCGCAGCGGTGCTGCCGGTGTCACGCCCGGCGGTGTCGCAGCATCTGCGCGTCCTGAAGGAGGCAGGGCTCGTGACCGAGCGAAAGGAGGGGACGCGCAGGATCTACGGGGTCGAGGCGAAGGCGATCGCCGACCTGCGCGCCTATTTCGACAGCTTCTGGGAGCAGGCCCTCACCGGGTTCAAGGTGGCGGCCGAGAGTGAAGGGGGAACCGGATGAGCAACGCGCAGGCCGCGGTCGCCGCGGTCCGCAAGAGCCTCGTCGTCGGGTGCAGCCCGGACCGGGCGTTCGCGGTCTTCACGCGGGAGATCGGCACCTGGTGGCCGACGCGCACCCACCACTCGATCGGCAGGGAGAAGATCGTCCAGGTCGTCTTCGAGGAGCGCGTCGGCGGCCGGATCTTCGAGCGGCATGCCGACGGAGGCGAGGCCGACTGGGGCAGCGTCCTCGTCTGGGAGCCGCCCCGGCGGTTGGTGATGAGCTGGCATCCCGGCGGCGACGCCTCGCACGCGACCGAGCTGGAGGTTCGTTTCGCGGAGGAGGACGCCGGCTCGCGCGTCGACCTGGAGCATCGCGGCTGGGAGATTCACGCCGGAGAGGCTGCGGAGATGCAGGGGAGCTACGACTCCGGCTGGGACGAGGTCCTCGGCTACTACGCTCGCCACCTGGGCGTCTGATGGGCTACACCGTCGTCGACGTCGAGGAGCTGGAGCCGGCCGGCCCCGGGGGCGTGGTGCGGTTCGTCCGTCGCGAGCTCGGCGTCGAGGCGTTCGGGATCAACTGGTTCAAGCTCCCGGCCGGCGCGGCCGGGCGTGAGCACGACGAGGCAGATTCGCGCCAGGAGGAGGTCGCCGTCGTCGTCGCCGGGTCCGGACTGTGGCGGATCGACGGCGAGGAGGTGCCGGTCCGAGCCGGCACGTTCCTGCGGTTCGACCCGGACACGACCCGCTGCCCGTCGCGGGCCCCGACGGGATGACCTTCGTCGCGATCGGCTCCCGCCGCGGCAGCTACGAGGCACGCGGCCCGTTCTGAGTCAACGCCTGGCCGATCGGATCAGGAACACGACCGGCACGGCGACGACGGCCGCGCCGAGCACGGCGAGAAACGCCCAGACGTAGCCGATCCCGATCCGGCCGTGCGGCGGCGCCGCGACGACCGCCTGGGGAGCCAGGTCGGCCTGGGACTGGACCTCGGTACCGCCCATGGTGGCGGCGGGAACGATCGAGTCCACGAGCCAGCGGCCGCCCATCCGCTTCACGTCGACGTTGAAGATGATCCCCGGGCTCGTCTCGCGGGGGGCCGGGAGGAGCGAGAGATCGAGCCCGACCTCGTCGGGATACGACCAGTCGACGCGGAAGCCGTGCAGGCTTCCCCGGGCGTGATACGGCATCACCGGCAGCTCTCCCCTCAGCCAATCCTTCCTCGACGCGCTTCGACGGAGTGCCGGGGTCGAGAGGCGCCAGGCCAGCGCCGGGTCCTTTCGCTCGACGCCGCCGGCGACGAACCCGTCCAGAAGCGTCTTGATCTCGCGCCGGTCGGCGGGGGCCAGCGGCACGGACCTCGGCTGCCGGTAGAACTGGACCGGTCGGCTGTCGAAGTGCTGCTGCACCTTGCCGCCCCGGTTGCCGATGAGCACGATCCCGATCGCGATCGCACCGGCGACGGCCAGGGCGAGCACGACGCGCAGAGCGCGGCGGCGGAAACGCGGCGAGTCGAGTCTCCTCGGCACCTGTCTCCCTAGGATCGCACGCCGCGTCCAGACGTCGCCGCCCATCCGTTCCGACACCGTCATAGCATAATCGCCGGTGTCTCGGTCACGCCGGCAGCATCAGCCTATAGCCCACCCCCCACTCGTTGATCACGTACGGCGTGTCGGTCTCCGCGGCCAGCTTCCGGCGGAGCCGCGAGGCGTGCGAGTCGAGCGTTCGCGTCCGGCCCATTGCCCGGAAGCCCCACACCTCGCGGAGCAGCTCCTCCTTCGTGAACACCCGCGTCGGCTGCCGGGCGAGCTCGACGAGCAGCTCGTACTCGCGCGCCGGCAACGCGAGGCGGCGCCCCGCGACGCGCACGCAGCGGGTCGGGCGGTCGACCTCGATCTCGCCCGCCGCGAGCACGTCGCCGGCCCGCGGCGCCGTCCGCCGGAGCACGGCTCTGATGCGAGCCCGGAGCTCCTCGTACGCGAACGGCCGGTCCAGGTAGTCGTCCGCGCCACGTTCGAGCGCTCGCACGCGGTCGATCGTGTCCGCCTCCTCGCGGCCGAGCAGGATCACTGGAACGTCGCGGTTCCACGAGCGGCCCGGCGCTCCCTCGCGCAGCCGGTCGCAGAGCTCGAGCTCGGAGGCGAGCACGAGGTCGGGCCGCACCCGCTCGGCGAGCTCGAGCGCCTCGGCGGGCGCGCTCGCCGCCACGACGTTGAAGCCGTCGTCGGCGAGGTGCCGCTGGAGGAAGCCGCGACTTCCGACCTCCGGCTCGGCGACGATCAGCGCGGCAGACATTCGCCCGACGGTAGCGCGGGCACCCGCGCACGCCAAGATGTCCATTCACGCGAGAGTGCGCCGAGCTTTCGACAGCCGTCCGGTGAGGGCGGCAAGAGCGTGACCCTGCGCTCGCAACACGGTTCGACCTGACCGCGACATCCCCTGGGCTCAAGACCCCCGTGATCGCCTCCGCCCGCGGGCGAAGCCGGGCTCGGCCCGGGCGGACCCCGAGCCCGGGCCGATCGATCGACCCGAAGAAGGAGGGGGCCAACGGGGAAACCACGGGTTCCCCCGTTACTGAACCCCGGGTTCCCCCGTGCTCAAAGGCGTCCGGACCGGATCACGCCGACCAGCAGCCACAGGCCGAGCAGGCCCGAGAAGACGAACCCGATCAGGGAGATCACGTGCAGCCCGATCAGGTGAGGCCCGTTCGTGGCGAAGATGCCGATCAGGCTCGACCCGATCAGGCCGCCGGCGACGACGAGCGCGATCACCAGCCGGTTGAAGACGACGTCCAGCTTGTGCACGAGCTCGTCGAGCCCCTTGTGCACGAAGCCGACCTCGAGCTGTCCGCTGCGCATCTGCTCGAGCACCTCGTGCCACTGGTGCGGCGCCTGCCGCACCACCTCGGCGAGCACGCGCGCCTCCTTGCGTGCGCGCTGGGCGATCCGTTGCGGCGTGTACCGGTGCAGCATCAGATCGCGCGCGTAGGGCTTCGCGACCTCGAACACGTTGAAGTCGGGGTAGAGCTCGACGCCGACCGAGCCGAGCGTCGCGATCGCCTTGTCGAGCAGCACGAACCGGGTCGGCAGCTTGAGATTCTGCGAGTAGATGAGCCCGAACGCCTCGCGGATGACCTGGAGCGGGTCGATCTCCGCCAGGCGGGCCCCGTAGTACTTGTAGTAGAGCTCGCGCAGCTCGCGGGTCAGCTCGGCCTCGGCCGCCCGGTCGTAGCGGACGCCGAGATCGGCGAGCCGCCTGGCCAGCGCGTCCACGTTCTCCTCGGCGGCGTCGATGAAGAGCGCGGTCAGCTTCGACATGTCGTCGTCCGTGAGCTTGCCGGCCTGGCCGAAGTCGACGAGGCCGATCTGCTCCGGGCCGATCACGAGCACGTTCGCGGGATGCGGGTCGCCGTGGAAGAAGCCGTGCCGGAAGATCATCGTCATCCACGCCCCGGTGATCAGATAGGCGAGGCGGCGCCGCTCGTCGAGGGTGTGGGCGTCGAAATCCAGGTCGGCGAGCTGCGGGCCGTCGAGGAGCTCCAGGGCGAGCACGCGCTGACGCGTGTAGCTCCAGTAGACGTGGGGGATCCGCACGTGGGGGTGACCGGCGAAGTTGCGGTGGAAGGACTGGGCGTTCCGCGCCTCGAGGCGGTAGTCGAGCTCCGCCCGGATGGAGCGGGCGAACTCGTCCACGAGCTCGCGCGCGTTGATGAAGTCGAGTGCCCGCACCCGGTCCCTGGCGATTCGGGCCGCCTGGTAGAGGAGCGCGAGGTCGGCCTCGATCTGCCGGGGAGCCTCGGGACGTTGCACCTTGACGGCGACGCGCTTGCCGTTCGGGAGCACCGCCCGGTGCACCTGGCCGATCGACGCCGCCGCCATCGGTGTCTCGTCGAACGAGAGGAAGAGCTTCTCCAGCGGCAGCTCGAGCTCCTCGGCGACCACGCGCTGCACCTCGTCGAAGGAGAAGGGCCTGACGTCGTCCTGGAGCGCCCGCAGCTCGGCGATGATGTCGGGCGGCACGATGTCCGGCCGGGTCGAGAGCAGCTGGCCGAACTTGACGAACGTCGGCCCCAGCTCGTCGAGCATCTCGCGCAGGTGCTGGCCGCGCGCGCTCGCCGGCGCCTCCGCCTCCAGGGAGACGGGCGCCCGCGGCCACGGGAGCAGGTCGGTCAGCCGGTGGGTCTCGAAGAAGTAGCCGAACCCGTGCCGGACCGCGACCTGCGCGATCTCGGACATGCGCCCGAGGCTGCGCTGCTGCGCGGGCTGTGCCATGCGCTCAGTGTGACACGATCGGAAGGCGGAGCCTCCCGATCGTCTACGAAACGGCTCGAGGCCCTTCGACCAGCCGGAGCCGATGCTCGAGCTGGGCGACCCTGAGCTCCAGCTCGTCCAGCTCCTCGCGCGTGACGAGCCCGAGCTGGCGCGCGACGCCCGACAGGCTCTCCCCCGCCCGCTCGCCGAACCTGGCCCGGTCGCCGCGCCAGCGCGTGAGCGCGTCCTCCAGCACCTGCCGCGCCTCGTCTCGGCGCATTCCGCCCCGCTCGGCGAGGTCGAGGGCAAGCTCGTCCAGTCGCTCGGCCGTCAGCGCGACCGCGCCGATCGTGGCGAGCGCGAGCCGCTCGAGCGTGTCCCTAGCGGGCTCTGCCATGCGGCCTCGTCTTCCTGCGTTGCCGCCGCCGCTCGCGCTTCGCCTGCGACCTCGAGGCGGCGCCGTCGCCGGCCGCCGCCGGTTGAGCATCGGACGGGAGCGACCTCGCCGGCGCGGGCGCCGCCGGCGCCGCCGGCTCCGGGCTGTCGAGCCCGAGCTGGCCGACGCCCGCCCGCATCTCGGTGCTTCCGATCAGCCTCCGGTACTCGGGCTCCCGCTCCTTCCAGATCGTCAGAAGCGGCGCGGCGATGAAGATCGACGAGTAGGCGCCCGACGTGATCCCGACGAGCAGCGCGAGCGCGAACGTCTTCAGCGTCTGGCCGCCGAAGAGGAGCAGCGACGTCACCGGCAGCAGCGTGATGAACGTCGTCGCCAGCGAGCGGCGGATCGTCTCCCACAGCGAGACGTTCGCGATCGTCGCGAACGACGACCCGCGCATGAGCGGGATGTTCTCGCGGACGCGGTCGAAGATGATGATCGTGTCGTAGATCGAGTAGCCGAGCACGGTGAGCACCGCGGCGACCGTGGCGGTCGTCACCTCGCTTCCGCTCAGCGCGTAGACGCCGACGGTGACGGCAATGTCGTGGACCATCGCGACGATCACCGGCACCGCGAACTTGAAGTCGAAGCGGACCGCGATGTAGGCGATCACGAGCAGGATCGAGACGATGATCGCGAGGATCGCCAGCCTCGCGATCTGGCGCCCGAAGCTCGACGAGACGTTCTGGACCCCCGGCGCGGTCGCGCCGATCCGGGTCTCGAGATCGGTGAGCAGCGTCTCCTGCTGCCCCGGCTTCAGCGCCCGGGTACGGATCTGGAAGGACTTGTACGCATCGCCGCGGGACGATCCCCGTCCCTGGATGACGGCGTCCGACTGGCCGATCGCCGCGGTCTGGGTACGGACCTTCGCGAGCGACACGTACTGGGGGGTCTTGAACGTGATCTGGGTGCCGCCCTCGAAGTCGATGCCCAGGTTCAGCCCGCGCGCGCCGAGCGAGATCAGCCCGATCGCGACCACCGCGCCCGAGATCGCGAACCACAGGTAGCGGCGGCGCATGAAGTCGAGCTGGAGGAAGCGGCCGCGCTGCTGCCCGCGCGCGCCCATGAAGGCGGGGTTGTCGAACCAGCGGAAGCCGGCGAGCAGGCCGAGCATCGCCCGGGTGGCCGCGACCGCAGTCACCAGCGAGATCACGGTCCCGATCAGCAGCATCAGCGCGAATCCCTTCACGCCCGCGGTGGCGACCGCGAACAGGACGAGCGCGGTGATCGCCGTGACCATGTTGGCGTCCAGGATCGTGTGGAAGCCCTTGGCGTAGCCGGCCGCGATCGCCGCCCGGATCGACTTCCCCTGGCGCACCTCTTCCTTGATGCGCTCGAACACGACCACGTTCGCGTCGGCGGCGACGCCGATGGTCAGGATCATCCCCGCGAAGCCCGGCAGCGTCAGCGTGACGTGCAGGAGCAGGATCACGCCGTACAGGTAGGCGGCGTAGACCGCGAGGCCGGCGACGGCGACGACGCCGAGGAACCGGTAGAACAGAAGGAGGAAGAGGGCGACGACGAGCAGCCCGATCGCGGCCGCCACCTTCGCCTGGTTCAGCGAGTCCTTGCCGAGCGTGGCGGACACCTGCGTCTGCTCGAGCTGGGTGAACTGGTACGGGAGCGCACCCGTCTGGAGGACGATCGCCAGCTTCTTCGCCTCGTTGTAGGAGCCGATGTTGGTGATCTGCGCGCCGCCGGAGATCCCGTTCGAAAGCGACGAATCCGTGTAGTCGATCTGCGGCCAGGACTTGATGTCCCGGTCGAGGACGATCGCGAACTGCTGCGGCGTCTGCCAGAGCCGGCCACGCTGGTACAGCTCGCGCGTGATCTGCTGGAAGTCGTGGTTGCCCTTCGAGGTGAAGGCGAGGCGGACGATCGGCTGGCCGAACTGGTCGAAGTCGGCCTGCGTCCCGGACGACTTCAGCTCGGAGCCGGTCATCTCGGGAACGCGCTTGTCCGGGTTCGGGTTGGTCGGGTCGTAGCGGAAGAGGAAGTAGTAGGTCGGGGCGACGGTTCCGGTGGTCAGGCCGGCCCCGGGGCACGGGTTCTCCTTCGTCGGCGTGCACGTGATCACGATCGTGTGCGCGGGGACCGCGAAGATCTTCCCGCCCTTCGGCACCTTCGGATGCTGGGGCGTGAACACCCCGGCGCGCGTCTCCGACGGCCCGGAGAGCAGCGTCTTCTTCGGCCCGAAGAGGTAGAACGCCGTCGGCGTCCCCTCCTTCGCCTTCGCCTGCTGACCGCCGAGCAGGTCGTAGAGGCTGGGGTTCCCCACCGGGTTGCGGACGAAGCCCTGCGTCGAGACCGACGGCCCGGTCAGGTCGGCCTGGAGGTCGTAGAACTCGAGCTGCGCGGTCTCCCCGATCAGCTCGGCCGCCTGCCTTGCGTCCTTCACGCCCGGGAGCTCGATCACGATCTGGTCCGAGCCCTGCTTGCGGATCTCCGGCTCGGAGACGCCGAGCTTGTCCACGCGGTCGCGCATGATCGAGACGGCGTTGTCGAGCCCCTGCTGCGTGATCTTCTGGCCCTTCGGCGGCACCGCCCTCAGCACGACCTCGAGACCGCCCTGGAGGTCGAGACCGAGTCTCGGCTTCCTGTGCGCGGGCGAGCCGGGGACGGCGATCAGAGCCACACCGACGATTGCCGCCACGATGAAGCCGAGAAGAGTCAGGTGGTTGCGACGCTGGCGCACGGGTGGATCAGCTTAGCCTGGCGAAGCGGAGTCGGAGCCGGACCGGAGCCCTGCGCCGACGTGACCGCTCTCCTCCGGTTCTTCGGAAACCGGTTCTTCCTCGGTTTCGTCGTCGGGCGGGATCACGGCCGCGATCGCGCGCTTCGCGAGGCGGGCCTCGACCCCGGCCGAGAGCCGGACAGTCACCTCGTCGTCGACGATCCGCACCACGTGGGCGAAGAGGCCGCCGGCGGTGAGGACCTCGTCGCCGGGCCGGAGGCTGTCGATCATCGCTTCCTGTGCCTGCCTGCGCCGCCGCTGGGGCCGGACGAGCATCAGCCAGAGGAGCAGCAGGACCAGCAGGATGAGGACGAAGAAGCCTGCGTTCACGCCATTTTCACCCCTTCGGGTCGGAAATGGTCAGGCACTCTCATCTGTGTCGTCGGCTGTGGATGCCATGCGGGTGAGCGTATCCACCGTGAAGTCTGCCAGCCGTCCCTCGACGATCGCGGCTCGGGCGCCGGCGGTGAGGTCGAGCAGGAACGTCAGGTTGTGCAGGCTGAGCAGCCGCAAGGCGAGCAGCTCCCGCTGGTTGACCAGGTGGCGGATATAGGCGCGGGAGAAGCCCGTGCACGCGGGGCAGCCGCAACCCTCGTCGAGTGGCCGCGGGTCGCGGGCGAGGCCGGCGCTCCTGAGGTTCAGCCGGCCGTGCGAGGTGAGCGCGGTGCCCGTTCTGCCCAGCCGGGTCGGGAACACGCAGTCGAACAGGTCGATCCCGCGCGCGATCACGTCGAGAATGCCCTCGGGGTCGCCGATCCCCATGAAATAGCGCGGCCGGTCGGCCGGGAGGAGCGGCGCGGCCCACGCAACGGTGTCGAGCAGCTCCGGCCGTGGCTCGCCGACGGACAGGCCGCCGAGCGCGTGGCCGTCGAAGCCGAGCGCGGTGACCTCCTCGATCGACCGCGCGCGCAGCTCGCGATCCGACCCGCCCTGGGTGATTCCGAAGACGAGCCCGCCTCCGGTGCGCGGCGCCTCGCGCTGGCGCCGCGCCCAGACGCTCGTCAGGCGAACAGCCTCCTCCTGCTCCGTGCGGGGCGCCTCGGCCGGGGGGCAGACGTCGAGGCACATGGCGATGTCCGCGCCCAGCCCGGCCTGAACGGCGGCGACCGACTCGGGCGTGAACCGCGACGCGGCACCGTCGTAGATCGAGCGGAAGGTCACGCCCCCGTCGTCGACGGCAGTGATCGTGTGGCGAAGCGAGAAGACCTGGAACCCGCCCGAGTCGGTCAGGATCGGGCCGTCCCAGCCCATGAACGCGTGCAGGCCGCCCAGCTCGCCGATCAGGTCCTCGCCCGGCCGGAAGTGCAGGTGATACGTGTTCCCGAGCAGGATTCGCGCGCCGGCGTCATGCACCTCGTCGGGGTGGAGGCTCTTGACGCTCGCCTTCGTCCCGACGGGCATGAACGCCGGCGTCGGCACGTCCCCATGCGCGGTGTGCATCATCCCGGCGCGCGCCTCGCCGTCGGACGCGACGATCTCGAAGCTCACGGGCCCTTCCCTTCGGGGCACCCCGGCCCACCACCCGCTGCGAGCGTAGCGGGAGAAATATCGCGCGTGTGAGACGCGACCGTGCCAGGATCGGGACGGGTGCTGCCCGTCACAAGACGAGCATCGCGTCGCCGAAGGAGTAGAAGCGGTACCGCTCGTCGATCGCCGTCCGGTACAGCTCGCGCGTCGTCTCCACACCGGCGAATGCCATCACGAGCGCGAGCAGCGTGGAGCGCGGCAGATGGAAGTTGGTGAGGAGCGCGTCCACCCGGCGAAACTCGAACCCGGGCGTGACGAAGAGGTCGGTGCGGCCGGCTGTCGGCCCGCCGCGCGCGAGCGTCTCGAGCACGCGAACGGTCGTCGTGCCGACGGCGAGTACGCGCGGCGCGGCCCGGATCCGCTCCCACGCCGCCGGTGCCACCTCGTAGCGCTCGCCGTGGAGCCGATGGTCGGCGAGGTCCTCGACCGCGATCGGCCGGAAGGTGTCCAGCCCGACGTGGAGGGTGACACGCTCGACCTCGAGCCGCGCGAGGAGCTCGGTCGTGAAGTGGAGCCCCGCGGTCGGCGCCGCCGCCGACCCCGCCACCCGCGAGTACACGGTCTGGTACCGCTCCGGGTCGGCGAGCGGCCCGGTGATGTACGGCGGCAGGGGAACCTCGCCGGCCGGCTCACCCTCGAGGCGGACTCGCCACCGGCCCTCGCCGAGGTGCTCGAGCAGCTCTACCGGCCCGTACCGGGCGCCGGCTCGGAGACGCCGGGTCGGCCGGGCGAGCGCCTCCCAGAGGCCGTCTCCGACGGGCTCCACCAGGAGGACCTCGCCTCGGGGGCGGTCGATCGGGATGCGCGCCCGGACGACCCGCGTGTCGTTCACGACCACGAGCGCCTCCCCGATCTCCCCTGGAAGATCGGCGAATGCACGGTGCCTGGCACTGCGGGCGGCTCGGTCGTAGACGAGCAGTCGCGAGTCGTCCCGCTGGGCGGCCGGGTGCTGTGCGACGAGCTCGGGCGGAAGCTCGTAGTCGAGCTCGAATGACTTCATCCGGCGGAAACGCTATCGTCGGATCCGTGGACGAAGGCGCCCTGGAGCGTGCTCGCGAGCGGCTCTCGGAGGCGGCAGCCGGCCGCGCCCGGCCCGCGGACGTCGAGAGCGCCCTGGCGCGCGCGCGGGACCAGGTCGAGGCGCTCGCCGCCGCCGCCGCCGACCTGGAGGCGAACCTGCCGGAGCGGGTGGGCGACGCGGTTCGCGAGGGCCTCAGGCTGGAGGCACGGCCGGTGTCCCGGCAGCTCGCGGAAGTCCGCGGGCTCGCCAACCAGTCGATCCGCCGGCTCGAGCGCATCGAGACCGAGCTGCTGGCGGAGCGCAGCGCCAGGGTCGACGATCTCGGCCTGCTGGTCGACCTGATCGACTCCGGCTGGCGCGCCGCCGACGAGCGGCTGCGCCGGATCGAGGACGCGCTCCAGCCGCCCCGCGGCGCGACGGTCTACCGCATCGGCGAGTCGGCCTAGGTCGACGCCAGGATCGCGGCGCACGTCGCCGCCCAGGCGGCGAGCGTCAACAGCAGCGGCCCGTCCGTCAGAAGGACGTTCTCGGGCTCCTCGCCGAGGTCGTGCCGGTGCAGCAGCAGCAGGTACCGGAAGACGCCGTAGACGACGAAGGGGATCGTCGCCATCATCGCCTTCGAGTCGCGGGCCGTGAACGTGTACAGCGAGTACGCGATCACGGTCGAGGCGGCGACCACGGACACGAGCTGGTCGACGAGCGCGAGCGAGTACCCCTCGAGCACGGGCCGGCCCGGCGTCTCCTCCGCGCCGACGAGGACGAGCTCGGCCCGGCGCTTGGCGAGCGCGAGAAAGAGCGCGAGCAATCCGGTACAGATCAGCAGCCACGGCGAGATCCGCACGTGCACCGCCTCGGCCCCTGCACTCGCCCGGACCACGAACAGGCTCGCGATCACGAGGACGTCGATCAGGACCACGTGCTTGAGGCCCGCCGAGTACGCGGCCTGGAGCGCCAGGAACGCTCCCATGAGCACCGCCGACCAGGGGCCGAGGAGAGCCGAGCCCCCGAGCGCCGCGCCCGTGAGCACCGCGGCGACCGCGAGCGCGGCACGTCCGGACAGGTCGCCGCTCGCCACCGGCCGCACGCGCTTGACCGGGTGCGCGCGATCGTGCGGCGCGTCGCGCACGTCGTTCACCAGGTACGCGGCGCTGGAGGCCGCGCAGTAGGCCAGGAACGCTCCACCGGCCTCGGCCCAGCGGCCGGCGTCGCCGAGCTTCGCGGCGAAGACGAGGCCGGCGAAGAGGAGCAGGTTCTTCGACCACTGGCGCGGCCGCATCGCCGCGAGAGCCGCATGCGCGGTCGAGCGCGCCGGATCGAGGACTGCGACCGCCATCGCGGCGGATCCTATGCAGGCGGCGCCGCCGGCAGACGCAGGTCGAACCGGGTGCCGCCCCCGGGCCCGCTCTTCAGGTCGATCCTGCCGCCGAGCGCGACCGCCAGCTCCCGCGCGATCGCGAGGCCGAGGCCCGTGCCGCCTCCGTCACGCGACCAGAACGGCCTGAAGATCCGCTCCCGGTCGGAGGGCTGGATCCCGGGGCCCGTGTCGGCCACCGCGACGGAGACCGTGCCGTTGTCCGCGGACAGCACGAGCTCGACGCGGCCGCCGTCGGGCGTCCAGCGGAAGGCGTTCGAGAGCAGGTTCGAGACGATCTGGAGGACACGGTCGCCGTCCGAGACGATCACCGGGCCGCCGTCGCGGTCGCAGCGGTAGTCGATTCCGCGCCGGCGCGCCTCCTCGCCGAACGCGGCGTGGACCTGGTCGACGAGGCGGCCCATGTCCACCTCCTCGTGCAGGACCGTGAAGCGGTGCGCGTCCAGCTTGGCGAGGTCGAGCACGTCGCCGACCAGCCGCTCCAGGCGCTCCGCCTCGACGGCGACGACGGCGAGCGACTCGGACTCGGCATCCGGGTCGCGGACGAGGCCCTCGCGCAGCGCCTCGACGTGGCCCCGGATCGCCGTCAGCGGCGTCCGCAGCTCGTGGGAGACGGACATCAGGAAGTTGCGCTCCTGCTCCTCGGCCTCCGCGAGCCTGGCGGTCATCTGGCCGAAGCGCTGGGCGAGGTGGCTGATCTCGCCGCTTCCGGGTACGTCCGGAAGGGCGACGTCGTAGGAGCCCGCCGAGATGCGGTCGGCCGCCTTCGAGAGGGCGAGCACCGGCGTGGCGATCCGGCGGGACAGGTACCAGGCGAGCCCGCCGGCGGCGAGCACGCCGACCCCGAGCGCGACGAGCAGCAGCTCGAAGAGCGCGAACCAGCCGTTCGTCAGCTCCGTCCTCTTCTTCGCGACGATCAGGCCGCCGAACACCTGGCCGTCGAGCTTCAGCGGCTGCCCGACCGCCAGGAACGTCCTGTTCTCGCCCGGGGGCGTGAAGTCGAACGTGATCACCTTCCCGGCGAGGATCGCGTCGAAGTCGACCTCCGATTGGGGGATCTCGCGCAGACCCGAGGTCTGCCCGGGGAACACGTTGGGACCGACGTAGAAGAGCCGCGCCCCCGCCGCCTTCTCCAGCTCGGGCCGCGCGAAGTACGGAGCGGAGCGGCCCTCGTCGTTGGCCCGCAGCGCCTGCTGCGCGTACAGCTCGGTGAGCCCGCCGGCCTCCCGCTTCAGCTCGCTGAGCGACTGGGAGCGCAGATGGGCCTGGAACAGCTGGACCGCGATCGCCGTCGAGATGATCCCTGCGAGCGCGACGCCCGCGAGGAAGAACGCAGGCAGGCGGAAGCGCAGCGAGGTGAGCATCAGGCCACCGTCCGGCGACGGGCGGGGCGCCTCGGTCGGCGCCTGCCAGGGCGGTGCTGCGTCGTCAGTCGCGCCACCATGCCTTCATATTGGCGCTCCCTGCGTCCTTGCCTGCCGGCCCCGCTCACTCGCCGGAAACGCGAGACCACCACCGGAGGCGGCCCCGCCTACGCGGCCGCGTCCTTCGCGGGCGCCACCTTGTACCCGACCCCCCAGACGGTGACAACCGGCGAGGCGTCCCCGAGCTTGCGGCGGATCTGCCTCACGTGGACGTCCACGGTGCGCGTGTCGCCGGCGAACGTATAGCCCCAGACGCGCTCGAGCAGCTGGTCGCGGGTGAGGACGAGGCCGCGGTGGTCGAGGAGCTCCCACAGCAGGTCGAACTCCTTCGGCGCGAGCTGGATCTCCTCGTCGCCGACGCGCACCTCGCGGCGCCCGGCGTCGACGAGCAGGCGGCCGTGCCGGAGCTGCCGGCTCTCCGGGTGGCTCCGCTCCGGCGTGCCCCGGCGGAGGATGGCCTTGACCCTGGCGACGAGCTCGCGCGGGTTGAACGGCTTCGTCAGGTAGTCGTCGGCGCCGACCTCGAGACCGATGATCTTGTCCACGTCCTCGTCGCGGGCGGTCAGCATCAGGATCGGGACGTCGGAGCTCTTCCGGATCCTCCGGCACACCTCGATGCCGTCCACGTCCGGCAGCATCAGGTCGAGCACCATCAGCGCCGGCTGCGACGCCTGGAACTGGGCGAGCGCCTCGTTCCCCGTCGCCGCCGTGCGGACTGTGTAGCCGGCGTTCTTGAGGTACAGGGCGACGAACGACGCGATCGCGCTCTCGTCCTCGACGACGAGCACGGTCTGCGTTCCGCGTGCGCTCACTTTCCGGTCTGCGCGGGCGTCGCCTGACCGAGGGCGTACGTGGTGGTATGCGCCGGCAGAGGCTGGAAGGCGCCGCCGTTGATCGCGAAGCGTCCCGGCAGGTCGCTGAACCCCGACGCGTCGAGCGTGACGGTGCCCTGGCCGACCGCGCTGACGTCGATGCCGATCGCCTGGATGTGGACGCGGTAGGTGCCGCCGATGAGCCGGAAGCGAACCTGGTCGCCGATGTACAGCGTGCGCCTGTTGCCGAGCTGCCGGACCGTGAGGTCGGCACCGTAGACCTTCGGGCCGCTCCCGTCGTTCCCGATCGGATCCTCGATCAGGATGCGCCCGGAGTCGAAGCGGCCGATGATCCCGCCCCGGCCCTTCACCGCGACCATGCCGCTGCCGTTGTCGACGACGAGAGTCCCGTCGCCCGGCAGGGAGCGCGCCGCCCACGCCGCCGCCGGCAGCGCGCACGCGAACACGAGAAGTAGCGGAAGGAAGCGCCGCATCGCCCTACCTAAGTATCGTCATCTTCGTTGTGAACCGTCTAATCGGGATGTAAGGAGAGTGTAAGAGACGTGTCATCGCCCTAGCAGTGCGATTTGACCAGTCTCGCCGCCGGCCCCAGGGGCACCCCCTCCCGGCGGGCGAGCGCGGCCAGCCTTCGGCGGTAGACCTCCATGTCGGCGTGGGTCCAGTCGCCGTGCGTCTGGCAGCGCCAGGCGGCCACGCGCTCCCGGTGGTACGGGCTGGTCAGGCTCTCGTTGTGGCCGATCACGTTGCGCAGCTGGACGTGGAAGCGCGCCATCAGCCAGGCCGTCAGGCGCAGGGACGCGCCGAGCTGGCGCGGGTCGGAGAGGATCTGCGCGTCGCTCAGCCCGACGTGCTCGATCCCGATCGCCGTGTAGTTGAGGCCCACGGTGTGCCGGCACATCGTCGCCAGCGAGACGAGCTGGTAGATCGTCCCGTCGCGGTCGATCACGAAGTGCGCGCAGGTCCCGGGGAGCTGGTGCAGCTCGCCGTCCGGCACGTCGGCCGAGAAGGTGGCGAACGCCGACGTGAAGCTGTTCGAGGCCGTGTAGTGCTCGACGATCACCCGCGGCCGGTCGAGGCGCCAGGTGTCGAGCGCGTAGTGGCGTTTCGAGTAGGCCGCCATCTCGGCCTTGCGCTGCGCGCCGTAGGGGATCGGCTTCCAGACGATCGCCGGCTTCGGCGGCACGGCCAGGGCGAGCACGACGGCGAGGGCGAGCACGGCACCCCACGGTAGCGGCCCGCACGGCTACCCGGCCTCGCGCAGGCGCCTCGCGGTCGCGGCCGCGACCCGGCCCGCGAGCGCGTCCGAAGCGACCCCCACCCGGCCCCACGTCATCACGGCGGCGACGAACACGCCCCCGGGCCAGTAGACGAGCCCGGCGTCGTGCCGCGCGGTCGAGATCCATCCCGCCTTGTGCAGCACGGCATACGGCCCGCCCGCGACGTAGCGCCCGAGCTTGCCGCGGTCGGCGACGTGACCGAGGAGGTAGAGGAGGTAGCGCGCGTCCGACGGCGTGAAGCTCCGCCCGTGGGTGCGGAAGAGCGGGCCGCGCGCGCCGGCGGCGAGGTGGACGTCGGAGAGCAGGCGGGCGAGGTCGAAGGCGGTCGTGTACTTGCAGCAACCGAACGCGGGCTGGCTCTCGACCCGCGCCGGGATCGGCGCGCGTCCCGCCGGTTCTCTGAGGTACCCCCCGGCCATCCAGGTGTCGTGGAGCCCGATACTGCGCAGAAGCTCGTCCACGCGGTCGCCGCCGCCGAAGAGCGACTCGGCCTCGTCGGCGGCGCCGTTGTCGGACTCGATCAGGGCCCGCCGGAGCAACGAGTCGAGGTACGAGCCGGGCCAGGGCTTGCCGTCGTGCGCCCGCAGCGCCTCGACCGCGATCGCCACCTTCAGGGTCGAGGCGGCGGGAAAGCGGGCGCGCGCGTTCCAGGCGGCGCCCCGTCCGCTGGCGAGGTCCTCGACGAAGACCCCGCTCGTTCCGGGAAAGGATCGGGCAAGGGCGCGGATCGACGCGCTCAGGCGCCGGTCGCGTGCTCCGCGCACCGCCCTGGGGTCGGCGGAGCGCGGGAGGCCGAGCACGTGCCCAACCGACGCCGTCCGGCGCCGGCCGCCCGAGGCGTAGGCGGAGACGTGGACGGTGACGTCACGTCGCGGCAGCGAGACGGCGAAGTCGAAGCTGCCGCCGCTCACCGCGCGCACGGCGAGCGTCCGGCTCGCCACACGGACGACCACCGCCCACCGCCCGCGCGGCACGCGGCCGGCGATCCGCCCGAACGAGACCTCACGCTCGGCAGGCGCGACGAGCACGAGCGGAGCGGGCGGCGGCGCCGGCGCGACGACCATCGGCCGGATCCTGCCCGATGGTCGTACAGTCGCGCGGTGAGCACCTTCGGCCCGGTGCACGGCGCCCGGCACGGAAGTAGACCCGGCCGGCGCCGATCTCCGAGCCGGGGCCCGCGGTCACTCGGCGATCGCCGCCGAATTCCGGGCGAGGACCCGGACGCCGGGCCTGCCGCCCGGCGGACGAGCGGCCGAGCCGCTCGCAGCACGACCGTCACGAGAAGCCCCGGTCGCGAAGCGCGCGGTCGGCGGCCTCGTGGCCGTGGCGGATCAGCTCCCGCTTCGTCTCCACGGTCCAGGGCTTCGGGTTCCGGAACCCGGGGTCGAGGCTGGCCCCGTTCGCCTCGCCGACGACCGTGATCCGCGGGATCACCCGGTCGTGCCGGAACGGGAACTGCGCCTGCCCGAAGCGCTCGTCGACGGCGGCCGCGAGCTCGTGCCGGTCCGAGACGAGCGCGAGCACGTCCTCGCGGAGCGACCGGAGCTCGGTCACCGATCGGTCGCGCCAGTCGGCGACCACCTCCTCCAGCTCGGTGTTGCGGACGATCGAGACGCGCGAGAGCCGGGAGAAGATGTCGGCGATGTGCGCCGGCAGGCCGCGCTCCTCGCGGTCGATGGCCTCCTGGAGCTCGGTCACGAGGCGCCGCGCCGCCGGCAGCCTCGAATAGCGCTGGAGGCGCGTGACCGCCGAGCGCAGCACGCCCGCGCCGAGCACCGGATACCGCGGCAGGTAGCGGAAGCCGACGATCAGCTCGACCTCCGGCCGGTCGTAGGCGTACCCGAGCGGGTAGTTGCGGACCCAGCTTCCGTCCGTGCCGACCCGGTCGCCGACGTGCATAGGCAGGACGAGCGCGCTGATCGCCGCCGAGGCCAGCACCGCCTGGGCCATCTCCTCGGGCTGGGACGACCGGGAGGAATAGGCGCGCTCGAAGAGCGGGTCGGCGATGCGCTCGTCCGGCGGGGGCGTGACGTCGGTGACGACCGCGACGAGCTCTCTGTCGGCCGTCGCGAGGTCCCGGGCGATCCCGGTCAGGTCGCCGATCCGCGTCTGGATCGTCCGGGGCAGGACGTAGTCGTGCGTCCCGAGCAGCGGCAGGCGCCACAGCCGGTGCGCGCGGAAGGTCTCCTCGGGGCGCAGCTCGAGCAGGAACCGCTCCAGGTCGTCCAGCCGGTCGAGCGCCGCCATGCAGCCCGAGAGCGCGCCCGCCGAGGTTCCGAAGAAGACGCCGGTGCGCTCCCACAGCTCGCTCTCGCGCAGCCGCTGGAGGAACCCCAGCTCCATCACGATCCCCGTCATCCCGCCGCCCGAGAGCACGACGGCGACGTCCCGGACCCGCGCCACTAGCCGGTGAGCGCGTCCCGCGTGTACACGCCCTCGGCGTTCCAGAGCATGAACCCGCGCGCATGCTGGCGGCGCGTGGCCGCGATCTGGTCGGTGACCTCGATCAGGCCGTACGACCGGGAGCCGAGGGTGAAGTCCTGGAGCCACGGGATCAGGGTCATGCCCTCGCCCTTGAGCTGGCGGCGGAAGTCGAGCAGCGCCCGCGCGACCGTGCGGCCCGGATAGGCACTCGGGTCCTGGATCCCGTACTCGCCCGAGGAGAAGTGCGACGGGTAGACCATCGGGTAGATGGCGTCGACGTACGGCGCGATCCGTTTGGGCACCTGCCCGATGTGAAGGTCGTGGCTGGCGGCCAGGCCGAAGACGTCGGCGGAGACGCGCACGGCGAGTGGATGGAGCACCGAAGCGGCGTAGCGCAGGAACCGGGCGATCGTCACAGCCTTCTTCTCGTGCCGCTGGTGCCGGTACACGATCTGCGAGAGGTCGCCGTCGCTCGCGAAGCGGACGTAGTCGAACTGGATCTCGTCGAAGCCCGCCCGAGCCGCGGCGGCTCCGACCGCGACCGCATACCGCCACACGCGCCGGTCGTACGGGTTCACCCAGCCGAGGCCCTGGTTGTTCAGCCAGCGGGAGCCGTCCGGCCGTAGGAGCGCGAGCGCCGGCCGCGCAGCGGAGAGCCTCGGATCCTCGAACACGACGACCCGCCCGATCAGGTACATCCCCGCGGCGTGCACCCGCTCGACGACCGAGGCAACGTCGTAGAAGGGCCGGGCGGCCCCGATCGCGCGTGCCAGCTTCGGCAGCTCCGGCGAGACGAAGCCGACGAAGCCGTTCTCGTCCTTCACGTCCACCTCGAGCGCGTTCAGGCCGGAGTCGCGCAGCGCGACATACTGGTCGATCTTCCCGGGTAAGCCCGCGAGCGGAGCGGTGACGTGAACGCCGCGAACCTCTCGCGGGTAGGCGCGCGGCAGCGTCGGCTTGTCGACCCGCAGCGGCGGCCTCGACGTCGCGGGGACGTGGGGGCCGCGGATCTGCGTCGCACCGAGACCGACCCCCGCGCCGACGCCGACCAGGACGGTCGCCGCGGCGAGCCGCCTGCGCCGCCGCCTGCGGAGCGCCTGCCGGCGCCGTTCCCGGAACCGCTCGTTGGGATCCAGGCGCGCATGGATGTACCGTGGCACCGAACCAGTAACGCTACGTGCGGGCGGCTACGCGTGCAACCAGCGGAAAGCCGGCCGCGGCGGGGTTGTCGTCGCGCGGCCGGTGCCCCGCTATACGCGCGCAAGACGCGTGAGCGGAAAGCCGGCCGCGGCGGGGTTGTCGTCGCGCGGCCGGTGCCCCGCTATACGCGCAAGACGCGTGAGCGGAAAGCCGGCCGCGGCGGGGTTGTCGTGGGGCCGGTGCCCCGCAGGCGCGCACGCGTGAGCAGCCGGCCGCGCGGTCGTCGGCGGCGGGCCCCGCAAGCACGCGTGAGCGGAAAGCCGGCCGCGGCGGGGTTGTCGTCGCGCGGCCGGTGCCCCGCTATACGCGCGCAAACGCGTGAGCGGAAAGCCGGCCGCGGCGGGGTTGTCGTCGCGCGGCCGGTGCCCCGCTATACGCGCGCAGCGCGTGAGCGGAAGCCGATCCGATCGGGCGACGCGGGGAGCGGGCTTCCGGGCAGGCCGGGCGGCGGCGGGACGAGGTTGTATCCGGCGGGGGCGACGTCGTTCGGCGCATCGGGATGGAACAGCGACGCCAGGTACTGGATCTGGCCGCGGCCGGGGCCGAGCTCGAACTGGCCGCCGCCGTACAGGCGGATCCCACGCTGCTCGCACGCGTCGTAGAAGGCGAGCAGGCGCTCGACCGAGCCGAAGCGCGACGGCTTCGAGTTCAGCACCCTGGGCGGAAAGGGCAGCGCGTCGACGTCCGCGACCGAGTGGACGGCGGCGTCCCACGTGATGCGGCCGCGATGCGGCTCGAGGATCGCCGCCTTCTCGGGATCACCGAGGTCCGGGTCCTCGATCAGCGCGTCCGGGAGGGCGTCCACGACGAGGCGATAGAGGCGTGCCGGCGGCGTGCGGGCCGCCTCGCGCCACGTGTATGCCTCCTTGAAGTCGACCACGTCGACGCGGTCTAGCTCGGCCAGCCCGGCGACGACCGCCTCGTCCCACCCCGCCTCCGGGTCGAGCTTGAAGCGAACGCCCGGGAGCCCTCGGAGCCGTTCCACTCCCTCGGCGCCGAGCCGTGTGGAGACGACGAACGTCACCGCTCGCGGCACGCGGTCGAGCGCCTCGTGCAGCGACCGGCCGGCCTGCCGAAGCGCCAGGTCGAGCGCGGCGCTCTCGAAGCCCCAGCGGCGGTAGTCGGGCAGCCCCTCGAACCGGACGGCGAGCGACTCGAGCGTGTGCTCGCCGGCCAGGTCGAGGACGGGGCCGGCGGCCTGGAAGGCCTGCTGGTCGTCGGCGTCGTAGGTGACGTCCTCCCCGACCCCCTCCTCGCCGCCTCCGCGCAGCCGGATCACGGTCGTGTGCCGGACGAAATCCGACGAGACGGGCTGCCGGAGCCCCTCCAGCTCGTAGCCGTCCACCGCCACCGGGAGCGCGGAGACCAGGGAGTAGGTGTCCACCGCCTGCGAGAGTACTGCCATCTTGCTGCGCACGACGGCCATGAGACGGAGTCCTGGTAACCATTTCCCGACGGAAGGGAGGGAAATGGCGTGCACGAGCTGACCCGCTTCGGACTGATCGTCCTCGTGGTCGCGGGCGCGTTCTCGCTCGCCCTCGCGGCGCACAAGCTGACCGAGTGGTTCCCGGTGCCGCCGCCGGCGCTGTTCCTGGTCGCGGCCGCGATCGCGTCGGACGTCTGGCCCGGGCTGGCCGGCCTCTCGACCGTCGCCGTGGAGCGGATCGCGGTCGTGGCGCTGATCGCGATCCTGTTCGACGGCGGGATGCAGGTCGGCTGGCGCCGGTTTCGCGATGCCGCGCTCCCGATCACGATCCTCGGCGTCCTCGGCACGTTCGCGACCGCGGGGGCGATGACGCTGGCGGCGCACGCCCTGTTCGACTTCAGCTGGACGACCGCCGGCGTTCTCGGCGCCGCGCTCGCCCCGACCGACCCGGCGGTGATGTTCTCGGTGCTGGGCCCGCGCGAGATCGCCGGCCGGACCGGCACCATCCTCGAAGGCGAGTCGGGAGCGAACGACCCGGTGGGGATCGCGCTGATGATCGGCATGCTCGACTACGCCACCCACGAGGGAGCGAGCTTCTGGACCGTCGTGCGCGAGTTCGCCGTCGAGATGTCGGTCGGGCTCGCGATCGGCATCGCCGGCGCCGCCGTCCTGCTGCCGCTGATGCGGCGCGTCCCGCTGCCGAACGAGGCGCTCTACCCGATCCGGACGCTCGCGATCGCGGGGGTCGTCTACGGCGCCGCCTCGGTGGCTCACGGCTCGGGCTTCATCGCCGTCTTCGTCGCCGGCCTCTTCGTCGGCGGGTCGCGCGCCCCGTACAAGGGCGAGATCGAGCGCTTCCACACCTCGCTGGCAAGCCTCGCGGAAATCGTCGTGTTCGTCGCGCTCGGATTGACGATCGACCTCGGCAGCCTCGACGCCCGGCGGATCTGGCTGGACGGGATCCTGCTCGCCCTGATCCTCGCGTTCGTCGCCCGCCCGCTCACGTGCGGGCCGCTGCTCTTGCCCGCGAGGCTCAAGACCGGCGAGCGTGCGTTCGTCCTCTGGGGAGGCCTGAAGGGCGCGGTTCCGATCCTGCTCGCCACGTTCGCCGTGATCGCGGGGGCGCACGACGCCGGACGGATCTACGGGATCGTGTTCGTGGTCGTCCTCTTCTCGGTCGTCGTCCAGGGCGGGTCCCTTCCGATGGTCGCACCGAGGCTCGGCGTCCCGATGCGGGTCGCCGACCGGCACGCGGTCGCGCGGATGGAGGTCGGCGAGGGCTCGCGGGCGGTGGGGCATCCGCTCCGGGACCTGCCGCTCGCGGAGCACACCTGGGTGGAGGCGGTCGAGCGCGGAGGCGAGATCCTCCCCGCCCGCGGGTCGACGAAGCTCGAGCCCGGCGACAGGGTCCGGCTGATCACGGACCTCGGAGACGTCGACACGCTGCGGAAGCTCTTCAGGGCATGAACGAATCTAGGCGACCCTGCGGGCGTGCCAGGTCGCCCCGAGGGTCGTCCGGCGCTCCGGCGGCTGCTCGAGGCGCGCCCAGCCGTGCCGTTCGGCCTCGTCCTCGCAGAGGCGGCAGACGACCTGCTCGCTGCCGACCCCGTCCGCGCGCCAGTGCCCGAACGCCTCACCGAGCAGCATGGTCCGCCCGCAGAGGGAGCAGGTGATCATGAAACCAGGATACGACGCCGACCGGACTACGCCTGCCCGCCCGGGCACCGCGCGAGCACCCACAGGAATGTCGCCGCGCCCTCGGGCTCCCCGATCGTCTCCAGGTCGGCGCGGGCGAGCCGGAGACCCGCCTCGCGAACGAGGCGCAGCGTCGCGTCGGGCTCGTAGCCGCTGAAGAACGTGTCGAGGCCGCCGATCGCCTCGCCGCGCCAGCCCGGCAGGTCCGAGGCGCCGAAGGTCGCGAGCAGAAGGCCGCCCGGCCGCAGCCAGCGTTCGATCCGCCCGAGCAGCGGCCCGAGCTCCTCCCGCGGCACGTGGTTGAGGACGTAGAACGAGACGACCGCGTCGAACGAGGCCGGGTCGAAGTCGACCTCGGTCAGGTCGGCGTGCAGGAAGCGAGCGCCCGGCACACGCTCGCGGGCGCGGCGCACCTGCTCCGCGGAGATGTCCACGCCGACGAGGCTCGTTCGCTCGGCGAGGATCCGCGTGGAGCGGACGCCGGCGCCGGATCCGAGCTCGAGCGCGTCGGGGCGCCCGGGCAGGGCGGCGAGGAGCTCCTCGAGCCGATCGAGCCGCGTCGAGCCCGTGATCCGCCGCTGCCAGGCGGCGAACCGGTCCGCCCCGGCGTCGTACCCGCGCGCGACCACGTCCTGCGGCCGTTCATCCACGCCACGAACGTTACTGCGACCTCGTCGCCGCGACCGACCTGCGCGGGCGCCGCACACAGCCGTGTGCCTCAGGAGGCGACGCGAGCGAAGCGAGCGAGCGAAAGGAGGGGCGCACGGGGGAACCATGGGTTCCCCCGTGGTCTAGAGGCGCTCGACCACCGCGGCGATCGCCTGACCCTGGCCGATGCACATCGTCGCCACGCCGTAGCGGGCCTCGCGGCGGTCGAGCTCGTTCAGGAGCGTCGCCGTGATGCGGGCGCCGGTCGCGCCCAGCGGGTGCCCGAGCGAGATGCCGCCGCCGTTCGGGTTCACGTCACCGGCCTTCCAGCGCTCGCGCAAGCCGGTGTCGGCGAGGAACTGGAGCGCGACCGACGCGAAGGCCTCGTTCACCTCGATCACGGCGACGTCGTCCCAGCCGAGGCCCGCTTTCCGGAGGGCCCGCTCGCATGCCTGCGGGTTGCCGTGCAGCATCCGGTACGGGTCGACCCCGGCGAGCCCGAACGAGACGAACCGCGCGCGCGGCTCGAGGCCGAGCTCGGAGGCACGCTGCTCGCTCGCGACCAGCATCGCCGCGGCACCGTCGACGATCTGGCTGGAGTTGCCCGCGGTGACGACGCCGTCCTCCTTGAACGCGGGCGGGAGCGTCGCCATCTTCTCGAGCGTGGTGTCCCGGCGCGGTGTCTCGTCGACGGCGAAGAGGACGCCCGCGTGCGGGTTCGAGACCTCGACCGGGACGATCTCGTTCTCGAACCGGCCGTCGTCGATCGCGCGCACCGCCCGCATGTGCGACTCGTACGAGTACTCGTCGAGCGCCTCGCGAGAGAGGCCCCACTCCTCGGCGATCACCTCGGCGGAGATCCCCTGCGGGACGATCTGCCATTGGTCGAGCAGCTTGTCGGAGAAGCCCGACCAGCCGGCCTCGCCCAGGTTCGACCCCATCGGGACCCTGGACATGTTCTCGATCCCGGCGGCGACGACGAGGTCGAGGTGCCCGGCCTGCACCGCGGACGCCGCATTCATCGCCGCCTGCATCGAGGAGCCGCACTGGCGGTCGACGGTCGTCGCGCACACCGTCTCCGGCCAGCCGGCGACGAGCGACGCGACGCGGCCGACGTTCAGCGCCTGCTCGCCGACCTGCGAGACGCAGCCCATCTCGACGTCCTCGATCGCACCCGGGTCGAGATCCAGCCGGGAGACGAGGCCGTTCAGGACCTGCGCCGCGAGCTCGTCCGCGCGCACGGAGGCAAGCGTCCCGTTCCGCTTCCCGATCGGGCTGCGAACCGCATCGATGATCAGCGCGTCGGGCATCGACCGATCGGTCAATCTAGCACCGGGCGGAGGCGCTTCGGCCCCCCATTCGCCTCGGCTCGCGGTCATTCGCCCGGATCCCAGGGCCGGTGCGAGTGCGCGAGGTACACGCGTCTCGGGCGGAGCGCGTGGATCCGGTCGAAGTTCGCTTTCCCGCCGCGGATCAGCTCCCCCATCGAGTAGGTGACGTCTCCGCCGAGGACGACCGGCCCCTCGCCGGTCCGGACGACGACGGACTGGTGGCCGGGCGAGTGCCCCGGCGTGAAGAGCACCGAGATGCCGTCGAAGAGGTCGGCGTCGCCGTCCAGCTCGCGGTAGTCGGCCCCGTCGAAGAGGGCCCACTCGACGAGATAGTCGGGCTCGGACACCGCGGCGAGCTCCGCGCGCTGAACATAGGTCGGCACCCCGGCGAAGCGCCGGTTGCCCCCGCAGTGGTCGAAGTGCAGGTGCGTGTTCACCACCGCCTCGATCCCGGCGAGCTCGGGCCAGGGGAGGAGCTCGACTCCCCACTCCTCGTCGAGGTCCGGGGTCGAGTCGACCATCGCCGTGTCGACGAGGACGCGGCCGTCGACGAGCCAGGCATACACGGGCGTCGTCCGACCGAACGCCTGGACGTCGGCGAGGTGGAGCGGCTGCACGTCCTCCAGGCGGCGCATCCCCGCAGTCTCCTATGCTCAGCCCGTGGCGACAACCGTCCAGGAGAAGCTCCTCCCGATCGGCGGCGAGCTGGTGGAGACGGGTGAGTGGCTCGAGGTTCGCTCGCCCTATTCCGGGGAGGTCGTCGGCCGGGTCGCCAGGGCAGGCGCGGACGAGGCCCGGCGTGCGATCGACGCCGCCGAGCAGGCGATGCGCGAGCCGCTGCCCGCGCACAGGCGAGCGGAGATCCTCGTCCGGGTCGCCGGGTACCTGGGCCGGCGCCACGAGGATGCGGCGCAGACGATCTGCAACGAGGCCGGCAAGCCGCTGAAGGCGGCCCGCGTGGAGGTGTCCCGCGCGATGTCGACGTACACGTTCGCCGCAGTCGAGGCGCGCAAGCTGGCCGGCGAGACCGTGCCGATGGACGCCGCCCAGGCGGGCGAGGGGAAGCTGGCGTTCACCCTGCGGCTGCCGATCGGGATCGTCGGCGCGATCAGCCCGTTCAACTTCCCGCTGAACCTCGTCGCGCACAAGATCGCTCCTGCGCTGGCCGCCGGGTGCGCGGTCGTGCTCAAGCCCGCGTCGCAGACGCCGCTCTCGGCGCTGCTCCTCGCCGAACTCGAGACCGAGGCCGGCCTGCCGCCGGGCTGGCTGAACGTCCTCGTCGGCCCCTCCGCCGAGATCGGGGACGTCCTCGTCGGGGACGAGCGGGTCGCGGCACTGACGTTCACCGGCTCCGGGCCGGTCGGCTGGAAGCTGAAGGAGCGATCGCCACGCAAGCACGTGGCGCTCGAGCTCGGGAACGCGACACCCGTGATCGTGGAGGCCGACGCCGACCTCGACGACGCGGCTGCGCGGCTCGCCGCCGCGGGGTTCGGGTTCGCCGGCCAGAGCTGTATCTCCGTCCAGCGGATCTACGTCGCCCGGGCGGCATTCGACGACTTCATCGCGCGCCTCGTGCCGAGGGTCAAGGCGCTCAGGGTCGGCGACCCCGCCGACGAGGAGACGGACGTCGGGCCGGTGATCGACCACGATGCCCGTGAGCGCATCCTCGAGTGGGTCGCCGAGGCTGGAGGCGAGATCCTGGCCGGCGGCGACACGACCCCCGACGGGCTGATCCGCCCGACCGTGATCGCCGATCCGTCGTCCGACGCCAGGGTCTCGTGCGACGAGGTCTTCGGGCCGGTGGTCACGGTCTCCGCCTACGACTCTCTCGACGAGGCGGTCGGGCTGGCGAACGGGACGCGGTTCGGCCTCCAGGCCGGGATCTTCACCGCAAGCATCCGGACCGCCCTCGAGGCGGCCCGCCGTCTGGAGTTCGGCGGCGTGACCGTGAACGAGGCGCCGACCTTCCGCTCGGACCAGATGCCCTACGGCGGCGTCAAGGACTCCGGAAACACCCGCGAGGGGCCGGCGTACGCGGTGCGCGAGCTGACCGAGGAACGCCTCGTCGTCCTCCAGCTCTGAGATCGGTGCCGCGGTGACCGGCGCGGTGTTCCCGCCTGCCCGGACGGGAATCCCGCTCGCCATGATCGGAGCGGCCTTCGCAGTCGTCGTGCCCGGCATCATCCTGCTCTTCCTCTCCCCTGGGCAGGAATCGTCATCGGCGTTGCCGGCGTGATCCTGCTTCTCCTCTTCCTGGCCGGCCTCGGACGCCGGACGCAGACCGGTCGCCCGTAGTCGGTTGCGCCCCCGGGCGAGCTAGACTCGGCGGGGCCGATGGCCCTGTTCGCACGGTTTCGCGGTCCTCACCGACCACCTCAGCGGCGCGCCCTCCCCCCGCCGGGAGTGATCCGGCGGGAGCGGAGCACGGTGCGGCGGACGCGGGAGGAGAAGCTCCGCGACCTCGGCGGGCTGATTCTCGAGATGTACCGTCGCGACCGCTTTCGCGAGGACCTGCTCGTCGAGCGCTGCAACGAGCTCCTGGGGATCGACGCGAGGCTGCGCGAGCTCGACGAGATGCTCGCAGCAGCGCGGCGCCGGTTCCCGGCCGGCCGCTGCGACTGCGGCGCGCCCCTTCCGTGGGGATCGCGCTTCTGCCCCAACTGCGGCCGCCCCGCCGGTGACAGTCCGGTCCTGTCCTGCGCGGAGTGCGGGCACCCGTTGCCGGCGGACGCCCGGTTCTGCGCGAGCTGCGGCGCCCCCGCCGAGAGCGAGGACACGGGCTCGCGCGAGCCGCAGCCCGGGCCGGCGACCGTCCCGGAAGTCGGTGAAGGCGCCGCCTGAGACCTGCGCCCGCTGCGGCGCGCCGGTCGAGCGGAGCCAGGAGTACTGCCTCGAGTGTGGAGGCCGCGTCGTGCCGGGCAGGCGCGCCACCGGGATCGAGCGGGCGTGGGAGCGGCATCTTGGCCACTACCCCGGCGACTGGGCGGTCGCGTCGGCCGTGCTCCTGCTCGTCGCCGCCGGCTCGGCCGCGGGCGGGATCGTCGCGCGGCAGGACGGCGGGGCCGGCGGGGCCCGGACCGTGGTCGCCACCTCGCCGGTCGTCCCGGCACCGGTGGCACCGCCTGCGGCGACGACCGCCTCCCGAAGGCCCGCGCCTTCCCCGAAGCCTGTCCGGGCCGCGCCGAAGGCCGGGGACGAGTTGGCCATCTGGCCGGCCCGGAACGGATACACGGTCGTCCTCGCCTCCATCCCCGTCCGGGGCACGGGCCTCGCCGACGCCACCGCGAAGGCGAAGCAGGCGCTCGGTCGCCGGGTGGGGAACGTGGGGGTGCTCACGTCCGCGGACTTCGCCAGCCTCCACCCCGGCTACTACGTCGTCTTCGCGGGCGTCTATCCGTCGCTGGGCGACGCCCAGGTGGCGGCCCGCAGGCTCTCGGGCCGCTACCCGAACGCCTACGCGCGCCAGATCGCGCGCTAGGCACGGTTCGAGCCTGCGGCAGCCGACGACCCGGATGGACCTGACGGTTGGCGCCATTGGCAACAACGGCCGGCACTTTGTAACACGGCGGCGAAAGGAGTAGACTGGCGCGAGCGCCCGTCCCGGACCGCCCTTAACAGGCGCGTAACAAAGCTTTTCTGCGACTTAACAGGAGATCGGAATACTGGAAATGGACGAGTTGAGCGCCCAGATTCGTAACTGCATGTATCAGTACTCCCGTGCGATCTACCGCACGATCAAGGACCTGATCGACCCGTACGCCGATCCGGACGCCCAGCTCGAATACCGCCGGGCCGTACTCCAGGCGTGCGAGGAGACCATGGAGCGGCTCGCGACCGACCCCCACTACTTCGCGAATCCCGACAAGACCCTGTTCCAGGACATCCGGCGGTACTTCCCGATCACCCAGCAGGCCCAGGTCGCCTGGGCCGTGCAGGAGGGTGTCGGTGCAGCGGTCGCGTTCGTGCAGACGCAGATCGAGGCCGGCGCGTTCGACGGCGGCGTCTCGCGCTGCCGGGCGACTACTCGCAAGGGCAAGCCGTGCCAGCGCACGCCGCTTCCCGACCGGGACTACTGCCCGTCGCATCAGCACCTCGAGCAGCGCTCCAAGGTAGCGGCCTGACGCCTGCGGCGTCGGGCTCCGAAACCACGGCTCGTCACCCGGCTCGGCGATCACCGGCCTCTGCGGCCGGAGCCGGGCTCTGCCCGGCGGGAGGCCACCGCCGGCGAGACGATCGCAACCCGGAAGGAGAGGGCCCACGGAGAACCCTGGGTTGCCCCGGGCTGGGGCGATAAGCTCGCGGAGCGATGTCGCACGACACCGACAAGCTGATCCGCCAGCTCTCGCTCGTCGCGTTCCTGATGGCCGAGCGGCGGCCCCTGACGGCGCGCGACGTGAAGGGCAACGTCGAGGGCTACTCGGAGATGTCCGACGAGGCGTTCGCGCGGCGTTTCTACTCCGACCGGGCCGAGCTGCGGGATCTCGGCGTCCCGCTCCACTCGCAACGCGACGAGTTCACCGGAGAGGAGCTGTACACGCTCCGCTCGGAGAACTACTTCCTGCCCGAGCTCGAGCTGACCGACGACGAGCTCGCCGCCCTCCAGACGTGCTTCTACCTGCTCGAAGGGAAGTTCGCCTACGCGGAGCCGCTCCGGCTCGCGCTCCAGAACCTGGCCCTCGGACGACCCGCGCCCTCCGACGAGGCGCCGTCCGGCACCGCGGTCCGCGTGGAGATGCGCGACCCCGACTACTCGGCGGAGATGCCCGGACGCCTGGCGAAGCTCGAGACGGCGATCTCCAAGCAGCGCACGGTCAGGTTCGCCTACCGGGCGATGACGAGCGGCAAGGAGATCGAGCGCACCCTGAACCCGTACGGGCTCCTGCACGACCGCGGTGTCTGGTACGTGATCGGCGACGACCTCGACCGGGCCGCCAGGCGGACGTTCCGCGTGTCCCGCATCCGGGGAGACATCCGCTTCGCGACGCGACGCGAGCGCGACTTCCGCGTCCCCGCCGACTTCGACATCGACGAATACCGCGGACGCGCCGCCTGGCAGTTCGGCGACCCCGCCGGCGAGGCCCGCATCGAGGTGCGGCCCGAGACCGCCTGGTGGGTCGAGCGCGCCTTCGGACCGAGCGGGCGCATGGAGGACGGCGTCTTCGTCACCGAGTACTCCAACCTCCCCCTGCTCGCCTCCTGGGTGCTGCGCCAGGACGGGCGAGCCGTCCCGGTCTCCCCGGACGACCTTCGCCGCGAGGTCGCCGAGAGCCTCCGGCGCGTCCGCGCCCGGCACGAGGGAGCGCCGTCCCGGCCGGCGCGCGAGGTGTCCGTCGCGACGAACGGCGTCACGGAGCGCTCCTCGGGGCCCGTCACGCCCGAGCGCTTCGGCCTTCTGCAGGCGCTGCTCGCGTACCTGCTGGCCGCCTGCGGCGAGCAGCGCGACGCGGTCCTCCCTGCCGCCGACCTCGTCGAGCGCTTCCAGATCCCCGCCGAGGAGCTCGAGGAGCACCTCTCCCTCCTCAACCTCGTGAACTTCGGCGGCGGCTGCTACGCCGTGTACGCCGAACTCCACGGCGACGAGGTGCACGTCGACAAGGAGCTGTGGGGGGACACGTTCCGCTCGGCGCCGAGGCTGACCCCCCTCGAGGCCCGCGCGATCCGGCTCGCGCTCGAGTTCGTCGGCCCGCTCATCGCCGCGGAGGCGCACCGGCCACTGGACCGCGTCCGCAAGAAGCTGGAGGAGACGTTCGGCGAGTTCGACCTCTCGCAGACTCCCGAGCCGAGCAGGGACCGGGCCGAGGAGCGTCTGGTCGCGACGCTCACGGACGCGATCCGCCGGCGGCGGCTGGTCGAGGTCGAGTACCTCAAGGAGGAGGAGGGTACGCCGGCGACCCATCTCGTCGAGCCGTACTCGATCGAGCGGCGACTCCCGCACTGGTACGTCCACACCTGGGACCGGACACGCGCCGACGAGCGCAGCTTCCGGCTCGACCGGATGCGGAGCGCCACGCTCGCGGATGCCCGGTTCGAGCCCCGCGAGGGATTCGAGCCCGGGGTGCTGGACGGCGCGCTCGTCGCGCGGGTGCTGTACTCGCCGGCCGTCGCCCGCTGGGAGGTCGAGCGCGGCGCCCATCCGCTCGCCGACGGCTCGGCCGTCAACGAGCAGAAGATCGGCAGCTCCGGGTGGCTCGTCGGCGAGATCCTCCGCTACCGTGGCGAGGCCGAGCTCCTCGAGCCGCTCGAGCTGAGGCGCGAGATCGCGAAGCGCGCGCAGGCGCTCGCCCGGGAGCTGGGCGTCACCCGCCTGCGCGCCCCGGCCTCGTAGCACGGGGGAACCCGGGGTCTGCCCGCGCGGCCAGGCCGCGCATCACAGGGCACCGGCCACAGGAATTCGGCCGCGACCGGCTTTCTGCCCGCGCGGCCAGGCCGCGCATCGCAGGGCACCGGCCACAGGAATTCGGCCGCGACCGGCTTTCTGCCCGCGCGGCCAGGCCGCGCATCACAGGGCACCGGCCACAGGAATTCGGCCGCGACCGGCTTTCTGCCCGCGCGGCCAGGCCGCGCATCACAGGGCACCGGCCACAGGAATTCGGCTGCGACCGGCTTTCTGCCCGCGCGGCTAGACCGGCAGCTCGAGCGTGAAGGTCGCCCCGCTGCCGGGGGCCGAGCGCACGCTCAGCCGGCCGCCGTGCGCCTCGGCGATCGAGCGCGCGATGAACAGCCCGAGACCGGTGCCGGGCTTGCCCCCGCCGACGTGAGCTCGGCCGAACTTCTCGAAGATCACCCCCTGGTGCTCGCGGGGGATCCCGGGCCCGTGGTCCTCGACCGCGACCAGCACCCGACCGTTCTCGGCCCAGGCGTTCACGGACACCTCTCCGCCCACCTGCGAGTACTTGACGGCGTTGTCGACCAGGTTGATCAACACCTGTCGCAGCCGCTCGCGGTCGCCGCGTACCTGGGGCAGCCGCGGAGCCGCCCTCGCGACCACGGACACCTCGTCCTGGCCGAGGATCGCCGCGGCGACCGTGTCCCGCACGAGCTCGCCGAGATCGACCTCGCTGAACGAGTACGAAAAGGTCCCGGCCTCGATCCGTGACGTGTGGAGCACGTCGCCGATCAGGTTCGCCAGCCGGGCGGTCTCGTCCGCGATCAGCTCGAGGAACGACGAGCGCTGCTCGGCCGTCAGCTCGCGCCACCGTTCCTGCAGCGTTCTCGCCGCGCCGATCACGGCCGCCATCGGGCTGCGCAGCTCGTGGGAGACGAGCGAGACGAAGTCGGCGCGCAGCATCGACAGCCGGCGGAGCTCGTTCGCCGTCTCCCGCTCCGATTCGTAGGCGCGGATGTTCTGGACCGCGGTGGCGACCAGGTGCCCGAGCAGGGTCGCCAGCTCGAGCTCGTCCGTCCCGAACGCGTCCGGCTCTGCCCGCACGAGGGTGAGCATGCCGATCGGGTGCGTGCCCACCAGCAAGGGCGCGGCGACGCGCGACCGGAGCCCGATCCGTGCCAGCGCCGCCTCCTCCGGGTAGAGATGGTCGCTCATGTCCCGGCGGTAGACCGTCTCGCCGGTGAGGAGCAGCTCCTCGACGAGCGCGCCCGCCGGAAGCTTCTCGCCCGGCCGCAGTACCGTGTCATGCCCGACGCCGGCAGTTGCCATCACCTGGGCTCGACCCTCTTCGGACAGAACGATCGCGGTCCGATCGAAGGGGATCAGGCTGCGCAACTCGCGGATGAACGCGTCGAATGCCTCCTGCTGGTCGAGCGACGAGCCCAGCGCGCGGGCGCAGCGGTTGGCGGCGTCGAGGAGGTCGGCGCGGCGGCCGATCTCGTCCCGCAGCACCTCCAGCTCGCCGGCCCGCTCGAGCGCCCTCACCGCCTCCGAGCGCGCCTGCTGTACCAGCCAGCCGACGATCACTGCGATGATCAGCTCGAGCCCGACCTGGAGGGTGACGTTCTCCCACCGGTAGTGCTCGTTGAAGTAGTCGGAGCGGAGGAGCTCGTGCGCGTTCAACACCGGCACCGTCGCCGCCGTGACCAGGAGACCGCCGCCCATCCCGATGCGGAAGGCAGCCTCGATCAGCACCAGGATGAGCACCTGGCGGACCGGAGACGACTGCTGGAAATGGGAGGCGAGCGTGAACGAGGCGACGACCCCGAAGTCGAAGGAGAGCGCGGCAATCCCGACCCGGGAGAGCACCTCGGAGGACAGGGGCCGCCGCACGATCAGGAAGAAGGCCGCCGAGCCGACCGCCAGCGCTCCGACGGTCGTCCAGGCCCAGGTGGCCACGCCGGCCGGGTACGGGCCGCTCACCGCCGCCTGGAAGACCGCGAACGGGACCGCGGCGACCCGGACCCACGTCAGCCACCGTTCCGCGCGGAGGCGCTGCTCGTAGCTCATCTCACCCGCTCGGAAATCCGCCGTACCGCCCATCCGGCGTGCTCGCGCAGTAGCTCGTCGTCGCCTGCGGCATACGGCTCGGCAAGCGCCGCATCGCCGCGGTCTCCGGTGTTGCCGAGCGCGACGAGGGCGTTCCGGCGCAGGTACCGGGAGTCGTTGCGCGGCACGTACAGGCGGTCGTACCGGGCCACGAGCTCGTCGGGGTCCGCGCGGAGCCAGTCCGCGAGCGACACGGTCGGCTCGCCCTTCGGCTCCTCGGCGTGGCGCCGCTTCTCGACGCCGCGGTTCCAGGGGCAGACCTCCTGACAGATGTCGCAGCCGTAGACCATCTCTCCGAGGGGCCGCCGGTAGGCCTCCGGAATCGGGGCGGGCGCCTGCGTCCAGTACGAGAGGCAGCGGTTGGCGTCCAGCGTGCCCGGCTCGTCGAGCGCACCGGTCGGGCAGGCGTCGATGCAGAGACGGCAGTCTCCACAGTCCGCCTCGAGCGTGGAGCTCGGCTCGATCTCGAGCTCGGTGACGAGCGTGCCGAGCACCACCCAGGATCCGTGCCGGCGGGTGATCAGCATCGTGTTCTTGCCGTAGAAGCCGACTCCGGCGCGCGCGGCCCCCTCGCGGTCGACGTGCTGGTTCGCGTCGACGAGCACGCGGTAGGCGCCGCCGAGCCTGCGCCCGAGCGCGTCGAGCTTCTCCCGGAGCTCGGCGTAGGCATCGCGCCAGGCGTACCGCGGCAGGCGCCCTTCGCCCGCGGCCCGGGGCGGCGCGGGCGCCCAGTAGCACAGCGCGGCGGACACGACCGTGCGGGCGCCGGGCAGGAGCGCCTCGGGATGACAGGACACCTCCGGCTGCGCCATCGTGAAGCGCATGCCGGCGAAGAGGCCGCGCTGCCGTCGCTCGCGGATGAAGCGCTCGGTCTCCTCGTACGGACCGGCGGGAGCCGCCCCTATGGCGTCGATTCCCAGCTCTTCGGCGAAACGGCTCAGCTCGGCCGTCGTCACGACCGCATTGTGACGCCTGCGGTGGTCGCGCACACCCCCGCGCTCAGACGTCGCGCGTAGCCGGCGATCTTTCCCTCCGCGATCGCCAGCGCGATTCGCGGGTCCTGGTCGAATGTCGCCTTCGGATCTGCCATCGCCGTCGCGATCCTGAGTGCGTCCTTCTCCGCGCTCATCCAGCGCAGATAGAGGTCGCCGGCACCGCGGGGCGGGCCGAGCCCTCGCAGGCGCGCCACCCGACCGGCCCGGGTCGTCGCGGATGCGCAGATGCGGTTCGCGGAAGCCGCGACGTCGGCCGGGGAGGGTTCCGGCTGAGCATCGTGCGTCCCGCCTCCGCAGCCGGCGAGGAGAGCGGCGGCGGCCGCGGCGACGAGCGCCTGCTTGCCCACGCCTCGACTATACGATCGTGGCGATGAAGGCGATCGTGATCCACGAGGACGGCGGCCCCGACGTGCTGCGGTACGAGGACGTCGCCGAGCCCGTGCCGGGCGCAGGCGAGGCGCTCGTGCGCCTTCACGCCGCGTCGCTCAATCACCTGGACGTGTGGACAAGGAAGGGGCTGCCGTCGGTGCCGAAGCCGCGGATCTTGGGCGCCGACGGCGCCGGCGTCGTCGAGGCGCTCGGCCGCGGCGTCTCCGGCCTCGAGCCGGGGCAGCCGGTCGTGATCAACCCGGGGATCGAGACCGACGAAGGGACGATCCGCGTGGTCGGAGAGCACATGCAGGGTGTTCACGCGGAGCTGGCCGCCCTCCCGGCCACGAACCTGTACCCGCTCCGGGAAGGGCTCTCGTTCGAGGAGGCGGCGGCGTTTCCGCTGGTCTTCGAGACCGCGTACCGGATGCTCGTCACCCGGGCCGCTGTGCGAGAGGGCGAATGGGTGCTGGTTTGGGGGATCGGCGGCGGCGTCGCGACCGCAGCGTTCCGCATCGCGCAGGCGCTGGGGGCGCGGACGATCGTCACCTCCTCCAGCGACTCCAAGCTGGCCCGCGCGGCCGCGCTCGGGGCCGATCTGACCGTCAACCACGAGACCGGCGACGTGCCCGCCTCCGTCAGGGAGGCGACGGGGAGCGGCGCGGACGTGGTCGTCGAGACGGTCGGCGAGGCAACCTGGAAGCGGACGCTGGACGCGGTCCGCCCCGCGGGTCGCGTGGTCGTGTGCGGTGCGACCTCCGGGCCGAACCCGCCCGCGGCGCTGCACCGCCTGTGGTGGAAGCAGCTCGACCTGCTCGGCTCGACGATGGGCTCGCGCTCGGACTTCGAGGGTGCCTACGACCTCGTCGCGGCCGGCGCGAGGCCGGTGATCGACTCGGTGTTCCCCCTGTCGGAGGCCCGAGCCGCACACGAGCGTCTCGAGTCCGGCGAGCAGTTCGGCAAGATCGTGCTATCGATTCCCGGCTAGACGCCGGGAATGGATAGGCTTCGGCGCTACCCGAAGCCGAGGATGAACTTCGCGTCGTCGGACATCAGGTCCGGCGTCCACGGCGGGTCCCACGTCAGCTCGATCTCGACGTCCTCGACGCCGGCCAGCTGCGCCGCGACCGCGTGGATGTCCTCCTGGATCATCGGGCCCGCCGGGCAGCCCATCGAGGTGAGGCTGTGGATCACCTTCACCTTCGAGCCCTCGACCTCGACGTCGTACAGGAGCCCGAGCTCGACGATGTCCATCCCGAGCTCCGGGTCTTCGACCTGGTGCAGTGCCTCGATCACCTCGTCCTTGGTGGGCATCCCTTCGAGTCTAGCTTCCACCGGTTCGGTCAGGTGTCGACGAGAGGACACACATTCGTTTCAGGGACTGTCCCTGGGACATGGCTCGAACGGACGTGGCGGGAACGGGCCAGGCAGGACGACCGAGTGGCCGCCGGCCATCAGTAGCCGAGCAGTCGAACCTCTTCGCGGCGCTCGCGGGCGAAGAAGTGGATGCCGTCCACGAACCGCACCCAGTTGCAGCGCGTGCACATGACCAGCGAGTGGGTGCGCGCGCTGTCGGCCAGGAACCGGACGCCGCGCAGCAGATCGCCGTTCGAGACCCCGGTCGCCGCGACGATCACCTCGCCCGGGACGAGATCCTCGGTCGTGAAGACCTGCTCGGCGTCCTCGATCCCGTATTCGCGCGCGGCCTCGATCTCGCGGCGGGAGGTCGGCCAGAGCTGGGCCTCGACCTCGCCGCCGAGACAGCGCAGCGCCCCCGCGGTCAGCACTGCCTGCCTGGTGCCGCCGATCCCGATTGCGAGATGGTCGTTCGTGCCCCTGATCGCCGCCGAGATCGCGGCGGTCACGGTGCCGTCCTGGATCAGCTTGATGCGCGCGCCCGCGGCCCTGATCTCCTCGATCAGGTCGTGGTGGCGCGGCCGGTCGAGGACGATCGTCGTCACGTCGCCCGCGGTGCGACCGAACGCCTCGGCGATCGCACGGACGTTGTCGCCCACGGGCCGGAGCAGCCCGACACGACCGCGAGCCCGCGGGCCGACGGCGATCGTCCGCATGTACATGTCGGGCAGACGGCGCAGCTTTCCCTGCTCCCCGGCGACGATCATGGAGATCGCGCCGTTCCCGCCCCGCGCGACGACGCCGCGGCCCTCGAGCGGATCGAGGGCGAGATCGACCTCGGGACCGCCCGCGCCCACCGTGCCGCTCATCGTCGGCCCGGCCTCGACGTCGCCGGCGCCGATCACCACTCTCCCGGTGATCGGCATCTCTCCGAGGGCGGCTTCCATGCCGGAGAACGCCGCCTCCTCGGCGCTCTCCTGGTCGGCTCGCCCCAGCCAGCGGGCGCCGGCGAGCGCCGCGCGCTCGGTCCCGCGCAGGTAGGAGACACACGGGCAGAGGTCGCGTGACTGCGACGCCTCGGCCCGCTGCGCGTCGATCGTCTCCTCGGTCGCCATCAGGCCCTGACGAACCGCTCGGCCCCGCCGAGGACGAGCTCCGTCACCGCGCCGATCGAGAGCTCGATGGTGGCGTTCTCGACCACTGGCACCCCGAAGCTGCGGGCCTGCTCGACGATGAAGCCCTGGAGAATGCGGATGTCGGCGAGGGCATCGAGATACTTGCGAACCGGGCGCAGCCCCTCCGAGCGTGCATCACGCACCCAGAAGTGTGACTCGTGCAGCTGCTCGTCGTCGATCGCGAGCACGCACTGGACTACGATTGCGCCCTCGACGGGAGGAAGCATTCCGGGCACCAGGTGCACGCCTTCGAGAACGAGCGACCAGCCCTCCTGGAGGGCCCGGTCGATCAGCCCGCGGACGCCGATCAGAACGCTGTGCGTCTGCTCGACGAAGCCTTCGACGACGCCGAAACCGTCCGGAGACGGCACCTCGAAGCTCGAGAAGTGGATCGCGGGCATGAAGTCCCGGGACAGGAAGGCCCGCATCGTCTGACGGACGAAGTCGGTCGAGGTGACCCGCGTGATCCCGAGGCGGTACGCCACCTCGGACGCGACCGTGGACTTCCCTGTGCCGGTTGCTCCGCCGATCAGCAGGATGATCGGCCGGTCGAGCTCGCGCAGCGTCTCGAAGCGCCGCAGGCGCCTCACCGCCTGGGCTCCCTCGTTCTCGCCGAGCACCTCCCGCGCGAAGGCCTCCAGGCGCTCGACCTCGACGGCGTCCCGGCCGCGCTCCGCGAGGTCGAGCCCGACGCGGAGCGCCAGCTCGTACGCGCGCACCGCGGGCACGCCCGCGCCGATCAGGGCGCGCGCCATCAGCCCTTTCGAGTAGGGCAGGCCGTCCGCGCCGCCGAGCGGCAGGGGATCTCGGTGACGGGGCTCTGTCATCGGGCGACATTGTCGCGGGCCGCGGCGCGAAACGCCACCTCCGCCAGGCCGAGCAGAGCCTCGTCGAGCCCCGGTGCGACGAGCTCGTTCGCGGCGAGGACGACCGGGATGCCGCGATCCGCCGCTCGCCTGGCGACCAGGTCGATCGCGGCCGCCTTCAGCTCGACGACGTAGACGTCCGCGTCCGCGGCGTCCAGGTCGCGGATGAGCTCGTCCCGGTCGGCGAGGTTCCGCGACGCCAGGACCACCCCGTCGAGGTGCCCGAGCTCCGCGGGCCCGGCGGTGAAGACTGCGGCCCGGCGGCCGGCGAGCGGCTCGACCGGCCGGAGCCGAAGGGCGAAGCGGATCACGGGCCGGCCGAGCCTCTCCGCCGCCGCGGCGACGTCGTCGCTCATCGTCAGGACGAGATCGCTCACCAGGGCGCGGTACGGGTTGAGCCCCGCGGCCAGGTCGTGCGCGACCAGGATCCGCGCGCCGGCGGCGACCGGCGGGATCGCGGCGCCGCTTCCGTCGAGAACGACGAGATCCGGACCGAGCCCGGCGGCCAGGCGCACCCCTTCCAGCACGGTCGACGTGAACGGGGCGCCCGCGAACCCGCCGCCGCACCGCCTGCAACCCACCGTCGGAACGCCGGCGAGGGCCGCCGTCTCCAGGTGGTCGGAGGCGGCATGGCGGCCGGCCACCGACAGGGCGAGCAGCTCGTCGAGGGTGGGCGCGGCCTGAATCAGCTCGGGCTTCGGCGGTCCCCCGCGGCCCATCGCGACCACGACGACGTCGCGGTCGCGGGCGAGCAGCCGGGCGAGGTGGCCGGTCACGGCGGTCTTCCCGACTCGCTTGCCCGTCCCGATCACGGCGATCGAGGGCAACGGGATCGGCTCGAAGACGGGCGGGTCGAACCGGAAGTCCGCGCCGACGTACGGGATCCCCGCCGCGAGGGCCCGGCTCGCGAGCGCGAGACGCTCGCGCGGCCCGACCACGGGCTCGTCGGACAGGTCGACGACGATCTCGGGCGCGTGGTCGACGATCGCCTCCTCCAGCCCGGGCGCGAGCGGCACACCGTACTCCTCCCCTCCCCGCAGCTTCTCGACCCCGCCCGCGAGGACGGCGGCGACGAACTCGTACGGAAGCTCGGACAGCGCGTCGCGGACGACGGGCGCGTAGTGCTCCCCGTCGATCACGGCGACCGCCTTCATCCGCGCGACGAGAGCTCCCCCTCGATGCGGGCGGTGTACTTCTCGAACTCGAGCGTCTCGGTCGAGAACTGGATGATCCGCTCCTGACCGTGGAACGGGTACCGCCGCCACACCGAGACGTGGGCTCCCTCGACCTCGAGCACGTTGTAGCAGGGGCGCGTGTTCCCCCGCAGCCGAAGGGACGAGACCGTGCCGGCGTTGATCACGAACATGTTCTCGAGCCGCCACGCATAAGGGACGTGCTTGTGCCCCGAGAGCACGATCTGCACTCCGGCCCGCTGAAGGCACTCGAGCGCGTCCCCCGCATCGTAGACCACGTTCCGCTCGCGGCCGGTGCCGGGAACCGGCAGCAGGTGATGGTGGAGCACGAAGATGCGCAGGTCCGACCCGTCTGCGAACTGTTCCTCGATCCAGCGGTAGCGGCCCCTCCCGATCTGGCCGTGGTCGAGGTCGGGCTCGGTCGAGTCGACCGCGACCACGGTGACGCTGCCGATCCGCAACACCGGGCTGCGTTCGCCGAAAAACTCCTCGAAGTGCACGTAGCCGACGTTGCGGGCGTCGTGGTTTCCGGGAATGACGACGCGGGCGTCGCAGTCGAGCCGGTCGAGGTATTCCTTCGCCTGGACGTACTCGGGCTTGAAGCCGAACGTGGTCAGGTCGCCCGAGCAGACGACGAGGTCGGGCCGGAGGTCGTTGATCTCGGCGATCGCCCGCTCCATCAGGTTCGCGACGAAGTACGGCCCGCCGCAGTGCAGATCGGAGATGTGGGCGATCGTGAAGCGCTCGGCGGCGGCCATGGGGCGGAGTCTAGGCGTCCGGACCGGTAGCTATCCTGGCCTCGTTGAAGTCGGACGCACTCGATTTCCAGGCATATCGCGGTAGCGAGCCGCCCCAGTTCCAGAACGAGGCGGAGCTGGAGTGCGCCAAGATCCTCGACTACCACGGGGTCCCGTGGCTGTACGAGCCCCGCACGTTCGAGCTCGAGACCGACGAGACGGGCCGTGTGCTCGAGGCATTCGCACCCGATTTCTACCTCCCGGAGCAGGATCTCTATCTCGAGATCACGGTGATGAAGCAGTCGCTCGTCACCCGCAAGAACCGGAAGCTCCGCAAGCTGAAGGAGCGATACCCGGACGTGAAGATCAAGCTCTTCTACAAGCGCGACATCGAGCGCCTGGTACAGCGATACGGCCTGAAGCTCGCCTCCTGACCGACCTTTCGTCGGCCGTCCCGGGAGGCTTCCCCCGGGACGAGCGCATCGGCGAGATCTACCTCTCGGCGGACGAGATCGCGGCCCGCGTCGCAGAGCTCGGCGCCGAGATCGCGAGCGACTACGCCGACCGGGAGCCGCTGCTCGTCGCCTCGCTGAAGGCGAGCTTCGTGTTCCTCGCCGATCTCACCCGGGAGCTGCCGATCCTCCACCACGTGGACTTCGTCGAGCTGGCCGGCTACTCGTCGGGCGAGACCGGCGGCACCGCCGCGATCCGGTTCCTGAAGGATCTCGACGCCGGCGCGGAGGGCCGCGACATCCTGATCGTCGAGGACGTGATCGACACCGGGCTGACGTTGCGCTATCTGGTGCGGACCTTCGCGCTCCGCTCGCCGCGCTCGCTCGCGGCGGTGACGCTCCTCGACCGGCCGTACCGCCGCCTCGTCGAGGACCTGCCGGTCCGCTACGTCGGCTTCACCGTTCCGGACGAGTTCTTCGTCGGCTACGGGTTCGACCTCGACGAGCGCTACCGAAACCTCCCCGACCTGCACGTCCTGCGCTCCTGAGCCGCTTCGCCGCCGCGCCCGACCTGCGCGGGCGCGGCCAAGCGCCGTCTGCCGTCAGCAGGCGACGCGAGCGCAGCGAGCCAGCGGAGGAGAGGGTTCGCGGGGGAACCAGGGGTTCCCCCGCGTCTCTACCATCGGTACCAGGCTGCGTTCGCGCCTCTGGCGACGAACCCGATCAGCCAGAGAACGAGCACGATCGCGGCGATGATCCACAGGAAGTGCACCGCGAACCCGACTCCGAACAGAAGCGCTGCGAGCAGCAACACTGCGATCACTGCCAGCATCAGTCCCCCTTTGGTCTCGCTTGTCCGTCTACAACGGCACGGGACACCGTGCGGTTGCGCCCACGAGGTGGCCGCAGGCGTCACCGGGAGCTCGGCGGCGTCCGGTGCTCGTGTGCGGCTCGGGGACGATCACCGGCCCGGGCGGCTCGTGCGGCACGGGCTCGGGCTCCGGGACGATCACCGGGCCCGGCGGATCGCTCGGGGCCGGCCCCGGCAGGGGTGCCGGCTCGGGCTCGGGCTCCGGCAAGACAGCGCAGCTAGTCACGGCCGCGGACATCCGTCCGCGGCCTACCCACATCGAGCGCATGTAACGCATCGGCCGCCTCGCGGCGCAGCTCGCCGACGAGACGGCGGTAGTCGCCGTCGGAGATCTTCCCGGTGCGATGGTCGAACTCGACCTCCTTCAGCGCCGCCAGCGCCCGGTCGCGCTCCTCCTCGAGCGCGAGCCGTCCGGGCTCCGGCTCCGTCAGGCCTTCCTCGACGGAACGGCTCAGGAACGGCCGGGCCACGTACAGCACCGCCGCCACCGCGAGCAGCGCTCCGAGCACCAGCGCGGCGGCCAGCACGCTACGCCCCGGCCGGGACGCGGCCGTACCGAACCGCAAGCCGCCGCTCTTCGCGGACGTCCGGCCAGAGCGCGACGACGGAGCCGAGCAGGAAGACGGCGCCGGCGAGCCAGATCAGGTTGACGAGCGGGTTGATCAGCGCCTTGAAGTCGATCGTCCCGTTCGGGTTCACCTGCTCGGTGATCAGGTACAGGTCCTCCCCGGTCAACCAGTCGGAGCGAATCGAGACCTCGTTCGAGATCTGCTGCTCGACCGGGTAGTCGTTCTTGCCCGGATGCATGACCGCGATCCGCCGGCTGCCCTTGAAGACGTCGATCGAGGCCCTGGTCTCGATCGCGTTCTTGCTGCGGGTGCTCTTCAGTCCGCGGTACACGAGCGTGTAGTCACGGAGCTTCAGGGATTCTCCCGGGGCCAGGCGCGCCGAGCGTGAGGTGCCGTAGGCGCTGGACCCGGCGACCCCGATCGCGAGCATGACGATCGCGGCGTGGACGACGTAGCCGCCGTACCGGCGCCGGTTCCGCGCGACGAGCGAAGCGAACGCACGCGGTACCGGCTCGCCCGAGAGCGCACGGCGCGCCGCCGTTCCTCGTGCGAACTCGAGCACGATCGTCCCCGCGACGAAGATCGAGAACGTGTAGGCGATCAACCCCGGGACGGACGAGCCGGCGCCGACGAGGAGCAGCGCGGCGCCGCCGACGAGCGCCGCCGCAGAGGGCCAGAGGAAGATCCGGCCCAGGGAGCGCACCGATGCGCGACGCCATGCGATCAGCGGGCCGATCCCCATCAGGAGCAGCAGGGGCAGCCCGAAGACGCGCAAGAAGAAGTCGTACCAGGGCCGGCCGACGGTGACCGAGACGCCGGTGACGGCCTCTCTGAGGAGCGGGTAGGTGACACCCCAGAGGATGGTCAGGCAGAAGGCGACGAGGAGCAGGTTGTTGTAGAGGAAGGTCGCCTCCCGCGAGACGAGCGACTCGAGCTTCGTCCTGGCACGCAGGAGCGGCAGCCGGAGGAAGAGCAGAGCCAGCGAGGAGGCGACGACGAAGCAGATGAAGCCGAGGAACCAGGGGCCGATCGAGCTCTCCGTGAACGAGTGGATCGAGTTGAGGACCCCCGAGCGGGTGAGGAACGTCCCGAACAGCGAGAGCGAGAAGGCGAGGATGACGAGCAGCATGTTCCAGACCTTCAGCATCCCCTTCTTCTCCTGGACCATGACCGAGTGCAGGAAGGCGGTGGACGCGAGCCAGGGCATCAGCGCCGCGTTCTCGACGGGGTCCCAGGCGTAGTAGCCACCCCAGCCGACCTCCTCGTAGGCCCACTTCGCGCCGAGCAGCTGGCCGATGCCGAGGAACATCCAGGCGGCGAGGGTCCAGCGGCGGGTGGCGACGATCCAGCGCTCGTCGGTACGACCGGAGAGGAGCGCGCCCATCGCGAACGCGAAGGGGACGGTCAGCCCGACATAGCCGAGGTACAGGAGCGGCGGGTGGATCTGGAAGTACGGGCTCTGGAGGCTGGAGTTCAGCCCGGCGCCGTCGGCGGGCGCGAGCTGCGTGTGGAAGGGGCTGGCGACGAAGACGACCAGCATCGCGAAGAATCCGGCGACGAGGCCGAGCACGGGGACGGCCCAGGCGACGAGCTCGCGTCCCGCCTTGCGGTCGAGCAGCACGGCGGCGACGCCGTACCCGGTCAGCACGAGCAGCCAGAGGAGCAGCGAGCCTTCCTGGCCTCCCCAGAAGGAAGCCAGCTTGTACGGCGTGGGCAGCTCGCGGCTCGTGTGCTCTGCGACATACGTGAAGGAGAAGTCGCTCCGGGCCAACGCGGTGAGCAGGACGATCGAGGCGGCGAGCGCGGAGACGAACGCCGCGAGCAGCGCGTTCTGAGCAGAGAGGGAAAGCCGTCGCCGGCGCGTGTGGGCTCCCCAGAAGCCTGCCGCGGTCGCGTACACGGCGAGGCCGAGGCAGACGACGAGCGCAGCCCTACCGAGCTCGGGCATTCAGCGTGGGAGAACCCATGGTTCCCCCACGGGCCCCCCTCCTTCGCCGGAGCGGCAGGTCAACGGCTGAGAGCCTCCGCTCGGGCAAAGCCCGGCTCCGGCGACCACTCGCGACGCCCCAACAGCCGAGAATCGGTGTCACGTCCCGATGCGCTCGCGAACCAAGGCTCTTCTAGCCCTTCCCGCCCTGGCGGGAAGGGCTGTACTTCGACGGGCACTTCGTCACCATCGTGCCCGGGACGGCGACGAAGACGCCGCCCTGCAGCCTGCCGTCGACGACGATGTCACGGCCTGCGCGGAAGAGATCGGGAACGGATCCCTTGTACAGGACCGGCACCGTGTCGGTGCCGTTCACGTCGCGGAGCCTGAAGCGAAGGCCCGCACCGTGCGCGTCGCCGGTGACGGGCCGCAGTACGCGGCCCGTGAGCGAGACCTTGCCCGCGTGGCGGGAGACGGTGCTCGGTCGCACGTTCGGCGTCCCGCCGCCGGCGATCGAGGTGTAGAGCAGGAAGACGGCGAGCACTACCGCGACCGAGAGCGCGATCACGAGGCGCGCCGGGCTTGGTCTGCGAGCCACGGCGGGATTCTAGCCGCCGCGGGCGGTCAGTCCGGCCGGCTGCCGGCGGTTGCGGCCTGAACGGGCAGCTCGAGCCCGGAGGCCGGTGCTCCCAGGTCCGCTCGGCGCCGTCGCCAGGGCCCGTCCGGCGCTGTCGAGCGACAGGCTAGGCGCTGTCGACCGGAGCCGCGCTCCGGCGCTCCGGGACGCGGTAGCCGTGCTCGGCACAGAGCGAGCCGGGCGCATCCTCGGTGAGCGCGTCGCAGTAGCCCTTGCCGTACGCAGCCCGCATGAAGGCGCCCACCACCTCGAGGTTCCACTCGGTGATGTCGTGCGCCTCGCGCCAGAGATCCGCGAGACGAACGTCGATGTCGAGCTCGAGCAGGTCGATCCGTGAAGGTCGGCGTGCCATGGATCTCACCTTAGGGGGCGCCCCGGACGGAATCGTCTAGGGTGGCGGCGATGGGTGTGGTGCGCGTCGGGCCGGCACGGGTCCCGTCCCGGGAGAGCCCCGAGGCCGCGGTCGAGCTGCTTCTCGAGCGCGGTTACGAGGCCTGCGAGATCGATTTCGAGGGCGGGTTCTGGATGGACTACCCCTGGGCAGAGCGGCTCGGCGAGGCCGCCGAAAGAAGCGGTGTCGCGCTCTCGGTGCATGCGCCGCTCGCGGGGTTCATGGGCCACGTCGAGCGCGACCGGAAATACCGGATGGCGACCGGGATGCTCGACCACTCTGCGGGTGTCGCAGCCGCCTGCGGAGCCGAGCTGGTCGTCGTCCACCCGGGCTTCCTGCTCGGGCGGACACGCGAGGACGCGCTGGCCGCGGTCGTCGAGCAGCTCGCGGAGCTCCGCGAGCGCCTGGAGGGAAAGGGACGCGCGGTGCCGTTCGGCGTCGAGGTGATGGGGCGCGTCCGCGAGCTGGGGACGGCCGAGGACGTCTTCGCGATCGCGGCGCAGCTCGCGTGGGTGCGACCGGTGCTCGACTTCGCGCATCTGCACGCCGTCACCGACGGCGGCTTCGCCGACATCGAGGCATTCGCCGGGGTCCTCGCCGTCGCAGACTCGATCCTGGAGCCCGGAGCACCCTTCCACGTCCACTTCAGCGACATCCAGTTCGCCAACCGGAACGAGACGAAGCATCTTCCCTACGGCGAGGGAACGCTGCGCGCAGAGCCGCTCGCCGAGGCGCTCGGGCGCTTCGAGCGTCCGGCGACCGTGATCTCGGAGTCGCCGGACGAGGCTTCCTCTCAGGCGATTCGCTCCATCCTGGTCGCGAATGCCGCGGAGACCGCCGAGACGGGCGACAGCTCGCCCAGGCGCTCCCGGTAGGCGGCCGCCTCCTCGTCGCGCCCGCGCTCGCGCAGGAACTCCTCGAGCCGCGAGATCGCCCACGTCGCGAGCCCGCGGAACCCGGTCGGCTCCACCAGCGCCACGGCCGTGCGGAACAGCTCCTCGGCGTCCGCGTCGCGCCCCTGGGCGGCGCGGACGAGGCCGAGCGTCATCGTCGTCGTCGCACGCGAGCTGAGGTCGTGCTCGCCGACCGTCTCCACTGCCTCGAGCGCCACCCGCTCTGCCTCCTCCAGGCGGTTCTGCCTGATCAGCACCTCGGCGAGACCGCGCTGGCTCTCGCACAGGGCGCCTCGATCCTCGAGCGGCTTGAGCAGGCGAATCGCCTCCCTGAGCCAGCGCTCGGCCTTGGAGAGGTCGCCCTGCCCCTCCGCCGCCGAGGCGAGCCCGTTCAGCGTGCGGCCGAGCTTCCAGGCGTCGCCGACCTCGGCGAAGAGGACACGGGACTCCTCGAGCAGCTGTTCGCCGGCCGCCCACTCGCCGCGGTCGAGGCGCAGGAGGCCCAGCGAGTGGAGCGCCTGCGCCCTGGCGAGGATGCTGCCGCTCTCCTCGGCGAGCTCGAGCGCCCGGCCGAGCCGGTCTTCGGCCTCCTCCAGGCGCTGCCGGTTCCGGTAGGCGCCGGCGGCGAGATCGTTGAGCGCCTGGGCCTCCAGGTCCTTGCGGCCCAGGCTGCGGGCGATCTCGAGCGCCTCCTCTCCCGCCCGCTCCTGAACCTCGAAGTCGCCCACCCAGTAGGCGATGTGGCCACGCACGCCGAGGGCCGTGAACCGGCCGTCCTCGGGCAGCGCCTCCAGCGCGGCGTCGATCAGCTCGGTCGCCTTCGGCAGGTTCGCCTCCCGGAGGAGCGCCATCTCGGCGAGCGCCGTCAGCGCCTTCCCCTCGAGCGTCGTGTCACCGGCCTCGCGTGCGCCCTCGAGGACGCGCCTCATCTCGACGGAGACTGCCGGCAGATCGCTCATTCGCCAGGCGGTGCGCGCGGCGTGGAAGCGCCGCTCGAGCGTCGGCTCCAGCTCGACCGACCGCAGCAGCAGCTTTCGAGCCGAGCGGTTCGCCTCCCGGGCGAGCGCCCGGCGTCCGGCTTCCTCGAGGGCGGCGGCGGCCTCGCGGGCGAGCTCGGCTGGGGCGGCGCCGTCGAGCTCGGCGTGCAGCGAGGCGGCGTGGTCCAGGTGGTAGGCGCGGATCTCGAGCAGCTCGTCGCCCGCTCGCTCCCGCAGCCAGTCGGCGAAGCGCGCGTGGAGCTCCGCGCGCTCGGCCTTGGTCAGGCCGGCATAGGCGACCTCGCGGATGAGCATGTGCTTGAAGCGGTAGGCGCGCTCGCCGATGATCGTCGAGCGCTGCTCCGCCAGCAAAAAGTCGCGCAGCAGGAGGTCGTCGAGCAGCGCGTCGACGTCCGGGCCGGGCGCGACGTGGGCGATGGCGCCGTGCCAGAAGATCCGGCCGATCACCGCCGCCCGGTGCAGGAGCGCCTTCTCGTCCGCCGGCAGCTGGTCGATGCGGGCGGCGATCAACGCCTGGAGCGTGTCCGGGATCCGGGCCGGATGGCCGTCACCGCGCTCGGCGAGCATGCGGATCGTCTCCTCGACGAAGAGCGGGTTCCCCTCCGTCTTCTCGAGCAGGTCGCGCCGCGCCTCGGCCGAGAGCTTCCCGCCGGCCAGCGCGTCGACGAGGAGCTCGCTCTCCTCCTCTCGCAGCGGCTCGAGCTCGATCGCGGCCGCGCGCATCCGGCCGCCTCCCCAGTTCGGGCGAACGTCGAGCAGCTCCGGGCGCGCGAGGCAGACGATCAGGAGCGGAGATTCCCGCACCCAGGTGGCGACGTGCTCCACCAGCTCGAAGAGCGGCTCCTCCGCCCAGTGGATGTCCTCGAACACGAGCACGAGCGGCTGGACGGCCGCCAGCTGGTCGGCCCACTCTCGCGCCGCCCAGGCGATCTCCTGCGCGCTCCGGTCGCTCTCCACCGCCTCGAGCACCCCGGCGGCGAGCCCGAGCAGGTCGGCGACGGCCTCGTCCTCGCAGCTCGCGCGCAGCTTCTCCATCGCCTCCTTCACCGGGTCGTCGTCGGAGATGCCGGCCGCCGACTTGACCATCTCGGCGAGCGGCCAGTAGGTGATCCCCTCGCCGTAGGGAAGGCAGCGGCCGCCGAGGACGGTTGCGCCCTCGAGCCCGCCGACGAACTCGCGCGCGACCCGGCTCTTTCCGACCCCCGGCTCGCCGTAGATGGTGATCAGGTGGGCGCGCCGGTCGCGGACGGCCCGGTCGAGGGTGTTCTCCATCAGCTCGAGCTCCTCGGTGCGGCCGATCAGCGGGGCCACCGCCGGCAGGCGGAGCGGATGGGTCCGCTCGGCGGCGCCGACGACGCGCCAGGCGGCCACCGGCACTGCGCGTCCCTTGATCTCGAGCTCCCCGGCCGCCTCGACCTCGATCGGCCCGCCCGTGAGGCCGCGCGCACCCGGCCCGATCAGGATCTCGCCGGGCCCGGCCGCCTGCTGGAGCCTCGCCGCCAGGTTCACGGCCTCGCCGGTGGCGAACGTCGACTCGGTCGTGTCGACCACGACCTCGCCCGACTCGATGCCGATGCGGGCCCGCAACCCGAGGCCTTCGACCGCCTCCAGGATGCTCAGCCCCGCCCGGACGGCACGCTCGGCGTCGTCCTCGTGCGCCTGGGCTACCCCGAAGCCGGCGAGCACGGCGTCGCCGGCGAACTTCTCGACGATCCCGCCGTGCGTGGTCACGCAGCGCGCGACCTGGTCGAAGAAACGCGTCACCTGGCGGCGGACGACCTCCGGGTCGGAGGCGGAGACGAGGGCGGTCGAGCCGACCAGGTCGACGAACAGCACGGTGGCGAGCTTGCGCTCCATCATCTGCAGTGTAGAAACGATCCGGCGCCCGGATACCATCCGCGCCGCATCCGCTGCGGCGCCGTCAACGCCGGGGCCTCCGCTCCCCTTCGCCTCCGTCTAGCCTACGGCTCGTGCTCGACCCGAGGGTGTTCAAGGCGTACGACGTGCGCGGGATCTACCCGGCGGAACTGGACGAGGAGGGGGCGCGTGCGATCGGGCGGGCGTACGTGGAGGAGTTCGCGCCGGCACGGATCGCGGTCGGGCGCGACATGCGCCTCTCCTCGCCCTCGATCGCCGCGGCTGTGACCGAGGGCGCCGCGTCGGCGGGCGCCGACGTGCTCGACGTCGGCCTGGTCGGAACCGAGATGGTCTACTTCGCGGTCGGCGCGCTCGGGCTCGACGGCGGCGTGATGGTCACCGCCTCGCACAACCCGAAGGAGTACACGGGGATGAAGATCGTCCGGGCCGGCGCGCTCCCGGTCGGCGGCGACTCGGGCCTTCTCGACGTGCGCGATCGGGCCGTGTCCGAGGGACTGTCCCTCGGACACGGCCCGCAGGGCCACGTCCAGCCCTTCGACGTATGGCCCTCCTACGTCGAGCGGGTGCTGTCGTTCGTCGACCCGACGACGATCCGTCCCCTTCGCGTCGTGATCGACGCGGCGAACGGGATGGCCGGAGCGATGCTGCCGCCGGTGCTCGAGCGCCTGCCGGTCGCGGCCGTCCGCTGTTTCTTCGAGCCCGACGGCAGCTTCCCCAACCACGAGCCGAACCCGCTCCTCCCGGAGAACCGGGAGTTCGTCGTCCGACGGACGCTCGAGGAGGGCGCGGACCTCGGGGTCGCGTTCGACGGAGACGCCGACCGCTGCTTCTTCGTCGACGACACCGGCGAGTTCGTCCCCGGCGACTTCGCGACCGCGCTCCTCGCCGAGGGGATTCTGGCGAGAGAGCCGGGCGCGAAGGTGATCTACGACATCCGGGCGAGCCGGGCGGTGCCGGACACGATCGCGCGCGCCGGCGGCCTTGCGCTCGTGAACCGGGTCGGGCACGCCTTCATCAAGGAGCGGATGCGGGCCGAGGACGCCGCGTTCGCCGGCGAGGTCTCCGGCCACTACTACTTCCGCGACTTCTCGCAGGCGGACTCGGGCGTGATCCCGTTCCTGCTCATGCTGGAGCGGATCTCGAGCGGCGGCGCGAAGCTCTCGGAGCTCCTGCGGCCCTACCGCGAGCAGTACTTCATCACCGGCGAGCTGAACACGCCCGTCGCCGACGTCGCGGCGAAGCTCCGGGAGCTGGAGCAGCGCTTTGGCCGCGAGGGAGCCGTCTCTCACCTGGACGGCCTCTCCGTGGAGGCCGCGGACTGGCACTTCAACGTCCGGCCCTCGAACACCGAGCCGCTCCTGCGCCTGAACCTGGAGGCGCGCTCGGAGGAGCTGATGAATCGCAAGCGAGACGAGGTGCTCGCGGCCGTCCGACTCTGACGATACCGTCGTGCCGCCCATCACGGTCGCGCGATCGACTACCGGGGTCGGAAACGGCATCTCGCGGCCGCGCAGCCGTGGCAGCCCTGCTCGAGCAACCGCCGCCGGCTGCTCGCACTGAGGAGCGCCGGGCTCCACCACCGACGGTCAGATGCTGCTTCCGGCTGCGCGGCCCAGCTCGAGGGCGTCGCCGCGCCTGCTGAAGACCGGGCGCACATACGATCCGAGCCGTGAGGCCGCCGTTCAAGTTCTCGGCGCAGACGCGCGTCGGCTTCTCCGACACCGACGCGCAAGGGGTCGTCTACTACGGCCGGTACATGCCCTACTTCGACCTCGCCCGCGTCGAGTACCACCGGCAGCTGGAGATGCTCCGCGCCGAGCCGAGCGACCGGCAGTTCGTGACGCGCGCGATGACGGTCGAGTACCACGCGCCGGCGGCGTTCGACGACCAGATCGAGGTGGAGGTCCGGGTGAGCCGGATCGGCAGGTCGAGCGTGACGTACGAGTTCGCCGCCCACCTCGAGGGCGGACGGCTCGCGGTGACAGCGACACAGACGCTCGTCCTCGTCGACCTGGCCCGCCGAAAGCCGTGCCCGGTCCCGGACTGGTGGCGAGAGCGGATCCGCGCCTTCGAGGGCCCCGACGTCGACGCCTGAGCGGGCACGGCGCGCGCCCATCCGTTCTCTCGAGCGGATGGGCGCTGCGATCGCGTGCCCTCTCCCACCGATCGCCCCCAGCAGACGCGTTCTAGACGACGCGGGACGCCTGGGCCATCCCTCGTTCGAGGTACCTTGCCGGCGCCGGACGTGATCCCCCGAACAGGGATTCGGGCGAACGTGCTAGTTCGGCGTGACGCGGTATGCGTCGAAGACGGCCTCGATGTTGCGGAGGGCGGTCAGGAGCGCGCGCAGCGATCCGACGTCGCCGATCTCGGCCGTGTACCAGTTCTTGGCGAGCTGGTCCTGGACACCGCCGCCGTAGGCGACGATGTTGGCGCCGTGCTCGGAGAACGTCCTGGCGACGTCCTCGAGCAGCCGCGGACGGTCCCACGCGTCGACGGCGATCTGGACCCGAAAGCTCTGCGACGATCCGCCCTCCCACTCGACCGGCGTGAACCGCTCCGCGTTCCTCTTCAGCGCGCGAACGTTCGGGCAGTCCTCCCGGTGGATCGTGATCCCCTTGCCGAGCGAGATGTACCCGACGATCTGATCCCCCGGCACCGGCGTGCAGCACTTCGCCAGCCTGACGAGCACGTCCTCGACACCCGAGACGTTGATCCCGAAGGTCTGGCTCGCCGCAGTGTCCTTCGCCTTCGGCGGCTTGAGGGTGACCGCCTCCTCCTCGACCACCTCGGCCGTCTTCAGGCGCTGGATCACCTTGTTGACGATCTGGCTCGGCGGCAGCTTCCCGGAGCCGAGCCCGACGTAGAAATCCTCCGCCTTCTTGAAGCCGGTCTCCCGGATCACCTGGGCGAGCACGGCCGAGCCGGCGATCTTGCGGTACGGCAGGTTCTGAGCCTTCAAGGCCTGCTCCAGCGACTCGCGCCCCTTGGCCTCCGCGTCGGCCCGCGTCTCGCGCGAGAACCACTGGCGGATCTTGTTGCGGGCGCGAGACGACTGCGCGAGCGACATCCAGTCGCGTGACGGGCCACGACCGGACTTCGAGGTCATGATCTCGACGATGTCGCCGCTCGCCAGGCGGTAGTGAAGCGGGACGATCCGGCCGTTCACCTTCGCGCCCACGGTGCGGTGGCCGACATCGGTATGGACGGAGTAGGCGAAGTCGATCGGCGTCGAGCCTGCGGGCAAGGTCTTCACTTCGCCCTTCGGGGTGAACACGTAGACCTCGTCGTCGAAGAGGTCCGTGCGCAGCGTCTTGATGAACTCGCGGGGATCGGCCTCGTCGGCCTGCCAGTCCATGAGCTGTTTCATCCACGCAGTCCAGTCGTCGTCGCCCTTCCTCACCTTGCCGCCGCGCTTGTACGCCCAGTGGGCGGCGATCCCGAACTCGGCGGTCTCGTGCATCCCGACGGTACGAACCTGGATCTCCAGCGGCCGGCCCTGCGGGCCGATCACGGTCGTGTGCAGCGCCCGGTAGCGGTTGAGCTTGGGCATCGCGACGTAGTCTTTGAACCGGCCGGGCATCGGCTTCCAGAGCGAGTGGATCAGGCCCAGGGCGCCGTAGCAGTCGCGCGTGCCCTCCTCCCCGGTGCGCTCGACGAGCACGCGCATCGCGGTGAGGTCGTAGATCTCGTTGAACTCCCGGCCCTTCTTCACCATCTTGTCGTAGATCGAGTAGAAGTGCTTGGCGCGGCCGGAGATCTGGGCGGGGATGTTCACCTTGTCGAGTTCCCGCTGGAGGATCATGCTCGCCTCGCTGACGTGCTCTTCGCGGTCGGCGCGCCGCTCGGCCACCATCGCCTTGATCTCGGCGTACTTCCGCGGGTGCAGCGTCTCGAACGCCAGGTCCTCCAGCTCCCACTTCAGCGCGTGGATGCCGAGCCGGTGAGCGAGCGGCGCGTAGATCTCCAGCGCCTCCCGCGCCTTCTGCACCTGCTTCTGCTTGCCGAGATACTCGATCGTGCGCAGGTTGTGGAGGCGGTCGGCGAGCTTGATCAGGATCACGCGCACGTCCCGCGCCATCGCGACGATCAGCTTCCGGTAGTTCTCGGCCTCCGCCTGCTCGCGGCTCTGGAACTGGATCCGCGTCAGCTTCGTGACGCCGTCGACCAGCTGCCCGATCTCCTCGCCGAACTCGTCCGTGACCGCCTTGAGGTCGGCGTCGGTGTCCTCGACGGCGTCGTGGAGGAGCGCGGCGGCGATCGTCTGCTCGTCGAGCTGCAGCTCCGTGAGGATCTTCGCGACCCCGAACGGATGGTTGATGAACTCCTCGCCCGAGCGGCGCTGCTGACCGTCGTGGGCCGCGGCGGCGAAGGAGAACGCGCGCGCGACGAGGTCGCGGTCGAGCTCGGGCTTGTACCGCGCGACCGCCTCGATCAGCTCGTCGACCAGCTCCTGGTGACGATCAGCGACCTCGAGTACCGCCATCTCGACAGTGTACTTCGGGCTCGCGAGCCGAAGGTTTCGCCGACGGCGCAACCGCGGCGCAGGAAGAACCGTTCAGACGGAGAACATGGTCGCCTTGCGCAAGCTCATCGTCAGCAGGCGGAAGCGGGCCGACCGGCTCGCCTCGCTGCTCGTGCAGCTGCTCGCCCGGTAGCGCCTCAGGCGGCCTGGGCGAGCGGCGGGGGCTCCAGGAGCGCCCTGAACGTCCCGGACTCGAGCAGGCTTCGCCAGCCGGCGCCTTCGGCGCCGTCCAGGCCGAGCTCGGCGACGATCGCCTGGCCTTCCGGGCTCAACCTGCCGGAACGCCATTCGGCCGCGAAGCGCTCGCGGAGCTCGAGATAGCTCTCCGGCGTCTCGAAGATGCGCCTGACGACCAGCTGCGGGGCCGTCGTCCCGTTCCAGGTGTTGTCCTGGAGGCGGAAGGCGACGTCGTAACGGCCGGGGCGCCGGTAGCGATCGAGCTGCGGGCCGAGCCCGAACGCGATCGCGCTCCCGGCCGGCCGGTCGCGGTCTCTGACCCGGAACCGGAGGTGCCTGCCGTCGCCGACGGTGGCGAGGTCGCCCAGCTCACAACCTGCGACGAGGAGCGTCACGCCCGGGTTGCCGAGGCCGAACGGGGCCAGGCGGCGGAGCTCTGCGCTCAGGGAGAGAGTGAGCGCGGAGCCGGGAACGATCGCGTCCACGGGCATCACCGCGCGCAGATCCTCACCGTCGAGGTGGGCATCGGCATGGTCGGCGAATGCGTGGGCGAACGCCTCGACCGCCTCGGGCCGGATCGCGAGACCGGCCGCCGCCCGGTGGCCGCCGAAGCGCTCCAGGTGCTCGGCGCAGGCGGCGAGGCCGGCGTGCAGGTCGAACGCCGGAATCGAGCGGCCGCTCCCCTTCCAGTGGCTGGGGCCTGTCGACTCGCCGTCCGTGCCCGCGATCAGAACGACCGGGCGGTGGTAGCGCTCGGCGAGCCGCGACGCGACGATGCCGATCACGCCCTCGTGCCAGCCCTCGTCGGCGAGCACGTAGCCGCGCTGGTTGCGCCGTGCGTCCGGCCAGGCGTCGATCGCGGCCTTCGCCTCGCGGAAGATCCGGTCCTCGACGGCCTGGCGCTCGCGGTTCAGCTCCTCGAGCTGCCTGGCGATGCGCACGGCGGTGTCCCGGTCATCGGTCAGGAGCAGCTCGAGCGCCGCGGTCGGGCGGCCGAGCCTGCCGGCGGCGTTGATCCGCGGGGCGAGCCGGAATCCGACGGCGCCCTCGTCGACGGCCGCCGCGTCGACCCTGGCGGCGGCCATCAGCGCGCGCAGGCCCGGGCGCGTGGTCGTCGCGAGCCGCCGGAGGCCCGCGATCGCGAGCGCGCGGTTCTCGTCGACGAGCGGGACGACATCGGCGATCGTCGCCAGCGCGACGAGGTCGAGGTGGCGGACGAGCCGCTCGTCGCCCGGGGCGCCGAAGGCGACCCGGTCTTCCGGCCGGGCGTCCCCGGCTTTGCCGGCGACGCTTCCAGCCCCCCCGCCGAGCAGCGCCTCGGCGAGCTTGTAGACGACGCCCGTGCCGCACAGCTCGGGGAACGGGTAGCCCGACGGTCGCGTCGCGACCACCGGGCAGTCGGGCAGTGTCTCACCCGGGCGGTGATGGTCGGTGACCACCACCTCGAGGCCGAGCCTCTTCGCCGCATCGATCTCCTCGACCGCGGTGATCCCGCAGTCGACGGTCAGCACCAGGCCGAATCCCTCTCCGGCCAGACGCGTGAGCGTCTGGCCGGCTATTCCGTAGCCTTCCTCGAAGCGGCTCGGCAGGTGCCAGTCGACGTCGGCGCCGATCTCGCGGAGCACGAGCACGGCGAGCGCGGTCGCGCAGATCCCGTCCACGTCGTAGTCGCCGTGGACGCAGATTCTCGAGCCGGCGGCGATCGCGGCGCGGATCCGGTCGCAGGCCCGGCGCATGTCTCCGAGCGCGAACGGGTCGTGGCCGGGAAGCTCCCCGGCCATGAATGCGCCGGCCGCGGACGGATCGGCATACCCGCGGCGGACGAGGACGCTCGCGGTCGTCTCGCTCACGCCGAGCTCTCCGGCGAGCACGGCGGCCTGCCGCGGGTCGCAGCTCGGGATCGTCCACGTCCCCTCCACCATCGTCCAGCGACGGTACGTACGGCACCGGACGGAGACGCTCGCCGCGGCAACGCTCGCTGCGGCCCTCCGGGCCGCATTGCTCGCTTCACGGGGGGAACGGCGCGGCTTTCTGTCGCGCGGCAAGGCCGCGCATCCAGGGCACCGGCCGCGGAAACTCGGCCGCAACCGGCTTTCTGTCGCGCGGCAAGGCCGCGCATCCAGGGCACCGGCCGCGGAAACTCGGCCGCAACCGGCTTTCTGTCGCGCGGCAAGGCCGCGCATCCAGGGCACCGGCCGCGGAAACTCGGCCGCGGCCGGCTTTCCCCCGTGTTCCCCCCTCCCCAGACCCCGGTTCTCACGGCGTTCGGCGGGTGTGCCGCGCCCGCACACTTCGGTCGCGGCGAGGAACCCGAGAACGGGTCAAGGTCGGCGTCGGCGGCCTCGAACCGAGTCTAGGACGACCCGCGCCCACAGGACGACGAGGAACGCCGCCGCACCCGCGACCATGACCACGACCGGCGAGAGGATCACCGCCCGCTCGAACGACCAGTCGAGGGCCGTGGCGGCGAGCGCGGTCAGGCCCGCGCAGGCTGCGAGCGAGCCGAGGACGAGCCGGAGGCGCATCGAGTGCACTCTAGGAGGGTTCCGGGCCGCTGTTATCCTGACCTCGTGGAGGCCGGTGCAGGTTGAACGACACGAACTACAGCTCGGGAGACGACTACGTCGTCGAGTTCCTCGGCTACCACTTCAGCTTCAACGCCGAGGACTTCGAGCAGCGCGTGACGGGTGCGGCGGTGAAGCTCGGGCTGGTCGAGGCCGGCGAGCTGGACGACGAGGAGATAGCCGACCTGGTCGAGCTCGCGGCGGAAGGCAGGATCGAGGAGCCCGCCAGCCCGCTCGGCCGCTATCTCGTCCGCCACTGGGAGCGGATCTCGCTGGTCGAGGGCGAGTCGCTCGTCTACTGGCTGCGCAAGCTGATCTTCCGCGGCGCCTGGCTCGACCACCGGGTAAAGGAGAGCCTGCTCGAGGTCGTCTGGGACGACGACAGCTCCGAGTTCGCCTACCGCGACCCCCGCGGGGGGCGCGCCCTCCTCGAGCTCGCTCCGGTGCCGAGCTGGCACGAGCTCCAGTTCCGCTCGCGCGGCTAGGTGCCCGGCACCGAGAAGCCGAGCCGCGCTCGCTCCTCGGCCGCCTGGCCGAGCTCGATCCGCCTGATCGACCCGATCGGCACGATCACCTCCTCCGGAGCGTCGCCGGACGGGTGTGGGCGAATCGTCACGAACCCGTAGCCGGGCTCGGGGCTCAGCGACTCGACCAGGTATCTGACGCCGTCGACGAGCTCGAGCTCGACCGACGCCTGCTCGATGCCTCGCTCCTCGGCGAACTTCGCCGCGCGCCGCTGGATGCGGTCGACGAGATCGTCGATCGGCCCTGCGAACCCGGGTACCCAGAGCTCGGGCATCGCTAGAACAGGCTGTCGACGCGGGCCGCCTGGCCCTCGGCGACATGGGCGAGCCCGAGGTCGGTGACGATGCGTCCGCGCGGCGTGCGCTGGACGAAACCGAGCTGCAGGAGGTACGGCTCGTAGACGTCCTCGATCGTGTCCGGCTCCTCGCCGAGCGAGGCCGCCAGGGTCGAGAGCCCGACGGGCCCGCCGCCGAACTTGTGGACGATCGTCTCCAGCAGCTCGCGGTCGGTGCGCTCCAGCCCTTCGCCGTCGACCTCGAGCAGCTCGAGCGCCTCCTCGGCGATCTCGGCGGTGATCTCGCCCGCGTGGCGCACCTCGGCGACGTCCCGCACGCGGCGGAGGATGCGGTTCGCGACGCGCGGCGTCCCGCGCGAGCGGCGCGCGACCTCGTCGGCCGCCTCCCCCGAGATGGCCACGCCGAGGATCCTCGCCGAGCGGTGCACGATCGCCGCCAGCTCGCCGGGCTCGTAGTACGCCAGCCGGAAGGTCATCCCGAAGCGGTCGCGCAAGGGGGTCGTCAGCAGGCCGGTGCGCGTGGTCGCGCCGACCAGGGTGAAGGGCGGCAGGTCGAGGGTCAGCGTGCGGGCGGCCGGCCCCTGGCCGACGACGATGTCGAGGCGGTAATCCTCGAGCGCGGGGTAGAGGATCTCCTCCACGGCCGGGCTCAGCCGGTGGATCTCATCCACGAACAGCACGTCGCGTGCCTCGAGCGAGGTGAGGATCGCCGCGAGGTCGCCCTTTCGCTCGACCGCCGGCCCGGCGACCGTGCGAATGCCGGCTCCCAGCTCCTCGCGGACGATGTAGGCGAGGCTCGTCTTCCCGAGGCCGGGCGGCCCGACGAGGAGCACGTGGTCGAGCGCCTCGCCGCGTGTGACCGCGGCGGTCAACGCGACCTGGAGCTGGGCCTTCAGCCGCTCCTGGCCGACGAACTCGCCGAGGCGGCGCGGCCTGAGCGACCGGTCGAAGTCGTCCTCGCCGGCATCCTGGAGGACTCCGGCCAGAAGTTGGGGCTCGGTCATGCCGCTCTCCGCAGTGCCAGCCGCACGCGCTCTTCGGGCGCCAGCGTCTCGTCGACCCCTGCAAGGGCGCGTTCGGCGTCCTGGATGGTGTAGCCCAGCTCGACGAGCGCATCCCGTGCGACGACATGCCCGCGCCCGCCCTCGCCTCTAGCCTCCGGCGCGCCGGCGGCGGAGGCTACCTTCTCCTTCAGCTCGAGGACGACCCTCTGCGCGGTCTTCTTTCCGATTCCGGGGATCGCCTCGAACCGCGCGGTGTCTTCGAGCACGATCGCGCGCCGCAGATCGGCCGCGCTCGAGCCCGAGACGATCGCGAGCGCGACCTTCGGGCCGACGCCGCTGACGGACAGCAGGTGCTCGAACAGCTCGCGCTCGGCCGCATCGGCGAATCCGTAGAGCTGGAGGGTGTCCTCCCGGACGTGCAGGTAGGTCTCGAGCGTGACCTCCCCCCCGCCCTCGGCGCGGCCGAGGGCGGTCGGCGTGGCCGCGACCAGGTATCCGACCCCGTTCACGTCGAGCACGAGGCCGTCCGGGCGGCGCACAACCGGCGTGCCCCGCAGCATGGCGATCACGACGCCGCGGCCCTCAGGAGCGGCGGCGCGAGCGCATGGCAGATCGCCACCGCCAGGGCGTCGGAGGCGTGCGTGGGCGTCGGCGGCGCCCGCAGCGCGAGGATCGTCTGCACCATGCGCGCGACCTGGGCCTTCTCGGCGCGCCCGTAGCCGCACACGGCCTGCTTGACGCGGCTCGGCGGGTATTCGGCACACTCGACGCCGGCGAGCGCCGCGGCGACGAGCACGGCGCCCCGTGCCTGCCCGACCGAGAGCGCGATGCGGGCGTCTGCGCCGACGAAGGACTCCTCGAGCGCGACGGCATCCGGCTCGTACCGCTCGACCAGGTCCCGCACGCCCTCGAAGATCGTCCTCAGGCGCAGCTCCGGACGCTCCCGCGCGGCCGTCCGCCACCAGCCGTGGTCGAGTGCCCGCAGGCGTCCGTCGCTTTGGTGGACGATGCCGTAACCGCACGCAGCCGTACCCGGGTCGATGCCGAGAACTCTCACGGCGTGAGGTTAGGCGCGACGTCGGACGTTCCTCTCTCGCGGGGGAAACCCTGGTTCTGCCCACGCGCTCCGCGCGTGTCGCAGGGCGCAGGCCGCGGGTGATTCAACCGCGGCCTGCTTTCCCCCGCGGCCCCCTCCTCCGCTCGCTCGCTCCGCTCGCATCGCCGTCTGACGGCGCGCGGTCATCGCGCGGCGCCCGCGCAGGTCGGGCGCCGCGACGAGCCCCTAGTGCCTCTCAGACTGCGACGGCGTCGAGCACGTGCTCGGGGATGTCGAAGTTCGCGTAGACGTCCTGCACGTCGTCTGCCTCCTCGAGCCCGTCGATCAGCCGCAGCACCTTGCGCGCCGTCGCCTCGTCCTCGATCGCCACCGTCGTCTTCGGGAGCATGGTCGCCTCGGCGTCGGTGACCTGGATTCCGGCTTCCTCCAGCGCTTCCCGCACGCTGTGCAGGTCCTCCGCTGCGCAGATCACCTCGTAGCTCGTCCCTTCCTGCGTGACATCCTCGGCGCCGGCGTCGGCGGCGGCGAGGGTCAGCTCGTCCTCGTCGGTCGTGTCGGCATCGACGAAGATCACGCCCTTCCGCTCGAAGAGCCAGGCGACCGCGCCGGACTCGGCGAGGTTGCCGTCGTGCCGGGCGAAGACGTGCCTGACCTCGCCGGCAGTGCGGTTGCGGTTGTCGGTGAGCACGTCCACGTAGACGGCGACGCCGCCCGGCCCGTAGCCCTCGTACGAGATGTGCTCGTAGGCGGCGGCGTCGGCGCCGGTACCGCTGCCGCGCGCGACCGCGCGCTCGATGGTGTCCTTCGGCATCGAGGCGGCGCGCGCCTTCTCGATCGCATTCTGGAGCGCGAGGTTCGCGGCCGGGTCGGGCCCGCCGTCCTTCGCGGCGACGATCAACGCGCGCGTCAGCTTGGTGAAGAGCTGCCCGCGCTTGGCGTCGGCGGCGCCCTTCTTGTGCTTGATCGAGGACCACTTGCTATGCCCGGACATCGGGGCGGATTGTAGTTGCGGCTAGGCGCTCAGCCGCTCGGCGAGCGCGGGGTCGCAGCCGTGCGCGGCCCAGCCGGCGGCGTCGCCACCGTGCAGGCGGTCGCGGATCGACGGATCGGCTCCGAGCGCGAGGAGAAGGTCGACCGCCTCTGCCTGCCCCGACTGGGCGGCGAGGTGGAGCGGGGTCACCCCGTCGCCGTGAGAGGAGCCGCCGAAGGTGCCGCGGCCGTTCGGGTCGGCGCCGAGCTCGACCAGCCGGCGAACGGCGGTAACGCGTCCGTTCACGGCCGCCCAGGCGAGCGGCGTCCCCCGGTACGGATCCGCCTCGACGTCGCCGCCGAGCTCGACGAGGCGGTCGATCGCCTGCACGCGGCCGCTCTTGGCCGCCCAGACGAGCGCCTCGTCCAGCACCTCCTGCGGGTCGTCCGACGGCGTCCAGGCCGGAAACCCGCCGTGCGGGCGGTAGAAGCCCCGGTGCGCCGCGGCGGCGGGCGTGCCGGCGAGCTCGTCGATCAGATCGAGCCGGCCGAGGCCGGCGGCGACGCGTAGGTTCCGCGGCTCGAGGCCGAGGAGGTCGACGACCTCGCGGTGACCCCAGAAGAGGGCGGCGACGAGCGGCGTTCCCCCGTCGCCCCGGGCGTACCGGTCGGTCCGAGCGCCCGCGGCGAGGAGGAGCTCGGCGAGCGGCCGGTCGTTCGAGTAGCCGGCCTGGTGGAGCTTGGTCCAGCCGTAGTCGTTGCCCCGGTCGACGTCCGCGCCGCGCTCGAGCAGGAGCTTCACGAGCGCAAGGTGGCCGGCCATCCCGAGCAAGTCGTTGCCGTTCGTCCCGCGGACGGCGACGAGCTCCGGATGGCGGTCGAGGAGCTCCGCGAGCCCTTCCCGGTCGCCGTCCTCGACCGCGCGGTAGGCGAGCATGAACGGGGTCGGCGGCTCGCCGCCCGCCAGCGCGGCCACGCGCCTCGCCAGCGCCGCCCAGCTCGGGAAGCCGTGCCGCTCGGCGAGGTCGCGGCGCGCCGCTTCGAGGGAGACGCCGTTGACGGTCGCAATCCCTTCTGCCCGCTCCTCGTAGTACTCGAGATCGGTGCGGAACGGCTGCTCGGCGAGCGCGTGGACCAGCGCCGGCCAGCTCGCGAAGCCGTGCTTCCGTGCGAGTACGAGCTGCGCGCTCGCCAGGCGGACCGGCAGGTCTCCGAGCCGGCGGAGCGCTTCCGGGTCCCCTGCCCTCGCGGCCTTGACGAGCTCCTTCGCCTGCTTGCGAAGCTGCCCCACGTTCATCGCGACCTCCTCCCTCGAGGCCCGTGTCCGCGGCGGGCGGGAAGAAGATCGAGATCTCGCCCGGGTACTGCCCGAGGTGGGCTCAGCCCTGCCCGCGGACCGGGTGCGCCCTCGCGCGCGGGCCTATTCTAGCCGGGCTCGTGCTCGTCGCCGCGCGGGCGGAAGAGCATCATCCCCAGGAGGACGAGGAAGAGCCCGAGGCAAAGGTAGGCGACCGGACCCGCCCACGTCGTCGGCCGTTCTCCGTCGGCGAAGAGGCCGAGGGTCTCGCCGAGCGAGTAATGCCCGGTCGCCAGCACGAGACCGACCACGCCGAGGACGGCGTAGCTCGACCGGCGAATCCCGGCCCCGACGAGGATGTAGACGAGGCCGGCGACGATGATCAGCGCCCACTCGCCGTCGCCCGAGTGCCACCAGTAGAGAAGCGCCCCGCCGATCGTCAGCCCGGCGGTGACGTGCACCCAGAACCCGTACGGGCGGCGGTCGCCGGCGTCCAGGGAAAGCGCCCTGCCGAAGAGGGCGATCCCGACGAGGAGCGTGACGGTCGCGCTCCAGTTCCCGCCGCTCGACACGAGGTCGGTGACGAAGAACCAGGCGGCGCCGGCGGAGATCGCGACGATCAGCGGGAACTTGAACGCCCGGATCGCGGCCAGCGCCGCGAGCAGGATCAGGAGCTCGAGACCGAGGTCGCCCCAGTGGAAGCCGCCGAACGGCGACGACTTGCTCGACAGCCACCCGAACCAGGAGAAGAAGGCGCCGACCATCACCCCGAACAGCCCCACCGCGACGAATGCGAACAACCCGGCGAGGACCCTCCGGCCCCGGGCGAGAAAGCGGACCGCAAGCGCCTCGGCGACGGCGAAGAAGAGCACGCTCAGGCCGGCGAGCGTGCCGCGGCCGTGGTCGGCGGAGATCACCTCCTCCCAGGCGAGCGAGCCGCCGAGCGCCAGAAACGTCCCCGCGTAGAGGAGGAAGGACGCGCTCGTCCAGCCTGCCCGAACGATCTTCACGCCGCCAGCGTGACGCCCGCGCCGGACGGATGCACCACCCCTCGGGCGGCGCCTTCGAGCGCGCGGCCCGGGCGGGGTCGGCCGGACGAACTAGGCTAACGTCGAAGAGATCGTGGCCTCTCGAGCTGATCCGACCGTCGAAGACCTGGGCCTTCCTCCTACGAGCCGCTGATGGCCGAGCGGGACGTCGGTCTGCCGGTCGGCAAGCTTCCGGGCAGGCTGCTCGCACGCCTGATCGCGACGTACGCGACGGGCGACCCCACGGTCGTCGTCGGCCCCGGCATCGGCGGTGATGCGGCGGCAATCGATCTCGGCGCGACGACCCTCGTCGTCAAGTCCGACCCGATCACCTTCGCCAGCGAGAGCCCTGCCCGGTACCTCGTCGACGTGAACGCGAACGACCTCGCGTGCCTGGGCGCGACGTCGCGCTGGATGATGGTGACGGCGCTCTTGCCCGAGGGGACGACCGAGCAGCGGGTCGAATCCCACTTCCGCGAGCTCCGCGATGCCTGCCTGCAGCGTGGCATCTCACTCGTCGGCGGACACACGGAGATCACGTCCGGAGTGGGCCGCCCGATACTCGTGGGCGTCCTGATCGGCGAGGTCGAAGGCGCAAGGCTCCTGCGGCCGGGCGGTGCCCGCCCGGGTGACACGCTCCTGCTGACGAGGGCGATCGCGCTCGAGGGGACCGCTCTCGTCGCCCGCGAGCTCGGCGCCCGCCTCGGCGGCATCATCGACCCGATGCTCGTCGAGCGTGCCGCGGGCCTCCTCTTCGATCCCGGCATCTCGGTCGTCCGCGAGGCGATGGCGCTCCTGGAAGCAGGGGGCGTGACCGCGTTGCACGACCCGACCGAGGGCGGCCTGGCGACCGGCGTCCGCGAGCTCGCCCTGGCCGCCGGCTGCGGCGCCAGGATCGACCGCGATGCGGTGCCGATCATGCCCGAGACGGCGGCGATCGCCGGCGCGCTCGGCCTCGACCCGCTCGGAATGCTCGCCTCCGGCAGCCTCCTCGCCGCCGCCGCCCCCGACTCCGCCGCGCGGCTGATCTCGACGAGCGACGCGCTCGGCTTCCGCCTGACCCCGATCGGCGAGGTCACCGGCGACGAGGGCCGGTTCACGCTCCGCGCGGACGGTGTCGAGCAAGAGCTGCCGGTGTACGAGAGCGACGAGATCACCCGGGCCCTCGGCGAGCAGCCGCCGGACGCGTCGGGCTAGCACCCTCGAGTCGCGCCTGGCCGCACGGCGCCGGCGGCCGGCTCTACTCGGAGAGGAACGCCGTCACCGCGTGGCGGAAGCGGTCCCGCTGCTCGACGAAGACGAAGTGGCCGCACTCCGGCACCAGCACGGTGCGGACGTCCGGGATCGACGCGAAGTCGGCCGCGCACACGGGGCCCGTGATGAAGTCGTCCTCGCCCGTGATCACGAGCGACGGCGCGGCGATCGCCGGCAGCCGCGCCCGGAGGTCGAGCGTGCCGAAGATCTCGTTGTTGAAGAGGAGCAGCGCGTCGGCCGCCGGGATCTCGTCCCGCAGCCTGTCCACGTACGCCCGCTCCCGCTCGCCGTAGACGGCGAAGTAGAACGGGTACTCGCGCAGCACGAGGACGGCGAGCTCGGCGTCCCCCTGGAACCGCCCGCCCTGCTCGTCCTCGATCGCCGCGGCCGCGTCCGCGTACCAGGGCTCGGCCGACCTGGCTCGCATCGAGGCCTCCATGGCCGCCTCGTGCTCCTCGGCGAAGCGCGCGAGCGTGCTGGCGAGGACGAGCTTCTCCACCCGCTCCGGGTACGCTGCCGCATACGCGGCCGCGACCACGCCTCCGTGCGAGTGGCCGAGCAGGAGCATGCGCTCCACCCCGAGGTGCGCCCGGAGCTCCTCGAGGTCGGAGACGTAGTCCTCGGTCCGGTAGGAACGCCGGTCGGCCGGCCGGTCCGAGCCGCCGGTGCCGCGCGGGTCCAGCAGGACGAGCGTGAACACGCCGCCGAGCCCGGCCAGGTCGCCGAGGTAGAGCGACGAGAAGCCCGGCCCGCCCGGGTGACAGACGAGGAGCGGCCCGGAGCCCTCGCGGCGATAACCGAGCGTGCGGCCGTCGGCCGTCCGGAACGTCTCCACCGGGCGAGCCTCCGCTACGAGGCCGCGAGATCGCCCGGCCGCGGCTCCTCGAGGCCGGTGTCGGGCGGGCCGACCGGCTTCGGCCGGGCGTGTGGACGGAGGTAGAGAAATTCGTAGAGGAGCGCGGCGATGACGCCGCCGGCCGCCGGCCCGACGTAGTAGATCCACGTGTAGCTCTCCCAGACCCGGTAGACGAGCTCGGGCCCGAACGCGCGCGACGGGTTCATCGCCGCGCCCGTCAGCGGGCCGCCCGCGAGGACGCCCATCGTGATCACGAGCCCGATGCCGAACCCGGCGATCGCCTTGAATGCGCCGCGCTCGTCGACGGCCATGGCGAAGACGGCGAGCACCAGGAAGAAGGTCATGATCGCCTCGAGCGCGACCCCGGCCCCATCGCCGATCGAGGGGTGGAGGAGCGGCGCACCGAGCCGGGCGGGCGCGACCGCCTCCTTCGGGAAGATCCACCAGAGGAGAAGCGCTGCGACGGACGCGCCGGCGAACTGCATCAGCCAGTAGACGCCGGCCAGGGCCGTGGAGATCCGGCGCGTGACCACGAAGCCGAGCGTGATCGCCGGGTTGAAGTGGCCGCCGGAGATGTGCCCGAAGGCGGTCACCATCAGCGCGATCGCGAGGCCGTGGGCGAGCGCGACCCCGAGCAGGCCCGCCGAGCCGACCATGATCGCGCCGGCTCCGAAGAACGTCAGGGCGAAGGCGCCGATGAACTCGGCAGTGCCTCGCCGCAGGTAGTCGCCTTCCACGCCCGCGGAGCCTAGAGCAGGGGTCGGACGGCGCCGGACCAGAGATTCGCCGAGCCGGTGGCGCTTTCGTCCACCCAACCGGCCGACGTTCCGCTTCCGCGTATCGCCGCCCGGCGGGGCTTCGACCTAGTCGCGCTCCGTGCTCGGCGCAAGCGAGAACCTAGAGGGTCGCGACCGGTCCGGCAAGGGGGTGTCCGCAAGGATTTCCCGCAATTTGCGAGCGGCGAAATGCGAACTTCCCGCGAGCCCTGTACGTGCCTGCACGGATGCAGCCGGGGGCGGGCGTTCCGCAGGATGGTCATCAGGATGCAGGTGGTCGAGCACACCGTCTTCGAGGAGCTGAAGCCCCCGCTCGACGACCCTGAAGCGGTCGTCGAGGCCGACCGCTGCCTGGAGTGCGGTGGTCGCGCGCTCGCGCCGTGCGTCGTCGCCTGCCCGGCCGGCGTCGACGTTCCGGGCTTCGTCACCGCGATCGCGGGCGGCGATCCCGAGACGGCGGCCGAGATCATCTTCGCCGAGAACCTGCTCGGCGGCTCCTGCGCGCGGGTCTGCCCCGTCGAGGAGCTCTGCGAGGGAGCGTGCGTGCTCGTCCACGAGGGCCGCCGCCCCGTCGAGATCGCCAGGCTGCAGCGCTACGCGACCGACTGGGCGCTCTCGGCCGAGGTTCCGCTCCGCCGGACGCGCGGGCCGGCCAACGGCCGGAGCATCGCGGTGATCGGCGCCGGGCCGGCCGGTCTCGCCTGCGCCGGGGAGCTCGCCGCACGCGGCTACACGGTCGCCGTCTACGACGCCCGCGAGGAGCCCGGCGGGCCTCGTCCGGTTTGCCATCGCTCCGTACAGGATCGTCAGCGACCCGCTGCCGGAGGAGGCGCTCGCGCTCGCCGAGCTCGGCGTCCAGTTCCACCTCGGGACCGCGATCGACTCGCCCGCGGCGCTCCGCGACCTCGAGGACGCAAACGACGCGATCGTGCTCGCCGTCGGGATGGGCAAGGACACCGAGGTCGACCTCGACGGAGACGGGCTGCCGGGCGTCTGGGAGTCGCTGCCGTTCATCGAGGCGGTCAAGGACGGCGTCCCCCTTCGGCTCGGCCGCAGCGTGGCCGTGATCGGCGGCGGCAACACCGCGATCGACGTCGCCTGCGAGGCGCGGCGGCTCGGGGCGCCCGAGGTGACGATGATCTACCGCCGCACGGAGGCCGAGATGCCCGCCTACGCGCACGAGGTCGAGTTCGCGCGCGACGAAGGAGTCCGCTTCCAGTGGCTGACCGCCCCGATCCGCTTCCTCGGCTCCAGCCGCGTCGAAGGAGTCGAGTGCCTCTCGATGCGGCTCGGCGACCCGGATGCAAGCGGTCGACGGCGACCCGAGGCCGTTCCCGGCACCGAGTTCGTCGTCCCCGCCGAGACGGTCGTGAAGGCGATCGGCCAGCAGCCCCGACGCGAGCTCCTCTCCTGGATCGCCGATCTCGAGGTCGAGGGCGGGCTCGTTCGCGTCGACGGCGCCGGCCGCACTTCCAACCCCCGGTACTTCGCCGCCGGCGACGCGATCAACGGCGGCTCGTCCGCCGTCGAGGCGGTCCGCGGCGCGAAGGCGGTCGCCTGGGGCATCGACGCAGCGCTCGGAGGCGGATCGTGAAGGAGATCCGCTGGCACGCGCGCGCGGGCCAGGGCGCGAAGACCGCCTCGCAGCTCCTGGCGGTCGCCCTCCTGCGCTCCGGGAAGAGCGTCCAGGCGTTCCCCGAGTACGGCCCCGAGCGCCGTGGCGCCCCGATGCGCGCCTACACGCGCGTGGACGACCGGCCGATCCGCCGCCATGACTCGATCGAGACCCCGGACGTCATCGTCGTCCTCGAGCCGTCGCTCCTGAACGACGAGAGCGTCACCGCGGGCCTCTCCCCGGACGGGCTCGTGCTCGCGAACAGCGCCGAGCGGCGGGCCGGTGTGATCTGTGTCCCCGCGGCCGACCTCGCGCCGGCCCGGGCGGTGAACCTCGTCATGCTCGGCGCCCTCGCCGCCGTCCTCGGCGAGCCGCCGATCGAGGACGTCGTCAGCGCGGCGGGCGAGGTACTCGGCAGGAAGGCCGACCCGGAGGCGTTGCGCTCGGCGCTCGAGGCCGGGCACGCGTACGCCCTCGAGGAGGAGAGCCGGTGCCTGACGGTCTGAGGCCCTGGGACGAGCTGCCCATCGGCGGAACGGTCGTCCGCGACGACGCCGAGCAGCCGGTGACCGGCGGCTGGCGCACCGGCCTGCGGCCCGAGGTCGAGCTCTCCCTCTGCGTCAACTGCCTGCTCTGCTGGCTCTACTGCCCCGACTCGGCGATCGTCCTCGACAAGACGGAGTTCGTCGGCTTCGACCACGATCACTGCAAGGGCTGCGAGATCTGCGCCGAGGTCTGCCCCACCGGCGCCATCCGGATGGAGCCGGAGACCCATGAGTGACCTGCGCGTGCTGACCGGCGGCGAGGCGGTCGCCCACGCGATGCGGCAGATCGACCCGGACGTCGTCCCCGTCTACCCGATCACGCCGCAGACGCCGATCATCCAGGGCTTCGCCAAGTTCGTCGCCGACGGGAAGGCGACCACCGAGATCGTCAACGTCGAGTCGGAGCACTCGGCGATGAGCGCCGCCGTGGGATCGGCGCTCGCGGGCGCGAGGACGATCACCGCCACCTCGTCGCAGGGGCTGGCACTGATGGCGGAGGTCGTCTACATCGCGGCGGCAATGCGGGCTCCGATCGTGATGGCGGTCGGCAACCGGGCGCTCTCGGGGCCGATCAACATCCACTGCGACCACTCCGACTCGATGTTGATCCGCGACTCGGGCGCGATCCAGCTCTTCGCGGAGAACGCGCAGGAGGCCTACGACCTGATGGTGATGGCCCCGCGGATCGCAGAGCATCCGGACGTGCTCCTGCCGGTGCTCGTCTGCCAGGACGGCTTCACGATCACGCACTCGGCCGAGCCGGTCGCCCTCCTTCCCGACGAGGCGGTGCGCTCGTTCGTGGGCGAGTACCGCATCCCGTACCCGCTGCTCGACCTCCGGCAGGTGACGACGCAGGGCCCCTTCGCGATGCCCGACTACTACTTCGAGCTCAAGCACCAGCAGGACGACGCGATGGCCGCCGCGCTCGACGTCCTCGCCGAGGTCGCGAGCGAGCTCGAGCTCGTCAGCGGCCGCCGGTACGAGGCGGTCGAGGCCTACCGGCTCGACGGCGCCGAGCGCGTGCTCGTCTGCCTCGGCTCCACGGCCGGCACGGCGAAGGACGTCGTCGACGGGCTGCGGGACGAGGGCGAGCCGGTCGGAGTCCTCCAGGTGCACTCGTTCCGTCCCTTCCCGCAGGAGCAGCTCCGCGGCGCGCTCCGCGATGTCACATCGGTCTACGTGCTCGACCGGGCCGAGTCGCCCGGCGGCCCCGCGCCGCTGTACGCAGAGCTCACCGCGGCGCTGTACGGCACCGAGCCGGCGCCCGCCCTGGCGAGCCACGTGTACGGACTGGGTGGGCGCGACCTGCACCCGGAGGACATCCGCGCGATCTTCGCCGGCGAGGGAGCGCACTACGTCGGCCTCAGGAACGGCGCCGCCGTGGGGAGCGATTCGTGCCGCGTCTGAAGACACTCGTCCGCAACGAGCACGGCGTCCCTCCGCTGCGCGGCGGCCACGCCCTCTGCCAGGGGTGCGGCATCCCGATGGTGATCCGGACGATCGTCGACTCGATCGGCGGCCCGGCCGTCGTCGTCAACGCGACCGGCTGCCTCGAGGTGGCGACGACCAGATACCCGACCACCGCCTGGAACCTGCCCTGGATGCACGTCGCCTTCGAGAACGCGGCCGCGGTCGGGAGCGGCGTCGAAAGCGCCTACCGCGCGCTCCGCCGCCGCGGCGCGCTCCCCCAGGAGGACGAGGTCACCTTCCTCGTCCTGGCGGGCGACGGCGGCACCTACGACATCGGCCTCCAGTCGCTCTCGGGCGCGCTCGAGCGCGGTCACCGGGCGATCTTCGTCTGCTACGACAACGAGGCGTACATGAACACGGGCGTCCAGCGCTCGGGCGCGACGCCGCACTTCGCGAACACGACCACGAGCCCGGCCGGCGCCGCGTCGCTCGGCAAGGCCCAGCAGCGGAAGGACATGACCGGCATCGCGGTCGCGCACCGGATCCCGTACGTCGCCCAGGCCGCGGGCGGGCCCCACTGGCAGGATCTCAGCGACAAGGCCGAGCGGGCCGCGCGAGCGGACGGGCCCGCGTTCCTGAACGTGCTCACAGACTGCCCGGTCGGCTGGGGCCACGAGTCCCGGGTCGGCCCCCGCGTCCTGCACGCCGCGGTCGAGAGCCGGTTCTGGCCCCTCTTCGAGGTGGTCGACGGCCGCTACAGGCTCACCTACGAGCCGGAGCGGCCGGTGCCCGTCGAGGAGTTTCTCCGGCCGCAGGCGCGGTTCGCGCATCTGCACGGCCCCGACGCGCGCGAGACGGTCGAGACGCTCCAGGCCGAGATCGACGACGACTGGGACGCGCTCGTCGCTCGCTGCGAGCACGACTCCCGCTGGTTCGACTGAGCCGCGGCACACCCGCGCGGCTCGTCTCGGCCGAGGGGGCCCCAGCCCGTGAGTCGCCGGGTACGGCCGACCCGCCCCGCTGCCGGGAGAGCCGCCGGGGCGGCTCTCCCGGCGCGTCTCAGCGGCGCTCGCCGAGCGGGAGCAGGACGCGTCCCCAGAGCTCGTTCAGGACGAGCGCCCAGGCCGCGTAGACCGCCGTCGCCGCGCAGACGATCCCTTCCCAGCCGGCGATCTCGTGGACGGTGGTGCTGTACTCGCCCGCGGCGAGGAGGAAGAAGAGGACGGCGAGCGTCCCGAAGACCGCCTGGAGGGCCCGGCTCAGACGGAGGGTGGCGACGAACATCAGCACGGTGAAGAGGCCCCACACGGCGAGGATGGCGGCGAGCCCGTCCCGGAAGGAGGCGGCCGTGCTCAGCGCACCGTTGTCGGCGAGGATGTGCCAGAAGGCGAAGCCCACCCAGAACGCGCCGTACGCGGTGAATGCGGTCGCTCCGAACGTGTTGTTCTTGACGAACTCCCACATGCCCGCGATCAGCTGGCAGAGACCGCCGAAGAAGATGCCGTAGGCGAGCACGAGCGCCGTCGTCTGCTTCTCGACCGCGCCGGCGTTGACGAGGTTGAGCATCAGCGTCGTCAGGCCGAACGCGAACAGCCCGAGCGGCGCCGGGTTCGCGATCGGACGGGGCCCCTCGACGGGCCGCGCCGCCCCCAGGCGGTCGAGACGGTCCTCGACGACGGCGATCCGCTCGAGGACGCGCGCCGCCTCGGTCTGCTCAGAGGCTCTCGGAGTAGGCACGCGCCTCGGCCTCTCGCTGCTCGAGCCGGCCGTAGTAGTCCGGCTGACCCCGGAGGCGGGAGACCGCCGTCTTGAATGCCTTCAGCTCGTCCTCGTCGGTGAGGTCGGCCGGATCGTGCCGCAGCTGTCGCAGCTCGAGCAGGATGCCGGCCCGGAGCTCGTCGGGATCGAACTCGACGCTCGTCCAGTCCACCCCGAGCGCCACCCCGATGCGCCTGGCCTCCTCGCCCGAGACCTCGATCTCCACCATGTGCCCGCCTTTCCGCTACGCGGCCGTCGCCGCGAGCTGGTTGCCGATGTACTCGACGAGCAGGTCGACCGTGCCGAGCCTGCCGTACTCGCTTTCCGGGATGTCGACGTGGAGCTGCTCGTGCATCGCGATGATGAAGTTGAGGAGATCCATCGAGTCAACGTCGAACTGGTCGCGGAAGCTGACGTCGTCCTTGACGGTCGCGGGGTCGATCTCGGGGGCGACCTCGCACAGGCAGCTCACGATCGTGTCTCTGATCTCTTGACGGGTCATAGGGCATCAGGCTCCTGGAGTCGCTGGTCGATTGCTGCGAGAAATGCGCTGCCGACGTGGCCGTCGGCGACGCGGTGGTCGACGGAGACGGTCGCCGTCAGAATCGGACAGACGAGGAGCTGCCCGCTCGAGACCCACGGCCGGTCGACCGCCCGGCCGAAGCCGACGATCGCGACCTGCGGCGGCACGATGATCGGGAAGATCGCCTCCACCCCGCGCTCCCCGATGCTCGTCACCGTGATCGTGGGGTCCGACATCTCGGCGCCGCGCAGGGAGAAGGAGCGGGCCCGGGCGACCAGGTCGCGGAAGCGCCGCATCAGCTCGTCGAGCGTGAGCGTGTCGGTGTCGTGGATGGCCGGTGCGACCAGGCCCCCGCCCCGGAGGAAGATCGCGTTGCCGACGTGGATCCGGTCGCTCCGCACGACCTGATCGCCCTCCCACCGCGCGTTCAGCTCCGGAAACTCGCGCAGGGCGAGGGCGACCGCCTTCACGAGCAGGACGCCGTGCAGCAGGCGGTCGGGCACCGAGCGGCGCGTGTTCTCGGCCGCGAGCCAGGCGACCGAGGGGCTCAGGTCGATGTGCGTGCTCAGGTAGACGTGCGGGACCTCCCGCTTCGAGCGGCTCATCGCGGCCGCGATCGCCCGGCGCATCGCCGCCTGCGGGTCGTCCGCCGGCGCGGTTGCGGGCGGCGGGACCGGCGCGGGCGCGGCGGCCGCCGGCGGGGCGGGCGGGACCGGCGCGGGCGCGGCGGCCGCCGGCGGGGCGGGAGCGGGAGGCGGCGCGGCGGGAGCGGGAGGCGGCGGGGCGGCGGACGGCGCGGCGCTCTTCGCGGCCTCGACGTCCTTCCGCTGGATCCGCCCGCCCGGGCCCGAGCCCTCGACCGTCGCGAGGTCGACGCCGAGCTCGACCGCGAGGTGCTTCGCCGAGGGGGAGACGAGCAGGCGGTGCCCGTTCCCGGTCGAGACGGCGGGGACGGCCACGGCGGCGGCAGCCGGGATCGGCTCGGGAACGGCCGGGATCGGCTCGGAAACGGGCTGGTCGGGCGACGGGGCGGGCTCGGCCGGCTTCGAGGTCGCGGCGGGAGCCGCACCCTCCTCGCCGATGATCGCGAGCACGGTCCCGGTCGGGACCTCGGTGCCCGGCTCGACGACGAGCTCCTGGACCACTCCGCCGACGAAGACCTCGACCTCGATGTCCGCCTTGTCTGTGTGGACGATCGCGACGATGTCTCCTCGCGCGACGGTGTCGCCCGGCTCGACGCACCACGACATCAGCGTGCCGGCGCTCATGTCGGCTCCCAGCGCGGGCATCACGAACTCGGCCATCTGCCTACACCTCCATCTCGCGCACGGCGGCGACGATTCGCTCCACGTTGGGCAGCGCGGCGTCCTCGAGATGCTTCGCGTAGGGCATCGGGATCTCCGCGCTGCAGACGCGCTGTACCGGCCAGTCGAGCAGGTCGAACCCGCGCTCCATGATCTGCGCGCCGATCTCGCCGGCGAGGCCGCCGGTCCGCCAGCCCTCGTCGACGATCAGCGCCCGATGGGTCTTGGCGAGGGAGGCGAGCACGGTGTCCAGGTCGAGGGGCCGGAGCGATCTGAGGTCGATCACCTCCAGCTCGATTCCCTCTGCGGCCAGAAGCTCGGCTGCCTCCAGCGCCTTCCACAGCGAGGCGGAATACGTCACGACCGTGACGTCCTTCCCCTCCCGCCGCACCGCGGCCGTCCAGACGTCCGCGACGCCGTTCTCGTCGACGTCTCCCTTGATCCCGTACAGGATCGCGTTCTCGAAGATGAACACCGGGTCCGGGTCCTCGATCGCGGCCAGCACCATCGCCCGCCCGTCGGCGACCGTGGCCGGCGAGAGCGACTTGATCCCCGGCACATGGGCGTACCACGACTCGAGGCTGTGCGCGTGCTGCGCGCCCATCTGCCGGCCGCCGCCGGTCGCCATGCGGACGACGAGCGGAATGCTCAGCTGGCCGCCCGACATGTACCGCAGCGTGGCCGCGTTGTTCACGACCTGGTCGAGCGCGAGCATGCTGAAGTTGATCGTCATGATCTCCACGATCGGGCGCATGCCGTTGATCGCGGCGCCGATGCCGGCGCCCATGAAGGCGGACTCTGCGAGCGGCGCGTCGCGGATCCGCTCGGGCCCGAACTCCTCCAGCAGGCTCCCGCTGACGGCGAACGCGCCCCCGTAGCTGCCGACGTCCTCGCCCATCAGGAAGACGCGCTCGTCGCTTGCGAGCGCCTGGCGCATCCCGTCCCGGATCGCTTCTCTCTGGGTGATCGTGGTCATGGCGTGTACACGTCCTTCAGCAGGTCGTCGAGGGGCTCGACGGGGCCGGCGTCCGCGAAGGCGACCGCCTCGTCGATCTCGGTGGCCACGGTGGCCTCGATCTCCGCGAGGCCCGCGTCGTCGATGAGCCCGTGCTCGCGGAGCAGGACGACGAAGAGGTCGATCGGGTCCTGCTTTCGCCACTCCTCGATCTCGCCCTTGGTCCGGTAGAGGTCCGGGTCGGCCATCGAGTGGGCGCGGAAGCGGAACGTCTTCAGCTCGACGAAGTGCGGACCGTTGCCGGCCCGAATCGCGTCGGCCGCGCGCCGGACGGCCTCCTCGACGGCGAGCACCTGCATCCCGTCGGCGACGTCCGCCGGCATTCCGTAGGTGGCGGCTCTGGCCGCGAGGTCGGTCCGGGCGTGCTCCTTCTCGATCGCGGTGCCCATCCCGTACAGGTTGTTCTCGCAGATGAACAGCACAGGCAGGTGCCAGAGCGCGGCGAGGTTCATGCACTCGTGGAACTCGCCCTCGACGGCGGCCCCGTCGCCGAAGAAGCACGCGGTCACGCGCTCCTTCTTCTGGTAGGTGTCGGCGAGCGCCAACCCGAGCGCGATCGGAATCCCGGCGGCGACGACGCCGTTCCCGCCGTAGAACCTGCGCGAGACGTCGAAGAAGTGCATCGAGCCGCCCCGGCCGCGACTGCAGCCGGTCGACTTGCCGTACATCTCGGCCATCAGAGCCCTGGTCGGCAGCCCGCGCGCGACTGCGTGCCCGTGGTCACGGTAGGTGGAGACAACGGCATCGTCCGGGCCGAGCGACTCCATCGCCCCGACCGCGCAGGCCTCCTCGCCGATGTACAGGTGGAGGAAGCCGCGGATCTTGCCGAGGCTGTAGACCTCGGCCGCCTTCTCCTCGAACCGGCGAATGCGCAGCATCTCGTGGAGGAGGTGCAGCGCGTGCTCGCGGTCGAGCGCCGGTGGCTTCCGCTTCGGGGTGGTCGCGGTCTTCATTCCTCGCCCTCCAGCGTCGAGACGTCACCCTCCGGAAGTCCGAGCTCACGCGCCTTGAGGAGGCGGCGCATGATCTTGCCGCTCCGCGTCTTCGGCACCGAGTCGGCGAACTCGATCTCCTTGGGCGCGACGACCGCGCCGAGGCGCGAGCGCGAGAGTGCCATCAGCTCACGCTCGAGCTGGTGCGACGGCTCGAACCCGCCCCGGAGCGTGACGAACGCCTTCACGATCTCTCCGGCAACCGGGTCCGGCTTGCCGATCACGCCGGCCTCGGCCACTCCGGGGTGCTCGAGGAGGACGCTCTCGACCTCGAACGGCCCGATCAGGTGCCCCGACGTCTTGATCGCGTCGTCGCCGCGGCCGATGAACCAGTAGTAGCCGTCGATGTCCTTCATCGCGAAGTCGCCGGTCAGGTACCAGCCGTTCGAGAACGCCTTGGCGTAGCGCTCGGGCTCGGCCAGGTACATGCGGCACATCGACGGCCAGCCCTCCCGCAGGGCCAGCACACCCTGGACGCCGGGCTCCGTGATCTCCTCCGCCCCCTCGGGCGTCCGGCGGACGATGCCGGCCTCGATGCCCGGCACCGGCCGGCCCATCGAGCCCGGCCGGATCTCCATCGCCGCGTAGTTGGCGATCATGATTCCGCCGGTCTCGGTCTGCCACCAGTTGTCGTGGAAGGGAAGGCCGAACGCCTCCTCGCCCCAGACGACAGCTTGCGGGTTGAGCGGCTCGCCGACGCTCGCCATGAACCGGAGCTTCGGGTAGTGGCGCTCCTGCACCAGCTCCACGCCGCCCTTCATCAGCATCCGAATCGCGGTCGGCGCCGTGTACCAGACCGAGATCTCCTGCTCTTCGAGGATCTGGTACCAGCGCTCGGCGTCGAACTCCTGCTCGTCGACGATCGACGTTACGCCGTTCGAGAGCGGCGAGATGAGCCCGTACGACGTGCCGGTCACCCAGCCGGGGTCGGCGGTGCACCAGTAGATGTCGTCCGGATGGAGGTCGAGCGCGAGCTTGCCGGTGATGTGGTGGACGACCACGGCGCCGTGGACGTGCACAGCCCCCTTCGGCGTCCCGGTCGTACCGCTCGTGAAGTGCACGAGCGCGGCGTCGTCGGGATCGGTCGGGCCGATCTCGTACTCCTCCGGCGCCGCCGACATCAGCCGCCCCCAGTCGAGTGTTCCGGGGACGTCGGTCGGGCCGTGCTCGCCGACGAGGATGACGTGCTCGAGATCGGGCAGCTCGTTGCGGATCCCGGCCACCTTGCGCTCGTAGAGGAGCTCGGTGGTGACGAGGACCTTCGCCTTCCCGATCGTCATCCGTGTCTTGATCGGCTCCGGGCCGAAGGCGGAGAACAGCGGGCAGAAGATGCTCCGGTGCTTCACGGCACCGAGGGCCGTGATGTAGAGCTCGGGGATTCGCCCGGCGAGGACGCAGACGACATCGCCCTTGGCGATGCCGAGGGAGTCGAGCACGTTGGCGAAGCGGCTGGTCAGATGCGAGAGATCGCCGAACGTGAAGTCGCGGACGTCCCACTCCTTGCCCAGCCAGCGCAGCGCGAGGTGGTCCGCGAGCGGCCCCGAGGCGTGGCGATCGACGGCCTCGTAGGCGATATTGATGCCGCGTCCGCCGGGCAGGCCGTCGAGCTCGCCCCGGGCACGATCCCAGAAGTTGGGGGTGCGCTCCGCCTCGTAGTCGAGGAGGTTGGGCTGAATCGACCACTCGCCGGGACGCGACTTGGTGATGGTCGCGAATGCCATTCACCGATCGTCCGGCCGACGGCGGCCGCGGACATCGGCGGATGCTCTGTTTCGCGTTAGGGAGAATTACGTGGTCGATACCGATCGGTATTGACTAGAAATTCACGTTGAGCGAGGGCGCGTACCCGATGAATCCCAGGCCGAACCCCGCCAGCACCAGCAGCCATCCCAGCGCCCGCCGGGCCGCCGCCGCCGGCGGCACGAGAGCCGCGACGAATGCGAGTGCCGCGCCGACGGAGGCGACCAGGAGCCCGAGCGCCTGGACGTCGAAGTGGCCGCCGGGCCCGGTGTCCTTCGCCCAGCTGGCGCAGGACAGCGCGAACGCACCGGCGGCGGCGAGGGCGACGAGGCCGAGCGTGCGGTCGGAGACGATGCCCCAGCCGACCTCGGCCGCGGCGAGCCCGGACGCCGCTGCCCCCACAGCCGCGAACCCCCAGACGGAGATCGGCGTGTCCCCGGCGGCGAAGGTGGTGATCCCGGCGAGAACCACGGCCGAGGCGGCAAGCGGTACCCACCCGGTGCGGCCCTCGGACACGCCCGCCCAGTACCAGCCGAGCGTGGCGGTGGCGAGGCCGAACACGAGCAACGACAGCTCCAGCACGAGCGCTCCTTTCTTCTCCGGTCTCCTCGTGCGCAGGCACGACCGGAGTCGCCTCCGGGGGCTGCCTGCGAACCCGCCGGATTGTGGCCTTCCGGTCGGACGAAGCGAGCCTCGCCTGCGACCACCGGCCGCCCCCGGCCGCGGGTCGGCCGCAGCCGCGTCGTCGAGTCGCCGTGGCCGCGTCATTCGCCGCTACCCGGTGACCGCACGCCTGCTCGTGCTCCTCGCAGTGGTCGCGTTGAGCCTGCCGGGAGCGGCGTCGGCGAAGGGCTTTACGCGGGTGGTGCTGATCGGGGCGGACGGCCACTGGGTCGAGGTGCACGCGAGGGAGTCCGTCATCGACGGGCTCCTGAGCTCTCGCGGGTCCCGAACGCCCGTCCACGGCGGCTACCTGCGGCTGTTCTTCGTCGGGCCCGGCGACTTCCCGACCGCCGGAAGAGCTCCGGGTCCTCCCGCAAGGGTTCAAAGACCGGACCCAGAGTTCCTCCTCGAGATCGACCTCCCGCTCGCTGCCGTCGTCGAAGGAAAGACGCAAGACGAAACCCTCGATGGGCTGTACCGAGCGAACACGCGCGATCTTCGTCTTCGTGCTCATGGCAGCGGTTCGATGGTAGCGAGCGGCTGGCGCGCTCTGGCTTTCTCCCAGTTCGCCTGCAGCTCGGCACGGTGCAGCGACGCCCACTCGCGCACGAGCCGGCCGCCCGAGGGGGAAGCTCGCCGAAGAGCGGCTCGAGCGTCGCGATCACGATCTGCGCCTGGTACTCGCCGTAGACCGCGTGGAAGTGGGGCGGCTCGTGGTCGCGGAAGTCCATCGTGATCACGACCTAGAACGCGCTGATGCGAGGCACGGAGTCATCTTCACCAGCGCCGCGGACGCCGCTTGGTTCGACGGCGTCCTGGTGTCACCGACCGCGGATCGGTTCCCGTCCGGCGACGTGACGACCAGTGCTGAGAGTGCCGCGGGGCCTTCTCACCGCGCCTGTCCGATACCGCTTCGGATTCGCTCGACGATCGGCCACGGAAACCGATGTCCTCGCGACCCTCGCCGCCCGGTATCGAGCAGGAAGCGGCCGAGCCGGTCCGCCTCGTCATCGTCAAGCGAGATGGCGGCCTGCGCCTCCCCGGTCGGGGCCCACACGCTGAACCGGACGTGCCGCTCCTCTTCCGCCGCGCCGACGTACCGGGAGACGCGGAGCGCGCCGTCACCTCGAATGAGCGGATGCGCGCGGAAGAACTCGACGAGCTTGCTGCGCTGAGTGGCGGCACACCACGGACAGAAGCGAAACGCTCCTTCGATCTCGCTTCCGCACTGACGACACTCACGCATCGGTGCTCCTCGGCTTGGAGAGGAGCCTAACACCGCGCCCACTTGCCTAACGTCGTGGCGGCTTGAACGACTGGCTACCGATTTGCCGGCCCTCCGCGTTTCGGATGCGACCTGGCACGATCGATTCGCACATTTCGGGACACGGTTCGGGACGCGGTTTGGCGCCGGACAAGACAACGCGGACAGCGATGTCGCGCGGAGTCGCCTCTGGTCGCCAGCAGTCACCTGAGGTCGCTGCAATGGGTCAGCGATCGGACCCGCCAGCGCTCCGTCAGCGTGCTATCGGGGGGTCAGAAGACGAAGGCGAGGCCGCGCACGTCCTCATGGACGATCTTCCCGTGCTTGAGCAGGACGTGGAAGCGAGCGCCGACGCTGCTCGTCTCGCTGAACACCGCGGTGTCGCCGTGGATCCACACTCCGATCCGGCCGACGGGCGGCTTCGTGTCCGGCCCGGCGAGAAAGCTGATGGCGCTGCCGTACTGGCGGACGAGCTGCCGGCGGAGCACCGCGCCGGTCTGGCGGCGGAACTGCTGCATCTTCCGGGAGCGGACGAAGAGGGCGAGATCACGGGCTGCTGCCCGATCCTCGAAGTAGCGGTGGGCTCGCTGGGTGAACGCGACCTCGACGGCGCTGTGCGTCCCGTATCGGTCGTGCCAGCGGTGGCCGTAGACGCCCTGGATCTCGCAGCCGTCGTACGGCGGCTTCAGACCGACGACTTTCAGGGCGAGCGACGGCTGCCAGGCGAAATAGGAGCCGGCGCTGTCGGTGCGGCGGACGTTCTCGGTGAGGCGGAAGCAGTTGAAGCCGACGCGGAAGCCCGCCAGCAGCTTCCGGGTTCGGGCGTCGGGCTTCGAGCTATCGAAGACGACCACGCCGTTCGCGCCGACCGTGACGTGCACGCCGCGCGCTGAGCCCTGCTGGATCCGTGTCCGCAGCGCTGACGGGGCAACCTTGGTCGCGCGTGGGCCGAACAGGTTGGCCGGCGGCGTCTGGTGCTGCCCCCATTCCGGGTGCGGGGCGAGCACGCGCCCCTGGGAGTCGAGCGCGACCAGCCGGACCTTATTGACAGCGGGGTACGGGGGCGGAAACGCGAACAGGTTGTTCGTCACGCGCGCGGTTGCAACGCGCTTCCCGTTCCCGTCGATCAGCGCCATCGCCTTCGCCTGGTCGACGGCGATCCCGTCGATGCGTTCGTAGTGCAGCGGCTGGCCGCGCCGGCCCGCGATCTGTCGGTCGTCGCTCTGGAGTGGGTAGGCGCCGACAACGGTCGGGCAGCCGAGCATCTCGAGCGTGCCGATCCGAGTCGTCTTGCCAGCGCCGTAGCAAGTGAAGTGGGCCGTCACCTGGACGCGGTAGAAGGCGCGTCCGCGGAGGGTTCCGAGCAGGAACAACGCGTAGGAGTGAGTGTGGAAGAACGGCTGGCGGCCGCGAGTCAGCACTCGCCGGCCGCGATTGCTCACCGTGTACCGCGGCGGGTTCGGGTGCGGAGCAGGAGCCGTCGTCGAGGGAGCGGTCGTCGTCGGCGGCGCTGCGGTCGGCGAGGCGGCCGGGAGGAGGTCGACGCTGGCGAGCAGGCTGCCGTCGGGGCCGAGCGCCTCGAGCGTGCGCGCCGTCTGGTCAGGCACGGCGGCCTGGTAGCTGAAGTCGCCGGAGTCGTCGATCGTGAGCGGCTGCTGGTTGCCGTCGAGGAGGAGCGCCACCACCGAGGCGACCCCGTCCGCGGCGTGGCCGGTCAGGTCGCTGCCGTCCCCATCGACGGTCAGCGGCTCCTCGTTCCCGCTCGCCTTCTGGTTGGTGCGGGCGGCGAGGCGCAGGTTCGGCGGGTCGGCCAGCGGCTGGAGGTTGTAGGGGACGCGGCCGATCACTCGCCCGGTGGCGAGCGAGAGGACGTCGCTCTTCATCCGGTTCGGGCCTACGACCAGCGGCTGTCCGATCCCGAACGGTTTCGAGACGACCGCGACCTCGCGGAAGACGTTCGCGTACACCGCCTGGCGGTCGTAGCGGTGGAAGCGGCGGGTGCCGTCGAGGCCGTAGGCGGTGAGGCCACCGCCGTTCCACTGGAACGCGACCAGCGTGCTCGCGCTGATCGAGAAACCCGATGCCTTCGAGTCGATCACGCGGGCTTGCCAGCTTCGCGTGTCGACCAAGGCGAGCCCCATGCCTGTCGCCGTCTCTTTTCCTCCGGCGGTGACGGTGTTTGCACCGCCGAGGGCGAGCGTGTGTTCGTCGACCCATCCCAGCTGGCGAAACGAATTGCCGCGCGCGGTGGTGAGCGTCGGCGCGCCAGCGATCGTGTGCCGAGTGACCTGGAGCGTGTCGAGGTCGACCTCGGCAAGCGAGGCGCCGGCGGCGAAGAGGTAGGCGTGGTTTCCTTGCGCGTCGACGGCGAGCGCGGTGCTGCGCCGGTCCGGCGCGCGCCCGATGTCGATCGCCGTCTCGCGGAAGCGGCCGTCCACGCCGATCACGCCGATCCAAACCGGACCGTGTTTCAGCGTCCCGGCACCGAACAGGAGGACGAGCTTGTCACCGGCTTGGGCGCTTCCGAGCAGAGCACGCAGATCTCCCACCGGGACGCGGCCAATTACCGTGCGTGCGAGCGGGTCGACCACAACGGCCTCCCGGCTGGCGACGATGCTCTTGTACTGGCCGCGGTTCCTCTGCACCAGCGCGACCAACCGGTCGGCGGTCAGCCACCCGTCTGCCTTGATGAAGGCGCCCTCTCCGGCAGCTGCGACCGTGCCGAGCGCACGCAGACGCGGCAAGTCGACGAAACGGAGCTCTGCGCTCGGCCAGGCAGAGAATGCGGCGCCGGTCCCGTCCGGGGAGCGCGACGGTGGCGCCGCGTCGGCGCCGAGGTCGAGCCGGGCATTCCCGACTGGGCGCAACGTGCGTGGGTCGATGCGGACAAGGAACGAGTGCCCGTTCGAACTCGGCCGCTCGATCGCGTAGGCTGCCGCCGCCACCTCGCGGTGCCCGGCGCCGGCGCCAAGCCCAACGAGGACGCCTGCAATCGCGCCGGCGAGCGCGCAGACGGCCGCGATCTTCGCGAGGCGACTGCTCATCCGGATCCGATCGGCCGGAGCGCTTCGGCGGCTTTCACGCAGTCGGAGCCGGTCGCGGTGATCGTCACCCAGACGCCCGCCTGCTGGAGCTGCGCGGTGCACGACGGCGTGTTCCCGCCCTGCGCGACGACGACGTTCGCCGTCCCCGGCTGGGGCAGTGGGCTGCCGCTGAACGTGCGTCCGCTCAGGAAGCCGTTCGCCGGCTCTGGCTGGACGGCCTCTGCGATCGTGATCAGGTTGGCGCGGTCGCCGTAGCTGAGCGAGACGCCCTCGCTCTGCTCCGGTGGGATTCCAGCGGAGGGGCCGTAGCCGCTCGTGAGGCGCATCAGCTGGATCGACTGCAGCGCCGTGTCGGCGAACGACTCGCCCAGCCAGAGCGGCGTCCAGCCCAGCACGCTCTCGGCCTGGGAGGAGGAGAGCGGGCGCACCGCCTGTGCCTGGCCGCTGACCGGCGTCGGCGGCCCCGGCTGCGGCGCGGCGAAGTCCGCCTGGTCGCGGCCGACCGTCTCGATCTCTTGCACGCGCCAGACCGGTGCGAGCCCGCCGGCGCTCTCGCGCTCGATCACGAGCGGCCGGTAGCTCTCGGCGTCGATCGCCAGCCGCTCGTGGAAGCCCTGCGCGTCGAGGCGCAGCCAGACCACGGCCCGGCCGTCGAGGGTGCCGCGGCCGACCTCGCGGGCGGCGCCGCTTCGGAGCGCGTCGCCGTAGCCGCTCACGAACCCGGTCAGCGCCGGGTCGACCACCGGCGCCTGCCCCGGCGGCGCGCCGACCACCGGCCCTGCGTTCGTCTGCCCCCCGTTCGGCCCCTGCACGATGTCCGCGACCAGCAAGCCCTGCTTCCACGCCTCGGCCCGGAGCAGCTGCCGGTCGGCGTCGTACCAGTACTCGAGCCGTTGCTCGACCGGCGAGCGCGCACCCGTCCGCAGGTCGACGACCGACTCGCCCGGCACCTCGCTCGCGATCACCGCATGCAGCACCGGGCCGTCTCCGATCGCGGCCAGCGCCCGGTCGACCAGCCCGCCGCCGTGCCCCTGCCAGGGCGCGACCACCGACACGATGACACCAGCAACGACGAGCGTCGCCGCAGCCGCGAGCAACCGCACGACCGTGCGCGAGCGGCGCGGCCGCCGCTGGGTCGTCGCGATCGCGTCCGCGACAGCGAGCAGATCCGGCGAGTCGCACAGCAGCTCGACGGCCTCGACATCGAGCTCCGCCCGCTTCCTCACGGCTCGATCCCCTCCCGCTCCAGCTCAGCGCGGACCGCCTCCAAGCCGCGGCCGAAGCGCATCTTGCACGCCGCCTCCGTGGAGCCGACCCGCTCGGCGATCTCCGCGAACGAGCAGCCATGCAAGAGCTTCAACACCACCACCCGTCGCTGCTCGACCGGCAGCCGGTCCAGCGCCGCCCGCACCGCCCCGGCAACGTCCGGCCCGTACTCGACCGGCTCGACCAGCTCCAGCCGCGAGCGCGCCAGCTCGGCCAGCGACTCGCCGCTCCGCGCGAGCCGGCGTGCGCGATCCGCCAGCCGCCGCTGCGCAACCGTGTACAGCCAGGCCAGCACCGGCGTCGCTCCCGGCTTGAACCGCTCCAGCCCCGCCGCGGCATCAGCGAACACGAGCTGCGCGAGCTCCTCGGCCGCCTCGTCGCTCCCCGTCCGCCGGCGCAGGTAGCGAAACACCTGCCCGTAGTGGCGGCGAAACGCGAGCTCGACCAGATCGCGCACACCCTCCTTCTCGCTCACCGTCTACGAAAGTAACGCCGTTCGGACCTCCGTGGCGGCGCCGCCCGTACCCGTCGTGTGACGCCCCTCGCCGTCCTGTTCAGCGCGGTCGCCCTCGGCACCGCCCCGACCGGCTGGCACACGTTCAGCGCGAACGGGCTCAGCGTCCGCTACCCGCACGGCTGGTTCGCGACCACGCACGCGCTGACGCCGGTCACCTCGCCGCCGCAGGTCCTCGCCGTCGCCTCCTACCCCTTGCCCCGGAACTACCGGGGCGCCGACGGCTGCGAGCCGAAGGAGGCGCTCGACCGGATGCCGCCGAGAGGCGCGTTCATTTTCGGCTGGGAGTACGGCAGCATCACGGGCCGGGCCCTGCATCAGTTCCCGCCTCGCCTGAACCATTTCAAGCTCACCCGCTTCGCTCACTTCGAGTGCCTCGGCCCCAGCTACGTCCTCCGCTTCAGGCAAGCGGGGAGGTTCTTCCAGATCCACGTCGCCTTCGGCAGCCGGGCGAGCCCGACGACGCGAGCCACCGTCCTCCGGATCCTCGACAGCCTCAGAGTCCGCCGGTCATGATCGCGCTGCTCGTCGCCGCCACGCTCGCGCCCTGGACGCACCCCCTCGCCTTCCGGCCGCTCGCCGACTGGCACACGGGCGCGAGTGGCACCGTCCGCTCGCAGTACGCGGGCCGGAGCAGGACTGCAACGATTCCGCTCGAGTCGTCGGCGTGGACTGCGAGGAACGTCCGCTACCGCGACCCGTCGACAGCCGACCCGCCCAACCGCACGCTCGTCCACCTCCCCCGTGACGCCGTGATCGTCTGGGCGGTGATCTACCAGCCCGCCGAGCGCGGGAAGAAGCCGCTCCAGCTCCACCTCGCACAAGCCAAGCGGTTCGACTGCTGCGAAGCCGCCCGTGTCGCCGGCGGCGAATACGAGCTCACCGGCCTCGGCCCCACCGACGCCTACTCGGTGATCGTTCGCGTCTACTTCGGATCGCGACCGACGCCGACGCTGCGCGCCCAGGCGCAGCAGGCCCTCGACCGGCTGCGCCTACCCTCGCCCCGGTGACCGCATGTCGGCGTCACATGCGCACGATCATGCTCATGCTCCTTGCCGCCCTCGCCCTGAGCCTGCCCGGATCGGCACAGGCGAAGGGCTTCACGCGGGCGGTGCTCGTCGGCTCGGACGGCCGCTGGGTCGAGGTGCGTGCGAGCGAATCCGTTATCGACGGGCTGCTGAGCTCGCGTGGCTCGCGCGAGCCCCTCCGCGGCAGGTATCTGCGCCTGTTCTTCGTCGGGCCGGGCGACTTCCCGGCCAATCCGGCCCGCTACTACCTGGAGCCGGAGTGCTCGGCGCTCGACTGGCCGAGGTACGAGTGGTGGTGCGGACGCATCAGCCCTGCGCTCGTCCGCCTCCTCGCTCCCGCACGTGCGCTGCCCCGGTTCGATGTGCGCCCGACGGTGCTCGCGACGATCAGCTACCACGGCCGTCTCACCGGCTGGATCACGACAGCCGACGCGCTGAGAGACCCGGTGGAGATGGCGCTCGACCGGACGGGCCGCCCGGCGCCGCGGCCGCGTGCGTGCTACGCCTTCAGCGGACGCTGGCGAGGACCTGCCGCCGCCCGGCGACCGCGGGATTTCCTCCTCTGCCCGGACGGCGTCTACGCGAACGGACGCCTGTATCCGCTCCGCCGCGGCGTCTGGGAGTGGTTCCGGGCGAACGTCGACTGACCCGGGACGGTCTACCGCACCGCAACCGGCACCATCACCGGCGGCGGGAGCATGATCCCCGTGGGCGCTTCGTTCGGGATCACCAGCCGCCACCTGCCCGGGCGCGGGAACCGCACAACCGCCCGCCAGCGCTTCGGAGCGAGGCGAACGACCGGGATTGCGAAACCGTCCCGGGGGATCGTCGCCCTCGCCTCGCGCGAGTCGCCCGTGACCGTACCGACGACGTCGAACCAATCCTTCCCCGGCGCGACAGCGATCAGCTTCAGGTTGAAGTCGAGACGCACCTCGGAGTGGAGGACAACCGTGACCGGCTGGCGAACAGCGGGCGTCCGGTCGCTGAGCGTCAGCCACAGCTTGACCTTCGCGCTCGCAGTCGGAGCCAGGAAGAGGGCGAGCGCGACAGCGGCGGCGGCGATCTTCATGCTCGTTCTACACCATTCGACTCATTCGAGGTTCCGCGCCGCCGTGCGGACGGAGCTCACGGCCCGCGATCGCCGAGGATAAGGCTGCGGCGAGGCCGCTGTCGATGGCGCAAGCGGTCTGTTTGCCGGTGCGCAGGTCGAAGGCCTCGCCGAAGCCGAGTGCCCGCTGGATATAGGCGTAGCGTCCGTCGATGCGGATGCCTGCGACGCGCTCGCCAGGGAGGGCGCGGTAGCTGAACCTACCGGTGCTCGTGAAGACGAGAGCCCCGCTGCCGCGCGCCTGCTCGGAGCGCTGGTCGTAGCGGCCTTGGCAGGTGACGACGAGCCCGCCGTCGGCGGCGACCGAGGCGGCGCCGGGGCAGGCGCATGATCGACGACGCGCTCGCGAGTACCCGCTCGGCTGGACGCACACAGGCCTGCTCGTCACCTCGAACCCCGGAGCCGGCTCGCCGCAGCTGCTCGTTCGCGACGGCGCCGGCCGCCTGGTGGGAACGATCGCCAACCGGCTCTCGACGTTCGCCTTCGACCGCGCGAGCAGCACCATCCTTTACCTGGGGCGCGACGGAGTGCTGCGCCGCAGCGACGGCCTGCACCGACGCACGCTCGCGCGTGGGCTGTCCCCGTTGGGCTGGTCAGCCCGCTCCCGGGCGGGCTGGTCGGGATCGTCGACGGCAAGGTCACCGCCGATCGGATCACCGTCCTCCGCTCGGACGGCTCGCTCTTCGCCCGCGCCGCGTTCCCGGGCGCTGCCGCCGGCCGCCTGTATGTCGGCGCCGACAGCGGCCTGCGCGTGTCGCCGGACGGTGGCGCGGTCGCCTTCACGGTCAGGAGGAGAAGCTCGCGCGGCACCGACTCCGTCTACGTCCTGCGTGCGGACAAGACGCGGCCGGCCCTCGTGTACCGGCGCCGGCTCCGGTTCGCGATCTGTGAGCGCTCCGTGATCTCGCCTGGCACGGCCGCTGGCTGCTCTACGCTCCGAGCGAGGGCCCAGTGGTCGCGATCGACACCTTGCGGCGACGCCGGCCGGTCGATCTCTCCGGGCTGGCCGCGCATCTCGCTGGCAGCGGCGCGACGGTGGTGAACGCTGCCTGGACCTGAGCGGCCCTGCGATCCGTACCTGTTCGGGATGGACCTTCTGCTCGGAGCGGTTCGTATAGTCGCCAGCGGATGCTCGGCTTCGGCAGCGACGAGCGTTCCTGGGTGCGCGGCGCCCAGGCGGGGCGAGCCGCGGACCTGGAGAAGCTCTTCCGCCACCACTGGCCCCGCGCCCGCCGGGCCGCCTATCTGGTCGTCCACGACGCCGCCGCCGCGGAGGACGTCGCCCAGGAGGCGTTCCTGGCCGCCGTTCGTCATCTCGACCGCTTCGACCGGCGGCGGCCGTTCGGGCCCTGGCTGCACCGGATCGTCGTTAACCGGGCGATCGACTTCGCCCGCGCCCGGGCGCTGCGCGGCGAGGTCGGCGAGCCTGCCCGCGAGCTGGCGCTCGCCGCCGGCGGCAACCCGTCCGCGGCGCCGGCGGAGCCGGAGCTGGAGGCGCCGCCGGTGCTGCGCGCGCTCGCGCAGCTCTCCCCTGACCATCGGGCGGTGATCGTGCTCCGCTACCTGCTCGACTACACGCCGGGCGAGATCGCCGAGCTGCTCGAGCTACCGCGCGGAACCGTCAACTCGCGGATGCGCCGCGCCCTCGACACGCTCGGCCGCCTGCTGACCGCCGAGGAGATGCGGTGAACGAGCGGCAGCTCCGCAGGGGGCTCGCCTCGACGCCGCTCCCGGACGGGCCGGAGGCGGAGGAGCGGGCCTGGCGGGTGGTGCGCGGCGCCTACGACGAGCGCGAGGCGGTCTTCTGGCCGCGCCGGCACGCGCGCCCGTTGGCGGCGGCTGTGGTGGCGGCCGCGGTTGCGGCGGTGATCGCCAGCCCGCCGGGGCGGGCGCTGGTGAATTCGATTCGCGATGCCGTCGGCCGGGAGAAGGTGGTCGGCGTCAAGCGGGCGGCCCCGGCGCTCCTTTCGCTGCCGGCGCCGGGGCGCCTGCTCGTCGCCGGCGCGAGCGGCCCCTGGATCGTCAATCAGGATGGGTCAAAGCGCCACCTGGGCGCGTACGCGGCCGCGGGCTGGTCGCCGCATGGGCTGTTCGAGGTCGCCACCCGCGGCCGGCAACTGGTCGCAGTCGACCCGAAGGGAAACGTGCGCTGGACGATCACCCGGGCGCAGCCGGTGCACGAAGCCCGCTGGTCGCCGGACGGCTACCGGATCGCCTACGTCACCGGCTCCGTCTTGCACGTCGTCGCCGGCGACGCGACCAGCGACCACGCGATCGCCGACGGGGTCGCCGCGGTCCGGCCCGCCTGGAGGCCGGGCGCGGACCACGTCCTCACGTTCAGCGACCGGCACGGAGAGATCCGAACGTACGCGGCCGACCAGGCGCGACTGCTCTGGCGCGCTCGGCCGGCGCAACCGCCGCGCTCGCTCGCCTGGTCGGCGGACGGCGGCTACCTGCTCGCCGTCGGCCCCTCGTCGCTCACCCTCTATCAGGCGGACGGCACGCCCGCCGGGGAGATCCTCGATCCGGCCGCGGCGCCGGTCGTCACTGCCGCCTTCGCCCCCGACGGCCGCAGGATCGCCGTCGTCCAGCGCACCAGGCTCGGCAGCGTGCTCTGGCTCTACCCGTCGCTGCGCCCGGACGGGAACGCCGCCCGCAGGCTGTTCGCGGGCGCGGGCGTCTTCTCCGATCTCGCCTGGTCGCCGGACGGCCGCTGGCTGCTCGTCGCCTGGCGGAGTGCCGACCAGTGGCTCTTCATCCGCGCCGCCGGCGCGCAGAAGCTCGTCGCCGTCTCCGACATCACCAGCCAGTTCAACCCCGGCGCCCGCCGTCCCGGCAGCTTCCCGACCGTCGACGGCTGGTGCTGCACGCCCAATGGCCGGCCGGGCTAAATTCGCGCCCGCGCTGCTCGCGGCGGCGGCGACGCTCGCGCTCGCCGGGGGTGCGGCTGGAGCCGAGCGACTTCGGCTGCGGCATCCGCCCTACGCCGGCGTCGCCTGCCCGTTCGCGAACGACATCCGCTGCGATCGGGTCGGCCTGGCCGTCTGGCTGACCCGCCCGGCGTCGCGGCTGACCGCGACGATCAACGGCCGGCCGGTGCCGATGCGCATCCCGGCCGGGATCCGCTACGCCCCGGGGACGTACTACGGCGCACGCGGCCAGTACCTCCAGGGCTTCCTCCACCCGGCCGGCCTCCTCAACGGGGCATTGAAGGTGCGCCCCGACGCCGGCCGCTACGGGTGGATCGGGAAGCATCCGCGTCGCGTCCGTGTCGGCCTCACCGCTTTCTACGCCGGCGGTGCGACGACGACGACCACCGTCTCCGTCTGGCTGCACCCCGGCTGGGGGTAGACGGGTGCGGACGACGCTGCTGGCCGCGGCCGCGCTTGCGTTCCTCGCCGGCTCGGGCACGGACGCGCAATGGCGGGTGATCAGGAGCCCGATCGCCGGGTACGAGCTCCACTACCCGCCCGGCTGGCACGCAGCGCGCTGGCCGGAGGCGGGCGTGGTCGTCAGCTCGCTGCCGATCGCCGGCTGGGAGCTTCACGGACCGTACTCGCGTCGAGCACCCGGGCAGGCGTTCGTCTGGATCACCGACTATGGGCAGGCTCACAGGAAGCTGCCGCCGCCTCCCCGGCCGCTGCGACTTCCGCCGCCGCGGGCAATGGAGGGGTTCGGGATCGGCAGCTCGCTGACGTTCGTCCTCCACGGCCACCAGTTCCAGGCCTTCGCCGCCTTCGGCGCGGGTGCGTCGCAGGCGACGAGGCGGCTCGCGGTCCGCACGCTGGAGACGCTGCGGACGACGGCGCCCGCGCTTCCGAACCGCTCGCACGCCTCCGTGGTCGGCCGCTCCGTCCAGGGCCGGCCGATCCGCGCCTTCCAGCTCGGCAACCCGCACGCCTCCCGCCGGCTGCTCGTCGTCGGCTGCATCCACGGAGACGAGTGCGCCGGCATGAAGATAACCCTCGCGCTCCTGAACGACCCGTTCGGGATCCGTGGCGGCGTCTGGGTCGTCCAGGACCTGAACCCGGACGGGCTCGCCGCCGGGCGCCGCCAGAACGCGCACGGGGTCGACCTGAACCGCAACTTCGCCGCCGGTTGGGAACGCATCGGCCGGCCGGGCTCGCCGCAGTGGTCGGGGCCGCATCCGCTCTCGGAGCCGGAGACGCGGATCGCGCGGGCGCTGATCGAACGCATCCGCCCGCACGTGACGATCTGGTTCCACCAGCCCGCCGACCTCGTCCGCGCCTGGGGCGGGAGCGTCCCGGCCGCCCGCAGCTACGCCAGGCTGGTCGGGCTCCCCTTCCGCCGCCTCCCCTGGCTCGCGGGCACCGCCCCGAACTGGCAGAACCACCGCTACCCCGGGACGAGCGCCTTCGTCGTCGAGCTCCCCGCCGGCGAGCTCTCGAACGCGGTTGCCCGCCGCTACGCACGCGCGATCGTCACGCTCGCCGGGTAGGGACCTGGTGCGCATGCCGACGCGTATTCCGAACGTGAGCCGCCGTTCTACGCTCGCTGCGCTGCTTACGATTGGCGTCCTCGCCGCCGCATCCGCCACCACAGTTTGGCGCGACATCTCCAGGGCCCCTGGCGCGCTCGGCGCGACGGGCGTGGGCGGCGATCGTGCCCTGACACCGCTGTTCGGCATCGCCCGCGAGGGCCTCGTCCGCCTCGATCCGCAGACCTTGCACGCGCTTCCGGGGGGAGGTCTGCCTCTTGACCGTCACACGTTCGGATGGAGTTTCTCGCCGGACCGGGCAAAGCTCGCGATCGGAAGCGACGGCAGCGCAGAGGTCCGCCTCGTCGACCTTCGCCGCTGGCGAGTGGTCGGCGACGTCAGGGTGCGCCTCGCGCGTGGCTCGGTGTTCGGTACCGCCTGGGCGGGGCCGAGCCGCGTGCTAGCGGTGGTCGTCAGCCCGGGCTGCTGCGGGCTCGGCGATACGACCGTCGCGGGCATCGACGCTCGGAAGCCTCGTCTGCTCTGGCAGCGGCAGCTCTACGGCTCGCTTCAGGCGGGCGAGCGGTTCCGGCGGAGCCTGGTGCTCGTGCTAGGCCCGCCCGGGCGCTCCCTCGGAGCCTCTCGGCTCATGGTCGTCGGCGCGGACGGCCACGTCCGCTCCGCACGTCTCGACCAGATCCGCTCCGGCTTGGACGGCCGCGCCGGGGGCATCACCGACATCTGGAACCCGGGACTCGCGATCGACCCGGCCGGCGCTCGCGCGTTCATCGTCCAGGCTGGCGAGCCGGTCGCCGAGGTCGACCTGCACAGCCTGCAAGTGCGTTACCACCATCTCTCGCAGCCGATCTCGCTGCTCGGCCGGCTGCGCGATTGGCTGGAGCCGAAGGCGAAGGCGAAAGCGGACGAAGGGCCGAGCCGGCAGGCGCTCTGGCTCGGCAACGGCCTGCTCGCGGTTACCGGCTTCGACGGCTACGGCAGGGTCGGCTCGGGGGGCAGGGAAGCCGAGTGGCAGACGCCGGCAGGGCTGAAGCTGATCGACACCCGCACCTGGAGCATCCACACGCTCGATTCGAAGGCGACGAACGCCATGCTCGCGTCGGACGCGCTCGTCGCATACGGGTCACTCTGGGACTCGCGCAGCCAGAAGGTCTCCGGCAACGGACTGACCGTCTACAACCTCGACGGAAGCCGCCGCTACCACCGGTACGGTGATGAGCCCGTCTCGGTCCTGTACGGGGATAATCCGGTCTCGCTCGCGGGCGGCCGCGTCATGGTCGGCGGCGCCGCCGACAGTCACCTCTTCCGCCGCGGCACGCTGCTCGATCTGCGCACCGGCCGCGAGCTCCGCCGCGTCCGCTTCGACATCGAGCCGCTTCTCGCAGACCAGCCGTTCTGGTACTGACACGAATCCTGGGAGCGGCGCGGACGATCGTCCTGGCCGAGCAGGCTCGCGTCGCCGCAGGTCGCCTCTGGTCGAGCGCCGGCCTCAGGTCGACTCCGGTCGTTCGTGGTCAGGCGCGAGAGTGGGCCCGCCTGGATTCGAACCAGGGACCAACGGATTATGAGTCCGCTGCTCTGACCAGCTGAGCTACGGGCCCGCGCGGTCAGCGTAACCCGAGCCGCCGCCGGCGGCCTCGGGTCCCGCCGTGGCGGAACGTGCGCCGATCGAGCAGAATACGCCGGTTCGGGCAAACCGCGACTCGGAGGTGAAAGGCCGGTGAAGGTCTACCAGCGGGAAACGCAGCTGCGCACGACGGGCGGCCTGCACGTTCGCGACATCACCGACGACGTCGTCGAGGCCGTGCGCGAGAGCGGCGTCCGGGACGGGATCGCCTGCGTCTACTCGCCGCACACGACCTGCTGCGTGCGGGTGAACGAGTTCGAGCGCGGCTTCCTGGAGGACTTCGCCGACCTCCTCCTCCGGCTGGTCCCGCGCGAGAACTACTACGCGCACGACGACTGGGACCGGCGCACCGAGAACATCTGCCCGGAGGACCAGGACATCGGCAACGGACACTCCCACTGCATGGCGATGCTGCTCGGCACTGCGGGGGAGTCTGTTCCGATCCGGAACGGCGAGCTCCAGCTCGGCACCTACCAGCGGGTGCTCTTCATCGAGCTCGACCGGGAACGCGACCGGCGCTGGCTCGTCCAGGTCGTCGGGCACTGACGCTACTCCGCCCGCGCCTCCGCCGGGTGCTCGGCGCGGGGCCGCCGCCCGGCGCCGAGCTCGAAGACGCAGAAGTCCTTCCCGGTGACGTGGGTGGCGACGTTGTACACGGGCACGCGGCCGACGAAGCCCTCGAACGTGCCCGCGTGGGCGTGGCCGTGGAGGACGAGGTCGGGCGCGTGCTTCGCGATCGGGCCGGCGAGACGGTCGCTCCCGAGGAAGGCCCAGATTCCGCGCGGCTCGCCCTCGAGGGTCGTCGTCGTCGGCGCGTAGTGCAGCAGCACGATCCTCAGGTCGCAGTCCTCCACCGCCGCGAGCTCGCGGTCGAGCGCGGTCACGTCCTCCGTGGTCTCGGCGTACACCTGCCGCAGGAGCGGCTCCCCGAAGTCGGGCAGCACGTAGTCGGGAAAGCCGCCGACGAAACCCTTGAGGCCGACCACGCCGATCCGGAGGCCGCCGAGGTCGAGCAGGATCGAGCCGCGCTCCAGCACGCGGATCCCGGCGTCGGTGAGGACGGCGACGACCTCGTGCGTGCGGTTCAGGTGCCAGTCGTGATTGCCGAGCACCGCGCAGACCGGGATGCCGAGCCCGCTGCACGCCTCCGCGAGCACCGCCGCCTCGGCCGGGTCGCCGCAGGTGGTCAGGTCGCCCGCGAGCAGGACGAGCTGGATCGCCGGGTCGAGCGCCGCGAAAGCCGCCCCCAGCGAGTCGCGGACGCGCTCCGAGGCGTGCAGGTCGCCCGCGGCGGCGATCCGGATGGGCGCTCCCTCCTGCACGACGGCATCGTGCCCGCCCGCGCCCGGTTACATGCGAATCGGCCGCGGGTATCGCATCGCCGTGGCCTCGACGGACAACGGCGGCATGCTCGCCACGCTGAAGCGGGCGGCGGCCGTGCTTCGCGACGCCGGCGTCCCCTTCCTGGTCGCCGGCGGCGTCGCCTCGTGGGCCCGCGGCGGCCCCCCGACCGAGCACGATCTCGACCTGGTGGTCAAGCCCGAGGACGCCGAGCGGGCCCTCGACCTGCTGGTCGGCATCGGGATGCGCCCGGAGCATCCGCCCGAGCCGTGGCTGCTGAAGGCCCATGACGCGGACGTGATGATCGACCTGATCTTCGCGCCTGCCGGTCTCGAGGTGACCGACGAGGTGATCGCGCGCGGCGAGGAGCGGGAGGTCGACGCGATGACGATGCGCGTGATGCGGCCGGAGGACCTGCTCGTCACGAAGCTGATGGCCATGACCGAGCACACGATCAACTACCGCAGCTGTCTGGAGATCGCCCGCGCGCTGCGCGAGCAGATCGACTGGCACGATGTCAGGAACCGCACGGCGAGCTCGCCGTTCGGCCGGGCCTTCTTCGTGATCGCTGAGGGCCTCGGCGTGGTGCCGAGCTAGCAGCCGGCCGGGCGCGCCGGCTACGCGGCTTCCCGGAGCCCCGCGACCTCGCGCAGCATCGAGAGCGTCTCGAGCGCGTTCGCCTCGATCTGCCGGACCCGCTCCCGCGTCACGCCCAGCTCCTTGCCGATCGCCTCGAGCGACATCGGCTCCTGGCCGCCGTCGAGCCCGTAGCGGAGCTGGAGGACCGTGCGCTCGCGCTCGGGCAGCTCGCCCAGTGCCCTTCGCAGCGTCTCCTGGCGCAGGCTGACCTCGACCTCTTCCTCGGTGTGCCCGTGCTCCGAGGCGAACAGGTCGCCGTACGAGCCCGACTCGTCCTCGCCGATCGGCTTGTCGAGGCTCGTCACCGCGCGCGCCGCGGCCTTCACCTCGTGCACCTGCTTCAGCGGCAGCTTCGCCGCCTTCGCCAGCTCCTGGTCGGTCGGCTGCCGGCCGAGCTTGACCACCAGCTCGCGCTCGGCGCGGGCGATCTTCTGCTCGCGCTCGACGATGTGCACCGGGATGCGAATCGTCCGCGACTTGTTCGCGACCCCGCGCTGCACGGCCTGGCGAATCCACCACGTCGCGTAGGTGGAGAACTTGAACCCCTTCCGGTAGTCGAACTTCTCCACCGCCCGGATCAGCCCGATGATCCCCTCCTGGATCAGGTCGAGCAGCGACAACCCGTGCCCCTGGTAGCGCTTCGCGATCGAGACGACCAGGCGCAGGTTCGAGTTGATCATCAGGTCCTTCGCCTTCTTGTCGCCGCGCTCGATCCGCTTGGCCAGCTCGACCTCCTCGTCGGCCGTGAGCAGCTTGTAGCGGCCGGCCTCGTTGAGGAAGAGCTGGAGCGCGTCGGTGGTCGCATGCGCGAGGTCGCCGTTGACGAAGGTCGCGTTCTCCTCGCGGACGTGGCCGCAGTCGTCGCTGAGCTCGATTCCGCGCTCGGAGAGGTCCTCGTAGACGCGCGAGAGCTCCTCGTCGTCGAGGTCGAGCTCCTGGAGCAGCTCGCTGAACTGAGACAGGTTGACGCAACCCTGCTCCTCGGCTCGGTCGATGAGCGCTGTCAGCCGGTCCATGCGTTCTCCCAGGAGGGGACTGCCCGTTCCTCTCCGAGCCTAACCGCCATTGCTACAGGAGTCCACACCATCTTGCGGTATTCGGCCAGGGCCAGAAGCCACGCGTCCGGTAGGCGCGCTCGGCGACCCACATCTGCTCGAGCGGCATCCAGTGGTCGGCCGTGCCTTTCGCCCGCAGGAGCCTGCGCGCGTACCTCCGCTGGAACTCGATGTCCATCTGCAGACCGCCGTAGTAGGGCGCCCGCGGATCGGTCCACGAGCCCTCGTACCGGTGGATGCAGAGCCACTGCGCCTTGTGCGGCGGGTGCTGCGCCCGGCGCCTGGCCGCACGGGCGCGCCTCCGCCAGAGGTCGAGCACCCAGCGCCGGTAGTCGAGGGTGGCCGCGCGACGGGCGGAGTCGCGGAACGGCGTGCGCCGGCTGTGCATCATCCGCTCCCATCGCCACGTCTCGTCGCGTCGCCTTTCGATTCCGGTGAGCAGCCGCGACATGAGGACGGCATCCGGCCTCGCGGCGTGCTTCGCGGTGCGCTCCCGGGCGGCGGCCTGCGGAATCAGCCCCACCGCGAGGAGCGCGAGCACGGCGAGCAGGGACGTACGTGTCGACGTGGGATTCTCCTTCCTCGTACTGGCGACGACCGGAGCGGTCAGCCACGGGGGGCGCGTGCCGCACAGGGCACGCCGCGGCCGCTCAGCCGTCTGGCTTTGCGTAGGGCGTTTGCAACAGTAGCAACTGCGCGGACGATCCCGCAGGCCTAGCACTCGAGGTAGTTCTCGACCGCGATCTTCCAGTTCGCCGCGAGCGTGGAGTCGACGCGCTCGCGGAAGACGAGCCCCTCGGGGTCGAACGGCAGCCGGAGCGCGGCGAGGGGCGCCGGGAGCGGCGCGTCCGGTTCGGCACAGACGAGCAGGAACGGCCCCCACCGCTCGAGACGCAGAGGGGCCAGCTCCAGCCCGACCGGGTCGAACCCCGGCTCACGGTCGGCGCGCGGCGCGGTCCGCAGCCGTCCGTCGAGGCCGTAGGTCCAGGCGTGGTACGGGCACTGGATCGTCTCGCGCCGCCCTTCGCCGGCGGCGAGCTCGGCTCCACGGTGGCGGCAGACGTTCACGAACGCGCGCAGGTCGTCGCCGCTGCCACGGGTGACGACGACGGGCAGGCCGCCGGTGGTACACGCGAAGTACGAGCCCGGCTCGGGCAGGCGGTCGGCGTGACAGGCGTAGTGCCACGCGGGGCGGAAGATGCGCTCGCGCTCGATTGCGAGCAGGGCCGGGTCGGAGTACCACGACCAGGGATACGTCTCAGTCACGCCGGCCCTCAGGAACTCCGCCCCCTGCGCCGATGGAAAGGGCGTGCGACGCACCGGTCGGACTCTGGCAACCTGGGCGGCGCTCGCCTGCGTGCTGGCCGCTCCGGCGCATGCCGCGCCGGGCCTGCTGGTCGGCGTCGCCGACGACACGCTGAAGTGGTCGGACTCGTCCACCGCCCAGCGCGCGCTCGGGTACGCCCACGATCTCGGGATCCGCGCCGTTCGCGTCACAGTCCCGTGGCAGCCGGGCGAGACGCGCCTGAGCGTCGCCGACCGCCAGCCGGTCGACCGGATGATCCTCTCCACCTGGGGCGGCGGCCTCCGGGTCGTGCTCGCCGTGTACGGCCGCGCCGAGGCGGCCCCTCAGACCGAGGCCTCGCGCGGCGACTACTGCGCCTTCGTCTCCAGCCTGCTCCGCCGCTATCCGGGCGTCGGCGACGTGGTGATCTGGAACGAGCCGAACTCGAGCCGCTTCTGGCGTCCGCAGTACGCCGGCGACGGCACGAGTCTCGCGCCGGCCTCGTACGAGGCGCTGCTCGCGCGCTGCTGGGACGTCCTGCACGCCGCGCGGCCGAGCGTGAACGTGATCGCCGCCTCCGCTCCGCGCGGCAACGACAGCCCTTTCGCCTCCGGCAACGTCTCGCACTCTCCCGTCAACTTCTACCGCAAGCTCGGCGAGGCCTACCGGCTGAGCGGCCGCCGCGGGCCGATCCTCGACACGGTCGGGCACAACCCGTACCCGGTCTCGAACGCCGACCGGCCCTGGTGGCGGCATCCGGGGTCGACGGCGATCACCGAAGGCGACTACGACAGGTTGATGGGGGTTCTCCAGGCGGCCTTCGGCGGCACCGGGCAGCCACTCCCGGGCCAGGGCCGGGTCAGCATCTGGTACATGGAGCAGGGCTTCCAGACGACGGTCGACCCGGCGAAGGCCGCGCTCTACCGCGGCACGGAGACCGACCCGCGGGCGCTCCCACCGGTGTTCACCCGCGCGGCGGCGATCTCGGACGGCGGCTCCGCTCCCGACCAGGCGACGCAGCTCTCGGACGCGCTCCAGCTCGCGTACTGCCAGCCTGGCGTCAGGGCCTTCTTCAACTTCGAGCTCGCCGACGAGCCGAGCCTGGGCGGCTGGCAGTCCGGCCTGCTGTGGGCGGACCTCACCCCGAAGCCCTCGTACCAGCCGTTCCGGGCGGCGGTGCGGAGGGTTGCCGCGAGCAGCGTCGACTGCACCCGGTACGCGAGGCTGACCGGCGCGGAGATCGGCTTCTCCCCCGGCCCGCAGAAGAAGAAGAGCCCGCCGGTCGTCGCCGTCGAGTAGCGTTCGGCGCGTGATCGTGCGGCCGATCGAGGGCGCCGAGCCCTTCACGACCGCGGACGGGAGCACCATCCGCGAGCTGATCGGCGTCGTGACCGCTCCGGTGCGCAACCAGAGCCTGGCCGAGGCGACGCTGGACCCCGGCCAGGCCACGCGGCGCCACCGTCACGCCGAGGCCGAGGAGATCTACTACCTCGTCGAGGGCGACGGGGAGATGGAATTGGACGGCGAGCGGCGCACCGTGCGGCGCGGGGACGCGGTTCTGATCCCCCCGGGCGCGTGGCACCAGATCCGGGCCGGCGCCGACGGGGCTCGCTTCCTCTGCTGCTGCGCCCCCGCCTACCGGCACGAGGACACCTTCTTCGACTGACCCGCTCGTCGGCTCCCGTGGACGAACCGTCACGCATTCGTCACACCTGGAGTGCCAGGCACTGCCTGTGGAGAAGTGGCGCGTAGGCGCGGGCGCGGCCTGAGCCGGCCGCTAGGGTTCGCAGGACGATGCCACGGGTGACGATCGGCCTCCAGGTGATCCCCCAGCACGGCGACTACGACGCGATGAAGCGCACGTGGGTCGAGGCGGACGACCTCGGCGCCGACCGGATCTACAACTGGGACCACTTCTACCCGCTCAGCGGCGACCCGGACGGAAAGCACTTCGAGTCGCTGACGATCCAGGCCGCCATGGCCGCGCTGACGAAGCGAGCCGAGATCTCGTCGCTCGTGATCTGCAACTCGTACCGCAACCCGAACCTGCTCGCCGACATGGCCCGCACGATCGATCACATCTCCGGCGGCCGGTTCATGCTCGGGATCGGCTCGGGCTGGTTCGAGCGGGACTACGACGAGTACGGCTACGAGTTCGGGACGGTCGGTAGCCGCCTCCGCGACCTCGCGCGCGACCTGCCGATCATCAAGGCGCGGTGGAACAGACTCAACCCTCCCCCGCTCCGGCGGATCCCGATCCTGATCGGCGGCGGCGGACTGAAGGTGACGCTCCGGATCGTCGCCGAGCACGCCGACCTCTGGCACTCCTTCGGCGACCCGGAGACGATGAAGCGGAAGTCGGACGCGCTCGACGACTGGTGCGCGCGCGTCGGACGTGATCCGCACGAGATCCAGCGCTCGACGACGATCACCCGGCTCACCGGCGACCGCCAGGACCCCGAGCGCTTCCTCGAGCTCGGCTTCACCGACTTCGTCGTCAGCGTCCAGGGCCCGGAGTGGGATCTCGCTCCACTCAGGGAAGCGCTCGCGTGGCGCGACAGCGTCGCATGACCTGTTCCCGGTCACCCGGTCGAGGGTTGTGGCAGGGGCTCCGGAAGGACGATCACGGTCGAGCATGGTCCGCGGTGTCCTGACCGTCCTCGCGGCGCTCGCGCTCGCGCCCGCCGCGGCCGCCGGCGTCGTCACCTATCCCTCGTCGCAGACGATCCCGCCGTCCGGCCGGCTGCCTCAGGGCGGCGGGCCGGCCGTCACGCTGGGCGCGGCGATCGGCGAGCGCGAAGGCGCCTGGATCGTGGCCACCGGCGCGAGCAGCGTCTCGGCGTCGATCGAGGGCAGCGGTCTCGGCTCGCTCAAGGCGGCCGTCTTCTTCGGCCACTTCGTCTCGTTCGGAGGCCGGGAGGTGCCCGACGCCCTGCTGGCCTGGGACGGATCGAGCCGGGCGGCCGAGAGGCCCAACCAGCCGATGTACCTCCAGGTCGTCGTCCCGCCGGACGCGAAGCCCGGCGGCTACCACGCGAAGGTGACGGTCCGAGCCGACGGGACCGAGACGGTTGTTGCCGTCTCCGTCACCGTCTTCGACGTCAAGCTGCCCGATCCGAGCCTGGTGCAGGGCAACCTGCTCACCTCGTTTCACGTCTCGCCCGAGTCGTACGTGGCCAAGGTGGATCAGCTCTACCACCTGGGCTCGAACGCGGCCCGCTCGGCCGCGAACGACGCGTTGTTCTCGTTTCTCGCCGCGTACCGGATCTCGCCGGCCGGATGGGGCTTCGGCGAGCCGAGGACCGCCGCCGGATATGCCTCGTCGCCCAAATGGTGGCTGGACGCGGGCGGGAACATCGTCAAGGAGGAACCCGGCGCGTTCGCGACCCTGCGGATCCCGATCTCCAACCAGCGCGCGAGCGCCGCGAACCGGGTCGCCGGCATCTCCCCGTTCGCCCCCGACACGTGGTGCGACTATCTCGGCTCGGTTCGCGCGTTCTGGGACGCGCACGGCTGGCTGGCCGGGCGGCTGCCGTACCTGTACACGTTCGACGAGCCGGGAACACAGACGACGCGCCTTGTCGCGCAGCAGGCCGCGGCCGGCCATCGCTGCTGGTCAGGGGCGAACACGCTCGTCACCGGCAACCCGACCCTGAACAACCGGGTGCTCTGGGACAACCGGGGCGGCGACGACGTCGACATCTGGGCGGTCCTCTCGCGGCGCTATTACGGCCAGTTCAACCACCCCCGCGACAAGCTCGACCTGATCCAGGCGGCCCGGCACTCCGGAAAGTCGATCTGGTCCTACACCTACAGCGCCGTCGCGGGAACGCCGGGCTACAGCGCGGCCGAGCCCCTCTCCGATCCGCGAGTGTTCCTGCTCTGGAACGCGCTCGAGGGGATCGGCGGAACGCTCTATGCCCAGGGGCTGATGTCGTACGAGAAGGGCGACCCGTTCGGGAGCGTGGCGGCAAACGGAGAGTTCGTTCTGATCTATCCCGGGCCGCACGGCCCGATCGCCAGCGCGCGCCTGGAGCAGATCCGCGACGGGATCGAGGACTGGGACGTCCTCGACATCGTCCGCCGCCGGCATGGTCCCTCGGCCGTGCGCACAGTGCTCGCGGGCGCCGGGCTGTTCAGCGCGACGCCGCAGGGGGTGAAGCTCGCGTGCACGCGCGGGTGTGAGCTTCACGGCGGGACGAAGTTCTCCTGGCCGCAGTGGTCGCACGACGCCGGGACGGCAGCGAAGATCGAAACGGCCCACCTGCGGGCGCTGAAGCTGGCCGCGTCGTAACGGCCGCGACCCGCCGGCACCCGGCATTCTCTACGCTTCACCCGTGCCCGAGCTCCCGCTGACCGGCGGCTGCCTCTGCGGCGGCGTGCGGTACGAGGTCGCAGAGCCGCCCGTCGTCGCGGGCTACTGTCACTGCACGCGCTGCCAGCGCCGGACCGGCTCCGCCGCCGCGATCTCGGCCACCGTCGTCCCCGGCAGCCTGCGCGTCACGCAGGGCGAGGAGCTCCTTGCCTCGTACGACCCGCCCGACGGGTGGTCGAAGGTCTTCTGCTCGGCCTGCGGCGGCGCGCTGTGGGCGCAGAGCCCGGCCGACCCGGGCAGCGTCGCCGTCAGGATGGGCACGTTCGACGGCGACCCCGGGATCACGCCGTCCTACCGCCAGTTCGTGGCGTACGCGGCGCCGTGGGAGCCGATTCCGGACGACGGGCTGCCGCGCTATCCGGAGCGCCGGCCGCCCGCCTGACCCGGTTTCACCAGCCCCCGACTCCGGGCACGCGTGCATCGCCACAGAGGGTTTCGCTCCGTCCACACGGAGCGGAGCAGGCTTGCCTGCTGCCGTGATGCGCCTCTGGTGGATCTGGTGAAAGAGCACGTGCGGCGGATGCGGCTCGAGCACAGCGCGTGCGCCTGCCCGCCGGACGGGCCGATGATGCGCCCGCGCCGGTAGAGCCGCAGGTGCCAGGCCCCGTGCTCGGCCTCCACACGGCCGGTGCGGCGGCACGTCCGAGCCGGGGCTCGCCCGGCACTCCGTACACTGTCCGGCATGTGCCGGAACATCCGAACGCTCCACAACTTCGAACCTCCGGCGAGCCGCGACGAGATCCACGCCGCAGCCGTCCAGTACGTCCGCAAGGTGAGCGGGATGCAGAAGCCGTCGCAGGCCAACGCGGCCGCGTTCGAGCGCGCGGTCGAGGCGGTGGCGGGCGCGACCGAGCGGCTCCTCGGCGACCTGGTCACGTCCGCGGCTCCGCGCGACCGGGAGGTCGAGGCCGAGCGCCGCCGGGCGAGAGCGGCGCAGCGGTTCGGCCGAGCCGCGTAGGACGGAACCGAGCCGCGCTCGCCGGTGTATCAGCACCGGCGACCACGAGGAGGCTGACGATGCGGATCATGCGCGGTGCAACCCTTGGAGCGGCCCTGGCGGCGGCGGCGGCGCTCGCCGGAACGGCGTTCGGCGTCGGCCCCTGGCCCGGCCTGGCGCAGGCCGTCCGTGCCCCGGCGGAGAACGTGCGCTACACGGCCCGGACGACGGCCGGCACGACGGCGATCGAGGCGATCGTCGGCGGCCGCGTCGTCAGAACCCTGACGCTGAACGGGGCGTGGGGGATCCCGGCGGTGACGAGCACCGGCCTCGCCGGCGGCCTCTCGCCCGACGGTCGTCTGCTCGTGCTCGGCCAGCCGCCCACCTACGAGGGGCTCCGCGATCACAGCCGATTCGTCGTCCTCTCGACCCGGACGCTCGCTGTGTCGGCGAGGGTCGTCCTGCCCGGCGAGTTCGGCTTCGACGCGATCTCGCCCGACCGGGGCACGCTCTACCTGATCCAGCACATCTCGACGAGCGACCTCGTCAGGTACGTCGTCCGTGGCTACGACCTGCGGGCGCACCGGCTCCTGCGAGGCGTGATCGCCGACAAGCGCCTCGCCGGCGAGCAGATGCGCGGCTATCCGATCGCGCGAGCGACCTCGGGGCGCGGCGCGTGGGTGTACACGCTCTACGCGAGGGGGACGGGCGTGGAGCGGCCGTTCGTGCACGCGCTGTACGCCGCCGGACGGACGGCGTTCTGCATCGACCTGCCGTCGTGGAAGCGGGGGACGAACATCTGGAACGCGCGCCTCCGGCTCGCCGGCACCGAGCTCCTGGTGCGGGCGGGCGGCGCGACCGTCGCGCGGATCGACACGCGGACGCTCGGCGTCCGGTAGTTATAGTTACCCGACGGGCTCGACCCGGAACACCGGATGGTCGGGCGCGATCCTGGCCAGCTCGTCCGGCGGCGAGTCGGGCCCGACGCCGTCGAAGAACTGGCCGACCTCCCACTTCCAGCGCCGCAGGTAGTCGCGCAGGATCGCCTCCTTCTCCTGGTCGGCGAGCTCGCGCGGGGCGAACCGCTCGCGGCGCCGGCCGAGGAGGAGGTCGCCTTCGCCTGCGGCCCGCAGGTTGCGCACCCACTCGGTCTGCCCGCGCGGGGCGACGAGGTACCGGGCCCCGCCGTGGGGCAGGAGGTTGACCGGAACCCGCCTGGGGAGACCCGACTTGCGGCCGCGCACCTCGAGCACGCGCGATCCCCAGAAGCTGACACCGAGGCGCGTCAGCCCGCCGACGAGCCGGTTCATCACGTTCCGGTCGAACCAGCCCGGGGCGCGGTAGTGCGTAGCCGACGCCACGACCCGAGGCTAGCAGGCCGGCGCCTGCCGGGACGCGCCCATAGGGGTGTCTGCGTAGCGCGGATCGTGGCGGCCACCGATGGCCGTCTCACACGGAGGACGCAGGCTTGGGACATGGTGCGGATCGCCCTCAGGAGGCCGGCCCGTGCTGCCGTGCCGCCCGGCCGGGCAGCCGCACGACGACGCCCGAGCCCGGCCCGGCCTGCGCCGCAGCCGGAAGCGCCCAGCCTCGACTCTCTCGCAGCGCAGTGGTGGGCGGCGCTCGAAGCCGGCCGCTCGGCGCTGCGGGCGGCGGGACCGACGCTGGGGAGGTCGGAGGGCGCCGAGCGGGCCCACCGCCTCGACCGGGAGCGAGCCGAGACGATTGGCCTGCTCCAGGGGCTCGCACACGACCTGCATGCCCGCACCCGCCTCGTCCCCTGGCTCTCCGCCCCGTCGGTGACGCCCCGCATGCTCGGCCTGCCCTCCGAGGTGACCGCGTGCATCTTCGACCTCGACGGCGTCCTGACGACGAGCGCGGAGGTCCACGCGGCGGCCTGGTCGGAGACGTTCGACCGGTTCCTCCTCGAGCAGGCCGACCGCCACCATCGGCCCTACATCCCGTTCGACCGCGTCCACGACTACGCGGAGCATCTCGCCGGTCGCCCGCGGCGCGACGGCGTACATGCCTTTCTCGTCAGCCGCGGGCTCGGGCTGCCCGAAGGGGCACGCGACGACCCGCCCGGCGCGGAGACCGTCTACGGCCTCGCGAACCGCAAGAACCAGCTGTTGCGGCAGCATCTCGACCGCCAGGGCGTGCACGCGTTCGAAGGGTCGCGCTGCTACCTGGAGGCTGCCCGGATGGCGGGCGTCCGCCGCGCCGTCGTCTCGCCGAGCGCGAACACGGCGACCATCCTCGAGCGGGCGGGGCTCGCGACGCTGGTGGAGACACGGGTCGACGGCGAGACGATGGAGTCCGAGCACCTCCGCCCGAAACCCGCGCCGGACACGCTCGAGGCCGCCTGCCGGCGTCTGGGCGTGGAGCCGGGCCAGGCGGTCGCCTTCGAGACGACGACCGCCGGCATCGCCGCCGCCCGGGCCGCGGGGATGGCGCTCACGATCGGCGTCGACCGCGGCGGCGATCCCGACGTCCTCCGCGCGAGCGATGCCGGCCTCGTCGTCAACGACCTTTCCGAGCTGCTCGTCGAGGTCGCCGCCTAGCGAGAATCCAGGCCGGTCGAGCGCCGGCGCCGGGCCCGGCCGGACGAGCTCGTGCTCAGGCGTGTTCCTCGGCGTACGCGTCGACGGCGTCGAGGAAGGCGATCCGCTCCTCCTGGTCGAGCCAGCCGATCTCGAACGAGTTCCGGGCCAGGCGCACGAGGTCGTCGCGTGTGAGGCTCGCTGCGACCTGCACTGCGTTCAGGTTCTCGTTCACGTAGCCTCGAAAGTAGGCAGGGTCGTCCGAGTTGATCGTCGCACGCACGCCCTGGTCGAGCATCGCCCTGATCTCCCCCGCCTTCAGCCCGCCCGCGACGTAGCTGTTCGAGATCGGGCAGACGGTCAGGCCGAGACCGCGCCGGTTGATCTCCTCGACCAGCGCGGCGTCCTCGAGGGCGTTGACGCCGTGGTCGACGCGCTCAACGCGGATCTCGTCCAGGCACTGCCAGATGTGCCGCACCGAGTTCTCCTGATCGACGTCGCAGTGCATGGTCAGCCGATACCCCTCCCGCCGCGCCCGCGCGAAGACGCCCTTGAACTTGGCCGGCGGGTTGCCCCGCTCGTCCGAGTCCAGCCCAACGCCGACGATCCAGTCCCGGTACTCGAGCGACCGCTCGAGGGTCTCCATCGCCGACTCTACGGTCAGGTCGCGCAGGAAGCACATGATCAGCCGGCTCCGGAGGCCGAGCTCGGACTCGGCGTCGAGCTGGGCACGATGGAAGCCTTCGACGACGGTCTCGAACGGAACCCCGCGCGACGCATGTGCCTGCGGGTCGAAGAAGACCTCGGCGTAGACGACGTTCTGGGAGCGGGCCTTGCGGAAGTAGGCGGTCGCAAGGTCGTAGAAGTCGGCCTCGGCCCGGAGGACGCTCATCCCCTCGTAGTAGACGGCCAGAAAGGAGGCGAGGTCGTCGAAGCGGTACGCGGCCCGCACCTCCTCGACCGAGGCGTAGGGAAGCTCGAGCCCGTTCCGGGCCGCGAGCTCGAGCTTGAGCTCGGGCTCGAGCGTGCCCTCCAGGTGGAGGTGGAGCTCGGCCTTGGGCAGCCCCTCGACGAAGGCGACCAGCTCGCTCACCGAACGAGTCTATGCTCCGATCTCCACTCACGGAAGGAGCGGGCATGTACGCACGCGTGGCGACGTTCCAGGGCGATCCCGCCAACCTCGACGAGGCAGTCGGCAGGGTGCGAAGCGAGATCGAGTCCGGTGCCCCCCCCGCCGGCCTCGAAGGGGCGAGAATGCTCATGCTCGTCGACAGGAAGACGGGCCGCGGCCTGGGGATCACGCTCTTCGAGAGCGAGGAGGCCATGCGCCGCGGGGACGAGGCGCTGAACGCGATGAATCCCGGCGGAGACAGCCGGCGCACCTCGGTCGAGTTCTACGAGGTGCCGGTTCAGACGATCGACCGAGCCTGACCGGCAAACGGGGCGGCCGGCTCAGTGCCCGGTCGCCGAGAAGTGCATGTAGTCCTTCGTCGACCCGCTCCAGTCGCCGCCCCAGCCCCAGCCGATCGACCGGAAGGCCCGCACGACCGCGGGCGTCACCATCCCCCGCCGCACGCGTGAGCGGTCGAGGTAGCTCGGCGCGGTCCTGTCGCGCGTCATGCCGCAGCCGACGTACGGGTTCTCGACGGGATTGAGGTCGACGGCCTCGCCGTAGGCGTGCTCCGACCAGGTGCCGGTGCCGCTCCCACCGGTGCAGGGCGAGGGCACTGCCTGCCGGCATTCGAAGGACCCGCTCACGTCGCCGTCTGCGGGGCGGGAGCGAGGCGGCCCGTAGGCGTCGGCGAGCGCCATGTGCCGGATCGGGAAGCGCAGCCCGTACAGCTGCCGGAACACCTTCGCGAGCGGCTTCGCGGCGTTCGCGTTGACGACCAGCTGCCCTCTGTGCGTGCGCTGGTCGAAGCCCCAGTACGAGACGGTGAGCAGGCGCAGCCCGGACAGCGGGACGGGACAGCCGGAGTGCCAGGCCCGCGCCCCGACCTCGGAGCGGACGGGCGCGGGCAGCCGCTTGATCGAGGCTTGGAAAGGGACGAGCGCGAGGACGAGCGAAGCTGCGAGTATCCGCATGGCCGGCCGAGCTCCAGTCTAGATCCCGCGCCGTCGCACGGCCTCCAGGCGCCGACAGGGCGGCGGTCAGCCCGGAGCTTCCCGACCCCGCATCGCTTCCCACAGGCGCCGGGCGAGCACGGGGAGCATGGCGAGCGCGACTCGGGGCTCGTCCTCGAGCAGCTGCTCGAAGGCGCCGCGGTCGATCGCCACGCACCGCACGGGCGTCTTCGCGCGCACGCGCGCGACCCGTGTCGACTCGGGGACGAGCAGGCTGAGCTCACCGAAGAACTCCCCCGGGCCCAGCTCGATCGTCCTCCCGGGCGCCTCGACGACGACGCTGCCCTCCTCGAGCAGGAACATGCCGGCACCGGGATCGTCCGCGCGGGCGAGCATCTGCCCTGCAGGGCACTCGAGCTCGGACGACGCGCCGAGGACTCGTCGGAGCACGTCGTCGCCGAGCCCGGCGAGGAGAGGGATCTGCCGCAGCCGGGCGAGCCGCTCGTCGGTACTCATCCGCTCTTCATATCACGGTGGTGTCCGTCGAGCGGGGCCGCTGGAGAGGCGGCTCGCGCTCAGGCTTCTTCGCGCTCGGGTGCGATCGTCGCGAGCCGGCAGTCGCTCGCAGGCGTGCTCGTGCCGATCGCCCGGGACGCGAACAGCCCGACCTCGGAGAGGACGAGGCGGCTGCAGGCACGCGTCCCGCTCGTGCGCAGGCGGACGCTGGCGTCGACGTCGCGGAGCCTGCCGGCGTGATCGTCCGGGCGGGAAGAGAGCTCCCCGCGCTCGTACTGCTCGACTCTCGTCCTGACGAGGCGCCTGGCCTCGCGCAGGCGGACGACGTTGAGCGGAAGCATGCTCGCGTGGAGGACGAGGATCGGGAACAGCCGGCCGAAGATGCCGTACGCGAGGCCGAGGAGCGCATAGGCAGAGGCGCGCCCTCGCGGTAGCGGGGTTCCCCTCGACGTCCACCCTGCAAGCCCTAGCCTCGGTGGCGCGGCCCTTCGCGGAGGAGCTCGTCGACTGCGGCCTGGAGCTCATCCGGGTTGCCGGCCCCGAAGCCGCGCACCGTGCCGGTCGAGTCGACGAGGACGTTCGTGGGCACTCCGTGGACTCCGAGCAGCTTCGCGTAGGCACCTTCCTCGTCGAGGAGCACGGCTCCTTCGACGCCCCACAGCTCGCAGTAGGCCTGCGCTTTCGTGCGGGCCTCGTCGCCCTCCCACACGTCGATCAGGATCACGTCCAGACCAGACCGGTCTGCCTCGCGGCGGCGCAGCTCCTCGAGCAGGGGCGCCTCCGCGTTGCACGGGCCTCACCAGCTCGCGAAGAAGTTGAGGATGTACTTACGCTCTGCCCATTCACGGCTCGTGCGTGGGAGGCCGGTCCGCAGGTCGGGAAGCCGGAACGGTGGCAGCGGCCGGCCGAGCAGCTCGTGCTTCGGCTGCGGCGACACGGTCGCCGGAGGCTCCTCGAGCAGGTCCTCGACCACGGTCAACGAGCCGCCGCCGGCGTTCGCGACCAGCAGCCGCCCCGTCGCCGGATCGACCGTGCAGCCGCCGGGGCCGTCGCCGACCGGGATCCGCGCCCACTCCGCCCCGTCGGCGGTGCCGAGCACGCTCACGGTGCCGGCCCCTCGGTTGCTGACGTACAGCCGGTCTCCTGCAGGCGCCAGAGCGGCGCCGACCGGCGTGCGGTCGACCTTCATCGTGCCCGTCACGGACGACGTCGCGAGGTCGATGCTCGTCACCGTGTCCGCGAACGAGTTCGCGACGTAGAGCTCGTCCCGAGCCGGATTCACCACCACTGCACAGGGTGCGGCACCGACTTCGACCTGCTCCAGGACACTATGCGTCTCCGCGTCGATGACGGTCAGCGAGCCGGCCAGGAAGTTCGCGCAGTACACACGCCCATGCTTCGTGTCCACCGCGACCGCGCCGGCGCCGGCCTCCGCCTCGACCGTGGCGACGACCTCCAGCGTGTCGACGTCAATCACCGCCACCGTCGCCGAGAGCGCGCACCCGCAGTAGAGACGACGACGCCCGGCGTCGAGCGCAAGCCCTGACGGATACATGCCGACCGGCACCGAGGCAACCACGGAGAGAGTCGCGCCGTCGACGACCGACACGCCCTCGCCGAGCAGATCGGCGGTGAACAGGCGGGCGGTCGCCTCGTCGAAGGCGATGTCCATCGGCTCGTGACCGACCGCGACCTCGGCCACGACCGCGCCCCCGGCGAGATCGACGACGGTGACGGCGTCGCTCCGCGCGCAGGCCACGAACGCCCGCCGCCCCCGCGTGTCGACCGCGACCCCTTCCGGCTCCAGGCCGGTCGCGATCTCGGCGACCACCCGGTACGGCGCCGCCGGCACGACGGGGAGCCGGCACGCAGCACCCTCGCCGTACCCGGTGGCGCCGCCCACCTCGGGATCACCACCGCCGGCTCCCACGAAGCATTCTCCTCTCACGCCGATCACTCGCACCGCCGCACCCACGCGCACGTGATCCTCCCATCTTCAGGTCCGAGAAAGCAACGTAGCTGCCGATGCCGCGTCTGGCGTCGTCGAGGGGCTCGTACTCGTTCAGCCACACCTCCCGTTCTTTGAGGTTTCTCGAACCGGCTGTCGATGAAGACCTGCGACTCGGGGTCGCGGTAGGTCTTCCGACCCAGCGCCCACTCCAGCTCCCGGATCTTCCGGCGCAGCTCCCGCTCTCGCCGCTGCGCTCCTCCTGCCCTGCCGGCGCTTCCCCGCCGCCCTCGAGCAGCTTGTCGCGCCAGGAAGTGTGTCCGAGATCTCGTGCTCACTGCAGACCTCCTTTACTGTCCGGTCGCCCCCGCAACCCGGTCAGCACGGTCTCCAGCCTCTGCTGCGCCGTCCGGCTCCGGTATTTCCTCTGCTCGCTCAACCCACTCTCCTCCTCGGTCGAGCGGCCCATCCTGAGCCGGCCCGATCGAGGCGAGAAGGCGCATCGTGCCTCTCCGAACAGGCATCGTCCAGAAGGTGGAGGCGGCGGAAGTCGGAGCCGCGCGCGCTTCGTGCCTGGCCCAGTTACCCGGGGGAGAGAAGTCAGGGCCACCTGTCGGCAGACTCAGTGACAGTCCGGCCTACACGGCGGAGATCTCTCCAGCTCGAGCGCCTGTTCGACGTGGACCTTGGGTCTAGAATCCGATCTCGATCGCCTCCCAGCCCCAGTTGTGGTGGCCTCCGGCCCAGCTGTTGTTCAGCACCGCCCGATCCCAGATGTCGATCTGCACGACGTAGCAGCAAGGGACGATGTTCGGGTCGCTCCACGGATCCCAGAGGAAGGAAGCCGGCGCCGGATAGCCGGTGTCGGCGACGTTGTAGTTGTACTTCTTGGAAAGGGGCACGGCCGGTCCGACGCCGGGCGGATCCGGTACGGCCACGATTGGAACTGACAGGCTCGTGTTGCCGTGGGCGGCGACGCTGCACTGGCTGAAGTTCGGGTCGCTCGCTTGGATCGTGATCCGAATCAGACCGTCGCCCTTCTTGACTTTCCCGCACTTGAGCTCGACGAGGTCTCCATTCGGCTTCTTGAGCTGAAGCTGAATCAGCGGAGTCGGCGGCGGCGTGTTGTCGACCCTAACCTTCTGCGGCGCACTGACCCGCTGATTGTTCGCGGGATCTCGGGCGACGAGGCGCAGGTAATGATCGCCGTCCGGGACCGAAGACGTCGTCCAATCGGTGAGCGTCACCTCGCCGAACGGTGCCATCCCGTCCGAGAAGAAGATACCCCGGTGGCAGGGGTTGTTCGGCGGGTCGACGGGCGGGACGTTGAAGATGTTGAACCAGCCCGGGTCGATCGGGTCGGCGCAGGGCGAGCGCTTCTTCCAGACGAGCGGCGGGTTGGGCAGGTTCCAGCCCCAGACGTCGTCGAGGATGGGCGTGTAAGGACCGCCCGGAGCCGGTGCCACCTCGACCTTGTACTGCGTCGCCGCCGGGAAGTTGAAGTAACCCTTTACGTTCGAAGACGCGCCGATCGGGTGGTTCCCCGCCTCAGGCGGCGGCACGTTCGGCGGTGACGGCGGCGGCGGCGGGACCTGGAAAGGGGGGATGCTGGGGCCCACGCCGAGGCCGAGCGCGTTGAACTGGTCTGGCGTCGGGATCGAGCTGACCCGCGTGATCAGGGGCCGGTTGCAGAGCTCGCGGCAGATTCGCTTGCAGTGCTCGCGGCAGAGGAAGTGGCAGACCTGGTGACAGAAGCGCTCGAGCCCGAGCCGCTTTAGCTCGGCCTGCCAGGCGCTGACATCCTCCCGCTCGGCCGCGTCAACGAGCTTGTCAAGGCCAGTCTTCCTGCGAGCGATCGGAGCGAGAGCCTGGACGAAGTCGCGCACTTCGGCCACGTCGACCTGTCGCTGGGGCCGTTCCGGGCACAGCCGGTAGCAGCGACCGATGCAGCGCTTCTCGCAAAAGAGCACGCAGATCCGATGACACTCGTGCCCGAGCTCAAGCTGGTCGAGCACGCCCTGGAAGCGGCTTGCATCGGCGGCCTGGAAGGCCTCGAATGCTTCCCTGAATGCGTCTTCGTCCTTCGCCAGCCGGTCGGCAGCGGCGGCGGTCTCCCGCAACTCGCCAAGGGGATCTTCCTCGGACGTGTAGTCGCTCATCGCGTCTCCTTCCGTGAAGAGGTCGCCGCGCCTCGAGTCAAGACGCGACCGCCAGACGGGATATGCTGAGCCGTAGGCTCACACCGAGGGTCCCCCTGGACGACCGTTGGAGTCTACGACGTGCCCGCTTCGAAGGCAACTCGTTCGCCACGCCGCGGGAACTTGATCATGAGGGGCGAAGCGAGCGGCGATGGAGGCGGCGGGAATCGAACCCGCGCAAGGTTCCGCCCGGGAGCCACTTGCGGCCGCGCGCAGCGGCTGCCACGGCTGACAGACCCAGTCAGAATCGGACGGAAGGGACTCCGGCGCGGCGCGCTAGCGTATACAGGGTGGTGGCTCGGGTGAGGGTAGCTTCTTGGTCTCGTCGTCGTCGGCTTTGCCTAGCGACTGCCCTGGGAGTGGCAGTAACGGCTGCTGTCGGGGCGCCGCTTGTCTCTTCGGCGACGAGTCCGTCCCTGACAGTTGCTGATCAACCAAGACGCCAGGTCGTCACGGCTCTGCTTCGGCTGACTCCGACTCATTCGTCTGCGTCGGTTTCGCGACGCTTCTTGTACGCGGACGTCGGGATCGAGTCGCTGCGGCTCACGCTCTCTCGGAGTTTGCACGCCGAGTTGCTGATCCTGAACCCGGTCGAGTCGGCCACGGGGCAAGGACCCTCGAAGATGTTGTGCTTGCCCTTCCGCTTGTGTCACGACCCCGGCCAGACTGCCCTTCGCTTCTGTCGCGACTCCGGGCAGCACACGATCTGCGCCTACCGCACAGATGCCGGAGCTGTCTTCCAGGCTGGAAGATTCGTGGTGACTGTCCGCGAACTCGACTCGCGGTCGGCGCGCGTCAATCTACGCGTGGTCTTCGTCCGAGGGCCGGGAGGCTAGCGTTTCGACGTCACGTCCGACGAGACGGCCGCGTACTTTGCGACACGGGCACCATCTAGCTCCTCCGGGATCGACATCGGTCAAAAATGCCAGGGTCGGCGATGTTCAGTCCATCGGCGGATCGAAGACCTCGAGGTCGTCTTCGAGCCAGCCGGAGTAGAACCAGACGAGCTTCCGCTGGAGCTGCTGCGCGCCGCGGTACGCGAGTTGCGAGACGCGCTGGCCCTCGAGGAAAGCGTGGTGCAACGTGAGCGGCATGTAGAGGAGCGCGACGCTCTCCGGCATCGAGAACTCGAGCTCCTCGACCTTGAGCGGTGGCAGGTACATGTAGTTGATCAGGTGATCGAAGCGGCGCAGGTCTGCAAGCGCGGTCTCTTTGACGACGGCGCGGGCCAGGAGCTCCGAGAGTGGGATCAGTGGCACAAGTGTCCGAACCGGATGCCCGTAACCCTCTGCACCCTGCGCACCGAGCGAGCAACTCGGCGTGATCAACATCGCCGGACCGAACTCGAGTGGGCCACTCAGGAAACGTCGGCTGCCTCCTCCCTCCTCGCCGTCGACGATGAGTTCGCTGGCAGGCATCGGATACGCAAGTGGCACGTCGCGGAAGACATCGCCCTGGCTCAAGAGCTCGACGCGATGGCGTTCGTAGTACTCGGCGTCTGAGGGTCGTTCCGGTCTCGGCGACATCGGCGCGCCAGCCTATCGGCGGACCCGGTCGGCTTCGTCCTGTGCTACTCGGTCGCGTCGCCGAAGACGAGTCGACCGCTGCGTTTGCGCCCGGGGTTCACGACGGGGCCCTCGGTGGCCGGCGCGAGCTGCTCGAACATCTCAGCGCGTAGCCGTTCGACGTCCTGAGTCGCGAACCGCCGGAAGCCGCTCCCAGGCAGGTGAACGGCGCGCAGCAGGCCGCGGGCCTCCCAGTTGCGGACCGTGTTCTCGTGCACGCCCAACATCCGAGCGGTGTCGCGAACGTTCAGCAGTTCCTTGGTCGCCATCGTCCTCATGACTATAGCTCCTGATGTCGCCTTTGTCGAGTATGTGGACTTTGTCCACTCTCGGTTATCGGCAAACACGAGCTCGACATGAACGCTCGGAGCGAAGGTAGCCAGCGAGACGCAGATGCATCCCTTGGATGCTCGAGCTCCCGCACCGGCGCTTTGAGGGCGATCGGGATAGTTCGATGTGGAGCCTCCAATCGTTCCGCTCGCGGGACCTCTGAGGCACCGCACGCCTCGCTTTTCAGCTCTTCTCGCAGAAGTGCATCTGTGTCTCGCCGGCCATGGTTGCCTGAGAGGACAGCCGAGCGGAGGTCAGAGATCGATTCCGATGCCGAGTTCGTACTCGAGCTCGATCAGGCGGCGGAGCTGGCGAAGCTTCTCCACGTCATCGTCGCGACCCAGCGCCGAGAGCATCCGCGCCAGGTCGCCCTTCGACGCGACTGCCGGTCGAAGACCCTGCCCGATGGGCTCACGGATTGCCGCACGCCGCAGGTCGTCGTAACCGCGCGTGCCGGCAGGGACCGGAACGATGCGCAGCTCACCATGCGGCGTCGTCACCATCGTGGGCTCTTCGGCGTCGACGTCCGCCTGCCCCACGCCGAGCTCGTCAAGCGCTTCGGCGAGGCGGTTGAGGTTCTCCGGCCTCGTTGACGGGGTGATGTCTACACCCCTCGTAACCTCGTCGGTTCCCTCGATTACGCGCGCGAGACCGCCGATCACGATGTAGCTGACGCGGTGGCGATCGAGCGCGCCGAGGAGTGCCCGCGGGTCGAACGGCGCCGACGAGCGCCCCGGACTCACCTCTTGGACGCCTTCAAGAGCTCCTGAAACCGCTCCTGAGGCGACAGGCGGAGCTTGCGACGGAGAACCTTCTCCCCAGTCTCGTCGACCTCAGCGGGGCCAATGGAGACATTGAGCTCCAAGCCGCACGCGCGCACGAGCGCACGAAGGGTCTCGAAGCTCGGCTCGACTGCGCCGCGCTCCCACCGAGCGATCTGGGCGCGATCCTTGCCGACTCGGCCTCCGAGCTCGCCCTGCGATAGGCCCGCCAGAAGCCTCGCCTCCCTGATCAACAATCCGCTCGTCACGACGGAACGATTGTACCTCGCGAGCCGATTTCCTCTTTAGGAACATTTCTGTTACTATCGCCGCTTTCATGCCTCAACCAAGCCTCGCCCAGCTCAGCCTCGAGCTGCCGGCGACCGAGCCGGTCGAGGCACCGCCGCGCGCTCCGAGGCACCTGACGAACGCGGCAGCGCGGAAGCCGCTTCCCTTGACTCTCGCCGAGGCCGCGCGGATCATGCGCGAGGCTGAGCGCATGAAGGACAAGTCGTACCGGGCAACGCCGATCGGCCTCGAGGTCGCCCACTTCATGCGCTGGTTCCGGAACGAGTACGGCGCCACTCAGGAGACGCTGCGCGACTACGAGGCGATCCTGGCGAAGCTGGCGCTCGACCACGCCGACCTCGAGCTCGCCGACTTCGAGCCGCCCGCCGGCACGACCTGCCTCCGCGAGTTCATCGACGAGCGCTGGGGCGATGCGGCGCCGCGGACGCGCAAGAAGGTGCGCGCCGTGCTCATGTCCTTCTTCCGCTGGGCACAGGGCGAGTTCAAGCTCCAGGGCAATCCCGTCGTCCCGATCCGCAGCCCGCGGCTCCGCGACATTGAGCGTCCGCTCTTCGACCGCGACGTCGTCGACCGGGTCATCGCGGCCCAACCCGAGCTCCGCGACCGCGTCGCACTCAAGCTCCTCTTCCTGATCGGCATCCGCAAGGGCTCGCTCGCACAGCTCCGCCTCAAGGACTTCGACCTCGGCCGGCGCCGCGTGCGCGTCCACTCCAAGGGCGGGAAGATCCGGAACCTGCCGCTACCCACCGAGGAGCTGCGCCAGGAGCTCGAGCTGCTCATCCTCGGCCGGGACTCGAACGAGTATCTGCTCTTCCCGGAGGTCAGGGCGCCGCGCTGGCAGAAGGGCCAGGTCTCCGGCGAGGACAAGGCCGAGATCAAGGTCGTGCACTCGAACCGCCTCAAGCCGCTGAGCTCGACCGCCCTCCATCGTTGGTGGTACCGCTGCCTCCAGCGCGCCGGTGTCGTCGAGCCCGGGCAGACCAAGGGGATGAAGATGCACGCCGCCGCTACACGGCCGGCACCGAGTTCTACCTCGCGACCGGCGACATCCGAGCCACGCAACAGCTGCTCGGGCATGAGGACATCGGCACGACCGCCAACATCTACGTCCAGCCGAACGAGGCGAGCCTCGAGCGCAAGCTCGCCGAGATCTACGAGTCAGGCGATGCGGACGACGATTCCGCCCGCCCCCGCTAGATCGCAATCGTTCCCCTCGCCAAATCGCGATTAGCAGGAAGAATGGAGGCGGCGGGAATCGAACCCGCGTCCGCAGCCGCACCGGTCTGAGCCTCTACAGGTGTAGCCCACCCTTTCGCTCTCGCCCGGACGGCCGGTGGGTGAGCGACCTACCGCCGGGCCAGCCATCCTTCGGTCTCACCCCTCCGGCGATTGGCTCTCCTTCGGGGCCAGCCCGTTCATGACGCCGCTGCCCTCGCCACGGGCCGAGCGAGGAGCGACGCGTCACCTAACTCGGTTAGGCGGCGAGTGCGAGTTCGTTATCCGCACTTACGTTGGTTCCCGGTTGTTTTACGAGGCCGACCGGGGACCTCGACCTGCAGCTCAGCCGGAGAACCGACCACGTCGAGACCTGGTCGCCCCCGTATGTTCGTTGTCCCCATTGTAGCCGGCCTCAGCGCCGCGACTTGAGCGCGCGCTGCATCGCCCGCTCGGCCTCGCGTTTGGCGATGTCGCGGCGCTTGTCGATCGTCTGTTTGCCGCGGGCGAGCGCGAGCTCGACCTTCGCCCGGCCGTCCTTCCAGTACATCCGCGTCGGCACGAGGGTCAGCCCCTTCTCGCGCACTTTCCCGTAGAGCGAGGCGATCTCGCCGCGGTGGAGGAGCAGTTTCCGGTCGCGTGCCGGCTCGTGGTTGGCGATGTTCCCCTGCTCGTAGGCGGCGATCTCGGCCCCGACGAGCCAGACCTCGCCGTCGCGGACGTCGGCGAACGCCTGCCCGAGCGAGACGCGACCGGCCCGCAGCGACTTGACCTCGGTCCCGGTCAGCACGAGGCCGGCCTCGAAACGCTCCAGGAGCTCGTAGTCGTGTCGTGCGCGTCGGTTGTCGACGATCAGCTTCTCACCGGCCATGACCCAATGATGGCAGTGCGAGCAGCGGGCTCAGCGGATTCCGAGCCGGGCCTCGATCACGGCCGCCTCCTCGAGGAGCCCCGCGCTCGCCGCGCCGGCTCGCTCGCGGCTGCGAATCGCCTTTGCGCGCCACCACGGTGCACGGCCGGCCGTCTCGGCCAGGGCCCGCTCGGCGGCCGCCGCGGCAAGGTCCCCCCGGCCCCGGGCAACCATCAGGTTCGAGCGGAGGAGCGCTTCCGTCGCCCGGGAGAGGGCCGTGCTCGTGGCGGAGGCAAACCGGGCAAGCATGCGGTCGAGCGCCTGCTCGGCTCCGTCGAGCTCGCCCGCCTCGACCCAGGTGCCCACGACCGTCTCGATCCCGGCGAGCCAGCTCGGACCGCTGTGATCCATGTCGAAACAGGGCAACCTCTCCTCGACATCGGGAACGAACGCCGGCTTCAGCCCGATGGCGGCGAAGTGCAGGTGGGTCGCCGTGGCGACGATGCGGGCGTAGTACGAATCGGCTTCCTGCCGCAGGCGCTCCCGCTCGTCGAAGCGGGGAAACGCCTGCCGGATCAGGTCGTTCCGCCCCTGGGCACGCGCGATCGGGAGCAGGACGAACCACGAGCGGACGACCACCCGGTGGTAGCCGCGCTCCTCGCCGAGCTCGATCGCCCGGAGCCCGGCGTCGATCGCCTCGCCGAGGCGGCCCGCGGACAGGTCGATCTCCGCCCGCATGTAGTCCATCCAACCCCGCGACTCGAGGAGGCCGTACGCGTCTGCGATCTCGGCCCCGGCCGCGATCACCGGCAGCGCACGATCGGGCTCGTCGTCGACGAACTCGAACGCGCGCATGCGAATCGCGTGCGCCGCCGTCTCCCAGCGGTGCGACTCTCGCGCCAGGCGCTCGATCTCCTGCCACGCCTCGGTCGTGACGCCTTCGCGCTCGCTGGCGATCTGCGCCGTCAACTGGAGCGCCTCCAGCTCCAGCGCAGGATCCCCGGCCGCGCGCACGAGAGGGAGCGCGCGCCTGGCATCGACATCGGCCCGATCGAAGTCGTCCCACGCGTTCAGAACGGCGACCGACCGCACCAGAAGCAGCCGCGCGACGGCCGCATCGTCGGGCCCGCCGATCTCCTCGAGCAGGCCGGAGGCGAGACGCTCCGCCTCCTCGAACCGCGTCTGTGCGCGAATCAGGTGACCGAGCGACGCGCCGGCCGCGGACAGGCCCGCGCGTGCCTGCCCCCACTCGTCCCCCCCGGCGCGCCGATAGACCTCGAGAGCGCTGCGGAGCAGGCGCTCTGCCTCGTCCACGCCGGCGGTGTTCGCAGCGGCCTGCGCGAGCCGCTCCAGGCGACGGCCCCGGAGGAGCGGGAGCTCCTCGGCGGTCAGGTCGAGCGAGCGCTGCGCGAGCGCCCTGGCGCTCTCCCAGGCGGCAAAGCGCGAGGCGACCTCGGCCGCGCGCTCGAACCAGTCGGACGCGAGCGCGCGAAGCTGCCCGGGGGACCGACCGGCGATCTCGCGAGCCAGCGCCGGCGCACCTTCGACCGCGGCCGCGTAGTGCCGTCCGATCACCTCGGCGAGGGTGGGCAACACCTGATCCGGAGAGCCTGCCAGCCAGTCGGCGAAGCGGGCGTGGAGGATCGAGCGCTCGGCGCGGGCCAGACTGGCGTATCCGGCATCCCGCAGCAACGCGTGGCGGTAGACGTGGCTCGGCCCCAGCGTGGGATCGTCGCTCGGCTCGCTCACGAGCGCACGCCGGACGAGCGTTGCCACCGCCTCGGCAGGCTCCTCGACGCCGAGCGGATGGAGCGCGGCGAAGGGGAAGCGGCGGCCGGCGACGGCGGCGCGGCGGGCGGCGGTCCGGGCCGCCTCGGGCAGGTCGTCGAGCTGACCGGCGTAGATCGCCTGCACGGTCGGCGGCAGAGCGACGTCCTGGGCGTCGAGAGCGAGCCTCCAGCCCTCGGTCGCGTCCGACTTCAAGATGCCGGTGCTGATCCACGTCCGCAGGAGCTCCTCGACGAACAGTGCATTTCCGCCCGAGCGTTCCGCGATGCGATCGACGAGCGCGGACGGGAGCACGTCCCCGACCAGACCACGCACGAGCTCGGCAGTCTCGGCCGGCGGCAGAGGCGCGAGATGGAGGACGTTCGCACCGCCGCACCATTCGGCTGCCGACTCGAGCAGGCTCGGCCGCGCCGTGACGACGACCAGGCGCCCCCGCTCCGACGGGTCGCGACCGGCGAGGTCGAGGAACGCGAGCAGGTCTCCGGACGCCCAGTGCAGATCCTCGACCAGCCACACTGCGGCGCGAGCGCCCGCGACGGCGTCGAGCCCTTCCAGCCACGCGGTGAACAGCCGGTCGCGTTCCTCGCCGAGCCCGCCGGCTGCCTCGACCGGCGTGATCACGGCCCCGAGCGCGTCGCGAATGACATCCGCGCGCGCAGGCGCCACGCCGAAGGCGATCAGCCGGGACGCAACCTCGGAAGGCTCCGCGACGCTGCGCACGAGTTGACCTACAGGCTCGAAGGGCGAGAGCAGGTCGGGACGCAGGCGCGAGCGCAAGACCGCCGCACCGCGTCGCGCTGCCTCCGTGCCGCACTCGGCCAGCAGGCGCGTCTTGCCTACTCCGGGCGGGGCCGCCACGACGATCCGCCTCGCACCGTCCGCGAGCGCGAAGAGCAGTTCCTCGAGCTCGGCCTCACGGCCGACCATCCGCGAGCGCAACCCGCCGAGCGCGCGTTCGCGCGATCGTTCCGCGTGAACCCCGACGGCGTGCCAGGCGGGCACCGGCCCGGCCTTGCCCTTCAGCTCGAACGAGCCTGCCGGCTCCAGCTCGACGGCCTCCGCCACGGCGAGCGAGGTCAGCTCGCCGACCAGCACCGACCCCGGCTCGGCCGCGGCCTGAAGCCTGGCCGCGACGTTGACGGTGTCGCCCGTGACCGGCCCGCGCTCGGCGGTCGCCTCACCGTAGACCGTCTCACCGCTGTTGACCCCGACCCGAAGACGGAGCGCTCCCTCCTCGAGGCCGACCGTCGCGCCGAGGCGCTCGACGGCTGCGACGAGGGCGAGCCCGGCCCGGACCGCTCGCTCCGCGTCGTCGTCACGGACGCGCGGCGCGCCGAACACCGCCATCGCCGCGTCGCCGACGAACTTCTCGAGGAGGCCGCCGTGACGCTCGACCGTGTCGCGCACGGCGTCGAAGTAGGCGTCCTGGACGAGCGCGACGTCTTCGGCGTCGAGGTTCTCGGAGAGCGAGGTGAAGCCGACGAGATCGGCGAAGAGCACCGTGACGATTCGCCGCTCGACGACCCGCGTCGTCATGGGCGGAGTCTACGGCGGTGGCCGGCGCGGCTCGGGACGATCCGGGCTCTCCGCCGGAACCGACTCGCCTCCGGTGGTGTATCTGGAGCGTGACACGTGAAGTGCTGATCGGAGCCGCGCTCTCGACGGTGCTCTCCGCGACGGCGCTCGCGGCCTCCTCCGTTCGCGCCCCGGAGCCGTGGGCGACGCTGCGACGTCCGCTCCACATTCCCCACCTCTCGGCAGACAGCCGGTGTCCGGTCAGCCACGTCGCCCCACGCGTTCCGTGGCGGGGGATCGATATCTTCGGCGGTTCCGGCATCGGGCGCGGCCCCGTGTACCCCGGCCTCGGAGCGCACAGTGGCCTGCTGTTCGCGACGCGCGACGAGCAGTACGGCGGCCGCTGGTTCGGCGAGAAGGTCTTCTGGTACGTGCAACCGAGCTACCGAGGCCCGGTGCTGATCCGTGGCCGCCGGCTCGACGGCCCACAACTGGTGCGCTTCAACGGCCGGAAGCTTCCTCCCGCCGAGCTACACATCGCCCCCGGTGAGACCGTCGCCTGGCAGGGACAACCGCGGGGCAGCCGGGGCGTGCCTTCGAACGTCCGCATCATCGCCCCAGGCTGCTACGGGTTCCAGATCGACGGGACGAGCTTCTCCCGGATCGTCGTCTTCGTCGCAGATCTCGCCCGATGAACGTGCTCCGCAGGCTGATCCTCCGACGCTGAGCGAGTGCCGGAGCGTCAGGCGCGGTGTCCGTTCGCGAGGGCGAGCTCGACCTTGCCCTCCCAGCGGCGGATCTCCACGACCCGCACCGTGATCGGATCGCCGAGCCGAAAGACGCCTCCCCCACGCCGACCGGCCAGCGCTGTGCCGAGCGTGTTCATTTCGAAGTAGTCCCCGGGCATCCGCCGCGCCGGAAGGTAGCCCTCGAACACTTCGCCGAAGCGGACGAAGAGCCCCGACGGGATCACGCCGATGATCTCCCCCGCCCACACCGCGTCCCAGCCGCGCTCGAAGAGCTCGCGGTCGAGCAGCCAGACGAGGCAGATCTCGTCGGCCAGGTACTCGATCTCGGCCGCCTCGCGCTCGCGCGCCGATGCGTGCTGGGCGAGCGCGCCCAGATCCTCGGGCAACGGCTCGTCGGAGGCGCCGAGCTCGCGCAGGAGCGCCCGGTGGCAGACGAGATCCGGATAGCGGCGGATCGGGCTCGTGAAGTGGCAGTACGCGGGGCTGGCCAGGCCGGAGTGGCCGAGATTGCACGGGTCGTAGCGTGCCTGCTTCAGGGCACGGAGGACGAGCGCGGGGAACGCCTCACGGCCGCGGCCGGACTGCTCGACGTACCCGGCCACGCGCTCGCTGACGGCTGCTGCCGCCTCCGCGGCGGCGGCTGCAAAGAGCGGTTCCGGGACCGGCGGGGTCGGTACGTCAAGATGGGCGAGCTTGGCGACGAGGAGCGCCACCGACTGCGGGTCGGGCCGCTCGTGGACGCGGTACAGCGCCTCCCTCCGGCGGCCGGCGAGGAGCCTCGCAACCGCCTCGTTCGCGGCGATCATCAGCTCCTCGACCAGGGCATGGGCCTCGGGCTCTGCCTCCTTCCACGCCCGCGCCACCCCGCCGGAGCCGTCGAGCTCGAATGCGATCTCCGGCCTCTCGACGCGGAGCGCACCGCGGCCGAACCGGCGGCGCCTGAGCTCGGCTGCGTGTGCGGCGGCGAGCTCCAGCTCTGCCGCGACCGCGTGGGGCACCTCGCGGCGCTGCGCCTGGCCGTAGGTCAGCCGCGCGTCGCTGCGGATCACGGAGCGGTAGAAGCTGGGCACGCCGCCCGGCGGCAGCTCGACGGTGACGCACAGGCGGTCCTGGTGGGGCCGCAGCGAGCACGCGTCGTCCGACAGCTCGGGCGGAAGCATGGGCGCGACCAGGCCGGGCACGTACGTGGAGAGCGCCCGATCGGACGCGCCGCGATCGAGCGGCGAGCCCGTCGGGACAAAGTGGGCGACGTCGGCGATGTGCACCCAGGCGCGGACTCCGTCCGGCTCGCGGGCGACCGAGATCGCGTCGTCGAAGTCCTTCGCCGTGTCCGGGTCGATCGTAAAGGTGGTCAACCCGCGGAGATCGACGCGGCCCTCGCCGCTCGGCGTGCGCGGTTCGTTCGGCTCGAACGCAGTCAGGGCCCCCCTCTCGACCAGCAGGCCCTCCAGAACCGCCTCGATCCGGTCGGCCCGGCCGAGCACGCGCTCCACCTTCGCGCGGCCGCGGCCGGTCGCGACGACGGCGAGGTCGCCCCGCTCGGCGCCGTGGAGCGCCTTGCGGTCGAGCACAATGGGGACGCCTGGTGAGAAGTACGGCTCACCGACGACGAGCTTGCCGCGGTTCGAGACCTCGACGACGGTGCGTGCAGAATCTACGACGGCGCGGTCCTCCGGGGCACCCCTAGCCCACCACCCGCTGCGAGCCTAGCGAGGAACGTGTCACGTGTCTGTGACGTTTCGTGGCGGAAGTGGAAACTCCGAGGAATCCGCAGCGAGAGTCGCGCCGCCTTACACCTGCAGGAACCGGCGGAGGGTGAGGCCCGTGCCGGACACGCCGAGCGCCAGCCCGATGCCGAGCAGGATCAGCGCGTTCAGCTCGAAGGCGATCGCGTGGGCATCCTTGCTGTGCCCGAGGTGGATCAGCGGCATGACGACCTCCTTGCCGACGACCAGCAGGACCACCGCCGCGACCGAGCCGGCCAGCCCGCAGATCATCCCCTCGACCATGAACGGCCCGCGGACGAACCAGTTCGTCGCCCCGACGAGCTTCATCACCTCGATCTCCCTTCGCCGGGAGAAGATCGAGAGCCGGATGGTGTTCGCGATCAGCAGCGTCGAGGCGATCACGAGCAGGATCACGCCGACCAGGAAGACGATCGAGATGATCCCGCCCACCCGCAAGACCCGTTTCGAGGTGCTGCCACCGTTGTTCACCTGGTCGACGCCGACCGGCAGCGGCTTCAGCTCCGCCGTGACCTTCGACAGGTCGTCGCCCCGCTTCGGGCTGATCTCGTAGGCGTCCGGAAGCGGGTTGAACGGGATCCCCTCCTTGAAGATCTCCGGCGTCCGCTTCCTCATGATCTTCAACGCCTCGGCCTTCGGCACGAACTTGATCGCCTTGACGAGCGGGTTCACCTTCGGGTCGAACCGTGCGCCGATCGTGTTGATCTGCTGCGGTGTTGCGTCGAGGTTGAAGTACACCTTCACGACCAGCTGCTTCTTGATGTAGTCGCGATAGGACAGCACCCAGGTTCCGAGCCCGATCGTCGCGCCGAGGACGAACATCGCGACGAGCACCGTCATCGCCGCCGCGATCGTCGTCGACATGCTCGCCCGCAGGGAACGAAGCGCCTCGCCGACCACCATCCGCAACCGGGTCATTCGGTCGTGTATCCCCCCCGCCGCTCGTCGCGGGCGAGCCTGCCGCTGTCGAGGGCGATCACGCGCTTCCGCATCTTGTCCACCATCTCGCGGTCGTGGGTGACCATCAGCACGGTGGTCCCGGCGCGGTTGATCCGGTAGAGGAGCTGCATGATCCCGACGGACGTGTCGGGGTCGAGGTTCCCGGTCGGCTCGTCGCAGATCAGGAGCGGCGGATGGTTGACGACCGCACGGGCGATCGAGACGCGTTGCTGCTCCCCGCCGGACAGCTCGTCGGGCAGGGAGATCGCCTTGTGCGCGAGACCGACGAGCGAGAGCGCTTCCGGGACCTTCTTGCGGATCGACTCGGGCCGGTCGCCCTGTACCTTGAGCGCGTACGCGACGTTCTCCGCGGCGGTGCGGTTCGGCAGCAGCTTGAAGTCCTGGAAGACGCAACCGAGGTTGCGCCGGAGGAGCGGAACCTGCGAGTGCTTGAGCCGACCGAGGTCGCGGCCGCCGACGAGAATCCGGCCGTTCGTCGGCTCCAGCTCCTTCAGCAGCAGGCGGATGATCGTCGACTTGCCAGAGCCCGAGGCGCCGACGACGAACACGAACTCGCCCTTCTCGATCAGAAACGACACGTCACGAAGGGCGACGACGTCCGGGTCGTACACCTTCGTCACCGACTCGAAGACGATCATCGCCCCGGCCGAGGAGACGGTACGCGTCTCTGGTTCCGCCGTCGCTACGGGAGTCTGGGTCTGGCGCTCTGGTTCCTGCACCGGTTGACGTAGAAGCGCGGCCGGGCCCGGGGCCGCACCGGTCGGGGGGGGATCCAGTCTAGCCGAGTCCATGCCTAGACAGTCTTGCCGGCCGCCTTCGCCAGCAGGTAGGAGTGGACGAACTCGTCCAGGTCGCCGTCCAGGACGCCCTGGGCGTTGCCGACCTCGTGACCGGTGCGTAGATCCTTGACCTGCTGATACGGCTGCAGCACATAGCTGCGAATTTGACTTCCGAAGTCGGCCTCCTGCACGGCGCCACGCTCCTTGGCCAGCTCTGCCTCGCGCTGCTCGGCCTCCAGCTCCGCAAGTCGCGAGCGGAGGATGCGCATGGCGGTCTGCTTGTTCGAGGTCTGTGAGCGCTCGTTCTGGCACTGGACCACGATCCCGGTCGGAACGTGCGTGATCCGGACGGCCGAGTCCGTCTTGTTCACGTGCTGGCCGCCGGCACCACTCGCCCGGTAGGTGTCGACGCGGAGGTCTGATTCGTCGATCTCGGAGGCCGTGTCGTCGGCGAGGAGCGGGCTGACGATCACCTGCGCGAAGGACGTATGCCGCCGGTGCGCCTGGTCGAACGGCGAGAGCCGGACGAGCCGGTGGACGCCCCTCTCCGCCTTGAAGAGCCCGTACCCGTTGTCGCCGTCCACCGTGAACGTCGCCGACTTCAGGCCGGCCTCCTCGCCCGGGCTCGCCTCGACGAGCTCCGTCCGGAAGCCGCGCTGCTGCGCCCACCGGAGGTACATGCGCAGGAGGATCTCGGCCCAGTCCTGGGCGTCGGTGCCGCCGGCGCCGGCGTGGATCGTGACGACCGCGTCGCCGCCGTCGTACTCGCCGTTGAAGAGCGCCTCCTCCTCGAGCCGCCCGAGCTCGGCTCGGAGCGGTTCCAGCGACGCGGCGATCTCCGCCGCCATCTCGCCGTCCATCGCCGCGAGCTCCTTGGCGTCCTCGTACTCCTGCGCGAGCGTGCGGTAGCGCTCGAGACGCCTGGTCAGGCGCGCGTGCTCGGTACTGACCTGCGCCGCATGCTGCTGATCGTCCCAGAAGCCGGGCGCACCCATCTCCCCTTCGAGCTCTGCCGCGCGCGCCGCCAGCCGATCGGGGTCAAAGGTAATCACGGACCCAGGCGAGCTGGACCCCGATCTCCTCGAGCTGCTGGTCGAGCGACTGTTCCGCGGCCTCGGCCATGGGCGGAAAGCCTAGCCGAGGAGGCGGCTCCTGCGGCCGGGTCGAGGACCGCTCGAGACTGCGGGCGACGAATTGACACGCTTCCGGAACAGAGGCGTGGCTCCGGGTGGGCTAGCCTTGCCGGCAAGGGGATAGGGGTGCTCCCCCACCCAGGGCGGGGGTCGGGTCTCTCTCGCCCGGCCCGTCGCGTGCGCCGGTTGCTACCGGCGGGGATCGGCCGGGAGGAACGAGTACACGGCCTGGTCGCTGCGGACGTCGTCCTTGACATGCACGGACCGAAGGACGCCCTCGCGGCGATACCCCGCGCGCTCTGCGACGCTGATCGACGGCTGGTTGTCCACGTCGATCCACAGCTCGACCCGCTGCAGCCCGAGCGCGTCCAGCGCCCAGCCGGTGACGAGCCGGAGCGCTCGCACCGCCACGCCCCGGCCGCGCGCTGCGGGCGCCACGATGTACCCGATCTCGCCCTCCCGGGCCGCCAGGTCGAGAGCGACGATGCCGGCCATCCCCAGGAACTCGCCCTCCCGGGAGAGGACCGCGAAGCCGGCCCGTTTGCCGGCCGCCCAGCCCTTGGCGTACCGTCCGATCCAGCGATCGGCGAAGTCCGACCGCCTCCGCTCGGGAACCCGTGTGAACCGCACCGTCTCCGCGTCCAGCGCGAGCCGCCCGAAGTCCTCCACGAACCGGCTGTCCACGAGCGGCTCCAGCCGGATGACGTCGTCGGAGAGCGGCGGGGCAGGGGGCGCTAGGCGCCGTGGCACTTCTTGTACTTCTTGCCCGAGCCGCACCAGCACGGGTCGTTGCGGCCCAGCTTCTCGTGCTCGCCCACCACCCGCTGCTCCGGCCTGGACAGCGTGCTGACCGTCGTGGTCTCGCCTCCGAGCGCGCCGGCGATCACCTCCGCGCCCGCGGCCGACTGATGCTCGTAGGAGAGGCTGCCGTTGCCGACCGCCGAGGCCTCCTGGACGGCCCGGAGCTCCTCGGCCTCCTCGGGCTGGAGCTGCGCGTGGTAGAGGAGCGTCAGCACCTCCTCGCGGATCTGCCCGGTCAGCTCCTGGAACATCGCGTGCCCCTCGGCGGTGTACTCGACCAGCGGGTCTTTCTGGGCCATCGCACGCAGGTGCACGCCCTCGCGCAGGTAATCCATGTTCTCGAGGTGCTCGCGCCAGCGGGTGTCGACCACCTGGAGGATGACGAACCGCTCCAGCTCGCGCATCAGCTCGCTGCCGAGCTCCTCCTCCTTGCCGGCGTACTCCTCGCGCGCATCCTCGATGAACTCCTCGACGAGCGCCGCGCCGTCGGTGATGCCGTCCTCCCGCAGCTCGTCGGCGGTGATCTCGCTGTTGTAGAGCTGCTGCATCGCCTGGGCGAGCGCGTCCAGGTCGATATCCCCGCTCTCCGCATCGACGAACGCGCCTACCGCCCGCTCGACGACCTCCTCCACCCAGCCGGTGATCTCCTCCGAGAAGTCGTCTCCCTCGAGCACGCGGCGCCGCTGCTCGTAGATGACGACCCGCTGCTTGTTCATCACGTCGTCGTACTTGAGGACGTTCTTGCGCGAGACGAAGTTCTGCTCCTCGACCTTCTTCTGCGCGTTCTCGATCTGCCGGGAGAGGATCTTGGCCTCCATCGGCTGGTCTTCCGGGATCTTGAAACGGTCGATGATCCGGTAGATCCGGTCGCCCGCGAACAGGCGCACGAGGTCGTCCTGCGCGGAGAGGTAGAAACGCGACTCCCCGGGGTCCCCCTGGCGGCCGGAGCGGCCGCGAAGCTGGTTGTCGATCCGGCGCGCCTCGTGCCGCTCGGTGCCGAGCACGTACAGGCCGCCGAGATCGACGACGCCCTCTCCGAGCTTGATGTCGACGCCGCGGCCGGCCATGTTGGTCGCGATCGTGACGGCTCCGGGCTGGCCCGCATCCTTGATGATCTCCGCCTCTCGCGCATGCTCTTTCGCGTTCAGCACGTTGTGCTTGATCCCGGCGCGCTTGAGCAGCTCGGCCAGGTACTCGGACGTCTCGACCGCGATCGTGCCCACCAGGATGGGCTGGCCCTTCGCGTTCCGCTCCTTGATGTCGCCGATCACGGCCTGGAACTTGCCCTCGACCGTCTTGTAGATGAAGTCGTTCTCGTCAGCCCGGGCGACCGGCACGTTCGTCGGGATCTCGACGACGTGCATGCCGTAGATCTCGACGAACTCCTTCTCCTCCGTCTTCGCGGTTCCGGTCATCCCCGCGAGCTTCTCGTAGAGCCGGAAGTAGTTCTGGAGGGTGATCGTCGCCAGCGTGACGTGCTCCTCCTGGATGCGGACGCCCTCCTTCGCCTCGACCGCCTGGTGGAGCCCCTCCGACCAGCGGCGGCCCTCCATGATCCGGCCGGTGAACTCGTCGACGATCTTCACCTCGCCGTCCTGGATGACGTAGTCGACGTCGCGCTGGTAGAGCGCCTGCGCCTTCAGCGCCTGGTTCAGGTGGTTGACGAGCTGGACGTTGCGGGGGTCGTACAGGTTCTCGACCCGCAGCGCCCGCTCGATCTTCTCGATCGCCGACTCGAGCGGCGCGACCGTCTTGAACTTCTCGTCGAACAGGAAGTCCACTCCCGGCGGGATGTCGTCCTCGGCCGAGCCGCCGCCCGGCTTCGCCTTCGGCTGCGGTATCCCCGTCAGCGTGCGGGCGACGCGCGCGAAGTCGTAGTAGACCTCGGCTGCTGTCTCGGGCTCGCCGGAGATGATCAGCGGCGTCCGCGCCTCGTCGATCAGGATCGAGTCGACCTCGTCAACGATCGCGTACGCGTGCCCACGCTGGACGCACTGGTCGAGCGAGACGGTCATGTTGTCGCGGAGGTAGTCGAAGCCGAACTCGGAGTTCGTGCCGTACGTGATGTCCCAGTCGTACGCGGCCTTCCGCTCGCTGAACGGCATCATGTTCTCGATCGAGCCCACCGTCATCCCGAGCCGGTCGAAGACGCCCCGGTTCCAGTCGGCGTCGCGCTTGGCGAGGTAGTCGTTGACGGTGACGAGGTGGACGCCGCGGCCGGTGAGCGCGTTCAGGTACAGCGGCATCGTGGCGACGAACGTCTTCCCCTCGCCGGTCTTCATCTCTGCGATGTCGCCCTCGTGGAGGACGATGCCGCCCATCAGCTGGACGTCGAACATGCGCTGATCGGACTCGCGCAGGCGCGCCTCCCGGACGGCGGCGAACGCCTCGAAGAGGAGGTCCTCGAGGTCCTCGCCGTTCTCCAGACGCTGGCGGAGCTCGGGAGTCTTGGCGCGCAGCTCGTCGTCGGAGAGCTTTCGGAAGTCGGGCTCGAGCGAGGTGATGTACGCGGCCTGCTCGGCGAGCCGCTTGAGCCGCCGGCCCTCGCCTGCCCGCAGGACCTTCTCGAGCGCACCAAGATCACGGCCGGCCATGGACACAGCGTAGCCGTTCGTCCCCGGCGGCTACAGTCCGGCCGTGAGGCGAATCGCCCTGCTCGCCGCGGTCCTCGTGGCCGCCGAGGCTGCCTCTACAGCGGCCGCCGACCGGTCGGTGACGAGCCCGGGGACGGTGCGGGCGATCGCGCGGAGCGGCTACTCGGTCGCCTTCCTGTCCGGCCCGTACAAGGGCCACTGCGGGCCGCACGTCGAGCTCTGGAGCCTCGTCTCGCGCGGCGTCGAGCGGCTCGGGCGCCACCCGGACGCGGTCTGCGAGGAAGGGCCCTCCACGGGGAGCGGGGTGACCGCGATCGCCGTCGCCGGCACGCGCGCGCTGTGGCTCGCCTTCGCCGGCGGGAACCTCCGCGACTGGCAGCTCTTCACCGCGACGACGACACGCCCGCAGGAGCGCGAGCTCGAGTTCCGGGAGGTGGACGTGGACGCGCCGCCGCCGATCGTTCTCGGCGTCGCCTCCGAGGCGGTGATGCCGTACTCGATCGGCGCGACCGTGAAGGTGCTCGCGGCGAACGGGAAGCGGCGGTACACGTGGACCGCCCCCGGGACGGTGACGAACACGACCGCCTACGAGGGGCAGGTGGCCGCCTTCGTCAAGGGCGGTCGCTGCTTCGTGCTCTCGCCCGGGGGGATCGTGAAGCAGATGTACACGTTCGCGGCGGGCGCGGTGCAGGAGTTCGCGCTCGCGGGGGTGGGGCTCGTCGTGCAGCTCCTCCACGGAAAGGTGGAGATCCGCAAGGGTGCGTCGGTGCGGACGCTGGCGCTGCCGCCGGCGGCGCGGATGCTGGACTACGCCCAGGGGATCATCCTCTACCGGCTCGGGAACCGGATCCGCGCACGCCGGCTGGTGGACGGGAAGGACGCGCTGCTGCGCCACGGCTCGCTCGCCGCTCTCGAGCACAACGGCCTCAGCTATGCGGTCGGGAGGAAGGTCTACTCGGTGGCGATGGCGAACGTGCAGGCTGCCCTGAACCGCGCCTAGAGGGGCAGGATCTCGACCTCCCAGAGATCGCCGTCGAGGCGCCGGCCCCGGACCACGTAGGACGGGCCGCGCCGCGCGCCGATCTCCTCGAGCGCGGGGATCGACCCGAACGCGTGACCGCCGTCGACGACGAGGGTGCGCTCGCCGTCGTGGACGGTCAGCGTCAACTCTTCCCCCTCCGGGTCGTCCGGAAGCTTCACGACCTGGATCCGGCGCACGCCGACCGTCCACTGCGTCTCGGCCCGGCGAGTCGCCTCCGCGCGATACGGCGGGCTCGTGACCTCGTCGAGGGCGGCCGCCAGCGGCTCGACGTCCCCGCCCTCCTCGACCAGCAGCGTGTCGTCGGCGAGCGCCACGAACCGGGCTCGGTCGCCCTGGACTCCGTCGACCTCGACCGCCACGACCGCGTCCCACTCCCGCGCCCGGGGAACGCCGTGCACGCCCGTCTCCATCCAGCCCGGCCGGGCCGGCTCGGGGAGCGGGCCCGCGGACAAGCCGCCCTCTCGGGCGAGCCGCTCGTGGAGCGTCTCCCGACGCCGGAACAGCGGCACGACCCCGGCTAGCTCGGCTCGATCAACCCGTAACCGCCGTCGTTCCGCCGGTAGACGACGTTGACCTCGCCGGACTCGGCGCTTCGGAAGACGAAGAAGTCGTGCCCGACGAGCTCGAGCTGCAACACCGCCTCCTCCGCCCTCATCGGCTTCATCGAGAACTGCTTCGTCTTCACGATCACCGGCTCGCCCTCCTCGCTCATCGGCAGCGAGACCCCCGCCTCGGCGGCGCGGTTGCCGCCGTCTTTCTTCATGTTGCCGTCCCTGGGCCCGCGCCGGCGGCGCTTCTCCCGGTAGCGGTGAACCTGACGCTCGAGCTTGTCGGCCAGCAGGTCGATCGATGCGCGCATGTCCGTCGACGCCTCCTTCGCGCGCAGTACCGGCCCCTTCGTCCAGATCGTCGCCTCGGCGACGTGGTTGTCCGCGATCGACGGGTTCTTCTCGACCGCGAGCTCCAGCTCGACCCTCGTGGGGTCCGCGAGCTGTCGCTCGAGCCGGCCGAGCTTCTGCTCTGCATAGGTGCGGATGGCCTCGCTGACCTCGACGTTCTTGCCCTTCACCTGCAAGCGCATCTCGGGCCCCCTCTCAGGCGATCTACCCAGGAATCTAGTCGATCTCATCGCCGAACGGCGCGTGCGAACGTGATCACGTCGACCGAGGCCGCACCTGCCGCTCGAAGGGCGGACGCCGCTGCGGAGACCGTCGCGCCGGTCGTGTAGACGTCGTCGACCAGAAGCACACAACCGTGCGTGGCCTCCGCCCGGAAGGCCCCACGTACATTCCTGCGCCGTTCGGCCCGGGCGAGCCCCCGCTGCGGCCGCAGCGGGCGGGTTCGTGCGAGCACGGCGCGGACGGGAAGGCCCCAGCGTTGTGCGAGCTCGAGGGCCAGCCGTTCGGGCGGGTGGTGACCGCGTCGGAGGCTGCGGTCGCCGTCCGGCGGGACGTAGGTGATCAGTTGTACGGCGGGCCGTGGCACGACCTCGACCGTGACCTCGGCGGCCGGGCGCGCGAGGCCACGCAGCCCGCGCTCCTTCCAGGCGGAGACGAATGTGGGAACGCCGGCCTCGTACTCGACCGCAGCGCGTGCGGAGGCGAACGCGACGCGCCGGCCCGAGCACTCGCGGCAGCGTGCGACCGGCCAGGCGACGGGCGCACCGCAGCGTGCGCACAGAGGGGGAGCGAGCCGTGGGAGAGAGCTCGTGCAGGCCGCGCAGAGGGTGGCGCCCGGGACGGTGCAGACGACGCAGCGACGCGGGAACAGCAGGTCGAGCAGCACATGCAGCCACGGTAGGCGCTTCCGGCGCACGTGTCTGGCCCGGATGTGTGCCGAATGTGCGACCTCGTCAGCCGAGCATCGAGTACTGCGCCCGCGGCGCCAGGCCGACGCGTCCCCGCCAGCGGTTGTCCGCCTCGAGGAGCTGCGCCGGGTTCCCGATGTCGAACCACTGGCCGGCGAAGCGATACCCGTACACGGGCTCCCGTGAGAAGAGCCAGGCGACGAGCCGCCCGGGCTGGTCGGGCGGGTTCCCTTCCGACAGGTACCGCCCGACCAGAGGTACGTGCTCCCGATGGTAGAGATACGCCGCGGTCGCGGCGAGGGTGCTGCGCGGCTCCGACGGCTTCTCCTCGAACCCGACGACACGGTCGTCCTCGTCGACCTCGACGACCCCGTAGTGCGCTGCGAGCTCGAGATCGCCGCAGTCGTAGACGGCAACGGCACTCGCCGTCTCCTTGCCGCGCCAGAACGAGGCGAAGTCGCCCAGCGCGAAGTCGAAGAGGTTGTCGCCGGCGATCACGAGCAAGTCGTCTTCGGCGTCGACACGATCGAGAACGAACGCGATGTCGCCGATCGCGCCGAGGCGATCCTCGTTCGAGACCGTGCCGTCGTCGTGGACGGTGACGTCGCCCCGTCCGGCCGCCCAGCGGCGGAAGTCCTCCGCGTAGCGGGCGTTCGTGACCACGTGGATGTCGGCGGTCACCGCCTCGATCTTGTCGCAGACCCAGTCGAGCATCGGCCGGCCTCCGATCGGCAGCAGCTGCTTGGCGACCGAGTCGGTCAGGGGCCGGAGCCGCGTGGCGTAGCCCGCTGCGAGGACGATCGCCCTCATGCCGCCACCACGTCGGCCAGCGACTCGGCGTAGGGAGCCCGATGCACTCCGTGCTCCGTGACGATCGCCGCGATCAGGCCGGCGGGCGTCACGTCGAACGCCGGGTTCCGCGCCGCGAAGCGCTCGGTCACCTCCTCGCCGGCACGCTCCTCGATCGGGATCCCGGTGCCCGTCGCCGTCGCCGGGTCGACCGTCGAGCTCGGCGCGACGACGTAGAGCGGGATCCCGTGATGTGCCGCCAGCACGCCGAGCGAGTACGTGCCGATCTTGTTGGCGGTGTCTCCGTTGGCGGCGATCCGGTCCGCGCCCGTGAGGACCGCGTCCACCTCGCCGCGGGCCATCATCAACCCCGCGGCGGAGTCGGCGATGACCGCGTGCGGGATGCCTGCCTCCTCGAGCTCCCAGGCGGTGAGCCGGGACCCCTGAAGCAGGGGTCTCGTCTCGTCGACCAGCACGTGTGCGAGCACGCCCTGCTCCCAGGCCGCGCGGAGCGCTCCGACCGCGGTGCCGTAGCCGCCTGTGGCGAGCCCGCCGGCGTTGCAGTGGGTCAGCGCGCGCGTCCCGGGCTGGAGCAGGCCGACCGCGTGCTCGGCCATCAGCCGGCAGCGCTCTACCTCCTCGGCGTGGATCTTCCGTGCGCGCTCGACCGGGTCGCCGTCCCAACGGCGCATCTCCTCGAGCGCCCAGGCGAGGTTGACGGCCGTCGGCCGGGAGCCGGCGAGAACGGCGACCGCGGCGTCGAGGTCCTCCCCACGCCTTGCCGCGAGCGCGTACCCGTAGGCGGCCGCGATCCCGATCGCCGGTGCCCCGCGGACGGCGAGCGTCCGGATCGCATCGGCGACCTCGGCGGCAGAGCGGCAGACGAGGTCGACCTCCTCGTCGGGCAGCCGCCGCTGGTCGAGAACGACCACGGCGCGGTCCTCCAGCCGGATGATCCGCTCAGGCTCGAGCACCCCCGGAGTCTAGGCAGCAGGCGCCCCCGCCCGAGCCGCCGTCAGGCCGTGGCGACCAGGTAATGGAACTCGTTCGAGAGCCGGTAGCCACCCTCCCGGGTGCGGTGGGAGGCAAGCGCGTCGACGATCCGCTGTCGCACCTCGTCCTCCGAGGGCCCGACCAGATCCGCGATCCCCGCGGGCGCCAGCATCGCTCGGCCGAGCTCCTCCTCGTCGGCGTACTCGTATGCCCAGGTGATGTCGAACGTGCTCGCCGGCGTGAGCCCTGCGGCGGTCGTCATTCCCTCGAGGACGCCCGGAGCCGAGAGGTCGGGCTCCGGCGGGGCTTCGCGAGGTCGAGGGGGCATGAACGGTCTGATCACAGCCTTCATCGCCTCCAGATCGCACCGCTCGTGTCGTCCCCAGACCTGGATCACAACCGGCGCGCCGGGCCTTGCAACCCGGCCCGCCTCGCGCAGCGCCGCGACCATGTCGACCGCGAAGAAGAACGCGTTGAAGCCGAGGACGGCGTCGAAGACGTCGTCCTCGAACGGGAGCGACTCCATGTCGCCGACCTGCAGGTTCGCCTCGGGCACCCGCTCGCGGGCAAGCTCGAGGAGCGGCTCGGATGCGTCGAGCCCGTGGACCTGGGCACCCCGATCCGCGGCCGCCCGCAGGAAGACTCCGGAGCCGCACCCGACCTCGAGGACGCGCCGCCCCGCGGACATGTCGATCCTACGGATCGCTTCCTCGTAGGTGGGGAGCTGCTGCTCCTCGACCTCAGCCCAGTCCCTGGCCCGGGTCCCCCAGAGCCGGCCCCAGTGCTCGGCCCGCTCCGATACGGCAGTCGCGATCATGCCTCCCCTCCTCCGTACTGGACTGTGGATCATAGGTATAAACTATGAATCACAGCGATGTCAAGCGATGAGCTGAGCCTCTTCTCGTACGAGATCCTCGGCCTGGTCGGCCGGCTCGGCGCGGGCCCGCACGACCTTCGTCGAATGGTGCAGCGCGGCCGGATGCTCGACTGGGCCGGCGAGAGCCGCTACTACGTCGAGCCGAAACGGCTGGCGAAGCTCGGCTACCTGGAGGCCCACGCTGAGCCCGGCAAGACGCGCGATCGCACGGTCTACACCCTCACCGACAAGGGCCTGACAGCCCTCGGCGAATGGGCGCACACGCCCGCCCGCTTCACGCCGGTGAAGAGTGAGCCGCTGACCCGCCTCCTGATCGCCGATCTCGTCGGCGAGCAGGCGACGCGGGAGAGCCTCGGCGCGCTCCGGGAGGAGCTCGCCGAGCTCGGCTCACTGCTCGATGAGGCCCAGGTCAGCGCCGCGACACTCCCCCATCGACGGAAGTACCTGCTCCTCGTCACGGGCTTCCTTCGCCGCCTGCTCGACCTCCACCTCGAGCTCGTGGACGAGGTCGAGCACGAGCTCCCCCGCGGAGACACCCGGGTGCGGGAGGGGCAGCCGAACCGAACAGCGATGCCGATGGCTCCAGACCGAAGCCCGCCGTGAACTGCAGGGCCGGGCACCGACGGTGCCCGACCCTGATTACGTTCCCTCGTCCCAGCTCGCGAGGTACCTGGCCTGCTCCTCGGTGAGCTGGTCGATGTCGATGCCCATCGTGGCGAGCTTCAGCCGGGCGATCTCGCGGTCGATCTCGTCCGGCACCGGGTAGACCTTCCGCTCCAGAGACGCGGCGTTCTGCACCGCGTACTCGGCGCCGAGCGCCTGGTTCGCGAACGACATGTCCATCACCAGGGCCGGGTGCCCCTCGGCGGCGCCGAGGTTGACGAGGCGGCCCTCGGCGACGAGGTACAGCCGCCGCCCACCCTCGAGCGTGAACTCCTCGACGAACTCGCGGGCCTGCCGGGTCTCGACCGCCAGCGCCCGCAGGCCCGGCTTGTCGATCTCGACGTCGAAATGGCCGGTGTTGGCGAGGATCGCCCCGTCCTTCATCCGCGCCATGTGCTCGGGAGTGATCACGCCCTTGTCGCCGGTGGCGGTGCAGAAGACGTCGCCGATCTCGGCCGCGCGCGCCATCGGCAGCACCTCGAAGCCGTCCATCGCCGCCTCCAGCGCCCGCATCGGGTCGACCTCGGTGACGACCACGAGCGCGCCCATCCCGCGCGCCCGTGAAGCCACCCCGCGCCCGACCCAGCCGTAGCCGCCGACGACGAAGCGCTTCCCGGCGAGGAGGACGTTCGTCGCCCGGATGATCCCGTCGATCGTCGACTGGCCGGTGCCGTACCGGTTGTCGAACAGGTGCTTCGTCTTGGCCTCGTTCACGGCGATGATCGGAAAGCCGAGCTTCCCGTCCGCCTCCAGCGCCTTCAGCCGGATCACACCGGTCGTCGTCTCCTCGGTGCCGGCGATGATGTCGCCGAGCTGCTCCCGGCGCGCCGAGTGCAGCACGCCGATCACGTCGGCGCCGTCGTCCATCGTCAGCTGGGGCTTGTGGTCGACGGCCGCCTCGATGTGCGAGTAGTACGTGTCGTTGTCCTCGCCCTTGATCGCGAACACGGCGATGTCGTAGTCGGAGACGAGCGCGGCGGCGACGTCGTCCTGCGTGGAGAGCGGGTTCGACGCGCACAGGACGACGTCCGCGCCGCCGGCCTTGAGCGTCCGTGCCAGGTTGGCGGTCTCCGTGGTCACGTGCAGGCACGCGGAGACGCGATACCCGGAGAGCGGCTGCTCGCGCTCGAAGCGCTCCCGGATCGCGGCCAGCACCGGCATCTGCCGGTCCGCCCACTCGATGCGCCTGACGCCCTCGGGCGCCAGTGCGAGGTCCTTCACGTCGTGTCGCTTCGTCGTCGCCATGGGATCCTCTCGTGTCGGTCAGGCGGCCAGGAGCCGCTCGTGCTTGCGCTGGTCCCATTCGAGCGCGCTCGCGCTCCCCGAGAGCCAGGTGTGGACGGCGTCGCGGAGGCCGGGCTCCTCCCGCAGCCGGGCCGCGAACGCCAGATCGGAGAGCTCGACGCCGAAGCGGGCCCGCAGCTCGCGCAGCGAGCGCAACTGGTTCACGTCGCGCACGCCGTAGACGCGGTAGCCGCTCGGCCGTCGCGCGGGCACGACGAGACGAGCGTCCTCGAGGTAGCGCAGCATCCGGGCCGACCAGCCCGTCCGCCGCGCGGCCTGTCCCACGGTCAGCTCCACCGGCGGAACCTTACCATAGATGTGTCAGGGTTCTGCCGTGCCCTCGCGCCCGTACCGGTCCTCGAGCCGGACGACGTCGTCCAGCTCCGAGGTGGAGACCTCGAGGATGCGCATGTCCTCGAGCGCAGTCAGCCGATGGACGGTGCCGGGGGGAAATCGGAACGCCTGCCCGGCGGCCACCACGCCCTCCTCGAGGATCCCCTCCCCTGCCTTGCCCAGCTCGAGCCTCGCCCGCCCTTCGAGCACATACCACGACTCGTCCTTGACGTTGTGGAACTGGAGGCTGAGCGACTCGCCCGCCTTCACGAACAGGATCTTCCCCGCGTACGCGTCGGTCTCCGCCCAGATCAGCTCCGAGCCCCACGGCTTCGTCACCGTGCGCGGATCGACGGCGAAGCGGTCGATCCCGCCGAGGTTCGGGGAGGAAAGGTCCGGCGCCACGCCGGACGATCCTATGCCCGCAACCACTCCGGATGCTCGCCGACGTGCTCCCGGGCGCGACGGAGCTCCTTCGGCGTGTTCACGGTCAGCCACAGCCCTTCGTGGCGGTAGGCGCGCAGCCGTCCCTCGGCGGCGAGCTCCGGGAACGTCGTCGACTCGTGGTCGCCGACGTCGGGGAGCCGATCGACCGCCTCGGCCGAGAGGACGTAGACGCCGCAGTTCACCCAGTAGGGGATCCGGCCGCCCTCGCTGAAGCCGGTGACGACGTCGCCGTCGCCGAGCTCGACGACCCCGAACGGCGACGCCGGGCGGGCGACCGCGACCGTGGCCGCCGCGCCCGTGTCGCGGTGCCGCCGGAGCAGGGCGCCGAAGTCGACGTCGACGAGCTCGTCGCCGTTCATCGCGAACAGGTCGCCCTGCTCCCGGCGCCGCCGGGCGGCGAACTTGATCCCCCCGCCCCGGCCGAGCCGCTCCGGCTCCTCGGCGCAGACGACCTCGATCCCGAGGCCCTCGAGCTCGGCGGCGAACAGGGCGCCCTGGCCCGCGGCACAGGAGACGAGCACCCGCTCGACCCCGGCGGCGGCCAGCCGCCCCACCTGGTAGGCGGCGAGCGGGCGGCCGGCCACCTCCACCAGCGACTTCGGCCGGCCCCCGGCGGCCTCGCCGAGGCGCTCCGCCTTCCCGCCCGCCAGGATGATCGCCTCCACTACTGCGGAAGCTTCGCCTCGGGCTCGGGCGTCTCCGCGAGCGAGGCGAAGGGCGAGGCCGATCGACCCATCGCCTCGTAGGCGAAGCCGTGTGACCGCATCGCGACGGCGTCCAGGTAGTTGCGTCCGTCGACCACGAGCGGGTTGCGCATCGTCGGGCGCAGCTCGGCCCACGGGAGCTCGCGGAGCTCGGGCCACTCGGTGACGACGACGGCCGCGTCGGCGCCGCGGACGGCGTCGGCCGCCGTGTCGGCGATCTCGACGCCGTGCAACACGCTGCGTGCGTTCGCGACCGGGTCCCAGCCGACGACCTCCGCGCCCTCCGCGAGGAAGCGCGCGGCGAGCACGAGGCTGGGCGCCTCGCGCATGTCGTCCGTGTCGGGCTTGAAGGTGAGGCCGAGCAGCGCGATCCGCTTGCCGCGGAGGGTGCCGAGGTGCTTCTGGACCTTGGCCACGGGCCTGCGCATCTGGAGCTCGTTCACCTCGATCACCGAGGAGACGACGTGGAAGTGGTACCCCGAGTTGCCTGCGAGCAGCTTCAGGAACGAGACGTCCTTCGGGAAGCAGGAGCCCCCGAAGCCCATTCCCGCGCGAAGGTAGTGGGTCCCGATCCGGCGGTCCAGCCCCATCCCGCGGGCGACGTCCTCCACGTCGGCGCCGACCAGCTCGCAGACGTTCGCGATCTCGTTGATGAAGCTGATCCGCGTGGCCAGATAGGCGTTCGCCGCGAGCTTGACCAGCTCGGCCGAGGGGACGTCCATGCGGACGACGGGCGCGCCCAGGCGCTCGTGAAGCCGTTCGACCGCGTCGCCGTCGGCCTCGTCGAACGACCCGACCACGACCCGGTCGGACTCGGTGAAGTCGCGCACCGCCGTCCCCTCGGCGAGAAACTCAGGGCACGATGCGTACCCGACGTGGTGAAAGCCGCGACGGTCGAGCTCGGCGCGCACCTTCTCCCCGGTGCCGACCGGCACGGTGCTCTTCATGACCAGCACGGCCGGGCCCAGGTCCGGCGGCAGCTCCTCGACAACCGACCAGACGGCGGAGAGGTTCGCGTCGCCGGAAGCCGTCGGCGGCGTGCCGACGCAGACGAAGAGAAACTCGCTGCCGGCGACCGCTTCCTCCATCGAGAGGGTGAACGACAACCTCGCGGCGTTCTTCTCGATCAGCTCGGCGAGGCCCGGCTCGTAGAACGGCACGTGCCCGGCGCGGAGCGCCTCGATTCGCTCCGGCGAGACGTCGCGAACGACGACCTCGTGGCCGAGGTCGGCGAGGCACGCCCCGCTGACGAGGCCGGCGTACCCGGCGCCGAAGAACGCGATGCGAGCCATGTCGCCGAACAGCCTACTTGAGGGGCTTGAGCCCCTTGGCGATCGCGATCATCGTCTCGTTGGAGATGTTCTCGAGCAGGGAGTTCACCACCCAGTAGGTCGCCCCTCCCTGCCGCAGCACGATCATGTGCAGCTTCGCGCCGCTGTAGTAGAAGTCGTACTGCCTGCCGCCGAGCACGTGGTGGAAGCTCCGGTCGGACAGGATCGGCGCGTCCTGCCAATCCGTCTCCTCGACGCCCCAGTAGGCGCCTGCGCCGTTCCTGAAGACGAGCCGCACCGCCCGGTGCCCGCCGGAGATCCGGTACGCACGGACCGGCTTCACGCTGTCCGGCGAGGAGGAGCTGTCGAGCACCGTCGGCACCATCAGCCTGAACCCGACCTTCTTCGCCACGCCTCTGAGGAGCGTCGACGTGTCGTACGGATTCGAGACGACCTGCGCCGGCACGCGTGTCACCGGCGCCGACTGAGGCGGGGCAGGACCGATCGTGCCGTGGAACGTCCGGCCGACGACCACGACCAGCATCGCTCCGTTGCCGAGCGGGGCGACCGTCCGCGGGACGCGCTTCACGTCGGCGGGCGCGAACAGCTTGGCGACCGACTGGGCAGCCGCCCCGGAGCGGGCCACCGACGGGTTCCAGTAGACGGTCGTGTGGAAGTAGCCGTAGCTGGGCGCGTTGCCGGTCGCGTTCGGCGGCGGCTGGAGGATGTGGTAGCCGTGCTGCGAGAGCGCGTAGCCGGCGTCCCCTGCCGAGCCGGCCACGCCGTTGCCGTTCAGGACGGTGATCGTCGTCTCGGCGGCCGTCGGAGTCGGCAGCTTGACCTTGTGGCCGAGGGCAACTGCATTCGCGACCTTCCCGGCGGTGACGTCGGGGGTCAGCCAGCTCTGGACGGCGGCGGCGATGTTCGACGGATCGGTGCGCAGGTCGGAATAGCCCGTCAGGCCCTGGATGTTCGTCTGGAAGAAGTGACCGGCCGGGAGGCCGTAGAGGAAGCGGGCGTAGCTCAGCACCTTTCCGAAGTCCACGCTGCCGCCGCCGCCCTGCGCGATCTCGACGGTCCTCGTCAGCGTGCCGACGATACCGAGCGCCTTCCTCAGCCCGAAGTTGTGCGCGAGCTGGTACTTCATCGCCTTCACGAACTGCTGCTGGCGCGCGACGCGGAAGAAGTCCGAGTCGGTGTGCCGGTAGCGCACGTAGTCGAGCGCCGCCCCGCCGGTGAGGCGCTCGTAACCGGGCTGGAGATTGATCTTCGCGTAGCCGAAGGCGGGGCCGAGGCCCGCGTTGTCGTTGAAGTAGCGCCGGTCGACGTCGATCCAGACACCTCCGAGGCGGTTGACGATCTCCTTGAAGCCGCGGAAGTTGACCGTGATCAGGTAGTTGATCGGCAACCCGATCAGGTCGCTGACCGTCTGCACCGTCCCCGATTCGCCGCAGATCGAGTACGCCGAGTTGATCTTTCCGGAGAAGATCGAGTGCCCCGGGCAGTGGATGCCGACGATCAGGTCGCGGGGGAAAGACAGCATCGAGACTGTGTGTGTCGCCGGGTCGGCCCGGAGGAGCATGATCGTGTCGGAGCGCGACGGCGTCCCCTTCGCCTCGTTCGCGCGGTGGTCGTAGCCGATCACGAGCGCGATCGCCGCCTTTCCCGGGAGCGGCGCGGCCAGCCGCTTCTGCGCCTCCTTCACGCCCTTCGTGTGCGGGGCGACCGCCGCGACGCTCTCGTGCAGCCACAGGTAGACGCCGGACACGCCGCCGCCGACGAGCACGGCCACGGCGATCGCCAGCCAGAGCAGGATCCGGCCGACCAGGCGGACCGCCGACCGTCCCTCGGGGCCCGGCGCCTGATACCGCCTCATCGGGGTGAGCGCCGACGGCGGCAGCACGGAGTAGCCGTTCCCGTCGAGGGGGCCGCCCCGACCGATTCCTCGCTTCAGCGTCGTCTTCAAGCGCGCGTCGTTCCGGAGGGTGAAGATGAGCGCGTCCGGGAGGAGGCGCCGTCGGCGCAGGATACCCCAGCGGCGCGCGGGCTCAGGTGTCCACCGGGGCTACCGGGCCCGGTCGGCGACGCGGCGGGCGAGCGCTTGCTCGAAGGAGGCCGGGTACGCGCCGCCGATGCCGAGAAACACCATCGCGACGTCGATGCGGCCTCGATTGAAGAGGACGAGGTCGATCGAGACCGGAACCTTCACGCCCTGCGCGGCGTACGTGAGCACGAGGCGGAACGCGTTCGAACGGTCGCCGAGCCTGGGGAACCGGAGCGGGCCGGAGTTGACGATCGTCACCGCAGCCGGGTTGCCCGTGCCGTTGCGGAAGATCTCCGCGAAGCAACCCGGAAGCTGGGGGGCGGCGACGCGGGCGTAGCCGGCCCTCGCCATGCGCGCGGTGCGGAACACGCCCGACGTCGACGCCACGAACGAGGAGTTCGGGCGGGTGAAGTCGGGCGAGTCGTACGTACCGGTCTCGACCAGGTCGGACTGGTCCGGCCGGTAGTCCGAGCAGCGCGGCCGGGACCCGCTCTTGCCGTTCTTCGTGCGCACCGCCTTCCAGCCGGTGCCGAGGTCGGACGCGTAGATGGACGCCTTCCTGGCCCGGGCCATGTCGGCCTTCGTGTGCCTCTTCAGCGGATCTCCGTTTGCCGCCAGCGCGGCCGGCACGCACACGGCGACCACGAGCACGACCGGTGCGATCCACCTCATCCGCCGGATCATCGCACGGCGATCGCCTCGCCGGCCCGGTAGCCCAGATTGGGGCTCAGCCACCGCTCGGCCTCGCCGAGCCCGATGCCCTTCCGGCCGGCGTAGTCGGCGACCTGGTCACGGGCGATCCGGCCCACCGCGAAGTACCTCGCCTCCGGGTGGGCGAAGTAGAGGCCGCTCACGCTCGCCGCAGGCGTGGTCGCGAACGTCTCGGTGAGCTCGAGCCCGGCCGCTCCCGCGTCGAGCAGGTCGAAGAGCTTCGCCTTCTCGCTGTGATCCGGGCAGGCGGGATAGCCGAATGCCGGCCGGATCCCCCGGTAGCGCTCGCCGATCAGGTCGTCGTTCGAGAGCGCCTCACCGGACGCATACCAGGCACGCCTGGCCTCGGCGTGCAGCCACTCGGTGAACGCCTCGGCGAGCCGGTCGGCGAGCGCCTTGACCATGATCGCAGCGTAGTCGTCGTGGTTCGCCTCGTACCGGGCGGCGAGGTCGCCCGCCCCGAACACCGCGACCGCGAAGGCGCCGAGCGCGTCGCCGGCCGGAGCGACGTAGTCGGCCAGGCAGCGATTCGGCCGCGAATCGCCGAAATCGGACTGCTGGCGGAGGAAGCAGAACCGCGTGCCCCCGTCGAGCACGACGTCGTCGCCGTCCGAGCGCGCCGGCCAGAAGCCGTAGACGCCGCGCGCGGTCAGCTGCCCGGAACGGACGATCTCGTCGAGCAGGGCGAGCGCGTCGTCGTGGAGCTCCCGTGCCTCGGGGCGCTCGAGGATCGCCGGGAACCTCCCCTTCAGCTCCCAGACGTGGAAGAAGAACTGCCAGTCGATGTAGCCGACAAGGTCGGCCACATCGACTAGTACATCCCGCCGGCCGAAGAACGGTGGAGTCGGCAACTCCTCGAAGGAGGCACGCTGACGATTGAGACGCGCGGCGGTAATCGAGAGCAGCGGCTTGCGGTCGCGTTCGGCGTGCTGCTCGCGGAGCCGCTCCTGGAGCTCCCGGTTCTCGCGGTCGGCGCCGCCGGCGCGCGCGGGGTCGAGCAGCACGGAGACGGTGGCGACCACGCGCGAGGCGTCGAGGACGTGCACCGACGGCCCCGAGTAGGCGGGGGCGATCCGGACCGCCGTGTGCTGCTTCGACGTCGTCGCACCGCCGATCAGGAGCGGAAGGCCGAAACCGCGCCGCTCCATCTCGCCCGCGACGTGCACCATCTCGTCGAGCGACGGCGTGATCAGGCCGGACAGGCCGACCACGTCGGCGCGCTCGTCGATCGCGACGTCGAGGATCCGGTCGGCGGGCACCATCACGCCGAGGTCGACGACCTCGTAGCTGTTGCACCCGAGCACCACCCCGACGATGTTCTTGCCGATGTCGTGCACGTCGCCCTTCACGGTCGCGAGCACGATCTTGCCCCGGGCGCGGCTCGCACCGTCTCGCTCGGCCTCCATGAACGGCTCGAGGTAGGCGACCGCGCGCTTCATCGCCCGCGCGCTCTTCACCACCTGCGGCAGGAACATCCGGCCGGAGCCGAACAGGTCGCCGACCACCCTCATCCCGTCCATCAGCGGCCCCTCGATCACGTCGAGCGGCCGGGCCGAGACCCGGCGTGCCTCCTCGACGTCCTCCTCGATGAAGTCGACGATCCCGTGGACGAGCGCGTGCGAGAGCCGCTCCCCCACGGGCGCCTCGCGCCAGGAGAGGTCGACCTCGCGCTTCGTCGCCTCGCCCTGCACGCGGCCGGCGTACTCGACCAGGCGCTCGGTCGCGTCCGGACGCCGGTCGAAGATCACGTCCTCGACACGCTCGAGCAGATCCGGCTCGACGTCCTCGTAGACGGCGAGCTGGCCGGCGTTGACGATCCCCAGGTCGAGCCCGGCACGAATCGCGTGGTAGAGGAACGCCGAGTGCATCGCCTCGCGGACCGCGTCGTTGCCTCGGAAGGCGAAGGACAGGTTCGAGATCCCGCCGGAGACGCGTGCGCCCGGGCAGCGCTCCTTGATCAGCGGCAACGCATCGATGAACGCCTTCGCGTACCCGTTGTGCTCCTCGATACCGGTCGCGACCGCGAGCACGTTCGGGTCGAACACGATGTCCTCGGGGGCGAAGCCGGCCGCTTCGACGAGAAGCCGGTACGAGCGGTGGCAGATCGCCGCCTTCCGCTCGGCGGTCACCGCCTGGCCCTCCTCGTCGAAGGCCATCACGAGCACGGCGGCGCCCAGCCTGCGCACCGCCCGCGCCTGCGCGAGGAACGCCTCCTCGCCTTCCTTCAGGCTGATCGAGTTCGCGATCCCCTTGCCCTGGAGGCACTTCAGCCCTGCCTCGATCGCGGAGAACCGCGAGCTGTCGACCATGATCGGCAGCCGGGCGATCTCCGGCTCGGTGGCGATCACGTTGAGGAACGTGGTCATCGCCTCCTCGGCGTCGAGCAGATCCGCGTCCATGTTCACGTCGAGCAGGTTCGCCCCGCCCTGCACCTGCTCGAGGGCGACCGAGACGGCGCCGGTGTAGTCGGGCGCCTCGACGAGGCGGCGGAACCGTGCCGAGCCGGTGACGTTCGTGCGCTCGCCGACCATCACGAAGCCCGTGTCCGGGCCGAGCTCGAACGGCTCGAGCCCGCTGAACCGCGGCCGGCGCTCCAGCTCGGGGAGGCGGCGCGGCGGCCGGCCCCCGACGAGCGCCGCGATCGCCTCGACGTGAGCCGGAGTCGTCCCGCAGCACCCGCCGACGACGTTGACGAGGCCCGACTCCGCGAACTCGGCCAGGTACCGGCCGGTGTCCGCAGGCAGCTCGTCGTGCTCGCCGAACGCGTTCGGCAGCCCGGCGTTCGGGTGGCAGCTCACGTACGTTCCGGCGACCCGCGCGAGCGACTCGACGTACGGGCGCATCTGCGCCGCGCCAAGCGAGCAGTTGACGCCGACGATCAGCGGCTCGGCGTGCTCGACCGAGGCCCAGAAGGCCTCCACGGTCTGGCCCGACAGGTTGCGGCCGCTGGCGTCGATCGCGGTGAAGGAGATCCAGCGGGGGACGCCCGGCGCGACGTCGAGCGCCGCGGCGATCGCCGCCTTGGCGTTCAGCGTGTCGAAGACCGTCTCGACGAGGAGCAGGTCGGCCCCGCCCTCGACCAGCGCCACGATCTGCTCGGCGTATGCGTCTCGAACCTCGTCGAACGCGACCGGGCGAAAGCCGGGGTCGTCCACCCTCGGCGAGACGGACAGCGACACGTTCAGGGGGCCGACCGAGCCGGCGACGAAGCCGCCGGCCTCGTCCGCGGCCCGCCGCGCGAGCCGGGCCCCTTCGAGGCTCATCTCGGCGGCGTGCCCCTCGAGCCCGTAGTCGGCCTGGCCGATCCGCGTCGCGGTGAAGGTGTTCGTGGTCGCGATGTCCGCGCCGGCGGCGAAGTACTGCCGGTGGATGCCGAGCACGATCTCCGGCTGCGTCAGGTTGAGCAGGTCGGGGTCGCCCGCGACGTCGCGCGGGTGGTCGCGGAAGAGCTCGCCACGGTAGGCCTCCTCGCCGCGCACCTGGCGCTGGATGAGCACGCCCCACGAGCCGTCGAGCAGCACGATCCGCTCGTCGAGAAGGCGCCTCAGCTGTTCGGTTCGGCTCGCCATCCGCGCTCCTGGCCTGAAGAGTCGCGGACCGCCCGCGGGGCTCTTTAGGCGTTTGGTAACCCGGTCGCCAAGCTGCCGTTCAAAGCTCTCCGGGTGGGCTCAGGCTAGCAGAGGGCTGCCCCCGGATCGAGCCCGCGCGGCCGGTCAGCCGGAGGCGGCGGCCACCGGGCGGATGCGCGGGGAATCCGAGCCCGAGGCGACGGCGAGCTGGTTCTCGGCGTGACGGATCCGCTGCTCGAGCTGCCAGTGGTCGGCCTCGGACTCGCCTGCCTCCACGCGGGCGAGCTCCGCCCGGGCGGCGTCGAGCTGCTCCTGCGCGCGCGCCGGGTCGACCTCGTCGACGTCGACGGCGTCGTCGACGAGGGCGAGCGCGCGATCCTGCTCGATCTTGAAGAAGCCCGGGCCGGTGACGAACTCGCGCACCTCCTGGCCGCGGCGCAGGTGCACGCGGGTCGAGCCGGCCTTCAGGAGGGCGACGAGCGGGGCATGCCGCGCGAGCACGCCGATCTCCCCGGCCGCTCCCGGGACGATCAGCATCTCGGCCTCGCCCTCGAACGCCGGGCCGTCCGGCGTGACCAGCGAGACCTCGAGCGTCCGGCCGGCGTCGGCCACTAGACCGCTGCCGGCTCCGGCTCCGGCTCTTCCCGGGCCTGCTCGGGCTGCGGTCCCGCGTCGCCCGCCAGCGTCCGCGCCTTCGCCACGGCGTCCTCGATCGTGCCGACCATGTAGAACGCCTGCTCGGAAAGGTCGTCGTGCTTGCCGTCCAAAATCTCCGCGAAGCCCTTGACGGTGTCCTCGAGCTTCACGTACGCGCCCGGCTGGCCGGTGAACACCTCGGCGACGAACATGTTCTGGGACAGGAACCGCTCCAGCTTGCGGGCCCGCTGGACGACGAGCTTGTCCTCGTCGGAGAGCTCGTCCATGCCGAGGATCGCGATGATGTCCTGGAGATCGCGGTACCGCTGGAGAACCTCCTGCACGCGCGTCGCCGTGTCGTAGTGCTCGTCGCTGACGACGCCGCGCACGAGTGCGCGCGAGTTCGAGCCGAGCGGGTCGATCGCGGGATAGATCCCCTTCTCGGAGATCGCCCGGTCGAGCGTGATGAACGCGTCCAGGTGCGCGAACGTGTTCGCGGGGGCAGGGTCGGTGAGGTCGTCGGCCGGAACGTAGATCGCCTGCACGGACGTCACCGAGCCGACCCGGGTGGAGGTGATCCGCTCCTGGAGCTGGCCCATCTCCGTCGCCAGCGTCGGCTGGTAGCCGACCGCGCTCGGCATGCGCCCGAGCAGCGCCGACACCTCGGAGCCCGCCTGCACGAAGCGGAAGATGTTGTCGACGAAGAAGAGGACGTCCTGCCCCTCGTCCCGGAAGTACTCCGCCATCGTCAGCCCGGCGAGGCCCACGCGGAGGCGCGCCCCCGGCGGCTCGTTCATCTGGCCGTACACGAGCGCGACCCGGTCGATCACCCCCGACTCGGTCATCTCGAGCCAGAGGTCGTTCCCCTCGCGGGTCCGCTCGCCGACGCCGGCGAACACCGACACGCCGCCGTGCTGCTCGGCGACGTTGTGGATCAACTCCTGGATGAGCACCGTCTTGCCGAGGCCGGCGCCGCCGAAGAGCCCGACCTTGCCCCCGCGGACGAACGGCGCGACGAGGTCGATCACCTTGATCCCGGTCTCGAAGATCTCCGCCTTCGGCGACAGGTCGCGGAACTGCGGCGGGTCGCGATGGATCGGCCAGCGCTCGCCCCCGGCCGGCTCCCCGTGGTCGACCGGGTCGCCGAGGACGTTCCACAGCCGGCCGAGGGTTTCCTTGCCGACCGGGACGCTGATCGGCGCCCCCGTGTCGACCACGTCGACGCCGCGCGGCAGGCCGTCCGTCGAGTCCATGGCGACGGCGCGGACGCGGTCGTCGCCCAGATGCTGCTGCACCTCGGCGATCAGGTCGAGCGCGGCGGCCCCGTCACCGCCCGGGACGCTGATCTTCAGGGCGTGATTGATCTCCGGCAGCGCGCCGGGGAAGGCGGCGTCGACGACGGCGCCCTTGACCTCGACGACCTTGCCCACGTTTTGCTCGTTAGCCATCGGACTCCTGGAGAGAGGGTTGCGCGAACAGACGCCCGGCCCACCGCGCCGGCGGGCGGGCGAGCCTCGGGAGTCTAGCGCGGGCGACACGGACGAGCGCCGCCTCGCGGCGCAGCGGAGCCAGCCCGTCCCTCGTCTCCGCCGTTACACGGTCGGCGTGATCGAGGCTTCAGACGTACGAGGTCAAAAGCGACGCATGCATACCACACATGGTACGTACGGCCCGCGTTTCGTTACGCCGAGGCTAGGGCGCCAGGAAGTGCCCCACCCGGGGCCGGCCGGCGGCGACCAGGCGCCCGCGGCGCAGGTCCCGCATGGTCGGAACGGTCCCCTGGCTGGAGGCGCCGACGACGGGCTGAGACCGCGAGCCGGGGCCGATCTCGCTCGTCCCGCGGAAGACGATCGCCGAGAGCGCCGCGACTGCGGCGGTCGCGGCGACGGCGGTCGAGGCCGCGGCCATGAACGCCCGCGTCCTCCGGCCCGACCGGACCGAGCGAATCTCCACCGGCGCCGACAGGCGCTCGAGGGGCGCCGAGCGCAGCACCTCCTCCATCGCCTGGAGCCTGCCGACGTACTCGGTGCACTCGGCGCAGCGAACGAGATGCGAGCGCAGGAACGCGCGCTCGATCTCCGAGAGCTCGCCGTCGACGTCGAGAGACGCCCAGGCGCGAGCCCGCTCGCAATGTCCGTTCGGGATCCTCATGTCGTCACTCCACTCTGACGCCGAAACTCTTGCCGAGTTAGCGGATCAGAACAGCTTGTACCTGGTATCGACCACCACGCCCAGGACGATGAGCACGAAGCCGAGCGCGACCAGCACCGCGGAGATGTTGATCGACTCCTCCTGCTCGTCCGCCGTCGCCCAGCGAAGCATGCGGCCCTGGAACGAGATCGGCGACCAGCCCTGTCCGCCGGAGAGACGTGCCGGGCCCCGGTTACCGATCAGGAACCCGCCGACCGCCACGGCCGCGCCGACGAGGTACCAGGCGAGCGACACGGACCGTGAGGCGCCCGCGCCGACGGCCAGGCCGACGAGCAGCGCGAACCCGCCGCTCACCGCGGCCGTTCCGACCAGCAGGACTCCGAAGCGGCGCAGCGCCGCGAGCATCAGGCCCGGTCGGCGCCGGTCTCGACCGCGACCTCGGCCTGCTTCTCGGCGATGCTGTGCGCGCGCCCGGCCCGGATCTCCTCGACCGTCATCGGCCAGCGCTCGAGCGGATAGTGGCATGCGGCGGTGTGGTCGCCGCCGGCCGACCGCAGGAGCGGCTCCTCGACGTCGCAGTGTCCCTCGACGAAGCGGGGGCAGCGCGGATGGAAGCGGCACGCGGCCGGAGGGTTGATCGGGTTCGGCACGTCACCCTCGAGCACGATCCGCTGCCGTGCTCGCCCGATCTCAGGATCCGGCACCGGCACGGCCGAGAGCAGCGCTCCGGTGTACGGGTGCTTCGGCTCGTGATAGAGGCTGCTGCGCGGTGAGGCTTCGACGATCTTGCCCAGGTACATGACCAGGACCCGGTCGGAGATGTGGCGCACCACGTTCAGGTCGTGCGCGATGAACACGTAGGTGAGCCCGAAGTCGCGCTGGAGGTCCTTGAGCAGGTTGAGGATCTGCGCCTGCACGGACACGTCGAGCGCCGAGACGGGCTCGTCGCAGACGACGAGCTTGGGGTTGACGGCCAGGGCGCGGGCGACGCCGATCCGCTGGCGCTGCCCGCCCGAGAACTCGTGCGGGAAACGGTTGTAGTGCTCGGGGCTGAGCCCGACGATCTCGAGCAGCTCCTGGGCGCGGCGCTTGATCTCGGCGGGCGTCCCGATCCTGTGCACCTCGAGCCCCTCCGCGACGATGAACCCGACCCGCTTGCGCGGGTTGAGCGAGGCGTACGGGTCCTGGAAGATCATCATCATCTCCCGCCGGAACGGCCGCATCTGCGCACGCGACAGCTTCGTGATGTCCTTCCCCCGGAAGACCACGCGCCCGGAGGTCGGGTCGAGCAGCCGCATGATGCAGCGGGCCATCGTCGACTTGCCGCAGCCCGACTCGCCGACGACCCCGAGGGTCTCGCCCTCCTTGATCGCGAAGGTGACGCCGTCGACGGCCTTCACCGACGCGACTTCCTTCTGGAACAGGATCCCTCTCGTGACCGGGAAGTATTTGGTCAGCGAATCGACGGCGAGGAGCTCCTCGCCGCTGAGACCGCTGTTGCCCGCGACCCCGTCGTTCCCGTCGTTCACGCCGCCGATCCCATGACCCCGGCGAGCAGGTTAGCGGCTTCGCGCTCCTTGGATTCGGCGTCGAGATGGCACGCCTCGTCGTGACCGTGCTCGCCGGCGACCGCCTTGAGCGGCGGGTCCTGCTGGTTGCAGACGCTCATCACGTACGGGCAGCGGGGATGAAAACGGCAGCCGGCCGGCGGATGGAGGAGCGAGGGCGGCTGGCCCTGGATCTGGACGAGCCGCTCGACATCGGCGTTCAGCCGAGGCAGCGAGCCGAGCAGGCCCCACGTATAAGGGTGCTGCGGGTGCTTGAAGATCTGGTCGACGCTCCCCTGCTCGACCACCTCGGCGGCGTACATGACGAGGACGTTGTCGGCGATCTCCGCGACCACGCCGAGGTCGTGCGTGATCATGATGATCGCGCTGCCGAACTCGTGCTGGAGCTTCTCCATCAGGGCCAGGATCTGCGCCTGCGTCGTCACGTCCAGCGCGGTGGTCGGCTCGTCGGCGATCAGGAGATCGGGGTTGTTGACGAGCGCCATCGCGATCATCACGCGCTGGCGCATGCCGCCGGAGAACTGGTGGGGGTAATCGTGGATCCGCTGCTCCGAGCGTGGGATCCCGACCGCCTTCAGGAGCTCGAGAGCGCGCCCCTTCGCCACCTTCGGGGTGACGTCCTGGTGCAGCATCACCGCCTCGACGACCTGGTGCCCGATCGTGTGCACGGGGTTCAGCGACGTCATCGGGTCCTGGAAGATCATCGCGATCTCGTTTCCCCGGATGTCGCGCAGACGGCGCTGGTTCATGCCGATCAGGTTCTCGCCCTTCCAGAGCGCCTCGCCACTCGAGATCGTCGTGCGGCGGGGGTTCAGCCCCATGATCGTCAGGCAGGTGACGCTCTTGCCGCAGCCGGACTCGCCGACGATCCCGAGCGTCTCCCCCTTCTCGATCGAGAAGCTGACGCCGTCGACGGCTCCGACGATACCGTCGTCCGTGCGGAAGCGGGTCCGCAGGTCATTGACCTCGAGGAGCGCCATCTAGGCGAGTCTAATGCGTGGGTCGATCCAGGCGTAGAGGAGATCGACGACGAGGTTGAAGAAGATGATCGCGATCGTCGTGAAGACGACGATCCCCTGCGTGGTCGGCAGGTCGAACGTGTTGATGCTCTGGATCAACGTCTTGCCGAGCCCGGGCAGCCCGTAGACGGTCTCGGTGAACACGGCGCCGCCGAGGGCGAGGCCGATGTCCATCCCCAGCATGGTCACGATCGGGAGCATCGCGTTCCGGAGGACGTGGGAGCGGAGCACGACCCACTCCGGCGCGCCCTTCGCCCGCGCGGTCCGCACGAAGTCCTCGTTCAGCGTCTCCATCGTGTTCGCCCGGATCATGCGCACGTAGAGAGCCGTGAACAGGACCATGAACGTGAGCCAGGGCAGAATCAGATGGTAGGCCCACTGGACCGGCCCGCCGGGGCCGTTCCCACCCCCGAAGAAGTTGGCGTAGCCGGTGATCGGCGTCAGGCCGGCCTTGAAGCCGATGAAGTAGGCGAACAGCAACCCGATCCAGACCGGGTGGGCGGAGATGCCGATCAGGACGAACACCATCGCCGCCCGGTCGAGCGGCGAGCGCGGTCGTAACGCGGAGAACACGCCGATCGGGACCGCGAGCAGCATCCACAGCACCGCGCCGCCGAACACGAGGGACGCGGTCACCGGCGCCGCCTGGCCGATCACGTAGTTGACGCTCAGCCGGTTCGTGAACGACCTGCCCAGGCTGCGATCGATCACCAGCCGCTTCAGGAACAGACCGTACTGGACCGGTACCGGACGGCTCAGCCCCAGGAACTTGCGCGCGTGCTCGATGCACGTCGGGGTCGCCCGCTGGCCGCAGGCGAGGCGGCCGGGATCGGCCGGAATGATGAAGAAGATGACGTAGGTGATCGCCGTGACGGCGACGAACAGCACGCACGCCCAGAGAAGCCGCCGGATGATGTACCTGATCACGGAGCCTGGACCCTCAGTCTACCCCTGGTCGAATTCCAAGACCGAACGGAGCGCCGGTGTCTCGTGGCGCCGGCGCTCCGTTCGTTCGATTCAGGACCTGCTTCTTCCTACTTCTTGCACATCGCGGCCAGGTCCTGGCCGTAGACGTTCTGGTACGTGAAGCACCCGAGGTGCGGACCCACGAAGTACCGGTTGTTCGGGTTCAGAATCGGAGCCCAGGGCGCCGAGTTCTTCATGATGTCGATGTCGAGGTTGGCGTACGTGTTGTACCGGGCGGCACCGGACAGCTGTGCAGCGGCCGTCATCTTCTTGTTGTAGGCCGGATCGTTGAAGTACGCGACGTTGTTGTTGTTCGCGTCGTGGATGCTGTCACCGGACAGCAGCACGTTGATGAAGTCGAACGGGTCCGGATAGTCGGCGCTCCACCCTTCGAGCGTCATGTCGAACGGCTCGCCGCGGGTGCCTTCCTTCTCGAACTGCACCGCGCGTGCGAACTGCTTGACGTCGACGTTCAGCCCGATCTGCTTCATGTCGAACTGGACGATCTGCGCCCACAGCGGGCCGTACGCCGAGTTGAAGGTGTAGAGCACCGCGTTGCCGTTGCCGGTGTGCCCTGCGGCCATCGCCTTCGCCTTGGCGAAGTTCGGCTGCTTGATCGTCGGGTAGATGCTCGCTTCCTTGTAGCCGGGCATGCCCGGAGGATCGATCTGGTCGGTCCGCTTGCCCGAGAAGGCGCCGCGCTGGATGACCATCGCGTGCCGGTCGAGGGCGAAGTTGACCGCCTTCTTCAGGGCGACGTTGCCCTTGCCGTCGGCCGTCTTGAACAGCGGCCGGTCGTGGTTCATCGCCACGTACCAGATGCCGAGGTTCGGCTTCACGAAGAAGCGACCCTTGTTGACCCCGTACTTCGAGGCGACGGTCGCGTACTGCGGCGTCGGGATGCCGCCGAGGTCCGCCGCACCGCTCTGCAGGTTCAGGTACTGGGCGTCCAGCGAGTTCCCGATCACGTAGTCGATCTCGTCCGCGTTGTGCGGGCGCTTGCCCTTGTAGTTCGGGTTCCGCTTGAGCGTGATCGACTTGTTCGGCGTGCGGGCCGCGTAGTAGTACGGGCCGGCGCCGGGGATCGTGTTCACGCCGTTCGCGTCGATCGGCGTGTTCGTGGGAATCGCGCAGAAGAACGGCATCGCGATCCGGGCGAGGAAATCAGGCGCGCTGCGGGTCAGGGTGATGACCAGGTGATTGCCCTTGACCACGGCACCCGAGACCGTCTTCGCCTTCCCGTCGTACTTGGCGGTGACGCCCGCGATGTCGTTCATGAACGGGAACGACGGAGACTGCATCTTCGGATCCGCGTTCCGCTCGATTGCCGCCTTGAAGTTCTGGGCCGTGACCGGCTGCCCGTTGGAGAACTTCGTGAAGCTGGCGTTGACCGTGAAGTCGTACGTCTTGCCGCCGTTCGAGACCTTCGGCAAGGCGGTCGCCGCCTCCGGAGTCAGCACCGTGCCTGCAGGCCCCTGCTTGTCCGGGTAGTTCAGCAGCTTCAGACAGGTGGCGTACTCGATCTCCCAGCTCGGCACGTAGTACGCGAGCGCGGGATCCGAGTAGTCGATGTCGGTGTCCAGGTCGTAGACGATCGTCCCGCCCGCAGCCGCCTTGGCGGGCGCCGACCGAGCGGCGCCTGACGGCTTCGCAAAGCTCGCAGCGAAGAGCAGGCTCGCGCCGACCACGATCATGAAGATCGACAGCCAGAGCTTTTTCGTCAAGATGAAGCTCCTTTCCTTGTTGGTGCCGCCCCGACTGTTCTCGGGCGGCATACGCACAAACGCATCCTCACGCCTCTGTGACGAGGCGCGCCGAGTTTAGTTAGGGACCGGTGAAGAGTCCAGGCGGGAGAACCGCCGCCTGGCAACGCCCGGTCGGGAGGCGCCGCGGAGACGGGATCAGCGCGTCGCGCGCGGGTCGAACGCGTCCCTGAGGCCGTCGCCGAGCAGGTTGAAGGCGAGCGTCGTGAGGAGGACGGCGAGGCCGGGCCAGACCATCAGCCACGGCTGGGTCGTGTAGTACTGCGACGCGCCCTGGAGCAGGTTGCCCCAGCTCGCGGTCGGAAGCTGGATGCCCAGGCCGAGGTACGAGAGGCCGGCCTCGGCAAGCACGTAGCTCGCCACCGCCAGGGTCGAGTAGACGATGATCGGGCCGAGGAGGTGGGGCAGGATGTGCGAGCGGATGATCCGCCAGTCGCTCGCGCCGACCATCCGCGCCGCCTCGACGAACTCCTTCTCGCGCAGCGACAGCACGACCGAGCGGACGATGCGGGCAGGGTAGAACCAGCCGAACATCGAGAAGATCAGGACCAGCGTGATCACACCTCGGCCGAAGAACCCGAGCGTGATCCCGTTCAGCTGCGAGCCGACCGTGGACGCGAGGGCGATCGTGAAGAGGAGGAACGGGAACGCCATCGTGATCTCCGTGATGCGCGAGATCACGGTGTCGATCCAGCCCCGGAAGTAGCCGGCGGTCGCCCCCATCAGCGTCCCGATGATGCAGGCGAAGATCGTCGAGCCGACCGCAACCTCGAGCGAGACCTGCGCGCCGTAGAGGAGGCGCAGGAACTCGTCGCGGCCGAGCGTCGAGTCCGACCCGAGGATGAACAGCGACTTGGTCGCCGGGTGCAGCGGATCCTGGACGTGCGACCACGGCCCGAGCGGCAGGAGGTTCGAGTCGAGCGCCGTGTAGTACTGGTCGTTGGGGCTGTGACCGAGCAGCTTCGCGGCGATCGGCGCGCCGGCGAAGGCGACGAAGACCAGGAGGAAGATGAAGACGCCGCCCGCGATCGCGAACCTGTCGCGGCGGAAGCGGAGCCAGACGTTCTCCCAGTAGGTGCGCGCACGGACCTCCTGGCCCGGCACCCCGATCTGCGCAGGCGGCCCGGCGCCTGGCGTGTCGATCTGGACGTGTTCGGTCGTGGCCACGGGTTAGGAGCGGAGCATACCGCGCTTCTCTGCGTTGCCAGCCTGAGACTCCCGCCGGCGCGAAAAGTTAGCCGCTCAGCGGATGGAACGCGCGGTCTCACGCCGGCCAGCGCCCGGCTCCGCCCCGCACCGCGACGAGCCGCCCTCGGAGCGGCGCCCGCGTTACCCGCTCAGGGCGTCCGCGCCGGCGACCACCTCGAGGATCTCCTGGGTGATCTCGGCCTGCCGGGCGCGGTTCATCGCCAGCGTCAGCGTGTCGATCAGCTCCCCTGCGTTCCTGGAGGCGTTCCGCATCGCCGTCATCCGTGCGCCCTGCTCGGAGGCCGCGGACTCGAGCAACGCACGGTACAGCTCGGTCTCGACGTAGACGGGGAGGAGTCGCTCGAGGATCTGCTCGGGCTCCGGCTCGTAGATGAAGTCGCCGAGGAGCGCCGCCTGCCGCCGCTCGTCGTCGCCCGGATCGACCACCTCTTCCGGGATCGGGAGCAGGTCCTGCTCGACGACCTGCTGGACGAGCGGGGAGACGAAATGGTTGTAGACGACGACCACGCGGTCGACCTCGCCGCCGACGTACAGCTCGGCGACGCGGTGGGCGAGCGCCTGCGCGTCGGCGTACGCGGGCCGGTCGCTGAAGCCGGTCCAGGCCTGGAGCACCTCCAGCCGCCGGAAGCGCAGGCTCGAGGCACCCTTGCGGCCGGACACGAGCCAGCGGACGCGCGTGCCGTCGCTCTCGATCCTGCGGCCGAGCGCGGTCGCGTGCCGCAGGACCTGGGCATTGAAGGCGCCGGCGAGGCCGCGGTCGCCGGTCAGCGGCAGGATCGCCACCGCCCGCTCCTCGTCGCGACGCTCGAGCAGCGGCAGCCCGCGCACGGACGAGCTCGCGCGCGCCGTGCCGGTCATCAGCTCCATCATCCGGTCGGCGTACGGGCGCATCGCCTCGATCCGAGCCTGCGCGCGGCGCAGGCGCGCGCTCGCGACGAGCTCCATCGCCTTCGTGATCTTCCGGGTGTTGCGGATCGAGCGGATCCGGCGCTTGAGGTCCTGGACCGAGCTCACGCTGCGCGTGACCTCGGTCTAGAAAAGCCAGGCCCGAGGAGCAGCCGGAGCGCCCGCCGCGCCTCTATCGCAGAGGAGGAGCTCAAACGAGCGACTCCTCTTCGACGTTGAACATGGCGGCGACCCTCTTGATCTCGGCGTGCAGCTTCTCGGTCAGCTCGTCGGAGAGCTCCCGCTCGTCGCGGATGCGCGCGAGGATCGAGCCCTCCGTCCGCATGTGCTCGCGCAGCTCCTCCTGGAAGCGGGGCACCTGCGCGGTCGGCACGTCGTCGAGGTAGCCGTGGATGCCGGCGAAGATCGCCACCACCTGCTCCTCGACCGGCCACGGGCTGTACTGCGGCTGGTTCAGAGTTGCGACCATCCGCTCGCCGCGGGCGAGCGTCCGCCGGGTCGCCTGGTCGAGCTCCGAGCCGAACTGGGCGAACGCCTCCAGCTCGCGGTACTGAGCCAGGTCGAGCTTCAGGCGCCCGGCGACCTGCCGCATGGCCTTCATCTGGGCGTTTCCCCCCACGCGCGAGACGGAGATACCGACGTTGATCGCGGGGCGGACGCCGGAGTAGAACAGGTCGCTCTCGAGGAAGATCTGCCCGTCGGTGATCGAGATCACGTTCGTCGGGATGTAGGCGGACACGTCGCCTGCCTGCGTCTCGATGACCGGCAGCGCCGTCAGCGAGCCGCCGCCGAGCTCGTCCGAGAGCTTGGACGCCCGCTCGAGCAGCCGGGAGTGCAGGTAGAAGACGTCCCCCGGATAGGCCTCCCGGCCGGGCGGGCGCCGGAGGAGGAGCGACATCTGCCGGTAGGCGTCCGCGTGCTTGGAGAGGTCGTCGTACATGCAGAGCGCGTGGCGGCCGCTGAACATGAAGTACTCGCCCATCGCGCAGCCCGCGTACGGGGCCATCCACTTGATCGGCGCGGCCTCGGAGGCGGGCGCGTTGACGATGATCGTGTACTCCATCGCGCCCTCCTCCTTCAGGCGCTCGTACACCTGGGCGACCGTCGACGACTTCTGCCCGATCGCGACGTAGATGCAGACAATGTCCTGCCCGGGCTGGTTCAGGATCGTGTCGACGCAGATGGCCGTCTTGCCCGTCGTCCGGTCGCCGATGATCAGCTCGCGCTGGCCGCGGCCGATCGGGATCATCGAGTCGATCGCCTTCAGGCCGGTCTGAAGCGGCTCCTTCACCGGCTGGCGGCTGACGACGCCCGGGGCCTTGAACTCGAGCGGCCGCGTCTCGGCCGCGTCGAGCGGCGGGCCGTCGTCGAGCGGATTGCCGAGCGGATCGACGATCCGGCCGATGAGCGAGTCGCCGACCGGCACGCTCGCCACCCGGCCGGTGCGGCGAACGCGCTCCCCCTCCTTGACCTTCTCCCAGTCGCCGAAGAGCGCGGCGCCGACGTTGTCCTCCTCGAGGTTGAGCGCGATGCCCGTGACGCCGTGCTCGAGGTCGAGCATCTCGAGCGCGACCGCGCTCTCGAGGCCGTAGAGGCGGGCGATCCCGTCCCCGACCTGCAGCACCTGGCCGACCTCGGCGAGGTCGGTCTCGACGTCGAAGTCCTTGATCCGCTCCTTCAGCAGGGCGGTGATCTCGTCCGGTCTCAGCTTCATCGCGTGGGGCTCCTTCTTCAGGCTCTGGTGGTCAGCTCTCGGCGAAGACGGTCGAGACGGCCGCGGACGCTGGCATCGACGAGCCGCGGGCCCGCCTGGAGGACGAAGCCGCCGATCAGGTCCGGGTCGATCCTGCGCGTCGCCTCCACCCTACGGCCGGAGCGCTCCTCGATCGCGCCGACGATCGCGCGCGCCTCCTCGTCCGAGAGCTCGAAGGCAGTCGTCAGCTCGACCGCCAGCTCGCCCTCCCCGGCGGCGGCGAGCCGCTCGAACTCCTCCGCGACCTCCTCGACCTCGCCGGCCCTGCTCTTGTCGACCAGGAGGCGCAGGAAGTTCGACACGAGCGGGTCGCCGTCGCCGGCCACCGCCTCGACCGCCAGAGACTTCGCGCGACGGTCGAGCTGCGGGTTGCGGAGCAGCTCGGCGAGCTCGGGCACCTGCCTCATCGCCTCGACGAAGTCGCCCAGTTGCTCGCGGATCGCCGGGACGCGGCCGGCCTCCCTGGCGGCCTGGAAGAGCGATCGGGCGTAAGTGCGGTGGACGACGCTCATGCCATTTCCGTCCCTTCGGGCCGGAAATGGTTAGGAAATCTGATATCGCATCTGACGTTCATGATCGGTTCTCTAGCCATCTTGCGAAAGCAAGATGGCTAGGTCCGCTCCAGGACGGAGAAGTCGAGCTCGCCGATCGCGTCGTCGATCAGCTTGCGGTGGTCGTCGCGGTCGAGCACCTTGCCGGTCACCTTCGAGGTGGCGATCAGGGTCAGCTCCGCCACCTCGGCGCGGATCAGCGCGAGGGCACGCGCCGTCTCCGCCTCGATCTGCCGCCTGGTCTCCTCCAGGCGGCGCAGCCGGTCGGCCTCGGTCTCCTCGCGGACCCGCTCGCGCTGGGCGTCGGCGACGTGCCTGGCCTCGGCCATGATCGCCTCCGCGTCCGCTCTCGCCTTCCCGACGAGCTTGCGGTGCTCCTCGAGCAGGTGGCGCGCTTCCTCGCGGGCGCGGTCGGCCTCGTCGATCGCCTGCCGGATCCGCTCGCGGCGGCCGTCGATCGCCTTCTGGATGGGGCCGAACGCGTAGCGCTTGAGCACGTACAGCGTGATCAGGAAGCAGACGATCGTCCAGATCATCAGCCCGGGGGTGACCGAGATCAGGGCGTTGGTGGCGGTCATCCGTCTAGACCAGGACGTAGGCGAGGATCGAGCCGAGGAGGCCGTAGAACACGACCGCCTCGGTGAGCGCGAAGCCGAGCCACTGGATGCCCTGGAGCTCGCCACGGAGCTCGGGTTGGCGGGCGACCGACTGGATCATCGAGCCGAAGATGTTGCCGATGCCGATGCCGGCCCCCAGCGAGCCGAGCCCGACGCCGAGAGCGAGGCCGATCGCCTTGCCGGCCTTCGTCACGTCACCGGACGTGGCAGCGAGAAGATGGAGCACGATTCGTTCCTCCTAGTGTTCCGGCTCGATGGCCGAGCCGATGTAGATGGCGGACAGGGCGGCGAAGATGAACGCCTGGATCGAGACGACGATCACGACCTCGAAGAGGTAGAAGATCGCGGCGACGGGCACGACGAGCACCGCCAGGACAACCGACTGGAGGATGAACATCAGCCCGATGAACGTCAGGATCAGGATGTGGCCGGCGAGCATGTTCGCGAAGAGCCTCACGCTGAGCGAGATCAGTCGCATGAACTGCCCGAGCACCTCGAGCGGCACGATCAGGGCCAGGAGGGGCTTCGGCGCCTCCGGCACCCAGCTCTTGAAATAGCGGCCCGGGCCGTTCCAGCGAATGCCCTCCACGTGTGTGAACACGAACGTGAGCAGCGCGAGCGCGAGCGTCACGGAGAGGGACGAGGTGGCGGCGTAGATCCCCCACGTCGGGACGCCGTGGTAGCGCTCGCCGGTCAGCGGGAGCGGGACGAAGCTGATCAGGTTGAGGACCCAGATGAAGAGCATGATCGTCGCGACGTACGGGAACCAGCGGCCGATCGCCTTCGCCGGCAGGCCCTGCTCGGCCACCTGCACCTGCGCGACCTCGTAGATCTGCTCCCCGACCGACTGGCGCCGGCCGACGTCCTTGTCGGAGCTGAGCCGGAGCCGCATCAGGCCGAGCCCGAGCAGGATCGTCAGCGCGGTGCCCAGCATCAGGTAGACGACCGCCTTCGTGATCGAGAGGTTGAGCCCGCCCAGGTGGATCGAGATCCACTCGTGCTGCTCGAACTCGGTGGTCGGGTCGAACTTCCCGCGGGCGAGCGCGGCCGCCGGGAACGCGAGCGCGAGCGTGGCGCCGAGGAACAGGGCGCGCCTCATCGCGTCGGGCTCCCGAAGTAGGCGGCGAGCGAGAGGCCCAGCTCGCAGGTGTACGCGAGCGCGTAGGTGAGCACGGTCGCGAGTGCGAGCCGCGGCGCCGAGGCGGCGACGGCGACCAGCACGACGAGCAGCCCGAGAGACTTGAAGAAGAGGCCGAAGACACGCGCGGCGGCGCCTCCGCGGGCCCGCGCGAGCACCAGGTTGAGCGCGTGGACGGCGGCGAAGAGCACCGTCGCGAGCACCCACGCGCCGATCGGCCAGCCGGCGACGAGAAAGACGGGCAGCGCCAGGCCGAGCACGACACCGCCGGCGGCGGCAGGAAGGAGATGGGCCGGCTCCGGGCGAGGGGTGAGGAGCGCGGAGGGCATCACAGCACCCCACGGTAGCGCCGGTAGACGGCGACCACGCCCAGCGGCACGCCGGCGAATGCTCCGCCGAGAATCCCGTAGGGGATCGATCCGGCCGCCCAGCCGATCAGCGCGCCCGCGCCGATGCCTGCCGCGGTGCCGGTGACCAGCAGAACGCCCGCGCCCGCAGGGTCGAACGTCTGGCGCGCTGGCTCCACTGCGCGGCGAGTGTACCAGGCAGGTTTGTGACACGTGAATATCGCTTCGGCACGGGAATTATGGCTGCGCTTGTGCTTCAGGCGGAGCGCCGCTCGCGCTCCTCGGTCTCGCGCCGGCGGCGGCGGATCCGCGGATTCGCGAGCTTGACGATCTCGAGCAGGTAGACCATGTACACCGACGCCCCCACGGCGAGCGCGCCGAGCCCCGCGGCGCCGACGGTCGGCCAGAGGTGCCAGCGGCCGCCCTCGCGGAACGGGAGGTAGCGCGTGCCGAGCGCGGCCGCCGCCAGCGTGCTCACCCAGAAGTAGATGTAGAGGACGGCGCGCGGCTGCGAGAAGCCCATGCTCACGAAGCGGTGGTGCAGGTGCCCCCGGTCCGGCGTCGTGATCGGCATCCGGTACTTGAGCCGGCGCGCGACGACGAAGCCGGTGTCGAGAATCGGCACGGCGAGGACGAGCAGCGGGAAGAACAGGGCGACGGTCGCGGCCGTCTTCAACAGCCCCTCCACGGAGATCGCCGCGAGCGAGAAGCCGAGCAGCATCGCGCCGGAGTCGCCCATGAAGATCCGCGCCGGGAAGAAGTTGTGCCGGAGGAAGCCGAGTGCCGCGCCGAGCACGATCGCGGAGAACGCGGCCGCCGTGGGCTTCCCGAGCGAGAGCGCGATCACGGCGAACGTCAGGCCGGCGATCCCGCAGACGCCGGCGGCGAGCCCGTCGAGACCGTCGAGGAAGTTGACCATGTTCATCACGGCGACGATCCAGAGCATCGTCAGCGGAACCCCGATCCACGCCGAGAGGTCGTAGACGCCGAGGAACGGGAACGTGAAGTGGTCGACCCAGATCCCGAAGATCGGCGGGATCCCCGCCGCCAGCACCTGGCCGGCGAGCTTCTCCCACCAGGCGAGGCCGCGAAAGTCGTCGATCGCGCCGACCCCGGTCGCGACCGCGGCGCCGACCAGCAGGCCACGCACCGGCCGGCCGAGGTCGAGGAACGAGAGCGACGGGACGATGATCCCGAAGAACATCGCCAGGCCGCCGAGCCGCGGGATCGGGATCCTGTGCACGCGGCGCTCGTCGGGAACGTCCACGGCACCCAGCCGGCGGGCCATGCCGGCGACGGCCGGGGTGAGGAGGATCACGATCGCGAGCGCGAGCGCGGCCCCGTAGAGCACCTCCAGGTTGTCGCGAAGCTCGTGCAGCGTCACGGCGCGCTACACGGTACTAGCCCTGCCGGGCAGGCTCGTGACGGGGGCGGCTACTTGGTGCCGTACAGCCGGTCGCCCGCGTCGCCCAGGCCAGGGACGATGAAGCCGCGCTCGTTCAGGCCCCGGTCGACCGCGGCGCAGACGATGTGCACGTCCGGGTAGGCCGCGTGCACCCTGGCGATGCCCTCCGGAGCGGCGACGAGGCAGACGAGCGTCACCGAGCGCGCCCCCGCCCTCTTCACCTGGCCGATCGCCGCGACGCTCGAGTTGCCGGTCGCGAGCATCGGGTCGAGGACGATCGCGTCGCGCTCGTCGAGGTCGTCGGGCAGCTTCACGTAGTACTCGATCGCCTCGAGCGTCTCCTCGTCGCGATACATGCCCATGAACCCGACCCGCGCGCTCGAGATCAGGGAGAGCGTGCCCTCGAGCATCCCGACCCCTGCGCGGAGCACCGGGCAGACGGCGACCTTCTTGCCGGAGATCCGCTGCGCGTCCATCCGCTCGAGCGGCGTCTCGATCTCCACGGTCTCGGTCGGGAAGTTCTTGGTCGCCTCGTAGGTGAGGAGCAGCGTGAGCTCGTTGACGAGCTTGCGGAAGTGGACGGTGGGAGTGTCCCGGTCGCGCAGGTACGACAGCTTGTGCTGCACCAGCGGATGGGTGACGACCGTGAGGCGGGGCTCGGCCATCGGCCGGGGTCAGACCCCGCTACTGGATCGTGACCGCAAGCGCACGAAGCCGTCGCGACCGCGGGCAGACGCCCGGGACCTGCGGAGGGCGGGAACACGTGACGCTTTCGTATCGGGGTCAGACCCCGATACCGAACCGTCACGGAACGCGCGCGAGAGCGTCACGCGTCGTAGGTGGTCCAGCCCCGGAAACCGGGATAGAGCGGCCGCTTCTCGCAGAGCGCGGCGCTTCGCGCGGCGAGCCCGGCGACGTCGGCGTCGTCCCGGAGCGCGGCCGCGACGATCCGGGCGACCTCGCGAAAGTCCTCCTCGTCGAAGCCCCGCATGGTGCAGGCCGGCGTCCCCATCCGCAGGCCCGAAGCGACCGTTGGCGGGCGCTCGTCGAACGGGACGGTGTTGCGGTTCGCCGTGATCAGAACCTCGGCGAGCCGCTCTTCCGCATCCTTGCCCGTCCACTCCGAGCCTCGGAGGTCGACCTGGAGCAAATGCGTGTCGGTGCCGCCGGTGAGGACGTCGAGGCCCGCGGACTGGAGCTCGGCGGCGAGCGCGTCGGCGTTCGCGCGCACCTGCGCCTGGTAGTCGCGGAAGGCGGGGGTGGCGGCGATGCGGAAGCAGGTCGCCTTCGCGGCGACGACGTGCTCCATCGGGCCGCCTTGCATTCCCGGGAACACCGCGCGGTCGAGCGCCCGGGCGTGCTCCTCCCTGCAGAGCACGAATCCGGAGCGCGGGCCCGAAAGCGTCTTGTGAGTCGTCGACGAGACGAAGTCGCAGTGCGGCACCGGGCTCGGCTGGAGCCCGGCCGCGACCAGGCCGGCGAAATGCGCCATGTCGCAGAGCAGGTAGGCGCCGACCTCGTCGGCGATCTCGCGGAAGCGGTCGGCCTCGACCGTCCGGGGGTAGGCCGATCCGCCGCACACGATCAGCCGCGGCCGGTGCTCCTTCGCGAGCGCGAGCACCTCGTCGTAGTCGACGCGATAGGTCTCGCGGCTGACCCCGTAGTGGGCGATCGAGTACAGCCGGCCGGAGAAGTTGACCCTCAACCCGTGGGTGAGGTGTCCGCCGTGATCCAGCCGCAGCGAGAGGATGGTGTCGCCGGGCTCGAGCACCGCGGAGTAGACGGCCATGTTGGTCTGGGCGCCCGCGTGCGGCTGGACGTTCGCGTGCTCGGCGCCGAAGAGCTCCTTCGCCCGGTCGATCGCGAGCTGCTCGATCTCGTCGACGACCTCGCAGCCTCCGTAGTAGCGCTTGCCCGGGTATCCCTCCGCGTACTTGTTCGTCGGGACGCTCGAGACCGCCTCGAGGATGCTGGGCCAGGTGAAGTTCTCGGACGCGATCAGCTCGATCTGGCCGCGCTGACGCTCGAGCTCGCGGCCGAGCAGCTCGGCGATCTCGGGGTCGACGTCCGCCAGCCGAGCGCTGTGGAGGTCCTGCGCTGTCTCCTGCTGAGCGAGCGCCATCGGCCCAGCCATGGTATCCAGGAACGCGATCGCGTTCCGGGATTGGGTGCATCCGCGAGCCGTTCAGCCTGCGATCGCCGCCAGACGCGCCAGAGCCGCGGCGGGATCGCCGGCCCCTTCGCGGATGATCCGTGGCACCGCGCCAGTCAGGTCGAGCACGGTCGAGGGGATGCCGGGCAGCCCGCCGCCGTCCACCAGGGCTCCACAGGCTGCGCGGATCTCCTCCGGCACGTCGCCGAGGCGCCCGGGGTCGGGGCCGCGATGCCTGTTCGCACTGGTCGCCGCCACCGCGCCGGCGCTGAGGACGATCTCCAGGGCGGCGCCCTCGAGGACGGGAACCCGCACGCCGATGGTGCCCTGCGCGAGGCTGCTGAGCCACGGGTAGCGCCCGGCCGGGTTCGGCAGGACGAGCGTGTACCGGCCCGGGAGAAGCGCCCGCACGATCGGCTCCGAGCGACCTCGGAGCTCGGGGACGAGGTCGAAGAGCACCTCGATGTCCGCGCAGAGCAGGGAAGTCGCGACGGCGCCGGGGCGGCCCTTCAGCCGGCACAGGCGGGCAACCGGCTCGGGCCGGTCCGGCGAGGCGCAGAGCCCGTAGACGGTGTCGGTCGGCAGGACGACCGGCCGCCCTGCGCGGATCGCCGCTACTGCGTCCTCGACGATCCCCATCGCCCCTCCACCACCCGGTCCCGGCCGGCGAGGTCCGCGGCGGTCCGCACGTCCTCGTACCCGAGCCCGGCGAGGAGAGCCGACACGCCCGCCGCGTGGCCGTCGGCGACCTCGAGCACGAGCGCTCCGCCCTCCTTCAGCACCGCGCGCGCCGCCGCGGCGATCAGTCGCGTGTGCTCCTCGCCGACGGTCGCGATGCGCGGCTCCCAGTCCCGAACCTCCGGCTCCAGCGTCTCGATCTCCGCACCGGTCACGTACGGAGGGTTGGAGACCACCAGGTCGTAGCTGCCGGCGAGTCCGTCGCGCAGGTCGCGGAGCTCGAAGCAGACGTCGAGGCCGGTCGCCGCGGCGTTCGCGCGCGCGACCTCGAGCGCGTCCGCGGAGACGTCGATCGCGGTGACGCGGGCTCCGGGATGCTCGTCGGCGATGGCAAGCGCGATCGCGCCCGAGCCGGCGCCGACGTCGAGCACGTCGGGCCGCTCGAGGTCGCGAACGAGCCGGAGGCAGCGCTCGACCACGACCTCGGTCTCGGGCCTGGGGACGAGCACCCGCCGGTCGACGTTCAGCCTCAGCCGGCGAAACCCCCATTCGCCGAGCACGTAGGCGAGTGGCTCGCGGGCGGCGCGGCGGTCGATGAGGGCTCGATAGGCCCTCGCCTCCTCCTCGGAGAGAGCGTGTGCGCGATCGAGGTGGAGCTCGGTGCGCGTGCGCCCGAGAGCCTTGCCGGCGAGCAGCTCCGCGTCGAGGCGCGCGCTGTCGACGCCGCTCTCCTCGAGCCGGGCGGCGCCCTCGGCGAGGGCATCGGCGACGGTGACGCCTTCGGCGTCACGACATCGCCTCGCGCCGACCTCGACAGCTTCGCTGCCGGCCTTGCGCTCGGCTTCGTCTTTCACCGATCGAGCGCCCGGCGGCGGTCCTCGGCTGTCAACGACTCGGTGAACTCGTCGAGGTCGCCCTGGAGGACACGGTCGAGCTGGTGCGCGGTGAGCTTGATCCGGTGATCCGTGACCCGGTTCTCGGGGAAGTTGTACGTGCGGATCTTCTCCGCGCGCTCGCCGCTTCCGATCTGCGACCGGCGCGTGGCGGCCAGGTCGGCCTGCTGGCGGGCGCGCTCCTGCTCGTACAGGCGCGCCCGCAGCACGCGCATCGCCTTCTGCTTGTTCTGGAGCTGGGACTTCTCGTCCTGCATCGCGACCACGAGCCCGGTGGGCAGGTGCGTGATCCGCACTGCCGAGTCGGTCGTGTTCACGCTCTGACCGCCGGGCCCGGTCGAGCGGTAGACGTCGATCTTCAGGTCGTTCGGATCGATCTCCACCTCGACCTCCTCCGCCTCGGGCATGACCGCGACCGTCGCGGTCGAGGTGTGGATCCGGCCCTGCGACTCGGTCTCGGGCACGCGCTGGACGCGGTGCGTTCCCCCCTCGTACTTGAACACCGAGTACGCGCCGTCACCCTTCACGCCGAAGACGAGCTCCTTGAAGCCGCCGCCGTCGTTGGGGCTGGACGAGAGCTGCTCCCACCTGAACCCGCGGCGCTCGGCATAGCGGGTGAGCATGCGGAAGAGGTCTCCGGCCCACAGCGCAGCCTCGTCGCCGCCGACCCCCTGCCGGATCTCGACGATCACGTCCTTGCGGTCCGCCGGGTCGGCCTCGACCAGGGCGAGCCGGAGCTCCTCCTCGAGGTCGCGGACGCGTTGCTCCAGCTCCGGGACGAGCTCGCGCAGGTCGCCGTCGGCGCGGGCGTCGGCGAGGTCCCAGACGGCGGCACGCCATTCCTGGACGAGCCGGTGAGGCACCTCGAGCTCCTTCAGCCGGCGGCCGACCTCGGCCGCCTCGCGATGGTCGTTGTACACGGCAGGGTCGGACATGCGCTCCTGCGACTCGCGGTAGGAGCGCTCGAGGTCGTCGGCGAGCGTCTCGATCCCTGGCACGCCTACAGGGTAGACGGGGGCGGGCCCGGCCCGCCCCCGTCCGCCGCGACCTTCTAGCGGCCGCCGCAGGCGGCTGCTACTGCAGGCCCTGCGCCTTCCACTTGTTGAAGATCGTCTTGAACTGGCCCTGCATCGAGGCGGCCGCAGCCGCGGCCGTCATCTTGCCCTGCGCGACCTGGGCGAACATCTGCGGGATCAGGCTCTGGTTGAAGATGTCGCCGATCGCCGCGTTGGCGAAGCCGGGGTAGCCGACGTTCGTCGTGTACTTGCGCGCGATCGTGGTCAGGATCGTGTACTTGCCGAGCGGCTTGTGCTTGTCGGCGGCCGCCAGCTTGTTCATCGCCGGGAACCCACCCTTCACGGCGTTCGTCCAGGCCGGGAAATTGTAGAACTTGGACTGGACGAAGTGGGCGCGGTAGCCGAGCTGCTGGTCGACCAGGAACTGCTTCGCCGCCTCCTTGTTCTGGGCGAACCTCCAGATGAAGTAGATGCCCATCACGTGCTCGTTGCCGAGCGCCCGCACCGGGCCCCGCGGGATCGGCGCGAGCCAGGTGTCGTCCGACAGGGTGGTGTTGCCGGAGTCCTCCGCCGAGCGCGCGATCGAGATCGCGTTCACCGCCAGCGACAGCCGGCCGGCGAGGAACGCCTGGTTGTTCGACGAGGCGGTCCAGGCGAAGACCTCGTCGGACATGCCGGTCTGGTAGATGTCCTTCATCAGGTTCAGGGCCGCGATCGTGCCCTTGTTGTTGATCGCCGGGTTGCCGTTGGCGTCCTGCAGAGACGATCCGTAGCAATAGAGCAGCGACATCAGGAACATGTTCGAGTCGAGCTCGTTCGACATCCCGAGCCCGACCGGGTGACCGGCCTTCTTCAGGATCGGCGCGGCCTTGCGGACGTTCTCCCAGGTGTTCGGGGCGACGCCGGCGTTGAACCAGAGGCTCTTCCGGTACTGGATCGGGTCGGGCACGTAGTTGTCGGGGAACCCGAAGTACCGCTTCGTCTTCGGGTTGTAGGTCGAGCGGGAGGCGACGTCCGCCATCTTCCCGAGCTTCTTCGTCACTTCCTGGACGATGTCGTTCAGGGCGAGCGTCTGCTTCTCGAGAGCCGACGGCGGGAAGAGGAACTGCACCAGGTCGTGGCCCTTCTGCGCCGCCACCTCCGACGCCGCTGCGCTCGGCAGCAGCGCGTTGTTGATGTGGTCGATCTTCACCTGCACGTCGTTCTTCTCGCCCCACTGCTTGATGTAGGTGTTGTCGAGCCAGGTGTCGTACGCGGGGACGAAGTGCGCCCACTGCAGGATCGACAGGTCGCCCTTGAGCTGCCTGTTCTTGAACCTGAGCGGTCCCGCGAACGCGTGCGCCCGCTCGGCCGCCCCCCCGAACATGCCGACCGCGAACGCACCCGCCGCACCCCGCTTGAGCAGGTCCGACCTGCTCAGGCCCGAGCGCCGCTCCCCGGAGCTCCGGAAACGGGACAGCTCGTCGTTGGCTTCCGCCATCCTTCCCTCCTTTCGACTCGGCCTTCTACCGGAAGGCACCACCCGTGAATCCCTTGATGAAGCGGTCGAGGAACGAGTTGTAGAGCAGGGCGAGCGGGATGCTCGGGATGAGCACCGCCGCCATCAACGACTGCCAGAAGAACACGTCACCGCGGATCAGCTCGTTCGGGACGCCCGCCGAGAGCGTCCGCTCCGATGTCGAGGACGTGAAGGTGAACGCGTAGATGAACTCGTTCACGCACAGCGAGAAGGCGAAGATCACCACGGTCAGGATCCCGGGGAGCGAGACCGGGAAGACGATCCGCCGCAGTGCGCGCAACCGTGAGCAGCCGTCCACGAGGGCCGCGTCCTCGAGCTCCTGGGGGATCGTCTTGAAGAAGCCCATGAGCAGCCAGGTCGCGAACGGCACCGTGAACGACGGGTACACCAGGATCATCGCCCAGAGGGTGTCCCGCAGGCCGAGCACAGCGACCAGCCGGGACAGGGGGAGGAACAGGAGCGTCGGGGGAACGAGGTAGACGAGGAAGATCCCGACGCCGGCCGTCTGGCCCCAGCCGCCGGAGAGCCGCGCGAGGGCGTACCCGGCGGGGAGCGCGAGGACGAGCGTGATCGCGACGACCGAGACGCCGATGATCGCCGTGTTGGCGAGCCACGTGGGGTACTGGGTGTGCTTGAAGAGGAACGAGACGTGGTGGAACGTCATGTAGTGCCAGAAATTCCAGTGCGCGTGCCCGGCGTTGTCGTTGTACGTGTACGGGATGCTCTTCGCGTTGTAGAGGTCGAGATCCCGCTTGAACATCGTCGTCAGCGCCCAGTAGAAGGGGAACGCGAGCACGATCGCGAACGGGCCGACCACGACCCACGTGCTCGTCTTCTGCCAGAGGGCGCGTACGGCGTCCATCAGGTCACCTGGGCCCGCTTTGCGAAGAACAGCATCAGGACCGTCACTGCCGCGAGGACCGGGAAGAGGTAGAGGGAGATCGCCGCGCCCTCGCCGAGCGAGCCGGAGTCGATCCCGACCGTGTACGCCCAGGTGGTCAGCACCTGCGTCGAGTTGAAGGGGCCGCCGTGCGTGAGCACGAACACGACCGCGAAATCGGCGGCGGTGAAGACGATCCCGAACAGGACGGCGACGAGCGCGATCGGAAGCTGCAGCGGCAGCGTCACGTAGAGCAGCTTCCGCAGGCCGGTCGCGCCGTCGATCTTCGCCGCGTCCTCGACCTCGGTCGGGATCGAGGCCAGCCCCGCGATGAAGATGATCACCGCGAACGGCAGCACGCGCCAGGCGTGGACGACGATGATCGCGAACATCGCCAGCTTGTCGTTGCCGAGCCACTGGGGCGGGTTCGAGGCACTGCAGCCGTGGATGCCGAACGGCGTGCAGACGATCGCCAGCAGGTGCATCTTCACGAGCGTCCAGTTCACGATCGAGAAGAGCGAGTCGAAGATCCACAGCCAGCCGATCGTCACCAGCGACACCGGCGCCGCCCAGGGGAGGATCACGAGCAGGCGGACGAGCCACTTGCCGCGGAATTCGCGGACGAGGAAGTGGGAGAGGACGGCGGCGCAGACCACGACGATCGCCTGCGCGGCGAACGTGATGATCAGGGTGTTCTCGAGCGCGTTGCGGAAGTTCTGGTCGTGCCAGGCGTTCGTGAAGTTGTCGAAGCCCACGAACTTGCCGGAGAGCGAGCCGCCGATCGCGTCCGTCAGGCTGAGGTAGATCGCCCAGCCGAGCGGGACGCCGACCACCACGATCACGAAGACGACCGCGGGCGAGATCAGCAGCGGCCCGAGGACTCGCCGCTCCTCGAGCACGTGGCGCCAGCGTCTCCTTCGCCCGGCCGCCAATCCCCCCGCTGCCGCCGCCACGGACGGATCGTACGAGTGAACGAGTGGTGAACGCAAGCCCGAGCGTGTGCGCGGCGGTCTCGTCTAGATTCCGCGGGAGGCGACGCGACGTGGCCCAGATCCAGCTCGACAACCTGACCAAGGTGTACGGAGACGGGACGAAGGCGGTCTCCGGTCTCGACCTGGCGGTCTCGGACGGCGAGTTCGTCGTCTTCGTCGGCCCGTCCGGCTGCGGCAAGACGAGCGCCCTGCGGATGATCGCCGGGCTCGAGCCGATCACCGACGGCACCGTCCGCATCGACGGCGACGTCGTCAACCGCCTACCGCCGAAGGACCGCGACGTGGCGATGGTCTTCCAGAACTACGCCCTCTACCCGCACATGTCCGCCTACGACAACATGGCCTTCGCGCTGAAGATGCGCGGCGTGGCACGCGCGGAGATCGACACCCGCGTGCGCGGTGCTGCGCGCGTGCTCGGCCTCTCCCAGGTGCTGAAGAAGAAGCCGCGCACGCTGTCGGGCGGGCAGCGCCAGCGGGTGGCGATGGGCCGCGCGATCGTCCGCGAGCCGCAGGCGTTCCTGATGGACGAGCCGCTCTCGAACCTCGACGCCAAGCTACGTGTCGAGATGCGTGCGGAGATCTCGCGCATCCAGCGCGACCTCGCCGTCACGACGATCTACGTCACCCACGATCAGGTCGAGGCGATGACGATGGGCGACCGGGTCGCGGTCATGCGCGGCGGATACCTCCAGCAGGTCGCCTCCCCCCAGGAGCTGTACGACCGGCCCACCAACCTCTTCGTCGCCGAGTTCATCGGCTCGCCGGCGATGAACCTGATCGGGGCCGAGCTCGCCCGGGGAACCGTCGCGTTCGGGGGACAGACCCTCCCCGTCGCCGAGGAGGTCGCCGGCGCCCGCCCCGGGCTGAAGGCCTACGAGGGCAGACGGGTGGTGCTCGGGATCCGTCCGGAGGACATCGAGGACGCCTCGCTCGCCCGCAAGTCCGGCGGCATGCTCGCGATCGAGGTCGACATCCGCGAGGACATGGGCTCGGAGGTCTACATCCACTTCGCGGTCCCGGGCGACCCGGTCGAGACCCCCGAGGTGCTCGCGGCCATGCAGGAGGACGACGTCGCCGGTGCCGTCCACGAGCGGATGCGGAAGGGCGTGCCCTTCATCGCCAGGCTCGACCGGAGCACGAAGGCGAAGGAGCGCGAGCGGCTCGACCTCGCGGTCGACACCCGACGCCTCCATTTCTTCGACCCCGAGACCGGGGCGGCCGTCTACTGATAGACAAACGGCTTCGCCGTTCGTCTAGGAGAGGCGGGCCTCCAGCGTGATCGCGACGTTGCCCGCCAGCGCCTTCGAGACCGGGCAGTTCTCCTTCGCGTCCTCGGCCGCCCGGCGGAAGCCGGTCTCGTCGAGGCCGGGCACGGTGCCCCTGAGCTCGAGGTGCATCGCCGTGATGCCCGTTCCGGGCACGAACGTCGAGGTCGCCGTCGCCTCCAGGCGCTCCGGCGGCGTGCCCGCTTTCGCGAGCCCGTTCGAGAGGGCCATGCAGAAGCAGGAGGCATGCGCGGCGGCGAGCAGCTCCTCGGGGCTCGTGCGTCCGCCCTCGGACTCCTCCGAGCGCGACGCCCAGGTCACGTCGAGCCCGGAGAGGACGCCGCTGCCGACGCTGTCGATCCGGCCGCTCCCGCTGGTCAGGTCGCCCTGCCACGTGACGTGTGCCGTCCGCTGTGCCGCCATCAGGCCATCACCTCCACTCGCTGTCCGCGGTCGCCCGCCGCTCCTTCCCGCTCGAGCACCTGCTGCAACGCCCTGATCGAGACCTCGAGCTGGTCGAGAGTGGGCTGGCGCGTCGTCAGCCGCTGCAGCCAGAGGCCGGGCGCGAGCAGCCAGAGCAGGAGCCGCATATCGGCGTGCTTGCCGGCGAAGCGGATCAGCTCGTAGGCGAGCCCGGCGATCACGGGCAGCAGCGCAATCCTCGTCACGATCAGCCAGTACCAGGCGGGCCGGCCGAAGAAGGCGAACACGAAGATCGCGATCACCATCACCCAGAGCAGGAAGGCGGTGCCGCACCGCACGTGGATCAGGCTGTGGCGCTGCACGCGCTCCGGGGTGAGCTCGTCGCCGGCCTCGTAGGCGTTGATCGCCTTGTGCTCGGCGGCGTGGTACTGGAAGACCCTGCGCAGGTCGGGAAGAAGCGAGATCAGGGCCAGGTACGCGATGAACAGGCTGACGCGGATCCCGCCTTCGACGATCACGAACCAGCCGGTCGTGTGGATCGGGAGCCAGTTCGTGATCAGCGCCGGCGTGATCTTGAACAGCATGACCGCGAAGCCGATCGCGATCGCGAAGGCGAAGATCAGCTGGCCGCGGGAGAGCTCGGTGCTGACCTCGGAACCTGCGTCGGAGTCGGAGTCGGCGTCGGTCCGGCGCTCGGCGCCTGTCGCCTCTCCGCGGGCGTCCTGCGCAGCGTAGTTCGCCGAGATCGCCAGCGCGCGGAAGCCGATCGCGAGCGACTCGCCGAGCGCGATCACGCCCCGGACGACCGGCAGCCGCCAGATCCGCCGCTTCGCCATCGGCGAGGCGATTTCGCTCACGACCTGGGCGATCCCACCGTCGGGCTTCCGGACCGCGACCGCCCAGCTCGACGGCGAGCGCATCATCACGCCCTCCAAGACCGCCTGGCCGCCGATGTTGCTCACGGTGCCAGCTCGGGAACCGGCGCTACCGGCGCTGCGCGCGCGCGAGCTTGCGCTGGAAGCGCTCGACGCGTCCGCCCGTGTCGACGAGCTTCTGCTTGCCGGTGTAGAAGGGATGGCAGGCCGAGCAGATCTCGACGTGCAGCTCGGGCTTCGTGGAGCGCGTCTGGAACTCGTTGCCGCACGCGCAGCGCACGGTCGCGAGCACGTAGTCGGGATGGATTCCGGCCTTCATCGCGGAGCCAGGATAGCAGAGGCGATTTCGGGCGCCGTGTTGCCGCCGGAGACTACGACGGCGACGCTCTCGCCCTGCCCCACCGACACTTTTCCGGCGAGCAGCGCAGCCGTCGTCGCCGCTCCGGCCGGCTCGCAGGCGAGCTTCGCGCGCACGTAGAGGAAGCGGAACGCTTCCTCGATCTCGGCGTCGGTGACGAGCACGACCTCGTCGACGCGGTCGCGGCAGACGGCCAACGCGTGCTCCCCCGTGAACGGCGCGGCCAGGCCGTCCGCGATCGTCCGCGGGACGACCGGGACGACGGCTCCCGCCTCGAGGGCGGCCGAGAGCGCCGCCGCGCCCTCGGGCTCGACCCCGATCACCCGCGCCTCGGATCGAAGCCCCTTGACCGCGGTGGCGACGCCGGAGATCAGGCCGCCGCCCCCGACCGGGACGAGAACGACGTCCGCGTCCGGGACGTCCTCCAGCACCTCCAGGCCGAGCGAGCCGTGCCCTGCGTGCAGCACGGGGTCGTCGAACGGGTGGACGAACACCGCCCCGGTCGCCTCGACGTGGGCGAGCAGCCGATCGTGGGCCTCGGCGGCGTTCTCCGCGTCGAGGTCGACGTCCGCTCCGTAGCCCTGCGTCGCAGCCACCTTCAGCGGGCTCGCCGTGCGCCACATGAAGACCCGGCAGGCGATCTCCTCCGCGGCAGCGCCGTACGCGACCGCCTGCGCGGCGTTTCCGGCCGACCACGTGACCACGCCGTGCTTCTTCTCGCTCGCCGTGAGAGAAGCGAGCTTCGCCAGCACGCCGCGAGGCTTGAAGGACCCGGTGCGCTGGAAGAGCTCCGCCTTCAGGTGGACGCGGGCACCCGTCAGCGCCGACAGCGTCGCCGAGTCGAAGGTGGGTGTGCGGTGGAGCCGACCGGCGATCTGGTCGCGCACCCGGAGGACGTCGTCGAGCGAGACCGTGGGCGCCACCGGCCGAGTCTATTCGGGCCGGGTCCCAGGGACAGTCCCTGAAACGAGACGCGCACGGCTCGTCCACAGGGGGTCGCCCGGCTAGCCCGGGTCCAGCCGATAGGCGCCGCCGTCGGTCGACGTCACGTAGACGCGGCCGCGGCCGTCGACGCCGAAGGAGTCGAGATTCGGGACGACGATCCCGAGATCGCGGATCTCGGTCGCGCTGCCCTCGGCGACGAGCATGCTGTGGATCCTGCCGTCGCAGAGGTCGCCGAACAGGTACCTGCCCTCGAGCAGAGGCAGGCGTGGATCGTGGACGACCACCCCGCCGATCACCGCGCAGCGTCCGCCGCCGTGGTCGTAGTCGTAGACCGGCGGAACGGCGCCCGGGCACGGCGACCCCGACGCGTGCGTGAGATTGCCCTCGAAGCACGGCCAGCCGAAGTTCCGGCCGCCGGCGTTCCCCTGCACGTAGTCGATCTCCTCTGCGTTTCCCTCGCCCGCGTCGCCTATGTACATGTCACCCGTGGCGGGGTCGATCCAGAAGCGCCAGGGGTTGCGCAGGCCGTAGTCCCACACTTCGCCGCGGTCTCCCTGCCGGCCGACGAAGGGATTGGAGTCGGGGACCGAGTACGGCTGGCCGCCTGCGGTCTGGCGCGGGTCGATCCGGAGAATGTTCCCGAGCAGGTCGTCGAGCGTCTGGGCGAAGGCGCCGGGTGGATGGAGGACGCCGGAGTCACCGTCGCCGACCGAGACGTAGAGGTCCCCGTCGGGGCCGAACTGCATCATCCCCGCGTTGTGGTTCTCCCAGGGCTTGTCGACGTGCAGGATCGGCCTCGCGCTCCCGGCGTCGGCGATATCGGGGTTCGCGGCCGAGCGCCGGTACTCGACGACGTTGACGTTGCCGTTGCCGGCGGTGTCGGTGTAGTCGACGTAGAACCGCCCGGTCTGCGCGTAGTCCGGCGCGAAGACGGCCGAGAGCATGCCCCGCTCGCTGACCTCCTTGACGCGGTCGGTGAGGTCGAGGAACGGCGCCGGCTGCACGTGGCCGTCCACCAGCTCCTGGATCGTCCCGCGCTGCTCGACGACGAACACGCGGCTCGGGTCGCCCAGGGGAGCGGTGACGAGCACCGGGCGCTGGAAGTCGCCGATCTTCGTCAGCTGCACCGACGCGGAGGGGCTCGTCGTGGTCGGCGTGACGGGTGGGGGCGGCGGCGCCGTCTGCGCCGTCGTGGTCGCGGGCTGCGCCGCGGGCTTCCCGACCACCCTCAGAGCCCCCTTCATGCCGAGCGCCGCGTGGCCGGGAACGGTGCAGCGATACGGGTACGAGCCGGGCCGCGTGAGCGCGACGACGAGGACGGCGCTCCGCCCCGGCCGGAGGAGCGGCGTCTTCTTCCCGGCGATCCAGAAGTCGTGGGCCGTCCTCCCCCTGTTCACCACCGTGAAGCGGACTCGCCCGGCGGGCACCGTCTTCCGCGAGAGCGAGAACGAGAAGTCGCGCGCGATCACCCGGACCGCCGTCGGCGACTTCGCCGAGCGGGTCGCCCACGTCGCGGCCGTCTCGACACCGGCTCCGGCGAGCGCGAGCAGGACCAGGAGCGGCCAGACCCTGCGCACGGGCAGTGACGATACCCGGGCTACACGCGCGCCGGCGCCGCCGCCGGCACGGCCAGCCTGACGGTGAACACAGTCAGCCGGCCGGGCTCGCTCGACACCTCGACGCTACCCCCCATCGCCTCCGTGAGCTCCTTCACGATCGCCAGGCCGAGCCCGGTGCCCACCGTTCGCTCGCGGCCGTACCGCGAGTGGAGGTAGAAGCGCTCGAACGCATGCTCGCGGTCCTCGTCGCGGAGGCCGGGGCCGCTGTCCTCGACGCGCAGCTCTCCCGGCCCGGTGACGACGCGGACCTCGCCGTTTCGAGGCGTCAGGCGCAGGGCGTTCTCGACGAGGTTGGAGACGACCTGGAGGACGCGGTCGGCGTCGGCGACCGCGGGCGCCGGCCCCGCGGAGACCGCGGCGAGCGCGACCCCGAACGCGTCGGCGTGCTGCTGGTAGCGGCGTACCGCGTCGTCGGCGACCTCTGCGAGGTCGATCTCGGCGTTGTGGACGCTGAAGTCGGTCCGGTTCATGCGGGCCAGGTCGAGCAGGTCGCCGACGAGCCGCTCGAGGCGCTCTGCCTCGGCGGCGACGGTGGCGGCCGCGTCGTCCGGGGCGACGACACCCTCGCGAAGCGCCTCGGCGTAGCCCGCGATCGCGGTCAGCGGCGTCTTCAGCTCGTGGCTCACGGACAGGAGGAACGACCGCTCCGCCTCGCGCGCCCGGGCGAGCTCTCCGGCGAGGTCGTTGAACGCGGTCGCGAGCGTCTCGAGCTCGGCCGCGCCCTCGACCGGCACCGGCTCGGGGTGCCTTCCGCGAGCAAGGCTGCGGCTCGCAGCCGCGACGCGGTCGAGCGGCCTGACGATCCGCCGCGCGAGCACCCAGGCTGCGGCGGCGGCGAGCACGCCCCCGGCGAGCGCGGCGATCACGATCGCCTCGACGAACGGCCTCCAGCGCGGGTTCGTCAGGCTCTTCGGGCGGAGCAGGATGAACGCACGCTCGCCGACCGGCTCCGCGGCGTAGTAGTAGGCGGTCCCCCCGACGGTGACCGTCCCCGAGACGGGCCGGCCCGAGGCGAGCGCCCGCCGGGCACCGGCCGGCAGCGTCGCCGGGTCGAGCAGGTAGCGCTCGTGCTGGTCGGCGAGATAGGGCCTGAGGTCGGGCAGGTGAGTCAGCGGCGAGAGCGCGTTCCGCTCTTCCCCGACGATCAGCGCCGCCTGGTGGGCGAGGTCCTTCAGGGTCGCGTCCTGAACTGCGCGGCGCGTGAGGACCAGGCCGAGCCCGAGCGTGATCGCAACCGAGATGGCGACGATCACCCCGATCGCGCCGAACAGCCGCGCGCGCAGGCTCCGGCTTCGCTTCACTTCGTCAGCAGCTTGTACCCGGCGCCCCGCACCGTGCGGATCGCCTCGGCGTCGCCGAGCTTGCGCCGCAGCTGCGCGACGTGCACGTCCACCGTGCGCGTGCCGCCCGGGTAGGCCATCCCCCACACCAGGTCGAGCAGCCGCTCGCGCGAGAGGACGATTCCGGGATGCTCCAGGAAGCAGGTGAGCAGGTCGAACTCCTTGCTCGTCAGCTCGATCGCCTCGCCCTCGACCGTGACGTCGTGGGAGTCCCTGCGGAGCACGATCTCGCGGGCGGCGAGGACCTCGCCCTCGGGTCGCTGCTCGGCCCGCCGGAGGATCGCCTTGATGCGGGCGGCAAGCTCGCGAGGCGAGAACGGCTTCGCGACGTAGTCGTCCGCGCCGAGCTCGAAGCCGGCGACGCGGTCCGGCTCCTCGTCGCGGGCGGTGAGCATCACGATCGGCACCTTCGAATGCGAGCGGACCTGCCGGCAGACCTCGAAGCCGTCAATTCCCGGCAAGCCGATGTCGAGCACGACGAGACGGACCGGGTGACGCCGGACCTCGGCGACCGCCTCTTCGCCCGTCCTGAGCCACAGCACCCGCCAGCCGTCCTGCTGCTCGAGGTACTGCTTGACGAGCCGGCCGATCGCGTCGTCGTCCTCGACGAGGAGGAGCACGCTCCCGGTCGCCTTCCCCCCGGCCACCTATCCGCCGCGCTCGACCTGGACCAGGCTTGCCGGGGCGTTCGCCCTGCGGACGACGAGGACGCGCATCGGCGGCCGCAGCTGCGAGACGTCCGTGACGGACGGGGAGCCGAGGATGCGTGCCCTGGGCCCGATCGCGATCGTGACCGACGTGCCGTCGCGCTCCCTGATCACGATCGCCCCGCGGCTCGCCGCCGTGATCACGCCGCGGTCGAGCCGGAAGTCGTTGACGGCTCTCGGCCCCTGGAGGAGCACCTCGGCGCGGATCATCCGCGGGCCGAAGAACCGGTCGATCAGCGCCCGCGGCAGGGCCGAGCCGCTCTGGGAGAGCCAGAAGAACGCGTTCACGGCCACGACGGCCGCGACGAGGATCAGGAATCGCCGGCCCGACATGCCCATATGATCGCCCGGCCTCCGGCCGGTTGCGTAAGGAGAGCGTAAAACGTCGCCGGGCCGCTTCGGCGGGCGGCCCGGCGACGTCGAGACGCTTCCTTCAGGATCTGGGCCTGCTCGCCGGCTCATGCTCGGCGACCTTCGTCGCAGGCGTGGCCTCGACCTCGCTCAGCGTCGAGCCCGCGTCGGCCCGGACGTGGATCGCGACCGGAGCGCCCGCCTTCAGGTCGCCCGGCGAGATCACCGTCGGTACCTTCCCCTGCCAGACGAGGACGATGGTCGAGCCGCCCACGGTGAAGGTCTGGGTGCGGGAGTGCCCGACGAGCAGCCGGAACGCCCGCAGGTTCCCGCCGCGGACCTCGACGGTGACGCTGGACGAGCCGACCGCGCGCACCTTCCCGCGGAAGAGGTAGAGCGGCTTGTCCGGCATCGTCAGCTCCGGCCCGTGGTCGCCGACCAGCACCGCGCCCGTCTGCTCGAGGGTCTCGAGCGAGCTTCCCCGCGGGGCCCAGACGCGGACGGCCACGTGGTCGCCGGAGTCGAGGTCGCCTGGCCCGACGACCTTCGGGACGCCGCCCGACCACCGGAGGAACTCGGTCGAGTCGCCGTACGAGAACGTCTGCGTCACCGGCTTGCCGAGCATGGCCCGCAGCGCCGGCCGGTTGCCGCCCTCGACGCTGATCGAGACGGCCCCGTTCGAGGGCACGGCGGTCAGCTGGCCCAGGAACGAGTAGAGGATGCCGCGGCTCGCGGCCCCGGCATCGCCGGTGGCGGCACCCGCGAGGACGGCGGCGCCTGCGAGCACTCCCGCAACGCCCGCGGCGAGGAAGAGCTTCATTCGCATCGTGTGACCTCCTGGAGACATCGTGTGCCTCACAATCGGCCGCCGCGGTCAGGGCGGCATCTGGCGCGCGTAAGGCGCTCGTAAAGCCCGGCCCGCCGACAGCAGGGACAGTCACACCGTGACTGTCCCTGGACGAACCGCCCGCCCACACCGGCGCCGCCCTCCCCGACGGCCGTCGTCCTGCAGCGGCGCCGGAACCGTAAGGGACGGACGCCCTACGTCAGGGTGTACTCGGGGCCGGAGCCGCCCTCGGGCGGAGTCAGCCGGCCGCCCTTCGCCGTGATCGCACCGCACTGGACGCAGTTCGACGGAGTCACCTGCACCCGTACCTTGCCGGCGTCTTCCTCCCCGACCTCGTACACCTGGGCCGGGCAGAGCCTCGCCCACATCCGGGCCAGGTCCCGTGGCACCCGGGTCTCGATCCGGATGTGGCTCGGCTGGTCGTCGCGCGTCCTGTTGCCGGAGGCGAAGACGGACGACAGCTTGTCGAAGGTCAGCCTGCCGTCGGCGACCGGGTAGTACCTCGCCCGGCCGGTCGTGATCAGGTCCTGCTCCGCGTCGCGCTCGAGCGGAAGGTCGCGCGGGGGGAACCTCCCGAACGACGCGGTCATCGCGCCGGCGAGCGCACCACCCAGCCAGAAGCCGGAGCCGAACGCGGGACGCATGTTCCGCACTCGCCTGAGGTCGCTCCAGACGAAGCTCGCGCGAATCGACTCGTCGTAGGAGGCGAGCGCTCCCAGGCGACCGACCGCCTCGCCGCGCTGCAGCGCCCGCCACGCGCCCTCCGCGGCGAGGCGGCCCGACTCGATCGCGTAGTGGATCCCCTTCAGCGCCGGCACGTTGACGAAGCCGACTCCGTCGCCGCAGAGGAGCAGCCCCGGGGCGTGCAGGCGCCTGGGCAGGGACAGGAACCCCCCCTCGGGGATCGTCTTCGCCCCCCACTCCAGCCGCTCCCCGCCGGCAAGAATCCGCCCGATGCGGGGGTGCGTCTTCAGCTCCTGGAGCAGGTCGTGGACGGACAGCTCGTCGTCGCGATAGTCGAGCCCGACGACCATCCCGATCGAGACCAGGTCCTCGCCCATCGGGTACACGAACGAGCCCCCGAACTCGCGGAACTTCGCCGCCGAGCGCAGCGGCCACCCCATCGTGTGGATCACCCGGTCGAGCGGCGTCGCCACCCTCCAGACCTCCTTGACGCCGAGCGCCCACACCTGCGGATTCGCGCCCTGGAGGCCGAAGCGCTCGATCGCCGCGCCGGTCAGGTGGCCTTGCGTCCCCTCGGCGAGGACGGTGACGCGCGCGAGCACGTCGGAGCCCGGCTCGAAGTTCGGCAGCTCCTCGCCGGCCCGACCGCGGCCGCGGTCACCGGTCCTGACCCCGCGGACGCGCCCGTCGGCGACGAGCAGCTGGACGGCCGGCGTCTCCGGGAGGACGGTCGCGCCGCCCGCCTCCGCCTCGGCGGCCAGGAACCGCCCGAGCTGCGAGAGCGAGGCCACGTAGTTGCCGTGGTTGCGCATCGTCGGCGGCGTCGGGATCCGGAGGGCGCGCCGTGGGGTGAGGAAGTAGACGGACTCGTGCGCAACCTCGCCGTAGAAGGGCATCTCGTCGATGCGCTTGCGGCCCTTGAAGAGTCGGCGGAGGCCGCGCGGATTGACGACCGCGCCCGAGAGCAGGTGCGAGCCAGGCTGCTTGCTCTTCTCCAGAACCGCGACCGGCACGTCGCCGAGCCGCGCCGCCGTCCCGGGGTCCTCCTCGACGAGCTGTCCGAGCCGGATCGCGCAGGCGAGCCCGGCCGGGCCGGCACCCACGACGAGCACGCCCACCTCGATCGGGTCCGCGTCGGTCGGAACGGCCAGCGCCTCCTCGGCGCGCCACGGGGGCGGATACCGTGCCGGGATCGAGCCCACTACCCCACGGCGGGGGAAGCCATCGTTCCCCCGCGGGCCCCCTTCTTCCCCGTCACCCGCTCCTCCTGGTGCGGACGAGCTCCGTGAGCTTCGGGACGACCTGGTGCAGATCGCCGACCACGCCGAGGTCGGAGAACTCGAAGATCGGCGCGTTCGCATCCTTGTTGATCGCGACGATCACGTTCGAGGACTGCATCCCGACCTTGTGCTGGATCGCACCCGAGATCCCGCAGGCCACGTACAGCTTCGGGGCGACGTTCTTGCCCGTCTGGCCGACCTGCGCCGAGTACGGGTACCAGCCCGCGTCGACGACCGCGCGTGTCGCCGCGACCGCGCCGCCGAGCGCACGCGCCAGCTCCTCGACGAGGGCGAAGCTCTCCGGACCGCCGAGCCCGCGGCCGCCCGCGACGATCACGTCCGCGTCCTCGATCGAGGGGCCCGCCTGCTCCTCGTGCGCCTGCTCCACCATGCGGGCTGCGGTCGAGAAGCCTTCCAGCTCGACCGGCAGCTGGACGATGTCCGGCTCGCCGCCGGTGGCGGCGGGCTCGAAGGTCCCGGAGCGGACGAGCCCGAGCGCGGGCGAGCCCTTCCAGCCGACGTCGACGACGACCGAATCGCCGAGGGCCGGACGCTTGCCGACCAGTCGCCCACCGTCGCGTGCGAGGTCGACGAGGTCCCAGTTCAGCCCGGCGTCCAGCCTCGCGGCGAGACCGGCGGCGACGTCCGCGGCGAGAATCGACGCGGCGAAGAGCACCGTGTCGTAGCCGCCCGCCTCGACCGCCTTCGCGACGACGTCCACGCGCGGCTGCGGAAGCGGCGCCTCGAGCGCGGGGTCGTCGGCGACCCAGACCTTCCCGGCCCCGAACTTGCCCGCCTCGGAGGCGAGCGCCGCCACGCCGGAGCCGGCGACCAGCCCGGCGACCTCGGAGTCGCCGAGAGCGGCCGCCTTCGAGAGCACGCCCAGCGGCCCCTTCTGGATCTCGTCGCCGTGGTGCTCGAGGAATACGAGGGTCGGCATCTAGACCAGCTTCTTCTCGACCAGGAAGTCGAGGATCTGCTGGGCGGCGCTCCCGTCGTCCTCGATCTTGCGGCTCTCGCCGCGCGCGGGCGGGGCGCTCAGCCCGAGGACCTCCGTCCTCGAGCCCGCCTCCCCCACCTCGTCCGCCGACAGCCCGAGGTCTCCGGCCGAGATGGTGTCCTGCGGCTTCGACTTCGCGCCCATGATTCCCTTCAGCGACGGGTAGCGCGGCTCGTTGATCGCGTCCGAGACGCAGACCACGGCCGGCAGCGGCGCCTCGATCCGGTCGTAGCCGAACTCCGTCTGCCGCTTCACCGCCGCCTTGCCGTCGGCGACGGTCAGCTCGGATGCCTGGGAGACGGTCGGCAGCCGCAGGCGCTCCGCGACCGCCGCCCAGAGGACGGCGCCGTCGGCGTCGGAGGACTGCTGGCCGAAGAGCACGAGGTCGGGGCTCTCGCGCTCCAGCGCCCGTGCCAGCACGCGGCTCGTGGCGACCAGGTCGGAGCCGGCGGCGCTCTCGTCGCTGACGAGCAGGGCCCGGTCGGCGCCCATCGCGAGCGCCTTGCGCAGCGACTCGAGCGCACGGGCGGGGCCGAGGGACACGACCACCACCTCGGCGTCCCCCTGCGCTTCCTTCAGCCGCAGCGCCTCCTCGACCGCGTTCACGTCGAAGGCGTTCAGCGCCGCCTCGCCCCCACGGTCGAGCCGCTTCGTCTCCGGGTCGATGCGGCGGGCCGCGCCGGCCTCGGGCACCTCCTTCACGCAGACCGCGATCTTCACCGGGGCCGAACTCTAGTCGAGCGGGGCGCGGGCGCTGGTAGGGTCCGGCGATGCGGCGGGCACCGGCGATCGCGCTCGTCGCCCTCACTGCGGGGGTCGCGGTCGCTCCGCTCCACGCGGCCGGCGGCGTCCCGGATCCGATCGTCTTCCCCGTCGTCGGGCCCTACGCGTACACGAACGACTTCGGGGATCCCCGCCCGCAGGGACGCCACGAGGGCAACGACATCCTCGCTCCCAAGAAGGCGACGGTCGTCGCCGTCGAGGACGGGAAGATCAGGTTCTGGACCCACTCGACCCGGGCCGGCTGCATGCTCTATCTCTACGGGCAGAGCGGCACGACGTACCTCTACATCCACCTGAACAACGACGTGACCATGGCGAACGACAACCGGGGCGAGTGTGTTGCCGGCGGGTCGTATTGGCCGGGGCTGAAGGACGGGGCGAGGGTGGTCGCCGGCCAGGCGATCGGCTTCGTCGGCGATTCGGGCGACGCTGACGGGACGCCGCACCTGCACTTCGAGGTGCACCCGCACGACGGCGGGCCGGCGAACCCCTTCCCGCATCTCAACCGCGCCACCCGCGTGCTCTTCGCTGCGCCGACGGGAAGCGCGGTCACGCTGGCCTTGAAGGGCTCGATCGTCCGCGCCGACGGCAGGGAGCTGACGATCAAGGTGAGAACGGCAACCGTCTTCCCGGCCCGTGTCACCCTCCTCGGGCTGCACAAGCCGATGACGCTGAGCCTGCCCGCGACCGCGCTGGTCTCGGCCGGCGGCTCGTCCGGCGGCACCGTCGCCGACCATGCGGGGCTCGCCGGCAGGCCGGCGATCGTGCTCACCCGGCCGGCCCGGACATCGCTCGAGACGCAGCGGGCGGCCGACGGCGCGTTCGCCGTCGCGCGGGTCGTCGTCGGCGCTAGCGGCCCCTGAACCTCGGATCCCGCTTCTCCGTGAAGGCGTGCATCCCCTCCTTCTGATCCTCGGTCGCGAAGAGCGCCGAGAAGAGGAGCGCCTCGTAGGACAGGCCGGCGCCGAGATCGCCCTGCAGCGCTCGATTCACGGCGTCCTTGGCGGCCGAGAGGGCGACCGGGCTCTTCCCGGCGAGCGACGCGGCCGTCTCGAGCACGTGCTCGAGCAGCTCGCCTGCCGGCCAGACGGCACTGACGAGGCCGATCCGCAGCGCCTCGGCCGCGTCGATCGTCCGTCCGGTGAGGATCAGGTCCTTGGCGAGGCCGGCGCCGACGGCGCGGGCCAGGCGCTGCGTGCCGCCCCAGCCGGGGATCACCGCCAGGTTGATCTCGGGCTGGCCGAACCTCGCCGCGTCAGAGGCGTAGCGGATGTCGCAGGCGAGCGCCAGCTCGCAGCCCCCGCCGAGCGCGAAGCCGTCGACGGCGGCGATCGTCGGCTTCGGCATCGACTCGAGCAGACGGCCGCACTCGTGGCCGAGCATCCCCCAGGCGTGCGCCTCGAGCACGCTCATCCCGGCCATCTCCCCGATGTCCGCGCCCGCGGCGAAGGCACGCCCACCGGCCCCCGTCAGGACGACGACGCGAACGTCGGTGTCGGCCGCCAGCTCGCGCAGCCGGTCGCGCAGCGCCGCAAGCGTCTCGTGGTCCAGCGCGTTGAGCGCGTCCGGCCGGTCGATGGTCACGACGGCGACGTGGTCGTCGCGGCGGTCGACCCGGACGGCTATGCCGCGACCTTCGAGCGGAGAAACTCCACGATCTCCGCGGTCGGCGCGCCCGGCGTGAAGACCGCGGCGACGCCCTGCGCCTTCAGCGCCTCCGCGTCCTCGTCGGGGATCGTGCCGCCGACGACGACCAGAACGTCCTCGGCGCCGTTCTGGCGCAGCCCCTCGAGGATCCGCGGGACGAGCGTCATGTGCGCGCCGGACAGGATCGAGATCCCGACGGCGTCTGCGTCCTCCTGGATCGCGGTCTCGACGATCTGCTCGGGAGTCTGGTGAAGCCCGGTGTAGATCACCTCCATCCCGGCGTCCCGGAGTGCGCGGGCGATGATCTTCGCGCCGCGGTCGTGCCCGTCGAGGCCGGGCTTCGCGATCACTACCCGGATCCGTGTCATCCCGGGGCGGCAGTATACGGCCGTCCATGAAGCTCACCGTCGTCGGCTGCTCGCCGGCCTGGCCGAATCCTGGCGAGGCGCACTCGGGCTACCTCGTCCAGAACGGAGCGGGGACGCTTCTGCTCGACTGCGGGCCGGGAGTGCTCGGCAAGCTCCGCGAGCGGGACGGCGGCTGGCCGCGCGTGGACGCGATCGTCGTCACCCACTGGCACCTCGACCACTGGGGCGATCTCGTGCCCTGGGTCTGGGGGCGCATGTTCGGCCTCGGCCGGGAGACCCGGCCGCCGCGCCTCTGGGTGCCGCCCGGCGGGATCGAGGAGCTCGCCACGTTCGGCCAGCGGCTTGGCACGCCGACGATGTTCGCGGACGTCTTCCATCTGCACGAGTACGCGGACGGCGAGCCCTTCGACACGGGAACGGAGCTGACGGTCACGCCGATCCGGGTTCCGCACTACACGATCCTCACCTTCGCGCTGCGCGTCAGCGACGGTGAGAGAACGCTCGCCTACTCCGGCGACTCGGCACCGAGCGACGCACTGGTCGACGCGGCGAGGGACGCCGACCTCTTCGTGTGCGAGGCGACCCTCGCGAGGGGGGAGCTCGACGGCCAGCCGCGCGGCCACCTGTCCCTGGACGAGGCGCTCACCGCGTACTCGGAGTCGGACGCGAGGCGACTGCTGCTGACGCACCGGCCGCGCGAGCTCCCGATCGAGCCCGGCCTCCAGCTCGCTCACGGCGGGCTCGAGGTCGAGGTCTAGGAGGACCGCTCCGCGGCGTACTGCCGCTCGGCGCGGCGCCCCACCCACCAGGAGTGGGCGCCGAGCGTGGCCGGGATGATCACCACCATGGCCAAGAGCGTCAAGGGCAGGAACAGCCAGTAGCGCGAGAGCCCCTCCGGCGAGGGCGGCTTCGCGGCGAGCTGCGCCTCGAGCTGCGGATCGTTCCTCACTCCCGAGACCCCGGTCGGGACCCACGACGACACCAGCCAGGGCGCCCCGGCGTCGCGCCGGGTCAGCTCGATCGTGAAGGTCTTGCCCAGCACCGTCGAGCTTCCCGGCTTCGCGACCAGCGAGAGCTCGAACGCGATGTCGTTCCTGTAGGAGAACGCGACCTTCCAGGCGGCGAGGCCGGCCGCGGCGAAGGGCACCACGGGAATGTTCCCCTTCATCCACTCGGCCCTGCTCATCCCCTCGCGAAGCTGCGGGCCGACCAGCGCGTACGCCTGGTCGAGGTGACGGCGCGCCACCGCCGTGCGGACGAAGAGCAGCGAGGTCTCGAGCAGGCGTGAGCGGTCGGCGGGACGGAGGTGGACCAGCTTCGGCGAGCGGATGATCGTCGGCGGCACGTCGTTCAGCACGTCCGGGCGCCGCTCCGGGGTGTTTCGCGTGAGGAGGGCGACGGCGACCACGCCCCCGGCGGCCGCGGTGAAGGCGCCGATCCACACCAGGCGGCGGCGGAGGCGGTGGGAAGCGAGAACGTCGCGCGCGCGCGCCTGCCGCACGGCGTCGGCCTCAGCAGTTCTGGACGCCGCAGCGAACCGGCGGCTTCCCGTGGGGAACCCACGAGTTGACCACCCACCGGTTCCCGACCTTGTCGAGCAGCATCGCGAAGATCTGACCCTTGATCTTCGTGCCGCTCTTCGGCAGGAGCGCGACCTCGAGCAGGGCTTCGTGGGGGTAGGAGTAGTCCACCTTCATCGGAGCCAGGTACAGCTGGTCGATCGGGTACGGGATGACGGCGATGTTGCCCGTCAGCCACTGCTTCAGCGTCTGTCCCTGGCGGATCTGCGGGCCGGCCAGGGAGTACGCCCGCTTGAGGTTCTTCCGCGCGACCGCCGTCAGGACGAACTCACGGGCGACCGCCGTCGCCTCCGGGTCGAGCTTCACCGTCTTCGGCACCTTGGAGACGTCCTTGATCGGTGCGTTCGGTGCCGCGTTCTGAGGCGTCTTGTCGCCCCGCTCGGCCGTGAACGCGATCGCGCTCGCGACCCCGCCGGCGACGAGCACCAGCAGGGCGACCCAGAAGATTCGGCGCTGCGCGCGCGCAGACTGCAGGCGGGACCTCACCTCAACAGGGTAGACGACGGAATCCTCGACCGGTTAGGCGCGCCGGGTCGTCAGAACACGGGGGTCTCGCGCCAGACGCCCCACGTCTCGCGGAGGACGTCGCACATCTCGCCGATCGTCACGTACGCGTTGGCGGCGTCGACTATCACCGGCATCAGGTTGCGGCCGTCGTGGGCGGCGTCCTCCTTCAGGCGGGCAATCGCCCGCTCGGCGGCGGCCCGGTCGCGGCCGGCGCGCAGCGCCTGCACGCGCTCCACCTGCCCCTGCTCGAGGGCGGGGTCGATGCGCAGGATCGGGATCGGCTCGTCCTCGTCCAGCCCGTACCGGTTGACGCCGACGACGATCCGCTGCTCGGCCTCGACCTCGGCCTGGTAGCGGTACGACGCCTCGGCGATCTCGCGCTGGAAAAAGTTGTCCTCGATCGCCGCCACCACCCCGCCCAGCTTCTCGATCCGGGCGAAGTACTCGTACGCCTCCGCCTCCAGCCGGTTGGTCAGGTCCTCGAGGAACCAGCTGCCGCCGAGCGGGTCGGTCGTGTGCGTCACCCCGGTCTCGTGGGCGATCACCTGCTGCGTCCGCAGGGCGAGCCGGACCGCTTCCTCGGTCGGAAGCGCCAGCGCCTCGTCGAACGAGTTCGTGTGCAGCGACTGCGTCCCTCCGAGCACGGCGGCGAGCGCCTCGATCGCCGTCCGCACCACGTTCACCTGGGGCTGCTGCGCGGTCAGCGACACCCCTGCGGTCTGGGAGTGGAAGCGCATCAGCAACGAGCGCGGGTCCTTCGCCCCGTAGCGCTCGCGGAGCTCGCGCGCCCAGATCCGCCGGGCGGCACGGTACTTCGCGATCTCCTCGAAGAAGTCGATGTGCGCGTTGAAGAAGAACGACAGCCGGGGAGCGAACTCGTCCACGTCGAGGCCCCGCTCGATCGCCGCGTCCACGTAGCAGAACCCGTCCGCGAGCGTGAACGCCAGCTCCTGCGCCGCCGTCGAGCCCGCCTCGCGGATGTGGTAGCCCGAGATCGAGATCGGGTGCATCCGCGGCAGCTCCCTGGACGACCACTCGATCATGTCCACCACCAGCCGCATCGACGGTCCCGGCGGGAAGATGAACTCCTTCTGCGCGATGTACTCCTTGAGGATGTCGGTCTGCACCGTCCCCCGCAGCGCCTCCCGCGGCACCCCCTGCCCGTCGCCGACGCAGACGTAGAACGCGAGCAGGATCGCAGCCGGCGAGTTGATCGTCATCGACGTCGACACCTCGCCCAGGGGGATCCCGTCGAACAGCGCCTCCATGTCCGCGAGCGAGTCGATCGCCACCCCCTCCCGGCCCACCTCCCCCAGCGCCCGCGGATGGTCCGAGTCGTACCCCATCAGGGTCGGCATGTCGAACGCCGTCGACAGGCCGGTCTGACCGTGCTCGCGCAGGTACCGGAACCGCGCGTTCGTCTCCGCCGCCGTCCCGAACCCCGCGAACTGCCGCATCGTCCACAACCGGCCCCGGTACATCGACGAATACACCCCACGCGTGAACGGAAACTCCCCCGGAGCGCCGAGATCGCGCTCGTAGTCGATCTCGACGTCCGCCGGCGAGTACAGGGCCTCCACCGGCAGGCCCGAGATCGTCGAGGTCAGCTCGTCCTGCCCGGACGAGCTGCCGACACCCGGCCTGTCCTCGGTCGTGGCCACGCCGGGATTGTGCCGGAATCGGGGGCGGCCGCCGGCTCAGCGGCGCAGGAGGTACCAGGCCTCGGCTGCGGCGACGGTCGAGGCGGCGGCGGCGATCTGCACCCCGATCAGCTCGGCGGGCCGTCCGTGAGCGATCGCGAAGGCGAGGAGCTGGGCGGCCTGCACGCCGACGAGGACGAGCGCGAACCGAGTCCTCGCCAGGGAGAGGAAGTGGTAGACGTACACGGTCGCGAGCGCGTAGAGCGCCATCGCCAGCGAGAGCGGCCCAAGCCACGGGACCGCCGCGGCGTAGTCGTGGCCGAAGACGCCACGGATCAGCGGCCCGGCGAGGCTCCAGAGCAGGGCGGTCGCGGCCGCGCCGACGAGGCCGACCACGCCCAGCCCGGCGAGCAGGTGCCGCCGTTCCCGTACGGGGTCGCGGAGAGTCGCGACCCGCGGGAAGAGAACCGTGGTCACGCCGATCGGGACGAGCAGCAGCACACGGGCTCCGACGGAGGCGACGGCGTACGCGCCGGCGGTGGACGACGGGAAGGCGAGCTTCGCGACCAGCACGTCCACGGTCGCGAGCGCCATCAGCACGGTCAGGCCGGTCGCCGCCGCGGCGTTCGGGAGCGTGGCGAGCCGGCGTGGTCGCGACCGGTCGGCGGAGCGCCAGAGCTCGCGAAGCGGCAGCAGGGTGAGAGCCAGGGTGAATGCGGTCGCCCCGGCGACGCCGCCCATCACCGCCGCCGCGCCGCCGCCCGTGAGGCCGATCGCGAGACCGGCGCCGAGCCGGGTCCCTGCAAAGGTCAGGTGTGCAAGGCCGAGGACGACGAACAGGCGGGCGCCCTGGAGCCCGCCCCACACCGCCGGGATCACGGCCGCGCCGGCGATCGTCGCGGCGGTGGCGAAGGTCGCGCCGGAGCCGCCGCGCCCGAGCGCGACGAGAACGGCGTCGGCGACTCCGCCCGCCGCGAGCACGCCGAGCGCCCACGGCGCGAGCCCGCGGACGGTCTCGCGCAGCGCGCTCCCGGCTCGGGCCCGCCGGCCGTCGGCGAGGGCGACGGCGACCTCCCTGGCGACCGACGCCTGGAACGCGAGCGGCGGCACGGCGGCGATCAGGGTGACGACGACGAGCGCGACGAGCAGCGAGTACTCGGAGGGCGTCAGGATCCGGGCGAGCGCGATCTGGAAGACGGCATTGAGGCCGTTCGCGACCACCACCGCCCCGCCGACGAAGAGACCCGGGCCGAGGAGCTGTCGCCCGGCCGGCTGCGGAAGCGGAACCGGTTCCATCTAGGCCTCGACTCGACGAGCCCGGCAGCCGGGCCTTTCCCCTGCCCACATGGCCGCCATTCTTAGCGCGTCACGGGCGCGCCGAGCAGCACGAGGGCGACGCCGACGGCGCCGGCGGCGACCAGGGTCGTCACGACCCCGCGGCGCAGCACGAGCAGCGAGAGCGCCGCGCCGGCCAGGACGCCGCCCTGCCACCACTGGTGGAGGGAGAGGGCGAGCGGCACCGCGGAGCCGACGATCGCGCCGATCGCGGCGGGGCCGGCACCGTCGAGGAAGGCGCGCACGTCCGCGTTCGCGAGCAGCCGGTCGAAGCGGTCGGCGCCGAGCAGCACGAAGCCGAACGACGGCGCGAAGGCGACGAGCGCCGCGAGTAGGCCGCCGCCGACTCCGGCCGCGGCGTAGCCGACCACGGCCACGGTCTGCACCACCGGGCCCGGAGTGACCTGGCCGAGGGCGACCGCATTGAGGAACTCCCCGCTCGTCATCCAGTGGTAGCCGTGCACGGCGTCGTGCTGCATCAGCGGAACGATCACGAAGCCCCCTCCGTACGAGAGCGCGCCGACCTTGAGCGCAACCCAGGCCAGGGCGCCGAGACCGCCCGTCCCGGCGGTCGTGAGCAGCAGGCCCGGATGCACGAGCGAGAGCCCGGCGCGGCGGCGGAGCACCTCGGCAAGCCCGCAGCCGAGCAGGACGAGCACGAGCCAGGAGCCGATCGTCGCCGCGGCGGCCGCTCCGGCGAGCGCGTAGCCGACGAACAGCGTCCTCGCAGAGCCGTGGGCGCGACTCCAGGCAGGCCCGAGCAGCCGGGCCCCCGCGTGCACCGCGACCGCCGCGACCGCCGCGCCCCCTCCGGCCCCGGCCCCCCGGACCCAGTCGGGCGGCGAGCCGAGGAAGAGCGCGGCGAGCGCGAGGATCAGGGCGAGGCCGGGAGCGATGAAGCAGACGCCGCCGACGAGCGCCCCGGCCGCTCCGCGCAGGCGCCATGCGGAGTAGATCGCGAGCTGCGTCGAGGCCGGCCCCGGCAGCAGGTTCGTCGCCGCAATCCCGTCCTCGAGCTCCCGGGCCTCGAGCCACCGCCGGCGCTCGACGCAGAGCCGCCGCAGCAGCGCGATGTGCGCAGGCGGCCCGCCGAAGCCGACGACGCCGATCCGTCCCCACTCGCGCGCGATCGTCGCCAGCGGAACGGCGGCGCGCCCGCGGGGGGTCAGCGTGACGCGCCCGGCTTCCAGAGGGGCTCGTCCCGGCCCGCGTTGGCGGCCCGCGCGATGATGAAGAGCAGGTCGGAGAGACGGTTCAGGTACGTGAGCGCGAGCGGGTTCACGGGCGAGACCGCCAGCGCCGCCAGCTCCGCGCGCCGGCAGACCGTGCGCGCGAGGTGGAGCCGCGCGCCCGCCTCCGTCCCGCCCGGCAGGACGAAGCTCTTCAGGGGCTGCAGGGCCGCGTTCAGCCGGTCGCAGGCCTCCTCGAGCGCGTCCACCTGCGGCTGCTCGATCCGCAGCTTCCCGTCGCCCTCGACGAACGGCACGGCCAGGTCGGCGCCGAGGTCGAAGAGCTCGTTCTGGACACGCTCGAGCGGCGCCCGCAGCTCCGCCGGCACGTCGCCGGCGAGGGCGAGCCCGAGCTGGGCGTTGACCTCTTCCACCGCGCCCGCGGCGGCGACGCGTGGATCCGTCTTCGGCACGCGGGAGCCGTCGCCGAGGCTCGTCAGGCCCGCGTCCCCGGTGCGCGTGTAGATCCGGGTGAGGCGGACCGGCTCGTCGCGCCTGCGGGGCACGGCTAGCCCGAGGCGAGCGCCTGCCGGCGCAGGCCGAGGACGGCGCGGGCGATCACGAGCCGCTGGATCTCGCTCGTCCCCTCGTAGATCTCGGTGATCTTCGCGTCGCGGTAGTAGCGCTCGACCGGGAACTCCTTCGTGTAGCCGTAGCCGCCGAAGACCTGGATCGCCTCCGCCGTCTGCCGCCGTGCCGTCTCCGACGCGAACAGCTTCGCCTTCGCGCCGGCCTCGGTGTGCGGCTGCCCCTGCTGCTTCAGCCAGGCGGCGCGGAGCGTGAGCAGCCGCGCGGCGTCGATCTCCGTCGACATGTTCGCGAGCTTGTGCTGGATCGCCTGGAAGTCGCCGAGCCGCCTGCCGAACTGCTTCCGCTCGAGCGCGTACGACCGGGCGGCGTCGAATGCCGCCTGGGCGATCCCGACCGCCTGCGCGGCGATCCCGATCCGGCCGCCGTCGAGCGTGGCCATCGCGACGTTGAAGCCCTTCCCCTCCTCGTGGAGGAGCCTGTCGGCGTCGACGTGCGCGTCCACGACCAGGTCGCTCGTCGTCGTCGAGTTCAGGCCGAGCTTCTCCTCGTCGCGCGTGACCCTGACGTGCTCGGCGTCGAGGACGAACGCCGACACCCCGGCCGCCGTCGCGCTCTCCGGGTCGGTTCGCGCGAAGAAGAGGAACGTGCCGGCGTGGCGCGCGGTCGAGATGAAGCGCTTCGACCCGCTGATCCGCCAGCCGCCCTCCTCCGGCGTGGCCGAGGTGCGAAGCGAGCCTGCGTCGGATCCCGACTCCGCCTCGGTCAGGGCGAATGCGCCGATCGTCTCGCCCCGGGCGAGCGGCGGCACGAAACGTGCGCGCTGCTCGTCGGTGCCGAAGGCCATGATCGGGAGCGTCACCGCGCTCGTGTGCACGGCGACGGTCACGCCCACGCCGGCGTCGGCCCGGGAGAGCTCCTCGAGCACGAGGATGTACGAGACGAAGTCCGCGCCGGCGCCGCCGTACTCCTCCGGCACGCACACGCCCATCAACCCGAGCTCGGCGAGCCTCGGGTACAGCTCCTTCGGGAAGCGATGCTCCCGGTCCCAGTCGGCGGCGCCCGGCTCGATCTCGGCCTGCGCGAAGTCCCGGGCAACGGCCTGGATCTCGCGCTGCTCCGCCGTCAGCTCGAAGTCCACGGCCGCGAGTCTAGTAACCGCTGAACCGCCCGGCGACGACCTGGTCGTCGGGGATCCCGGCCTGCTTCAGCGCGTCGGCGACCCCCTCGACCATCGCCGGGGGACCGGCGACGAGGTAGGTGTACGAGGCGAGGTCACCGTCGAGGTGGTCGCGCAGCATCGCCGCGTCCACCCGCCTCGTCTCACCCTCCCAGCCCGGGTCCTGCGTCATCGTCACGACCAGCCGGACGCCGTCGCGCGCGCCCGCGATCTCCTCGAGCTCGTCGAGGAACGCGGTCGACTCGCGGTCGCGGTTCGAGTAGACGAGCGTGATCCGGTAGGGCAGGTCGAGGTCGGCGATGTAGCGGAGCATGCTCCGGAAGACGGTGATCCCGATCCCGCCCGCGACGAACACGTACTCGCGCCCGGCGTCCTCCGGGAGGGCGAAGTCGCCCTTCGGCTGCTCGACGTCGACCTCGGCGCCGACGGGCAGCTCGACGAGCGAGCGCTTGAACGCCGAGTCGCGGAGGCGCGTCGCGAAGCCGAGCACGCCGCGCTCGGTCGGGGAGGTGACGACGGAGATGTGACGGCGAGGCCCCTTCTCGTCGTCGTAGGGCGGGTCGAGCAGCTCCACCCAGAAGTACTGCCCCGGGCGGAAGTCGACCTCTGCCCCCAGGAGATCGAAGATGACAAGAAGCGTCCCCTTGGCGACCTCTCGCTTCTCTCGTATCACCGCGCGCATCGCAAACCCGAGTCTAGTGACGAACACTCTCCTGTAGCGCGCGCGGGCGGAGCCCGTGAGCGCTAGTAGTCGTAGAAGCCCCGGCCGCTCTTGCGGCCGAGCCGGCCCGCCGCCACGTGCTCGAGCAGGAGCGGGCACGGAGCGTACTTCTCGTCGCCGAGCCCCGCGTGGAGAACGTCCATGATCGCCACGCAGGTGTCGAGGCCGATCAGGTCGGCGAGCGCGAGGGGACCGATCGGGTGGTTGAAGCCGAGCTTCGCGATCGTGTCGATCGCCTCCGCCTCGGCGACCCCGTTCTGGAGCGCGTAGGCAGCCTCGTTGACGAAGGGCATCAGGATCCGGTTCGAGACGAACCCGGGGAAGTCGTTCGCCTCCGCCGGCGTCTTCCCGAGCTCGCACGCGAGCTCGACGATCGCGGCCGCGGTCTCGTCGGAGGTCGACGGCGACCGCACGACCTCGACCAGCGCCATCAGCGGCACCGGGTAGAAGAAGTGCATGCCGATCACGCGGTCCGGGCGTCCGGTCGCGGCGGCGAGCGTCGCGATCGGGATCGAGGACGTGTTCGAGGCGAGGATCGCGTGCGCGGGCAGCTCCTCGTCGGCGCGCCGGAAGATATCCGTCTTGACGGCCGCGTCCTCGACCACCGCCTCGATCATCAGGTCGGCCGGAACGAGATCCTCCACCCGCCCGACCCGCGCGAGCACCCCGCCGGGGTCTGGACCGCCCTTCTGGGCGAGCTTCGCCAGGCTCTTTCGCATCGCCTCGAGGCCGCGCTCGACGGCACCCGGCGCGGCGTCGTGCAGCGAGACCCGCCGTCCGGACGTCGCCGCCACCTGGGCGATCCCGCCGCCCATCTGCCCGGCGCCGACGACCAGGACGTGCTCGAAGCTCACCGGCGGAGCGTATCGCCGGCGGGGATGCTCGACCTCGCCGGGTGGATGCGGGCGAGCGGCGGCGGCACTAGCGCCGGCCGCCGGCGGCGGTGACGGCGTACAGGGCGTAGTCCACGCGTGCGTCTCCCTCGGGCATGAAGCCGCGCATCACTCCCTCGAACGCGAATCCGGCTCGCTCGAGCGCCCGCCTCATCGCGACGTTCTCCACGTCCGTCGATGCCTGTACGCGCGGATACCCGTGCTCGAGGAGGTGGCCCGAGAGCAGGGCGACCGCCTCCGTCCCGATCCCCCGCCCCCGCGCCTCGGGCACGAGCTCGATCCCGAGCTCGCAGACACCCGGCGGCGCCGCCTGCTCCGGCGCCCTCGCCTGGATCGAGCCGGTCAGGCGCCCGCCGGCCTCGACCGCGAGGTCGAGGAATCCGTCCACGAACCTCCCCGAGCGCTCGAGCCGCAGCGCCATGCGCTCGCGAACCGCAGGGCCGTCACCGCGCGACACCACCGGCCCGGCCGCCTGCTCGATTTGCCGGATCGCCTCGTCCAACTCGGCCCGGCGGTACGGTCGGAGCGTGACCTGTCCCCCGCGGAGGACGAGGCGCCTCACGGCAGCGGCAGGCCTGCGCCGAGAGCCGTCAGCTCCTCGGCCAGCCGGTCCTCGCCGTCGTAGAGGATCGCGCGCATGCCGATCCGCGCCGCCGCCTCGACGTTCTCCCGCCGGTCGTCCACGAACAGGGCATCACCCGGCTCGACGCCGAGGCCGGCCAGGCAGCTGAGGTAGATCTCGGGCTCCGGCTTGATCGACCCGACCTCGAAGGAGAGCGTCACCTGAGTCAGGCCGTCGAGCCAGCCGAAGCCCTTCCGGGCGAGCCGCCAGACGTCGCTCCCCATGTTCGAGAGGATCGCGGTCGGGGCTCCCGATGCCACCAGCCTGACGAGCCAGTCGACCATGCGGTCGTTGAGCCGCAGCCAGCTCTCCGAGTCCTCGCGGATCAGCTCCTCGATCCGGTCCCGGCCGAGCTCGACTCCGAGGTCGGCGGCGACGAGCGGCCAGTACGTCTCGCCGTCCAGCACCCCCCGGTCGTAATCAGGCCGGTGGCGCCAGTAGGCGGCGGCGAACCGCTCGGCCTCGGCGCCGGCGAGCCGCTCGAGGCGGCGGACGCTCTCGCCTTCCTGCTCGAGCGAGAGGACGTTGCCGTAGTCGAGAACGACTGCCGGCAGGCTAGACCTCGACCAGGAGCGCGTCGCCCTGGCCTCCGCCCGAGCAGATCGCGGCCAGCCCGAGCCCGCCGCCCTCCCGGCGAAGCTCGTAGATCATGGTCGAGAGGATGCGCGCCCCGGAGGCGCCGATCGGGTGGCCGAGCGCGACCGCGCCGCCGTTCACGTTCACCGTCTCCGGGTCGGCGCCCAGCATCCTCGTCGAGTTGAGCGCGACCGAGCAGAACGCCTCGTTCACCTCGATTCGCTTCACGTCGCCGATCGTCTTGCCCGCCCGGTCGAGGGCGACCTTCCCCGCCCCGGCGGGCGTGCGGGCGAGGTAGGCGAACTCGTCCGCCACGTACCCCTGGGCGACGATCGTGGCCAGCACGTCGAGCCCGCGCTTCCTCGCGAGCTCCTCGCTGGTGACGACGAGCGCCCCGGCCCCGTCGTTGACGCCCGGCGCGTTGCCGGCGGTGGTCGTCCCGTCCGGGTCGAAGATCGGCTCGAGCGACGCCAGCTTCTCGAGCGTCGTGTCGCGCCGCGGGCCCTCGTCGGCTACGAGCTCGCCGACCGCGACGATCTCGTCGGCGAACCGGCCCTCGTCCATGGCCGCGACCGCGCGCTCGTGCGAGCGCAGCGCCCATGCGTCCTGCTCCTCGCGCGTGATCCCGAGCTCGCGGGCGACCAGCGAGGCCTGCTCGACCATGTGCTTGCGGTCGAAGCTCGAGGTCAGGCCGTCGTGGACCATCAGGTCGATCAGGGCGCCGTCTCCCAGCCGGTAGCCGAACCGCGCCTTCGCGAGCGCGTACGGCGCGCTCGACATCGACTCCATGCCGCCGGCGACGACCACCGAATGGTCGCCGGACCGGATCATCAGGTCGGCGATCTCGACCGCCCTGATGCTGGAGGCGCAGACCTTGTTGATCGTGTCCGCCGGCAGCTCGACCGGGAGCCCGGCGCCGATCGCGGCCTGGCGTGCGGGCGCCTGCCCGGCACCGCCCTGGAGCACCTGGCCCATGACGACGTACTCGACCTCCGAGTCCTCGACGTCCACCCGATCGAGCGCCGCGCGGATCGCGATCGCGCCCAGCTCGGTCGCCTGCTTGTCGGCAAGGCCGCCTCCGAGGCGCCCGAAGGGCGTCCGGACGGCCGAGACGATCACGGACCGGGCCACGGTCGCAACATACCCTCACCGACAAGGGAGCCGACGGCGGGGGCTTGCCCCATCGGTTACGCTGGGCCGGAGAATGATCCTTCCGTTCCGCACCTGGGCCTGGTTCCGGCGCCACGAGCGGGGCGGCGGCCTGGCCTGATCGCACCTCCATCCGTCCCGCTCGCAGACCCTTCCGACCGGAGGGTCTTTTTCGTCTCGGCTTGAACTACACGACCGTCATCCCCACCGACCTGATCACTCCCTTCGGGGCGTACGTCCGGCTGCGCGGAGAGGGCGCCGCCGCATTCCTGCTCGAATCGGTCGAGCACGGCCGCCTCGGCAGGCACTCGTTCGTCGGCGCGGGCACGCGCGTCGTCGGCCTCGAGGAGGCCGAGGCGGCCGACGCGCCGGTGGTCGGCTTTCTCGCCTACGACCACGCCGCCGTCCTCGAGCCGACCGTGCCGCTCCCGGGGCACGGCCCGGATCTGCCGGAGAGCCGGTTCGTCGTCGCGGATACCCTCGTCCGCTTCGACCACGCCGCCGGGCTCGCGCAGGTGCTCTGCGGCGATCCCGCGGAGCTGCGCCGGCTGCTCGACGGCCCCGTACCCGAGCTTCCGCGGGGGCGGGGGCAGCCCGGCCCAACCCGGCGCCATCCCGGCCGGTTCGACTACGAGCGGGGGGTAGAGGCGGCGAAGGAGCACATTCGCGCGGGCGACGCCTTCCAGATCGTCCTCTCCCAGCGCGCCGAGCGGCCGACCCCGGCGAGTGCGCTCGACCTGTACCGCACGCTTCGCCGCGTCAACCCCTCTCCGTACCTGTTCCTGCTCGAGCTGGGCGAGCTCGCCCTGATCGGCTCGTCGCCGGAGACGCTCGTCAAGGCGGACGGCCGCCGGGCGAGCCTGAACCCGATCGCCGGGACCACGCGGCCCGGCCCCGGCGACGCCGCACGCCTGCTCGACTCCGAGAAGGACCGCGCCGAGCACGTGATGCTCGTCGACCTCGGCCGGAACGACCTCTCCCGCGTCTGCCGGGCGGGCACGGTCCGGGTCGCGCGGCTGATGGAGCCCGAGCGCTTCTCGCACGTCACGCATCTCGTCTCCGAGGTCGTGGGGGAGCTCCGCGACGGGATCGGCCCCTTCGACCTGCTCCGCGCGTGCTTCCCGGCCGGCACCGTCTCCGGCGCGCCGAAGGTGCGGGCGATGCAGCTGATCTCCGAGCTGGAGGGCTACCGGCGCGGCCCGTATGGCGGGGCCGTCGGCTACGCCCTTCCCGACGGCGACCTCGACACCTGTATCGCGATCCGGACGATCGTGCTCGCGGGCGGCGTCGCGCACCTGCAGGCCGGGGCGGGGATCGTCGCCGACTCCGACCCCCACGCCGAGCACGACGAGTGCCTCCGCAAGCTCGCGGCCCTCGAGACGGCGATTACCCTTGCCGAACGGTGATCCTGCTCGTCGACAACTACGACAGCTTCACCTACAACCTCGTCCACCTCTTCCAGGACCTCGGGGCGGAGGTGGTGGTGCGGCGAAACGACGAGGTCGACGCCGGCGAGGCGTCGCGGCTCGCGCCGTCGCACCTGGTCGTCTCGCCCGGGCCGGGTCGCCCCGGCGACTCCGGCGCGACGGTCGAGATCGTCCGCCGGCTCGCTCCGACGACGCCGACGCTGGGGGTCTGCCTCGGGCACCAGGCGATCGTGGAGGCGTTCGGAGGAGAGATCGGGCCGGCGCGCGAGCTCGTCCACGGAAAGGCGACGGCGGTCTCGCACGACGGTCGCGGGATCTTCTCGGGCCTGCCCGAGGGCTTCCAGGCAGGCCGCTACCACTCGCTCGCCGCGACCGCCGTTCCGCCGGAGCTGGAGGTGTCGGCGACGAGCGCGGACGGCGAGGTGATGGCCGTCCGGCACCGGGGGCTGCCGGTGGACGGCGTCCAGTTCCACCCGGAGAGCGTGCTCACCCCGGACGGGCCCCGGCTGTGCCGCAACTTCCTGGAGCGACGGTGATCCAGGAGGCGCTGCGCGTCCTCCTCGACGGACGCTCTCTCGGCCGCGCGGAGGCGCGCGCGGTCATGGACGAGATCATGGCCGGCGACGCGACGCAGGCACAGATCGGCGGCTTCCTCGTCGCGCTGCGCCTGAAGGGCGAGACGCCGGACGAGATCGCGGGGTTCGCCGAGGCGATCCGCGGTCGCGTGCTGGCCGTCCGGCCCCGGCGCGACGACCTCGTCGACACGGCCGGCACGGGCGGCGACGGGCGCGCGACGATCAACATCTCCACCGCGGCCGCGCTGGTGGCGGCGGCGGCCGGGGCGGGCGTGGCGAAGCACGGCAACCGTGCCGTCTCGTCCGCCTCCGGCTCGGCCGACGTGCTCGAGGCGCTCGGCTTCTCGCTCGACGCCCCGCCGGAGCGCATCGCCCGCTCGATCGACGAGCTCGGCTTCGGCTTCCTCTTCGCCCCGACGCACCACCCCGGGTTCCGGCACGCTGCTCCCGTGCGGAAGGAGCTGGCGACACGCACGGTCTTCAACGTGCTCGGCCCGCTGACGAACCCGGCCGGCGCCCGGGCACAGGTCGTCGGCGTGTACGACGCCCCGCTCGTGCGGACGATCGCCGAGGTGCTCGCCCGCCTCGGCGCCCGGCGGGCGTTCGTCGTGCACGGCGCGTTCGGCGTCGACGAGCTCTCTCCCGCCGGCCCGAACCTCGTCTGCGAGGTCGTCGACGGCAGGGTGCGCGAGCGCTCGATCGACCCCGTCGAGCTGGGTCTCGCCCGCTGCGCTCCCGAGGAGCTGCGCGGCGGGCGGCCTGCGGAGAACGCGGCCGTGATCCGCGCGGTCCTGGGCGGCGAGGAGCGCGGCGGAAAGAGAGACGCGATCCTGCTCAACGCGGCCGGTGCGATCGCCGCGGGCGGTCACGCCGCCGACCTCCGCGAGGGCCTGGAGCTCGCGCGGAAGGCGGTGGATTCCGGCGCGGCGGCGGCGCGACTCGACGAGCTGGCGCAGTTCTCCCGGGGAGAATCGCGCTAGTGGGCCGCTTCCGGGACGCGCTGGCCGGCCCGGGCCTGGCCGGCATCGCCGAGATCAAGCGGCGCTCGCCTTCGGCGGGCGACCTGCGGCCGGGCGCGGACCCCGCCGTGCTGGCACGGGCCTTCGAGCGGGCCGGAGCAGCCGCCGTCTCGGTGCTCGTCGACGAGCGCTTCGCGGGGACAACGGCCGATCTTGCTCGCGCCAGATCGGCGACCTCGGTGCCGCTCCTTGCCAAGGGGTTCTTCCGCGAGGCCGCGCAGCTCGACGAGGTGAAGAGCGCCGGCGCGGACGCGGCTCTGCTGATCCTGCGCGACCTCGACGACCGGAAGGCGGCCGGGCTGATGGAGCACGCCGCCCGGATCGGGCTCGACACGCTCGTCGAGGCGCACGACGGCGCCGAGCTCGAGCGTGCGACGGCGCTGCGGGCGGACCCGATCGGGATCAACGCCCGCGACCTGGCCACGTTCGCGATCGACCGGGAGGCCCAGCTCCGCCTCGTCTCGGCTGCCCGGGGGGGCCGCGTGGTGATCGCCGAGAGCGGCGTCCGGACCCGCGCGCAGGGAGCGGCGGCCGAAGTGGCCGGAGCAGACGGCGTGCTGGTCGGCACGGCGTTGATGCGCGCCTCCGACCCGGCCGCGAAGCTCGGCGAGATCCTCTCCCGGCCGCTGGTGAAGGTCTGCGGGCTGACGCGCCACGAGGACGTGGCCGTCGCGGCCGACGCCGGAGCCGATCTGCTCGGGTTCGTCCTCGAGCCGGCCAGCCCGCGCGCGGCGACGGCGGTGTTGCCCGTCCCGGACACGGCCCTGTCGGTCGCCGTCTTCGTCGGGGAGGCGGACGAGACGGAGGCCGACCTCGTCCAGCTGTACGAGCGCGAGGAGGGGCTCGTCCGCGGACGTGACGCCGTCCTCCTCCGGCAGGGCGAGCAGGTGGCGACGGTCGTCGACCTGCCGTGGGAGGACGAGGACCCTTCGCACCTCGAGCGGGCCCGCACGGTCGAAGGGCGGCTCGTCCTCGCCGGCGCGCTCGGCCCGGAGAACGTCGCCCGTGCGATCGCGGCGGTCTCACCGTGGGCGGTGGACGCGAGCTCGAGCCTGGAGTCGAGCCCGGGCGTGAAGGATCACGCCCGGGTGCGCGCGTTCGTGGCGGCTGCGAGATGAGCCCTCTCGGCCATGTCGGGGGTCTGACCCCTTCCCCGGCCGAAGCGGGCCTCGTTCGGTTCGGCGAACCGCTCAACCTCGCGGACGCGGTCCGAAGCGGCCATGTCAGGGGTCTGACCCCTGACATGGCCAGAAGGGCGGATGGCCGATGAGCTACGGCGGGTACGGCGGTCGGTATGTCCCCGAGACGCTCGTCCCGGCACTGGACGAGCTCGAGGCGGGCTGGCGTGACGCGCAGACGGACGCCGGGTTCGCCGCCGAGCTCGAGCGCCTGGGCCGCGAGTACGGCGGCCGGCCGACACCGCTCACCCTCGCCACGCGCTTCGCCCCGGGCAAGCGGATCTATCTGAAGCGCGAGGACCTGCTCCACACGGGCGCGCACAAGCTGAACAACGCGATCGGCCAGGCGGTGCTCGCCCGGCGCCTCGGCAAACGGCGGATCGTCGCCGAGACCGGCGCGGGCCAGCACGGCGTCGCGACCGCGACGGTCTGCGCCCGGTTCGGTCTCGAGTGTGTCGTCTACATGGGCGCCGAGGACATGCGCCGCCAGCGCCCGAACGTCGAGCGGATGGGGCTGCTCGGCGCCGAGGTGCGCGCCGTCGAGTTCGGCACGAAGACGCTGAAGGAGGCGACGAGCGAGGCGATCCGGGACTGGATCACGAACGTCGAGACGACGCATTACCTGATCGGCTCGTGCGTCGGGCCGGAGCCGTACCCGGAGATCGTTCGCGAGCTCCAGGCGGTGATCGGCCGCGAGTCGCGTGGACAGATGCTCGAGGCGGAGGCCCGGCTTCCCGACGCGGCGATCGCCTGCGTCGGCGGCGGCTCGAACGCGATCGGGATGTTCGCAGGCTTCCTCGACGACGCGGAGGTACGGCTGTACGGCGTCGAGGCGGCCGGTGCGGCCAGCCTGTGCACCGGCCGGCCGGGCGTCCTCCACGGCGCCCGATCGTCGCTCCTCGCCGACCGGGACGGCCAGATCCTCGACGCGCACTCGATCTCGGCCGGGCTCGACTACCCCGGAGTAGGCCCGGAGCACGCCTACCTGCGCGACGCCGGACGCGTCCAGTATCTCGTTGCCACCGACGAGGAGGCACTCGATGCCTTCCGCCGCCTGGCGGAGACCGAGGGGATCATCCCCGCGCTCGAGCCGGCGCACGCGCTCGCCCGTGCCGCAGAGCTCGACGGCGACATGATCGTCGTCTGCCTCTCCGGCCGCGGCGACAAGGACCTCGACGAGGCGCTCGCCCATCTCCCGTGAGGCACACGTTCGAGCCCACCCACTTCCACACGACGATCGGCTCGCACGAGCCGGTGCTCCGCGTCGCCGACGGCGACACGATCGAGACCTGGTGCGTCGACGCCGGCGGACGCGACCGTCACGGCGAGCTGATCACGGACGGGGGGAACCCCCAGACGGGGCCGTTCTACGTGGAGGGCGCCGAACCGGGTGACACGCTTGAGGTTCGCTTCGACAGGCTCCGGCCGAACCGTCCACGAGGCGTCTCCGGCGGGCTGGTCGCGCCACACGTCGTCGATCCCTCGTTCGTCGCCGAGCTCCCGTACGGCGACTCGCCCCACGACTGGTGGCTCCTCGACCTCGAACGCGGCTCCGCGCGCCTGGAGAACCCCCCGGACGGCCTCGATGGGCTCGGAGAGCTGCCCCTGGAGCCGATGCTCGGTTGCTTCGGCGTCGCGCCCGATCGAGGCCAGGCGATCTCCACGGCCACGTCCGGCGAGCACGGAGGGAACATGGACTACCGCGGGTTCCGCGAGGGCGTCGCCGTCCAGCTCCCCGTCTTCGTGCCGGGTGCGCTGCTCCACGTCGGCGACGGCCACGCGCGGCAGGGCGACGGCGAGATCGTCGGCACCGGGATCGAGGTTTCGTTCGACGTCACGCTGACCGTGCGCCTCCTTCGCGGCAAGCGAATCAACTGGCCCCGGGTCGACGGCGACCGGCACGTGATGGCCGTCGGGAACGCCCGCCCCCTCGAGCAGGCGGCCCAGCACGCGACGACGGAGCTGATGCGCATGCTGGCGGACGACCACGACCTCTCCTACCGCGCGAGCTCCGCCCTCCTCGGCCAGTGCATCGAGTACGACGTCGGGAACGTCTACGACCCCGCGTACACGGTCGTCGCCAAGGTGGCGCGCGAATGGCTCCCATGAGCAAGGCGCTCGTCGTGTACCTGATGGCCGGCCGCGAGACTCCAGATCTCGCCGCCGGCGCCGAAGCGGGCGGGGCCGACCTCGTCGAGATCGGCTTCCCGTTCTCCGACCCACTCGCCGACGGTCCCGTGATCCGCCGCGCCGCCGAGCGCGCCCTCGCAGCGGGGATGCGCACGGAGGCCTGCCTCGAGTGCCTCGCGGCCGTCCGCGGGCGCGTCGGGGTCGCGCTCGTGCCGATGACGTACTCCTCCCTGCTCGAGGCCTACGGCTGGGAGCGGTTCGCCGTCGAGGCGCGGGCCGCCGGCGCTGCGAGCCTGATCGTCGCCGACCTCCCCGCCGGCGACCGGCCGGGGCTGCGCCGGATCCAGCTGGTCGCGCCCACCTCCACGGACGAGCGCGTGCGGCTGGCCGCGGCCGAGACCGACGGGTGGCTGTACCTGGTCACCCTCACCGGGACGACCGGCCCGCGCTCCGACCTCTCCCCCGCGCTGGCAGGCCTCGTCGAGCGGGCGCGGGCGGCAACCGACGTGCCCCTCTACGCCGGCTTCGGGATCTCGACGCCGCAGCACGCGGCCGCGGCCGCCGCGCTCGCGGACGGCATCGTCGTCGGCTCGCGGGCGGTCGAGGTCGCCGAGGGCGGTCCCGCCGCCCTCGAGGCCTACGTCCGCTCGCTGAGAGCCGCGCTCGACGCATGACCTCCGACCACTATCGCTTCGAGCAGGTCGCGCCACATGCCTGGGCAGCGGTCGCGAGCGACGCCGGAGCCGCCGTCGGCAACGCCGGCTTCGCCCGGCTCGGCGACCGTGCGCTCGTCGTCGACTGCGGGTTCACGCCCGCAGCCGGCCGCGACCTCCGCGCGGCGGCCGAGGAGCTCGCCGGCCCCGTCGAATGCCTCGTGATCACGCACGCCGACTTCGACCACTACGGCGGCGCGCAGGCGTTCGCCGACGTCCCGATCGTCGCCGCCGAGGAGACGGCGGCGACGATCGCGGCGGCCGGTCCCGGGCGCCTCGCCGAGCTGCGGGCCGAGATGGCCACCTACCTCGCCGAGCTCGACGAGCAGGACGCCCCCGAGTGGGAGAAGGAGCAGGGCCGCCGCATCGTCGCGGAGATCCCGGGTCTCGTGCTCACGCTCCCGACCGAGACCTTCAGCGGGGAAGACAGCCTCGAGGGCGCCCGGGCGATCGAGTGCGGCACCGCGCACACGGCGAGCGACAGCGTCGTGTGGCTCCCGCACAAGCGCGTGCTCTTCGCCGGCGACCTGATCGGAGTCGACAGCCACCTGAACCTGACGCGCGGAGACCCGCAGAGCTGGCTCCGCATCCTCGACCGGCTCGAGGCGCTCGAGCCGGGCTGCGTCGTCCCCGGGCACGGGCCGCCCGCCGGGCCGGAGGCGATCGCGACCGCGCGCCGGTACATCGAGACCCTCCTCGAGCTGGCAGCCACGCCCGGCGACCACGAGCTGCCCGCCGAGTACGCCTCCTGGAGCTTTCCCGACGGCTTCCAGGGGAACATCGACGCGCTCCGCGCGCGGTAGCGTTCGCCCGTGGACGACTACGGCCCCGCGACCTACGGCGACCGCATCGCCGACGTCTACGACGGCTTCTACGACGATCGGCTCGACACCGACGCGGCCGTCGAGACCCTCGCCCGGCTCGCCGGCGACGGCCCGGTGCTCGAGCTCGCGATCGGCACGGGCCGGCTCGCGCTGCCGCTCGCCGGCCGTGGCCTCGAGGTGCACGGCATCGACGCCTCCGAGGCGATGGTCGCGAAGCTGCGGGCAAAGCCGGGCGGCGACCGGATCCCGGTCACGATCGGCGACTTCGCCGAGGTCGGCGTGACGGGGAGCTACGCGCTGATCTTCGTCGCCTTCAACACGTTGTTCGCGCTGCCCACGCAGGAGGATCAGCTGAGGTGCTTCGCGAACGTGGCCGCGCACCTCGCCGAGGGCGGAGTCTTCGCAGTCGAGGGGTTCGTTCCCGACCTGGCCCGGTTCGACCGCGGCCAGCGCACGAACACGACCAGCGTCGAGACGGATCGCGTGGTCATCGACGCCTCGGTGCACGACCCCGTCGCCCAGCGCGTCGTCAGCCAGCATGTGGTCATCACCGAGGCGGGCACGAAGCTCTACCCGATTGACATCCGCTACGCCTTTCCGAGCGAGCTCGACCTGATGGCGCGCCTGGCGGGGCTCGAGCTCCGGAGCCGGTGGGGCGGCTGGCGCCGCGAGGACTTCACCTCGTCGAGCCAGCGCCACGTCTCGGTGTACGGTCGATGAACGAGGCGGTCCGCGTCGCCTGCGTCCAGGCCGAGCCGGCGATCCTCGACCGCGCCCGGACACTCGACAAGCTCGCGGCCCTGACCGCCGAGGCGGCGAATGGAGGCGCCCGGCTGGTCGTCTTTCCGGAGACCTTCGTCCCCGCCTACCCGAGCTCCGCGTGGGCGAAGTTCCTCGCCGGCTGGGCGGACCCCCGCGCCAAGGGCTCCTTCGCCATGCTCGCCCGCGAGTCGCTCGAGGTCCCCGGGCCGGACGCCGACCGCCTCGGCGAGATCGCCCGCGAGCACGAGGTCTGGCTCGTCACCGGCGTGAACGAGCGCGACCCGGCACGGCCCGGCACGCTCTACAACTCGCTCCTCTACCACGGGCCGGACGGCCGGCTCGCGCTCCGTCACCGCAAGCTCGTCCCGACGAACCACGAGCGCCTGATCTGGGGCCAGGGAGACGGCGGCGGGCTCCGGGCGCTGCCGACCTCCCTCGGGCGAATCGGGGGGCTGATCTGCTGGGAGAACTACATGCCGCTCGCCCGCTTCTCGCTGTACGAGTCGGGAGTGGAGATCTACATCGCCTCGACAGCGGACGACGGAGACGCCTGGCAGGCGACCCTCGTCCACATCGCGAGAGAGTCGAGGGCGTTCGTCGTCTCGCCCAGCCACTTCCAGCGCGCGGCCTCGTACCCGGAGGACTTCCCGCTCCGGGACGAGCTCTCCGGGCTCGACCTGGTCGGTCGCGGCGGCTCCGCGATCCTCGCCCCGGACGGCTCCTACCTCGCAGGCCCGCTCTACGGCGAGGAGGGGATTCTCTACGCCGACCTCGAGCCGCAGCGCCTCGACGAGGAGCGCCAGCGCTTCGACCCTGCCGGCCACTACCACCGCCCCGACGTGCTCGAGTTACGGGTGCGCCCCCGGCGGAGAGGACCCGGGGCGTGAACAGGCACTTCCGCAGGCTGGTCCGCTTCGGCAAGAGCTTCTCCGCGCGCCGCAGCCAGGGGACGATGGTCCCGAAACGGGTCGACGAGCCGGATCCCCGCGCCAAGTCGTCCGGCCACGGCAAGAAGACGGCCGACAAGTGGAACCAGTGACGCTGGTCGACGCCGAGAACGTGCGGCGCTCGCGATGGCCCAACCTGTCGAGGGACGAGCTCGTCCGGCTCGTGCGAGCCTGGGCGGAATCAACCGGCGCGCACGTCCTGCTGGTCTTCGACGGCCCCGCCCCCGACGCCGAGGCGGACGATGCCCTGAAGGTGGTCGGCACGGTCGCGGGGAGCGCCGACGACCGCATCGCCGCGGACGCCGCCCGGCTCGCCCGCGCCGGCCGCCCCTACCGCCTCGTCACCTCCGACCGCGGTCTCCGGGCCAGAGCCGGAACGTCCGCCGACGACGTGGTCGGCGGCGGTACGTTCGCGCGCACGCTCCTCGCTACCAGCGGTCCCAGTGGACGATCGAGTCGAGCGGAGCGCGCTTCGCCGGCTTGAACTCGGTTCCGACGGTGTGGGCGACCGGGATCAGCGCCGCCTGCATCACCTCGTCGTAGGGAATCCCGAGCAGCTCCGCCGCCTCCTGCTCGTGCATGAGGTGGAAGGTCGTCCAGACCGTGCCGAGCCCGCGTGAGCGGGCGGCGAGCATGAAGCTCCAGGCAGCCGGCATGATCGAGCCCCACCTGGACGCCTGCGCAAAGGCGCCCTTGCCGTCGGTCCGCCCCTCGATGCACGGGATCACGTGCACCGGCACGTCCTGCAGGTGGTCGCGCAGGTGGAAGACGGCGCCGACCACCCGACCCATCATCCCGGGGATCTCGTCCGGCTTCCCGACACCGGCCAGGTACTGGTCGCCGCCTTGCCGCCAGAGCTCCGCCAGCCCGGACCTGAGCTCCGGGTCGGTGACGACCACGAAGTGCCAGTCCTGCCTGTAGCCGCCGGTCGGCGCCTGCTGCGCCAGGGCCAGGCACTCCTCCAGCACCTCGCGCTCGACCGGGCGCTCGAGGTCGAGTCGCCTGCGGACCGCGCGCGTGGTCGTAAGCAGCTCGTCAGGGGTCAGCTCGAGGGGCATGCGCGGATCATGTCACCCCGACCGGTGCTTCAGCGCGGACTCACGCTCCTGCCCCTCGGCAAGCGTGATCTTCCCGGAGCAGACCTCCCGGTTCAGGTCGTTCTCGGTCCCGTCGACCTGCGCGGCGTGCGGGAGAGGCTCCGGCCAGAGGTTGCGCGGGTCGGTCGGGTGGCCGCCGAGCTCGAGGCTGATCAGGTGGTCCTCCTGGTAGCCGGACGGGTCGCCGCCGAGCCCGTACTGGCGCATCTGCTCCAGCTTCAACCGGGACGTGTAGCTCGCGGGGGGCCGGATCGTCCGCGTCCAGCCGGCCGCGCAGATCGTGCTGCCGATCGTGTCCTGGCGGACGTCGGGGTTGAGCACCCCGGGCGTCAGGACGGGGCTCGCGACGACACGGGGCGCGGACGGCGCGGAACCGCGCCAGAGGAGGACGAGCGCGACGACGACGCCTGCCAGAGCGAGCGGTGTAGCGAGACGCTGCACGGAGTCAGGATGCCGCCGCCCGCCGCCGCGCGGCCCCGGTGTGGACGGATCGTCACCGGGTCGGCACCGGCCGCCGCGACGCGCGCCGGTTCACGAACACGCTGTCGAGCGCGGCGCGCAGGCCGACCGACAGCGCGCCCATCAGCACCGCGCCGTCGCCGAGGCTGGACGCCTCGACCCGCGGCGGGTACGGCAGCCAGTCGCGGAGCAGCGCGCGGACCGGCTCGAGCAGGAGGTCCCCGTTCGAGCCGATCCCGCCGCCCAGCACGACCAGCCCGACGTCCGCGACTCCGGCGATCGGCGCGACGTGCAGCGCGATCCGGCGCGCGCTCTCGGCGACGGCCGCCCGGGCGAGCTCGTCGCCGACCCGTGCGGCCGCGAACAGCTCGCGGGCATCGGGGGGAGGCTCGACGGCGCCCTCCGGCCCGCGGCCGGCCCCCAGCTCCCCGGCGAGCGCGACCACCGCGCCCGCGCAGGGATCGAGGCCGGGCCCGAGGCTGCCGAGCGCGTAGTCGAGCTCGCCCGCGGCGCCGTTGTGGCCCCGGTGCAGCTCGCCCCCCAGCACGAGGCCGGCGCCGAGCCCGGTCCCGACCGAGACGAACGCGAAGTCCTCGACCCCGCGGGCGACCCCTGCCCACTGCTCGCCGAGGGCGGCGAGGTTGATGTCGTTCTCCAGCGTGACCGGCAGGCCGAGCCTGACCGCGAGCTCGGCGGCGAAGTCGAGCTCCTCGAGGCCGGGGACGTTGGTCGCCAGCTCGATCCGCCCGCTGCCGAGCACGACGCCGGGCACGCCGACGACGACGCCGTCGAGGAGATCGTCGCCGACCCCGGCCGCGGCGACGAGCGAGGAGCGGAGCGCTGCGACCGCGTCGAGCGCCGCCTCTGCTCCCGGCCGTGCCAGCTCGACGTCCTCGCGGGCGCGCACCGTCCCGCTCAGGTCGCAGACCGCGCCGCGGACGAAGTGGGCGCCGAGGTCGAACCCGAGCATGAGCGCCGCCTCCGGAACCGGCTCGAAGAACACGGCACCGTAGCTCGGGCCGCCGGGCTCGCGCGCGGCCTCGCGGACGATCCCGGCCTCGAGGAGGGACTGGAGCGCCGCGGACACCGTCGGCTTCGAGATCCCCGCGCGGCGCGAGATCTCCGCCCGCGAGATCGGCGCACCCGTCCGGATCGTGTCCAGGACCGTGCGCTCGTTCAGATCCTTCAGCAGCGGGGGAATCGCGGGGCCGGGTCGCATGTGGTCAGGAACCTTAACTCAGATTGACACAAGGCACCACCATCTATCGGATCTTGACGCGGGCTGGAACACGTGTCATAGATTGAAGTTCGGAAACTTAACTAACTGCCATGCTCTCCTGTTTCCGAAGGAAGGGAGGATGCTCATGAAGCGCGCGGTTGTGGTTTCGGCGCTCGCCACGGTGGTCGGGCTCGCGCTCGCCGCCGTCGGCGCGGCCGGGCCCGCGAGGCTCTCGTCGAGCGCCAAGCCGCTCGACCTGACCATCTGGGTCGGCTGGAGCGCAGGGACGCACGAGCTCAAGGTGTTCAAGACACTCGTCGACCAGTACAACGCCTCGCAGAAGACGGTGAAGGTCAAGGTGGTCGGCGACATCAACGACACGAAGATCGTGGCCGCGATCCGCTCGGGCACGGCCCCGGACATCGTCAGCTCGTTCAACTCCTACAACGTCGGCAACTACTGCGGCACGGGCGGCTGGATCGACCTGAGCCCGTACCTGAAGAAGGACAAGATCAGCCCCGGCCTCTTCCCGGCCGCCACCCGCTACTACACGCAGTACGGCGGCAAGCGGTGCGCGCTGCCGCTGCTCGCGGACGACTACGGCCTCTACTACAACTCCGCGATGTTCAGGAAGGCGGGGATCAAGACCCCGCCCCGGACGATGTCGCAGCTGACCGCGGACGCGAAGAAGCTGACCGTCCGCAACCCGGACGGCTCGCTGAAGGTCGTCGGCATCGACCCGTTCATCGGCTTCTACGAGAACGTGCCGGAGCGCTGGGGCCAGTCCTTCGGCGTCAAGTGGCTCGACTCCGCCGGACACTCGATCATCTCGAAGGACCCGAACTGGACGAAGCTGCTCAGGTGGCAGAAGAGCCTGATCGACTGGTACGGATACAAGAACCTGGTCAAGTTCCAGGCGGGGCTCGGCGACGAGTTCTCGGCGTCGCAGGCCTTCGAGCAGGGGAAGGTGGCGATGAACCTCGACGGCGAGTGGCGCGTCGCGTTCATCGCCGACGAGCATCCGGGCCTCGGGTACGGGACCGCCCCGATGCCGGTCGACGACGCCCAGCCCGGCCTGTACGGCTCGGGCTACATCAACGGCACGATCATCGGCATCCCGAAGGGCGGCAACCACGCCGACCAGGCCTGGCAGGTGGTCAAGTACCTGACGACGAACTCGCACTTCCTCGCGCAGTTCTCGAACGGGATCCGCAACGTCCCGACGACGACGGCGTCGCTGCACTCGAAGGAGCTGAAGCCGGACACGCACTTCGCGACCTTCCTGAGGATCTTCGCCCACCCGAAGTCGTGGACCTCCCCGATCACCGCCTCTGGGGTCGCGTACACGAACCTCGTGCAGAATTTCTTCACGAAGTGGCACGCCGGAAGCGTCAAGGATCTGGCCTCGGGCCTCAGGGACCTCGACAAGCAGCTCGACGCCCAGGTCAAGCAGGCCAAGGGCGGCGGCGGAGTCCCGTAACGCCGTGAGCTCGACGCCGACAGCGGACGCCGGGGCCCTCGCGGTCCCGGCGTCCGCGGCGCTCGAGCGGCGACGCCGGGCGAGGCGGCGTGCAGCCTGGCGGCGCCGGCGGCTGGTCCTGCTCCTGATGGCGCCGTGGATCGTCGGCTTCTCGGTCTTCTTCGGGTATCCGCTCGTGATGAGCGTGTACCTGTCCTTCACGCACTACGACCTGCTCTCGTCCCCGCGCTGGATCGGGCTCGCGAACTACCGCTACCTGATCAACGTCGATCCGCAGGTCTGGACGGCGGTGAAGAACACGCTCTGGTTCATCGCGGTCGCGGTGCCGCTCCAGGTGCTCTTCGCCTTCGGGATCGCGCTCATGCTCGCGCGCGCGCGGCGGGGCGTGGGCGTCTTCCGGACGATCTTCTACCTGCCGGCGCTCGCCCCGCCGGTCGCGGCGACGCTCGGCTTCGTCTACATCCTCAACCCGGCGACCGGCCCGGTGAACACGATCCTCGGCCACCTGGGCATCGAGGGCCCGCTGTGGTTCCAGGATCCCGCGTGGTCGAAGCCCTCTCTCGTCGCGCTCTCGATCTGGGGCGTCGGCAACACGATGATCATCTTCCTGGCCGCGATCCTCGACGCACCGCGGCAGCTGTACGAGTCGGCCGAGCTCGACGGCGCCGGGCCGCTTCGCCGCCTGCGCTGGGTGACGCTCCCGACGACCAGCCCCGTGATCCTCTTCGCGGTCATCCTCGGGGTGATCCAGGCGCTGCAGTACTTCACCCAGGCCTACGTCGCCGCGGGGGTCGCCTCGGGCCAGGCGTCGCAGGCGGCAGACGTCACCGCGGGCAACCTCGGCTACCCGCTCGACTCGACGCTCTTCTACCCCGTGCTCCTGTACCAGCACGGCTTCGCCGACTTCCAGATGGGCTACGCGTCGGCGATGGCGGTCCTCCTCCTCGTCGTCTCGTTCGCGATCACGCTCGTGATCGTCGTCAACTCGCGCCGTTGGGTGCACTACGGAGGGATGGCTCGCTGATGGCGACCGCCGGGGCAGCCGCGCCGGCCGTGTTCGTCCGCCGCCGCCCGCCGGCCCGGATCCGCCGCCGCCGGTTCCTGCTCGCGGTCGCCAACCACAGCCTGCTGATCGCAGCGGGGGTCGCTTTCCTGGCGCCGTTCGCGTTCATCCTGATGACCTCGCTGATGACGAACGGGCAGGCCCTGTCCCCGCGCCTCTGGCCGCACCCCTTCGCCTGGCACAACTACGTGGACGTCTTCACGAAGGCACCGCTCTGGCGCTGGATGCTGAACACGCTGATGTACTCGACACTGGCCACGGCCGGCGTCCTGATCTCGAGCGTGCCGGTCGCCTACGCGCTCGCCCGGTTGCGCTGGCGCGGCCGCCAGGCCGCGTTCATGGTCGTGCTGGTCGCGCTGATGCTGCCGCCGCAGGTGACCGTGGTGCCGCTCTACGTGATGTGGGCGAAGCTGCACCTGGTCGGGACGCTGTGGCCGGTGATCCTCCCGAACTGGTTCGGCGACGCGTTCTCGATCTTCCTCCTGCGCCAGTTCTTCCTGACGATCCCGGAGGAGTACCTGGACGCGGCACGCGTGGACGGCTGCGGTGAGCTGCGCATCCTCGCCACCGTCGTGCTGCGGCTCGCGAAGCCCGCGATCGCCGCCGTCGCGCTCTTCTCCTTCCTCTACACGTTCAACGACTTCTTCCTGCCGCTCCTGTACGTCGGCGAGGCCTCCAACCACTGGGTGCTCTCGATCGGGCTCTCCGAGTTCCGCTCGCTGCACCAGGTGCAGTGGAACCTGACGATGGCGGCGACCCTGCTCGTGATGGCGCCGGTGATCGTCCTCTTCTTCCTGGCCCAGAAGGCCTTCGTGGAGGGCGTCACGCTGACGGGGGTGAAGGGATGAAGCTCGCCGTCGTGGGCGCCGGGTCGACGTACACGCCAGAGCTGGTCTCGACCCTCTCGCGGCTCGGCGAGACCGACCTCGCCCTCCACGACGTCGACGCCGGGCGGCTCGAGGTAGTCGGCTCGCTCGCGGGACGGATGCTCGCCCGCCAGGGCCACCGCGGCGCGCTGGCGCTGACGGGCGAGCTCGACCGGGCCCTGGACGGCGCCGACTTCGTCCTCGTGCAGATCCGGGTGGGCGGCCAGGCGGCGAGGCTCGCCGACGAGACCGCCCCGCTGGCCTGCGGGTGCATCGGCCAGGAGACGACCGGCGCGGGCGGCTTCGCGAAGGCGATGCGGACGGTCCCGGTCGTGCTCGAGATCGCCGAGCGCGCACGCGCGCACGCCGCCGACGGCGCCTGGATCGTCGACTTCACGAACCCGGTCGGCATCGTCACCCGCGCCCTCCTCGACGGCGGCCACCGGGCCGTCGGGCTCTGCAACGTGGCGATCACGCTCCAGCGGCTGTGCGCGCGCCTGCTCCGCGTCGAGCCCCGGCGCGTGCTCGTCGACCAGGTCGGGCTCAACCACCTGACGTGGGTGCGCGCCGTCCACCTCGACGGCGCCGACGTCCTTCCGGCGCTGCTCGCCGAGCACGCCGACGAACTCGCCGCGCAGGCCAGCCTGCCGCCCCGGATCCTCGACGAGCTCGGCGCGGTCCCCTCCTATTACCTCCACTACTTCTACGCGCACGACCAGGTGCTCGCCGAGCAGCGCGACGGCGTCCCCCGTGCAGCCGTCGTCGCCGAGCTCGAGCGGGAGCTGCTCGAGCTCTACCGCGACCCGTCGCTGGCCGAGAAGCCGGCCCAGCTGGAGCAGCGCGGCGGCGCCTTCTACAGCGAGGCCGCGACCGGGCTGGTCGCCTCCCTCGCCGGCGTCGAGGACGGCGTGCACGAGGTCGACGTCCGAAACCGCGGGACGCTGGCGGGGCTTCGGGACGACGACGTCGTCGAGGTGCCGGCGCGCGTGACCGTGGACGGCATCGCGCCCCTCCCGCAGGCCCCGCTCGCCCCCGACCTCCTCGGCCTCGTGCAGCACGTGGCGGCGTACGAGCGGCTGGCCGCCGAGGCCGCCGTGACCCGCGATCCCGTGACGGCGAAGAAGGCGCTGCTCACGCATCCTCTGATCGCCCAGTACGAGCTCTCCGAGGAGCTGCTCGACCGGCTGTCGGTCGTGGAGGCGGTCCGATGAGGACGCTGCTCGCGGTCGACGGCGGCAACTCCAAGACGGATCTCGCGCTCGTCCGCGAGGACGGCGAGCTGCTCGCGATCAGGCGCGGCCCGCTCAGCTCACCGCACCACCTCGGCCTCGAGGGCAGCCTCGCGGTGCTCGACCGGCTCCTCGCCGAGGCTGCCGCCGACGCCGGGCTCGGCGGCGTCACGCGGCCGGCGGCCGGGCTCGCCGCGCTCCTGCTCGCCGGCGTGGACTTCCCGGCCGAGGAGGAGACCTTCCGGGCGGCGGCCGAGAAGCGCGGCTGGGCCGGCCGCGTCCTCGTCCGAAACGACACGTTCGCCGTGCTGCGGGCCGGCACCGAGCGCGGCTGGGGCGTCGCCGTCGTCTGCGGGGCGGGGATCAACTGCGTCGGCATCGCGCCGGACGGCCGGCACGCGCGCTTTCCGGCTCTGGGGCCGATCAGCGGCGACTGGGGCGGCGGCTTCGACCTCGGCCTCGCCGCGCTCTCGGCGGCAGCGAGAAGCGAGGACGGCCGGGGGCCGCGGACGACCCTCGAGCGTGAGGTACCGGCCCACTTCGGGCTTGCCTCGCCGCTGGAGGTGGCCGAGGCGATCCACACCGGCGAGATCCAGGTGCGCCGCGTGTCGGAGCTCGCGCCCGCGGTCTTCGCCGAGGCCGCCGACGACCCGGTCGCCAAGGGCCTGGTCGACCGCCTGGTCGCGGAGGTGGTCGATTTCGCGCGCGCGGCACTCGTGCGGCTCGAGCTCGACGGGGGCCCGGTCGAGGTGCTGCTCGGAGGCGGCCTCCTCCAGGCGGGCGACCGCCCGCTGATCGCGCGGATCGAGGAGGGCGTGCACGCGACTGCCCCCGCCGCGGTCGTGCGGGCCGCCTCGTCGCCGCCGATCGTCGGGGCGGCCCTCCTCGGGCTCGACGAGCTCGGCGCGGGCGCCGAGGCGCAGGAGCGCCTGCGCGACCGGCTCGGCACCGCCGTTTCCTCCCTGGGCCGGCCCGCGTCCGAGCACACCGAGCCCCGGCGGCTGAACACGAGCGTGGAGCGCGCCGATGGCTGACGTCCGCTACGCCGCCGCGACGCGGATCTACCCCGGAACCGAGGCGCCGGCGGTCGACGCGCTCGATCTGCACATCGCCGACGGCGAGCTCATGGTCCTCGTCGGCCCGTCCGGCTCGGGAAAGACGACCGCGCTGCGCATGCTCGCCGGCCTGGAAGAGGTGGACGGAGGCGCGATCTTCATCGGCGACCGTGAGGTCACGGACGTCGCACCGAAGGCGCGCGACGTGGCGATGGTGTTCCAGAACTACGCGCTCTACCCGTATCTGACCGTGGCCGCCAACATCGGCTTCCCGCTCAAGATCGCGCGCGTGAAGAAGGCGGAGCGCGACCGCCGCGTCGAGGAGGTCGCCGCCATGCTGGAGCTGAGCGACTACCTGCACCGGAAGCCGGGCCAGCTCTCCGGCGGGCAGCGCCAGCGGGTGGCGATGGGGCGTGCGATCATCCGCCGGCCGAGCGTGTTCCTGATGGACGAGCCGCTCTCGAACCTCGACGCGAAGCTCCGCGTCCAGATGCGCGCCGACATCGCCGAGCTCCAGACCCGGCTCGGCGTGACCACGGTCTACGTCACCCACGACCAGGCCGAGGCGCTGACGCTCGGCCACCGGGTCGCGGTCCTGAACGAGGGGCGCCTGCAGCAATGCGACGCGCCGCGCGCGCTGTACGAGCGCCCGGCGAACACGTTCGTCGCCGGCTTCATCGGCTCGCCGGCGATGAACCTCTGCGAGGTCGACCTCGGCCCGAACGGCTCCGTCACCCTCTGCCGCGAGCAGATCCCGCTCCCGGGCCGGGTGGCGGCGGCCGCCGCGCGGAGCGGCTGGAAGAAGCTGGTCGTCGGCCTGAGGCCGGAGTCGCTGGAGCTGACCGCGGACGGCGTCCCTGCCCGCGTGCAGGTGGTGGAGGAGGTGGGCGCGGATTCCTACGTCTTCTGCTCCGCCGACCTGGAGTGCGGGCCGGTCAACCTGGTCGCCCGCGTCGACACGCGGTCGGCCCCGGCCCGCGACGCCCGGATCTCGATCCGCCTGCGCACGGCCGAGGCGCACCTCTTCGAGCCCGGCTCCGGCGAGCGGATCGCGGTCGAGAGCTAGGGCCGGGCGCGCTCGAGCCTGGCCGCGATCGCCTTCCGGGCCCGGTCGAGACCGCCCGGATCGCCGTGCAGCAGCAGGACCGAGTTGCCCATCTTCATGTACGCGTCCAGCTCGAACGCGAGCAGCTCCGGGTCCTCGGTAGGATCGAGCTCGCCCGCCTCCTGCGCCTCGCGAACACGTCTCTCGATCAGCTTCAGCCAGCCCGCCAGCGCCCCGGCGAGCCGTTCCTTCACCGGCCCCGGGTGCGTGTCGAGCTCGGCCGCCGCCGAGGCGAAGAAGCAGCCGCCGGGGAAGACCGGCCGCTCCAGGTAGCGGAGGAAGCTCTCGCACAGCGCTTCCAGCCGGCCCAGGGCGCCCTCGGCCTCGCGCGCCGGACGGACGACCGTCTCGGCGAAGATCTCGCCCGCGGTCTCGATCGCCGCCAGCTGGAGCTCCTCCTTCGAGCCGAAGTGCGCGTACAGGCCGCTCTTCGACATCCCGATGTGGTCCGCCAGGCGGCCGATCGACAGGCCGTCGAGACCCTCGACGGTGGCGAGCTTCGTCGCCGCGTCGAGGATGGCTGCCCGCGTCTGCTCGCCGTCTGCCCGCCGGCGCCTGGTCGGCGTGCTCACGTTTGACAAGATAGCACGACCGGTCGTATTATCAAGAACGATCGGTCGTGCTATATCAGGACCTGCCCCGTTCCCAGTCCGAGCTCCGCGCCGAGTGGCTGCGCGCCGAGCTCGAGTCGCCGCTCGGCGGGCTGGCCCGGCGCCTCTTCGCTCAGCTGAAGAGGGTCAGGTCGGGCTCGCGCTCGCCGCGCAGCAGCGCCAGGTCGACCTCGGCGCAGCGGATCCCGCGCGACCCGGCGAGGGTCAAGGCCTGGGGACGAAAGCGGGTGGCGGCGAGCACGCCGCGGCACCCCGACCTGGCCGGGTCGAGCCGGATCCGCTCCAGGTAGCGGACGAGCTGGTCGACCGCCTCGATTCCTGCGATCCGCTTCACCTCGACGGCGACCCAACCGCCCTCTTCGTCGCGGCACATCAGGTCGACCGGGCCGATGTCGGTCGGCCACTCGCGCCGCACGAGCCGCAGGGTCTCGCCGAGCGCCTCCGGCCGAGCGGCGAGCTCCTCCTGCAGGTCGCGCTCGACGCCGTCCTTCTCCAGCCCGGCGGCCTCGCCCATCTCGTGGGAGACGTCGCTGAGCACCTCGACGAGCCGGATCTCGAGGCAGTCCTCGCTCCTGCCGGCGCGCTTGCGCACGAGGATCCGCCCGTCGGCCTCCTCGATCGCGGTCGGCGGGGTCATCCAGTTCAGCGGCTTGACCTTGTAGCCGTCGCGATCGGACCAGACCATCACCGTGCCGTCGGCCTTGACCATCAGCAACCGGGTCGCTTCGGGCAGGAACGCGTCGAGGCGCCCGGAGTAGGTGACTTCGCAGCGGGCGACGATCAGGCGCACGGCGGCGGACCCTATTGTCCGTTTCGGACAGCTTCGGTTCCCTACTTCGGCTGCGTGCTACGCTGTCGCACATGGAGGTGAGCGTCCGGGAGCTGCGGAACAACACGAGCGAGGTCGTCGCCGCGGTCCGCGCGGGCGAGCCCGTCACGCTCACGAGCAACGGCGAGCCGGTCGCCGACATCGTCCCGCATCGGCGGCGAACGCGCTGGCTGCCCGGCGGATGGCTCCGGGCGCAGCTCCACGATCGCCAGGCGGACCATGCGCTGCGCCGTGACCTCGATCGTCTGGCCGGCGGCACGATCGACGAGCTGTGACGCGCGGCCTGGCCGATACGTCGGTCTTCATCGCCCGAGAAGACGGTCGGCCCCTCGGCGAGCTCCCGTCCGAGCTTGCGGTGTCGGTCGTCACGATTGGTGAGCTCGAGCTGGGCGTGCTCGCAGCCGGAGATCCAGAAACGCGCGCCCGCCGAGCCGACACGCTCGCACTCGCCCGCGCCGCCGATCCGATCCCGGTGAGCGAAGCCGTCGCGAGCGCATTTGCGCGGCTCGTGCACGACTGCCGTCGTGCCGGACTGCGCCCACGCGTCCTCGACGCGCTCGTCGCGGCGACAGCCATCGAGCACGGCCTACCGGTCGTCACACAGGACGAGGACTTCGCCGCCATCGCGAACGTGCACTCCGCACTCGCCGTCGTCCCCGCCTGACGACCTGGCCGCGCGCCTCGCGTTGGTTAGGCTCCGGGCCCGATCACAAGGAGGAGCGAGATGGCCTACGGCATCGTGCATCACTTCCCCGGCGGCACGAAGGAGCAGTACGAGGCGTCGCTCGGAGCGGTCCACCCCGGGCGTGACGCCCTTCCCGAGGGCCAGATCTTCCACGCGGCCGGCTCGTCTGCCGGCGGCTGGACCGTCATCGCGGTCCACGACTCGAGGGAGAGCTGGGAGCGGTTCCGCGACGGCACGCTCATCCCACGGCTGCAGCAGGGCATCGACGGCGGCTTCACCTCGGAGCCCGAGGAGACCGTCTTCGAGGTTCACAACCTCCAGCCCTGAGGGGGCGAGCGGCCGGTCCGGGAGGCCCGCGTCGAACCTAGCCGACGCGGGCCTGCTGCTTGCGGGCGAGCGTGATCGCGGCGGCGGTCAGCCGAGCCCGAGGCGCGGCACGCCAGTCGAGGACGTCGAGCTGCCAGACGACGCTCCCGCGACGGACGACGAACCGGTGCTCGTACGCGTCCGCGATCACGTAGCTCGCGAGCTGCGCGTCGCCGAGCCGCGCGACCCTCAGGCGGCGGTACACGCCGGGGAGCGAGCGCACGGCGGACGCAAAGGCGGCACGGGCGGCCCGCCCGGACCCGAAGACGAACGCCGCGCTGAAGACGTCCTCCGCCGGCAGGTGGAAGGCGGCCTGGTAGTGCCGCGAACCCCGGAAGAGCGCCCTTCCCGGGGCGCCGACGAGGAGCGCCGAGACGGCCGGCGCCGCACCCGTCGCCTTCGCGACCGGCTTCGCGCGGGCCGCCAGGTCGGAGCGGGCGAGGACGAGCCGCCGCGGGTCCGTCCCGCCCGCTCCGAACGCAGGCGCGGCCGCGAGGAGCGCGGCGGCGGCGAACGCCGGCCCGCGCGCGCGGGAGGCGCGCCGGCGCGCGCCGCCGCTCAGCAGGCCCAGGTGCCGGTGGCGACGCCGACATCTCTCACCTTGCCGTTGATCCGGACGGACGCCTTCCCGCTGAAGGAGCCCTTCCGGAGGCTCTTGCCCACGAGGACCCTGTTCGTCAGCGCCGCGAAGCCCTTGCCGGGCACCTGCCAGCCGACCGCCTGGTCCCTGTAGACGCCGCTCTTGGCCTTGTCCGTGAGGAGACCGAAGTACGACGCCTTCGGATTGGCAGGCGGCAGCGTCTGGGTGCCGATGTTGATCGCGAGCACCTTGCTGCCCTTCGTGAACCCCTCCGTCACCTGACAGATGCCGTGCGTGAAGTGGTAGGTCCTGCCGGCGACGTGGACGGTGGCCCTCGCCGGGCCGCACCAGACGCGCGCGTAGGCGCCGCCGATGGTCGTCGGGCCGGGGGTGCACGCCGCAAGGCGCGCCGGCGCCCCGGACGAGCCCGCCGCCCAGAGCCCGGCCGCGGCGACGCACACCGCCAGCGTCGCCGCCGCGCGCCTCGACGCGCGGTGTCCCCGTTCGCCGCCGTCCCTGCCGAGATCGCTCATCGTCATCCTCCTGTCGTGTGGGTTGGCGCCGCCGGGCCGAGCGTGGCTTCCGGCGTCGCAGGGTCGCTCTGCCTCAGGAGAGCGAGCAACTCGCTCTCGCTGCCGAACGGGGTCGACCGCCCGCTGCCGACGTGCTCGACGACGCCGCGGAGCGGGTCGCCCTCCTCCACGAAGGGCTCGGTCGGAGTCCAGACGCGAACGACGAAGGTCCTCACGGCGCCGCCCGCTCGTAGGCGCCGGCGTCGCAGCCCGCCCCCTGCGGTCGCTTGACGCCGCGCGCGTCGACCTTGGGGCAGCTGGCCGCGGGCGCGATGTCGATCGCCGGGCTCGTCGGCTTCAGAGCCATGGTCGGCACGACGTTGCCCTTGGCCGCGAGCGACAGCAGCCCGGCATCGGGAACGGGCGGGTCGTCGCCGCAGTACTGGTTGGTCAGCACGTTCTGCCCGGCGTGTGGGAAGTGGGCGCCTGGTGGGTTCTGGCAGGTGCCCTCGACGATCGAGCTCTGCATCGAGTATTCGGTGCTGAAGCTCGCCGCCGAGCCGTTCGTCGACGGAGCCGTGTTGCCGGCGATCGTGACGTGGAGGAGCGACACCTTGGGCTTTCCCGCCTGCCCGGTCTCGAGGCCGCCGCCGCTGGTGGAGGCGTTGTTGCCAGAAACGGTGACGTTCGTCAGGCTCGCGTGCCCGTCCACGAAGATGCCCGCCCCGGTTCCGGCGACGTTGTGCGCGACGGTCGCCTGCTCCAGGTCGGCCCCGCCGGTGACGTCCACGTAGACGCCGCCCCCCTTGTTCCCCGCGACGCTCGAGTCGACGAGCACGCCCCGGAGCGTCAAGGTGCCGCGGACCTGGATCGCTCCGCCCGAGTCGTTGCCCGAGCCGAACCCCGACGTCTTCCCGCCGGTGACGTGCAGGCCGTCCAGCGACGAGGCCGGCGAACGCCGAGACGTCGAACACCCGGTCGATGCCGCCGGCGTCGACCGTCGTCTTCGCCGGGCCCTTGCCGACCAGCGTCACGTTCGCCTGGAGGACGTCGAGGTCGCCCTTGGCCGCCTTGTTCTCGTTCTTGCCGGGAACCGACAGATGGAACGTTCCGGCCGGAAGCTTGATCAGGTACGTCCCCCGCGGGCCGAAGTTCGCGGTCTGGATCGCCGCCCGGAGGCTGCACGTGCCCGAGCCTGGCTTCTGCAGGAAGAGGAACTTCCCCTTGCAGACGCCGTCACCCGGAGCCAGATCCGGCCCGTCCGCCACCGTGGTGACGAGGATCGTCTTCGTCACGCTCGCGTCCGCCCCGGATCCGCCGGCCAGAACGAGCGCCAGCGCCGCCGCGAAGGCGGCGGCGGTGGCGGTGGCGATCCGGTGCCCATGCCGTGAAGTCATTGCTCCTCCTTCGTTCGTCCGTCGAACCACCGGTCTCGCCGGCCGATTGCCGCGCCTTCCGCTCACGAGCCGGCCTTGGCGCAGATCGCGATCGAGAAGACCTGCCAGTTTGGGGAGTACGTGCCCGTCTCGGCGGCGACCGCCTGCCAGGCGGTGAGGTCGCTGCTCGGAGTCGACCTGAGGAGGACGGGCGCGCCGGTGCCGCCGGCGCCCGACACCCAGGCACCGCCGCCGATCACCTTCTTGCCGGCCGGGCAGGTCGCGACGACGACCTGGAGCGGGACGGAGCTCGTGCCCGTCTGCGCCTGCACCCGCTCGATTCCGCTCGCGCCCGGCGGGCCGGCGTCGCCCCCGTCGCCCTTCGGCCCCTGCGGCCCTGCGGGGCCCTGCGGCCCGGCGGGGCCTTGCGGCCCTGCGGGGCCCTGCAGCCCGGCCGGGCCACGAGTCGCCGCCGGGAGCTGGCCGCGCCTGAAGTCGGCTCTGAGCAGCGAGCCGTTCCTGACCTTCAGGGACGTGACGGCGCCGTTTCGCAGCTGGGCCGTGCCGACGCTCGCCGCCGGGAGCTTGAGCGCGGCGTAGCCGGTGCCTGCGAGGGAGACTGCGAGGGCGGCGCACGCCACGACCAGCGCCGGCGAGAGTCGAAATCGAATGCGGTGATCTGGCTTCATCGTCCTTTCCTCCAAGGTGTCGGTGGCCGGCGTCGACGTCATTTCTTCCCCACGGGCGCCTGGTTCGGGGGCGGCGGCTTGGGCCGCCAGGTCTTGATGCAGATCACCTCGGCACGGATCTGCGCAAAGTCGGAGGACGGGTTCGAGACCTTCGTCACGACGGCTTGACGCCCCAGCCGTCGAGGCGACCCGGGCGTCAGGTGGGGCGGGCCCGGGAAGCCGGTCATGTCCGGAAAGCCGTTGTAGCTCTCGGTGATGTAGCCGTCCAGAGCCCGCCGAGGAACGCAGCCGCCTCCTCCGGTCGCCCTCCAGCCGGCCGGGCAGTGCTTCCAGACCTGGTACGTGCCGGGCTTCGTGACCTTCACCGAGTCGAAGGACCACCGGATGTTCTCTTCCCTGAGGGCCGTCGCCTGGCCCGACGCGCCGCCCGGGCCGGCCGGCCCGGTCGCCCCTTTCGGGCCGACCGGCCCCACGGGCCCCGCCGGCCCCGGCGCGCCTGCGGGCCCGGCCGGTCCCGCAGGACCGGCGGGCCCCTGGGGGCCGTCCTTGCTCCAGCTGACCGTCGACGCGCCCCGGGCGCACGGTGCCAGGTACAGGTTGTGCGTCGAGGGATCGACGCACGCGGTGATCTCCGCTGCGGCCGCGCGACCGGACGCTCCGCCCGCGTGAACCACCGCCGCGCCTGCGAGCGCCGCGGCGATCGCCGCCGTTCCGATCTGCGCAAGTCTCCACATGGTCGAGCGTGCCGTCATCGATGCCTCCTCCGGGTCGAGCCGATCCTGATCCGTCGTCGAGAGCCCAGTTCGATCACGCCGGCATCGTGGACGGGCACCCTTTCAGTGACCTTAAGGTCGGGCCGCAACCGGGCTCCGGGCGCGGGGCCGAGGCCCGGGGTGGCGTAGACTCACACGGCTGCGGCGGCGAGCGGGAGGCGCACGAGAGGGACGACGGCATGAGCGGCAAGCCACGGCAAGATCGTCCGGCCCGGAGGCCGGCGGCTGCGCCGCTCGAGCGCCCGGGCCTCGAATCGCGGCTCGACGAGGCGTTCGGCACCCGCCTGACGACCGTCGTCGCGGGAGCGGGCTACGGGAAGACGACGCTCCTGCGGAAGTGGTCCCGCGACGTCGAGTCCGGATGGCACACGGTGGGCTCGACCGACCGGAGGCTCGGCCCCTTCACGGAGAGCCTCGTACGGGCGCTGCGGCCGTTCGTCTCGGACGTCTCGACCGACACCGGATTCCAGGTCGCTCCCCCCGACGACGAGATGCGCGCGGCCGCGATCGCGACCCGTCTGGCCGCGCAGCTCGAGGGCTCGCTCCGGCACGACTTCGTCCTCATCCTCGACGACGTCGACGGGCTCTCGGGAACGCCGTCGGCGAGGCTGGTCGAGGGCCTCGTCCGGCAGGGGCCGCCGACGCTGCACCTGATCCTGTCCGGGCGGGACGATCCGCCGTTTCCGATCCAGCGCCTGCGGGGACAGGGCCAGGTCCTCGAGATCGACGCTTCGGAGCTCGCGTTCGGGACCGAGGAGATCGGCGACCTGCTCGAGCTGTACCTCGACCCCGAGGCACGAGGCCTCGCGCCCCGGATCCACGACGTCACCGGCGGCTGGCCGGCGGCCGTCCGGCTCGCGGTCGGCGCTCTCGAGTCGACGGCCGGACCTGCCAGGGCCGCCGCACTCGACCGTCTGAGCAGGCCGGAGGGGCCGCTCCTCGAGTACCTCTCCGAGGAGGTGCTCGGCCGGGAGACGCCGGCGGTTCGCCGGGTGGTCGCCGCGGTCGTGCCCTTCGAGCACTTCACGACCGGGCTGTGCGAGGCGCTGGGGATCGTCGAGTCCCGCGCCGCGATCGAGTCGCTGCGCCGGCGCGGCCTGTTCATGGCGGCCGAGGGGAACGGGGACGAGGTCCTGACCCTCCACGCGCTGATCCGCGAGTTCGCGCGAGAGCGCCTGGCCCCGACCGGGGAGGAGCTGCACGAGCTCCACCGGCGCGCGGCCTCGTGGTTCGAGTCGCAGGGGCGCCTCGAGGACGCGCTCCGCTCGCACGTGGAGAGCGGGGACGCGGCCGAGCTGGCCCGATTCCTCTCCGAGCGCGGCAACACGCTGCTCATGCGAGGCGCGACGGATGCCCTCGTCCAGGCGGGCGGCGCGCTTCCTCCTACGCTTCGTGACGCCGGGCTCGAGGCGGTCCTCGGCGAGGCGCACTCGTTGAAGGGAGACTGGGAAGAGGCGCTGGCCTGCTACGAACGGTCCTCCGGCGACGAGCACGAGCTTCCCGCCGGTCTCGCCTGGCGGATGGGGCGGCTGCACTGGGATCTCGGCAACACCGACGAGGCGAAGTCCGTGTTCGGGCGCGGGCGGATCGACGGGTCGGGCTCGACGGACGAGGCCCTCCTGCTCGCCTGGATGAGCTCGCCCTACTGGAGCTCCGGCGACGCCGAGCGGGCAGAGGAGCTCGCCGGCCGTGCCCTGGAAGCGGCGACGGCCTCCGGCTCGCCGAGGGCGCTTGCGGCGGCGCACAACGCCGTCGCCCTCAACCACCTGGGGCGCGACCACGCGATGTTCGAGCGTCACATGGCGGCGGCCATCGAGGCTGCGGAGGCCGCCGGGGACGTCCTGCAGCTGGTGCGCTTCACGATCAACCGGTGCGGCCCGGCCGAGCCGGGCGAGGCGATCGAGCGGCTCGGGTCGGCGATCACCCTCGCCGAGCTCGCCGGTGCGGGCCTGTATCTCGCCCGTGCCCTGAACGCCCGGGGGGAGAACTGCCTCGCGGTCGGCCGGTTCGACGACGCCGTCACCGACTTCAGGCGTGCCTTCGCCCTCTGGGAACGGCACGGATCGGCGCGTCGCGCCTGGGCCCTGATGAGCCTCGCCTCGGTGGCGCGCCAGCGCGGCGACCTCGCCTACGCCGGGGCGGCGTACCGCGAGGCGCTCGAAACGTCCCGGGACGCCGAGGGGTCGATCAACGCCGCGAGCGGCCTCGCCCGCGTCCTCGCGTACGACGACCCCGACGAGGCGCGCCGGCTGACCACGGCCGCCGTGGAGGAGGGAAGGCGCTTCGCGCCGATGCTCAGCACGGCGCTGCTCGCAGCCGGCTGGGTGGCTCTCGCGGAAGGCGACCGCGAGACTGCCCTCGGGCACGCCCGCGAGGCCGCGGCCGAGACGCACAGGCGGCGAACCCGATTCGAGTACGCGGAAGCGCTCGAGCTCACGGCGATGTCGTGCGGGGACGCGAACGAGGCGCTCGGCCTGCTCGAGGAATCGCTCGGCGTCTGGCAGGAGGTCCGGAACGAGGTCTCCCTGGCCCGGGTCGAGCTGGCGCTCGGCCGGCTGGGAGGCGACCGGGCCAGGGCCGAGCGCGCCAGGCGCCGCCTGAGGAACGCCGGTGTCCGCGAGCAGGCGGCCGGCGCGGCGGGGCTCCTCGGCTGCCTGCCTCCGGAAGAGCCCGAGCCCGTGCGCGTGCGCACGCTCGGCTCGTTCGCGCTCCTGCGCGACGGCCAGGCGATACCCGTGGGCGAATGGCAGTCGAGGAAGGCCAGGGATCTCCTCAAGATCCTGGTCGCGAGGAGAGGCCGGGCCGCTCCGCGCGACACGCTGATCGACGCGCTGTGGCCGGGAGAGGATCCGGCCCGCCTCGGAAACCGCCTCTCCGTCGCGCTGAGCATCCTTCGCTCGGTGCTCGACCCCGAGAAGCGGTTCGAGCCCGACCACTTCGTCGCGGGCGGCGCGGCCGGCGTCGCGCTGCAGCGGGCCGTGCTGCCCGTCGACGTCGAGGAGTTCCTGGCCGACGCGGAGGCGGGCCTGGAGCTCGTCCGCGACGGGAGCCCCGTGGAGGCCCGGGAACGCCTGCTCGCCGCCGAGGCGGCCTACGCAGGCGACTTCCTCGAGGAGGATCTCTATGCGGACTGGGCGGCGCGCGTCCGGGAGGAGGCGCGCCTCGCCTACATCGCGGTCGCGCATGCCCTCGCGGGGCTCGTCGCCGCCGACGGCGACCCGGCAGGCGCGGCCCGCTATCTCCTGCGCGTGCTCGAGCGCGATCCCTACGACGAGCGCGCCCATCTCGGCCTGGTCGAGACGCTCGCGCAGGCGGGGCACCACGGCGAGGCCCGGCGGTGCTACGCGACCTACGCCGCCCGGATGGGGGAGATCGGCGTGGAGGCATCTCCGTACGCGCCGGTTCCTGCGCCCGCCCGCCCGTAGCGGCTGCGAGACTCGAGCCGTGAGCGCGCGGGTGGCCTGGATCTCCGTCGCCCCGATCAAGGGCCTGGCGCTGACCGCGCTCGAGGAGGTTCTGCTCGAGCCGTTCGGCGTCCGCGGGAACCGGCGCTTCCACCTCGTCGGCGAGGACGGACGGCTCCTGAACGGCAAGGCCCTCGGCCGGCTCGTCCAGGTCTCGGCGGCCTGGGACGAGGAGACCGGCCGGCTGGCGCTCGGGTTTCCGGACGGAACCGCGGCCGAGGGCGAGGTCGAGCTGGCGGAGGCGGTGACGACCCTCTTCTACGGCCGCGAGGTCCGGGGGCGGCTCGTCGGCGGACCGTGGGCGGAGGCGCTCTCGTCCTTCGCCGGCCGACCGCTCCGCCTCGTCCAGCCGGCCAGGCCGGGCGACGGCCTCGACCGCGGAGGCGCGCCGGTGACGATGCTCTCGACCGCGTCCCTCGACGCGCTCTCGGCGGTCGCGGGCGCCGCCGAGCGCCTCGACCCGCGCCGGTTCCGGATGCTGCTCGGCGTCGAGGGCGTCGGCGCGCACGAGGAGGACGGCTGGCTCGGCCGCCGGATCGTGGTCGGCGAGGCGACGGTGGTCCCGCGCGGGAACGTCGGCCGCTGCATCGTGACGAGCCGCGACCCCGACACCGGGGTTCGGAACGTGCCCACGCTCGACCTCCTCGCCCGGTACCGCGACGGCGTCGAGACGACCGAGCCCCTCCCGTTCGGGATCTGGGCGGAGGTGGAGGTGCCGGGGATCGTGCGCCTCGGGGACCCGGTCGAGCCGGGCAGCTCGACCGGCTAGCCGGCAGCTCCCTCGGAGCTGGCGTCGAGGCGAGGCCGCAGGTACTGTCCTCCGCCGCCGTGCACCCCGACCTGGCCGCCGAGCAGTCCTACGTCGACCACGCCTACCGCTGCCTCGAGGAGATGCGGAGACAGGTCGAGCGTGCCGGCGAGGCCGGCATCGGCGAGATCGAGGCCGCCCTGCTCGACGCGTGGGCGGCGCGGCGGCTGGTCACCTTCGAGGACGCGGAGCGCGGCCTCTGCTTCGGCCGGCTCGACCTGGACGGCGTTGTCCGTCCGCTCTATGTCGGGCGGCGCTGGGTGCACGAGGACCAGGTCCCGATCGTCGTCAACTGGCAGGCGCCGGCCGCGCGCCCCTTCTACACGGCGACGGTCGCCGACCCGCAGGGGATCACGCTGCGCCGCCGCTTCCGGACCGAGGGTCGGACGCTGCGGGACCTGTACGACGAGCCGCTGGACGGATCGGCCGGAGACGTCGTCCACGGCGTCGCCGACATCCTCCTGGAGGAGCTCGAACGGAGCCGTGACGAGCACATGCGCGACATCGTCGCGACGATCCAGGCCGACCAGTTCCGGCTGATCACGCTCGAGCCGAGGGGCGTGCTGGTCGTCCAGGGCGGACCGGGCACCGGGAAGACCGCGGTCGGCCTGCACCGCGCCTCCTGGCTGCTCTACACGTACCGTCGCGAGCTCGAGCGGAGCGGCGTGCTCGTCGTGGGGCCCAACCCCGTGTTCATGGACTACATCTCGCACGTCCTGCCGATGCTCGGCGAGGAGCGCGTCGAGCAGCGGGCGATCGACGAGCTCGTCGCCGGGGCCGACGCCTCCCGCGGCGAGGCGCCCGACATCGCGCGCCTGAAGGGCGACGTCCGGCTCGCGGGCGTGATCGGCGCCGCGGTCGAGGCACTGCCGCGGCCCCCGGTCGACCTGCTGGCCGTGCGGCTCGAGGGCGTCGAGCTGCGGCTGGACCCCGACCGGGTGTCGAGGCTCGTCGACGAGGCGCAGGCCGAGAGCCCCACCCATGCGGCAGGCCGGGAGCGGCTGCGGATGAAGCTCGTCCGCGCCTTCTACGAGCGGTACACGACCCGCCTCGGGGTGGCCGCGTACCACTCGTTCGACGACATCGAGGCCGCTCTGCGGACGGGCGGCTTTCTCAACCGGACGCTCGACGCGCTCTGGCCCCGGATCAAGCCGGAGCAGCTCGTTCGCCGGCTGTTGACGAGCCCGGAGCACCTCGCCGCCGCCGCCGAGGGGCTCCTCGACGCCGGCGAGCAGCGCTTGCTCCGGTCGGGCCGGGGGAAGGGCTGGACGGAGGCCGACCTGCCTCTGATCGACGAGGCGCGGGCGCTCCTCGACGGCCCCGACCGCGCCCGCGGGCACCTGATCGTGGACGAGGCGCAGGACCTGACGCCCATGCAGCTCCGGATGCTCGCCCGGCGCTCCGCGGGCCCGATCACGATCCTCGGCGACATCGCCCAGGCGGCCGGCCCGGTTCAGTACCACCGCTGGGACGACCTGCTCCGCCACCTGGCCCCGCAGGCCGAGGTCGTCGTCGAGGAGCTGCGGCTCGCCTACCGTGTCCCCGCGGAGGTGATGGAGCTCGCGCTGCCGCTGCTGCCCCGGATCGCGCCGGAGGTCGCCCCGCCGATCGCCTACCGGAGCGGCGACGAGCCGCCCCGCTTCGTGCGGGCCGAGGCCGAGCACCTGGTCGCCGTCGCGGTCCGCGAGGCGGGGAAGGAGGCGCTGCGCGAGGGCCGCACGGCCCTGATCGCCCCGGCCGCACTCATCGCCGAGCTCGAGCCGCACCTCCGTCCCGCCGGGCCCCGCCGGCCCGACACCGCCTTCGACGAGCTCGCGGCGCCGATCCAGGCGCTCACGCCGCGTGCGGCGAAGGGCCTCGAGTTCGACCGGGTCGTGCTCGTCGAGCCCGGCCTGATCGCGGCGGATGGGGACGGCGTCGAGGGCCTGCGCGCCCTGTACGTCGCGCTCACCCGGGCGACGCAGACGCTCGTCGTCGTCCACTCGGAGCCGGCGCCGGTGCCGGCCGCGCTGTCAGCGGCGGCTGCCGCCTGAGCCGAGGCGAGCGGTCCCGTCCTGCCGTCTACCAGCGCGACCGCCGGCCCCGGCGGCTCGTGTAGACGATCCTGGCGCGTCCCGCGCTCATCCCCTCCCGTGCGAACTGCTCGTGGTGGCCGAGCCTGCCGGCGACCCGGCCGACGTCAGCCTGCTGCTCGGGCAGGACGAAGGTGGTTCCCCGGCCGCCGCGCCCGGCCCGGCCGGTGCGGCCCACGCGATGGACGTAGCCCTTGTCGTCCTCGGGCGGATCGAAGTTGATCACGTGGGTGATGTCTGTCAGGTCGAGCCCGCGGGCGGCCACGTCCGTGGCGACGAGCGTCCTCACCGCACCGGATCGGAACCTGCCCAGAGCCTGCTCGCGCTGCCCCTGGCTCAGGTCGCCGTGCAGGGCGACCGACGCTACCTCGCGCGCACGCAGCTTCCTGCTCAGCCGGTCGGCTCCGCGCTTCGTCCGCACGAAGACGAGGGCGAGCCCGCGCTCGGCCTCGAGCTCCTCGATCAGCCGATCGAGCTTCCCGTCCGCGGTCACCGAGACGAACGTGTGCTCCACCTCCGCGTGGGCGACGCCGTCCGGAGGGTGCGCCTCGAACCGGACGGGGTTGGTCGTATAGGCGCGGGCGAGCTCGCCGACCTCTCCGTCGAGGGTTGCCGAGAAGAGCATCGTCTGGCGGTTGCGCGGCAGGCGGCGGACGAGGCGGTCCACCTGCGGCTTGAAGCCCATGTCGAGCATCCGGTCGGCCTCGTCGAGGACGAGCGTGCGGACCCGGTCGAGCGAGACGAGGCGACGCTCGACCAGGTCCTGGAGGCGGCCGGGCGTGGCGACGAGGACGTGCGCGCCGCGGGCGCGCTTCGACTGGCTCGCGATCGGGGCGCCGCCGTAGACGGCTGCCACTCGCAGCCCGCTGCTGGCGCCGATCAGGGCGAGCTCGTCCGCCACCTGTGCGGCCAGCTCGCGCGTGGGCACGAGCACCAGCGCGGCCGGCTCTCCGTCGCCCGGTCGAGTGCGCTCGACGATCGGCAGGCCGAACGCGAAGGTCTTCCCCGAGCCGGTCGGTGCCTTCGCGAGCACGTCGAGGCCGGCGAGCGCGTCCGGAAGGACGAGCGCCTGGATCGGAAAGGGGGTGGTGATTCCGCGCTCCGCCAGCACGCGGGTGACGCCGGCGCTCACGCCGAGCGTCCGAAACGATTGTTGCTGCATTGGTCCGTTCGCTCCTTGATCGGGGTTCGAGATGATCGACTCGGAACGCCCGGAGGAGGAACGAGAAGCTCGATCTCACAGGACGGCCGGTTGCCGTCCGTCGCCACACGGTAGCAGCGATCCCGGCGTCGGAAGGATTTTCTCGCTCTTTGCACACTTCGGGCCCGCAGGGGACTTGTCGGACCGCCCGCGATCCCATAGGTTCCCTCCTGCAGCGAGCACGGAGCGGGAGTAAGTCGAAGCCGCCTCCGAGGGTTGTACGGGGAAGGCCGCAAGGCCCAGTCGGAAAGCCAGCGGAAGCGGTGGATGAAACCGCCACCGGCTCGCTGAACCCTATTCGGGAAGAACCCATGGTTCTCCCCGACGCCCCCTCTCCTTCCGCTCGCTCGCTGCGCTCGCGTCGCCCGGTGGCAGCCGGCCGTTGCTCTGCCGCGGCCGCGCTGGTCGGCCGCGGCGGCGAGTTGGTGGAGACGAGGCAGGCCACTACACTCGTCGCGATGAGGCCGGTGACGGCGCTCGGACGATGGAGCACACGCCGGCCGTGGGTTGCGATCGGCTGCTGGCTCGGGTTCGTCCTCGTCGCCGGCGGTCTGCTCGCCGCGACCGGGACGAAGACGCTGAGTAACGGCGCGGTCGGCGAGTCGGCCCGCGGCTACGAGATGCTCGACGCGAACGGGCTCTGGCCGCCCGCCCGCGAGCTCGCCTACCTGCACAGCTCCACGCTGCGCGTCCGGGATGGCCCCTTTCGCGCAGCGATCCGCGACGTCGCCGGCCGGGTCGCAGGAGCCAACGAGGTGCTGACCCCGTTCGACCCCGGCGGCGGCCGGCTCGTCTCCCGGGACGGGCATGCCGCCCTCGTCGTCATCACCCTCGGCAACGTGCGCGTGTCGGACGTCCGCGCCGCCGTGCTCTCCGCCGGGCCTGCGCATCCCGGCGTGACGATCGAGGAGACGGGCAGCATCACGGCGAGCGACGCGGTCGACGACGCCGGGAGCGGCGACCTGCGCCGCGCCGAGATCCTCTCGGTCCCCGTGGCCCTCGCCGTTCTCCTCGTCGCCTTCGGCGCGCTCGTGGCCGCGACCGTCCCCGTCCTGCTGGCGTTGACGGCGGTCGGCGCTGCGTATGCGCTCATGGGCCCGATCAGCCAGCTGTTCGCGATCGACGACAGCGTCAGGATCGTGCTGGTCCTGATCGGGATGGCGGTCGGCGTCGACTACGCCCTCTTCTACATCGTCCGCTCCCGGGAGGAGCGGCGGCGCGGGCTTGCGTCCCACGAGGCGCTGGAGCAGACCGCCCGCACCTCCGGCAGGACCGTGGTCGTCTCGGGAACGACCGTGGCGATCGCCATGGCCGCCCTCTTCCTCGTCCGTGCGAAGACGTTCGACAGCCTGGCCGCAGCGACGATCGTGGTGGTCGCCTGTGCGGTCGCCGGCTCGGTGACCGTGTTGCCCGCAGTGCTCGAGCTGCTGGGCGCGCGCCTGGACCGGGGAAGGCTCCGGTTCCTGCCGCACCTGCGCACCGACGAGAGCTCGCGCTTCTGGCCCGCCGTGGTCGACCGCGTGCTGCGCCGCCCGGTCCTCTCGCTGACACTGTCGGCGGGACTGCTCGTCGCCCTGGCGATACCCGCCTTCTGGCTTCGGGTCTCCTCGCCCGACGAGACCGCCCTCGCCCCGCAGAGCATCCCCGCCCTGCGCACCTTCGCCGATCTCCGCCGCGTCTTTCCGTTCGCCTCCGAGCCGGCGGAGATCGTCGCCACCGTGCCGCCGGGGTCCTGGAGCGACCTCCTCGCCCAGGCCGGGCGCCTGCAGCAGCTCGCCTTCGCACGCGGCATCTCGACTCCGCCCGTCCAGGTCACGTCGAATGCCGAGCTCGGCGCCGTGGGGATCTTCCTGCCGCTCACCGGAACCGGTGACAACCCTGCGAGCCGCCGCGCGATCTCGACTCTCCGCCACGACCTCGTCCCCCGGACGATCGAGCGCATACCCGGCGCACGCGTCGCCGTGACGGGCAACGTCGCCGAGGACGTCGACCTCACGAACCAGCTCGACCGGGGCCTCCCCTACGTCCTCGCCTTCGTGCTCCTGCTCGCCTTCGTCGTCCTGCTCTTCGCCTTCCGCTCGATCGTCGTCCCGGTCAAGGCGATCGTGCTCAACCTGCTGTCGGTCGGTGCGTCCTACGGCGTGCTCGTGCTCGTCTTCGAGCACCACTGGGCGGAGCCGTTGCTCGGCTTCACCTCGGACGGCACGATCATCTCCTGGCTGCCGCTCTTTCTCTTCGTGATCCTCTTCGGGCTCTCGATGGACTACCACGTCTTCATCCTCAGCCGTGTCCGGGAGGGAGTCGACGCGGGGATGACGAACGACGACGCGGTGCGGCACGGAATCTCGGTGACGGCGGGCGTCGTCACCAGCGCCGCGCTCGTGATGGTCGGGGTCTTCGCGATCTTCGGGACCCTCTCGACGCTCAACATCAAGGAGGCGGGAGTCGGGCTCGCCGCGGCCGTGCTGATCGACGCGACGATCGTCCGCGCGGTGCTGCTGCCGGCCTCGATGAAGCTCCTCGGCGACTGGAACTGGTACCTGCCCCGGAGCCTCCGCCGGATCGCGCGGCGGCCGGCCGTCGAGGCGCCCGAGGCCCGCGAGCAGGTCTAGCCCCGCGGGGGCCGGAAGTCCCTGAACGCCTCGAGCAGGCCGGCCCGCAGCTGCTGCGGGAGGGCATCGGGCTCGATCGTGCCGGCGATGCGGATCGTCGCCCGGATCTGCTCCAGGTAGTGCGTGCAGTGCGGGCACCCGTCCAGGTGAGCCTCGAAGGCGGCGTGGAGCTCGCTCTCGAGCGATCCCTCGAGGTAGTCGGTGACGAGCTCGACGATCTCCCTGCAGCTCAGCTCTCGGACGGATGTGCTCATGTCTCTTCCAGGTACCGCTCGAACGCCGCCCGCACCTTCGCCCGGGCGCGGTGGAGCAGCACCCTCTGGTTAGTCTCGGAAAGGTCGAGAACGTTGCAGGCCTCCTCGGCCGACAGGCCCTCCAGGTCGCGGAGAGTGATCACCGCACGCTGCTTCGCGGGCAGCGCGGCGATCGCGTCCTCGATCGTCCGGCGAGCCTCGCCGGCGAGCAGCCGCTCCTCCGGGACCGCGCGCGGGGGCGCCGCCCAGTGCCCCGCATGGCGCCGGTCCTGGCCGAGGAAGCGATCGGCGCCGACCGCCGGCTCGTCCCCGTCACCGTCGGCGGCTAGGGACGAGAACGGAAGAGTCCGGCTCTCGCGCCGCCCGCGGGTCTTCGCCTTGTTCGAGAGGATCCGGAACAGCCACGTCTTGAACGAGGAACGGCCCTCGAACCGCTCGAGCCCCGTCAGCACCGCGAGCCAGGTGTCCTGCACGACCTCCTCGGCGACCGCCGGCGTGGACACGAACAGCATCGCCACGCGCAGGAGCGACGGGCCGTACTTGTCGACCAGCGTCGTGAACGCTCGCTCGTCGCCCGCGCGGACCGAGCGCAGAAGCTCCGCGTCCTCGTCCTGCGCCGTCTCTGGGGGAAGCCCGGTCGCCGTGCCGTGACGATAGAGCAGGGTCAGGCCACCGGGGTCCGACCCTGCGGCGCGGGGCGGCGGTCCGGACGGTCCACGGTGCCGTCGGACCGCGCTGCGAGAATCCCGCGTCGTGAGCGTCGCTCCCTCTCCCCGCCCCGCTCCGGGCAGCCGTCCGCAGGGCCGGCTCGAGCTGATCTGCGGGCCGATGTTCAGCGGCAAGAGCGAGGAGCTGATGCGCCGTCTGCGCCGGGTCGGTTATGCGCGGAAGTCGGCGATCCTCGTCAAGCCGGCGATCGACGACCGCTACTCGGTCGACGAGGTCGTCAGCCACGAGGGCCAGCGGATGGCGGCCCGCGTCGTTCGCACCCCGGAGCGGATCCTCGAGCTCGCCGCCGGCTGCGATGCCGTCGGCGTCGACGAGGGCCAGTTCCTCGACGACTCCCTGATCGACGTCTGCGACACGCTCGTCGCCCACGGCGTACGGGTGGTGATCGCCGGGCTCGACCTCGACTACCGCCGGACGCCGTTCGGCCCGATGCCCCGGTTGCTCGCGATGGCGGACGAGGTGGCGAAGCTGAAGGCGGTGTGCCACCGCTGCGGCGAGCCCGCGATGTACACGCAGCGCCTCGTCGACGGCGCGCCCGCGCCGTTCAGCGGCGAGACGGTCGTGATCGGCGGCCTCGACTCCTACGAGGCCCGCTGCCGCGCCTGCTTCGAGGCCGGCTAGGCGGCCTCCTCGAGGCCGAACGCCTCGCCCGCGGTCGCGCCCGCGCCGGTCGTGCTCCGCAGCGGAATCTCGCGCAAGAGCCAGGTGAGGACGAATGCCGCCACGCCGGTCACGGCGGCGACGAGGAACACCGGGCGCAGCGACGCCGAGAACGCGCTGACGTACGCTTCGTGCACGGGAGCGGGCAGGTGCCTGATCGCCGCGGGGTCGGCGGTCTTCGGCACCCGGGCGCCGGGTGGAAGGCTCGAGGCGAGGTGCCCGCGCAGGCGGTTCGCGAAGATCGCGCCGAAGAGCGAGACTCCGATCGAGCCGCCGACCTGGCGGAAGAGGAGCGAGCCCGAGGTGGCGGCGCCCATGAACCGGTGCTCGACCGCGTTCTGGACCGCCAGCACGAGCACCTGCATCACCATGCCGAGGCCGAGCCCGAGGACGAGCATGTAGGCCGACGCCGTCCAGATCGAGCTTCCGACGCCGAGGCGCGAGAGCAGCGCGAGCCCGACGGCGGCGATTGCTGTACCTGCAATCGGAAACGGCCGGTAGCGGCCGAACCGCGAGATCAGCTGACCGCTGCCGATGGAGGTGACCAGCAGGCCGACCATCATCGGCGTCAACTGCAGCCCGGATCCGGTCGGGCTCTCGCCCTTGACGATCTGGAGGTAGACCGGCATGTACACGATCGCGCCGAAGAGCGCGAGGCCGACGACGAAGCCGATCGCGCTCGTCACCGCGAACGTCCGGTTCCGGAAGAGCGCGAGCGGCATGATCGGCTCGCCGGCGTGGCGCTCGGCGAGGACGAAGAGCGGTAGCAGCACGACGGCGATCGCGATCAAGGCCAGGATCTGCGCCGAGCCCCACGCCCAGGTCGTTCCGGCCAGGCTGGTGAAGAGGACGACGGCGGAGAGGCCGCCGGCGAGCAACGACGCTCCGAGGTAGTCGATCGAGTGCCGGACGTGCTCGGCGGCCGAGTGGAACGCGACGCCGATCACCGCGAGCGCGACCGCGCCGATCGGGAGGTTCACGTAGAAGATCCAGCGCCAGGACAGGTTGTCGACGAAGAAGCCGCCGAGGAGCGGGCCGACGACGCTCGAGACGCCGAAGACGGCGCCGAAGAAGCCCTGGTAGCGGCCGCGCTCGCGGGGCGGGATCACGTCGCCGATCACCGCGATCGTGGTCACGATCAGCCCGCCCGCGCCGAGCCCCTGCAGGGCGCGGAAGACGATCAGCTCGGCCATGTTCTGGCTCAGCCCGCAGAGCGCCGAGCCGCCGAGGAAGATCACGATCGCCGCCTGGAGGACGAGCTTGCGACCGTGGAGATCGCCGATCTTGCCGTACAGCGGGCCGGAGACCGTCGCGGTCAGGAGGTAGGCGGTGACGACCCACGACAGGTGCTGGATCCCGCCCAGGTCGCCGACGATCGTCGGCAGCGCAGTCGCGACGATCGTCTGGTCGAGCGACGCGAGCAGGAGCACAAGCAGGAGCGCGCCGAAGACGACCCGGACGCGGGGCGGCTGCGGGCTCATGCCGCGCGCCGGCCGTGGTAGCGGGTGCGCAGGGCGTCGATCGCCCGCGCGAGCTGCCGGTCGCCGAGCGGCCGCACCACCTGCGGCGTCGCCGCGGCCGGCCGCATCCCGTCGAGGAGGATCCGCAGGTGACGGCGCCAGGCGTCGGGTGAGACGTCCGCGGTCGCCTCGAACACCGGCGCGAAAGACCACAGCGCGACGGACAGATCGCTGAGCGCGAAGTCCTCCCGCAGGCTGCCCTGGGCCCGCGCCCTGTCGATCAGGCGCCCGAGCGCCCGGCCGATTCGTCGCCGGCGCTCGGCGACCCGCCGCTCACCCTCCGGGTGGCGCAGGAACACCGCCCGGAGCGGAAGATTGCGGGACTGGAGCTCGAGCGCCCGCTCGAGGAACGCGACGAGCCCGCCCCAGGCGTCGTCCCCGGCGGCCGCCTCCTCCGCCGCGGACAGCACCTCGCCGATGTGCTCGGCGAAGATGACCTCGACGAGCGCCTCGCGCGTCGGGAAGTGGCGGTAGAGCGTCCCGATCCCGACGCCTGCCCGCCGGGCGATCTGCTCGAGCGAGGCGTCGGGCCCCCGCTCGGCAAACACGTCCCGGCCGGCCGCGACCAGCCTCCCACGGTTCCGCTCCGCGTCCCGGCGCGCCATGCGGAGCACTCTAGCATTAAACCGGAGGGCGCCTCCGTTTTCTAGGAGGCGTGGACGCCCATGGCGATCTCGCCGGTGTATCCCGCCCCGTGACGGCGGATCTTCAGCACCGACCGGCTCCCGCCGTTGACGTAGGAACCAGTTGCTCAGTCTTCGGCGAGGGCGGGCTCGCCGGCCGGCAGCGGCTCGTGCCCGGCGGCGGGCGCCCGGAGCAGCGTCCCCCCGACGAGCGCGCCTGCGCCGGCGAAGACGGCGCCGATCACGAATGCCAGGTGGTAGCCGCCGGTCAACGCCGCGATTGCCCCGTGGCCGGATGCGCGCAGCTGGCCGGTGCGCCAGTCGGCGACGCTCGCGAGCACGGCGAGGCCGAGGGCGCCGCCCATCATGAACGCCGTGTTGACGACGCCGGAGGCGAGGCCCGACTCCTCGGGCTTGACGTCGCTCATCGCCGCGAGCAGCACCGGGTTGAAGGCCATCCCCGCCCCCACGCCGAGCAGGATCATGCTCGGCAGGACGTCGACGGCGAAGGTGCCCCCGACCGGCGCCCGCGCCAGCAGGGCGAGCCCGCCGGCCGCCACCGCCAGGCCGGTGGCGAGCGGCTTCCTGAGCCCGAAGCGCATGACGATCTTCGCGGAGAGGCCGACCGAGAACGCGCCCATGATCACGTTCGCCGGCAGGAAGGCGAGCCCGACCTGGAGCGGCGTGTAGCCGAGCACGAGCTGGAGGTAGAGCGCCGAGAGGAAGAACCACGCGAACATGCCGGCCGCCCAGAGGACGCCGACGACGTTCGAGGCCCAGATGTTCCGCAGCCGGAACAGGCCGAGCGGCACGAGCGGCGCGGCCACCCGCATCTCCACCTGGAGGAAGACGCCGAGGAGGACGACCGCGCCGGCGAGGAGGCCGAGCGTCTCGGCGGACGTCCAGCCGTTCCCGTTGCCGTTCACGATCGCGTAGACCGCCAGCATCAGCGACGCGGTGACGGCGAGCGCGCCGGAGACGTCGAGCCGGCGCCTGGCGCCCGCCGCCCCCGGCGAGGGCGGCAGCAGGCGCAGCGTGAGGAGGTAGACGAGCGCGCCGATCGGCACGTTGACGAGGAAGATCCAGTGCCAGCTGAGCGTGTCGGTGAGGACGCCTCCGAGCAGCACCCCGATGCTGCCGCCGCCGGCCATCACGAACCCGAAGACGCCCATCGCCTTCGTGCGCTCGCCGGCCTCCGTGAAGAGCATCATGATCAGCGAGAGCGCGACCGCGGACACGACGGCTCCGCCCAGACCCTGCACGGCGCGCGCTCCGACGAGCAGGCCCTGCGTCGTAGACACGCCGCACGCGATCGACGCGGACGTGAACAGCGCGATCCCGGACAGGAACAGACGCCGGTGTCCGAGGAGGTCGCCCAGCCGCCCGCCCAGGAGCAGGAACCCGCCGAACGTGAGCAGGTACGCGTTCACCACCCACGCGAGCGAGGTCTCGGTGAAGCCGAGATCGTCCCTGATCGACGGCAGCGCGACGTTCACGATCGTCGTGTCCAGGACGATCATCAGGTCGCCCAGGCACAGGACGATCAGGGCGAGCCAGCGGGTGCGGGTGTCGGCGATGGTCATCGGGGTCGCTCCCTTCGCGTTCTACCGGTTCGACCCCGCCCTGCGCAGGAACTCATCGGCGACCGATGACTTCTCCGGCGCCACGCCGTCTAGAGGGTGATGGCCGCCGGCGCGCTCCCAGGCACGACCTGCGTCGTCGTCTGCGACGTGGGCGAGGCCAGGGCCGACGCCGTCACCGTGGACGCGCTCGCCCGGCTCCAGCTCGCCGCCCACCGGCTCGGCTGCCGGCTGCGGCTGCGAAGCGCATCGGCGGAGCTCGTCGACCTCGTCGCCTTCATGGGGCTGGCGGACGTTCTCCCCGATGGAGGAGACGAACATGCGCGGACGATTCGTTTACGCTCGACACAAACTCCGGAGGTGAATTGATGTCGAAGGTCATGCTGCTGGTCGGAACGCGGAAGGGCTGCTTCATCGCGGAGAGCGACGCGGACCGCCGCGATTGGAAGCTCCGCGGTCCCTTCTGCGAGGGCTGGCCCGTCTACCACGCTATCTACGACGCAGATGAGGGCACGATCTACGCCGCCGCCGCAAGCGAGTGGCACGGCTCGGCGATCTGGCGCAGCAGGGACCTCGGCGAGACATGGGAGCACTCGAGCGAGGGCCTGAGCTACGACGGGAGCGACCTGAAGCTCTCCAAGGTGTCGAACGTGGCGGCCGCGCACGGCCGCGTCCTCGTCGGCGGCGAGGGAGCCGGGCTGTTCGAAAGTCGCGACGGCGGGAAGACGTTCGCCCTGATCTCGACCCTGGAGGGCCAGCCCGGGCGCGACGACTGGAACGATCCCGCCAAGCAACCGCCGGGTCATCTCGGCCTCTCCGCGATCATCCCCCACCCGGACGACGCGTCCCGGTTGCTGGTGATCGTCCAGGGGTACAGCCTGTTCGAGACGACGGATGCCGGGAAGAGCTGGACGCCGCGCAACGAGGGTCTGCGGGCGGACTGGCCGCGCGACTACGAGGACATCGGCTTCTGCGTCCACAAGGTCGTCGTCGCCCCCACGGACCTGACCCGCATGTACCAGCAGAACCACGTCGGCATGCACCGGAGCGACGATGCCGGGAAGTCGTGGATCGAGATCACCGAGGGCCTCCCCACCGAGTTCGGGTTCGCCGCCGCCGTGCATCCGCACGACCGGGACAGCTTCTACGTGATCCCGCTCGACCCGGGCCACGGACGCACCATGCCCGACGGTCAGGCCGCCGTCTGGCGCACCCGTGACGCGGGCTCGACCTGGCAGCGGCTGAGCCGCGGGCTGCCGCAGGAGGACGCGTACCTCGGCGTGCTGCGCGAGGCGATGGCGAACGACGCACTCGATTCCCCGGGCTTCTACTTCGGCACGAGCACGGGGCAGGTGTTCGCCAGCGTGGACGAGGGCGAGAGCTGGGCGGAGATCGCGAGCTACCTGCCGGCGATCAGCTCCGTCGATGTGGCGGTCGTCGACTGATGGCCGAGCTCTACCTGCCGACGACGCTTCCTCCGCTGTTCCCCGGTTTGACGCGCCGGCAGGAGGTCGGCGCGTCGACCGTGAGCGAGGCGATCGACGAGCTGAACGAGCGCTGGCCGGGCCTGCGCGACCGATTGTGCGAGCCGGGCCCGGCGATCCGCCGGCACATCCACGTTTACGTCGACCGCGAGCGGGCGGAGCTCGGGACGGCGATCGCCCCGCATTCGCGTATCGACGTGATCGCGGCGATCAGCGGCGGCTGAGACGCTCGCTCCGCTCGCTTCGCGGGGGGAACAGCCGGTTCCCCCCGCGGACCCCCACCCCAACCCCGTTCGCACCCGAGCAACGCCTCCGAGCCGCGCCCGCACGTGTCGGGCGCGGCGACGGTGTAGCCGATGCCGCACTCAGGGGTCGAGGTGAAGCGGCAGGCCGAACAGGGGGAAGACGCGCGCGGTGTCGAGGAAGAACGTCAGCTCGACGATGCGTCCGTCCGAGAGCTCGAGCACCTGCAGCGCCCACGGGTCGAAGCCGCTGCCCGACTCGCTCGGCTTGTACTGGCCGAGCGCAGGCGAGCCGTTCGCGGCCGCCGCCGGGATCACGCGCGAGCCCCTGCAGCCGATCCCGGGCCCGTACCACCACATGAAGATGTCGTCGCGCCCGGTCAGCCAGAGGTCGTAAGGCGGCATCGACTGGGTCGCGTCCTCGTGGATGAGCGAGGTGAGCGCCTCCAGGTCGTATGCCTCGAACGCCTGCACGTACCGGGCGAGGAGCTTGCGGTCCGCTTCGTCCAGCTCCGCGGGCGTCGTCGACGCCCGGACGTCGGCGGCGTCGAGGGTGGCACGCGCCCGCTGGAGCGCGCTGTTCACGGAGGCGACGGTCGTCTCCAGGAGCTCGGCCACCTCTGCCGCCTGCCAGCGCAGCACCTCGCGGAGGATCAGCACGGCCCGCTGGCGCGGGGGGAGGTGCTGCAGCGCGGCCACGAACGCCAGGCGGATCGTCTCGCGCGCGACCGTCTCCTCGGCCGGATCCGGGATCGGCTCGATCCACGTCACCTCCGGCAGCTCGCGCAGGTTCTCGAGGACGGGGGCACCGGCCGGCCCGAGGTCCATCGGCCGCGCGCGCCGCTCCCGGCCGCTCAGCATGTCGAGGCAGACGTTCGTCGCGATGCGGTAGAGCCACGAGCGGAGCTGGGCGCGGCCCTCGAACCGGTCGTAGCCGCGCCAGGCGCGGATGAACGCGTCCTGCACCGCGTCCTCGGCCTCGAACGGCGAGCCGAGCATGCGATAGCAGTACGCCGTCAGCTCGCGGCGGTACTGCTCGAGCTCGTCGGCGACCTCGGCGGGCGCTGCCGTGATCGGTGCCTCCACGACCCGCATGGTACGTGTCCGCGCGCGGCCGCCGCCTGCCTGCGGGGCCGGCGATCCCCCCTCGGATGTCCGAGGACGGCTCCGGCGGCTCGAGACCGGGCCCGGCATGCGCCGGCCGAGCGGTCGGCCGGCCGTCCTCGGGTCGGCGCTGGCCTCGTGGAATGATGCCTTTTCGTGGAAAGAGACGAGGCCAGATGGATCGCGCTCGAGCCGCGGCCGAGGGAGACGCTCCGTGCCACGGTCGAGCGGACGCTGCGCGAGGCGATCCTCGGCGGCGCGCTCCGGCCGGGTGTCGCCCTCCCGTCGTCCCGGGCGCTCGCCGTTCACCTCGGCGTCTCGCGGGGGGTGACGACCGAGGCGTATGGACAGCTGGCCGCGCAGGGGTTCCTCGTCACCCGGACGAAGGCGCCGCCGGTCGTCGCGCCGGTGGCGACCCCGGCGCGGGCGGCAGAGCAGACGGCGCCGCGGAGGAGCGCGCCGCGCTTCGACTTCACGCCGAACACGCCCGACGTCACGCTCTTTCCGGGGCGGCGGTGGACGTCGGCGCTCGTGGAGGCCGCCCGGAGCGTGCCGGCCGCCGCCTACGACTACGGCGACCCCTGCGGCGAGCCCGAGCTGCGCCGCGTCCTCGCCGACCACCTGGGCCGCACGCGTGGAGTCGTCGCCGACCCCGACCGGCTCCTGGTCGTCCAGGGCGCCGCACAGGGCATCGACCTGCTCGCCCGCGTCCTCGAGGCGCGTGGAGCCCGCCGGGTCGCGGTCGAGGATCCCTCCCTGGATGTCCAGCCCCGGCGCTTCCGGGCGCACGGGCTCGCGGTCGCCGGCCGGCGGGTGGACGGCGAGGGGCTCGTCGTCGACGGACTGCGCGCCGACGCCGTCCTCGTCACGCCGGCGCACCAGTTCCCCACCGGGGCGGTGCTGAGCGGCCCCCGGCGGCGGGCGCTCCTCGACTGGGCGACGCGCCGCCGCGCGCTCGTCGTCGAGGACGACTACGACGCGGAGTTCCGCTACGACCGCGAGCCCGTCCGCGCGGTGCAGGGCCTCGACCCGGACCGGGTCGCGTACCTCGGGACGGCCTCGAAGACGCTCGCCCCCGCACTGCGACTCGCCTGGCTGGTCCTGCCCGCCGACCTCGTCGGCGAGGCGGCGCGGGTTAAGGAGCTCCTCGACTACAGCTCGCCCTCGCTCGACCAGCTGGCGCTCGCCCGGTTCGTCTCGCGCGGCGACTACGACCGGCAGGTCCGCCGCGCCCGGGCGGTCTACCGCCGGCGCCGCGACCGGCTGCTGGCCCTGCTCGACGCGCAGCTCCCAGGCATGCCGGTGAGCGGGATCGCCGCCGGGATGCACGTCCTGGTCCGTCTGCCGGACGACGTGGACGACCGGGCGGTCGCGGCGCGCGCCGAGCAGGACGGGATCCGGGTCCTTCCGCTCTCGCGCTATGCCCTCTCCCCGGCGGGCGCCGGCGGGCTCGTCCTCGGCTACGGGCGGATCCACGAGGACGCCCTGGGCGGGGCGGTCGCGGCGCTCGCGCGCGCGGTCCGGCTGGCCTCGTGAAACAGGCCGGTGCTGGCCCTTGCCGTGGGGCCGGCGGCACGGCACGGTTTCCCGGTGAGCCTCCGCGTCGAGCACCCGGCGGCCGCTCACCGGGGGCGGCCGCGATGATCCGGTACCTCATCCGGCGTCTCCTCTGGGCGGTCGTGCTGTTCGTCGCCGTCACGGCGATCACCTACGTCATCTTCTTCATCATCCCGGCCGACCCGGCCCGCCTCGCCTGCGGCCAGCGCGCCACCGCGACCTGCATCGAGCACGCCCGGAGATTCCTCGGGCTGGACCGGCCCGTCCCCGTCCAGTACGGCCTCTTCCTCAAGCGGCTCGTGGTCGACCACAGCCTCGGGCACTCGTTCACGAACCGCCTCAGCGTCAACTACGTGATCGGCCAGGCCGCGCCGGTGACCGCGTCGCTCGTCTTCGGCGGAGCGGTCCTGTGGATGCTGCTCGCGATCCCGATCGGCGTCCTCTCGGCGTTACGGCCGCGCTCGCCCCTCGACCGGACGGCGATGGTGTTCGTCCTGATCGGGATCTCCGCCCACCCCGTCTGGATCGGGCTGCTGCTCGCCTACTTCGTCGGCTTCAAGGCCGGGCTGACGCCGATCACCGGCTACGCCAACTTCTTCGGCGGCGGCGCGGGAGCCGCCGGCCCGGCCCAGTGGGCCTACCACCTGTTGCTGCCCTGGATGACCTTCGCGATCCTCTACGCCGCCCTCTACGCCCGCATGATCCGCGCGAACGTGATGGAGGCCCTCGCCGAGGACTACGTTCGCTCCGCCAGGGCGAAGGGCGCCCCCGAGTGGATCGTCCTCCGCTCGCACGTCCTCCGCAACGCGATGCTCCCGATCGTGACGATGCTCGGCATGGACATCGGCCTGGCGCTCGGCGGGGCGGTGTTCACCGAGAGCGTCTACGGGCTCCCCGGCCTCGGCAAGACGCTGGTCGGGAGCATCAACAGCTTCGACCTCCCGACCACGATGGGGATCGTCGTGTTCGTGACCACCTGCGTGATCGCGATGAACCTGCTCGTCGACCTGCTCTACGCCTGGGTCGACCCGCGAATCCGTCTGGCGTAGCACGCGCCCCCGCCCGCGGTGCGCCTATGATGCGCTCCACCGCCAGGATCGACCAGGGAGGGGAGATGCGCGCAGCGTTCATGTCCATCGCGAAGGCCTTTTCGACTTCGGAGGGTATGAACATTGCTGCGACGAACGCTGAACCTCGGAATCCTGGCGCATGTAGACGCCGGTAAGACGACACTCACCGAGCGGCTGCTCTACGGCGCCGGCGTCATCGACGCGGTCGGCAGCGTCGACGAGGGCACGACCCAGACCGACTCCCTCGCGCTCGAGCAGCAGCGCGGGATCACGATCAAGTCCGCGGTCGTCTCGTTCTCGATCGACGACCTGACGGTCAACCTGATCGACACGCCCGGCCATCCGGATTTCATCGCCGAGGTGGAACGGGTGCTGAACGTGCTCGACGGCGCCGTGCTGGTCGTCTCGGCCGTCGAGGGCGTGCAGCCGCAGACCCGCGTGTTGATGCGGGCGCTGCAGCGCCTCCGGGTGCCGACGCTCCTGTTCGTGAACAAGATCGATCGTCCCGGGGCCGGTGACGAACCGGTTCTGCAGGCGATCCGGGCGCGGCTGACGCCCGCGGTCGTGGCGATGGGCTCGGCTCGCTGCCTGGGCACGCGCGCAGCCGGGTTCGCGGTCTCCGGCCCGGACGACGTCGCCTTCCGGGGGAGGCTGGCCGAGGTGCTCGCCGAGCGGAGCAGCTCGATCCTGGCCGCGTACGTGGAGGACGAGGCGCGCGTCCCCTATGGACGGCTCCGCGAGGAGCTCGCGACCCAGACGGCGCAGGCCCTCGTGCATCCCGTCTTCTTCGGCTCCGCGATCACCGGGGCGGGCCTGGAGCCGCTGGCGGCGGGTATCGCGGAGCTGCTCCCGGCAGGCGCCGGCGGCGAGGACGCTCCCGTGTCGGGCGTCGTCTTCAAGATCGAGCGCGGCGGCGCCGGCGAGAAGATCGCCTACGTCCGGATGCGTTCGGGGACGGTGCGAACGCGCGACCGGTTGCCCTTCGGCCGGGGCCACGAGGGCAAGGTGACGGCGATCGCGGTCTTCGACCGCGGGTCGGCGGTTCGGCGTCCGGCCGTCCTCGCCGGTGAGATCGGAAAGCTCTGGGGTCTCGCCGAAGCGCAGATCGGCGACAGGATCGGCGAGGCAGGCGCGGACGCGGGCAGCCACCAGTTCGCCCCACCGACGCTGGAAGCGGTCGTCGTTCCCCGCCGTTCCGACGACCGGGGGCCGCTCCGCATCGCCCTCGCGCAGCTCGCCGAGCAGGACCCCCTGATCGACGTGCGGCAGGACGACGAGCGGCAGGAGCTGTCGGTCTCGCTCTACGGCGAGGTGCAGAAGGAGATCGTCCAGGCGACGCTCGAGACCGACTTCGGCGTCGAGGTCGGGTTTCGCGAGACGACGACGATCTGCATCGAGCGGCTCGTCGCCTCCGGCGAAGCGGTCGAGATCCTGCACGCGGAGTCGAATCCTTTCTCGGCGACCGTCGGGCTCCGCGTCGAGCCCGCGCCGGTCGATTCGGGTGTCGACTTCCGGCTGCAGGTCGACGCTCGCGCGGTGCCTCTGTACCTCTACAAGACGGTGGAGAGCTTCGGGGACAGCATGGCGCGGTACGTCCGTCAGGCACTGCAGGAGGGCCTCTTCGGCTGGCAGGTGACCGACTGCACCGTGACGATGACCAGGTGCGCCTACAGCGTCCCGGACGGCCCTCCGTCGAGACGGGGACCGCTCAGCACGGCCGCCGACTTCCGGAAGCTCACGCCGCTCGTCCTCGCGCACGCGCTCGCGCGGGCCGGCACGGCGGTCTGCGAGCCGGTCCTCCGGATCAGGCTGGAGCTGCCCACCGAGACGCTCGGCGCGGTCCTGGCCGTCCTGGCACGGCTCGGCGCGGTCGCGCAGGCGCCGCTGGTGCGGGGCGAGCTGACGACGGTCGAGACGGCGCTGCCCGTCTCCGGGGCCCGGCACCTGCGGGGGCAGCTGCCTGCCCTCACTGGTGGCGAAGGCGTGCTCGAGACCGAGCTCGGTGGGTACCGGCCTGTCACCGGCCCGGCGCCGACCCGGCGCCGGGCGCCTGCCGGCCCGCTGGATCGCCGGGAGCACCTGCTCCGGATGGCGCGGCGCCTCGGCGCCGCGCCGGGCGCCTGAGCGCGGACGTGCGCGGCCCGCGGCCGGCCTCGCCAGCCCTCTCACCGTCCTCGAGGCGAACACCCGGTTCCGGCTCCGGCGCGGTCCTGAGGACGGTCCCGTTCCAGACCAGGACGTCCGGCTCGTCCACCCACTGCTCCGTCATCGCGCCGCCTCGGCTTGCGCCGCCGAGAGGGCGCGCCGCTCGGCGGGGCGCACCTGCGCCTGACGCGAGACGATGTGCTCCACCACACGTCTCGCGTCCCTGCCGGCACCGAGGACCAGCATCGAGCTGAACGAGTGCAGGAAGAGCATCCCGAGGAAGTACAGGCCCGGGAACGAGGCGACCGCTCCGCGGTACTGCCGCGGGTAGCCGCCGTCCTCGTACTCGAGGGGAAGGTCGATCCAGCTGTAGTCGGGCCGGAAGCCCGTGCACCAGACCACGTTCGCAACCTCGAGGACGCGGCCGTCGTCGAGCACCGGGAGACCGTCCCGCACGCCGGCCACGCGCCCGAAGAGGCGCTCGACTCCCGCGGCGGCGAGATCGGCGGACCGGACCCGCAAGAGCGGTGCGCCGTGGGATCGGATCTTCGGGCGCGCCTTCCGGCCGATCGGCGTGTCGACGGTCAGCACGCGCGTGGCGAGAAGCTTGAGCAGCGGGGAGAACACGCGGGCCCTCCGGCTCTCGACCGAGAAGGGCGCCTGGCCCGTGTTCGGTCCCGCAAGGATCGTCGGGTGCTCACGCACGATCTCGAACGCGATGTCGCCTCCCGAGTGGGAAGCCCCCACGACGAGGACCGCACCTTCCTGCAGCTGCTCCGGGCCCCGGTAGTCGCCCGAGTGCAGCTGCCTGATTCGCGGATCGAGCTCGCCTGCGCAGCCGGGGACGGCCGGGACCTGCATCACGCCGGTGGCGACGACGACGTTGTCGGCCTCGAAGCGGCGCTCGCCGGCGTCGAGGACGTAGCGCTCGCCGCCCTTCTTCGAGAGCCGGTCGACACGCACGTTCGGGCGGACGGGGAGCTCGAACCGCTCCGCGTACGACTCGAGGTAGTCGGCCATCGCGTTCGTGCTCGGGAACGTGTTGCGGCCTGCGGGAAACGGCATGCCCGGGAGTCCGTCGAGCTTCGCGGGGGTGAAGAGCCGAAGCGACGGCCAACGCCCGCGCCACGAATCGCCGACCCGCTCACCGGCGTCGAGGATCACGAAGCTCTCGCCGTGCGACTTCAGGTGGAACCCGGCCGCCAGCCCCGCCTGCCCCGCGCCGACGATCACGGTGTCGAGCTGTTCGGTTGCCTGCCTCGTCATGTTCGTCTCCTTCCGGTCGCTCTCGCCGAACCGTAGGAGCCGCACCGAGCGTCCGCATCGCGCGGATCCGCCATTCCGGCGGCGGGCGGACGTGGTCAATCCTGACCACTCGTCGGGATCAGGCGAGGCCGTGCTCGAAGGCGAACGCAGCGGCGGCGGTCCGCGAAGAGAGGCGGAGCTTCGCGAAGATGTTCTGCAGATGGCGGGCGACCGTGTGCTCGCTGATCACGAGCGCCTCTGCGATCTCGCGGTTGCTCTTCCCCGCGGCGACGAGGCGCAGAACCTCGAGCTCGCGCCGGGAGAGCCCGTGCGTCTCGTGCCCTGACATCAGCGCCTCGAGCCTGGCCGCGTCCGGGGCCGCGCCGAGCTCCTCGAAGATGCTCAGGGCGGCTTCGAGCTCGAGGGCTGCCGCCTCCTCGTCTCCGAGCACGCGGCAAGCCCGGCCGATGAGCGTGCGCGTCCGGGCAATCTCGTAGGGCGCCGCCAGCTCGCGCCACACCCTGCATGCCTCGCGAAGCGCGACGAGCGCCGTCTCGGCGTCTCCTTCCGCGAGGGCGACCGCACCGCGAGCGTACCCGAGCATCGCGTCGAGCATCGCACTCTCGAACCGCTCGACCAGCTGCCCGAGCTCGTGGCAGGCGCTACGGGCCTCGTCCGTCTCGCCGGCCGCCAGCATGATCTCGACGTAGGCGGGAAGCAGGGCGGCCTGCTTGAGCGGCTCCTTCATCTCCGCCCGTGCGCGGCGGATCGCGGCGACGGCCGCGTCTCGGCGCTCCTGCGCGAGCCGAAGCTGGGCCAGACCCGGCTGCGGCTCCCAGCCGGACCTGCTCGCATCCCTGTACGCCTCCTCGGCGGCGGCGGGCTCGCCCCGTAGCCGGAGGAGCTCCGCCCGGCGGTAGTGGGCGACCCCGGCGGCCGGGTTTCCCGTCTCGGCGAACCGCCGCCCGGCGCGCCGCGCCTCCTCCAGCGCCTCCTCCCACGAGCCGTTGAGCTGCAGGATCTCCGCACGGTGGACGAGGCATCGGCCGGTGAAGGCGACCATCTCGGGCTGCTCCTCGCACCAGCGCGACAGCGCCGCGGTCCACTCGCGCGCGCGACGAGCCTCGTAGACGTCCTGGCAGGCGAGGATGACGCCGCAGTAGACGAGCCCCGTCACGATCGGCGATACGTCGTCTCCCGTCGCCGCGACCATCGCCTCGTCGAGCAGGGCGAGCCCCTCCTGCACCCGCCCGTCCCTGATCAGCATGTGGCCCTGTCCGTGGAGGGCGAGCCCGAGGAGGTCGCGATCGCCGAAGCGCACGGCGATCTCGGCCGCCTCTCCCGCAGCGGCGGCCGCAGCCGCCCACTCCCCGGCTGCCTCGTGACGGAAGGCAACCGGCATCAGGAGATAGCCGCGCTCCGCAGACTCGCCCGGCTCCTGGTCGAGCAGCCGCTGGGCCCTGCCCAGCCATCCGCTCGCCGGCCCCAGCGCCCCTCGCGCGGCCAGGTGCATCCCCACCCACAGGGCGGAGCGCGCCGCACGCCTGGTCTCGCCCGTCTCGAGGTGACGATGATGGGCTCGCTCGAAGCTGCGTATCGACTCGTCGTCGCGCCCGAGCATGTACGCCGCGGTGGCGAGCACCTCGAGGTCGTCGCCTCCCAGCGGCGCCTTCTCGTCGGCCCGGGAGAGCAGCTCGTGGCCTTCGAGCCACGCTCCTCTCGTGCATGCCGCCCGGCCCCGTTCGAGGACCGTGCTCGCCGGCCCGGCAGGTCTCGTCACGCCCGCCTCACGGAGGACATTCTCATGGACGCCGCTCGCACAAGCAGGTCGAGCGCTCGTCGCAGCGGGGTGGAGGGCAGGATCAGCCGGCGGCGCAGCGCCGGCCACAGCACGTTCAGGTGAGCAGCTGTACGGAAGCGCCGTCGATCTCGTCGATCGCGGGGCAGGTCGGCGGGACCGGTCGATCGTCTCGCGCACGGACCGGAAGGCCTGCTCTCGCAGCTCCAGGTGGCGCACCACTACGCCTTCGGCTCGAATCGACCGGACTGGGCGGTCTCTCGGCCGGAGCTCGGCGCTCGAGGGCTGCGGCGGTCGTCGAAGCAAGCGTGAGCACGCACCGTTCGGGCTCTGGCCCGGCCGTGCCGGATGCGAGAGACTTCTCGGCATGAACCTGAACCGGACGGTCGAACGGCCGGCTCGAGCCGGAGCGGGACGGAAGCCGGCGGACGTCGACGTCTTCGCGGACGCCGAGGCGTTCTCGGCCCGGGTCGTCGGCAGCGCCTTCTTCTCCACCGGAGCGCCGATCGCCCTCGCCCGCGCCCCGGGACGCCTGGACGTCCTCGGTGGCATCGCCGACTACTCCGGGTCGCTCGTCGTCGAGCTGCCGCTGGCGGCGGCGGCTCTCGCCGCCGCCCAGCTCAACGGCGACGGGAGCGTCGTCGCCGTCAGCGGCGACCGCCGGGTGGCGCTGGACGTGCACGATCTCTCCACGACGCCGCTCCCCGAGCTCGCCGGTCGGTTCGCGGGCGTGACGGCGTGGGCGGCCTACGTCCTCGGCCCGGTCGCGCTGCTCCTGCGCGAGGAACGGCTCTCGCTCGCGGGGCTGCACGTGCTCGTCTCCTCCGAGGTGCCGGAGGGCAAGGGCCTGGCGTCGTCCGCGGCGATCGGAGTCGCCACCCTGCAGGCCGTCGCCGCCTGCCTCGGCTGCACGCCGGAGCCGCGCCGCCTCGCGCTGCTCGGCCAGCGGGCCGAGCAACTCCTCGCCGGGGCGCCGTGCGGCGCGATGGACCAGATCACCGCCGCGTACGGAGAGCGCAACCACGTGCTGCTCGTGCTCTGCAGGCCGGCGGAGATCGTCAGGTCGATCCCGCTGCCGCCGCCACTCGCCGCCTGGGGGATCGACTCGGGGATCCCTCACGCCGTCGCGGGCACCCCCTACCGCCGGGCGCGCTGCGCCGCCTCCATGGGCAAGGCGCTGCTCGGTTGCCGGTACGAGTACCTGGCCGCGCTCGACCGGTCCGAGGTCGACACGGAGGGGCTCCCGGAATGGCTGACCGGAGCGGACTTCCTCCGCCGCTACCGGGGCGTCGACGACGAAGCCGTTGCGGTGGAGCCGGACGCCGTCTATCCGGTGCGTGCGGCGACGGTGTTCCCGCTGGAGGAACACGCCCGCGCCGGCGAGTTCGTGGAGCTGCTGGCGCAGCCGGTCACGGACGAGCGCGCGTGCCTGCTCGGAGAGCTGATGTACGCCTCCCACGAGGGCTACTCGCGGTGTGGGCTCGGTACTCAGAGCACCGACGACCTCGTCGAGGCGGTGCGCCACGCGGGCTGGGCACGCGGGCTCGCAGGAGCGCGCGCGAGCGCCGGCGGGAGCGGCGGCACCGTCGTCGTGCTCGGCCACCGAGATGCCGACCCACTCGTCCGCTCGATCGCAGCCGAGCTCGGCGCGGGCTTCGTCGGCGGCTCGTCGTCGGGCGCAGCGAGCTTCGGCATCCGGATGCTGTGGCGATGACGGCGATCGCCGTCTTCGCGCCGGCGCGGGTCAACCTGATCGGAGAGCACACGGACTACTCGGGCGGCCTCGTGCTGCCGGCGGCCGTCGATCTCGGCGTCAGCGTGTTTGGGCATCGGGACCCGTCGATGATCAGGCTGCGCTCGCAGGCATTCGCGGAGACGGTCGAGCTCGACTGCGACGGGTCGCCGGAGGCGGAGCTCGACGGTTGGGGTCGGTACGTCTCCGCCGTCGCGGTCCTGCTCGCCCGCCGCGGACGACCGCCCGTCGGCTACGACGGCGAGATCGCCTCGACCGTGCCGATCGGGGCCGGGCTCTCGTCGTCCGCCGCGCTCGACGTCGCCGTTGCGCTCGCCCTGTGCCGGGCGGCCGACTTCGAGCTGCCGCCGCTCGAGCTCGCGCGCGTGGCCCGGGACGCAGAGCGGCTCGCGGTCGGAGTCCCGTGCGGGCTGATGGATCCCGCGACCGCGCTTCTCGGGCGGCGTGGGCACGCGCTCCTCCTCGACTGCGGCGCCGAGCAGTACCGGCACGTGCAGCTCCCACCGGGTCTGGCGATCGTCGTGTTCGACTCGGGTGTCAGGCACGCCCTGGAGCACTCCGGCTACGCGACGAGGCGCGCGGAGCTGGAGCGCGGCCTGAGGGCACTCGCCGGCCGCCGGCCCGCCGACGTGACTCCCTCCGAGGCCGACGAGGCTGCACGGGCAGCCGGGCTCGACGAGTTCGCCCGCCGCCGGCTCCGCCACGTCGTCTCCGAGAACGAGCGGGTCCGCGCCTGCGTCGAGGCGCTCGAGGCCCCCGGCGGGCCCGATCTCGACGCGCTCGGCGCCCTGTTCCGGGCGGGGCACGAGAGCCTGCGCGACGACTTCGAGGTCTCCACGGCCGAGCTCGATCTCCTCGTCGAGCTCGCGTACGGGCACTGCGCCGTCGCCGCCCGGATGACGGGCGGGGGCTTCGGCGGCTCCGTCGTCGCACTCGTCGAGCAGCACGGCGCGCCGGAGCTGGCCGGCGCCGTCACCGCCGCGTACGCCGCGCGCACGGGCCGAACTGCCGCGCACCACGTCTGCACCGCCGTCGACGGCGCCGCCGCGCTCACCAGCGGTGGTGAACCTGCGGCGCGATCCGCGCCCGGTACAGCTCGCTGATCCTGCGCATCGTCGCCTCCGGCAGATCCGGCAGCTCCGCCGCGGCCGCGTTCGCCCGGGCCTGCTCGGGCGTCTTCGCCCCGGGGATCACCGTCGAGACGGCCTCGAAGGAGAGGATCCAGCGGAGCGCCAGCTGCGCCAGGGTCGCTCCCTCGGGGACGACCGCGTGCAGCTCCTCGACCGTCTCGACCCCGAGCTCGAAGTCCACGCCGGAGAACGTCTCGCCAGCGTCGAACTCCTCGCCGTGCCGGTTGAAGGCGCGGTGGTCGTCGGAGGCGAAGACGGCTCCCCGGTCGAACTTCCCCGTCAGGAGCCCGGAGGCGAGGGGTACGCGGACGATCACGCCCACGTCCCGCTGCCGCGCCCGGTCGAAGAAGAGCTCGGCGGGGCGCTGACGGAAGACGTTGAAGATGATCTGCACGGTGGCGACGCCCGGGTACTCGATCGCCTTCAGCCCCTGCTCGACCTTCTCCACGCTCACGCCGTAGGCACGCACCAGTCCCTCCTCGACGAAGGACTCGCAGGCCGCGAACACTGCGGGCTCGTAGTACGCCTCCCAGGGCGGGCAGTGCAGCTGCACGAGGTCGACCGTCTCGACACCGAGGTTCTCGCGCGAGCGCTCGAGCCACGCGCGGAGATTCTCCTCCGAGTAGCTGTCCAGCACCTGCGGGGCGCGGCGGCCGAACTTCGTCGCGACCACGAGCGGCTCCTCCCGCTCGCGCAACAGGCGGGCGATCAGCCGCTCCGAGCGGCCGTCGCCGTAGACGTCCGCGGTGTCGAGGAACGTGACGCCCGCCTCGACTGCAGCGTGGAGCGCGGCGAGCGACTCTGCATCGTCCGTCTCGCCCCACGAGCCGCCGATCGCCCAGGCGCCGAAGCCGATCTCGGACACCTGGCGGTTCGTCTTTCCGAGCCGCCGCGAGCGCATCGCTAATGACGGACGCGCTTCATCACGAACGCCTGCATGACCAGCGCGCAGACGATCACGGCGCCGTCGATCACCTGCGTGAGCAGGCCCGTCCACCCGAGCGAGACGATCCCCGGCTCGATCGCCTCGATCACGAACGCTCCGATCACCGTGCCGAAGATCGTGCCGCGGCCGCCGAAGATCGACGTCCCGCCGAGGAACACCGCCGCGACCGTCGGCAGCATCGCGCCGCTCCCTACCGTCGGCCAGAAGTAGTGGCTCTCGAGAGTCGACGCGATCCCGGCGAACCCGGCGCAGAGGCCGACGAGCCCGAAGGAGGCGATCCGGACGCGGCCCGTACGCACACCCATCATCCGCGCGCTCTGGTCGTTGTCGCCGACCAGATAGACGTGCGCGCCGAAGCGGTGCCGGTTGAGGAGCACCCAGAGCAGGATGGCGATCCCGATCATCCAGAGAAACTCGGCCGGGATGTAGCCGTGGAAGGCGCGACCGGTGAGGAGCTTCGTGACGAACCCGTTCGCGAACTCGGTGCCGGCGCCCGTCCCGCCCGTCCCGTAGAGGACGATGCCGCCCCAGAAGAACCAGGTGCCGATCGTGGCGACGAGCGAGGGGATGCCGAAGCGGACGACGATGATCCCGTTCAGGAGCCCGACGCCGAGCCCGGCGGCGACCCCGGCGATCAGGCCGAGCTCGGGCTGCCCGACTGCGATGAACACCCAGGCGCCGACGGCCATCACCGAGCCGAACGAGAGGTCGATCTCCCGGGCGATCACGACGATCGTGAGCGCCAGCGCCATGATCCCGGCGTTCTGCGGCACTGAGGACATCAGGGAGCTATAGATGTCGAACTGCAGCCAGGTCCCGGAGGCCCCGATCGCGAACAGCAGCCAGAGGAGGAGCGCCATCGTGACGGTGCCGGCCTGGAGGCCGTACCGGCGGACGGAGATCAGCTCCCGGAGCGACCTGCCCTCGTGTGCCGGCGGGGTGGCGGACGGGGCCTGAACCTCGCTGACGCCGCTCACGAGGGTGCTCCTTCGAGCGTCCCGGTCTCGGCGACGTGCCGCATCCGCTCGACGAGCTGGTGCACGGTCAGCTCTGCCGGCCTGAACTCGCCGGCGACCTGGCCGCGATCGATGATGATCACGCGCTCCGCGACCTCGTGGACGTTGAAGATGTTGTGGTCGATGAAGATGCACGACTTGCCCGCCGCCTTGATGCCGCGGACGAAGTCCAGCGTCTTCCTCGTCTCGGACACCGACAGACCCATCGTCGGCTCGTCGAGGATGACGAGCTCCGCTTCGAAGTGGAGCGCGCGCGCGATCGCAACTCCCTGCCGCTCGCCGCCGGACATCGTGCCGACGAACGACTCGGGCGTGACCGCCTGCGAGGTGAAGCGCAGGAACTCGAGCATCAGCTTCTCGGTCTCGGCCCGCATGCCGGCGACGTCGAGGAGGCCGTACCGGTTCGTGCGCTCGCGGCCCATGAAGATGTTCCGCCAGAGGGGCTGCTGGTCGGCGAGCGCGCGCTCCTGGTAGACGGTCTCGATCCCCAGGTCGCGCGCGCGCTGCACGGTCAGGCGGTCGAGGCGACGGCCCTTCCAGGCGATCGTGCCGCGGTCGGGGGCGTGGAAGCCGGTGATGATCTTGATCAGCGTCGACTTGCCGGCGCCGTTGTCGCCGAGCAGCCCGACGATCTCGTTCGTCCCGACCCGGATGCCGACGTCCTGCAGCGCGCGCACGCCGTCGAACGACTTGTGGATGCCGTCGAGCTCGAGAAGCTCGGTCCTAGGGGTGGTCGCCATCGCCTGAGCGTCAGTCTCCTGGAGAGCGGCGGCACGAGCACCCCGCGCCGCCGCTCTCGTCGAACGTGTCTCGCCGCGCCTTACCTGATCAGCTTCTTGACGAGCGGGATGAGCGGCGTGACGTTGCCCTTGTTGATGATGCCCGACCCGGTGTCGATGTAGAGGCCGGCGAACTTGTAGACCTTCGTCATGCAGGTCTGGAGGATCGGCAGGTACCCCTGCAGCCACTCCTGCTGGTCGAGGACGAGGTCCGTCCAGCCGCCCTGGATCGCCGTGATCGTCGCGGGCGACAGGTCGAAGCCGGCGATGCCGATGTCGTTCGCCCCCTTGTGCGCCGCCTTCAGGTACGTCTCCGCAGTCGCGGTCAGGCCGCCGTGATCGGTGACGACCAGCTTGACGTCGGGGTGCGAGGTGACGTAGGCGGTGAACACCGGCACACCGGCGGTCGGATCCGCGTTCGTCTGCTTGTTGATCTCGAGGTAGTCGACCTTCAGCCCCGCCTTCTTCAGGGCGTCGATCGCCCCCTTCGTGCGGAGACCGCGCGTGGGCTGCGAGAGCAGGCCCCACACCATCGCCCGGTCGCCCTTCTTCAGGTGCAGCTGGGAAACCGCCGACTCGCCGAGCAGGACGCCGGAGTTGTAGAGGTTCTGGCCGACGTAGCCGAAACCCTGCGCCTGGTACTTCTTGAAGAGCGTCGGCAGCTCGGTGTTCTGGCTCGTGACGATGATCCCCTTCGACTCGGCCTTGGTGACCCACGGCTTCAGGGCCGCGTCACCGGGGTGTCCCATCACGGCGATGCCGGCCGGGTTGGTGGCCATCGCCGACTTGAACTGGGTCACCATCGTCTCGGGATCCCAGTTCGACCAGACGTACTGGACGTTCGCGCCGAGGTCGGACGCCGCCTGCTTGGCGCCGTTGTAGACGTTGACCGCGAAGACGCCGCCCGCCGGGCCACCGGGGAAGAACACGATCTTCTGCCCGGAACACCACTTCCCGGCAAACGGGGAGGCCGAGCTCGAGCTCGTCCCGCCGAGGAACATGGCCGCGATCAGAGCGACGATCGCAGCCGCCGCCGGCAGCGCGGCGATGCGCAGCACTCGTTTCACCGTTGCTCCCTCCTTCTCGCTTCGCCGCTGGACGGCGACGCGCCCGAACGCGTATTCGCTAGCTTTCGGGATCGAAGATGCATGACCGATGAGGAGGATAGTACTCTTCACAAAAGAAAGCAACCTACCGGCTGAATAAACCGTTACTCTGGCGCCCAAGCGTTATCGCGAGCGGGTTGTCTTTTGAAATCGAAGTAGTATCGTTTCGTTTACGAAGGATCACCGACACACCGGCGACCATTCCCAGACCGTGACCACCGACGACGGCGAGTACCTCCCCGCGGGCGACGTGAGGCAGATCGTCGGGACACCCGACGAGCGGCGCGACCGCATGCTCGATCTGATCAACGAGCAGGCGTTCGTCCGTGTGGACGAGCTCAGCAGCCGGTTCGGGATCTCCGAGGTGACCGCCCGCGCCGACCTTGCCGTGCTCGCCGACCGGAAGCAGATCCGACGGATCCGCGGCGGTGCGATGTCGCGCGGCATCGGGCACGAGCTCCCGTTCGAGGAGTCGCTCTCCACCTTCGCCGCCGAGAAGCGGGCGATCGGCCGGGCGGCGGCGGCGCTCATCCACGACGGGGAGTCGGTGATCGTCGACGTCGGCACGACCGCCCTTGCCGCCGCCCGCGCGCTCGTCTCACGGACGGAGCTCACCGACGTCGTCGCCTTCACCAACGGCCTCAAGACGGCACTCGAGCTCGAGCCCACGATCCCGAGGATGACCGTCGTCGTCCTGGGCGGGACGCTGCGGCCGCTGCAGCACTCCCTCGTCGAGCCGCTCGCGAGCCACACGCTCGAGCACGTCTCCGTGGAGACCGCCCTGCTCGGCTGCAACGGCGTCCACCCGACGGACGGGATCACGAACATCAACCTGCCCGAGGCCCAGATGAAGCGGCAGATGCTGAAGGTCGCCCGGCGCCGGATCGTGCTCGCGGACGGAAGCAAGATCGGTCAGGTCGAGCTGGGTCGCGTCTGTGGCGTCGACGAGGTCGACCTGGTGATCACCGGCGCGTCCGCCGACCCTGAGGTCGTCGAAGCGCTGCGCGAGCACGGCTGCCAGGTGCAGGTCGCCCGGTGAACGTCCTCGAGCGGCACGAGCTCCAGCATGCCGACGGCCGTCGCGTGCTCGTCTACGGCCGGCTTCCCGCCGGCGCCGTCCTATCCGGAGCCGCGGAGACGGGGATCGGCGGCATCCACCGACGACTCGACCTGCTCACCGGCGAGTGGGTGGCGATCTCGCCGGCCCGAAACGTCCGGCCGCTCGACAGCGGCGAGCCCGAGAACGCCGACGACAGCTGCCCGGTCTGCTCCGGCGGGCTCGAGTTGCCCTTCCCGTACGACGCGGCCGTCTTCGAGAACCGATTCCCGCCGCTCGTCTCCGACCCGCCGCCGGCACCGGCGGAGCCGTTCACGGCAGCCGCCCACGGGCGCTGCGAGGTCGTGATCTACACCCCCCGGCACGACACCTCCTTCGGCGGCCTGGCGCCTGCCGAGCTCGGCCGGCTGCTCGCGGTCTGGACGGACCGCTCGCGGGAGCTGTGGGCTGACGACCGCCACGAGCTGGTGCTGATCTTCGAGAACCGTGGCGCCGAGGCCGGCGCCACGCTCGCACATCCGCACGGCCAGATCTACGCGTTCGACCACCTGCCGCCGATCACCGCCGCGAAGGCCGAGGCGCACCGGCGCCACCGCGCGGAGGAGGGCACCTGCCTCGGCTGCGAGCTCGTCGCCCGGGAGGGCGCCTCGCCGCGGGTCGTGGCGGCGAACGACAGCTTCGTCGTCGGCGTGCCCTTCGCCGCACGCTGGTCGTACGAGGTCGCCGTGCGTGCCCGCCGGCACGGCGCCGGCCGGCTCACGGATCTGTCGCCGGTCGAGCAGCTCGACCTCGCCCGCGCACTCCGGGACGTCGCCCTTCGGTACGACGCCCTCTTCGCCTCCGACTGCCCGTACCTGATGGTGGCACAGGAGGCTCCGCGCTCGCAACCGGACTGGCACCTCGGCTTCGACTTCTTCCCCCTCCAGCGCAGCCGGACGACGACGAAGATCCGGGCGAGCGTGGAGACGGCGACGGGTCTCTTCCTCAACGACGTGCTGCCGGAGGACGCCGCCCGTGCCCTCGCCGACCTCGTTGTCGTCGCTCCTCGCCTCGACCACGACTGCCTGTCCTCCGTAGAGTCCGAGGCGGGCACCGCTCCCCCGCTCGAGGTGCGCTCGTGACGCCCCTCGGGAACCTCGAGGTCTGGTTCGTCGTCGGCAGCCAGCACCTGTACGGCGGCGAGGCGCTCGCGCAGGTCGACGAGCACGCGCGCGAGATCTCCTCCGCGCTGGACGCCGAAGAGGCGATCCCGGTACGCGTCGTGGCCCGGCCGGTGCTGACGAGCGCCGACTCGATCCACCGCCTCTGCCTCGAGGCGAACGCAGCGCCGGGCTGCGTCGGTCTCGTCGCGTGGATGCACACGTTCTCCCCGGCAAAGATGTGGATCGCCGGCCTCGCCGCCCTCCGGAAGCCGCTCCTCCACCTGCACACGCAGTTCAACCGCGATCTGCCCTGGGCGGAGATCGACATGGACTTCATGAACCTGAACCAGTCCGCGCACGGTGACCGCGAGCTCGGGTTCGTCGAGACGCGGATCCGGCTGCGGCGGAAGACGGTCGTCGGCCACTGGCGCGACCCGGCAGTCGTCGACCGGATCGGCACCTGGACGCGCGCGGCATGCGGCTGGCACGAGGCCCAGCACCTCGTCGTTGCGCGCTTCGGCGACAACATGCGACAGGTTGCGGTCACCGAGGGGGACAAGGTCGAGGCGTATGTCCGGCTCGGGTTTGCCGTCGACGGCTACGGCGTCGACGAGCTTGCGGCCGCGGTGCGTGCCGTTCCGGACGACGCCGTCGACCGGCTCGTCGCCGAGTACGAGGAGGCCTACCTGCTCGCGCCCGCGCTCCGGGCTGGAGGGGAGCGGCGCGAGTCGCTGCGTGAGGCGGCACGGATCGAGGCCGGGCTGCGCGGCTTCCTCGAGGCCGGCGGATTCCACGCGTTCACGGACACATTCGAGAACCTCGACGGGCTCCGGCAGCTGCCCGGGCTCGCGGTCCAGCGCCTGATGGCAGACGGCTACGGCTTCGGGGCGGAAGGCGACTGGAAGACCGCCGCGCTGCTCAGGATCCTGAAGGCAGCGAGCGCGGGCCTCGCCGGCGGCACCTCGTTCATGGAGGACTACACGTACGACCTCGACCCGGAGGACCCGAAGGTGCTCGGCGCACACATGCTCGAGGTCTGTCCGTCGATCGCAGCCGAGCGGCCGTCCTGCGAGATCCACCCGCTCTCGATCGGCGGACGCGACGACCCGGTTCGACTCGTGTTCACCGCCGCGCCCGGGCCGGCCCTCGTCGCCAGCCTCGTCGATCTCGGCAGCCGCTTCCGGCTCGTTGCTAACGAGGTCGAGCTCGTCCGGCCCGAAGCGGAGCTGCCGAGGCTGCCGGTCGCGCGGGCGGTGTGGCGGCCGAAGCCGGATCTCGCGACGGCCGCGGAGGCCTGGCTCGCCGCCGGAGGCGCGCACCACACCGTGCTCACGACCGCGCTCGGCCTCGAGGCCCTCGCCGACCTCGCCGAGATCGCAGGGATCGAGCTCGTCGTCATCGACGGCGAGACGCGGATGCGGGACCTCGAGAAGGAGCTGCGCTGGAACCGGGCCTACTACCACCTGGCCGGGGGCCTGTAGACGTGCACGACGAGCTGCGCGAGCGCACGCTGGCGGCGAACCGCGAGATCGTCCGCGCCGGTCTCGTCGAGCTCACGTTCGGCAACGCGAGCGCGGTCGACCGTGACGCGGGGGTGCTGGCGATCAAGCCGAGCGGAGTCGGCTACGAGGAGCTCAGCCTCGAGTCGATCGTCGTCGTCGATCTCGAGACCGCAGCCGTCGTCGAGGGCACCCACCGGCCCTCGTCCGACACGCCGACTCATCTCGTCCTCTACCGGGCCTTCGAGCACGTCGGAGGCGTCGTCCACACGCACTCGCCGTTCGCGACGGCATGGGCACAGGCCTGCCGGGAGCTCCCGTGCCTCGGCACCACCCACGCCGACCACTTCCGGGGCCCGGTACCGGTCACCCGCACGCTCACGGCCGAGGAGGTACGCGGCGAGTACGAGGCGCGCACGGGCGACGCGATCGTCGAGGCGATCGAGCAGGCGGGGCTGGGCCCGCTCGACATGCCGGCCGCACTCGTCGCCTCCCACGGTCCCTTCGTGTGGGGCGCCGACGCGGAGCACGCGGTCGAGAACGCGGTCGCGCTCGAGGTCGTCGCCGCTTCCGCGCTGCGGACGCAGCTGCTACGTCCCGGGGTCGGGCAGGTAGACGACGAGCTGCTTCGGCGCCATTTCCTGCGCAAGCACGGCGCCGGCGCCTACTACGGCCAGCAGCGGTGACGATCCCGCCAGACGCTTCGGATCTTCCGGGGGCGCCGCGGTGAAGGCGCTCCGGCTGCACGCGCCGGGCGAGCTTCGTCTGCACGACGAGCCGGAGCCCGTGCCCGCGGACGGCGAGATCCTCCTGCGCGTGCGCGCAGTCGGGCTGTGCGGATCCGACCGGCACTGGTTCGTGGAAGGGGGCATCGGCGACGCCGCGCTCTCACGCCCGCTCGTCCTGGGGCATGAGCTCTCGGCGACGATCGAGTCCGGGCCGCGCGCCGGCGAGCGGGTCGCCGTCGATCCCGCCGATCCGTGCGACCGCTGCGCGGTCTGCCGCTCGGGGCTTCCGCACCTCTGCTCCGACGTCCGCTTCGCCGGCCATGGCGGGACCGACGGCGGACTGCGCGAGCTGATGGCGTGGCCCGAGCGGCTCGTGCATCCCTTGCCCGCCTCGCTCTCGGACGCGGAGGGCACGCTGCTCGAGCCGCTCGGCGTCGCGCTCCATGCGCTCGACCTGGGGGGCGCCCGTCCGGGCACGACGGCGGGGGTCTTCGGCTGCGGGCCGCTCGGGCTGCTGCTCGTCGAGCTCCTGCGCGCAGCCGGCATGTTGGTCGTCGCCGACGATCCCCTCCCCCACCGGCTCGCCGCCGCAGGGGCGCTCGGAGCGGAGCGACTCGCCGGGGAGAGCGTCGACGTCGCCTTCGAGGTCGCGGGCGAGGACGCCGCGGTCGCGGCGGCGATCGACGCGGCCCGTCCCGGCGGCCGGATCGTGCTCGTCGGGATCCCGGACGGGGACCGGACGAGCTTCACCGCCTCGACCGCACGGCGGAAGGGCCTGACGATGGCTTTCTGCCGGCGGATGGATCCCGGCGACCTGCCGCGCGCAATCCGCCTCGCCGAGTCCGGGCGCGTCGAGCTCGCGCCCCTCGTCAGCTCCCGGTACGCGCTGACCGACTGGGCCGGGGCGTTCGACGAACTCGTCGAGCGGCGCGGGCTGAAGGCGGTGGTCGAGCCGTGAGCCCCGCCAGGTACTCGATCGGGGTGGACTTCGGCACGGAGTCCGGGCGCGCCGTCCTCGTCGACTGTGCCGACGGGTCGGAGGCCGGCACCGCCGTCCACGAGTACCGGCACGGCGTGATCGACGAACGTCTGCCCGAGCCCCACGACGACGTCCGGCTCGAGCCCGGCTGGGCGCTCCAGGATCCGGAGGACTACGTCGTGACGCTCCGGGAGACGGTGCCGCCGCTCCTGGCCGAGACCGGGGTCGACCCCGCCGACGTCGTCGGGATCGGGATCGACTTCACCGCGTGCACGATGCTGCCGACGCTGGCCGACGGAACGCCCCTCTCGCTGCTCGATGAGTGCCGCCGCGACCCCCACGCCTGGGTGAAGCTCTGGAAGCACCATGCGGCCCAGCCGGAGGCGGACCGGGTGAACGCGCTTGCCGCCGAGCGCGGCGAGACGTGGCTCCGCCGCTACGGCGGGAAGATCTCCTCCGAGTGGTTCTTTCCGAAGGCGCTTCAGATCCTCGACGAGGCGCCCGAGGTGTACGAGCGCGCAGAGCGCCTGATCGAGGCGGCCGACTGGGTCGTCTGGCAGTTGACCGGCGTGGAGACGCGCAACTCGTGCACCGCCGGCTACAAGGCGATGTGGTCGAAGCGCGAGGGCTTTCCGCCGCCGGACTACTTCGCCGCCCTCGACCCGCGGTTCGAGCGGGTCGTCGACGAGAAGCTGTCACGGCAGGTCGTCCCGATCGGCGGCCGAGCGGGAACGCTCGGCGACCGCGCCGCGGCCTGGACCGGGCTTCGGCCCGGCACGCCGGTCGCGGTCGCGAACGTGGATGCCCACGTGTCGGCGCCGGCGGTGACCGTCACCGAGCCGGGGACGATGGTCGCGATCATGGGCACGAGCATCTGCCACATCGTCCTCGGCGAGGCGCTCGCGACCGTCGACGGCATGTGCGGGGTCGTCGAGGACGGGGTCGTTCCGGGCCTGTTCGGCTTCGAGGCCGGCCAGTCCGCGGTCGGGGACATCTTCGCCTGGTTCGCCGAGAACGGCGTCCCGCCCGCCTACCACGAGCTCGCCCGCCGCTCGGGCACGACCGTCCACGACGTGCTCGAGCGGGAGGCGGCGGGGCTCCGCCCGGGCGAGAGCGGCCTGCTCGCGCTCGACTGGTGGAACGGCAACCGCTCGGTGCTCGTCGACGCCGACCTCCGCGGGCTCCTGGTCGGGATGACGCTGGCGACGACGGCGCCGGAGATCTACCGGACGCTGATCGAGGCGACCGCGTTCGGCACCCGCGTGATCGTCGAGGCGTTCGAGTCCGCCGGCGTCGCCGTCGACGAGATCGTGGCCTGCGGCGGGCTGCCGGAGCGCAACCGGCTGCTGATGCAGGTCTTCGCCGACGTGTCCGGACGCGAGTTTGCCGTCGCTGCGTCCGGGCAGGCTCCCGCCCTCGGCTCGGCGATGTTCGGCGCGGTCTCGGCCGGCACGGCGGCCGGCGGCTACGACACGATCGTCGAGGCGTCGCGCCACATGGGACACCTCGGTGGCACGCGCTATCGCCCCGACCGGGAGCGCCACGCCGCCTACGACGCGCTCTACCGCGAGTACGTCCGCCTCCACGACCTCTTCGGCCGCGGCGGCGACGAGGTGATGAGGAACCTGAAGCGCATCCAGCTGGGCGCGGGAGCGTCTACTGCCGCCCCGTGACGTGGGGCAGGTAACCCGTGAGCCCTTCGGCCGGGCTCCCGACGGGACCGCCGTCGAGCGCTACACGCTGACGAGCGCGGCCGGCCTCTCGGTCTCCGTGATCACCTGGGGCGCGTGCGTGCAGGAGCTGTGGGCGCCCGACCGTGACGGCCGCCTGGAGAACGTGGTCCTCGGCTTCGCCGACCTCGAGGGCTACGTCGCCCACGAGGGCCACTACTTCGGCGCGACGGTCGGCCGGTACGCGAACCGGATCGGAGGGGCCGCCTTCACCCTCGACGGTGCCACCTTCCGGCTGCCTGCCAACGAGGGCGCGAGCTCGCTGCACGGCGGCCCAGCGGGGTTCGACCGCCGGGTCTGGACGGCGGCGCCCGGCGGGGGCACTTCGGTCGAGCTTCGCTACACGAGCCCGGACGGCGAGATGGGCTACCCGGGGACGCTCACGGTGCAGGTCGCCTACACGCTCGCCGGCCACGCGCTGCGGATCGACTACGAGGCGACAACCGACCGGCCGACGATCGTCAACCTGACGAACCACACCTGCTGGAACCTGGCCGGCGAGGGCTCGGGGACGATCTCCGACCACGTCCTCGCGCTCACCGCGTCGCGATACACGCCCGTGGACGCCGACCTGATCCCGACCGGCGAGATCGCCCCGGTCGCCGGTACGCCGCTCGACTTCCGCGAGCCGGCGGCGATCGGCTCCCGGATCCGGGGCGGTCACCCGCAGCTCGTCTTCGCGCGCGGCTACGACCACACCTGGGTGCTCGATCGAGGGCAGAGAGGACCGCTCGCCCTCGCCGCGCGTGTCCGGGAACCGGCGAGCGGACGCACCCTCGAGGTGGAGACCACCGAGCCCGGCGTCCAGCTCTACTCCGGCAACTTCCTCGACGGCACCCTCATCGGCACGAGCGGGCGCGCCTACCGCCAGGGCGACGGCTTTGCGCTCGAGACCCAGCACTTCCCCGACTCGCCGAACCGGCCCGAATTCCCGTCGACGGTGCTCGGGCCGGGCGGGCAGTTCAGCTCGACGACGGTCTACCGGCTGGCGAGCGCCGCGGGTGTCGCCGGACGGAGCGGCTGACCGCATTCCCGTCGGGGCGGAGATGGGCTGGTCGGTGTGCGTGCAGTCCGTGCATGACCGGCGAGCATGATGCGCTTAATCACACAGATTTGCGTTATCTCGGATATGTGTGTATTCTGTCGTCATGCCAACCGATGCGGAGATCACCTTCGCCGACCACATGGGCCGGTTCTACGCCCGCCGCTTCTCCTTCCCTCCGATGGTGGGTCGCCTGCTCGGCTATCTCGCCGTCTGCGATCCGCCGGATCCGACGATCGGCGAGCTGGCCGATGCCCTGCTCGCCAGCCGCAGCGCGATCGCCGGCGCGGTGAAGGTCCTGGAGACGATCCACGCGGCGCAGCGCTCGCGCGTCGCCGGCGAGCGGATGGACCGCGTTCGCATCACCACGCAGCAGTCCATGCAAATGGACGTCTCCGAGTACGAGGAGCTGCGGGAGCTGACGCGCGAGGGCCTCGACGTCCTCCGGGATGCCCCTGCGGAGCGGCGTGCGGTGCTGCTGGAGATGTCGGCGTTCGCCGACTTTCTCGTCGAGCAGATGCCGAGGCTCAATCAGGGGTGGGAGGCGCGGCGCGAGGCGCTCGTCGCGTCAGGCGACTTGCCCGAAAAGCGCCCTGGCCAAGGGGGGCACCGATGACCGATACACCTCAGCCCGCCGTCGCCATCACCGGTGTGCGGAAGTCGTTCGGCGAAACGGCCGTGCTCGACGGCGTCGACCTCACGGTGACCGAGAGAACGATCTTCGCTCTCCTCGGCCCGAACGGAGCCGGCAAGACGACGATCGTGCGGATCCTCTCCACGCTCATTCCCGCCGACTCCGGCGACGTGCAGGTGGCCGGCCACGACGTCCTCGACGACCCGGACGGCGTGCGCGCGTCGATCGGCGTCACCGGCCAGTTCTCGGCGGTGGACGAGTTGCTGACCGGCAAGGAAAACCTGCAGCTGACGGCCGACCTGAACCACCTCGGCCGCGTCGCCGGGCGGGCTCGCGTCGGCGAGCTGCTCGACCGATTCGGCCTCGTCGACGCGGCCGCGAGGCCCGTGTCGACGTACTCGGGCGGGATGCGCCGCCGCCTCGACCTGGCGATGACGCTTGTCGGCTCGCCTCGAGTGATCTTCCTCGACGAGCCCACGACCGGGCTCGACCCGCGCAGCCGACGCCAGATGTGGGACGACATTCGCGAGCTCGCCACCGGCGGCGTCACCATCTTCCTCACCACCCAGTACCTCGACGAGGCCGACGAGCTCGCGGATCGAATCGCCGTCCTCGACCACGGCCGCATCGTCGCCGAGGGCACCCCCGACGAGCTGAAGCGGCGGATTCCCGGCGGTCATGTCCGCCTCCGGTTCTCCGACCCGCGGGCCCTGCGCGCAGCCGCCGCCCTGTTCGACGGCGCGACACCCGACGAGGAGCGACTCGCCCTCCGCGTGCCCGGAGACGGCGACGTCGCGTCCCTCCGTCACCTACTCGAGCAACTCGACGACGCGCGCATCGCGGTCGAGGAGCTCTCGATCTCGAGGCCCGACCTGGACGACGTCTTCTTCGCCGTGACCGGCCAACCGACCCTCGAGCAGGAGGCAGCGTAATGAGCACCCTCGCCTACACCGTCAGCGACTCCACCACGATGCTCCGCCGCAACCTGCGGCGACTACGGCGCTACCCGTCGATGACACTGCTCCTCGTCGGCATGCCGATCGTCTTCCTGCTGCTGTTCGTGTACGTCTTCGGCGGTCAGCTCAGCCACGGCCTCGGCACCGCGTACGCCGCCGGACACACCGGGCGAGCCGGCTACCTCAACTACGTCACGCCCGGACTCCTGCTGATGACCGTCGCCGCCGCCGTCCAGGGCACCGCGATCGTCGTCGCGATGGACATGACCGGAGGCATCATCGACCGCTTCCGCACGATGGCCATCGCCCGCTCCGCGGTCCTCACCGGCCACGTGCTCGCCAGCCTCATCCAAAGCCTTCTCGGCATCGGCATCGTGCTCGGCGTCGCCGTCGCACTCGGCTTCCGCCCCGAGGCGGGCGCGCTCGACTGGCTGGCCTCGATCGGTCTACTGATGCTGTTCGCGTTCGCGCTCATCTGGCTCGCCACCGCCCTCGGCCTCGCCGCCAAGAGTGTCGAGACCGCCAGCAACACACCGATGTTCCTCACGTTGCTCCCCTTCCTCGGCAGCGGCTTCGTCCCCGCCGCCTCCATGCCGACCGGGCTCCGTCAGTTCGCCCACTACCAGCCCTTCACCCCCACGACCGAAACGCTGCGCGGCCTCCTCACCGGAACCCCGATCGGCACCAACGCCGTCGCGACCGCTGCCTGGAGCGTCGGCATCGCCTTCGCCTCCTACCTCTGGGCCAGAAACCTCTACACCCACAGGCGCTCGGCCTGACGCCGGCCGCTCGCGCGCCACGCGGCTGGTGACGAATCCCGAATGCAATCACCCGGAGCCCGAGCAGCAACCATCACGGCGCCGAAGCGCCCCGCCGGCCACGGGACGTACGTCTTGACGCAGCCGCCGAGCACCGAGCCGTCGCGGCCTCCTGCTTCGCAGGCCAGCAGCCGCCCACGGGGTAGCCCGCCCAGCCGAGCGAGGTCTTCGATCATGGCCAGCTCGTTGAAGGCAACCGGGAAGACCGGCGCTGTACGACACACCCGATGTTGGCCCCGGAGCAGAGGTTCACTCCCTCGCAGCAATGACCACTCACCATTCAGCGGTCACGCAACGCCGAGTGCCAGGATCGCGTTTCTGCCGGCGTATGGGATCAAGTAGACTGGTGCTTGGAGACACCGAGCCAGTTGCGCTGACGGTCCAAACTTTCGACCCGTCGAGTCGCCAGCTCTTCTTCCTCGTTGCGACCACGTTCAGGTGAGCGGAGACGGTCACTCGGGGACCGCGTTCCCCGAGGTGACCCGTTCGTGTCCACGTCGGAGAAGGGAGTCGTTAATGGGGGCAGAGATCACCGAGGCGATCCGGGCCGAGAGCGACGCCGTCCAAGCGATCGGTTCGGACTATGAGATCAAGTACGGCTTCCATGTTCCGGAGGACTATTTCTTCAAGTCGGGCCGGGGGCTCTCGCATGAGCTCGTCGAGGCGATCTCGAGCCACAAGGACGAGCCGGATTGGATGCGGAAGTCCCGCCACCGCTCGCTCGACTACTTCAACGCCCGTCCGCTGCCGACCTGGGGTGGCAACGTGGCCGAGATCGACTTCGACAACATCTACTACTACATCAGGCCGACCGAGAAGCAGGCGGACTCCTGGGAGGAACTGCCCGCGGACATCAAGGACACCTGGGATCGGCTGGGCATCCCAGAGGCGGAGAAGAAGTACTTGGCCGGGGTCGGCGCCCAGTACGAGTCCGAGGTCGTCTACCACAAGCTCCAGGCCGACCTCGAGGCGAAGGGTGTCCTCTTCCTCGACATGGACTCGGGCCTGCGCGAGCACGAAGAGATCGTGCGTCAGTATTTCGGCAAGATCATCCCGCCGAACGACAACAAGTTCGCCGCGCTCAACTCCGCGGTCTGGTCTGGCGGCTCGTTCATCTACGTGCCGCCGGGCGTGAAGATCGAGATGCCGCTCCAGGCGTACTTCCGGATCAACGCGGAGAACATGGGCCAGTTCGAGCGGACGCTGATCATCGTCGACGAAGGCGCCTACGTCCACTACGTCGAGGGCTGCACGGCGCCGGTCTACTCGAGCGATTCGCTCCATTCGGCGGTGGTCGAGATCATCGTCAAGAAGGGTGGCCGCTGCCGGTACACGACGATCCAGAACTGGTCGACGAACGTCTACAACCTGGTCACCAAGCGTGCGGTCGCCTACGAGGACGCGACCATGGAATGGGTGGACGGAAACCTGGGATCGAAGCTGACGATGAAGTACCCGGCGATCTGGCTGATGGGGGAGCGCGCGCACGGCGAGGTGCTGTCAATCGCGTTCGCCGGCGAGGGCCAGCACCTGGACGCAGGCGGCAAGTGCGTCCACGTGGCGCCGAACACGACCTCCCTGATCACGTCGAAGTCGATCTCCAAGGACAGCGGCCGTGCCAGCTACCGGGGGCTGCTCGAGGTCGCGAAAGGCGCGCACGGCTCGAAGTCGAAGGTTGTCTGCGACGCGCTGATCATCGATGAGGCCTCCCGGTCAGACACCTACCCGTACATCCGCATTGACGAGTCGAACGTCGACATCGGTCATGAGGCGACGGTGTCCAAGCTCGGCGAGGAGCAGCTCTTCTACCTGATGAGCCGCGGCCTGTCCGAGTCCGAGGCGAGCGCGATGATCGTCTCCGGCTTCGTCGAGCCAATCGTCAAGGAGCTTCCGCTCGAGTACGCGGTCGAGCTGAACCGCCTCATCCAGCTACAGATGGAAGGGTCAGTTGGATAGCCCCTGCGGGCGACAACGCGAGCACGCTCGCAACCTGTCGGGCGGGAGCGCCAGCCGCCGCTCCCACGCGGCGGCCGACTGCCACACGTCGCTGTCGAATAGAACTGCGAGATGTATGAGGCGCTGACGACCCGGCACACGTTCACCTGCCCAACCCAGGGCGAGACGAGCGTCAGGCTGTCCGCCTTCCGGGAAGTCGACCGTCTGCCAGGCGCCGCCCACCCAGCCGTGTTCCGCGTCCGCTTCGCCTGCGGCTGCGGCGACGAACACTTCGGTCTTGTCTCGCACGACCAGCTCGACTGGGCACCGCTCGGACTGGACGACGGCCCGTCAGACTAGGTGCTAAGACAGGATCTGCAAATGTCCTCCCCCAACGACTCGGGTTGGAGCAGTAGCTGGCCGACCGCAACCGCCTGGTCGGCGATCGGTTTTTGGTCGGGCCAGGAGGACGAATGGCGAGCGAAGCTGGTGTCGGTGGGGCGGCCGCGCGGCGTCTTGGGCGGCGAGGCGAGAGGACGAGGCCGACCTCGGCGCGTACGGCGAAGTTATGGGACGAGGTGGTGACGATGCCCGTGGAGATAACGGCCCCTGATCGCGCGAGCGCCGGGGCGCTGCTCGGCGAGGCGGTGTCGCACTTCCGCGCCGAACTCGTCGAGACCGCCGGCTCAGCGGTGGTCGTCATGCTGCGGCCGGGGGGGCCGCGTCGGTGGGCTGGGTCTTCGAGCTCCTTGCTCTGGTCGAGCGCTGGCTCGAGGCGCACAATCTCCAGGTCGCAAACGTGCATCATGGAAACCGCAGCTACGTGATCACCGCTCCAAATCCCGACGTTCAACGGGAAGGCAGTCCCGGCCCGGCCGCCGCCGTGTAATTGCCGATGCCCACTGATCTCCAGCATCTACGCGTCCTGATCGCCAACGAGAAGCGTGACCGGCTGGAGTTGCTCGCCCAGGTGGTGATCGGGCTCGGCCACGATGTGATCGCCCGCGAGATCTACGTGAAAGAAGTCGGGGCGCTGACCGCGAGGGAGCAGCCGGATGTCGCGATCGTCGGACTGGGGCTCTCCTCCGAGCATGCGCTCGACCTGATCGGCGAGATCGTTCGTGAGGCGTCCTGCCCCGTGATCGCGCTCCTCCATGCCAACGACCCCGCGTACATTCATGAGGCGGCCAAGCGCGGTGTCTTCGCCTACATCATCGACGGGACTCCAGAGGAGCTGCAGAGCGCGATCGACATCACGCTCCAGCGCTTCACCGAGTACCACAACCTCCAGGGTGCTTTCGGGCGGCGCGCCACGATCGAGCAGGCCAAGGGGATCCTGATGGCCCGGCACGCGATCGACGCCGACACCGCGTTCACCATGCTGCGCGACCACTCCCAGCACACCGGCCGCAAGCTCGCCGACGTCGCCGCGGCGATCGTCGAGAGCCACCTCCTCCTGCTACCCGCGCGCCCCGGTGCAGCAGCCCACGACGGCCACGCAGCCGGGGGCGCACAAGCGGGAGTCCGGCTGGTCCCGACCCCGGGCGATCCCCACGGAGAACACGAGCCCACGAGCGAGGGGGAGTAGATGAAGGGATCGCAGAAGCCCAAGCACTCGGTGAAGAAGCAGCCGCAGCGCTCGTTGAAGGAGCGTCGCGCCGCGAGGCGGGCGGCCGTAAGGGCCAGGGTCGACGCCTGAGTCGACCCCCAGGGCCTAGCGCCCTCCTTCTCCTTCCCAGACCTCCTAGGCCGCCCCCGGCGAAGCGGCTTCGCCGAACGGGAGCCCCTTCCGTTAGGCGCCGTACGCCTGGAGGGCCTCGAGGTCGTGCCTGTGCCGCTCGGAAAATCGCGCGCGGAAAACTCCTTCCACTCAAGCTGCGGGCCGTCGGGGGCCGGGTCGGAGGCGCGGGGCTGAGTTGCCGCGGAGGTCATTGCACCTCCGCCCGCGTCCAGCGCGCGATCTTGTACGAGCGCTCACCGAGCCACATCTCGGCAGATCTCGAACCGGCGTGGTCGAGCCACCGGTCGACCGTGTCCAGCACCCGGAAGATGGTCTGGTCCGATCCACCCCGCACCCGAACCTCGGCGCTCTGACGACCACGCCGAAGCGACACGCGCCGATCACCGAAGGCCACCGCCAGCGCATCTGCGAGTTCATGTGCACGTGCAGCATCCCCCGCCACGATCCGCATCTCCATCTCGATCGTCCTTCGAGCCAGTGGACGGAAAGCGCTCCGCCCGGTTGCTGAGGGTGGATCTCGGTGCGACGCCGACCACTGTGGCGGTCGCGGGGGTTTGCGCGCGAGCCCCGATGGTTGTGGGTCGCAAGAGCCATCTGTAGCGCCGGATGCGATGGAAACGGTGCGGATTCGCCCGGGACGGAGAGGAGACGGCGTCTCGCGAATGCTACGCTTGCGGTTGTCAGTGTCGTAATCGTCGGCACTGTGGCGTGCTTGCCGGGCCGCATACCTCGAGGCCCGGCGACTTGTCCTCGCACAGACAATGCGGGTTGGAGCAGGTTCCTGCCGACCCCACTCAGGCCGGTCGGCGATCAGCCTCGACGAAGGGAGCAGACACCCAGCCGTGATCCTCACCGTCATTCAGATCGCACCGCTGATCTGGCTACTCTTCATTGCAGCCTGGGCTCTCGTGGTGTGGCTCGGCCAGGGCTCGCGCCGCAGCAATCCGTTCAGGCGCAGGCTCGACCAGCTTCTCGTACTCCTCCTTCCCCAGCCCGAGCCGGACGGTCGTGGAACGTTCGCAGCACTCAAGCAAGACACGGTCAGAGCATTCAGGCGGCAGGCCGCCTCCCAGACACTCCGAGGGTCCGCCCGCCGCTGGCGAGCCCTGCTCGGGGCCGTGTACGCACAGGGCTATCAGGTCGCCTCGGAGACGATCTCATCCCCAGCGGAAGGCGTCCACAGCGGCGAGCTCGTCCGAGAGACCATCGAGGCGTTGAAGGCCGAGCGGGCCAGCGGCGGCGCAACCGTGCCGGCCACGGAAGACCCGGTCGTAGTGATCGCGTACGGGCTCGGAGCCTGGCCTCCGGGAGCAGACCTGACGAGCCTCGAGGAGCTGCTCGGGGAACTCGGGGTCTCTCACGGAGTTCTGCGGAACCGCTTCGAGGGCCTCCTCCGTGTCATTGCACCCGCAAGTCAGAGTCGAGAGTTTCGCGGGTTGGCCGGCGCCTCGTTCGTCCTGGGCGCTTCGGCGCGCATCGTCGAGGCGGCAGACCCTCGCGGCAGAAGCGTTCCACCGCCGGGATGGCTCGCCGCGCTCAGGGCGCACAGACAGTGAGCCAGATCCCCGGGGTTCGAGGCCGCTACCGGCCGACCCTGGGTCGACGCCGCTCTATTCGAGGATGTTCGCTGCGCTTGCGGCCAGGAGCGGGACGATGATCCCGGAGAGCATGCATCGCGGTCGAAGCCTGCGCCGTGGCTCGATCATCGGGCAAAGCGTTCGCAGCTTGGGCCGGTGAGCCGGACCGGCTTCGGCGGGGAGAATGCGTCTTTCAGGGGTGGGGGGTCAGGCCGCAGCGGCGCCTCCCTCCCCTTCCCAGACCCGAAGCGCCTCGGTCTCCGCAGTTCGGTCGCGCTTCTCCGCCTTCACCGCGGCGATCGGCACGAGGGCGATGCCTCCGGTCCTGAGGTTGCGCCGGGCCACTGCCCGGGTGGCAAGCGAGGCGAGGACGCCGATGAAGGCGGCGGCAAGTGCGCTGGTCACGAGCAGGAGGCCTGAGGCGAGAGAGAAATTGATCGCGATGTCCTTGCCGACACCAAGCGCGAGCAGAATGCCGGCCGTTGCTCCGGCGCCGACGACGACGCCTCCGGAGGTGATTGGGATCACGCCGGCTGCAGCGGCGAGGCAGATCACGGTGAGCGCGATGGTCGGCGAGAAGGAAAGTCCGAGTGCGGTGAGTAGGGCGGCGCTGCCGAAGGCGCGCGTCGACCAGCAGGCGAACAGGTAGAACCAGGCGACGGTTGCGTCGCGGCGTCCCCGCATTGTCGTGTGCCGGCCGACGTGCTCGCTGATCGTTCGCAGGCGACGGCTGCGACGTAGGAGTGGCAGATGGATCAGGCGTCCGCCGACGACCAGCAACGTGCAGCAGGCGACGCCGAAGACGACGACGATCAGCAACGGGCCCCGTAGGGCGGAGCCGCTCGTCGCCGTCGCCGAGATCGAGAGCGGCAGCATCGCGATCGCATCAATCAACCCGAGCGAGACGATCGAGAGGACGATTGCCTCGAAGCCGACGCGAATACCGCCAAGCTTCCGCAGCATGCCCACCTTGACCAAGTAGTCGAGACGGAAAGGAAGCACCGCCCCGCTTGCCGCCGCCGCACCAACCGAGGCAAGACAGCGGGCTTGGTCGGGACACTCGTCCGGCGGGAAGAGCCGGTGCCAACCACGAGCGCGAAACAGGAAGCTGGCAAGGTAGGAGAGGGCGGCCGCGGCGGCCGGCGCGGGCTGCGCGTCATCAAGCGGCCAACTCGCATGCGTCAGCCGCCGCCCGACCAGAATCGCGGCGGCGACCGTGAGCAGGACAAAGGCCAGGCTCGCGACAAGTCGGCCCCGGTGCCGCGACGCAGCGAGCTCGATCGTCCCACGGGCGAAGGCGAACTCCACGCCGGAGCTACCGCCGTGCAGGGTGACGCGGGAACCCGACCGATTCATTGCCACGTCTCGACTGGAACCCACCCGGCGAGCCGGTACGAGCGGTCCCCGAGCCATATTTCTGCAGATCCGACCGAGGCGCGCTCAAAGCCACCGCTCGACCGCGTCAAGGACGTGCAGGATGGCTCGATCGGATCCATGCTCGACACGGACGTCCACCTCTCCTGGTGATCCCCTGGAAGCGAGGCGCGCTCTGCGCCGACGACGAGAGTCAGCCGCTCGGCGAGTGCGCCAGCGTCCGCGGCGTCCGGTGCCACGATCCGCATCTCCATCCGCGATTCCTCCCTCAGCTCATGGTCCCGGCGTCGAAACGCGGCCGGCCGACAAAGCTGTACCGCCCGATTGCTGAGGGTGGACCTTTCGCGGCGCCGAATTGCTATGGCCCGCAGACACTCGCAGCGCCGATCGATGAGGCGCTAGCAGAAAAAGCATAGCGCTTTCGTGCTTGTAAGTGGAGTCAAAGCTGACCAGAAGCGGCCGAGGGGTCCTTCCGCAACGACCTTCATCCCGTGCGGGTGATGCCGCGCCGCAAGGGGCCGGCGATGGTCGCTGCATGAGCCCGCGGGGCATCGAGATCCGGCGAGCCCGCCTCGTTCGTCCTGGGCACCTCAACGCGAATCGTCGAGGCCGCATACCCTCCCGCCAGAAATGTCCCACCTCCGGAATCGCTGGCGGCAGCACTCAGGACGCCCGAACGAAGGGGAAATGCATGAACGCCAGCCCCGGAATGTGGCCCCGGGCCACGGGGCAGATCTAGCTAAACGGGGCAGTTCTAGGTAAGAGGTACTTCGGGGTCACGGGGGTCGCTTGCCTCGTCTTGCTCGTTCACGATCCGTTGGTCGTCCTTCACCAGCGCCTCCTGCCGCAACTTTTCGGCATCGGTCGCTTCCGCAGTAGTCATCGGGCCTGTCGGCGGCCGGTGACCACCGGGCAACCGCTCGAGGAAGGCGCGGAAGCGCTTCACGCCGACAGCGTACCTCCGGTTGCTGTATGACGCACAGTAAGAGCCCATTCGTGCCGGAGGTGCAAGAGAGGGGGCCCGGCGCAACCCAGGCCCTCTCTGCTGGTGCTGAGTATGTCGAGCTACGCGACGGCCTTGACGCCGTTGCTCTGAGCAACGACCTTGCCGCTCGTGATCTTCGGCGGGTTCGGGATCGCCGTGTCGAGGTTCTCGTCGGTGATCCATTTCGCCACGACCTTGGTGGACTCGTCGGCCTGCTCAGGCGTCTCGAAGAGACCGAGCGAGCTGAGCACGCCGTTGCCAGACTCGATGAGGTAGTAGCCGGCGAAACCAGACAGCTTGCGGAGCTCGGGGACGAGCTTCTCGTTGACCTTGCCGGTGACCTCGTTCGTGCGGGCCGTGTCGACACCCTCGTAACGACGAATGGTGGCATGCATGTGATGCTCCTTCTCTGGTCATACAGGACAGAGCGCTCGAATGGGCACCCTGCTGCGGTCGAGCCAAGAGTTACAGTCGAAGAGGAAAGTGCCGGCCTCGGCGGCTTCAACAGCTAGAGCCAACGCGCACCGACAAGCATAGCCGCAATCCCTCGCCACTGTCGGATTCGCGCCGTTCCTAGGTTGACCGGCGGCTGACTCCGCGTCCGCTGGGACGACGACCATGAGAGCGTCTTCTATCCCTCCAGCGACTCGACGAGCCAGAAAGCTGAACCGAGGAAGAAGAGATTGGTTATCGGGGACGGCCTTCCACGTGGCGCGCGGTCGAACGGCGAGGACGTCGTCATTCCTCGACGACCACGGTGCGCTCTTCGGCCTCCGCGACGGCGTCGGCCGCCGACATGGCCTCCTCCTCGCTGATGTGGTCTTCGATCACGCCTTCGCCATAGTCGACGTGCCACATGTCGTGTTCCTTGTAGACCCGGATCGGCAGTCCGCTCTCGGGCATGTCTGCCACCCTCCTCTTGAGCTTGGCCCGAAGCGTAACCTCGAGCCCGGGACAACTCGGGTCAGAGCGAGACTTGCCGCTGTGAAACCGCCCGAACGGCCATTTATTTCATCTGCACCTCCACCTCACACCCAGGTGGATTCGGGATGGCTTCGTCAAGGTTCTGTCTCTCCATCCTTGCCACAGCGCAAGAAGCCTTGGTGCTTGCAGAAGCGCCGGCAGCGTCGCCCGTCTCGCTTACGCAAAAGGCCCTGTTTCCAGGGCCTCTTTGAGTAGCGGGGGCGGGATTTGAACCCGCGACCTCCGGGTTATGAGCCCGGCGAGCTACCTGACTGCTCCACCCCGCGTCGCGACCGGCAGTATACCACCGTGTTCGCGCTGCTCTGGGCCGCGCTGGGCTTTTTCGTCCTCGCCGCCGCCGGCGGCGGCGCGCTGCTCGGGATCCGCGCCTGGCGGGCCTGGCAGGCGTTCACGTCGCTTGCGGCCGGCGCCGGAGCAGGCGCCGAGCGGCTGGGCACGCGCGTCGAGGAGGTCTTCGCCCATGCCGCCGGCACGGCCGGCCGGGTGGACGAGCTCGCCGGGGCGCTGGAGCGCCTCCGGGCGTCGACCGGGCGGGTGCAGGCCCTCGTCGGCGCGACGGACGAGGTCCGCAGCCTCGTGGGCGCGGTCCGGGCGTTCGTCCCGCGTTGATGCGCGTCGGCGCCGTCGATCTCGGGACGAACTCCACGCGCCTGCTGGTCGCCGACGTCGACGCCGGGCGGGTCGAGGAGGTGGGGCGCGGCCTGAGGATCACCGGGCTCGGGGAGGGCGTCGACACCCGCCGCCGCCTCCTGCCGCTGCCGATCGCCCGCGTCCGGAACGTCCTGTCCGAGTACCGCCGCGAGCTCGAGCGCCTCGGCGCCGAGCGGACGCTCGCGGTCGCGACCAGCGCCGTTCGCGACGCCGAGAACGGCGAGGCGTTCCTGGGCGAGGTCGAGTGGAGCTACGGCTTCTCGACCCGCCTTCTGACCGGCGACGACGAAGCGGAGCTCACCTGCCGCGGCGTCGCCGCCGGACGCGACCTCGAGCCGGGGACGCTGATCGTCGACATCGGCGGCGGCTCGACCGAGCTGATCACGGTGCCGGGCACTGTGAAGACGCACGTGAGCCTCGACGTCGGATGCGTGCGGATGACCGAACGTTTCGGGGAGGACGTGAGGGCGATCGAGTCGTTCGTCGCCGGGCTCGTGCCGGCGGTCGAGGCCCGGGCGGCGATCGGCGTCGCGGGGACGGTCACGGCGCTCGCCGCGCTCGACCTCGAGCTCTCCGACTACGACCCCGAACGGATCCACGGGCACGTGATGACGGCCGCCGCGGTGGGCCGGCAGCTCGACCGTCTGGCGGCGCTCCCCCTCGCGGAACGCCGCCTCCTCCCCGGCCTCGAGCCCGGGCGCGCACCGGTGATCGTCGCCGGAGCGGCGATCCTGCACGCGATCATGCGCTGCTGCAGGCTGGACCGGATCGAGGCGAGCGAGCACGACCTGCTCCACGGCGCGGCACTCGCCGCCGTGGAGCTCCCCGAGCCGGCCGAGGGTGACGCTCCCCCCGGGGCCTTCACCTGCTGCTGAGCACGAAGTAGAGTCGGCCGGTGCTCCGCCCGGCCCTCGCAGCCTTCCTCGTCGCCCCCACCCTCTCCCTCGGTCTACCGGCTCACGGCGCCGCCAAGGCCTCGTCGATCACGCTCGCCGTGACGAGGCCGGCCGCCGTCGCCGGAGACCGCGTGACCCTGCACGGTCGCGTGACGCCGGCGCAGGCCGGCGTCCGGGTCCTGATCGAGCGCCGCGGCGTCGTCGTGCTGCGCGCCCGTACCGGCGTCAGGGGCCGGTACACGGCGCGGATGCGGGTCGGCCGCAGCGGCGTCTGGAGCGCGCGGATCGCCGGGACGAGCGTGCGCTCTGCGGCCGTTCGGATCACCGCCTCCCCGCAGCTTCGGATCGAGGTGTGGTCGGCGTCCGCGTTCGTCGGCGCCCAGGTCGTCGTGCATGCCAGGCCGCGGACGACGGGCCGCGTCGAGCTCACGATCCTCCGCCTCGGAGAGCCGGTCGCCGAGGTGCGGGTGCCGATCGGTCGCAGGGTCGTCGTCCCGACGGACGCGCTCGGCCGCTTCGCGCTCCGCGCGGAGCTCGGCGCCTCGGTCGCCCGCGCGCGCGTCACCGCCGTTGCCCGCACGCTCTCGTACGGGTCGACGGGCCGCGACGTCCTCGCACTCCGCGCGCGGCTCGCCCGGCTGCGCGTCCACGTCCCCGGCCCTTCGACGACCTTCGGCTCCGAGCTCTTCGACAGCGTGGTCGCCTTCCAGAAGGCACGCGGGCTCTCTCGCACCGGCGTCGCCGACGAGGCGACGTGGCGGGCGCTCTCCCGGGAGCTCGTCCCGGCGCCGCGGCGCCGGGGCACGGGCACGCACATCGAGGTCTCGAAGAGCCGCCAGATCCTCCTGATCGTCGAGAACGGACGGACGGCGTCGTATCTGCCGGTCTCGTCGGGTGCGGGCGGGATCACGCCGGTCGGCAACTTCAGCGTGCTCTGGAAGGCGCCGTCCACGTCCACGTGGCTCGGCTCGGCGATCCTCTACCGGACGATGACCATCCACGGGAACGTCGCGATCCACGGCTACCCGTCGGTGCCGACCTACCCTGCCAGTCACGGCTGCATCCGGGTGCCGATCTGGATCGCCGACTGGCTCTACGGACAGACACCGGTCGGGGAGCCCGTCTACGTCTACGAGTGAGGCTCTGCCTCCCTCTCGGCCGAAGGCTCGTCCTCGGCCGGGGGCTCGTCCTCGGCCAGCCGGCGCTGGACGACCGAGCGGGAGAGGACGCCGACCAGGCGCCCGTCCTCGACGACCGGGGCGCGCTCCGCCTCGGCCTCCTCGAGCAACCGGTACCCCTCGTCGAGCGTCTGGTCGGCGTCGACCACGACGGCGGGCGGCACGACGGCGGTCGAGACGGGGGTCGACCGCGGGTCGAGGCCCGCGGCGACGACGAACTCGACCAGCGCCGCCGGAGTCACGACCCCGAGCAGGATGCCGGCATCGTCCACCACGAGGACCGCTCGCACGTCCGGGCGGAGGAGGTGCTCGGCGGCCTCCTGCGCCGTCGCCCCCGCGGGGAGCGCGGTCGGGTCGGAGAGCATCCCGTCGCGGACGAGGCTCATCAGGGGTACAGGCCGCGCGCGTTCATGGCGGCCGCCGCTTCACGGATGCCGGTGACGAGCGCGGCCTGCCGGAGGGTCAGGCCGCGCGCCTGGGCGAGATCCCAGACGCGGTCGAAGGCGTCGCTCATCTTGTCGGCGAGGCGGGCACGGATCTCGTCCCGGTCCCAGAACAGCCGCCCGAGGTCCTGCACCCACTCGAAGTACGAGACCGTCACGCCGCCCGCGTTGGCGAGGATGTCGGGGAGCACCGGGATCCCCCGGTCGGCGAAGATCTCGTCCGCCTCGAGCGAGGTCGGACCGTTCGCCCCCTCGGCGACCATTCGTGTCTTCACCCGCGGGGCGTTGTCGGCCCTGACCTGATCCTCGAGCGCGGCCAGGACGAGGATGTCGCAGGGCAGCTCGAGCAGCTCCTCGTTCGTGACGTGCTCCCCGGTCGCCTCGGCGAGCGAGGCGTGCCCGTGCTCGAGCGCGTGTGCGTGCAGGGCGGGGACGTCGAGGCCGTTCTCGTCGTGGAGGCCGCCGGAGACGTCCGAGACGCCGGTGACGACCGCTCCGCGCTCGTGCAGCTCGAGCGCCGCGATCGCGCCGACCTTCCCGAAGCCCTGGACGACACAGCGCTGGCCGGCGAGGACGCGGTCGAGCCGGCGGCACGCGCGCTCGATCACCATCACCACGCCTGCTCCGGTCGCCTCGGCCCGGAAGACCGACCCGCCGATCGAGATCGGCTTTCCGGTGACGATCTCCGGAACCGCGTACCCGACCTGCATCGAGTACGTGTCCATCATCCACGCCATCGTCTGCTCGTCGGTCGCCATGTCGGGCGCGGGAATGTCCTGCTGGGGCCCGATCACCGGCAGGAGCTCGGCGGTGAAACGGCGCGTCACCGCCTGGAGCTCCCGGGCCGAGAGCGCCCGCGGATCGCAGCGGATCCCGCCCTTCGCGCCTCCGTAGGGGAGGCGGAGGAGCGCGCACTTCCAGGTCATCCACATCGCGAGCGCCGCGCACTCGCCGAGCGAGACGTGGGGGTCGTACCGGACGCCGCCCTTCGTCGGGCCGAGCACGGTCGAGTGCTGGACCCGGTAGCCCGGGAAGACCGTCCGGCGCCCGTCGTCGAGCCTGACCGGCACCGAGACGATCGTCGCGCGCTCCGGCTGGCTCAGCCGCTCGACGACAGCGTCGGAGACGTCCGCGTGCGGGACCGCCTGCTCGAACTGGGCGAGGGCGGTGTGGAAGAGCGGCGTCTCCCATTCAAGGGGAGGCCGGCCCGCGGTCACCTGGCGAACGCCCGACACGCGGGCAGTGTACGGAGCGGCGCCGGAAGCGCTCAAGGAACGGCGCCGGCGAGCCGATGTTCAGGTGCCGAAGCGAGGTGTTCCGAATGACACGATCTCTGAAGCTGAGCGCCTTCGTCTCCCTCGTCGCCTACATGGGAGGCGCGCTCGCCGTTCTCTGGCGACGGTAGCCGGGAGGAAGCGTCGCACCGCTCGCGCGCTGCGCCTGTCGCAGGGCGCGGGCGACGGCTGATCTCCGCCCCGGCCGGCTGTTCCGCAGCTCTCGGGGCGCTCCGTCCGGACCGGGCCTGGCCTTTCGGCGCGGCACGCGTCAGACTGGAGGGCGTGATCGCCGTCGTCGTCGTGATCGCGGTCGTCGCCGGGCTCCTCGTCCTCCTTGCCGCGACCGCGATCAAGATCGTCCGCGAGTACCAGCGGATCGTCGTCTTCCGCGTCGGGCGCTGCATCGGCACGAAGGGGCCGGGGATCATCGTCCTGATCCCGATCGTCGACCGCCCCGTCCTGGTCGACCTCCGCGAGCAGTTCCTCGAGATCCCGCAGCAGACGGGGATCACGAAGGACAACGCGCCGATCTCGATCGACTTCATCGTCTTCCACCGCGTCGTCGACGCGGTCGACTCCGTGGTCAAGGTGCAGAACTTCGCCGGCGCGGCGGAGAACATCGCCGCGACCACGCTCCGCAGCGTCGTCGGCGACATGTCGCTCGACGACGTGCTGTCGAAGCGGGAGGAGATGAACGCGGTCCTGCGGACGAAGCTCGACGAGGTGACCGAGCGCTGGGGCGTGAAGGTGACGAACGTCGAGGTCCGCGAGATCACCCCGCCGCCGGCGGTGCAGGAGGCGATGACCCGCCAGATGTCGGCAGAGCGGACGCGCCGCGCGGTCGTGACGGAGGCGGAAGGGTCGAAGCAGGCGGCGATCACGGTCGCCGAGGGCGAGAAGCAGGCCGCGATCCTCACCGCCGAGGGCGATCGCCAGGCCGCGATCCTGCGGGCCGAGGGCTTCTCGATGGCGTTGGCGAAGATCTTCGAGGTCGCGCAGACGATCGACGCGAACACGATGAGCCTCCAGTACCTGGAGGCGCTGAAGGCGATCGGCAGCTCGCCGGCGACGAAGCTGGTCGTGCCGGTGGAGCTGACCGGCCTGCTCTCGAAGGTCACCGGCCTCGCCGAGGACTCCTTCGGCGACGGCGGCAGGCGCTGAGCGTCCTCGCGCCCGCCGTGGCCGTCGTCAGCGCCGCCGCAGCCGACTGAGCAGCCGGCGGGCTCCCAGGACCGGCCGGAGGACCCGCCGGGCCTCCGCGAGCTGCGCCTCCGACTGCTCGTACAGCTCGCGCCACCGCCGCGCCTCGGCCTTCGCCTTCCGCGCTTTCTTCTGCGCCTTGCGCGCCTTCCGGGCCGCCTCGTCGGCCCGGAACGCGGAGTCCTTCCACGCATTCGCGTCGTGGTGGACCGCGTACGCGCGCTCGTCCACCGCCGTCGCCTTCGCGTAGAAGAGCTCCTGCTCGAAGACCCTTGCCTCCGGATGGCGCTTGACGATCCCGTCGAAGAAGATCGGGCCGGTCCTCCGCTTGTCGTAGCCGCGGAACTCGCCCGGGCGGATCTCCTCGAGCGCCCGATCCAGGATCGGATGCTCCGGGACAGCCCCGATGATCGCGTGGTTGACCCGGCCCTTGCCGACCGCGGCGGTGAAGAAGTCGAGGTCCTCGATCAGCGGCTCGATCGAGCGCAGGCACTCGAAGTCGGTATCGAGGTAGACGCCGCCGAACCGCCAGACCAGCTCCAGGCGGAGGATGTCGCAGCGCTCGACCGGCGAGCGCAGCCGCTCGTACGCCTCGGGCCGGCGGAGCCCCTGGGGCAGGTTCTCCTCCGTCCAGAGGCGAAGCTCCCACCCAGGGTGGTGATCGGGCCACGTCCGCCCGTAGCGCGCGAACTCCTGCGGGAGAGGGTCGGGCCCGACCCAGACCTGGTGGAAGACGCGCGGAATCAGCACCGGCAAGAGCTATAGCAGGGCCGGTCCGCCGAGGAGGGCACGCCTTCTCGCAGGCCGTCTCTGGTGCCGGGGACGGGACTCGAACCCGTACGCCCCCGATGGGGACACCTGGTTTTAAGCCAGGCGCGTCTCGCCAGTTCCGCCACCCCGGCGCGAGCCAGGATAGCCCGCCCCGGGCGCGGCAGGACCGGCGCGGCGCGGCGGGTGCGTCAGGTCCCGGGCGTGAGGCTGGAGACCGAGTAGCGCTCGGGGCCTTTGCCGCGGAACTCGTCGCGGAACGCGGCGAACGCCCGCCGGTCGAAGCGCGGGCAGCTCGCGACCACGTTCTTCCCGTTCGTGATGTTCCCGTTCTTGATCTGAACCGTCCACGCGGTCAGGTAGATGCTCGCGCCCGGTGCCTTGTGGGCGGGGTACGTGATGCCGGAGGTCCGCTCGTCGATCGGGGTGACGAGCATCGCGTTCGGGCTCGAGTCGTAGAACTCGGAGACCGCCTGGCGCTCCGCGTCGGAGACGTTCGGCCCCTCCCAGATCACGATCCCGCCGTGCTCCTCGTTGTGCACGGCCTGCCGCGGGTCAACCGTCTGCGTGTAGTTGCCCCAGAGGCCCGGGGCGGCGTAGTGCTTGCCACTCGTCGGTGGGTAGGTCGAGTACGTGACCGCGTCGGTCAGGTTCTGGATGTGTTGCGCCGACGGCGAGGCCTTCGACGTGGACAGGGTGCAGCCCGCGGCGCGCATGGTCGCGGCGATCGCCTGCGGGTTGCCGGCGCTGCTGCTCCCGCCGCCCTTGACGAGGACGAAGATCACGACGACCGCCAGCACGACGATCCCGGCACCCGAGACGCCGAACAGGAGCGACCGCCTCTGCCGGTCGTTCAGCCCCGAATGGGGCTCGTGCCGCCGCTTCGGCGCCTGGACCCTGCGCGGAGGTTGGGGCGGTGCGGGGCTTCCTCTTCGCCACGGGCTGGCCAGGGTATCAGGCGCTGAGCAGCGCTTCCTGGGCGAAGAACTCCGCGACCGCAGCTCTTTCGGAGGCGATCGGGCACCGCGGCAGCGAGTCGAGAAAGGCGCGCCCGTACGGCTGCGTCCGGAGGCGCGGGTCGAGGATCGCGATCACGCCACGGTCGGCGTGAGACCTGATCAGCCGGCCGAAGCCCTGACGGAGCTGGAGCACCGCCGAGGGCAGCGAGTACTCGCGGAACCAGTCGCCCCCGAGCGCTGCGATCCGCTCGCACCTCGCCTCGACGAGCGGGTCGCCGGGGGCCGCGAAGGGAAGCTTGTCGATCACGAGCAGCGACAGCGACTCGCCCGGCACGTCGACTCCCTGCCAGAACGTGGACGTGGCGACGAGCACGGACGCGACCTCGTCGCGGAAGCGGTCGAGCAGCCGCTCGCGCGGCGCCTCGCCCTGGACCAGGACCTCGTACGGCACCCGCCCGCGGATTCCGCCCGCCACGGCCTCGAGCGCGCGGTACGAGCTGGTGAGCACGAGCGCACGGCCCGCGGACAGCCGGCAGAGGGCGGCGACCTCGTCGACGACCCGCGCCAGCGCGCCGTCGGCCCGCGGGCTCGGCAGCCCGCGCGGCAGGTAGAGGAGCGCCTGCGAGCGGAAGTCGTACGGCGAGCCCACCGTCAGCTCTCGGGCCTCATGGAGGCCGAGCCGCTCCCGGACGAAGCCGAACTCGCCGCCCGCGTCGAGCGTCGCGGAGACGAGCACGGCGGTCGGGCCTGCGCCCCAGAGCAGCTCCTCGAGCGCGGGGCCGACGTCGATCGGCGCCCAGGCGAGCAGGTCCGGCTCGGCCCAGACCACCCGGTTGCCGTCGTCGTCCTCGAGGCACGCGGCCGCGTCCGCGGCGAGCCGGACCGCCCGGACGGCCACCGCGTCCACCTCGTCGCTCCTCCCCTCGAGCGCCTTCGCCAGCTCGCCGAGGCGCGCGGCCAGCGCGTCGACCGGCTCCACCGGCACCTCGCGCAGCCGCCTGCGGCCGGAGGCAGGCGCGACCGCGGCGAGCAGGCGAAGCCCGGCGGCTTCGACCCGGTCGAGCGCCCGTGCCGGCGCGGGAACCATCGCCTCGCGGCAGGCACGGTCCGTGTCCCGGAGGAGTCGCTGGATCACGGGCCCGCTGACGCGGCCGCCGAGCCAGGCGGCAGCCGACTCCTCGAGCCTGTGCGCCTCGTCGAACACGACCGCGTCGTGCTCGGGAAGCACGGCGGGAACGTCGCGCGAGCGGAGGCCGAGGTCGGCGAAGTAGAGGGCGTGGTTGACGACGACGAGCTCGGCGTGCGAGGCGCGCTCGCGCGCCGCTTCGGAGAAGCACGCCCCGGCGAACACGCACCGGCGCCCGAGGCAGCGGTCGCCGCCCACGGCGATCTCCGCCCACACCGCATCGGGCGGCTCGACCTCGAGCTCGGCCCGGTCGCCGGTCTCGGTCGTCTCGATCCAGCCGCGCATCGCCTCGAACGCGGCCCCGTCGCCGGCGCGGTCGAAGAGCTGCCCGCCGAGGAGCTCGAAGCCGTGCAGCGCGTTACGGCACAGGTAGTTCTGGCGTCCCTTCAGGACGGCGACCTTCACGTCGCGGCCGAGCGCGGCGGCGGCCACCGGCACGTCCTTGGTGAGAAGCTGCTCCTGGAGCGCCTTGGTCGCGGTCGAGACCACCACCCGCCGGCCCGACTCGAGCGCCGGAATCAGGTAGGCGAGGCTCTTGCCGGTGCCCGTCCCGGCCTCGGCGAGCAGATGCTCGGCGGAGGCGAGGGCGGCCTCGACGGCGGTCGCGAGCGCGACCTGCTCGGGACGCGCCTCGTAGCCTGCGAGCACCTGCTCGAGGCGCCCACCCGGACCGAACAGCGACTCCACGCGCAACAGCGTACGGAGGGCCGCGGTCGGAGAACGTGTGTTCCGTTCGTTCGCGCGCCAAAAGGTCGCAACGTGCGACGATTTCGTGCTTGACAGGCGGTCTGCGACTGGATTAGAGTCCCGCGCGTCAGATCCGGTAGGCTTTCGGGCTCGCCGGATCTGGCATTTTTCGTGCCTTTTTTCGATACTCCAATCTCCGTCCCCGCGAGAATAGGAGTCGACGATGGGGTTCCTGGACAAGCTGCTCGGCCGCAAGAAGGACGACGCGGAAGGCATGCAGACGGCACCGCCGCCCGCGACCATGCCGGAAGGCGACACGAGCAGGCCCTCGGCGCAGGACGAGGGTGAGCACGAGCACGAGGGCGAGCACGACCACGAGCACTGAGTGATCCCGTCGCGGCCCGCCGCCCGGCGGGCCGCGACCGCTCCGTCCGATCCGCCCGCTACGTTCTTCGGCCCGATGCTGATCGGAGCTTTCGTCGTCGGCGCAATCGTGGGCGCTCTCGCCGCCTGGCTCGTCCTGCGCGAGCGCCTCGCCGCGCAGCGGACAGCGGCCGGCGAGGCCTCGACCACCTTCAAGGCGCTCTCCGCCGAGGCCCTGAGGGAGAGCAACGACTCGTTCCTGCAGCTCGCCCGCACGCAGCTCGAGCCGATCGCGGAGACGCTGAAGGTCTTCGACGAGAAGACGCAGTCGCTCGATCGGGATCGCCAGCGCGCATATGGTGCGCTGACCGAGCAGGTGAAGGCGCTCGCCGAGGGGCAGGAGCGGCTGCGCGCGGAGACCGGCAACCTGCGGACCGCGCTCCGGGCCCCGCACGTGCGGGGGCGGTGGGGTGAGATCCAGCTCAGGCGCGTCGTCGAGCTGGCGGGGATGCTCGCCCACTGCGACTTCGAGGAGCAGACGACCGCCACCGACGGCGAGGGCCACGCGTTGCGCCCCGATCTCCTCGTGCGCCTGCCGGGCGGAAAGCGCGTCGTCGTCGACGCGAAGGCCCCGCTCGCCGCCTATCTCGACGCCCTGGAGGCCGAGGACGACGGAGAACGGCGGCTGCATCTCCAGAGCCATGCGCGGCAGGTGCGCGAGCACATCACCAGGCTCGGCGCGAAGCGGTACTGGCAGCAGTTCGAGCCGGCTCCGGAGTTCGTGATCATGTTCCTCCCCGACGAGACCTTCTTCCGGGTGGCCTGCGAGGCCGATTCGGAGCTCCTGGAGGTCGGCCCCGAGTCCGGGGTGCTGCCGTCCTCGCCCACGACCCTGATCGGGCTGCTCAAGGTCTTCGCCTACGCCTGGCAGCAGGAGACGATCGCCGAGGACGCCCGTGAGATCGCGGGGCTCGGCCGCGAGCTGTACGAGCGGCTCGGCGTGTTCGCCTCCCATTTCGCGAAGGTCGGGCGCGCTCTCGACACGGCTGTCGGCGCGTACAACCAGGCGACCGGGTCGCTGGAGCGACGGCTGCTCGTCACCGGACGCAAGCTCGCGGAGCACGGGGCGGGGTCGGGTCACCTCCCCGAGACCGAGCCGCTGGAGCGCTCGTCGGTCCCGCTCACCGCCGCCGAGCTCACCCGCGCCGAGGCCGTGCAGCCGGAGCTCGCTCCGCCCGCCGCCGACGCAGCGTGAGGTCGCGGCGCGGGCAGTCGCCTCTCTGGTAGCCGCCGGCCGCGCAGCGGGCGGCGGCTAGTACCTGAGCAGCGCGCCGATGCCCTCGACGGCGTCGAGGTCGTCGTGCGTCGTCACCGCCCAGACGCTGCCGCCGTTGGCGAGCGTCTGGTGGACGGCGAGATCGAGCCCGTCAGCGGTCGCATCCATGCGGGTGCCGTCGAGCGGGCACGTCCCCGCGATGGTGGCGACGCGTCCACAGCTGGGGCAACGCCAGGCCGGGTGCTCCGTCCCGTCCTGGTAGAGGAGGAGCTCGACCCGCCCGTCCGAGGCGGCCTCGAGCGTCGGCCCCCAGCCCGCCGCCGCGCGTCCGTCGCGCCCGGCCTCCTCGTGCCAGCGTTCGAGCGCGCGCTCCTCCTCCCGCGCGCGCCACTCCTCGAGGACGGGCAGCGCCGCCTCGAGCAGCTCGGGCGGCCCGGCATGCGCCTCCGCCGTCGTCGAGCCGACGATCGACGCCTGTACGTCCTTCGACAGCAGGTCGCCGAAGGCGGCGCGAGTTCCCTCCCAGGAGACGACGACGATCCGCTCGGGCCCGCGGCGCACGCACCGGTCGAGCTCGCCGGCAACCCGCTGGAGATGCTCCTGGACGAGGTGCTCGATATGGCGCTGGTACCGCGCCTGCGACCAGCCGCCCTGGTCGTGCCGTCCGGGCTGCTCCTCGGTCCTGTCGACGAAGGCATGCAGCCTGCCGCCCCTCAGCCGGTAGAGCTCGCCGCGCTCGCGGCCGACGACGGCGACGAGGGCGCCCTCTCCCCGGCCGACGAGCGGGACGAGCGGGGCGAGGTACAGCTCGTCGTTCACCTTCAGCGCGTCCGGGACCGACTCGGTGAGCGTCATCGGGCGCCACAGGTTGTCGAGCTCCGAGGTGAACACGGCGAGGCCGTGCGCGCCGTCCCGGACGAGCTCCTCCGCGACGAAGCGCCGGATCCGATCGATGTCGCCCTTCAGGCTCTTCCGCTGCTCGTGCGTCAGGTCCCCGCGGTCGGCGTGCCGGGCAGCCTCGGAGAGGAGCGAGCTCAGCCGGGTGGAGACGTCGCCCGCGGTGGGCGCAACCGCCGGGTCGAGGTCGAGGTAGACGGTGAGGGCGGCCCCCTTGACCGCGCGAAAGCCGGCGAGGTCTCGCAGTACGTCCCAGCTCACCGTTGCCGCCATCCCAGTAGCCCCCTTTTGTCGACGACGGGCGATTGTAGTCACGCGCCCGGCCTCGGCCGTGGGGTAGGAATCACCGGCGGTGAAATCTCGTTTAATACAGGTATGAGCGACGTCCGCGAGGTGATCGTGATCGGCGGCGGGCCCGCCGGCTACACCGCAGCGCTGTACAGCGCCCGGGCCAACCTCCGTCCACTCGTGATCGAGGGCTTCCAGTGGGGCGGCCAGCTGATGATCACGAGCGACGTCGAGAACTACCCCGGCTATCCGGACGGGATCCTCGGGCCGGAGATGATGCAGCAGTTCCGCTACCAGGCGGAGCGGTTCGGCGCCGAGTTCGTCACGGACGACGTCACCCGGGTCGACTTCTCGGAGCGGCCGTTCCACGTCTGGGCCGGCGACGCCGAGTACCGGGCCGGGTCGGTGATCGTGGCCACGGGCGCGACCGCCCGCCAGCTCGGGCTCGAGTCGGAGCGCTCGCTGCAGGGCCGCGGCGTCACCTATTGCGCGACCTGCGACGGCGCCTTCTACCGCGACCTCGACGTTGTCGTCGTCGGCGGCGGAGACTCGGCGATGGAGGAGGCGACCTTCCTGACGAAGTTCGCCTCCAGGGTGACGGTCGTCCACCGCCGGAGCGAGTTCCGCGCGTCGCCGATCATGGTCGACCGCGCGCGGGCGAACGAGAAGATCGGGTTCCTGACCCCGTTCGCCGTCGAGGAGGTGCTCGCGGGCGACGACGGGAAGATGCGTGCCGTCCTGCTCCGGAACGTCGAGACCGGCGACACCCGCGAGCTCGAGGCCAGGGGCCTCTTCGTCGCGATCGGCCACGATCCGACGACCGCCCTCTTCCTCGACCAGCTCGACCACGACGAGGCCGGCTATCTCGTCACCAGGCCCGGCTCGACCGAGACGAACGTTCCGGGCGTGTTCGCCGCCGGCGACGTTCAGGATCACACCTACCGGCAGGCGGTCACGGCGGCGGGCTCGGGCTGCATGGCGGCGCTCGACGCCGAGCGTTTCCTGGCCACGCGCGCGGGCCACGTCGAGAGCGCCCTCACCGCGCCCCGCGTCTAGTCAGCGCCGGCCGAAGGCGACGCTAGCGTTGCCTGCGCATGGTCGCGGGGGACCGCTGGATCGATCTGCTCGACCCGAGCCGCGACGAGCTTCGCGGTCGTCTGCCCGCCGCCGTGCACGACCGCGCAATGGAGCAGCTGGTCGCGCCCGCCCGCCACGCGGACGAGCCGCGGCCGAAGCTCGAGTCGCACGGCGACTACGTCTTCGGAGTCTTCCTCGTCCCGGTCGTGGTCGTCGACGAGGACACGCTCTACTACCAGGAGGTCGACGTGGTGATGACGCGCGACGTGCTCGTCACCGTGCGGAAGACGCCGGAAGGGGGCCGGGCGCCGTGGGACCCCGCGCAGGCGCGAGAGGCGTGCCGGGACCACGAGAACGTCGCGATGATCGCCTACCACCTCGCCGACGACGTCGCGGAGCGGTTCCTCGACCTGGTCGACGACGTCGACGAGGAGATCGACGACCTCGAGGACCATGTCGAGGAGTGGGACTCGGAGCGCGTCCGGACACGGCTCTCGGAGCTTCGCCACGACCTGCTGCACATCCGGCGGACGCTCGCGCCCACCCGCGACGCGATCCGCCAGGTCGTGGACAACCGGATCGAGTTCGGCGGCCAGGAGGTCTTCACTCACGACGTCGAGCTCAGCTTCGGCAACGCCTACGACAAGCTGCTCCGCGCCGCCGACAACCTCGAGCTGGCGCGCGACCTCGTCGCGGGCGTCCGCGACTACCACCAGTCGAAGATCGCGAACGAGCAGAACGAGGTGATGAAGCGGCTGACGGTGGTCGCCTCGCTGGTGCTCGTCCCCACGCTGATCGTGGGGCTGTACGGCCAGAACTTCAGACATATGCCGGAGCTCTCCTGGTGGTGGGGCTACTACTACTCGCTCGGGCTGATCGCGGTCACCACCCTCGCCCAGCTGCTCTACTTCCGGCGGAAGCGATGGCTCTGAATCACCGCGCCGCAGCCACGGCTACCCTGGCCGAGTGCCGTTCTACATCTGCCCGAACTGCAAGGACCGGTCGATCGACATCGACGGGTTCGAGGGATTGTCGCGGGACACCGTCGCGTGCCACCGGTGCGGCTTCGGCTTCCTGTTCGAGCTGATGGACGACTACTACCCGGGCCCGAACACGGGGCTCGTCGTGTGCGACCAGGGAGGGCGCATCCTCGCCTCCGGCCGGGGAGTCTTCGAGCTCACCGGATACGGCGAGGGCGAGCTCATGGGGCAGGGAGTCGTGGACCGGCTCGGGCTCGCGGGGTTCGAGGACGGCAAGAACCCGGTCGCGCTCGCGCTCGAATGGGGCGTCCGCCGGCTCGGCGAGCGCCTCGAGCTGCGCACGAAGGCCGGCGTCGTCAAGCCGGTGGTCGCCGACCTCTTCCCGGCCTACGACGACGACGGCGGGCTGCTCGTCGCGCTCTCGCCCCGGTAGGCGAAGCGCTTGACTCGCGGAGCCGGCTCCTCCTCGATGAAGCCGGCGCGCAGGAGCGCGCGGATCGAGGGCTCGTTGTCGGGCAGCGTCTGCGCACGCACCGTGCGCACCCCGGGTTGCTCGAGCGCCCAGGCGGTGAGCGCCCGGATCGCCTCGGTCGCGTAGCCCTGCCGCCGCGCCGTGGGGACGATCGCGTAGCCGATCGTGACCGCGCCGGCCCTCGGAGGCCCGACGAAGCCGATCTCGCCGATCACGATACGGTCCTCGCGGCGAACGACGAGGTGGAAGCCGAAGTCCCGGACACCGTGGCGGAGGAAGAGGCCGACGCCGTCCTTCGTGTCCGGCAGGGGGTAGTCGTCCGCGTAACGCCAGCCTGCGAGCGGCTCGCCGGCGTGGAGCGTCTCGGCCTCCCGGGCGGTGAGAGCGTGGAGCCGCAGGCGCGGTGTCTTCAGGTTGGGCACCGGGGGACCCTAGACGCGCGACGACGGGCAGAGGTCGGCGAGCACGCAGTCCTCGCAGCGGGGGACGCGGGCGAGGCAGACGCGGCGGCCGTGCCAGATCAGCAGATGCGGGAACACGCCCCAGCGCTCGCGGGGGACGAGTCGCTGGAGGCCCCGCTCGATCTTCACGGGGTCGTCCTTCCTCGTCAGGCCGAGCCGTTGCGAGAGCCGCCGGACGTGCGTGTCGACCACGATTCCCTGCGGCTCGCCCAGCTCGGCGGCGACGACGTTCGCCGTCTTGCGCGCGACGCCAGGCAGGCGGACGAGCTCCTCCAGCCGCCGGGGGACGCGGCCGCCGTGCTCGGCGAGCAGCATCGCCATCGTCCCCCGCAGCGCCTTCGCCTTCTGGCGGAAGAAGCCGGTCGCGTAGATGTCCCGCTCGAGCTCGTCGACCGGGACGGCGAGGTAGTCCTCCGGCCGTCGGTACTTCTCGAACAGCCGCTCGGTCACGCGGTTCACGTTCACGTCGGTCGTCTGGGCCGAGAGCATCACGGAGACGAGCAGCTCCAGCTCGGAGCGGTACCGGAGCGCGATCGTCGCGTCCGGGTGCTCGGCGAGCAGGCGCTCGACGATCGGCTCGATCCGCTCCTTCTTCGGGCCCACCCGCTTCCGTGCCTCGCCGACGAAGCTCCTGGCCATTGCGCGATCGTGTCAGAGGAGCAACTAGGCGCGGTCGAGGGCGGAGGAGCGTGCGCGCCTCGCGATGTCGGCAGGATCGAGCACGACCAGCTTCCCGCGCGAGAGGCGCACGGTGCCACGGCTCTGCTCGGCACGGAGGACACGGTTCGCGGTTGCGCGCGACGTGGCTGCCAGCCCGGCGATCTCGTCCTGGGTGAGCGCGACCTCGGTGCCGGGCGACGATCGGCCGTACAGGTGCGCGAGCTCGTGCAGCCGGCGGAGCACGCGGGTCTCGGCCGGAACGAAGAGCGCCTCGAGCAGGCGGTCGCTGGCGCGCCTGACCCGGTCCGCGAGCAGGCGCACCAGCACCTCGTTCACCTCCGAGTACTCGCGCCGCAACCTGTCGAAAGCGTCGCGATCGATCGCGAGCGTCTCGGCGGCCTCGAGGGCCGCGACCGTGGTCGAACGCGGCGCCCCCGTCTCGACGAGGGCGAGCTCGCCGAACGCCTCGCCGGGACCGTGGATCGCAACCGTCACCGTGTCTCCGAGCTGGGTCGTCACGCGAGCGTTGAAACGCCCCCTCACGACCAGATGGAGGGTGTCGGCCGGATCGCCACGGTGGAAGACGACCTCGCCGCGGCCGAACCTTCGTCTCCGGGCGACCGTGACGAGCCGGCGCAGCTCCACCTCGGGCAGGTCGCCGAAGAGCTGCGTGTCGATCATGGGCGAACTGTCACGGCCGTCACACGCGCATTGTCACGGCTGCGGCACGAGTGGAAGAGCTCCGGGCGCCACGCCGTCTCCTGGGTATGAGGCAATCGACAGACGACAAGGAGGACCGGATGATGCGTCGGAGGCAACCGAGGATCCGCAGATGGCTGGCCCTGGCAACCGCGATCGCAACCCTCGGCTTCGCGTCGTCGGCGCAGGCGATGGTCGCCGCCGACGGCGGAGGCGGATACGCAGGAGGCACCCCGCAGACAATCGTCGTCACGGGCGAGAGCTCGAACGGCTTCAGCTGGTCGGACGCAGCCGTCGGCGCCGGCGTCGCCCTCGGTGCCGCCCTCGGCGGTGTGGGCGTCCTCCGTGCGGCCGGGAGCAGGCGACGGCTCGCCGGGCTGGCGCAGTCGTAGGTCGGGGAAGCTCGCCTCCTGGGCGTTGGGCCCCGCCACCGGGGCCCAACGCATGCTGTCAGGGCCCCGGAGCGTGGCCGGACAGCGCGGGCCCCGCGCAGACCACGTCCAGCGCCGGGCACCCGGCGCACGCCAGGTCGCTCGGGCGCGGCGGGAACTCGCCGGCCTGGATCCGGGCGATCGCGAGCGACAGCTCCGCCTCCAGCCCCGGCAGCTCGTCCCGGCGGAAGGAGGCGGGGACGAGATCGTCCGGACGCTCGAGGAACTGGTAGACGACCTCGACCTCCTCCGCTCCGGTGCGAAAGCAGGCGATCGTGTACACGAGGCGCTGGAGCCGGTAATCGGCCTCCACCACCTCTGCAGGCTCGAGCTCGCCGAGGGCGTTCGACTTGAAGTCGGCGACGAGGGCGGCTCCCTCCTCGAGGTGGAGGACGTCGAAGACGCCGTGGAAGAGGACGCCGTCCTGCTCGAACGCGAACGGCCGCTCCGACGAGACTCCTCCGAGCCCGCCGAGGCGCACCGCGAGCGGCGAGCTGCAGAAGGCCTCGATCAGGCCCCCGATCCGCTCCAGCTCGTCCGCGGTCGCGGCCGGATACCACGCCAGCACCTGGTCGAGCGACGGCGGCACGGGCGCGGCGAGGTCGACCCGCTCGAGCAGCCTGTGCACGGCGTCGCCGATCTCGCTCCCGGCGAGCCCCGGCACTCCGGGCAGGCGGCCGGCGCCGTCCACCGGCGAGAGCCCGGCCAGGCGCTCCGCGTAGAACCGGTAGGGGCAGCGCTCGAAGAGCGCGAGCGCCGAGTAGGAGAGGCGGCGGACGGGCTCGACGGGCGGCGCCGCGACCGGCTCGATCGGCGGGAGGGCGGGCGCCTCGAGAACCGGGGCAGACGGCGCTGCATCGAAGAGCGAGAGCTGCGCGGCCGCCGGCTCCTCCGCCGGCTCCTCCGCCGCGTCGCCCGCGAAGCGGTCGACGCGAATCGCGAGGCGGGCGTCGCCGCGCACGACCTCTCCGTCTGCGAGCTCGTCGAGCTCGAGGCGGTCCAGCACCCAGCCGATCGGCGTCCTCACGTCGAGGCGCCCGGGCTGGACCGATGCCGCGTCGATCGAGCCCGCCACGATCAGGCGGTCGACGGCGCGGGTCATCGCGACGTAGTACAGACGGAGCCGCTCGGCTCCCTCGGCGGCCTCCTCGACGTCCTTCACCTGCTCGTACTCGAACGCACCAAGGCGCTTGCCCGTGACCGGGTTCAGGACCTTGAAGCCGAACCGGCCGTCGGGCAGGCAGATGATCTCCTCGCCGCTCGTCGGCGGGCGCTCCCGGCCCGCGTCCGCGACCACCACCACCTTGAACTCCAGCCCCTTTGCGCCGTGGATGGTGAGCAGCCGCACCGCGCCGGCGCCCTCCTCCTCGGCCACCGCCTCCAGCTCCTTCACGCCGGCGGCGTCCTGCTCCGAGACGAAGCGGACGAACCCCTCCACGTCCGGGCCGCGCAGCTCCTCGTACGAGCGCGCGAGCCGTGCGAGCTTGCGCAGGTTCGCGTACCGGCGGCGCCCGTCCCACCGGGCCAGGACGGCAAGGTCGTAGTCGTGCTCGACGAGGATCTGCTCGCAGAACCGCTCCAGCCCGACCGTGCCGGCGAGGCCCGCCAGCCGGTCGTACCGCTGGCGGAACGCCTGCAGCAGCCGCGCGTCGTCCTCGCCCAGCCCGTCGGGCATGCCCTTCTCGAGCCCGGTGAAGAGCGGCCTCTTCGGCGCGGCGCGGCGCAGCGTGACGAGCCCGTCGTTCGAGACCCCGACGAACGGCGAGGCGAGCACGGTGACGAGCGCCTCGTCGTCGTACCGGTTGTGCAACAGCCGAAGGTAGCCGAGCAGGTCGAGCACCTGCTGCTGACCGAAGTAGCCGCGCCCGGTGGCGCGGTAGGTCGGAAGGCCGAGCTCCCGTAACGCCTCCTCGTACTGCTCCGCGTCGGTTCCGGCCGCGAAGAGGAGGACGATCTCGCCCGGCTCCGCCTCGCCCGTGTCGACCAGCTCCCTCACCCGCCGCGCAACGGCCTGCGCCTCCCCGCGGCGCCACGTCGTGCCGCTCTCCCGGTAGCTCGGCTTGTCGGTGACGAGCAGCTCCACGGCCGGACCGGACGCGGGGTCCGGGAAGCGGCCGGCGGCGACGAGCTTCTGGAACTCGTCGCCGAAGGTGGCGGCGAACAGGTGGTTGACGACCGCGAGCACCTCGGGTCGCGAGCGCCAGTTCCTCGTGAGCGGCAGGACGCCGCCCACCTGCCGTCGGCGCTCCTTGAAGACCTCCACGTCGGCGTGCCGGAACCGGTAGATGGACTGGAACTCGTCGCCGACGAAGAACAGGTCGCCGCGGGCGATCAGGTCGATCACCTCGCACTGGAGCCTGTTCGTGTCCTGGAACTCGTCCACGCAGACCTGCCGGAAGCGGAGCTGCTCGCGCTCGCGAATGCTCCCGTCGTCGCGGAGGAGGTCGCGCGCGCGAAGCTGGAGATCCTCGAAGTCGAGCGCTGACTCGCGGTCCTTCGCCGCCTGGTACGAGCGTTCGAAGGCGCGGAGCAGCTCCTCGAGCAGCGCGCGATCGCGGGCGGCGAGAGCGTTCAGCGCCGCCTGCTCGAGCGAGTGCCTGGCCTGCTCGTAGTCGTCGTCGCCGCGGATCGTGAAGCCGGAGAGGTCGAGGAGCGACTCGGGGGCCGGCCGCCGATCGAGCAGCTCGACGAGCCTGGCCGCCTCGTCGGCCCCGCTCGCCTCGGCGGCTCCGCGCATCGCCGCCAACCGGTCGTCGAGCCCCGGAGTGTCACCCAGCGTGAGCTCGAGCCCGCGGCCGGCCGAGCGCAGGGTCTCGTAGACGCCGGTCAGCATCCGCCGCAGCGCGGCCGACCCGTAGGTGGCGAGCAGCGCCAGGCGATCATCGCCCCCGTCCCGGCAGAACGACCCGAGAGCATCCTCGAAGGCCTCCGCGCGCAGGACGGCCGCCTGACTCTCGTCGAGGAGGCGAAAGCGCGGGTCGAGGCCGGCGGCGAACGGGTGCTGCTTCAGCAGCCGCAGGCAGAACCCGTGGATGGTCGAGATCCAGGCACCGTCGAGGTCGCGGGTCAGCTCCGGCCGGCGGAGCCCTGCGAGGCGTGCCCGGATCCGCGAGCGGAGCTCGGCCGCCGCCCGGTCCGTGTAGGTGATCACGAGGATCGAGCCCACGTCGACGCCGCTCTCGACCGCGCGCACGAAGCGCTCGACGAGGACGGAGGTCTTCCCCGTGCCCGCGCCGGCGGAGACGAAGACGAGGCCGTCCGCCTCGATCGCCGCATGCTGCTCGGCGGTCGGCGGCCGCTCCACGGTCGCGGCCATCAGGCCTTCCTCACCCGGCACATCGGGCCGAGCCTGCACCAGGACGGGCACGAGCCGTCACGCGGGTCGTGCCGGACGTCTCCCGAGCGGATCCGCTCGACGATCGCCCGCGCGCCCGCCTGCGCTCGCCCGAGCGAGCCCCAGAAGGCGTCCTCGTCCACGTAGTCGCGCGCCGAGTGGCCCGGAACCCCGTCCGCCCGCGCCGAGGCCCGGAGCAGGCCGCGTGCCTTCCGGTCGCCCGACAGCGGGCGGTAGAGCCCGCCCAGGGGCTCGACCCCGACCAGGTCGCGGAGTACGAGCATGTACAGCGGGATCTGCAGCCGCAGCTCACGCTCGATCTCGGCCGCGCTGTGCGCCTTCTTCCCCGACTTGTAGTCCCAGACGATCCCGCGGGCGGCGAACGGGTCGAGGTCGACCCGGTCGATCTTCCCGGAGAGCCTGAAGGTCTCCAGGTCGAGGCCGCGCTGCAACTCGGGCGCGGACCGCTCGGATCCGAACGAGACCTCGAACCGCCGCGGGACGAGGGGCGAAGGTGACTCGGCCTCGGCGCGGACGAGCGCCTCGAGGTCGCGCCGGAGACCCTGCCGCAGCTCGGCGCGCTGGAGGTCGGTCAGCTCGAGTCGTGACTCGGCGCCTCCCGCCAGCGCCTCGTCCAGGCACTCGTCGAGGAACTCCAGCGCCTCGTCGACCTGCTCCGCGGGCACCTGCTCGACCCCGAGCCTCTTGGGCAGCCCGGAGAAGAACCTGAAGAGAGCCTGGTGTGCGATCGAGCCGCGCATGCGGGCGTCGACCTCGGCGTCCATCGACTTCGGATCCAGGAGCCGCTCGACGAACCAGATCGAGGAGCAGCCGGCGAACGACTCCAGCTCCGTGACCCCGAAGAGCTCGCGCGAGCGCAGCGACTCGAGGACCGCCGGATCGGCGAGAGGTGTCGGCCGGTCGAAGGCCCGGAGCGCTCGGCGCAAACGGCGCTCCCACCCGTTCGCGCGGGCGACCGCGTCGGCGGCCGTCCGGTCGGTGGTCGCGAGCCAGGCGAGCGAGCGCAACCGCTCGCGCTCGCTCGGGGCGGACTCGAGGGCCCAGACGAGCTCGGAGAGCGCGCGCCGCCTCGTCGCGCGCGGCGGGTCCTCCGGCCGCAAGACGGCGCGCACGTCGTCCCAGAACGGGCTCGCCTGGCGAGGCGCGCCGTCGTCGGTCGCCGCCTCGCGCACGAGGAAGAGGCGGCGGGACGGCCGCGTGCAGGCGGTGTAGAAGAGGTAGCGCGCCCGGGAGACCGGGTCGGGACCGGCCAGCCGCGCCCTGCCGTCGAGCTCGCGGCGCCGCTCGTCGTCGAGGAACGGCGGCCCCGCCGTGCGCTGCGGGAAGACCCCCTCCTCGAGCCCGAGGACGAAGACGACCTCCGCACGGCGCGTGCGCGCGCGGAGCAGGTCGACGACGGCGACGTTGCCCGGCGCGGGCGCTCCGACGCGCAGGGGGGCGCGGTCGAGCGCGAGGACGAGCTCGTCCGCCGCCAGCTCGCCGCCGCGTGCGATCCAGCGCTCGAGCTCGTCGACGAGGACGAGCACGGCCTGGTAGGCACGGAGGTCCTGCCGGGCAGCTTCGGTCGCCGGCGGGCGCCCGAGGCCGTGGGCGGCCCGGAGCATCGAGCCGGCGAGCTCGCGGACGGCGCCCAGTGAGGTCGAGGCGGCGCGCAGGCGCTCGAGGGCCGGCAGAGGCTGGCCGCGCAGCTCGAGGATCGTCGACTCGAGGCGCTCGGGCGACCGGATCCCACGGCCCCGCAACCGGCCCTCGAGGAAGTCCGCGTGCGCACGCGGCAGGCCGGAGTAGGGCGAGCGCAGGAAGCCGAACAGCTCGCGCCGCCCGCCGCCGAGCCAGCCGTAGCGGAGCAGGGCGAGCAGCGCACGCCCGAAGGCTCCCTGCGCGAGCCTGGGGCGGGCGTCGAGCGCGTATGGAATCCCGAGCGCGCCGAAGGCCGACTCGAGCGGAGCGCGGAACCGCTCGAGCGACGGGCAGACGACGACGATCTCCTCCGGCTTCGTCCCGGCGCGAATCTGGGCGAGCACCTCGTCCGCGACGAGCTCGAGCGTGGCACGCGTCCCGGCTCCCTCCAGGAAGCGGATCGCGCCCTCGGCCGGAGGCGCCGCCGGCGGCGGATCCTGGAAGAGCGCACGCTCGAGATGCGCGAGGGCCGGGTGGGCGTACTCGCCGTAGCGGGGCGGCAGCTCCTCCACGCTCCCGTCGGCGAGCCGGGCGAGGTCGGACGCGGTCCGCTCGAGCGAGGCGAAGGCGGGCCGTCCGGGCTCGTACGGAAGCGATACCGTCACCTCGGTCCGGCCGCTGAACGCCTCGAGCAGACGCCACTGGACCGCGCTCAGGTCCTCGAACCCGTAGGCGTAGACGGGGCGGCCGTCCCAGGCCGCGAGGTCGCCCGCGAGCCGGTCGGCCGCGTACCGCCGGAGGAGATCGCGGTCCCAGACGCCGAGCCGGTCGAGCTCGGCGCGGTAGCGGCGATGCAGCTCGGCGAGATCGCCGCCGAGCTCGTCGGGATCGAGCAGCCCGGCCTCGAGCTCGGCGATCGCCGTGCCGAGCGCGTCGGCGAAGCCGGAGAACCGCGCCGACCCGCGCAGCTCGCCGAGCCGCGCCCCACCGACCACGCGTCGCAGGATCAGGGCCCGCTCGGCGTCGCCGGCGACCGGACGGGCCGCGCCGTTTCCGGCCGCGATCCGCGCGAAGACGTCGTCGAACGTCCCGATCGAGCCGCCGAGCAGGGCGCCGGTACGGGTGAGCAGGTCTCGCTCCACCCGCTCGACGTCCGACCCGGTCGGCACGATCAGGACAGGCTCGCGGGGAAGATCCGCGAGGTATCGATCGAGCAGAAGCGCGACCTTGCCGGCATTTGCCGGCCCGGCCAGCAGCGTCAGGGCCATCGGCCCATCCTAGTCCCGGAATCCGACGGCTCCTCGCCGGCGGCCGGAGCGGACCGTGGAACGTGCGTCAATTTCGCGGGCGCGCGGCCCGCGCCGTTCAGGCCGAGGCGCCCTTGGGCTTCCGGCCCCGCCGTGCCTGCTTCGTCCCCTTGGCGGCGAGATCGGCCACCTCGCCCGCGTTGACGTCGAGCACGACCTGGCCACGACGGGCGTCCGCGTACTTGATCGTGACGGTCGCCGCTTCCTTCTCGTCGATCGTCTTTCCAGTCAGGTCACTCACGAAGATCGTCTTTCTGGCCACGAAATTCCTCCTGTTGTTTCGAGATGGTGTGGGAAGCCTATCCGAAAATGCAGACGCGAATCCGATGTTCGATTGCAGTCGGAATGACGGCGGTCACGGCGTTTCCGTCGCGACGGCGAACGAACGCCCGAGTCCGTGCCCGGGATTGCGTCGAGCGAACTGCGCGGAGCCAGAAATTCGCCGGGCTCGCAGAGGTCGCTGCTGCCGCGGCAGGCCTCCTGAGACAATGCCGGTCGTGAACACGTCGACGATCGTCGTGCTGGAAGGGGACGAGACCGGGCAGGAGTTGCTGGAGGAGGCGTTACGGGTGCTCGCGCCGGATGTGACCGGAATCGAGTTGTCGTTCCCACGCTTCGACCTCTCGCTCGGCAACCGCCGCGCGACGGGAAACCGGGTCGTCCACGAGGCTGCAGAGGCCATTCGAGCGGCAGGGCTGGGGCTGAAGGCGGCGACGATCACGCCCGAGGGCCGCGACGACGTCGGCTCGCCGAACAGGATCCTCCGCGAGGAGATCGGCGGCAAGGTGATCGTCCGCACGGGTCGCCGGATCCCGGGCGTCGTCCCGTTCGGCGGCGTCCACGCGCCGATCTCGGTCGTGCGGATGGCGGTGGGCGACGCCTACGGGGCGACAGAGTGGCGCGAGGGGGAGGGCGACGACGAGGCCGCCTTTCGCACGGAGCGGATCGAGCGGCGCATCTGCCATGCGGTCGCCGAGTTCGCGTTCCGCGAGGCGGAGCGCACGGGCGCGACGGTCTTCGGCGGACCGAAGTACACCGTCAGCCCGACCTACGAGGGGATGCTGAAGGAGGAGATGGACGCGGCCGCCGCCCGTCACCCGGACGTGCCGTACGAGCCGCAGCTGATCGACGCGACGTTCGCGCTCCTGGTCGCGTCCGCGGGCGACCCTCTGATCATCCCGGCCCTCAACCGCGACGGCGACATCCTCTCGGACCTCGTCCTGCCGCTCTTCGGCTCGATTGCCGGCGCCGAATCGCTGGTGGTGGCGTTCGACTTGGACTTCGAGCCGAACGCGGTCGTGGCCGAGGCGGCGCACGGCACCGCGCCGTCCCTCACGGGCAAGAACGTCGCGAACCCGATGGCGATGATCCTCGCCGGCGCGGCGCTGCTCGCCTTCGCCGATGCAACGGCCCAGTCGAGCCGGGCGATCAGGGAGTCGTGCCTGGAGGCGGTCGCCCAGGGCGCGCGCACGGCCGATCTCGGCGGCCACCTCGGCACGACCGAGTTCACGGACGAGGTGATCACACGCGTCCGAACGAAGCTCGAGGTCTGGGCGACGCTCTAGCCTGCCAGGCGCAGCGAGACGGGGGCGCCGAACGCGCTCGATTCCCAAGCCTCCAGGAACACGCGGCAGACCTCGGGGTCGAACTGCGTGCCCGCGCAGCGGCCGAGCTCCTCGGCGGCCGCGCCGGCAGGCAGCGCCGCCCGGTAGGGCCGGTCGGAGGTCATCGCGTCGAACGCGTCCGCGACTGCCAGGATCCGCGCCTCCAGCGGGATCGCCGGCCCCCGTCGACCGGCCGGGTAGCCGGCGCCGTCCCAGCGCTCGTGGTGATGGAGCACGGCCGGAAGGGCCGGGCGCAGGGCCTGCTCGAGCGCGACCATCCGCGCGCCGATCTCCGGGTGCGCGCGCACCTCGACGAGCTCCTCGTCTGTCAGCGGGCCCGGCTTGTTCAGCACGGTGCGCGACACCGCCAGCTTGCCGACGTCGTGGAGCGCGCCGCCGAGCCGCAGGAGGGTCAGCTGAACGTGACCGACGTCGAGCCGGTGCCCGACCTCGCACGCCATCCGGGCGACTCGCGCCGAGTGCCCGCGCGTGTACGGGTCGCACGACTCGACCGCGTCGCACAGAGCGAGGAGAGCCCCCACGGCCGGAGAGGTTCTGCGCTGCCGATCACTTCCCTCCCTCCGGGAGCATCCTCCGACGCCACAGGTGGAGGCCGCCGACAACGAGGATCGCGAGCACCAGGATCGCCCCTGCCCCGATCCAGCCGTAGCGGTCGAACGCGTCCGCGGCCGCCCTCCCGCCGTAGTAGGCGAGCAGGCCGACGCCGGTCGCCCAGCAGATCCCGCCCGCCGCGTTCCAGAGCAGGAACCGCCACCACCGCATCCTGGTCACGCCGGCGAGCCAGGCGGCGGTGAAGCGGAGGATGGCGACGAAGCGCGCGAGGAACACCGTCTTTCCGCCGTGCGCCTCGAAGAAGCGCTCCGCGGGAGGCAAGACCCGTTCGCTGAACCGCTCGATGCGCTTCCACTTCGTCAGCAGCCGGCGGCCCCAGCGGCGGCCGACCCAGTAGCCGCCGTTGTCGCCGACGATCGCCGCCACGGCAGTGATCGCGATCACCTCCCAGATCCGGTAATGACCGCGCGAGGCGAGGATCGAAGCGGCGATCAGCGCCGTCTCGCCGGGCAGGGGAATCCCCGCCGACTCCAGCATCACGAGCACGAAGAGCAGGCCGAGGCCCGCGCTGGTCAGGAGGTGTTCCATGGGTGAGGCTCGACCAGTCTATGGCTGCCGACTCATCTAGAGTTCGAGCCATATGCGAGTCGGCGTCCCCAAGGAGACCGCCCCGGGTGAGCGGCGGGTCGCGCTCGTGCCGGAGGTGGTCGCCAGGCTCGTCGAGGCCGGACACTCGATCGTGATCGAGCGCGGCGCGGGAAGCGCCGCTTCGTTCGTGGATGGGGCGTACGAGGAGGCGGGAGCGGAAGTCGCGGACGGCGCCTGGGATGCGGACGCGGTGGTCAAGGTGCAGAAGCCCTCCGCCGAGGAGATCGGACGGCTCGCGAGCGGCACCGTCCTGATCGGCTTCCTCCAGCCGCTCACCGACCAGGAGGGCATCGACCGGCTCGCGGCGCAGGGCGTCGTCGGCTTCGCGATGGAGTCGATCCCCCGGATCACGCGCGCGCAGTCGATGGACGCCCTCTCCTCCCAGGCGACCGTGGGCGGGTACAAGGCCGCTCTGCTCGCCGCCGACCGCCTCCCCCGCTTCCTGCCGATGCTGACCACGGCGGCCGGCACCGTCCAGCCGGCGAAGGTGCTCGTCCTCGGCGCAGGCGTGGCCGGGCTGCAGGCGATCGCGACCGCGCGCCGCCTCGGCGGCGTGGTCTCCGGATTCGACGTGCGGCCGGCGGTGAAGGAGCAGGTCGAGTCGCTGGGCGCGAAGTTCCTCGACCTCGGCGTTCGGGGCGAGGAGACCGCGGGTGGCTACGCCACCGAGCTGACCCCCGAGCAGCAGGCGCAGCAGCAGGGGGAGCTGGAGAAGCGGCTGCCCGACTTCGACGCGGTGATCACGACGGCTGCGATCCCCGGCCGGCCCGCGCCGAAGCTGATCCCGGCGAGTGCCGTCGACGCGATGCGGCCCGGGTCCGTGATCGTCGACCTCGCCGCCGAGACCGGCGGCAACTGCGAGCTGACCGAGCCGGGTCGCGAGGTCGTGCACGGAGGCGTGACGATCGTCGGCCTCACCAACCTGCCGAGCGAGATGGCCTCCGACGCCAGCCGGCTGTACGCGCGCAACATCCTCGCCCTGCTCACTCACCTCGCGCCCGAGGGCGAGCTCCGGCTCGACTGGGAGGACGAGATCACCGCGGGCGCCTGCGTGACGCGAAAGGAGAACGCGACGACGTGACCGTGCTCGCCAGCACGAGCGGAGGTTTCCTCCTGCAGTTGACCGTCCTGATCCTCGCCGCCTTCCTCGGCGTGCAGGTGATCTCGAAGGTGCCGACGCTGCTGCACACGCCGCTGATGTCCGGGACCAACGCGATCCACGGAATCGTCCTGGTCGGCGCGATCATCGTCGCCGGGATCCACGGGCAGCCGACCTGGCTGCGCGTGATCACGCTCGCCGCAGTCGCCCTCGGCACCGGCAACGTCGTCGGCGGCTTCGTCGTCACCGACCGGATGCTGGAGATGTTCAAGCCGCGGAAGAAGAAGCAGCCCGAGCCGGAGAAGACCGATTGAGGCCCGTCCTGGATGGTGTCCCTGACCATTTCCCGACCGGAGGAAGGGAAGTGGCATGAGCCGGTCGGACTGGATCTACCTCGGCTACCTGGTCACGATCGTCTCGTTCATCATCGCGCTCCAGTTTCTCTCGCACCCGGCGCGCGCGCGGTACGGCAACTGGGCCGGCGCGTTCGGGATGGCGGTCGCGCTCGTCGCGACGTTCTTCACCGCAAACCTGACGAACTTCGCCTCGATCCTGATCGTGATGGCGATCGCCGCGCCGATCGGGGCCTACGCGGCGCGCGCGGTGAAGATGACGGCGATGCCGGAGATGGTGGCGCTGTTCAACGGCGTCGGCGGCGGAGCGGCGGCGCTGATCGCGCTCGCCGACTTCCACAACAGCATTCCGGAGCCGGGGCGGCTGAGCGCGAAAGAGTCGGTCTCGGTCGCGCTCTCGGCGCTGATCGGCAGCGTCTCCTTCTCGGGCTCGATGATCGCCTTCGCGAAGCTGCGCGAGCTGATCGGCGGCCGCCCGATCACGTATCCCGGCCAGCAGCTCGCCAACTTGGGCCTCCTCGCCGGGCTGGTCGCGATCGGGATCGTGATCGTCGTCGGGCCCGAGAAGCTCTGGCTGCTGGCGATCATCGTCTGCGGCGCGCTCGCCTTCGGCGTGCTCTTCGTGCTCCCGATCGGAGGCGCGGACATGCCGGTGGTGATCTCGCTGCTGAACGCGTTCACGGGCGTTGCGGCGGCTGCGACCGGCTTCGTGCTCGACCAGAACGTCCTGATCGTCAGCGGGATGCTCGTCGGCGCGTCGGGCACGCTCCTGACGCTGATGATGGCCCGCGCAATGGGCCGCTCCGTCGCGAACGTCTTCTTCGGCGCCTTCGGCCAGCTCCAGGTCGCCGAGGGCGAGGAGGGCGCCGCGGGCGGCGGCACCGTTCGCTCGGCGACCGCGGAGGACGTCGCGGTCCTGCTCGCCTACTCCGACCGGGTGATCATCGTCCCGGGGTACGGGCTCGCGGTCGCGCAGGCGCAGCACGCGGTGCGGGAGCTCGCCGACGAGCTCGAGAAGCGGGGCGTCGACGTGAAGTACGCGATCCACCCCGTCGCCGGCCGCATGCCCGGCCACATGAACGTCCTGCTCGCCGAGGCGAACGTCCCGTACGACCAGCTGCTGGAGATGGACGACATCAACCCGGAGTTCGAGCGCACCGACGTCGCGCTCGTGATCGGCGCGAACGACGTCACCAACCCGGACGCGCGCACGAACCGGGCGAGCCCGATCTACGGGATGCCGATCCTCGACGTCGACAAGGCGCAGAACGTGGTCGTGCTGAAGCGGAGCATGCGGCCCGGCTTCGCCGGCGTGGACAACCCGCTCTACACGCTGCCGAACACGCAGATGCTCTTCGGCGACGCCCGCGAGTCGGTGGTCAAGCTGGTCTCCGCCGTCAAGGCGCTGTAGCCGCCTCCGGATCGACGATCCGGAGGCCGGAGAAGTACGCGCGGTAGAAGCCGCGGTCGCGCGTCAGCAGTCGATCTGCCTGGAGCTGTGCGTGCGCGCCGATCAGGAAGTCTGCGACGACTCGGTCACGGCGTCCGCCGCGCCTCCGGTACTCACGCCAGACGGTTCCGGCATGAAGCGCCGTCTCGGGCTCGATGCCGTCGAAGTCGACGAGGGCGCGAGCGAGACTCTCCGCCGCCTCGTCGGAGGTGAGGAACTGCCCTGCGATCTCCGCCCACACGACCTCACAGACCACGAGGCGTCCCTCGCGCAAACAGCTTCGCAACGCCTCTGCCGCTCGCAGGCCGTGCTCGGGATCGGGCTCGAATACGTCGATCAGCACGTTCGTGTCGACGGCCGTGATCACACGGCGTCGACGGGGCCGCGCAGTTCTTCGATCACGTCATCTGTACGGCGCCCGGTCTTGAGGATGCCGTAGACACTCCCGATGGGGTCCTGTGCCTGCGGCGCCTTCACCGCGACGAGGCGCCCCTGGTCCTCCGTGAACTCGAGCACTTCCCCGCTGCGGATGCCGAGCCGGTCGCGCAGCGGCTTCGGGATCGTCACCTGTCCCTTCTCGGAGACGATCGCTCTCATACTCATACGGTAGTTATTCCTACCCCGCTTGTCAAGCAGGGGACGAGAAGTAGGGTGCGCGTCGTGGTTCCTCTCTTCAGAGCACGGGACGTCGAGGCGGCGGTCTCGCCGGAGCGCGCACTCGAAGCCGTGCGCGAGAGCTTCCTCGCCTACGCGCGCGACGCGTGGTCGATGCCGCCGAAGATCTACGTCGGCGCGTACCCGGCCGGGGACTTCCGCGCGATGCCGGCGCTCGGCGCCGGGCACGCCTCGCTGAAGTGGGTCACCTCGTTTCCCGGGAACCCGGCGAGCGGGCTGCCGACGGTGGCGGGGGTTGTGCTCCTGTCGGACGCCTCCGACGGCCGGTTGGTGGCGATGCTCGACGCGGGGGCCGTGACGGCACTGCGGACGGGCGCGGCGGCGGTGCTCGCCGCCGAGACGCTCGGCCGGCCCTGGAGCGCCGCAGGCGCACCGGTCTTCCGGCCGGGCGGCGCCGGCTTTGCCGGCGGCGCTTCCAGCCCGGGGGCTGCCGCGGTGATCGGCGCCGGCGTGAACGGGAGGGCGGCGGCGAGGACGTTCCTCGCCCGCGGCCAGGACGTGGTGCTGTGGGACGTCGACCGTGCGCGGGCGGAGGCGGCGGCGGGGGAACTCGGCGCCGGGGTCGCGCCGTCGCTCGAGGAGGCGCTCGCAGCCGACCGGCTGGTGACGATGACGCCGGGGCACGACGTGCTGCTCGCGGAGGGGTCTTTGCGGCCCGGCCAGCACGTCTCGCTGATGGGCGCCGACGGCCCGGGGAAGGCCGAGATCGCCGCCCCCGAGTTCGCCCGCACCCACGTCTTCTGCGACGACTGGACGCAGGCGAGCCACAACGGCGAGCTCGCGCACGCGCTCGCCGCGGGCACGCTGCGCCGGGAGGACGTGACCGAGCTGGGAGCGGTCCTCGCCGGCGAGGCGCCCGGCCGCCGCTCGGAGGACGAGATCACCGCATTCGATTCCACGGGGCTCGCGATCCAGGATCTGGCGATCGCGCTGGCGGCGATGGAGCGCGCGTCCGACCTGGACCTGCCGGAGATCGATCTCTAGCGGTCGACTCCGCGCGTCGCCGGGTGCTGGACTGGCGAAAGGGAGAGCACGAGGCGGCGGAGGCGAGCCTCCGCCGCCCGTCTCGTCCGAACCGGGCTGCATCGCCTGCACACCGGCCTCCTGCGACGACTTCGCCCGGGCGTGCCAGACTCCGAGCTGATGGCTCCCGGGGATGCCGCCCGCCTCTACCACGAGCTGACCTCGTACGGGCCGTGGGACGGCTGGCCCCCGCCCGCCCGTCATCCGCTCGTGCTACAGGACTTCGAGCCGAACGACCTCGCGACCTTCCCGGCGCCCTGCAAGGCGTACCGGGCCGGGCTGCCGGTCGTCGAGCTGCCGCGAGACTGGCCCGCCGGAACGAACCCGGCAACCGCGGTGCTCGCGGGCCGGCACACGCCGCCTCCGGCCTCGCTCGACCTCGCCGGCCTCGCGCGTCTCCTCCACCTCTCGGCGGGCGTCGTGCGCATCGCCGAGCGCGCCGACGGGCGGCGCTACCTCTTCCGCGCCGCAGGGTCGGCCGGCGGGCTCTTCCCGCTCGAGCTGTACGTGGCGGCGCGCGGCCTCGAGGGCCTTCCCGACGGCGTCCACTGGTTCGACCCGCCGAGCCACGCCCTCGTGCAGGTCGGCCCGCCGCCCGACGGTGAGGCGACGACCCTCGTCATCACGGGCGTCCCGTGGCGCACCGGCTGGCGCTACTCGGAGCGCGGCTTTCGCCACATCTACTGGGACGCGGGGACGATGCTCGCGCAGGCGCTCGCGGCGGCGTCCGACGCGGGCCTGGCGCCGTGCCTGCGCACCGTGTTCCCGGACGCCGCCGTGACGCGGCTCGTCGGAGCCGACGGCGTGCACGAGCTCCCGGTGGCGATCGTCACGCTGGGCGACGGCGAGCCGGCGATCGGACCGGCCGGAGACGCCGCGGCCGGCCGGGTCGACACGAGGGCGCCGCTCGAGTTCCCGCTGGTCACGCGGACGCAACACGCCGGCGACGGCGACCATCTCGGCCCACCACGTCCTCCCGGCGAGCCGCTGGCCGGTGAGCCGCCGGCCTCGGCGAGCCTCGACGACGTCGTCCTGCTCCGCGGCTCGACGCGGACGATGGACCGGTCGCGGTCGATCGGCCGCGAGGTGGCCGAGTGGTCGCTCGCCGCCTCGCTGCGCGGCAGCCGGCTCCCCCACTTCGTCGCCGTCCACGCCGTCGATGGTCTCGAGCCCGGCCTCTACCGCTGGCCGTCGCTCGCCGCGCCGCTCCGGCGCGGCAACCTGCGCGAGGAGGTGTACCACGTCTGCCTCGAACAGGAGCTCGGCCGCGACGCCGCCTTCGTCGTCGTCGCCGCCGCGGACCTCGACCGGCTCGACGACCGCGGCTACCGCGAGGCGCAGCTGGGGGCCGGCCTCGTCGAGGGCCGCCTGCACCTCGCGGCCTACGCGCTCGGGATCGGCGCCTCCGGGATGACGTTCGCCGACTCGGAGATCGCGGGCCTCCTCGGCGAGCCGCTGGCGGGCCTGCTCTTCACCTGCGTCGGCGTGCCCACCTATCGGAACCGGCCCGGCGGCGCGCCCGGCGAGGCGAGGAAGATGGGATAGCGGGCCCGGCGTCTCGGGGACTGCCGGGACGCTCGTCTCGCACGGCAGGGAGACTCAGGCCGCCGAGCCCGTCTCGTCGAGCAGCAGCGCGAGGGTCGGGCAGGCGGCCGCGGCGCGCTTCGCGTGCTTCTCGAGCCCGGGATCGAGCGGGCTCGGGTCGACGATCGGGTAGCCCCAGTCGTCGAGGCTGATCCGCTCGGGGAAGAGCTCGGCGCAGAGACCGTGCGCCTCGCACGCGATCGGGTCGACCCGCAGGCGGCGCTTGCTCATCGCCCGCCCCGGCGCGGAAGCGGGAGCACGGAGCGGTTCGTGGCGCTGCAACGGCCGCGGAGATGGAGGTCGGCCTCGTCGGCGAAGACGTCGAGCGCGCTCGCGACGAACCTGGCCGCGCCGTCGGGATGACGGCACGCACCGCGGCCGCGCACCTGATCGATCCAGCGGCCGAGCTGGTCCCGCTGGTCGCGCTCGCAGCGGGCCAGGCGCGCCATCGCATTCGCGATCGCACCCAGGCCGTGCACGCACGGCCCGCACTGGCCCGCGCTCTCGTCGGCGAGGTAGCGGGCGACCCGTGCCGTCTCGACGATTCCACAGGCGTCCACAGGCAGGGCGACGACCGCGCGGGCGCCGAGGGAGGCGCCGTAGGGGGCGAGCGCGGCGTCGGAGAGCGGCAGCGGTATGGCCGTGGCCGAGTCGATCCAGCTTCCGAAGTAGCCGCCGACGAGCACCGCCTGCAAGGGCTCGGAGGATCCACCCGCCCCGGCGAGCAGCTGCTCGACGCTCGTGCCGAGCTCGATCTCGTAGACGCCGCGGGTGGTCACCGCTCCGGTCAGCGTGACGAGCGCCGAGCCGGGCTCGGACGCTGTGCCGAGCTCCCGGAACCAGCTCGGGCCGAAGCGCGCGATCAGCGCGACGTGCGCGATCGTCTCCGCGTTCTGGACGAGTGTCGGCGCTCCGGCGATCCCGCGCTCGAACGGCCGCGGCGGCGTGAAGGTCGGCTTGGCGGGGCCGCCGCCGAGGAATCGGACGAGCGCCGTCTCCTCTCCGGCCACGAATCCGCCGGGCGCCGCGACGACGCTCAGCCGGACGTTCCGGTCGAGACGCCGCTGCACCCGAGCGTCGATCGCCTTCGACACGAGCGTCGGCTCCAGCTCGGACCCGCCGCCGAGGGCGACGATCGCCTCGTGGGCGCCGACGGCCTCGGCGGCGAGCACCGCGCCGTCGAGGACGAGATGCGGCAGGCGGCGGACGAGCACGCGGTCCTTGCCGCTCGCGGGCTCGCCCTCGACCGCGTTCACGACCACGACGGGGCGGCGGCGCTGCGCCGCGACCACCGCCAGTTTCCGTCCAGTCGGGAAGGCGGCGCCGCCGCGGCCGCGCAGGCCGCTCTCCTCGACGAGGCCGACCAGGCCCGATCCGGTGCGAGGCGGCGGGCCGTACCGGTCGAGGTGCGAATCGAGGCCGGCGGCCCGGCCGTCCTCGGAGATGCCGGCGAGGAGCCGCGGCAACCTCCGCGGAGCGGCGATCCAGCGACGCTCCGCCGCCGCCGCGCTCATTCGGAGCTCCCCTCCCCGCCGCTCCGCGGCGTCGCCCGGATGGAGCCGGTCACGGTCGCCGCCTCCGGGTCGATCCGCAGACGCATCACCAGCCGCAGCACCGAGCCCGAGGGCGAGGCCACGTTCGCCTCGACCCAGTTTCCGTCCAGCCCGACCACGGTTCCGGTGTAGACGACGCCGCTTGCCGCGTCCGTGAACGAGACCCGGCTTCTGCTCATCGCCAGCCCGCCGCTCTCGAGCGCCGTGCCCCACAGGGTGACGTCCACGACACCGGGCTCGCTCCCGCGGACGGCCATCGCGATCGCGACCGCCGCGTCGCCGAGCGAGTCGGGCCCGGCCGACGACATCCGCCCGACCAGCCGACCGTCGAACGACCGGACGCGCGCCGCGACGGCGGCCGATGCGAGCTGCCGTGATCCGGAGGACGCGCCCGTCGCCTTCAGGAGCGAGGAGGGAGTGCCGGCACGGGCGGCCCAGCCGCGCTTCCGCGGCCCGGCTGCGTACCAGGTGCCCAGCACGATCACGAGGGCGACCACGGCTGCGCCGGCTCCGAGCCGGACGCCCGGCGAGCCGGCGACCAGGAGGCGGCCCGCGACCGCGGCGACGACCAGCCCCAGGCAGGCGAACGACAGCGCCGCCATCCAGCCGAAGCGCGCGTCAGAGCCCGAGCCGAGGCCGTGGGCGAGCGCGAGCGGCCAGGAGGCGTACGCCGACCAGTGCAGCGCCTTCCACGTCCTGTAGCCGATGTGCTTGCGGAGCAGGCTCGTGATCGTGATCGCGAGCAGCAGGTCGAGCGCGAGCGCGCCGAGGCCGAGCCAGACCGGCCGGTACAGGGAGGCGAAGGGCACGAAGACGTCCTTGACGCCGATCGGCGCGTAGCCGTCGGCGATGGTCGTCCCCACGTGGATAGCGATGAACACGAGCGCGAGCAGCGTCAGGTTCCGGTGCAGGCCTGCGACGGCGAAGCGCGGCCAGCGGGCGCTGCGCCAGCGGCCGGACGTCAACACGCCGAGCAGGGTCGTCCCGGTCAGCAGGAGCAGCGCGACCACGCCCGAGCCGCGGGTCAGGTACCAGAGCGTCGTCCCGGAGCTCATCCGTCCTCCGCCGGCCAGTCGTTGACGGTCGCGACGGTTCCGTCCTCGGCCGCCAGGCGCGCCGGCAGGCCCGAGGCCGCGAGCCAGCCCGGAGCCGACTCGCCGAGGACGACGGCGGCGGTCGAGGCGGCGTTCGCCCGCACACACGAGGAGGCGGCGACCGTGACGGTACGCCACGGCGTCTCGGCGGGGCGCGCCGTCCGCGGGTCGATGATGTGGTGGAGCTCGCCGCCCGCGGTCGTCCAGCGGCGCACGTGCGTCCCCGAGCTGGCAAGACCGCCGGCGGCGATCGCCACCACCGGGCCGGGCCCGTCGAGCGGCGCGGCGTGGTCGTCGGCGATCCGCACCGGCCAGCCGCCGTTCGGCGCCTCGCCGGCGACGGCGACGTCGCCGCCGAGGCTGACGAGCACGCCCGCACCGGTCGCCGCCGCGGCGGCAGCGGCGGCCCGGTCGGCTGCGAGCGCCTTGGCGGTCGCGCCGAGATCGAGCTCGGTCCCGTTCGGCGCGCGCACGGTCCGGCGGCGGCGGTCGACGGTCACCGACCGCCAGCCTGCAACGGCGGGGAAGGTCGCGTGCACGAGCCTGCCGTCGCGAAGACGAAGCTCCGCGAAGGTGCTGTCGTAGCCCGCAAGGCGGAGAGTCGCGCCGACGGTCGGGTCGACGAGCCCTCCGGTGAGGGCGGCGACGTCGAGCGCGACCTGGACCGCCTCGAAGAGCCGGGGCCCGACCTCGACCGCGGCGCCGCCGGCAGCGTTCACGCGGGCCAGCTCCGAGTCGTGGCGGAAGCGGCTGCACGCACGGTCGACCGCCGCCAGCTCGTCCTCGAGGATCCGCCTGGCCGACGTGAGCGCCCACGGCTCGGCGACGGCGACGAGGGCCGTCGTCCCCAGCGCCGGAAACGACTCCGAGACGACGCCGGCGCCTTCGGCGGCACGGCATCGCCTCGCGCCGGGCCCGACGGCGCGACTGTCGCCCTTGTGCTCGGCTTCGTCTCTCACGATCCACCGGAGACGGCGACGGGCGGGCTCTGGGTCTGCACAGGCGCCTGGACCGGCGACTGCGACGGCGAGGACGACGGGATCGACGACGGCGAGGACGACGGGATCAGCGACGGCGCGGCCGGCGCCGCCGGCACCGCGACCTGCCCGGTCTTCTTCCTCGCGCTCGTCGTCGTCCGGGCGGGCTCCTTCGAGGCCTTCTTGCCCGGGGCGGCTCCGGCGACGTACGAGGCGATCGAGCCGACAACCGCGACGGAGGCGGCGAGCGCGATTCCCGTGAGGCGGCGGACGCGGGAGCGGGCTGCGTCACGCTCGGCGGCGGCACGCCGCCGGATGTGGCCGGTGTCGTTCATGGGAGCTCACAGGGAACCAGCCGCGAATGAGAGGCAGATGAACGGCGGCTGAGAGCTGCCTCAGAGTTGCGTGCCGCCCGCGCCGTAGCTCAGGCGGCGGAGACGCTGATCCAGGCGTCGGCGCCTCCGCCCGGTCTGTTGGCCAGCCCGGCCTCCCCGCCGTGCGCGCGGGCGACGAGATCGACGATCGCCAGGCCGAGGCCCGTGCCGCCGCGGCCGCGCGCGTCGTCGGCGCGGCTGAAACGGTCGAACGCCCGCGGCAGGAAGTCGGGAGGGACACCGGCGCCCTCGTCGGTCACGTGCAGCTCCACGTGCCGGTCGCGGGCGACCGCGCACAGCTCGATCGGCCCGTCGCCGTACGCGAACGCGTTCTCGACAAGATTCCCCAGCGCCTGCTCGAGCCGCGCCGAGTCGCCGTCCAGGCCGATCCCGCCGGGCACCTCGACCCTCAGCGGCCGTCCCGTCTCGCGCGCACGCCGCTCGAACCGCCCGGCCACGCCGCCGAGCAGGTCGCGCGCGTCGATCTTCCGGTGGCGCAGGGGCAACCGGCCCTGGTCGGAGCGGGCGACGAGGAGCAGGTCCTCGGACAGCCGACTCAGGCGCTCGGTGTCGTCGGCCGCCGAGCGGAGCGCCCGCTCCAGCTCGTCCTTCGAGCGCGGGTGGCGGAGCGCCAGCTCGAGCTCGGTGCGGAGGAGCGCGAGCGGCGTGCGCAGCTCGTGGCTCGCGTCGTCGACGAAACGGCGCTCGTGCTCGACCGCCGCCTCGAGACGCGCGAGCATCCCGTTCAGGGTCTCCGCGAGCCGGAACAGCTCGTCGCGGCTACGCGGGGCCGGCAGCCGGCTTCCGGGCGTCCCTGCACCGATCGACGCGGCCCGGCGGCGCATCGCCTCCACCGGCCTCAGCGCGGAGGATGCGACCGCGTACCCGGCGAACGTGGCGACGAGCAGCGCGAGCGGGCCGCCGAGGAGGAACTCGCGCAGCAACCGATCGAGGGTCTGCTCGCGCTGCTCGAGGGATGCTGCAACCACGACGGCCGCGCGCCCGCCGCCGACGCGGGCCGGCGCGGCGAGGATCCGCCAGTCGCCCTCGGCTCCCGGGATCGCGCCGCTGCGCAGGCGCGTCCGCCCGCCGAGCACGTCCCTCAGCATCGCCCCGGAGACGAGCGCCGGCAGGGTCGCCGGGGTCGAGTCGCGAACACGCCCGCCGGGCCCGACGAGCTGGCCGACCGTCGGCCCACCGGGCGCGTCGCGGTCGAGGACGCTACGGCCGTGTGCCGCGTGCTGGGCCGCCTCCACCGCCTGGCCGCGCAGCCCCTGGTCGATGGAGGAGAGCAGCGTCGCGCCGACGCGGTCGTAGATGAGGAAGCCGGTTGCCGCCAGCACCGCCGCCATCACGAGCGCGAACGGAAGCGTCAGTCGCAGACGGATCGGCAGCCGCGCGATCACGTGCCGTCCGCCCGGAGCCGGTAGCCGACCCCGCGCACGGTCTCGATCGCGCCGCTTCCGATCTGCTCGCGCAGGCCGCGCACGTAGACGTCGACGATGTTCGACCGGCTCTCGAAACCGAGGTCCCAGGCGGCCTCGAGCAGCTGACCGCGGGAGAGCACCTCACCGGGGCGGCGCATGAACGCCTCGAGCAGGGCAAAGGCCTTCGCCGACAGCCGCAGCTCGCTCCTGCCTCGCCAGGCGCGTCTCGAGGCGGGATCGAGCCGGAGCGCGCCGACCTCCACCGCCGTCGGCCGCTCGTGCGGGACCCGCCGGGCGAGGGCGCGCAGGCGGGCGAGCAGCTCGCCGAACGAGAACGGCTTCAGCAGATAGTCGTCGGCGCCGACGTCGAGCCCGGTGATCCGGTCCTCGACCGCGTCGCGCGCGGTCAGCATCAGCACGGGCGACCAGACGCCCGCCGCGCGCAACCGGCGGCAGGTCTCGAACCCGTCGAGGCCCGGGAGCATCACGTCGAGCACGATCGCGTCGTAGGCGACCGCGCGCGCCATCCAGAGGGCGTCCTCCCCGCGGCCGGCGGCGTCGGCTGCATGCCCTTCCTCGCGCAGCCCGCGCACGAGCAGGTCCGCCATCTTCGGCTCGTCCTCGACGACCAGCACGCGCATCGGGCAATTGTCCACCGGAGCGGTGAGGCGGCGCGGATGAACCGCGTTGACGCCTCCGGCGTCACGACATCGCCTCCCACCAGGACCGACAGCTTCGCTGTCGCCTTTGTGCTCGGCTTCGTCTTTCATCGTCGGCTCATCCGGGCCTGCTCTCGTGTGCGACGTGCGCGGGCGAGCCCGGACGGGAGGTGTCGAGGGAAACGAACGGCTGACCGCCGCGACCGCGGTCGTGTTGATCGTCCTGCTCGCGGTCGAGGGCGTGACGATCCTGTTCCGGCAGCCGCTCCTCTCCGCACACGTCTTCGTCGGGATGCTGCTGATCCCGCCGGTGGCGGTGAAGCTGGCCAGCACCGGCTACCGGTTCCTGCGCTACTACCAGCGCCGGCGAGCGTACGTGGCCAAGGGCCCGCCCAACCCGCTGATGCGCTTCGTCGTCGCGCCGGTGTTGGTGGTCTCGACGGTCGGGATCTTCGCGAGCGGAGTCGCGATGTTCGCCCTCGGCCGGCGGACCGGGCTCGTGATGGGCGTGCACAAGGCGAGCTTCGTCGTCTGGATCTTCGCGATGGGCATCCACGTGCTCGTGTACCTCCGGCGCCTTCCGGCACTCCTGTTCTCCGAGCGGAGGACACGCGGGGCGACGCTCCGGGTGGGCACGCTCGGAGCAGCGCTCGCCGCCGGCCTGGTCGTCGCGACCGTGACCTTGCCTCTGGCCCGGCCCTGGCTGCACCGGTCGCACGAGGAGGAGGGCGACGCTGCGCGGATCCTCCCGGCGGCGCCGGCGACACCGCTCGGGCCTGCCTCGCGTCGAGTCCGGCGGGTGGCGGGCGCCCCGGCGACTCCGGCGGCGCGTGCGCTCGGCCTGCCGCCGGTCCCGCCCGGTCCCGTGCCCGGCTACGTGCTGATCGCCGACCGGAACGCGAACAAGCTCCTGATCGTCTCGCCCTCGAAGCGCATCGTCTGGCAGTTTCCCCGGCCGGGGGACCTGCGTCCCGGGCAGTCGTTCCACGACCCCGACGACGCCTTCTTCGTCCCCGGCTTTCGCCGCATCGTCACGAACGAGGAGTTCAACGACACCATCGCGCAGATCGACGTCCGGACCCACCGGCTCGTGTGGAGCTACGGGCACGCGGGAGTGGCCGGGGCGGCCGCGGGCGAGCTCTCCAACCCCGACGACGCGTACGTGTGGCCGAACCGCACGATCACGGTCGCGGACATCAGGAACTGCCGTGTCCTGCGGCTGAGCCCGGCCGGCCGCACGATCGGCGAGATCGGCGGCTCCGGCTGCGCGCACGACCCGCCCGGGTCCCTGTCCTCACCGAACGGCGCGACGCCCCTGCCGGACGGCGGAATGCTCGTCACCGAGATCGGCGGCTGGGTCGACCGCCTGGACGAGCGCGGCCGGCTGGTCTTCTCGGTCCGCACGCCGACGACGTACCCCTCCGACGCGCAGCTGCTCCCGGACGGCAACCTGCTCGTCGCCGGGTTCGACACGCCGGGGCGGGTGGACGAGATCACGCCCCGGGGGCGCATCGTCTGGACCTACGGGCCGCAGTCCGGGCCGGGGGCGCTCGACCGGCCGTCGCTCGCCGTCCGCTGGCCGAACGGGATGATCGCGATCACCGACGACTGGCACCACCGGATCGTCGTCGTCGATCCCCGGTCGAAGCGGATCGTGTGGCAATACGGCCGGCTCGGCGTGCCCTCGGCGGCGGACGGATATCTGTCGAAGCCGGACGGGCTCGACCTCCTCCCGGCCGGGCTGACGTCGCCGCCGCGCCGGCCGCCGCTCGCGGTTCGCCGGATCGGCACCCTGCCGGCGCCGGAGTCGCGGCTCGCCGCGGCCGGGCTCGGGGACGGACGCGTGGTCGTCGCCGGCGGGCTCGCCGGCGGTGCCTCTTCGCGCAGTGTGCTGCTCGGCCCGCCCCAGCGGCTGCGGACGGCGGGCACGCTGCCGGTCGCGACCCACGACGCCGCCCTGGCGCTGTCGGGAAGCGCCGCGTATCTCCTGGGCGGCGGCGAGGCCGTCTCCACGGATGCGGTCGTCCGGATCGACCCGCGTACCGGCGCGACCCGCCCCGCCGGATCGCTCGGTGAGCCGCTGTCCGATCTCGGAGCCGTCAGCGCCGGCGGCAAGGCCTACCTCGTCGGCGGCTACACGGGCACCCGGTTCGCCACGGCCGTGCTCCGCTTCCGGCCCGGCGGCTCGCCGGCCCTCGTCGCCCGCCTGCCGTCCGGGCTCCGGTACGCGGGCGTGGCGGCGATCGGAGGGACGATCTACGTCGCCGGGGGCGTGACCACCTCAGGCGAGACCGACGCGGTGCTTTCGGTCGACCCGCACCGCCACAGCGTCCGCCTCGTCGCCAGGCTCCCGGAGCCGGTCGCGCACGCACCCCTGGCCGCGCTTCGCGGCTCGCTCTACCTCGTCGGCGGTACCGGAGCGGCAGGACGGCCGCTCGACGGGATCCTGCGGATCGACCCGTCCTCGGGCACGGTCACGGTCGCGGGCCGGCTGCCCGAGCCGCTCGCCGACTCGGCGGCCGTCGCCGCGGGCGGCCGCGTGATCGTCCTGGGCGGCGCGGGTGCGTCCGCGTCGAGCGCGGTGCTCGCACTCGAGCCGCGCCGCTGACGGGTCAGAGCAGGCGAGCCGGGTCGAAGAGGCGGAGCTCCGGAGGCTCGCGACCGAGGATCGCCGCGGCGACGAGCTCGCCGCACATCAGCCCGAGCACGTTGCCGTGGCCGGAGTACCCGCCTGCGACCCAGGCCCGTTCCCGGTCGGGCACCCGGCCGACGACGGGCAGGAAGTCGAGGACGAGCCCGAAGATCCCCGCCCAGCGATGGGTGACCGCGACCGGGCGCCCGACCAGCTCGGCGACGAACGACTCGAGCGCGTCCTGGATGGGCGCCGTCACCTCCTCCTCCGACGTGAACTCGTCCTGGAGCGCCGAATCGCGGAATCCGCCGGCGAGGATGCGGCCGTCGGGCGTCTGCTGCCAGTAGTCGAAGCCGTGCCGGCCGTAGTGCGGGCGCTCGAACAGGCGCTCGGCGAGCGCCTCGGTGGCGATCATCTGGCCGCGCGTCGGCACGATCAGCCCCTCGAGCGGTCCGAGCAGGCCGCTCGGGTAGCCGTCGGTGGCGACCAGCACCTGCCCTGCGTCGAGCTCCTCCAGCGACTCGACCCGGTCGCGCTCCCGGATCTCGACTCCCTCTTCCGCGGCGCGGACGGCGAGCCGCCGCACCAGGCGGGCGGGCTGGATCGCCGCGTCGCCCGGGTGGAGGACGGCCGCGCGAAACCGCCCGTCGAGGGGCTCCTCCACCCAGTCGGCGGCGAAGCCGTCGGCGTGGAGCAGGTCGAGCTCGCGACGGAGCTCGCCCGCCTCCTTCTCGTCGGCGGCCAGCCGGAGGCTGCCGGTGCGCCGGAAGGCGTCCCCCGCCAGCCCCTCGAGCCGGTCGAGGGCGGCCTCCGTGCGGCGCCAGAGCCGGGCGGCGTTCTCGCGGCCGATCGCCTCGGCGATGACGTCGTACGGAGCGGCGACGCCCCTGAGCGCAAACCCTCCGTTTCGGCCGCTCGCCCCCCCGGCGATCTCGCGCCCGTCGTGGAGGCGCACCTTCAGACCTGCCCGGGCGAGCGCGAGCGCCGCAGCGCAGCCGGTGACGCCGCCGCCGACGACCGCCACGTCGGGCGTTCCGTGGAGCCGGTGCACCGGGATCGACGGCGCCGGGTCGTCGAGCCAGTAGGGGCGGCCGGGCACTCCGCGACGTTACCCGGCCCTGAACGTCCCCGCCGACTCGGTGACGAGGCCGCCGAGCTCGAGCTCGGCCAGCGCGGCGGCAACCGCCGCCGCGTCGACGGCGAGGGCGCGGACCAGGCCGTCCGCCGAGGCAGGTCCGTCTCGAAGCCGCGCCAGCACCTCCGCGGCGCCCGCCGAGAGGTCGGGCGCGGGAGGCTCGCGCGCGGCGAGCCCGAACGACTCCAGCACGTCGGCCGCGGCGGTCGCCGCGGTTGCGCCCAACCGGAGCAGCGCGTTCGTGCCCGCGGACAGGGCGCTCGTGATCTCGCCCGGCACCGCGAACACCTCGCGCCCTTCCTCGAGCGCGAGATCGGCGGTGATCAGTGCGCCGCTCCGCTCGCGCGCCTCGACGACGACCGTCGCCTGAGCCAGCCCGGCGACGATCCTGTTCCGGGCCGGAAAGCGCCACGGCGCAGGCTCGATTCCCGGCGGGTACTCGGAGACGACCAGCCCCTCGGCACGGATCCTCCGCGCGAGCTCGGCGTGGGCGGCCGGGTAGTTCCGGTCGACACCGCAGCCGAGCACGGCGACGGTGATGCCGCCTGCCTCGAGCGCACCGCGGTGCGCCTCGCCGTCGATCCCGCGGGCCATGCCGCTGACCACGACGAGCCCTGCGGCGGCGAGCTCCCGTGCGAGGGCACGCGCCACGTGCGAGCCGTACGGCGAGCAGGCCCGAGCGCCGACGATCGCGACGGCCGGCCGGTCGAGGAGCTCCGTCGGCCCGTCGCCGCGGAGGAAGAGCCCGGGCGGCGGGTCGAAGATCGCGTCCAGCGCGGCGGGGAAGCCGCGGTCGGAGCGTCCGACCCAGCGAACCGCCTCGGCGGCGAGCCGCTCGCGATAGGCGCGCTCGTCGAAGCGCTGCAGGAACCGCGCGTACCGCGTGTCCCTCGGCTCCGAGACGACGTGGCCGCCGGTCTCGGCGGCGAAAGCGGCGAGAGCGAGGTCGCTCATGCCGTTTCCCTCCCTGGGCTCGTGAAACGGTCGGCAAGCCCTTCTAACCATTTCGCGAAGCGAAATGGCCTCATACGCCGTCCAGCTCCCGGGGCGAGCGGTAGCCGAGCGCCTCGGCGACATGCTCGGGGAGGACGGTCTCGGATCCGGCGAGGGCCGCTACGGTGCGCGACACGCGCGACACGCGGGACGCGGCCGCGGCCGGAGAGCGGCAGGCGCTCAACGGCGCGCCCGAGCAGCTCGTCCGCCTCCGCCGTTCGCGGGGGCGTGTGGACGGCAAGGAGGTCGCGGGCCGCCTCCACTCGCTCTGCCACGCCGGCGGTCGCCTCGGCGGGGCCGGCGGCGAGCTCCTCCGCACGCGGCCTCGGGACGGTCACGACGAGGTCGAAGCGGTCGAGGAGCGCACGGGAGAGCTTGTCGCGGAACGATGCGATCCGCTGGGGGGAGCACGAGCACTCGGCAGCCGGATCACCCCTTGCGCCGCACGGACACAGGTTCATCGTGGCGATCAGCTGAAACCGAGCAGGGTAGACCGCGCGGCCCTCGACGCGGACGACGCTGACGACCCCGTCCTCGAGCGGCTGGCGCAATGCCTCGAGCGCAGGGCGCATGAACTCGGGCAGCTCGTCGAGAAGCAAGACGCCCCGATGGGCAAGGCTCACCTCTCCGGGCCTGGCGCTCTTTCCCCCGCCCACGATCGACGCCGTCGAGGCGCTGTGGTGCGGGGCCCGGAACGGCGGGTCACGGACGAGCGGGCAGCCGGGCGAGAGCATTCCCGCGACCGAGTGGATGCGGGTCACCTCGAGCGCCTCGTCGGGCGCGAGCGGCGGAAGCAGCCCCGGCAGACGCCGCGCAAGCATCGTCTTCCCGGTTCCGGGAGGACCGGCGAGCAGGAGGTTGTGACCGCCGGCGGCTGCGATCTCGAGTGCTCTCCTGGCCCGCTCCTGGCCGCGGACGTCCGTGAGGTCGGGGTACGCGGGCGGCGGTGCCGGGCCGTCGCCGGGCGCCTCGTACACCTGGGGCTCCGCCTCGCCACGCAGGTACGCCGCCGCTTCCGCCAGGTGGGCGAGCGGCACGGGCTCGATGCCGGCGAGCGCCGCCTCCGGCGCCGACTCGGCGGCGCACAGAAGCCGCTCGACGCCGGCGCGACGCGCTCCTTCCGCGGCGGCGAGAACGCCGCCGACCGGGCGGACGCGCCCGTCGAGCGCGAGCTCGCCGACCGCGGCGTGGCCTTCCAGGCAGCCCGCCGGAAGCTGGTGCGATGCGGCGAGGACGGCCAGCGCGATCGGCAGGTCGAAGCCCGAGCCCTCCTTGCGCAGCCCTGCCGGGGCGAGGTTCACCGTGATCCGGCGCACCGGGAACTCGAGCTCCGCCGAGGCGATTCCGCTCCGGACGCGGTGCTTCGCCTCCTGGCAGGCGCGGTCGGCGAGCCCGACGATCGTGAACCCGGGCACACCCAGCTCGACGTGAGCCTCGACCTCCACCCGGCGTGCGTCGAGGCCGACCAGCGCATGGGTGAGCGTCCGTGCGAGCACGCTCCCATGGAAGCGGCAGAGGTGTGACGCTAGGCGCGCGCGATCAGAACGTCTTCGTAAAACTCGCCCGCGCGCCGGCCGGTCCGGCGGTTGACGTGGCGGCGCAACCGCTCGACCAGCACGAGGCCGGCGCGGTCCAGGATCTCCGGGTAGAGGTTGCGGCGGTCGTCGACGACGACCGCAACCACCGCACCCGGCCCGAGCGAGCCGCAGACGCCCGCCAGGACGGCCGCGACGGCCTCCGAGTAGGCCGCGAGCGCGGTCTTGCCCGTCCCGCGTTCGGCGGCGCCGACCTCGAGCTCGCGCAGGTCGTCGAGGCCGAGCAGCTCGTAGGCGTAGCGGTGCTGCTCGTGGTAGTCGATCAGCCCCGGGTACGGCGGCGAGGTGACGACGGCGTCGAAGCGATCGTCGAGCGCGAGATCGCGCGCGTCCGCGTGAAGGACGGTCGCCGCCCGCGTCCGGTCGCGAACGCGGGCGAACTCCTTGATCCGCGCCAGGGTATCGAGCGCGTAGCGACGCAGGAAGTGCTCGGCGCGCTCGACCGGGCGGCACTCCCGCCGGTGCTTGTGGCACCAGTACGGCCCCGTCTGCGGCTCGCGCGGGAAGTCGAGGTCGAAGTGCGTGGTCAGCCGCGCCGAGCGCGCGGCGCGCGCGAGGACGACCCTGAGGACGTCCTCGTGTGCATAGTCCGTGACGATCGAGCGAAAGGCGAGCAGCTCGCGGGCGGCCCGGGGCGCGAACCACCGGCCGATGTAGCCGTGTCCCAGGGACAGTCCCTGGAACGAAGCTTCCACAGCCGGCAGGCGCGAGAGCGCGTCCCGGATCTCCTTCTCCAGGACGAACTCGTTGTAGCGGGCGGTCTTCACCCGCATCAGCAGGCAGTTGAAGGCGGCCACGTCGACACCGGTCGCATCGCGGCCGCTCTCGAGGGACTGGACGAGCGTCGTCCCCGAGCCCGCGAACGGGTCGAGGACGCGGCCGCCCGCCGGGACGTAGCGGGTCAGCAGCGTCTCGACGAGCTGGGGAACGAACTTGCCGAGGTACGGGTGGAGCCGATGGACGTGCTTCGTCCGCTCGCGCTCGGGCAGCTCCCGCTCGGACCACGAGAGCTCGAGGTCGATCTCGGCGTAGAGAGCATCCTGCGTCCGCGCCACGACGACTGGTTCGCGAACGGCGCCCGAACTCCTGGTCCTGTTCCCTCGACGCCGCGCTCTACCTGCACGGGCACGGCGCAGAAACGGCTTGCCGTCAGCAGGAGACGCGAGCGAAGCGAGCGAGCGGAGGAGAGGGCGCGCGGGGGAACCAGGGGTTCCCCCGCGGTCTTAGGCGAGTCCCCTGTTCCGGTCGTACTCGCGCAGGCGCTGGATCCGCGCCTCGAGCGGCGGGTGCGTCGAGAACAGGTTCGCGACGCCGACCGCCTTCAGCGGGTTGACGATGTACAGCGACGAGGTCGCCGGGTTGACCTGCATCGGCACCGCCCGGCGCCCGCGCTCGAGCGTCTCGAGCGCCTCCGCGAGAGGCTCGCCGGTGCCGAGCATCCGAGCCGCCGTCGCGTCGGCGAGGTACTCGCGCTGGCGGGAGACTGCGAGCTGGAGCAGCGTCGCCGCCAGCGGGGCGACGATGATCGTCGCCAGGAGCCCGATCGCCCCCAGCGGGTTGTCGCGGTCGTCGCCCCCGAACATCCCGATGAAGAAGAAGATGTTCCCGACCGCCGAGATCGCGCCGGCGATCATCGCCGCGATCGACGAGACCAGGATGTCGCGGTTCTTGATGTGGCCGAACTCGTGCGCGAGCACGCCCTTGATCTGGTCACGAGGCATGTACTGGAGCAGCCCCTGCGTGACCGCGATCGCGCTGTGCTCGGCGTTGCGCCCGGTCGCGAACGCGTTCGGCTGGTCGGAGGGGATCAGGTAGACCCGTGGCTTGGGCAGGTCGTAGAGCTGCGCGAGCTCGCCGACGATCCGGTGCAGCTCGGGCTGCTCCGACTCCGAGACCTGCTGCGCCCGGGCGGATCTGATCGCGAACTTGTCCGAGCCCCAGTAGGCGGCGAAGTTCATGATCACCGAGAAGACGACGAAGAACCAGAGGAAGGCGCCGCCGATCGCGGCTCCGACTCCGATGAACAGCGCCGTCAGCCCGGCGAGCAGAAGCCAGGTACGGGCTTTCGTGCTGAAGCTTGCTCTGTTGACGTTCACGGAACTCCTTTCGGCTGAACGCTGGTTCACGAACAGCCGAAGGTTTCTCCCGCCCGGGATGTGGGGGCCGGCGTGTCCGGGCCCCGTCCTTCGCTGGACAGGGCCGTTCTGACGAACATCGCCCGTTCGGGGATAGTGCCCCTCGGCGAGATCTACGGTACCACAGGGACCCGCCGCAACCGGCGGCCCGAGAGGCCGACGATCTCGAACGAGAGCTCGAGTTCCCGCTCTTCGGGCCGCCCGGCGAGCCACGTCTCGGCGGCTTGCCTCAACCGCCGGAGCTTCTCGGCGCTCACCATCTCGAGCGGATCGCCGAAGGCCGGCCCGCCCTTCGCCTTCACCTCGGCGAAGACGACGCGGCGGCCGCGCCGGACGACCAGGTCGAGCTCGTAGCCGCCGGCCCAGGCGTTGCGGTCGAGCACCCGGTAGCCCCGCAGGCGGTAGTGGAATTCGGCCCGGCGCTCGGCGTCCCGGCCCCGCCTAGAGGTCGACGTCGCAGACGTCGGCATAGCAGAGGGCCTGGAAGGACCGTCGGTGGATCTCGGACGGCCCGCGCTCGCGGACGGCCGCCGAGTGGCCGGGGGTGATGTAGCCGACATGCGAGACGAAGCCGTAGTGGGGGAAGAGCGCGTCGAGGCGGCGCATCAGCCGGTCACGGGTGACTTTCGCCACGACCGAGGCGGCCGCGATCGCCGCGCTCTGCTCGTCGCCGTCCACCACCGCAGTGTGCGCGGGCGCCGCCGGCCCGAGGCGAAACCCGTCCACGAGGCACGCCTCGGCCGGCGGCGACAGCTCGTGCAGGACCGCCCTCAGCCCCGCGAGGTTGCACCGGTGGAGCCCCGTGCGGTCGATCTCGCCCGGCGAGATGACGCGGACGGCGATCCGCTCCGCGCACCCGACGATCGCGCGGAAGAGCTCCTCGCGCCGCCCTGGCGCGAGCTGCTTGGAGTCGTTCAGGAGCGCGAGCGGCCGGACGCGATGGTCGCGCAGCGAGTCGTAGTCGAGAAGAACGCCGGCGACGACGAGCGGGCCGGCGAGCGAGCCGCGACCCGCCTCGTCCGCTCCGGCGACGAAGCGGGCGCCCAGCCGCCGGTCGAAGCTAAGAAGCCTCTTCCCCGGCCTCTGCCTCGGGGCCAGAGGTTGCCTGCGCCTCGACCTCAGCTTCGGCGGCAGGCTCCGCGGTCTGCTCGGCGACGGGCTCGAGCTCTCCGGCCTCTTCGGCTTCCTCGAGCTTGTCGGCGGCGTTCTCGACGGCATCGATCGAGCTTAGCTTGTCCCTCCGCTGAACAGCCCGGACGCGCGCCTTCTTTCCCACTTTCCCGCGCAAGTAGTACAGCTTCGCCCGGTTCACGTCGCCGATCTGGACGACGTCGATCTTCTCGATCTTCGGCGAGTGCAGCGGGAACGTCCGCTCGACTCCGACGCCGAACGACTGCTTGCGCACGGTGAACGTCTCGCGCACCCCGGCCCCCTGGCGCTTGATCACGATCCCCTCGAAGACCTGGATCCGGCGACGCTGGCCCTCGATCACCTGGAAGTGGACGCGAACGGAGTCGCCGGCCTTGAACCGCGGCCGGTCTTTGCGCAGCTGACGCTGCTCGAGGAGCTCGATCGTCTTGCTCATAGGAAGACGGCCCGCGGGCCGACGGGAAATCGTAGCGGAAACGAGGACTACCGCTCCGCCACGACGAGGCGAAGCCCCGGGGCTGGGTTGCATCGACTCCGCCGCCGCGACCGACACGGCGGGCGCGGCACACAGCCGCCTGGCGGCAGGAGGCGATGGGAGCACAGCGAGCGAGCGGAGGAGAGGGCCAGGCGTGAGAACCAGGGGTTCTCCCGCTACCTGAAGCTGATGCGATTGGGCGGCCAGTAGACGAAGAAGACCTCGCCGATCAGGTTCTTTCGCGGCACCGGCCCCCATTCGCGCGAGTCGCACGACTGCGAGCGATTGTCGCCCATCATGAAGTACATCCCCTTCGGGATCAGGCGAGGCGGGTAGGACGTGCCGGTGTCGCGGCGGTCCGGCTGGATGTACGGCTCGACCAGCTTCTTGCCGTCGATGTAGATCGAGCCGTTCTTCTCCTGCCACGTCTCGCCTGGAAGGCCGATCAGCCGCTTCACGAACGTGCCGCCCGCGCCGCAACGCGTCTTCGCGAGCGGCGGCGTCTTGAAGACGATGATGTCGCCCCGGTGCGGGCTGCGGAAGTGGTAGATGAACCTGTTCGCGAGCACGCGGTCGGAGAAGCGCGCCTCGCAGCCGGAGCCCGGCCGCGCGCAGTGCAGCGTGGGCTCCATCGAGGACGACGGGATGCGGTACGGGTTGACTACCCAGGCCTTGATCGCGAGCACGATCGCGATCGCCCCGACGATCGTCACGATCCAGTCGATCGTGATCCGCCATCCGCGCGGCAGGCCGCGCGTCGCCCGCGCGATCGGGTTCAGCGTGTGGCGGTGATCCTCCTCGACCGGCCGGGGCTCTTCGTCGACCGGGGTCGACGGCCAGCCGGTGCGGGCGATGTCGTAGCTGCGCCTCCGATCCGGGTCGGAGAGCGTCTCGTACGCCTCGCGCAACTCGCGGTCGCGGGCGTTCCCCTCCTCGGTCTCGACGTCGTCGAAGCGCAGCCGACGGTGGTAGGCGTCACGGATCTCCTCGGCGCTGGCCTCGGGCTCGAGGCCGAGGACCTCGTACAGGTCCCTCAACGCGCACTCCGCGCGCGGCTCTGCTCCCGCCGCCAGACCTCGATGCGGCCGTGGTCACCCGAGAGCAGCACCTCCGGCACCCTCCATCCCCGGAACTCCGCCGGCCGCGTGTACTGGGGGAACTCCATGCCTCCGCCGAGCTCCGCCGAGAACGTCTCTCGCTCGGCCGAGCGCTCGCCGAGCGCGCCGGGAAGAAGCCGCGCGATCGCGTCGACGAGCACCATCGCCGGCAGCTCCCCGCCGGAGAGGACGTACGGGCCGATCGAGATCGCGTCCGAGCAGAGGTGCGTGACGATCCGCTCGTCGAAGCCCTCGAACCGCGCCGACAGCAGCGTCAGGCGCTCCTCGCCGGCGAGCTCCTCGACCACCGCCTGGTCGAGCGGGCGCCCCTGCGGCGTGAGCGCGACCACCCGGTGGTCCGGGACGCCGCCGTAGACGGCGTCGAGCGCCGCGGCGGCGACGTCCACCCGCAGCACCATTCCCGGCCCGCCCCCGTAGGGGGCGTCGTCGACCTGCCCGCCCGCGAGCAGGGTCGTGTTCCGGTACCCGAACAGGCGGAGCTCCAGCTCCGAGCCGAGCACCGTTGCCACCGGCCGCTGCTCGGTCAGCCAGCCGAAGGCGTGTGGAACCAGCGTGAAGACGTCGATCTGCACGACAGCGGTTCGAGATTACCCGTCGTCCGCGAAGCCGGCGGCGACCACGATCCTGCCCGCCTCGAGGTCGATCGTGCGGACGCACTCCTCGTGCACCGGTAGGAGCGCGCCGGTGTCGAGCTCGAGCACGTCGTTGGCGACGCCCGGCGCCACGTCCCGGACGCGACCGAGCCGCCGGCCGGTCTCCTCGACCACCTCGAGACCGCGGAGCTCGAAGACGTAGTAGCTGCCGGGCGTCGGCTCGGGAAGCGCCGCCCGCGGCACCGCGAGCTCTGCGCCCCGCTCGACGGGCCGGTCGAGCCTGACCACCGTGCGGCCACCCGAGCGCTTGCGCGCTGTCACCGCCACCGGCTCGCCGGCCGCAAACAGCCGCCCACCAGGCTCGAAGAGGTCCTCGTTCTCGCTCGCCTGCTCGACGACGAACGAGCCGTCGAGGCCGTGCGGCCGACCGACTCGGCCGACCGCGACGAGATCCCCATCGACGTCTCCGCCGTCACGACATCGCCTCGCACCAAGATCGACAGCTTCGCTGTCGTCTTTGTGCTCGGCTTCGTCTCTCACTCGACGATCTCGAGGAGGATCCGCCTGTCCCCGCCTGCCCCTGCGGCCCGCACCACCGTCCGCATGGCACGCGCGATCCGGCCGCCCCGGCCGATAACGCGGCCGAGGTCGTCGGGTGCGACGTGAAGGCGGATGACGACGGCGTCGTCCTCCGCCACCTCCTCGACCTCGACCTGGTCGGCCTCTTCGACCAGCCGGCGTGCCAGGTACTCGACGAGCTCGGCGGCGGCGGTTGCGCTCACGCGATGCTCTTGGCCTTCAGGAGGCGCGAGACGGCGTCCGACGGCTGCGCGCCCTTGGCGAGCCAGTCCTTCACCTTCGCCTCGTCGAACTCGATCAGCGACGGGTCCGACTGCGGGTTGTACCGCCCGACGATCTCGATGAACTTCCCGTCACGCGGCGAGCGCGAGTCGGCGACGACGACCCGGTAGACCGGGTTCTTCTTCGACCCGACGCGGGTCAGCCTGATCCGTACTGCCATGTGTCTCCTCTCTAGCGCTTCCCCGCCACGCCGGGAAGCGCGGGCATCTTGCCCTTGCTCATCTGCTTCATCAGCCTCTGCATCTCCTTGCGCGCGTTGAGAAGCCGCGAGACCTCCTGCACGGTCGAGCCGCTGCCACGGGCGATCCGCTGGCGGCGCGAGCCGTCGATCACGTGCGGGAAGGCCCGCTCGTGGGGTGTCATCGACAGGATGATCGCCTCCACCCGCGCGAGCTCACGCTCGTCGACGTCGAGGCCCTGAAGCTCCCTGCCGATGCCGGGGATCATCGCCATGACGCCCTTCAACGGGCCCATTCGTCTCAGCATCTTGTAGCTCGTGAGGAAGTCGTCGAACGTGAACTCGCCGGCCCGCAGGCGCTGCTCGATCTCGGCCTGCTCGTCTGCCTCGACCGCCGCCTCGGCGCGCTCGATCAGCGTCAGCACGTCGCCCATCCCGAGGATCCGGGAGGCCATCCGGTCGGGATGGAACCACTCGAGCTGGTCGAGCTTCTCGCCGGTCGAGGCGAGCTTGACCGGCTTCCCGGTGACGGCGCGCACCGAGAGCGCCGCGCCGCCCCGTGCGTCTCCGTCGAGCTTGGTCAGGAGGATGCCGTCGAAGGCGACCCGCTCCCGGAAGGCCTCCGCGACGTTCACCGCCTCCTGGCCGGTCATCGCGTCGAGCACGAGCAATACGTTCGCCGGCTTCGCCGCCGAGCGGATCGCTAGGAGTTCCTGCATCAAGTCCTCGTCGAGTTGGTGCCTTCCGGCTGTGTCCAGGATGACGACATCCCGGCCCTCCTCACGAGCTCTCTCGATCGCCCCGGCGCAGACGGCGACAGCGTCGCCGTCTGCGCTGTAGACCGGGACCTGGATCTGGCGGCCGAGCTGCTCGAGCTGATCGACCGCGGCGGGGCGCTGGAGGTCGGCGGCGACGAGCGCCGGCTGCCTCCCCTCCTTGCGGAGCATCAGCGCGAGCTTCGCGGCGGCGGTGGTCTTGCCGGAGCCCTGAAGACCGGCGAGCAGGATCACGGTCGGCGGCCGGCCGGAGAAGGCGAGTCGCGAGTCGCCGCCGCCCATCACGGCGGTCAGCTCCTCGTGGACGATCCTGACCACCTCCTGGCCGGGCGTGAGGCTCCTGGTCACGTCCGCGCCGAGCGCGCGCTGCTTCACGCCGGCGACGAAGTCCTTCACCACCTGGAGGTTGACGTCGGCCTCGAGCAGGGCGAGACGGATCTCGCGCATGGCCTTCGAGACCGATTCCTCGTCGAGCCGCCCGCGCCCGCGGAGGTCGCCCAGAGCGTGCTGGAGCTTGTCGGAGAGCGTGTCGAACACGGCGGCCACAAGGGTACCGGGATCCGATCCGGCGTCAGGGTCGGACCCGGATCACGCGGGCTCGCCCGAGACCAGCGCCCGCGCGAAGTCCAGGGAGTCGAACGGCCGCAGGTCGTCGAGCCCCTCCCCCACCCCGACCAGCTTCACGGGCAAGCCCAGCTCGTGGGCGATCGCGATCGCGATCCCTCCCCTGGCCGATCCGTCGAGCTTCGTCAGCGCGACTCCCGTGATGCCGACCGCCTCGCCGAAGAGACGGGCCTGCTGGAGCCCGTTCTGGCCCGTGGTCGCGTCGACCACGAGCAGAGTCTCGTGGGGCGCTCCCTCGAGGCGCCCGGCGATCACACGCCGGACCTTGGCCAGCTCGTCCATCAGGTTCGTCTGCGTGTGCAGGCGGCCGGCGGTGTCGACGATCACGACGTCCCGGCCCCGGGCGGTCGCCGCCTCGATCGCGTCGTAGGCGACCGCGGCCGGGTCGCCGCCCCGCGGGGAGCCGACGAAGTCGGCGCCGGCCCGCTTCGCCCAGGCCTCGAGCTGCTCCTCCGCCGCGGCCCTGAACGTGTCGGCGGCGGCGAGGAGCACCGAGCGGCCGTGCTCCGCGAGCTTGGCGGCGAGCTTGCCGATCGTCGTCGTCTTGCCCGTTCCGTTCACGCCGACGACGAGGATCACCGACGGCCGCGCGGAGACGTCGAGCACCCCGGGCTCGCCGAGCAACGACGCGAGCTCGTCGGCGAGCGGCTCCTCGAGACCGGCCAGGCCGCCGGACCGCGCCTCGAGCCGGCGCACGACCTCCGCCGTCGCGGCCACGCCGACGTCGGCCGAGATCAGCGCCTCCTCGAGCCGTTCCCACGACTCCTCGTCCGCCGGGTCGAAGGCGGCGAGGACCAGCTGCTGCGTGAGCGCACGCCGGGACTTCGAGAGCGAGTCGCGCAGCCGCCCGAAGAAGCCTGCGCGCTCCTCCCGCGTCTCGTCGGCCCCCTCGCCGCCGAGCAACTCCGCCCAGGTCCGGCTCACGCGGTGACGATAGCCGGGCTCATCTCGCGAAGGGCGATGTGCCAGGTGGCGGGTGGCTCTCATGCCGCCTCCTTTTCCAGTCGCCGCGTCGGCCTCGTCGAAGGCGCGGCCGGCATACCGGAAATAGACCTCGTCCAGCGACGGGCGCGAGACGCTCACCTTCGAGACAGCGTGACCGGCCCCGTGCAGGGCGGCCAGCACCGTCGGCAGGGCGGTCGCGCCGTCGTCGGCCCGCGCCGGAGCCCCCGGCCGCCGATCGAGAGCTCCCTGAGGCGATCCTCCGCTTCCAGCGGCTGGGACGGGAGTGGCTCGAGGAGCGGCTGGCGAGGGTGGCCGAGCTCGCTACGCGGCAGCAGCCGCGCCGTCCTCGCGGGGCAGCCGCCGCGAGACCACCTGCGAGACGCCGTCCGCGCCCATCGTGACGCCGTAGAGCGCGTCGGCCGCCTCCATCGTCCGCTTCTGATGCGTGACGACGATGAACTGCGCACGGTCGGCGAAGCGCCGTAGCAACACGCAGAACCGCCCGATGTTCGTGTCGTCGAGCGCGGCCTCGACCTCGTCGAGGAGGTAGAACGGGCACGGCCGCGCGAGGAAGAGCGCGAACAGGAAGGAGATCGCCCCGAGGGCCTTCTCGCCACCCGACAGGAGCGACAGACGGGTCACGCGCTTGCCGGCCGGCGAGAGCTCGACCTCGACCCCGGGCTCCTCCGGGACGGGGTCGGAGCCCGGGCCGGCGCCACCGGCCGCTTCCGGGTCGGTCAGCCTCAGGCGGCCGTGGCCCCCCGGGAAGAGGGTCGCGGCGACCTCGGCGAAGTTCCGCTGGACGGCCTCGAAGGTCTCGGCGAAGCGGCGCTCGACGGTCTCGGTGAGCTCGTCGCGGAGCTTGCGCAGCTCGGCGAGCGAGGCCTCCAGGTCCTCGCGCTGGGTCTTCAGCTCGGACAGCCGCTCCTTCTCGCGCGCGTACTCCTCCTTGGCGAACGGGTTGACGCCGCCGAGCTGCTCACGCCGCCGCTCCAGCCGCTCCAGCTTCTCCGCCAGCTCGTCGCGATCGCCTGGGGCCGGCTCGGCACCTGCCTGGTCGAGGCGGCGCTGAGCCTCGGCCCGCTCCGCCTCGAGCCGGGCGACCTCGACGTCGACCGCCGAGACCCGCTCGGCCGCCTCGGAGTGGGCGCGGCGCAGCTCGACCTCCCGACCGCCAAGCGCCCGCAGCTGCGAAGCCAGCTCGGACGCGCGCAGGGCGCCGCGGTCGGCCTCCTCGAGAGCGGGTGCCTGGATCCGCTCGACCGCGCGCAGGACGGCGCCGATCGTCCCGACCACTGCCGCGCCCGCGGCGACGAGCGCAGGATCCGGCAGGCGGGGCGTGGCCCGCGCGGCCTGCCGGGCGAGCGCAGCGGCCTCGTCCAGCAGGCGCCGGCGCTGTGCGTCGAGCTCGAGCAGGACCGCCTCGGCGGTGTCGCCGGTGAAGGAGAGGACGCCTCGCTGCGGGTCGAAGTGGTGGCCCTCCAGCGTCACCGCGGGGCCGGTCGCCGCCAGCAGGCGCTCGCGGGGGACCACCTCGATGCCGTCCAGGGGCTCGAACCGGCCTGGACGGACGAGCACGGTCAGGTTGCCGAGCCCACGCTCCCGGGCCTGGTCGAGCAGCCGGAGCCCCTCTTCAGGCGTGGCGGCGACGAGCGCCGCACCGACCGCCGCCGCGACGGCGCGTTCCTGCCCGGCCTCGACCGTGGCGAGCGAGAGGGCGAGCGCGGCCCCCTCCTCCGCGAGCGCCCGCGCGGCGGGCGGGAGGCCTTCCCGCTCGGCGATCGCCCGCTCGAGCGCGGCGGCCCGCGCCTCGGCGAGCCGTGCCCGGTCGAGCAGCCCGGCGTCCGTCCGAGGCGGCGGCTCGCGCAGCCTGGCGAGGAGCGACTCGGCGGCCTCGCGCCGCAGCGCGAGGCGCTCGGATCCGCTCCGCAGCCTGTACAGGGCGGCCGCGCCGCCCTCGCGCCCACCGGCCGCCTCCGCGAGCGCCTCCTCCGCCCGCGTCCGCTCGTCGAGCAGGCGCTCGAGCGCCTCCTCGGCCCTCCGCCGGTCGTCGGCGAGGCCCGCGCGCCGGGCGGCGGCCGCCCCGATCCTGACGGCGAGCGACTCGAGGTCGAGCGCCGCGACCCCGGCCCTCAGGCGGGCGATCTCGACGGCGAGCTTCTCGGCGCGCTCGGCTGCGGTCGCCTGCAGAGCGAGCGGGCGCAGGCGCTTCGCCACCTCCGCCTCGACGTCGCGGGCCCGCTCGACCTGGGCCGCCACGCGCGCGAGCTTGAGCTCCGCCCGGTGGCGGCGCCGCTTGAACCGGCCGAGCCCGGCCGCCTCCTCGACCAGTGTTCGGCGCTCCTCCGGCTTCGACGCGAGGATCGCCTCGACCCTGCCCTGGGAGACGATCGAGCCCATCGCCGACCCGAGGCCGACGTCGGCGAGCAGCTCGACCACGTCGGTGCGGCGGACCTGGGCGCCGTTGACGAGGTACTGGCCCTCCCCGCCACGGTGGAGGCGTCGCACGATCGAGACCTCGGAGTAGTCGAGCTCCTGCAGGGCGCCGTCCGCGTTGTCGAAGAGCAGCTCGACCTCGCAGTGGTCGGCCGCGGCACGGCCGGCCGAGCCGGCGAAGAGGACGTCGTCCGGCTTCTCGGCACGGAGCTCGCTCGGCGCGAGCGAGCCGGCCGCCCAGATCAGCGCGTCGGCGATGTTCGACTTGCCGGATCCGTTCGGCCCCACGACCACCGCGACGCCCGGCTCCAGCTTGACCTCGACGGCGTCCGGAAAGGACTTGAACCCCCGGATCCTGATCGCCGTCAGATGCATGACGGTGCCGGCGACGGAAGGACGGGGGGAGCAGCCGGGCCACGGGCGGCCCGGTGCCGGAATCCACGGATCGTGATCGCCCGCAGGTGCACGCAGTGGCGGAGGCTAGCGGGCGGCCCGGATGAGCCGACCGCCTCGCCGTGCCTCGCCTGCGCTCAACGCGGCCTCTCTCCCACCGCGAGGAGAGCCTCCCGCGCCGCCTCCTGCTCGGCCTCCTTCTTCGTGCGGCCCGAGCCCGTCCCGACCTGCCGGCCGTCGACGATCGCGGCGCAGGTGAAGCGGCGGTCGTGCGCCGGGCCCTCGGCCTCGACGACCGTGTAGACGACCTGCCTCCGCTGCCGGGCGAGCGCCTCCTGGAGCTCGGTCTTGTGGTCGACGTGCTGGGTCGCGGCGTAGTCGATCTGCTCGGAGAAGGCAGCCGCGATCGCAGGCTCGACGCGCTCGAACCCCCACTCCAGGAACGCAGCGGCCAGCGCCGCCTCGAGCACGGCGGCGAGCACGTTGCGGTTGACGACGAGCCGTGCGAGCTCCTCTCCGGGGAGGGCGCTTCCCCGCTCGGCCAGCATCGCGCCGAGGTCGAGCCCACGGGCGACCGCAGCGCAGCTCTGCCGCGAGACGACGTGGGAGCGGATCTTCGCCAGCCGGCCCTCCGAGACGTCGGGGTAGCGCTCGTACAGCGCCCGTGCAACCGTGAGCTCGAGCACGCTGTCGCCGAGGAACTCGAGGCGCTCGTACGACTCGGCGCGGTCGGTGGCCCACGACGCGTGGGTGAAGACATGCTCCTGCCGCACTGGCGGAAGCGCGTCGATCAGCTTGCGCAGGGCCTGGGGCCCCGGTGCGGGCTCTGCTCTCGGCCTACTGGTGCGCCGTGACGTAGTCGACGGCCTGCCCGACGGTCGTGATCTTCTGGGCATCCTCGTCGGAGATCTTGATCCCGAACTGGTCCTCGAGCTCCATGATCAGCTCGACCAGGTCGAGGGAGTCGGCGTCGAGGTCTTCCTGGAACGAAGCCTCGTCAGTGATCTGGTCCTCGTCGATTCCGAGCTGCTCGACCAGAACGGCCTTCACCTGTTCGAAGACTTCCTCTCTCGACGCTGCCATGTCACCTCTCTCTAGGGTGGATTGCTCTCGCGCGCCCGGCCGGGGCTCGCCCGAACGACGCCGTCGGCGACGCAGTTCCGGGGCGCGCCGATCATACACGGGTCAGGCCGGGGAATCCGCCCTGGCGGGCAGCCGCGAGGCCAGGCGGCCGGTGACGTCGTGCTCGACGCCGCGGGCGGCGAGGCGGATCGCGTTGGCGATTGCGGTGTGAGAGGAGTTCCCGTGCGCGATCACGGCGAGGCCCCGAAGGCCGAGCAGGTAGGCGCCCCCGTAGGTGTCCGGGTCGAGCCGGCGGCGGAGGCGGCGCGAGGCGGGCCGGATGAGCAGGCCGCCGAGCCTGCCGGCCGCCGTCCGGGTGATCTCGTCGCGCAGCCCCTCGATCACCGTCCGGATCGTCCCCTCCAGCGCCTTCAGCGCGACGTTGCCGGTGAACCCGTCGGTGACGACGACGTCGGCCGCCTTGGCGAGCAGGTCACGACCCTCGGTGTTGCCCCGGAAGTCGAGCGAGCTCGCGGCCAGCAGCGCGTGCGCCTCCAGCGTGAGCTGGTTGCCCTTCTCCGGCTCCTCGCCGATCGAGAGCAGCCGCACCTCGGGGTCCGGGAGCCCGAGGATCTCCTCGGCGAAGATCGAGCCCATGTGGGCGAACTGGAGCAGGTGCTCCGCGCGGGCGTCCGCGTTCGCGCCGCAGTCGAGCAGGACGGAGGGCCCGTCCCGGGCCGGGATCGGCACCGCGATCGCGGGGCGCATCACCCCGGGAAGCCGCCTGACCTCGAGCAGCCCCGCTGCGAGCATCGCCCCCGTGTTGCCAGCCGAGACGACCGCGTCGGCAGCTTGCTCCGCGATCGCGCGGCAGGACGCGACCAGAGAGCTCCGAGGCTTGGTCCGGACCGCCTCGGCCGGCTTCTCGTCCATCCCGATCACCTGGTCGCAGACGACATGCTCGAGCCCGTGCGCCGCCAGCGACGCCGGGCCGTAGAGGACGGGGACGATCCCGTCGGCTGCCGCGGCGAGCGCGCCCGCGACGACCTCGTCCGGGCCGCGGTCGCCGCCCATCGCGTCGACGGCCACCCGAACGGTCATACCGTCCTAGGGCAGCTGAGGGCCGAGCGGCTCGACGTCGCGACCCCTGTACGTCTTGCAGTTCGGGCAGACGCGGTGCGGGCGCTTCGGCTGCCCGCAGGTCGGGCACAGATTGATGCGCGGCGACTCGATGCCGTGCTGCGCACGGCGCTTGTCGCGCCTCGACTTCGACGTCTTCCTCTTCGGGACCGCCATGCGGCCGGGGAGTATAGCTACCCGGATCCTGCGGTAAGCGGCTGAGGCGGCCGGTTTCGGGGGGACGAAGCTGGTTGTCGGGCGTGTCTGCTCTCGTTTGATGGCGGGAGTGCGGTCGTGGCCGGCTGGGTGAGGCTCGGCCACGGGTGGGCAGGGTGGCTCCGCCCTCCAGCAGCTCCGTGCTCGGTTGCGGGAGACGGGGAGCTGCTTCAGCCGGGGGCGGGCTGCAACGCTCGCAGTCGCTCGGGGGCGGTGACGAAGTCGGCGAGGGGGGCGTAGCCGGCGGAGAGCCGCAGGATCAGCCTTCTGCCGCTGCGGCCGGCGGTGGCGGCGACGGCGATGAAGCGGAAGCGGAGCCGCTTGGCGTAGCTCGATCGCTCGCGCTCGGGCAGGGCGAGCAGTTTCAGCCAGCAGAGCAGGTTGTAGGCGAGCAGCGTGCAGAGCAGGTAGGCCCAGTTGGCGTGGAAGCTCTGGCAGGGGAGGTTGTCGAGGCCGAGTCCGAGCTTGGCCTCCTTGATCCGGTTTTCGAGGTTGGCCTTCGCGCGGTGCCAGCGCTCGAGCTCGTCCGCGGAGCGCTCTTGGTCGTTGGTGACGAGCACCCAGTAGTGCCACTCGCGGCCTTCGAGCGAGAGCTGCTCACCGATTTCGGCCGGGTCGCGGCGGACGATGAAGCGCCGCTCCTGCTTCCAGCTGGCCGGCCGCCAGCGGAAGCTCGCGACCTCGCTGCCGTCGCGGTAGCAGGATGGCTGCCAGTCGGCCTCGCTGGTCTCGCTGATCCGGCCGCGAACCGAGGCGATCAGCGGCGCGCCGACTGCGTAGGTGATCTGCCGCTGCTCGAGCCAGGCGAAGAAGCTCTGGCCCCAGAAGCCCTCGTCGGCGCGCAGAAACAGCCGCGCCCCGACCGGCAGGCGACGCAGACACTCGTCCAGGAAGCGGATTGCGCCCGTCGAGGCGGCGGCGTGGCCGTTGCGCAGCTTCGCGTGCAGCCACTCGCCGGTCTCGCCAACAAAGCAGAGCAACGGATGCCAGCAGACCTCGCCCTTGTAGGTGCCGCGTGTCCCCTGTCTGGAGCCGACCGGGCCGTGGTGCTCGATGTAGGTCGCGTCCAGGTCGAGCGTCACCGACTCCCGCCCGAGCAGCGGCTGCACGCGAGCGAACACCTCGTCCAGCGCCCGGTTGAGCTGGCCGATGTGGCCGAGGCTGAAGCGGCGCAGAAACCGCCCGAGCGTCGTCGGCTCCGGCAGCCCGTGACCGCGCAGAAGCTCCTGCGCGGAGTCGGACCGCAAAAGCGCGACGTCGTCGAGGCACTCGCCGCCCGCGATCAGCGTCTCGCACAAGCCGAGGATCGCCTGCGCCGGCGAGTAACCGCGCCGACGCTTCTTCACCGTGACACAGTCGAGCAGCTCGCCAACACCGAGCCGGCCGGCCAACTCGCGCACGAGCACCAGCCCGGCATGAGACGTCAGCTGCTGCGTCGAGGCCGCCACCCGGACCAGCGCCGACCGCTCTGTTACCTTCACCCTCAAGAGTCCCTCCCTGTCGCTCGCCTGGATGTCTGCAACACCCATCGTGAGCAGCAGGGAGGACGCCCTTTTCGAAACTACTCGCCCGCTACCGCAGGATCCGGGTAGCTACAGGCGGTCCTTCAGCCCTTCGAGCGCCGCCCAGCGCGGGTCCGGCTCCTCGTCGCCGTGCGCGTGCGGCTCCGTGTTCAGATCCTTGCCGCAGACCGGGCAGAGGCCGGCGCAGCCGGGCCGGCACAGGATCTTGTCCGGCAGGGCGAGGATCAGCGAGTCGCGCCCCCACGCGGACAGGTCCAGCCGGAGGTCGGCGAGATACGGCGTCGTCAGCTCGTCCGACTCGGGGCTCGTCGCGTGATACTCGCGAAGCGCCAGGGGCTCTTCGACGACGGCGTCGCCGAGGCAGCGCACGCAGGCTCCGTGCAGCCGGACGGAGAGCCGGAGCTCGAAGACCCAGCCGGTGGATGCCCGGGTGACGGCGAGCTCGGCCGGGATCCTCTCCGGGACGGCGACATAGCGTTCGCCGCCGAGCTCGATCGGCGCGATCTCGACCTCGACCGCCTCGCGGTGCTCCTCGCCCGACCTGACGCGCACGTTCCGCAGGTCGAACACGGTCATGTCCCGAAGGTTACCGGGCGCGTACCGGGACGGCCGCCGCCTGCGCCGGCCCCGTCGACGGGCGCCTGCCGCGGGCCGGAGCCCGAACGATCAGCGCCACCGCTGCGAGGATGATCCCGCCGCCGAGGAGGGTGCGCCAGCCGAGCGGCTCGCCGAGGATCACGGTCCCGAGCAGCACCGCGACGACCGGGTTCACGTACGCGTAGGTGCCGACGAGCGACGTCGGCGCCGCACGGAGGAGCCACATGTACGCGGTGAAGCCGAGCAGCGAGCCGGCGGCGATCAGGTACGCGAGGCCGAGCCACGACTCGAGCGAGATCTGTGCGGGATGCACGCGCCCGAGCTCCCCGCTCGCCGCGCTCACGACCACGAGGATCAGCCCGCCGGCGAGCATCTGCATCGCCGCGGCGACGAGCGGGCGCCGGGGCAGCTCGGCGTGACGCGAATAGAGCGACCCTGCCGCCCACGCGAGGGAGCTGAGAACGAGCACGAACGCGGCGCGGCTGCCCGCTCCGCTCGCGCCGCCCGGGGCGGCGAGCAGGCCGACGCCGGCGAAGCCGACGACGAGGCCGACGACGACCGAGCGGACGAGCCGCTGCGCATAGAAGACGCGGTCGAGCACGGCCATCCAGAGGGGGACCGAGGCGATGATCAGCGAGGCGGTGCCGGTGGCGAGCGTCTGCTCCGCCCAGCCCACCGCTGCGTTTCCGACCGCGAGCATCGGCGTCGCGATCAGGAAGGCGGAGAGCCAGTGCCGCGCGGTCGGCCGGTCGGCACGGCCCCCGCTCCGGCGCCGGCCGAGCCTGCGCTCGTTGCCGGCTCCGTCGAGCCCACGCCGGTCGCCGCGGCCGATCGCCCACGCGTACAGGAGCGCACCGGCGACCAGGAACCGGACCGCCGCCATCAGAAACGGCGGCATGGTGCGGACGGCGTAGTCGATGCCGAGATACGTCGAGCCCCAGACGACGTAGACCGCCGCCAGGGCGAGCCAGACGCGGCCCGTTACCTGCTGCGCCCGGGCCACCAGCCCCGCCGGTCGGTGTCGTCATAGTCGCGGGTGTCGGGCCCCATGACGGAGAAAACGCCGGCGAGGAGGAAAAGCGTGAGGAGCACGATGATCTCCATGACCGAAGATTGCCTGCGCGTCATGATTAGCACAAATCGTGTATTCTGTCGTTTCGATCATGGCACCTGATACTTGGCTCGGCCTCGAGCTGCGTCATCTGATCGCCCTGAAGACGATCGCCGAGGAGGGAACGTTCGGCCGCGCCGCCCGGCGGCTCGGGTACACGCAGTCGGCGGTCAGCCAGCAGATCGCGACGCTCGAGCGGATCGTCGGCCAGCGGCTGATCGACCGTCCGGGCGGACCGCGACGCGTGTCCCTCACCGAGGCGGGCGAGCTGCTCCTGCGGCACGCAGATGCGATCGCCGCGAGGCTGCAGGCGGCGCAGGCGGACCTCGCCGCTCTCGACGCCGGCGACGCCGGGCCGCTCAGGATCGGCACCTACCAGAGCGTCGGCGCACGCATCCTCCCGCAGCTCCTGCGCGAGTTCTCTGCCCGCTGGCCCCAGGTCGCGATCACCCTCCACGAGTCCGCCGACGACCGCGAGCTGATCCACCTGGTCGAGCGCGGCGAGCTCGACCTCAGCTTCGTCGTCCTTCCGCTCGAGCCGGGGCCGTACGAGACCGCCGAGCTCTTCCGCGACCCGTACGTGCTCGTCGTGCCGGCCGGGTCGCCGCTCGCGACCCGCGACCGGACGCCCACGCTGCGCGAGCTGGTCGAGCATCCGCTGATCAGCTACCGCACCTGCCGCACGACCCAGCGCGTCGAGGAGCGGCTGCGCCACGTCGGGCGCGAGCCGCAGATCGTCTTCCGCTCCGACGACAACGGTACCGTCCAGGGGCTGGTCGCCGCCGGCGTCGGCATCGCCGTCGTCCCCCGGCTGACGGTCGACGCGGCCGACGAGGCGATCCGCGTGGTCGAGCTCGGCGACCGGGTCCCGGCCCGCCTGATCGGGATCGCCTGGCACCGCGACCGCCGCCGGACGCGCGCGGCGGAGGCGTTCGTCGAGCTCGCCCGGGATCTGACTGCCGACATCGGCTCCGCCGAGGCAGCGTAGGAAGAGCCGTCGCCGGTCGTCGTCGCCGAGGGCTGCGGCCGTGCCCGGCTCCTCGAGCACGCGCCGCAGGTTCACAGATCGCGGGCCGCCCTCAACCCCGCCGTGCCTCGGCCGCCTCGGCAGCCTCTCGAGGCCGGAGCGGTCGGAGGACGCGCGTCGCGAGCCACTCCTCGACGAGCGGCCACTCGCTCCGCCGCAGCCGCGCGGCGGCCGCCTCGAGGTCGTACTCCGTGCGTCGGTGGTGAGGCTCGCCCCCGTCGACGAGGAGCCAGTAGGCGCCGGGCTCGTCCGCGTTCGGCATCCCGACGGCGCCCGCGTTGACGAGTCGAACGTCCGCGAGCCGCCGGTCGAACTGCGTGTGGGTGTGCCCCTGGACGACGACCGCGTGATCGACCTCGCCGAGCAGCTCGCGGGCGAGGCGGTCCGGGGTGAGAATCGTTATCACGGCCTCGTCGGAGGCCGGCGTCGAGTGACAGTAGAGGACGCCGTCGACGCCGACCGAGGGCTCGAAGCCGCGCAGGAACGCCCTGTCGGCCTCCGTGACCTGCGCCGTCGCCCAGTCGAACATCCCGCCGAGGAGGCCGTCGATCAGGATTCGATCGGCGTTGCCCAGCACGAAGCGGGCGTCGAGCCCGCGGAGGCACGCGATCGTCTCGTGCGGGAGCGGGCCGGCCGCGACGTCGCCGCCGAAGAGCAGGAGGTCGGGCTGCACCTCGTCGAGCTCGGCAAGGACCGCCTCCAGCGCCGGGAGGTTCCCGTGGACGTCGTACAGCGCCGCGACGATCATGCCCCGGCCGGCGGCGGAGCCGCAGGCCTAGTAGGGCTCGTCGCCGTCGCCCGAGACGCCGGCGGTGACCGTCTCCTGCGAGCGCTCGTGCAGGCGCTCGCGGCCCCGCTTGACGGCGTTCAGGAACTTGTCGAGGTTGACCTCGAGCGTCGAGAGGATGCCGTCCGCCCAGTCCTCCATCTCGAGCCGCGTCTCGCGTGCCTGCCGCCGCGCCTCGTCGATGATCTCCTGCGCCTGGCGCTCGGCCAGCTTGACGATCTCCGTCTGCGAGGCCTCGCGGGCGGCCTGCTCGCGCGCCTCGCCGAGGATCCGGTCGCACTCGCGCTTCGCCTCGGCGAGCATCTCCTGGCGCTCCTTGACGATCCAGCGGGCCTGCTTGATCTCCTCCGGGATCGTCGCGCGCATCTGGTCGAGGATGTCGTAGATCTCCTCGCGGTCGATACGGACCTGGTCGGTCAGGGGCACGGCCTTCGCGTTGTGCACGAGGTCGTCGAGCTTGTCGATCAGAACGAGAACGTCCATGCGTCTCCCAGTCTACTCCTGCGGGCTCGTCGGGGCACCGCCGCGTCCCTCCGGGAACAGCTCCCGGAATCTCGCGGCGACGGCCGGCGGAACCAGGCCGTCCACGTTTCCGCCGAAGGCGGCGATCTCCTTCACGCCGCTCGACGAGATGAACGAGTACTGCGGGCTGGCCATCACGTACACCGTCTCGATCTCGGGGGCGAGGTGGCGGTTGAGCTGGTTCATCTGGAACTCCCACTCGAAGTCCGAGGTCACGCGCAGCCCCTTGACGATCGCCTTCGCGTCCCACCGGCGGGCGAACTCGACGACGAGCTGGGCGAACACGTCCACCTCGACGTTCGGGACGTCGGCGAGCGCCTCGCGGACGAACGCAACCCGTTCCTCGATCGTGAAGGTGGGCTCCTTGTGCACCGGGTGCCGGACGACCCCGACGACGACCCGGTCGAAGATCTGGGCCGCCCGCCGGATCACGTCCACGTGCCCGAGGGTGACCGGGTCGTACGTCCCCGGGTAGATCGCGGTGATCACGCCGCCATTCCCCTCCCTTCGGTCGGGGAATGGTTAGGGGAATCTGCGTTGCCTTCGATCATTGGGTGCCTTTCTAACCATCCTGCGCTAGCAGGATGGCCTGGAACAGCGTAAGCCGTGCGGAGCCGTACGTGCGCGAGGTTCGCGTCGTCAGGCCCTCGATCGCGGGCTCGGCGCGCGCACCGGTCTCGTAGACGAGCAGGCCCCCGGGCGCGAGAGCCCGGACAAGGTACGGCGCGAGCCGGTCGTGGTCGACGAACCCGTAGGGCGGGTCGTAGAGCACGAGGTCGTAGGCGTGCGCCCCGGCGGCGAGGACCTGGAAGGCGTCCCGGCAGAGGACGGTCGCGCCGGTTGCGCGCAGCTTGGCGAGATTGCGCTCGATCGTCCGGCAGGCGGCGCGGTCGCTCTCGACGAAGACGACCGTGGCCGCGCCGCGCGAGAGCGCCTCGAGCCCCATCGCCCCCGACCCGGCGAAGAGGTCGAGGACGGAGGCGCCTTCGACGGGGCCGATCAGGTTGAAGGCGGCCTCGCGGACCCGGTCCGAGGTCGGCCGGGTGTCGACGCCACTCGGGGCGAAGATCCGGGTGCCGCGGTGCTCCCCGGCGATGATCCGCACGTGCCGAAGGCTACGCGGAAGGACATGGCAGGGGTCAGACCCCTGCCATGTCCGAGAGGGACGGTGTGCCGCGGGTGAAACGCCTGCACGCACGGCGTTTCGTCGTCCTCTCGGCCGATGTCCGTTCGGGCGCCGCAGGGGTCAGACCCCTGGCATGTCCGAAAAGGGACTACGCGGCGAGGCCGTCCTCGGGGAAGAGCTCGGCCAGCGCGTCGTCGAGCGGCCCGTGGTCGTCGATCAGCTCCTGCGCCGCGGCCCTCGCCCGCTCGAGCAGCGGTCGGTCGGCGCGAAGCCTCGTGAACCGGAGGTCGGAGAGGCCCGACTGCCGCGTGCCGAGGAGCTGGCCCTCGCCGCGGAGCTCGAGGTCGATCTCCGCAAGCTCGAAGCCGTCGTTCGTGTCGACGAGAGCCTGCAGGCGTCGCGCGGCCGCCTCGGTCAGCTCCTCCTTCGGCCGGGAGACGAGCAGGCAGAACGACTGCACCGCCCCGCGCCCGACGCGGCCGCGCAGCTGGTGGAGCTGGGCGAGGCCGAACCGGTCGGCCTCCTGGACGATCATCACGGTCGCGTTCGGGACGTCCACGCCGACCTCGATCACGGTCGTCGCGACGAGGACGTCCAGCTCGCAGGCCTTGAACCGGGCCATCAGGTCGCGCCGGTCGGCAGGCTTCAGCTTTCCATGCAGGCAGCCGACCCGGAAGCCCTTCAGCTCCGCCCGGCGCAACCGCTCCGCCTCCTGCTCGGCCGCCCGCGCCCGCGAGGTCTCCGACTCCTCGATCAGCGGGCAGACGACGTACGCCTGCCGCCCCTCGCGCAGCAGCCGCGTCAGCCGCCGGTAGGCCTCGGGCGCACGCTCCTCCCGGATCCAGCGGGTCACCACCGGCTTGCGCGAGGCGGGCGGCTTCGCGATCTCGCTCACGGCCAGGTCGCCGTACACGGTGAGCGCGAGCGTGCGCGGGATCGGCGTCGCGGTCATGTGCAGGACGTGCGGCGAGCGCCCCTCCGGCTCCGCTTGCGGAGCCGGTCCGTGCGCGGGGTCGCCGCGGCTCGGTCGCGGCGACCTTCCAAGCATGCCGAGGGCGGCGCGCTGCTCGACGCCGAACCGGTGCTGCTCGTCCACGACCGCGACCGCCAGCCGGTCGATTGCGACGCCCTCCTGGATCAGCGCGTGCGTGCCGACCAGGATCGACGCGCCGGCCGCCGCGTCGCGGGCGCGCACGCCCACGGAGCTCGTCAAGAGGCCGCAGGTGACCCCGAGATCCCGGGAGAGCTCCTCGACGGTGAGGAAGTGCTGCTCGGCGAGGGTTTCCGTCGGCGCCATCAGCGCCCCCTGAAACCCGCGTTCGACCCCGCGCAGGAGAGCGTACAGCGCGACCACGGTCTTGCCCGAGCCGACCTCGCCCTGGAGCAGCCGCTGCATCGGCACCGGCCGGGCGAGGTCGCGATCGAGGTCGGCGATCGCGGCTTCCTGGTGCGTGGTCAGCCGGAACGGCAGCGCCTCGCGGTAGCGGGCGAGCAGCCTGCCGGGCTCGCCCAGCGCCGGTGCGACCTCGCGCTCGCGCTCGCGTGTCCGCCGGGCGAGGCCGAGCTGGAGCAGGAGCAGCTCGTCGAACGCGAGCCGGCGGCGACCCTCCTCGGCCTCCTCGAGGGTCCGCGGCCGGTGCAGGGCGTACAGCGCGTCGGACCGGATCGGCAGCCGCTCGCGGGCCTTCAGGGAGGCGGGGAGCGGATCCTGGCAGTCGCGGGTGCGCGCCAGCGCCTCCGTGACCAGGGCGCGCACCCGCGGCGGGGTGATCTCCTCGCCGGCCGGGTAGATCGGCGCCAGGTCGGCGGTCGCCACGGCCCCGTCCAGGTCGTAGGAGCGGACGTTGAACTCGTTGCGCCTGAGCTGGCCCCGCAGCCGTACGCGCGCTCCCGGGCGGAGCTTGTCCACGAGCCAGTCCTGGTTGAACCAGACCGCCGGGATCGAGCCGCTCTCGTCCTCGACGGTCGCCTTCAACACGGTCAGCCGCCTGCGCGTGCGGCGCAGCGACACGCTCCGCACCTCGCCGACGATCACCGCCTCCTGCTCGCCGAGCAGGTCGACGATCCGGCTCTCGCCGACCGAGGTCTGGTAGTCGCGCGGGCGGTGCTCGAGCAGGTCGCGGACGGTCGCGAGGCCGAGCTTCCCCAGGCGTCCCGAGATCCGCGGGCCGATCCCCGGAAGCGAGTCGAGCGGAGCCTCGAGCCGCTCCGGATGCGGAGCGCCGCGCAACCGCGGCCAGGCCTCGGGCCGGTCCACGGCGGCAAACCCGGTCGGGCACGTCACCTCAGTCCGAGTGTAACGGCCGCCCCGGCCTGCGCCGCTATGCGATCGGCAGCCGGACGACCGCGTCGAGACCGCCGCCCGCAGCCTCCCGCAGCTCGGCCTCGCCGCCGTCGGCCCGTGCCAGCCTGCGCACGATCGCGAGGCCGAGCCCCGACCCGCCCGGCCCCGACGACCGGCCGCGCCAGAAGCGGTCGAACGCACGCTCCCGCTCCTCCACGGTCAGGCCCGGGCCCTCGTCCGCGACGTGCAGCTCGACCCAGCCGTCCGCGGCTGCCGCCGACACCGCGACCGTGTCCGACACCGCGAGCGCGTTGGCGACCAGGTTGTCGACGATCTGGCCCAGGCGCTCCTTCGAGCTTCGCACCCGGAGGCCGCGGGCACCCGTCCAGATGACGCCTCGCCAGGCCGAGAGGCGATCGGCGAGCACCTCGTCCACGTCCACGGGCTCGCCGCCGGCTCCGGCGGCGTCCGCGCGCGCCAGGGAGAGGAGGCCCTCGACGAGCCGACCGAGCCGCTCGACCTCCGCTAGCGCGGGGCCGACAGTCTCGCCGTCCATGTTCTCCAGGCGCAGGCGCAGCGCGGTCAGGGGCGTTCGCAGCTCGTGCGAGGCGTCGGCGACGAACGCCTGTTGCGAGTCGAGCAGACGCTGGAGCTTCGCCGCCGTCTCGTTGAACTCGTGCGCGACGCGCCGCACCTCCTCCGGCCCCTCCTCCGGCGCGCGTACGCCGAGATGCCCGCCGCCGACCTCCGCCGCCGCCTGCTCGAGGCGGCGCAGCGGCCGCGCCACCCCTCGCGCGACCCAGAGGCCGAGCAGCGACACCCCACCGAGGACGACCCCCGCGATCACGGCGAGTGTGAGCCAGTAGCGGGTGACGCGGCGGTCGACGGCCGACGTCGGGTACGTGATCCGCGCCGCGCCGAGGATCTTGCCCGCCGACGCGATCGGCACGGCGACGTAGAGCAGGTCGAGGCCGAGCGTGTTCGAGTGGCGGACGCCCGACGCGACCCGCCCGGCGAGCGCGGTCGCGATCTCGGGCCGGCTGGCGAAGCTGGTGTCGCCGGGGATCGGGCTCGAGTCGACGACCGCGTTGCCGCGACGGTCGACGACCACGACCCGGCCGCCCGTGTCGCCCTGATAGCGCACCGCGATCGCCCGCAGGGCGGAGACCGTCGTCTCCCCCTGCGCCTCGAGGGCGCCCTCCGAGAGGGATGCGACCGTGACCGCGTCCCGCTCGACCTTCGTCTCCAGGTCACGGCGCTCGTTCCGCGCATACGTGACCCCGAGAGGCACCTCGAGGACGGCGAGCACGAGCAGGGTCAGGCTCAGGTAGCTGACGAGCAGCCGGCGGGACATCAGCGTGGGAGAACCCGGGCTTCGGCTTCCCCCACGGGCCCCCTCCTTCGCCGCGGCGATCCAAGCACCGCAGGCTGCCGCCCGCCGGGCAGGGCCCGGCTCCGACGACGACCGGCAGCGACACGACGGCCGCGAAGACCTCTCACATCGTCATGAGCTCGCAGGCCCAAGAAGGCCTACACCCGAAGACGGAACCCGACCCCGCGGACCGTCTCGATCCAGCCGGGGTCGCCGAGCTTCTTCCGGAGCGCCGCCACGTGCACGTCGATCGTCTTCGGAGACCCGAACCAGCGCGTCTCCCAGACCTCCTCGAAGATCTTTGCCCGGCTGAGGGCGGCGCCGGGATCGGAGGCCAGCAGCGCGAGCAGGTCGAACTCGCGCGGGGTGAGCGCCAGCTCGCGGCCGTCGAGGGTCGCCCGCCGGGCCCGGGAGTCGACCTCGAGGCCGTCCACCCGCACCGGCCCTCCCGGCGGCCCTGGCTCGAGGCGGCGAAGCACCGCCCTCATGCGGGCGACTAGCTCACGAAGGCTGTACGGCTTCACGACGTAGTCGTCGGCGCCGAGCTCGAGCCCGACGACGCGGTCGACCTCCTCGCCTCGAGCGCTGACGACGATGATCGGCACCCGGGAGCGCTCGCGGAGGCGGCGGCAGACCTCGAAGCCGTCGACGTCCGGCAGCCGCAGGTCGAGCAGGACGATGTCCGGCTCCGGCGCCTCGAGCGCCGCCTCCCCGGTCGCCGCCCACTCGACCTCGAAGCCTTCGCGGCCGAGCCCCTCGACGAGCGGCTCGGCGATCGCGTCCTCGTCCTCGACGACCAGAACTCTCATGCTCGCATCGTGGCAGCGGCCGGACGGCCCGGCATCCGGGCTTTTCCGAACCTTTACCGAACCCGCGCCAAACCCCCTCGTACGGCTGTCCCGGCGCTAACCGGCCCCCCTCTACCGTCGGCTCAGTCGAATCGAATGGAGGTTCCGGTGAACAGGAAGCACGCAGTAACCATCTCTCTCGCAGCCGGGCTGGCGGCCGTCGCCGGCACCGTCGCGGCGACGAAGAGCGTGCATCTCGGCCGCTCGGCCACCACCCCGGCGAAGGCGTCGTCCACGCTGATCGCCGAGCGGACGGCGGCGCTCCACCGGGCCGAGGTCGCGCTCAGGAAGGCGCTCGCCCAGAAGCCGCCGAAGCTGCCGCCGCTGCCGACCGCCGCTCCCGTCGTCCCGGCCGCGGGCAGCGCGCCGATCGCCGCGGCCGGCTCCGCCGCGCCGCAGACGCAGCGGGTCGTCTACGTCCGGCCGGCGCCGATCATCCGCCACGTCCACCGGGCGGGCGGCGAGAACGAGTCCGAGGGCGAGTCCGGCCACGAGCCCGCCCAGGAGGGCGGCCGGCAGGCCGATCACGGCGGAGGGGGCGGCTTCGATGACTAGCCACACCGCCCGTCTCTACGCGCTGGTCGGAGCCGTCCTCGTCTTCTTCGTCGCGTGGGCGACGATCGCCGCCCACCCCTGGCAGGCGGCCTCGACGGCGGCGCAGGACCCGAGGCTGACGGCGCTTCAGCTCCGCGAGCAGCGGCTGCGCGCCGAGTCGCTCGCGGTCAAGCGGGTCGTGGACAAGCGCTGGGCCGTCTACCGTGCGCAGCTCGCGCTGCGCAAGCAGGAGATCGCCTCGCTCAGAGCCGCGAACGCAAAGGCCCGGGCGACGTCGCTGGCGTCCGTGCACACGACGGCGCCGGCGAGCGCCGGCGGCTCGGCTCCGGTCGCGGCGCCCGCCCCCGCCGTCCGCGTCGTGACGCTGCCGCCGGTGACGATCACGAGGACGTCATGATGCAGCGCCGCTCATTCCCGGCAATGGGGACGCAGGTCGAGCTCTTGCTCGACGCCGATCCGAGCGCCGAGGGCGAGGCCGCCTTCGAGCGGGCCGAGCGGGAGTTCGAGCGCCTGGAGGCGCTGCTCTCGCGGTTCCGCCCCGAGTCCGAGCTCTCGGCGCTCAACCGCTCCGGCACCCTCGACGCCGGCGACGACCTGGTCGCGGTGACGAGGCTCGCGCTCGAGGCCCGCGAACGCACCGGCGGGCTCTTCGACCCGACGGTGCACGACGCGCTCGTCGCAGCGGGATACGACCGCACGTTCGACGAGGTCGCTCCGGACGGCGAGACGCGGCCCGCCGGCCGCTGCGCCGGCGCGGTGCGAGTCGAAGGGGCGCACATCGAGCTCGAACGAGGGTTCCGGCTCGACCTCGGCGGGATCGCCAAGGGCTATGCGGTCGACCGCGCCTGCACGCTCCTCGGCTCGGCCGGGCCCTGTCTCGTGAACGCCGGCGGCGACATCGCCGGCCGGGGCCGCCTCTGGCCGGTCGGCGTCGAGACCGCCGACGGCGAGCTGACGCTCGGACTGGAGAACGGTGCGCTCGCCACCTCCGGACGCGACCGGCGCCGCTGGCGCCGCGGCGGCCGCGAGGCCCACCACCTGATCGACCCCGCCACCGGCGTCCCCGCCGAGAGCGACTTCCTGCGCGTGACCGTCGTCGCGCCGACCGCCGTGGACGCCGAGGTGCTCGCGAAGGCGATCTTCCTCGGAGCGCCTGCGGGCGTCCCGGCCGTCCTGGTCACCGCGGACGGCCGCACGATCCTGACCGGAGGGCTCGAATGAAGACCGACCCGACCTTCTGGCTGCTCGCCCGGGCGGCCGGCCTGACGGCGTACGCCCTGCTCACCGCCTCGGTGCTGGCCGGGCTGACGGTGAAGTCGAGGCCGCTCGGCACGCGGATCAGGGCCGCAGTGGCGACCGACGTGCACCGCTTCCTCTCCCTGCTCGCGCTCGGGACGATCGCCCTCCACGGAATCGTCCTGACACTCGACCAGACGATCCGCATGCCGCTCGCCGCGCTGGTCGTCCCCGGCCTCAGCCCGTACAGGCCGCTCGCCACCGGTCTCGGCGTGCTGGCGGCCGAACTGATGCTCATCGTCTACGCCTCGTTCTCGCTCCGCAAGCGGATCGGCGTGAAGAACTGGCGGCGGCTCCACTACGCCACCTTCGGCGTGTTCGTCGCCGCCACCGTCCACGGGCTCGCCGCCGGCACCGACCGGTGGGCGGTGGGGCTCTACGCGGGCGCCGTCTCGGCCGTCGTCGCCCTCACCGCCTGGCGGGCGATCACCGGCCGAACGTCGACCAGGAAGGAAGGAGGAAAGGCAAGTGTCCCCTCAGCTCAACCCCAGCAGGCAACCGTCTGAGGTCCTGATCGTCGGCGCCGGTCTCGCCGGCGCACGGGTGGCGGAGACGCTCCGGGCGGAGGGCTACGCAGGCGGGGTCACTCTCGTCGGCGACGAGCCCGCCGGCCCCTACGAGCGGCCCGCGCTGTCCAAGGAGCTCCTGGCGGGAAAGCGCGAGGCGGAGAGCCTGGCGATCCGGCCGGCGGAGAGCTACGCCGAGCGCGGCATCGAGCTCCTCACCGGGACACGCGTCACCCGCGTGCTCGGCAGGGTCGCGAAGACCGCCGACGGCCGGGTGATCCCCTGGGACGCCCTCGTGATCGCGACCGGGGCGAGCGCCCGCGGGCTGAGCCTGGGCCGGCACCGGCTCCGCACGCTGGCCGACTCCGAGCGCCTCCGCGCGGCGATCGACCGGGAGGGCCGCCTGACGGTGGTCGGCACCGGGCTCGTCGGCAGCGAGGTCGCGTCGACCGCACGCTCGCTCGGCGCGGAGGTCACCCTCGTCGGCGACCCGCCGCTCGAGCGGCTGCTCGGGCCGGACGTCGCCGGGCTCCTCGCCGGGCGCCAGCGCGAGCACGGCATCCGGCTCGTCCCGCGCGGGACCGAGCCGGTGGACGGCGTGGTCCTCGACGCGGTCGGCACCCGGCCCGCGACGCGCTGGCTCCGCGGCCTCGTTCCGCTGCGCGGCGACGGAAGCATCGTCGCGGACACCTGTGGCCGCACGCCCGTGCCGGGCGTGTTCGCCGCCGGCGACGTCACCGGAACGGGCCACTGGACCGCCGCCGCCGGACAGGGCGCCGCCGTCGCTCGGGCGATTCTCGGCCTGGAGCAACCGTACGAGGACGTCCCGTACTTCTGGTCCGACCAGCTCGGGCTGCGCTTCCAGCACGTCGGCGACGCCGGCGGAGCGGCGTCCGTCGAGCTGGACGGGGAGCTCGACTCGCTGCGCGCCCGATACCTCGACGACCGGGGCCGGCTCGTCGCCGCCCTCGTCGTCAACCGGCCCCGGGAGGTCGGCGAGCTCCGGCGCGAGGTAGCCTCCGCGGGGTGGGATCGCGCCGCGGCATGAGAGACGAAGCCGAGCGCAAAGGCGAGAGCGAAGCTCTCGGCATTGGTGCGAGGCGATGTCGTGGCGCCGGAGGCGTCAAGCTCGCCGTCCTCGTCTCGCTCGTCGCCGCGGCCGCGGCCGCGGCGATCCTTCTCAACCTGGCGCTCCTCGGCTACGCGCAGCCCAAGAACGACCCGGCCGGCAAGCTCAGCCCCCGCGCGGTCCTCACGCCCGCCCCGACGCCGCCGGGACCGCCGGCGGCGGTCACCGTGACCACCTCGGATCACCGAGAGCAAGACGACTAGCTCCGGTCGGCGCCGCGAGGTCGTGACGTTGTGACACGTCTCTCCGCCCGCCCTCGGCGGCCGGAGCCGGGCTTTGCCCGGCGGGAGGCCGAGGTGCAGCCCGTCAGCCAGGAAGCGGAAGGAGGGGGTCCGTGGGGGAATCCTGGGTTCCCCCACGCGAATCGTCGAACCAGAAGAAGCCGACCGCGCCCGGGCCGGCGTGTGTTCCGACGACCGCGCCGAGCATCGTTTCCACCTCGATCTCGGCGCGGGGCCGGGTGCGACGGACGAGGCTCCGGAGCGCCTCGAGCCGGTCCGGCGCGTCGGCGTGCGCGATCCCGACCCTGAGCGACGGCCCGCCTGCGGTGCCCTGCTCGAACGCGGTGACGAACTCGAGGAATGCCCTGTGGGCCCCGCGCACCCGCCGGCGCGGGACGACCTCGCCGCCCTCGATCCCGAGAATCGGCTTGATGTTCAGGAGCGTGCCGGCCATTGCCGCCGCCTTGCCGATCCGTCCGCCTCGGGCGAGGTACTCGAGCGTGTCCACCGTCCAGACGATCCCGCTCTCCCGCCGGAACCGCTCGACGAGCGCGTCCACCTCCTCGTCGGTCGTTCCCGCCTCGAGCCTGCGCTGGACGGCGAGCGCCAGCATCGCCAGCCCGGCCGAGACCGTGCCGCTGTCGATCGCCCGTACCTTGCCCCCGCCGAGCTCCTCTCCCGCGCGCCGCGCACTCTCCACCGTGCCGGACAGCTTCAGGGGTATGTGCAGCGACAGGATCCGCTCGTAGCCCGCGAGCTCCTCGTAGACGGCGAGAAAGTCGCCGGGCGTCGGCTGCGACGTGGTCGGCAGGACCGGGGCGGTGCGGAGCCGCGCGTAGAACTCGCGCGGCGAGAGCTCCTCGTAGTCGCGGAAGCTCTCGTCGCCGAAACGCACGTACAGAGGCACGACCCGCCAGCCGGGGAAACGCGACGGCCCCTCCGGATAGTCGGCGGTCGAGTCGAGCACGAGCGCCGTGTTCTCGGCGGTCAGCTCCATCAGCCGGATGCTCCGACGGTCGAAGCCGCCGACCGCACCGCCTCGACGATCGCGTCGAGCGGCTTGTCCTTGCCGATGCACGCCACCGCGCCGGCAGCGCGCAGCGCCTGTTGCTCGCGCTCGCCGGCCGCCGCCGTGAGCGCGACGACGGCGACGCCGGGACAGTGCTGCCGGACGAGCAGCGTCAGCTGGACGCCGTCCGCACCGGGCAGGCGGTAGTCGACGAGCAGGACGTCGGGCGAGAGCTCGCGGCAGAGCTCGACGACCGCCGAGCCGTCCGGCTCCGACGCGACGATCTCGATCTCCCCGTCGAGGGCGAGGAGAAGCTCGAGCGCATGCCGGAAGACGTCGTTGTCCTCGACCACCACCACCCGAATGGGCCTGAGTGACATCGACACGACGACGATGCTATTCGGCCGCGATCAGGAGGTGGTAGTGCGGCTGCCCGCCCTCCTGCACGTCGACCTCCAGCTCGGGATGGCCGGCGGCGATCGAGTCGACGAGACCGTTCACCGGCGGCGCCCCGTCTCCGGTCAGGATCGTCAGCAGGCCGCGCGGCTCGGCGAGCAGACGCTCGACCACCGAGGCGGCGACGTCGGCGAAGTCGGGACCGCCGGCGACCGGCTCGCCCTCGGCGAGGCCGAGATAGGCGCCCTTCTGCACCGCGACGCCGTTCAGCTGCACGTCCCGCGAGGCAGTCGTGACCGCGCCGGTCGCCACCCCGGCGACCGCCTCCTCCATCTCCGCGACGTTCTCCTCCGCGGACCGCGCGCCGTCGAAGGCGACCATCGCCGCGAGCCCGGCCGGGATCGAGCGGGTCGGCACCACGCGAACCGGCTTCGCCGCGTGCTCGGCCGCCTTCTCGGCGGCGAGGATCACGTTCGGGTTGTTCGGGAGCACGACGACCTCCGGGGCGGCGGTCGCCTCGACGGCGCCGAGGATCTCGGCGGTCGCTGGGTTCATCGACTGCCCGCCCTCGACGATGCGGGTCGCGCCCAGGCTGCGGAAGAGGCGGTCGTTGCCCTTGCCGGCTACGACGGCGACGACCTCGGTCTCCTGCGGATCCGGGACGAGCTCGAGCAGCCTGCTCTCGCGCTCGGCGGTCTGGCGGTGCATGTTCGCGATCTCGATCCCGTCGAGCGTGCCGCGGGCGACCCCGAGCGTGAGCGCCGCGCCCGGGTCGTCGGTGTGGACGTGGACCTTCAGCGCAGACTCGTCGCCGACCACCATCAGCGAGTCGCCGAGCTGCTCGAGCTCCTGCTCGATCGCCGAGCGGTCCAGGCGGTCGCCCTCGATCACGAAGACGGTGCAATAGCGGTAGCGGGACAGCTCCTGGTGGACGGCGTCGAGGCCGACCTCCTCGAGCTCCGGGGGCAGCTCCGGGAGCTCCTCGCCGGTGACCGCGGCGGTCAGCCCGCGGACCAGCTCGAGCAGGCCCGCACCGCCCGCGTCCACCACGCCCGCCTGGCGCAGGATCTCGAGGTACTGCGGCGTCCGCGCGAGCGCGTCCTCGCCCCGGCGGACGAGCGCGCGGAGCAGGTCGCCGACGGGCAGGTCCGGCCGCGCCTGCGCCTCGGCCTCCTCGGCGAGCTCGCGAATCACCGTCAGCATCGTTCCCTCGACCGGCTTGCGCACCGCCCGGTAGGCGGCGTCGCTCGCCGAGCGAAACGCCCTGGCGAGAGTGGGCGAGTCGATCACGGCGGCCTCCCCGGCGACATCGGCGAACCCGCGGACGATCTGGGAGAGAATCACGCCCGAGTTGCCCCGCGCGCCCATCAGCGCCGCGCGGGCGACTTCGTGCGCGAGCCGTTCCCGGTCGGCGTCCTCGAGCCGGTCGAGCGCCTCCTTGACCGCCCGCACGGTCAGCGTCAGGTTCGTGCCGGTGTCGCCGTCCGGGACCGGGTAGACGTTCAGGTCGTCGATCCGGCGGCGGCTCGCCTCCAGGGCGGCGGCGGTCGGGCCGGCCAGCGTGCGGATCGCCTCGAGGTCGGTGCGGCTCATGCCGAGACCTTCACCGCCTCGATGTGCACCTCGACCGCAGCCGGCGGCAGGCCGGTCATCCGCTCGACCTCGTAGGCGACCCGGTTTCGAACGGTGGACGCGACCTCGGCCAGGTTCAGGCCGTGCTCGACGACCACGTGGAGCACGATCGAGAGGTTGCCGGCCTCGCGCGAGATCTCGACCCCCCGCGTCGCGCGGTCGCGTGCGAGCAGCCGGCCGAGCTTGCGGGACGAGGACATCGCGACCACGCCGTAGCACTCTGCCGCCGTGAGCCCGACGATCTGGGCGACGGCGTCGTCGGTGACCGCTACCCGGCCCAGCTCGGAGGAGGAGAGAACGAACTCCACGCCGCGTTTACGCACGGGGGAGGAACTACGTTCCCCCCTGCGCCCCCTGCTTGCTCGCCCGCTGTGCTTGAAACGTCGCCTGCTGCCGCCCGGCCGCAGCTCGCCGCGCCCGCGGTGTCGGGCGCGGCGACGGAGCCGCTCTTCCGGTGTCACGCACGCCAAGGACGAAGTCCACTGCGCGAGCTTAGACCCGAATCGGGCCCACGGCGGTTGCTAGGCCTTCTGGACCTTGCCGCTCTTCAGGCAGCGCGTGCAGACGTACGCCCGCCTGGGCACCCCGCCGACCAGGATGCGGACGCGCTGGAGGTTCGGGTCGAACCGGCGCTTGGTCGCCACCATCGAGTGGCTCCGGTGGTGGCCGAACGAGGGCTTCTTTCCGCAGACGGAGCAGATCTTCGACATGCGGCCGCCAAGTGTAGCGGCTGCCTACTGCCGCGCCGCAGCCGTCCGCAGCTGGGCGAACGCGTCCGCCATCTCGAGCGCCGTGCGCGCGGCCCGGGCGCCGCGGTCGACGCGCGCCTCCGCCTGCTCGGCGGTGTCGACGGTGAGCACGCCGAACGACACCGGCACGCCGGTCTCGATGCCGGCGAGCTGCAGGCCGCTCGCCGCCTCGCTGGCGACGAAGTCGAAGTGAGGGGTCTCGCCGCGGATGACGCAGCCGAGCGCGACCACGCACGCGTAGCGCCGCGTCTTGGCGAGCGCCATCGCCGCGATCGGCAGCTCGAAGGCTCCCGGGACCGGCATGACGACGACCGCGTCCGGGGCGACCCCGGCCTCCTCGAGCTCGGCGAGCGCCGACTCGAGCAGCCGGTTGGTGATCTCGGCGTTGAACCGGCTGACGACGACCGCGACCGCCCGCCGCTCCCCGTTCGGCACCCCCTCGAGCACCGGGTAGCCGTCGGGAACGCGGAGCTCGCCGGCGACGTGCTGCTCGGGCGGCACCGCCTCCTCGGCCCGAGGCTCCTGCGGCCGCTCGGGCTCGGGCTCGACGTCCGGCGGCACGACCGGGGCGACCTCCGGCGGCGGCACGACCGGCGAGACCGCCTCGAGCTCGTCGTCCTCGTCGAAGACGATCTCCGGCTCGGTCCCAGGCGGCGGCTCGACCCGGAGCTCCTCCACCGCAGGCTCGTGCTCCGCGTACGGCTCCGCGGCGGGCTCGTCCGCGGTAGCCTCGTCCACTGCGGCCTCGTCCACTGCGGCCTCGTCGGTGGCGGCCTCCTCCGCTTCGGGCTCGGCCCGCGGGCCCGGCGGGCGGAGGCGCGTCGACCAGTCGCGAAGCGGCCAGTCCTGGGAGTCTTCGGGGTAGTCGCTCATTCGCCCTCCGGCTCGAACTTGAGGTCCTGATGGTGGAGCCGGTGGCCCAGCTTCTCACGTTTCGTCCTCAGGTAGCGGAGGTTCTCGACGTTCGGAGGCACTTCGATCGGCACCTCCCTGGTCACCGTGAGGCCGTAGGCGACCGCGCTCTCCATCTTCCGCGGGTTGTTCGTCAGCAGGCGGATCGTCGAGAGCCCGAGCTCGGCGAGGATCTGGTACCCGATCCCGTAGTCACGTGAGTCGGCAGGGAAGCCCAGCTCGGCGTTCGCCTCGACCGTGTCCAGTCCCCGTTCCTGGAGCTCGTAGGCCCGCAGCTTGTTCAGCAGGCCGATTCCGCGACCCTCCTGCGCCATGTACAGGAGCACCCCGCGCGCCTCGGCGCCGATCTGCGCGAGCGCGAGCTCGAGCTGCTCGCCGCAGTCGCAGCGCAGGGAATGGAAGACGTCACCGGTCAGGCACTCGGAGTGGACCCGCACGAGCACGTTCTCGCGCCCGTCGACCTCGCCCTTGACCAGCGCGACGTGGTGCTTGCCGGTCAGCCTCTCGCGGAAGGCCACGGCGGTGAACTCCCCGTACACGGTCGGGAGCCGGACACTGGACGTTCGCTCGACCAGCTTCTCGTGACGGCGCCGGTGCTCGATCAGGTCGGCGACGGTGATCATCTTCAGCCCGTGCCGCGCGCAGTACTCGACGAGGTCCGGGACACGGGCCATCGTCCCGTCGTCCTTCATGATCTCGCAGACGACTCCGGCCGGGGTCAGGCCCGCGAGCCGGGCGAGGTCGACCGAGGCCTCGGTCTGGCCGGCACGCTGGAGGACGCCGCCCGTGCGCGCGCGCAGCGGGAGGATGTGGCCGCCCTCGATCAGATCGTGCGGAGTCGTGGCCGGATCGATCGCGACCGCGATCGTGTGCGCCCGGTCGGCGGCGGAGACACCTGTGGTGATCCCCTCGCGCGCGTCGATCGTGGTCGTGTACGCGGTGCCGAGCCGCGACTCGCGGCTCGACGCGAGCGGCCGGAGAGCGAGGTCGTCGCAGCGCTGCTCGGTCAGGCAGAGGCAGATCACGCCGCGCCCGTGGGTGGCCATGAAGTTGATCGCCTCCGCGGTCGCGAACTCGGCGGCGATCGTCAGGTCGCCCTCGTTCTCCCGGTCGGGCGCGTCGACCACGACCACGAAGCGGCCGGCTCGGAAGTCCGCGATCGCCTCGTCGATCGTCGCGAAGGTGCGTGGCTCGGTCGTCGCCGCCATCGTCAGATCGTAGCCCGGGTCAGCCGCTCCACGTACTTCGCGAGCACGTCCGCCTCCAGGTTGACCTCGTCCCCGGGCGCGAGCGATCCGAGCGTCGTCACGGCGAGCGTGTGCGGGACGAGAGCCGCCGCGAACCCGGCCTCGTCGAGGCCGGCGACCGTGAGCGACACGCCGTCCATCGCCACCGATCCCTTCTCGACGCAGTAGCGGAGGGCCTCCGGAGGCGCGTCGATCCAGATGCGTCTGCCCTCCCCCTCCGGCTCGACCGAGCGGACGCGCCCGGTGCCGTCCACGTGTCCCTGCACGTAGTGGCCACCCAGCGCGTCGCCCGCTTTCAGCGCGGGCTCGAGGTTCACCCGCGAGCCGGGCCCGAGCCGTCCGAGACTCGTCCGCGCGAGCGTCTCCGGCACGGCGTCGAAAGCGAGGGTGCGCCGGTCGCCGTCGACGACGGTCAGACAGACGCCGGCGATCGACACCGAGTCGCCGACCGCCGCCGCGATCTGCGACTCGATCCGCAGCCGGCCGCCCTCGAAGGAGACGACGCTCCCGACCTCGCGCACGAGCCCCGTGAACACGGAGGTAAGGCTAACCGGGGCTATCCGAGCACGAGTGCCTCGAGGGTCTCGCGGACCGACATCTCGACGTCGCCGCGCTCGTCCGGCCGGGCGCGGGCGAGCTCGGCCAGGAGCTCGTCCACCACCTCGACCTGTCCGGGGGACAGTCCCTCGCGTCCGGCGGCCTCGATCCCCGCCCGCAGGCGCACGTTGTCGAGGTGCCTCGCCAGCCAGCGGGAGAGCAGCGCGACGATGCGGTCCTCAGGGCTCATGGACGTAGGCGTCGAGCCGGACGTCCACGCCGGACGGCGTCGCCCGGAGGCGGCTGAGCTCGACCGGGCGAGGGAGGGAGCCGAGCAGGAGCGGCCCCGCGCCGGCGATCGCGGGGGCGACGAAGACGATGAGCCTGTCGACGAGGTCGTGCGCGAGGAACGCCGCCGCCAGGGTCGGCCCGCCCTCGAGGAGCAGCGACTGGACGCCGTCGGCCCCGAGACGGGCGAGCTCCTCCTCGAGCGGCCGCGTCCGGAGCTCGAGCTCCGAGCCGTCCGGCAAGGGGCCGCGGCCGAAGGCGAGCCGCCGGGGCTGGCGGGTCGCCCCCACGCCGCGGGCGGTCAGCTCGGGGGCGTCGGCGCGCACCGTGCCCATCCCGACCGCGACCGCGTCGGACGCCGCCCGCAGCTCGTGGACGGCGCGGCGGCTCTCCTCCCCCGTCACCCACCTGGAGCCGGGGACGGCTACGCGGCCGTCGAGCGTGACCGCGAGCTTCAGGGTCACGAACGGGCGCCCGGTCGCGATCCACGTCCGCCAGGCCTCGTTCTGGGCGCGCGCCTCGAACGAGTCGGCGTGCTCGACCTCGACTCCCTGCGCCGCGACGAGCTCGAGGCCTCCACCGGCTTCCGGGTTCGGGTCGAGCGAGCCGGCCACCACCCGGGCGATCCCGGCACGAAGGACCGCCTCCGTACAGGGCGGCGTGGCGCCGTGATGGCCGCACGGCTCCATCGTCACGTAGAGCACGGCCCCCCGAGCGCGCTCGCCCGCGGCCTCGAGCGCGACCACCTCCGCGTGCGGGCCCCCCTTCCGCTCGTGCCAGCCCTCGCCGACCACCTCGTCTCCCGAGACGACGACCGCGCCGACGACCGGGTTCGGCCGGGTGGTGCCGCGCCCGCGCTCGGCCAGCTCGAGCGCCCGCTCCAGGCGGCTGGCGCCTTCGACGCCACGGCATCGCCTCGCACCAGGACCGACAGCTTCGCTGTCTTCCTTGTGCTCGGCTTCGTCTCTCATGCGAGCTGCTCGACGAGGCGGCGGTATGCGCCCGCGATGTCCTCCGTCCCGAAGACGGCGTTTCCGCACACGAGCAGGTCGGCGCCGGCGTCGTGGACGAGTCGGATGTTCCCGCTCGTGATCCCCCCATCCACCTGGACGTGGATCCGGTCGGGGAGGAGCGCACGGAGCCGCTCGATCCGCCCAACCGCCTCCGGCATGAACTCCTGCCCCGAGTAGCCCGGATGGATGCTCATGCACAGAACGAGGTCGAAGGGATCCGCGACGGCTGCCACCTCCTCGACGCTCGTCTCCGGCTTGAAGGAGAGTCCGACCTGAAAGCCCTGCTCGTGAGCCGCGGCTGCGAGCGCGGGTGGGTCGTCGGCAGCCTCGATGTGAAAGGTGACGCTGTCGGCCCCGGCCTGCCGCAGCGCCTCGAAGTGATGCTCGGGGTCGTCCACCATCAGGTGGCAGTCGAGAACACCCTCCCCCCGGTGGACGATCGGCGCGATCGACTGGAGGACGATCGGGCCCATGGTGACCGGTTCGACGAAGTGCGCGTCGCCGATGTCGAAGTGGAAGACCCGGGCGCCGGCCCGGAGCAGGGCCTCGACCTGCTCGCCCAGCCGCGAGAAGTCGGCTGCGTAGAGCGAGGGCTCGACCTCGACCGTCCGGATCCAGCGGTCCCAGCTCACGGCGCGATCTTACGGCGCCGTACAAGTGACGTTTGCCACCCAGCGTCTGGCACTGGGATGTGACGATTGCGTGACGATTCGCCCAAAGGCTCAGACCCGCAGGCGGGCGACGAAGAAGCCTGAGGTGCCGTGCCGGTGCGGAGCCGTCAACAGGCACTCCGGCCGTTTCGGATGCCGGAACGCCGGCCACTCGACGCCCAGATCCTGGACCTCCAGGCCCGAGGCGTCCACGATCGCCTCGTTCTCGTCGGCGTTCAGCGTGCAGACCGAGTACGTGACCGTTCCGCCGGGCCGCACGCGCTCGGCCGCAGCGCGGAGCAGCGCGATCTGGAGCTCCGGCAGCGGCCGGGCCCGCCAGCGCAGGTCCGGCCGCGAGGCCAGGACGCCCAGCCCCGAGCAGGGTGCGTCGACGAGCGCACGGTCGAAGCCGGTCAGCTCCGGCGAGAGCGCCAGGGCGTCGGCGTTGACGACCCGGACGTTCGCCGCGCCCAGCCGGCGCATGTTCTCCGCCAGCTCGCGGGCGCGACCCTCGTGGATCTCGACGGCGACCACTTCGGCCGCGACGCCGGCGAGCTGCGCCGTCTTCCCACCGGGAGCCGCGCACAGGTCGAGGGCCTGCTCGCCTGCGCGGACGCCCGCGGCAAGGCCCGCGAGCTGGGAGCCACGGCTCTGCGGCCACACGCGACCCTCGGCGAGCGCCTGCGGGTCGATCCGCGCGACCCGGTAGGCGCCGGGAATGTCCGTAGGCTCGCCGTCGGGCTTCCCGCGGACCAGGCGGACGGCCGTCTCGGGCGCCTCGTTCTGGGCGCGCATCAGCGCGAGCGCGTCCGCCTCTCCCCAGTCGCGCGACCAGACGTCGTGGACCCAGTCCGGATAGGAGTGCCTCACCGGCCCCTCCGGAAGCGAGTCGAGCAGCTCGCGCAGGCCGCCCGCCAGCCGGCGCATGACGGCGTTCGTGAACGGTACGGCGCGCTCGAGCCGGGCGGCACGCACGAGCTCGACCGACTCGTTCACCGCAGCGTGAGCGGGAATCCCGCCGAGGTAGGCGAGCTGGTACGCGCCGACCCTGAGGGCGGCCCGGACCGGCGCGTCCAGCTTGCGGACGGGCCGGCGGCCGAGTGCCTCGATCCCGTGGTCGAGCGCCCGGGCACGTTGCACGGTTCCGTAGGCAATCTGCTGCGCGAGGGCGCGGTCGCGCTCGTCGAGGCCGGCTGCCTCCGCCGCGAAGGCGCGATCGGCGTAGGCGTCGTCCTCGAAGACGCGGAGGACGACTTCGTACGCGGCCCGCCGAGCCGGTGCTATCTGAGCCCGCGGCGCCACTCGCCGTAGCCCATCCGCCGGCCGCCGGGGGGCTGCACCTCGATCGGGACAAACCGGCCGTCTTCGACCCGGGCGCGCCAGACGATCACCGGCCGGCCCTCGAGCTCGGCGCGGGCGCCGACGTGCGGCGAGAGCCCTCGCACGCGGTTCACCGCCTCGACGGGGCGCGAGAGGTCGAGCTCACGGTCCTCCGGCGTCAGCTTCGCCGCGTAGGTCACGCCCTCGCCCGGCTGCGGCGTGAACGTCGGCGCAGGCAGGGCGTGCTCGAGCAGCTCGACCCCGACCTCGACCGCCCGGTCGTAGACGGCCCCGGCATCGTCTTCCGGCGAGATCGGAAACGACCGCTGGGCGGCGACCGGCCCGGCGTCGAGCTGCTCGACCAACTTGATCACGGTCACGCCCGTTTCCTGGTCACCGGCCATGATCGCCCGCTCCACCGGGGCGGCGCCCCGCCACCGCGGCAGGAGCGACGGGTGGACGTTCAGCCAGAGGTGGCGCTCGAGCAGGCTGCGCGGAATCAGCCGCCCGTACGCGACGAGAACGATCGCCGGCTCGTCCGGAAGCTCTTCCAGGCGTTCGACGACCGGGAGGGCCAGCTTCAGGGCGGTGAGCTTCGCCGGTGTCGGCCGCAGGCCCCTGCCCCGTCCGGCGGGAGCGTCCGGTTGCGTGAGCACGAAGGCGATCTCGTGGTGCCGCGCCAGCCGCTCGAGCACGGCGGCGCCGAAGGCGGCGGTCGCGGCGAAGCCGAAGCGCACTACCCGAGGATCGGCTGCGGGCGCAGCGTCGCCATCGCCTCGCGCCGCGCCTCGGGAGTCGTCCGCTCCAGGATCAGGACGCCGTCCAGATGGTCCAGCTCGTGCTGGGCGACGCGGGCGTCGAGCCCTTCGAGCTCGAGCCGGAGGGGTGCGCCGCCCACGTCCTGCGCCTCCAGCGTCACCGAGAGGTGGCGCTCGACCGGGACGAGGACGCCCTGGAGCGAGAGGCAACCCTCGTCGCCGGCCTCGCGCTCCTCGCCACGGTCCACGATGCGCGGGTTGACCGCCGCGATCGGCTCCTCCCGGTCGCCCGCCCTGAAGACGAAGAGCCGGCGGAGCACGCCGACCTGGTTGGCGGCGAGCCCGACGCCGTTCGCGTCGGCGATCAGCGCGGTCATCCGCTCGACGAGCCGGCGCAGGTCGGCGCCGAAATCCTCGACCTCCCGCGCGCGCAGCTTCAGGACCGGGTCGGGCCACTGCCGGATCTGGGCGAGGGCGATCTGCCGGCGCGCTTCGCGCTCGGCGTCGAGCTCCTCGTCGACGACCTGCCCGTGCTCCTCGCCCATCGAGCCGAGAGTCTAGTCGCGGCCTCCTGCGGAAGCGCGGTCCAGCCAGGCTCGCGCGACGCCCGCGCGAGGTGGAAATGTCGCACAATCGGCACAGACGCGTACACCGCCGGCTGGTAGCCTCGCCGGCAAGGGGAAAGGGGTTCTCCCCCACCCGGGTGGGGGAAGGCTGCTTCGGGATCGCACGGAGAACGTTGCGTTCTCGGGACGAGACAGCGTTCTCGGGACGAGACAGCGCGAACGGGGCGCGGCCGCGCGTGCGGCCCGCCGGCCGCCCGGTCACGGGCCCTGCGGGTCGACGTCGACGACGGCGACCAGGCCGGCCCTGCGCATGGCGGGTGCAGCCGCGGCGAGCGCCCGTCCGGCGCGCGCGGCGAGCGCGCCCGGGCGATCGGTCTTGGCGACGAGTTGTGCACGATGACGCCCGCGCAGCCGCAGGATCGGTGCCGGGCCGAGCAGCTCTACCTCGTCGTCGCCGGCGCCGGGCCTGTGCCCGGCCCGCCCGCCGATCGCCGCCTTCAGCTCCTCGAGGGCCCGGACCGGGGCCTCCGGCTCCGGCCCGGCGACCACAACCCGCACGAGGTGCCGGAAGGGCGGGTACCCGAGCGCGGCCCGCCGCTCGAGCTCGCCGGCGAGAAAACGCCCCACGTCGTGACGGGCCGCAAGCTCAACCGGCCGCGCGTCCGGCTGGAAGGTCTGGATCAGCACCCGGCCCGGCGCGTCGCGGCCGCTCCGCCCCGCAAGCTGCGTGAGCAGCTGGAACGTGCGCTCCTCGGCCCGGAAGTCGGGCAGGCTCAGCCCGGTGTCGGCGTCCACGACCGCCGCCAGCGCGACGCCGGCGAAGTGGTGCCCCTTCGCCACCATCTGCGTGCCGATCAGCACGGCTCTGTCCGTGGCCGCGAAGCGCTCGAGCGCCGCCGCCGGGTCGCGCGTGTCCGCGTCGAGCCGGATCACCTCCAGCTCGGGGACGCGGGCCCCGAGCTCGCGCTCCAGGCGCTGGGTACCCGCGCCGATCCGGGCAAGCTCGGCCGAGCCGCATTCCGGGCAGAGCTCCGGCGCAGGCTCGCCGTGGCCGCAGTGATGACAGCGGAGCCAACCGGTCGGCGCCGCTCTGGGACGGGCCGTGCCCCGTCCGGTCTCGCGGCGGTCCGCATGCAGGACGAGCGCGACATCACAGCTCGGGCACCGACGGGTCGCGCCACAGTTCCGGCAGTGAATCGCCGGCGCCAGCCCGCGCCGGTTGAGGAGCAGGATCGCCTTCCCCCCTCGGCGGACGACCGTCCCCAGCTCCGCGAGCAGCGGCCCGGACAGCGGATACCCGGCCTCCCGGCGCAGATCGACCACCCGCACCGGCGGCAGCCGCCCGGACAGCCGGCCACCGAGCTCCAGCCGCTCGAGGGCCGCCCAGCTCTCGGGGCGCGGGGTCGCGCTCCCGAACACGGCGACCGCACCCTCCAGGGCGGCGCGCTTCGCGGCGACCGTGCGCGCGTCGTAGCGCGGATCGGACTCTTGCTTGTACGAGGAGTCGTGCTCCTCGTCCACGCAGACGAGACCGAGCCCGCGCACGGGCGCAAAGACGGCGGAGCGGGCCCCGACGACGACCCGAGCGTCGCCTGCCGCGATCCGATCCCGCTCGTCGCGCCGCTCGGCCTCGGTCAGCCCCGAGTGAAGGAGCGCGATCCGGTCGCCGAGCCGTGCGCGGAACCGCCCGACCGCCTGGGGCGTCAACGCGATCTCAGGCACGAGCACGATCGCCCCCAGACCGCGCTCGAGAGCGGCCGCGCAGGCCTGGAGGTACACCTCCGTCTTGCCGCTGCCCGTCGCCCCGTAGAGCAAGAAGCGGCCGCCGGCACCGTCCATCGTCTCGACGATCCGGGCAATCGCTGCCCGCTGCCCGGCCGTCAACCGCTCCGGCCGTGGCTCTCCCCCGAGGCCCGCCGGGGACGGCCGCGGGTCGCCCCGCCGTGCCCGCCTCCGCGGCGCGACCAGCTCCAGCGCGCGCGCCGGCGTCGAGCCGTAGTACTCCGCGATCCAGAGGGCGAGGTCGACGAGCTCAGGCTGGATCTCGTCGACGACGGCGGAGACCGGGGCAGCCTCGACTCCCGGAGGCGCCGCGTCCTCGAGCCCGACGACGACGCCCCGCACCCTCGAGCGGCCGAACGACATCGACACGACCGCGCCCTTCGCCACGCCGTCCGGAACCTCGTACGTGTACGGTCGGGCGACCGCGCGGGCGGAGACAAGCGGATAGACGGAGGCGAAGCCCACCTCCGCCAGCCTAGGGGCAACGGCAGATGACTAGACGCCGGCGGCCTGGACCACGAACTCCGTCGCGAACCCGAGGAGCAGTCCCGCGAGGACGAACCAGGTGACGAGCGACTTGGACGCGAGCCGGCGGTTGGCGACGATCAGCTCGAGTACCACGTACAGGATCGACCCGGCGGCGAGCGCGAGGAAGAGGGTCGAGAGCTCCGTGCTCGCCCATGCCTGGCCGATCAACGTTCCGGCGAACGTCGGCCCGCCTCCGATCAGGCCGAGCAGGCCGAGGAAGCGCCAGCTCGGCCGGGCCGCCTCTCCCGAGAGCGGCGCGACGATGCCGAAGCCCTCGGTCGCGTTGTGCAACCCGAACCCGACGATCAGGACGACGGCGAGGCCGATCTCGCTCCTCGCCCCCGCCTGCCCGATCGCCAGGCCCTCGGAGAAGTTGTGCAGACCGATCCCGGTTGCGATCAGCAGCGACAGCCACGCCGCGGCGCTCAACGAGCCCGCCCAGGTGCGCTCGAACTCCGCGGCGGACGCGGCGCCCGGGCCGAGGAGCGTCTCCTCCCGCTTCGACTTCATCCAGCCGTCGTAATAGACGAGGCTCATCAGCCCGGTGCCTGCCCCGACGGCGAACAGCGCGGCGTACCAAGAGAAGCGCGCCCAGCTCCCGCCGTCGACGGCGCTCCGCAGGGCGCCGTCCACGGGCTCGATCGCGCCGTGGATCACGTCGTAGAGCAGGAAGAGCAGGATGCCGGTGGCGGTCGCGCTCAGGGCCGCCTTCAGCCTGACCCCGGCCCCGCCGAGCCGCCCGAGCGGCAGCCCGAGGAAGATCGTCGAGCCGGCGATCGTCCCGAGGCCGATGATCTGTCCGGATGTCAATGTGTGAGGCGCTCCTTCGCATCGATGTAAGGCACGCCTTACATCGAGCCGCGACTATAGTTGCCACTCCGAACCTCGTCAAATTTGACTAGCGATGGCGCAACGGCACTCGGTCGACGACTACCTGGAGACGATCTGGTTTCTCGCGTTCCCGATCGGCGAGTACCGGCCCGCGACCACCGGCACGCCGACGCTCGCTTCCCGCGTCGCCGAGATGCTCGGCGTCTCCCGGGCGTCGGCGGGCGAGATGCTGAAGCGCCTCGAGGCCGACGGCCTCGTCCAGCGGGGTGAGCGGAAGGAGGCGATCCTGACGACGGCGGGACGCAAGCGGGCGGAGCAGGTCGTCCGCCGCCACCGGATCGTCGAGCGGCTCTTGACGGATTTCATGGGCTATACGGCCGCGGAGGCACACGTGCACGCCGACGAGATCGGCGACACCTTCAGCGACGAGATGATCGAGCGGATGGAGGAGAAGCTCGGGCACCCCGACCGCTGTCCGCACGGCTGGCCGGTCGACACGGACTTCGAGCAGCGCGAGAACCGCGAGCTCGCTCCGCTTTCGGCGCTCGAGCCCGGCGACCGCGCGACGATCGTCCGCCTGGCCGAGCACGACGGCGAGCTCCTGCACTGGTTCTACGACGAGGGCCTCGTCCCCGGCGCCCGGCTCGAGATCCGCGCCAGCCAGGCCGCGGCCGGGCAGTTCACGGTCCGGCTGAAGGGCACGCGCCGGGATCGTGCGATCGGCGACCGCGCCGCCGCCGGGTTGTTCGTCAGGCGCGGGTCGTAGCCCTCAGGCCGTGACGGCCGTCGGAGCGGCGAGCCCGGCGGCCGCGCGGAGCGCGTCCGCCTTGTCGGTACGCTCCCACGTGAAGTCGTGGTCATCGCGGCCGAAGTGGCCGTAGGCGGCAGTCTTGGCATAGATCGGCCGGCGCAGCTCGAGGTCGCGGATGATCGCTGCCGGCCGCAGGTCGAACTGCTCGCGAACCAGCTCCTCGATCCGCGAGGAGGCGACCTTCTCGGTGCCGAAGCAGTCCACCTCGAGCGAGACCGGGTGGGCGACGCCGATCGCATACGCGACCTGGAGCTCGCAGCGGTTCGCCAGGCCGGCGGCAACGACGTTCTTCGCGACGTAGCGCGCGGCGTAGGCAGCCGAGCGGTCGACCTTGGTCGGGTCCTTGCCCGAGAAGGCGCCGCCGCCGTGCCGCGCGGCCCCGCCGTAGGTGTCGACGATGATCTTCCGCCCGGTCAGGCCGGTATCGCCCATCGGGCCGCCGATCACGAACTTGCCGGTCGGGTTGCAATAGAAGAAGTCCTTGTCGCCGAGCAGCCGCCGCTCGTCGTAGAGGTGTGCGGGCAGGATCGGGTGGAGGACGTGCTCGGCCAGATCGGGCTTGATCAGCGCGTCCGGGTCGAGACCCTCGCGGTGCTGGGTGGAGACGAGGACACGGACGACCTCCACGGGGCGGATGTGGCCGTGCTCGTCCGTCTCGTAGCGGACGGTCACCTGCGCCTTGCCGTCCGGCCGCAGGTAGGGCAGGACGTCGGCCTTGCGCACCTCGGCGAGCCGCTTGCAGATCCGGTGCGCGAGCGTGATCGGCAGCGGCATCAGGTCGCCGTCCACCTCGTCGGTCGCGTAGCCGAACATCATCCCCTGGTCGCCGGCGCCTTCCCGGTCGAGCGGATCGACGTCGCCGGGGTCGTGCTGTACCTCGTACGAGAGCTCGACGCCCTGGGCGATGTCGGCCGACTGCTCGTCGATCGCGACGATCACGCCGCAGGTGTCGGCGTCGAAGCCGTATTTCGCCCGGTCGTAGCCGATCTCACGGATCTTCGAGCGAGCCGTCCGGGGGATGTCCACATACGTGTCGGTGGTGATCTCACCGGCGACGACGACGAGGCCGGTGGTGACCAGGGTCTCGCAGGCGACGCGCCCGAGCGGGTCCTCGGCGAGGACCGCGTCGAGGATTGCGTCCGAGATCTGGTCGGCGATCTTGTCGGGGTGCCCTTCGGTGACCGACTCGGAGGTGAAGAGGAACGACCGTTCTGCCACGGCTTCGAAGGCTACCGGACGGACACGAACCCCTTGACCGAGAGGACCGGGCCGGTCACGGAGGCGTAGAGGAGCCCGGTGCGGAGAGCGTTCGGGGTCTCGCCCGGCTCCTGCTTTCGGTCGGCCAGCCGCTCGAGGAGCGGAATCGCCCGGGCGACGTCCGCATAGGCGATCCCGGCGGTCTCGTCCGGCAGGCCGGCCGCCGAGGCGGCTGCTTGCCATGGTGCCGAGCTCGTGAGCCTGGGCGCGTTCCCCGCGAGACCGCGGATCCCGCTGGGCGCGCTCGTGACCACGACCTTGTCGCCGAACACGGCGTAGTACAGCGTCATTTTCCCGAGGACGATCTCGGTGGTGGGGAGGCCGGCGACGGTCAGGTGTTGCGGCAGCTTCTGCGCGAACGCGCCGGCGAGGGTGGCGAGCCGGTCGAGCGTCTCCTTCGCCGCGCCGCTGTCTGCGACCTTCACGACCAGGGAGTACTCGGGCCCGGCGGCGAGCGAGCGGACGTAGAAGGCCGCCTCCCCGTGGAACAGCGCGATCACCGGGTCGAGAAGGCCGCCGAGCGCCTTCACGACCGAGCCGGCCCGCGCCGGAAGGGCGGGTGAGCGCCTGAGCTCCTCGAGCGTCGCGTCCAGGCCCTTGGCGTCGACAAAGAGGGTGACGGGAGCCGGAACCTCGGCGGGGAGCTCCGCCGTGTACTGCGTGGGCTGGATCTCGTCGCCCTTCAGGCGCAGGTCGGTCGCGATCCCGCCCGGCTTCACGCTGATCGCGCCCGCCAGCCAGCTCACCCGTCCCACTCCGGGAATCGGGCCGACCGCTGCCTTCGCCCGCCGCGCGGCCTCTGCGGTCAGCGCGGTGCCGTCGACGTAGAAGGTCGCGAGCGCATCGGCGGGAAGGCCACTCGTCGCTTCCCGGTAGGCGTCGCTCGCGGCGAGCGAGCCCTCGTTCCGTGCCCGTTTGAGCGCGTCGATCGTCCTGCGGTCGGCGGCGACGACTCGCCAGCCGGCGACCTCCTCGGAGACGAGCGGCGGGTGGTGCTTGGCCAGGAGCGTGTCGAGCCTGGCCGGGTCCGACGGCTGGGTCAGGCCGAGGATCCTCCCGCCTTCCAGATCCGTCTCCGAGAGCGCAAGCGCATCGGACTCCGGCCCGACCGCCCCTTTCAGCTGGTCGACGACGGGCAGCTCGGCCGCGGCCCCCGGGAAGAGGCGCGCGAGCCGCTCGACCGCCTGCCACTGCCCGGAGGCGAGCTCGGTCCTCGCCCGGACGAGAAGGGCAGCCGAGCGCGGCGCGACCGACGCGCCTCCCGACGGTCCCGGCGCCTTCGTCCCGTAACCGCACCCGGCCGCCAGGAGCGCCAGCGGCGCGAGGAGCAACGCGCGACCCATCGTCTCGATGCTACTCCCCGCGCGGCCTCCTGCCCATCAGCGAGGCGACGAGGTCGCCGAGGCTGTCGCCCTCCAGGATCCGGCAGACGCCCTCGGTGATCGGCAGCTCGATGCCGAGCCGGTGGGAGAGGTCGCGGAGCACCGGCGCCGTCGTCAGTCCCTCGACCACCTGGCCGATCTCGGCAACGGCCTGGTCGGGCGTTGCTCCCCGGGCGATCAGCTCGCCCGCGTGCCGGTTGCGACCGTAGCGACTGAAGCAGGTGACGATCAGGTCGCCCATTCCGGCGAGCCCCGCGAACGTCTCCGGCCGCGCCCCGTACGCCTCCCCCAGGCGCGCCATCTCGGCGAGCCCGCGGGTGATCAGCGCGGCCTTGCCGTTGTCGCCGAGGCCAAGCCCGTCGACTCCGCCGGCGGCGAGCGCGATCACGTTCTTCGCCGCGGCGCAGAGCTCCACGCCGGCGAGATCGGGGTTGACGTAGACGCGGAACACGGTCGAGTTGATCGCGTGCTGCAGTTCGACCGCGAGCTCTTCGTCCTCGCCGGCGATCACGGCTGCGCTCGGCAGTCCCTCGGCGATCTCCTCGGCCATGTTCGGGCCGGAGAGCACCGCCACGGCACGGTCGCGCACGAGCGTGGACAGCCGGCCGCCGCTCGACGGGTCGAGCCCCTTGGTCAGCGAGAGCGCCGGGCCGCCCTCAGGAAGAGCGGCGGCTACGTCCGCGAACGCGCGGCTCGGGACGGCGAGCACGTACAGGTCGGCACCGGCCGGCGGGTCGTGCGTCGCGGCGACGTCGCGCAGGTCGACCGTGCCCAGGTAGCGCGGGTTGCGCCCGGTCTCCGCGATCGCCTGGGCGTGGGCCGGGTCCCGGCAGGAAAGCGTGACCTCGTGGCCGCGGTCGGCCAGCAGACGGGCGAACGCCGTTCCCCACGACCCGCAGCCGACGACGACGGCGTTCACCCGTCCCCCCTGGCCCGGGGGCAAGAAGTCACCGACCAGTCACACCTGGAGTGCCAGGCACTCCCTGTGGGTTGTGGACGAATCGGCGCCGAATCGCCACACTCGGAGTGCCAGGCACTACCTGTGGAAGACGCGCGCGACAACCGCTCGGACATGTCCGGTTCGGCCGGGTGGATCGGCCTCCTGCGCTCCTCCACCGGGCGAGTCTAGGCGGTCCGTCACGAGCGGCGGACGAAGTCGATCGAGACGGGAACGCCCTCCAGCCGGAACCGCTCGCGCAGCCGGTTCTCGACCCAGTAGCCGTAGTCGCGGGTGACGAGCGCGGGGTCGTTGACGAAGAAGCGGAAGCGGGGCGGCCGGGACTGCGTCTGCACGCCGTAGAGGAGGTTCAGCCGCCGGCGGTCACGCGCGGGCGGCTGGCGCGCGGCGGCCAGCTCGCGCAGGAGCCGGTTGAGCGCCGGGGTCGGGATCCGGCCAGCGTGGTTCGCGTAGAGCTGCTCGACTCGGTCGAGCAGGCGGGTGACGCCGCGGCCCGTCGCGGCCGAGACCGTGACCACGCCGGGGCGCTGACGCACGCTCGCCTCGAGCCGCGGCCTGACGTCCTCGATCTTCACGCGCCCGACGTCCCATTTCGAGAGGACTACCAGCGTGGAGCACTTGGCCCTGCGGGCGAGATCGGCGACCGCCAGGTCCTGGTCGACGAGCCCTTCGCTCGCGTCCACGAGGACGAGCGCGACGTCGGCCCGCTCGGCCGCGTCGAGCGCCCGAAGCTCGGCGTAGTACTCGATCCCCTGACGCTGCCGGCGCTTGCGGCGAAGCCCGGCGGTGTCGACGAGCACGAACTGCGTCGGGCCACGCACGAAGACGGTGTCGATCGCGTCGCGGGTCGTCCCCGGGACGTCCGACACGATCACCCGGTCCTCGCCGAGGATCGCGTTCAGCAGGCTGGACTTGCCGACGTTGGGCCGCCCGAGGATCGCGACCCGGATCGCCTCCTCGCCGACCTGCGCCGGCCCGGCGCCGGGCAGGCGGGAGACGATCGCGTCCAGGAGGTCGCCGGTGCCGTGCCCGTGCAGGGCGGAGAGCGGAATGGGGTCGCCGAGGCCGAGACGGTGGAACTCGAGGGCGTCCGTATCGCGACCCGGGTCGTCGATCTTGTTCGCGAGCAGGAAGACGGGCCGCCGGGCGGAGCGAAGGATCTCTGCCACCTCCTCGTCACCCGGCGTGATCCCCGCCCTGGCGTCGACGACGAAGAGGACGAGATCCGCGTCGGCGACGGCGGCTCGCGCCTGCTCGGCGATGCCGCGCGTGAGCGGAGAGGTGTCGGCGACGTCGACGCCGCCGGTGTCGATCAGGCGGAAGAACGTTCCCGACCACTCGCAGACGAGCTCCTTGCGGTCGCGCGTGACGCCGGGAGTCTCGTGGACGACCGCCGCCCGCGTTCCGGTCAGCCGGTTGACGAGGGTGGACTTGCCGACGTTCGGAAAGCCCACGACTGCGACCGTCCCGGCGAGGGTCTCGGGCACGGCCGGAGCCTAGGCAGGGGCGCGCTCGCGGACGAGCTGCTCGATGTGGTCGACGACCTCCTCGACCGTGAGCTCGGTCGTGTCGATCAGCTCGGCGTCGCCGGCGGGCCGCATCCGGGCCGCGTCGCTCTCGTCCCGCAACCGGAGGTCGGTCGCGAGCGCGTCGGCCGAGAGCTCCGGCCGCTCCGCGAGCCGCCGTCCCGCCCGCACCTGCGGATGCGCCTGGAGGTAGATCTTGACCCGGGCGGCCGGCACGACCACCGTGCCGATGTCGCGGCCCTCGATGACGACGTCACCGACGTCGGCGAGCTCCCGCTGACGGTCGCGCATCACCTCGCGAACCTCCGGGTGCCGTGCGACGACCGGGACGAGGCGGTCGATCTCGGCCCGCCGGATCGCCGCCGTCACGTCGGTTCCGGCGATGAAGCAGCGCCCGTGCTCGTCGAAGTCGACCGGATTGGCGGCGGCGAGCTCGCCGAGCTGGGCACCCCTGTCGAGAGCGACCCCGTCGCGGCGGGCGAGCCAGGTGAGCGCCCGGTACATCGCCCCCGTGTCCAGGTAGCGGAAGCGAAGCCGCCCGGCGAGGCTGCGCGCGACGGTGCTCTTGCCCGCTCCGGCCGGACCGTCGATGGCGACGATCACGGCCGTTTCGTCCTTCGGCCGAAACGGTTAGCAGGCTGTGGCATGAGCAATGGGGTCACGTCGCATAGAGGCGCCGCAGGTCTCTCATCGGCGGGACACCTGCGCGAGGAGTTCGAAGAAGCCGGGGAAGGATACCGAGACGGCCTCCGCCCCCTCGATGCGCACGCCCTCCCGCGAGACGAGCCCGGCGACTGCGCCCAGGATCGCGATCCGATGGTCGCCGGCTGCATCGACCTCGCCGCCGCGCGGACGGGCGGGAACACCGCGGATGGCGAAGCCGTCCGGGGTGGGACGAACGTGTGCGCCCACCCTGCGGAGAAGCGCCGCAGTGGTGTCGATCCGGTCGGTCTCCTTCGCGCGCAGGTCCTGCGCGCCGCGGACGACGCTGTCGCCGTGAGCCATCGAGGCGAGCAGGCAGAAGAGAGGCAGCTCGTCGACGAGTCGCGGCACCTCCGCGGCCTCGATCTCCGTGCCCACCAGCTCGGAATGCTCGATCTCGATGTCGGCGACGGGCTCGCCGCTCGCCTGCCGCCGGTTGAAGAGCGAGATCCGTGCCCCCATCCGCTCGAGGACGTCGAGCAGGCCGGTACGGGTGGCGTTGACGTTGACGCCGTGGACCCGGAGCCGCGAGTCGGGGAGCAATGTTGCCGCGACCAGGAACGGTGCGGCCGACGAGAGGTCGCCGGGCACGTCGATCGAGAGCGGCCCGAGACGCTCGACGGGCCAGACGCTCGACTCTCCCGGCCTGCGCTCGACCCGAGCCCCCATCGCCTGGAGCATCCGTTCGGTGTGGTCTCTCGTCGGTATGGGCTCCACGACCGTGGTCGGCCCGGCCTCCGCGTACAGGCCCGCGAGCAGCACCGCCGACTTGACCTGCGCGCTCGCCACCGGCAGCTCGTACCGGATCGGCCTGAGCGCGCCGCCGCGGATCGTCACCGGTACGAGGCCGCCTGCAGTCTCGACGCGCGCTCCCATCTCGGCCAGCGGCGCGGCGATCCGGGTCTGGTCGCGTGCCGACAGCGACTCGTCGCCGACGAGCGTGAACTCTCCCGCCTGGCCGGCCAGGATCCCGGCGGAGAGACGGAGCACGGTGCCGGCATTGCCGCAGTCGATCGGGCCGCCCGGGTCCCGTAGCCCACGCAGGCCGACGCCGCGAACGCGAACGACGTCGGCTTCCACGTCAATGACGTCGGCCCCCAGCTGCCGCGCGACTGCGATCGCCGACTCGGTGTCCTCGGCGCGCCCGAAGTTCCGGATCTCCGACTCGCCCTCGGCGATCGCACCGAGGAGGACGGCGCGCTGGCAGACGCCCTTGATGCTCGGAACGGCGACCCCGCCCTGCACCGAGGCCGCCGGCTCGACCCTCATTCCTCGAGCACCGGCGCGACCGAGACGGCGTACCCCTGCGCCTCGAGGAGGGCGGCGGCGCGCCCGGCCGCGCCCTCGCCGGAGACGAGCATGGTCAGCACGCCGCCGCGCTCGGCAGAGAAGTGCCGCAGCTCGAAGTCCTCGATGTTGATTCGCTCCGCACCGAGGGCCTGCGTGATCCCCGCCAGCACGCCCGGCCGGTCCGGCACGTGCGCGGTGACTCGCTGGAGGACGCCCGGATCGCCGTAGGCGTCCGCGAGCATCCGCCGGCGGTTCTCCGACGCCTCCGCGATCCAGCGCGCCAGGTAGCCGCCGTCCTTCGCGGCGAGCGCCTGCTCGAGCTGCTCGACGCGCCGCCGGTGCTCGGCCAGCGCCTCCGCCAGCTCCGGGGCGTTGTCGAGGAAGATGTCCACCCAGATCCGCGGGTTGGCGCCGGCGACCCGGGTCATGTCGCGCAGCGACCCACCGGCGGCCGCGAGCGGGTCGTGCCCCTCGATCCGGCCGGAGCCCGCCTGGTTGACCACCAGGTTCGCGAGCGCATGCGGCAGGTGGCTGGTCAGCGCCACGAGCCGGTCGTGCGCCTGCGGGTCGATCGCCACCGGGACCGCTCCCAGCGACGCGACGAACCCGTGCACGAGCCGGTAGCGCTCGGGATCGGTCGCTGCCGTCGGGGTGAGGAACCAGGTGGCGCCGTCGAAGAGATCGGCGGTCGCGTGCGCCGGCCCGCGCGCCTCGCGCCCGCAGACCGGGTGGCCGCCCACGAACCGGTCGGAGAAGCGAAGCGTCCAGTCCTTCGTCGAGCCGACGTCGGTGACGGTGCAGGCGTCCGGCGCGTGCGCGAGCACGTCCTCGACCAGCGTCGGCAGCACGGTGACCGGCGCGGCGACGACGGCCAGGTCGGCCCGGGCGAGGACGTCCGCGAGCCCCCCCACCTCGTCCAGCGCCCCGCGTTCCCGCGCGGTCGCCGCCGCGGCGTCGTCGGCGTCGTAGCCGTCGACCCGGTCCACCCCGGCCCGCTTCGCCGCCAGGCCGACGCTTGCCCCCATCAGCCCGGTGCCGACCAATGCGAGACGCATGGCGTGAGGCTATCTTCCGCGCTCGATGCGATTCTGCTCGGCCTGCGCTGCAGAGCTCGCGGCCCCGCCGCCCGTCAGGTGCGGACGCTGCGGCCGGGACCACTGGCGCAACGCCAAGCCCGGCGCAGCGGGGCTCGTCGTCCGCGACGGCAGGCTCCTGCTCGTACGACGGGCCCACGAGCCGTGGCACGGCGCGTGGACGGCGCCGGGCGGGTTCTGCGACGCCGACGAGCACCCGATCGTCACCGCCGAGCGCGAGATCCGCGAGGAGACCGGCATCCGGGCCCGGGTGACCGGCTTCCTCGGCATCTGGACGGGCGACTACGGCCCGACCGCTCCGGGCGAGGACGAGGAGTGGATCGCGGTCGCCTACTACCATGCCGAGCCCCTCGACGACGACCCGCCGCGGCCGGACGGGATCGAGACGGCGGAGGCATGCTGGTTCCACCCGGACAAGCTGCCGCCGCCGGCCGAGGTGGCGCCGGCCGACCGGTTCCCCCAGATCCTCGAGGCGTGGCGCGCGGCAGTCCGAGCGGGCGCGATCGTGACGCCGCTCCCCGACCGGCCGTCCAGCCGCTAGCCGTTCTCGACGAAGGAGAGAACGGCTAGCCGATCTCCTTGCCCATCAGCCCGACCAGCTCGCGCACCTCGGCCGCGAACGCGCCGAACTCGCCGGTCGGGATCTGCTGCGGCCCGTCGCAGAGCGCCTCCTCGGGCCGCGGATGCGACTCGACGATGATCCCGTCGGCGCCGACGGCGATCGCCGCGCGGGCGAGCGGCAGGACGAGGTCGCGGCGACCGGCCGCGTGCGACGGGTCGACGATCACCGGCAGGTGCGTCTCCCGCTTCAGCACCGCCACCGAGCCGAGGTCGAGCGTGTACCGGGTCGAGGTCTCGAACGTCTTGATCCCCCGCTCGCAGAGAACGATCCGCTCGTTGCCCTCCTTGGCGACGTACTCGGCCGCCATCAGCAGCTCCTCGACCGACGCGGACGGCCCGCGCTTGAGCAGCACGGGCTTGTCGGAGCGGCCGACCTCGGAGAGGAGCAGGAAGTTCTGCATGTTGCGCGCGCCGATCTGGATCACGTCCGCGGTCTCGACGACTTCTTCCACATGCCGGGGGTCCATCAGCTCCGTGACGATCGGCAGGCCGGTCTCCTCGCGCGCGTCGCGCAGGATTGCGAGCGCCTCCGCGCCGAGACCCTGGAAGCTGTACGGCGAGGTGCGAGGCTTGAACGCGCCCCCGCGCAGCCAGGTCGAGCCTGCGGCCGCGACCGCGCGCGCGGTTTCGAGCGTCTGCTCGCGCGTCTCGACCGTACACGGCCCGGCGACGAGGCCGAACCACGCGTCCCCGACCCGCCGGCCGTCCACGTCGATCACCGTCGGGTCGGCCGAGACCTCGCGCGCGACCAGCTTGTAGGGCTTGAGGATCGGCAGCACCTGGGCGACGCCCGGGAAGCCCTCGAGCGGCAGCGTTGCCAGTAGCTCGCGGTCTCCGGTCGCCGCGATCACCGTCGCCTCGCGGCCCGCCGACACGCGGGCATCGACACCCGCCTCCTGCATCCGCGCGACGACGTGATCGACCTCCTCGGCGCTCGCGCCGGGGGTCATCACGATCAGGAGCTCGGGGGAGTGAACGGTGGCCACGCGTTGCCCCCAGTCTAGGGACGGCTACACTCCGGGCAGTGACTCTCGCTTCCCGCACCCACTGGACCTGGCGCCGCGGGCGAGGCGGGAGCACGCGCGTGCGGTAGCCCTGCGCACAGCCGCCTCGTCCTTCCCGGCCTCGCACGAGGCCTCTTTCGTCCCTTGAAGAAGGAGAATGCGACGACCATGAGGATCTTCTCGGGCATCCAGCCGACGGGAGCCAAGCACCTCGGCAACCTGATCGGCGGCTTCCAGCAGTACGCGGCCACGCAGGAGCGCGGCGACGGCTTCTTCTGCATCGTCGACCTGCACTCGATCACGGTCGAGTACGACCCCGACGACCTGCGCCGGTCAACGCTCGACCTCGCGGCGATGCTGTTCGCGACCGGCCTCGATCCGGAGCGGTCGACGGTGTTCTGCCAGAGCCACGTCAGCGCGCACGCCGAGGCGGCGTGGCTGCTCTCGGCCGTGACGAGCTACGGGCAGCTCGGGAGGATGACGCAGTTCAAGGAGAAGGGCGACCGGCAGGAGCTCGTCACCGCCGGCCTGTTCACCTACCCGGTGCTGATGGCGGGCGACATCCTCCTCTACCAGACCGACATCGTCCCGATCGGCGACGACCAGCGCCAGCACCTCGAGCTCGCGCGCGACGTCGCCGAGCGGTTCAACTCGCGTTTCGGCGAGACCTTCGCCGTGCCGCAGGGTGTGTACCCGGAGGTGGGCGCGCGGATCATGGACCTCCAGGAGCCGACGAGGAAGATGTCGACCACCGGGGGCACCGATCTGGGCACGGTGAAGATCCTCGACGAGCCCGACGTCATCCGCCGCAAGTTCAAGGCGGCGGTGACCGATTCCGGGCGCGAGATCCGCCGAGCCGAGGACAAGCCCGGGATCGCGAACCTGGTCGAGATCATGGCGGTGGCGACCGAGGAGACCCCCGAGGCGGTCGAGGCGCAGTTCGACGGCGCCGGCTACGGGCAGTTCAAGGAGGCGGTCGGCGAAGCGGTCGTCGCACTGCTCCGGCCGGTCCAGGAGCGCTTCGCCGGGCTCCGCGGGGACGAGGTCGAGCTGCTGCGGTTGCTTGCGGTCGGGGCGGATAAGGCACACGCGGCGTCCGCTCCAACGCTCGCAGCGATGTACGAGCGGATGGGCTTCACGCGTCGCAGCTGAGAGGTCGATGGCGCGAACCGCTCTCCTCACAGCCGGCGTCGCCGCACTCTGCGCGGCCTCCGGCGCTCTCACCTACGCGGATGTCTCGCCGACCGCTGTCTTCGTCGTCGCCGGGACGGCGCTCGGCGGACTCGCCTGGCTCGTCGCCGTCGCGACCGAGTCGGTCGGGGCGCGGTTCGGCTCGGCGGTCACCGGCGTGCTCCAGTCGACGCTCGGCAACCTGCCGGAGCTCTTCATCGTCCTCTTCTCGCTCTCGGCCGGCGAGATCGTCGTCGCCCAGACCTCGATCCTCGGCTCGCTCTTCGCCAACGCCCTGTTCGTCCTCGGGCTTGCGATCGTCGCCGGTGCCCGCGCCGGCGAGGACGACGTGATGCGGTTCCGCAGGCGGCTGCCGAACGACACCGCCACGCTCCTCCTGCTCACGCTCTTCGCGATCGCGCTGCTCGGCCTGTCCGATCGCATCGGCGATCGAGCGAGCCGGCACCAGGTCGCGATCTCCGTCGTCGGGGCCGCCTGCCTGCTGGCCGTCTACGGCGCCTGGCTCTGGTCGTACCTCCGCTCGGAACAGGACGCCGCGCCGGCTCGTGGCGAACCGGCCAACGGAGTGCTGCCGTTCAGGCCCGCGCTCGGGCTCCTGGCCGGGGCCGGCACCGCGGCGGCGTTCGTGTCGGACTGGTTCGTCGGCGCGATCGACCCGGCCGTGAGGGCACTCGGCATCTCGAAGGCGTTCACCGGCATCGTGATCGTCGGCATCGCCGGGAATGCGGTCGAGAATGTCGCCGGGATCACGCTCGCCGCGAGGGGGCAGTCCGACCTCGCGGTCTCCGTCGTCAAGAACTCGGTCGCCCAGATCGCGTGCTTTCTCTTCCCGGCACTCGTCCTGCTCTCGCTCTTCTTCTCGGAGCGGCTGACCTTCGTGCTGAACCCGGTCTACATCGGGGCGCTCGCGGTCACCGCGCTCGCCGTCTGGCAGATCACCGGCGACGGCGAGGCGTACGCCTACGAGGGACTGGCTCTCGTGGCCATCTACACGATCCTGGCGACGGTCACCTTCTACGAGTAGCCTGCCGATCACGATGCGTCGGCACGCGGGCACCGTTGAGGGCTAGCCCCGGCTCGATGTTGATCTCGACGATGAACGACGTGCCCGGGCACGAGGTCGAGGAGGTTTTCGGCGAGGTGTTCGGGCTCACGGTGCGCTCCCGCAACGTCTTCTCGCTCGTCGGCGCGTTCTTCAAGTCGCTGGCCGGCGGCGAGCTCAAGGGGATGACGAAGGTACTCGCGTCGAGCCGGCAGCAGGTGATCGAGCGCATGGTCGCCGAGGCGGAGGCGCGCGGCGCGAACGGGATCCTCGCCTTCCGCTTCGACACCTCCGAGCTCGGCAGCACGTGGACCGAGATCTGCGCGTACGGGACGGCGGTCCGGCTCCGGAAGCTGTAGCTCGAGCGCGGCGAGCGCGCTTTGCTCCTCTCGCCCGACCCGGCTACAGGCCGACCAGCCTGCGCAGCCCGTCGACCTCGTCGCGGCCGAGCGCCCGCCACTCGCCGGGCGCCAGCCCTTCGAGGTCGAGCCCGGCGTACGAGCTGCGATGGAGCTGCCGGACCGGATGGCCGACCGCCTCGCACATCCGCTTCACCTGGTGCTTTCGCCCCTCGTGGAGAACGAGCTCGAGCCGGCCCGGGTCGATCCGGCGCACGCGGGCCGGCGCGGTGCGGCCGTCGTCGAGCTCGACGCCCTCCTCCAGGCGCCGGAGGGCGTCGGGGGGCGGATCGCCCTGGACCTCGACCTCGTAGACCTTGTCCACCTCGTATCGTGGGTGGGCGAGCCGATGGGCGAGCGGCCCGTCGTTCGTGAGCACGAGCGCACCGGTCGTGTCGACGTCGAGCCGACCGACCGGGACGATCCGCGGCTCGGCGGGGACGATGCCGACGACCGTCGGGCGGCCATGCGGATCCCGGGCGGTCGTGACCGTGCCGCGCGGCTTGTTCAGCAGCAGGTAGGCGAGCGGCTGCTTGACGACCGGACGCCCGTCGACCTCGACCGAGTCGCCGGCGGCGACGAACGTGTTCAGCTCGCCCGGGCGTCCGTTCACGCGGACGCGGCCGGCTTTGATCAGCTCGTCGGAGCCTCGGCGGGAGGCGACCCCCGCGCGGGCCAGATACGCGTTCAGCCGCACCACTCGAATCCTTACGCACCTCTCAGGGCCCGCTCAGCGCAGTCTCATCCGTGGCGAGGAGGATCGACCCGACCTCACGATGGAAAGGAGATGTCATGACCTCGAGCTGGATAGCCCCGATCGGACTGGTGGGTGCGGCGGCCGGGCACCCCGGAGCGAAGGAGGTTCCGGCAGACGGCCACCCGCCGGCCGCCGCATCGAGCCCCGTGCCCGACGTCGTCGGCTCGCGCGGTGAGGGTGGTCTTCCACCTCCCGCCGGCGGACGGTCGCCGACCGGGCGCGCAGCCCGGGTGGCCGGCACCGGGACCGGCCTGCTTCGCGACGCAGCCTGAGTGGGCTTCCGGGCGCGCGCGGCCCGGCGCCGGCGCCTTCGCCGCTCGAGGCCCCCTCCGTGCCACTGCTCCGCCCGCGCTCCAGGCCCGCCCCTCCGACCCCCGCGCCCGCCGCTCCGCGCGCCGTGCAAGCCCCCACCCTGGGTGGGGGTGACACCCCTTTCCCCTTGCCGGCGAGCCTACCCGGTGAACCGCAACGCGTCTGCGCCGGTTCTGTGACGATTCCGCCCGCCGGCCGGACCGCCGGGACGCTGCGTCTCAGTACAGCGCGCTCGCGAGCTGGCGCCGGAAACGGGAGCTCAACTCGTGCTCGTGGCCGAGCTCCGTGAAGAGCGCGACCATCCAGCGGCGGATCTCGTCGCGCTCGTCTCCCGCGGCCGCTCGCGCCTGCTCGAGGAGGAGCGTGAGAGCCCGCTCGTGGTCGCCGGCCTCCAGCGCCGCGACGACATCCGGCTGGTCGCCTCGCTCGCGGAGCTCGTCCAGAAGCCGGTCGCCCGCGGTGGGGCCGATGAGCCCGTCGAGAAACTCGGACACCGCCTGCGGAGGCTGCGCGCCCACGAACTCGGCGACGACCTGGCCGTTTCTGAACGCCTTCACCGCCGGGATGCCGCTGATCCCGTAGTGCTGCGCGAGCGCCTGGTTGGCGTCGACGTCCACCTTGACGAGCTCGATCCCCTCCCGCGCCTCGACCTCGCGCTCGAGAACGGGGGTCAGCGCCTTGCAGGGGCCGCACCACTCCGCCCAGAAGTCGACGACCACGGGCGTCTGATGGGAGCGCTCGACGACGTCGGCGTAGAAGGTTTCGTCCGTTGCGTCCATGTCGTTCCCCGGAACACTGCCAGGCACCGCCGGGCGGCGCGAGGCATACCGTGGTCAGGCCGGCCGGCGTTCCGCGATCGCCTCGAGGCCTTCGCGGATCTCGGCGGGGGTGCCGCCGAGATCGTCCAGACGCGGAAGCGCGGACAGGCTGTCGAGGCCGAACACCCGCTCGAAGAGGAGCGTCGTCCCGTACCGGATCGCGCCGCCACGATCGCGACCCGCCTCGGCGATCAGACCGCGCTCGACCAGGCCGGCGACGACCGAGTCGGCCGCCACCCCGCGAATCCGCGCGACGTCCGGCCGCGAGCACGGCCCGAGGTAGGCGATCACTGCCAGCGTCTCGAGCGCCGCGGGCGAGAGACCGCGCTCGACCGGACGCTCGAACATCCGCGCGCAGGCACCCGCCGCCTCCCGCGAAGCGCGGAACGCGTACCCGCCCGCGACGTGCTCGAGCACGATCCCGCTGCGGCCCTCCGAGTAGCGCTCCCCGAGCAGGTCCAGCGCCTCCTCGACCCGGTCGGGATCGTCGTCGGCGGCGACGGCCAGGTCTTCCGCCGACAGAGGCTGCGAGGCGACCACGAGCAGCGCCTCCAGCGTGCGCGCCAGGTCGTCGAGCGGGCCGGTCGTGATCAGGCGGAGCGGACGTTCCACGAGCTCTCTCCTTCCTCCCCGGCGGGGTCCTTTCCTTCCTCGGATCCGGAGCCGGTCCTAGCCGCCCCGACCGCCGCCCGCTCGACCTTGATCGGCGCGAACGGAGCAGCCTGCTCGATCCGGATCTCTCCTGCCTTGCGCAGCTCGAGCAGAGCGAGGAACGCGACCGCCTGCTCCATCCGTGACAGGCCGGCCGCCTCCCGGTCGAAGTCGAACCGCCTGCGCCGGCTCAGGAGCAGCCGGAAGCGCTCCAGGAACTGCACGACCGGCGGAAAGCGCAGGCCCATGTGCGCGAGCGACACCTGAGGGGGCTCGACCGCGAGGCCGCGCAGGGCGGCCGCGAGCGCCTCCGGCTGCTGGGGCGCGATCCTGGGCTCGAAAGCGGGGGCCAGCGGGGCCGGGCCGAGCCGGAAGTACCGGCCGTTCTCCTGTGCGAGCCGGTCGAGCAGCCAGCCGGCGGCGTCCTTGATCCGCCGGAACTCCTCGAGACGGCGGGCGAGCTCCTCGGCCGCCTCCTCGGGATCGAGGTCGGCCAGCTCGACCTGGTCCTCAGGGAAGAGCTCCCGCGCCTTCAGCTCGAGCAGCGCGGCGACCAGAACGAGAAACTCGCCGCAGGCGTCGAGGTCGAGCCGCGGGCGCTCTGCGCCGGAAGCGACGTCGGCAAAGGCGCCGTCGCCCGGCGGGGCGGCACCGGCTCTGCCGGTGCCGAGCGCGAGCCGCTCCACGAACGTGAGGACCACCTCGGCGACGTCCACGTCGCGAGGGAGCAGCTCCTCCCGCAGGACGAGAGTCAGCAGCAGGTCGAACGGCCCCTCGAACGCGTCGAGGTCGAGCTCGAGCTCGCGGACGAACACCGGCGGGAGGCTAGCGGCGCGGGCGGACGCGCCCACGCGGGACTGCCATCGCCGGCCCCCTGGGGATCGAGCGTGTCCTGCGAGGCGCCGCCGGGCGGTGGTCGCCGTGGTGGAAGAACTGCCACCAGACGAAGAACGCGACCGCGCAGCAGAAGACGACGATCGAGACCCAGAAGTTCAGCCGCTCGCCGAGGAAGTGCTTCGAGGGGTCGACCCGGATCAGCTCCTCGAAGGTCCGGCCGAACGTGTAGACCGCGACGTAGAGGGCGAAAAGCCCCGGCGGCTTGATCCGGAAGCGGCGGCCGACGAGGATCAGCGCGCCCGCCAGCACGAGGTCGTAGACGAACTCGTACAGGAACGTCGGGTGGAAGGTGGGCGAGAGCAGGTACCGAGCCGGGCGGTGCTGCTCGTCGATCTCGAGCCCCCAGGGCAGCTTGGTCGGCTTCCCGTACAGCTCCTGGTTGAACCAGTTCCCCCAGCGTCCGACCCCCTGCGCGATCAGCAGGCCGGGGGCGACCGCGTCGGCGAAGAGGCGCACGCTCTGCCCGGCCCGGCGGATGACGATCGCGCCCGCCAGCCCTCCGAGCAGCACACCGCCCCAGATCCCGAGCCCGCCCTGCCAGACCGCGAACGCGCCCCACCAGTGGTTCGGCACCTCGTTCCAGCTGGTGAGGTCGTGGTAGGCGCGCGCGCCGACGATCCCGAAGGCGACGCTCCAGACGGCGACGCGCAGGACGAGATCCCAGTCGCCGCCGAGCCGGGTCCAGCGCACGCCGGTGAGCCCGATGCACGCGGCGATCGCGAGCAGCAGCATGAGGCCGTACATGTGGATGTGCAGCGGGCCGAGGTCGACCACGCCGCTGTGCGGCGAGGGAATCGAGCCGAGGATGCGTACGGGCACGGCACGATTCTGCCGGTGCCGCCACCGAACCGCTACTGGAACCACCAAGCTGCCACGAGGTCTTCCTGGCCTTGGCAGCTCCCGCGCGGAGCGCGAGCGAGCGGCCGGGCTTTGCCCGGCTTGCGACGCGATCAGCCGATCAGAGCAGGATCCTGAGCGCGGTCCGCGGCGGGCACCCGCGCCCGACGAGGTCGACCGCTAGATGGAGATCGACGTCTGAGCGGGCGGCGAGCGTCGCGGCATCGTCGGCGCCGTAGCCGGCCCGCTCGAGCTCCCTGGCACGCCAGCGCTCGATCCGCTGGTTCTCGGTTTCGACCTGGAGATCGAGCTCTGCCGCCGACATCGTCGCCCCTTCGTTGCAGTCTGTACCCCGATGTTCGGCGCACGTGGCCGATCGGATCTCCCCCTTCGGGGTGAAATCCCGGCCGCCACCGCTCCCGGCCTGCTCTAGCGGAACGATCGCGCGATCGAGACCGCCTCCGGGAGGGTCAGCTCGCCCTCGAGCCTGAGGGTGAGCGAGCCGTGCTGCCAGAGGAGAACGTCGCGGGCGAGGCGAACGCGCTCGTCGCGGACGGGGCCGGTCGGCAGGACGTACAGGAAGTGCGAGGCACCGGACAGGAAGTAGCCCCGACCACCGTCGACGACGACCGGGTCGATCCGCGTCCCCGCCCCGAGCACCTTCTTGATGAAGCGATCGACCCCGCCTGCGCGGAGCTGGGAGACGAGGAGCCGGGTGTGCCCCCAGGCAAACCAGAGCTGCACGCCGTCCCACGTGACGCGGTCGGGCCGCCCGAGCAGCTGCGAGGACAGCGGCCGGAAGCCCGCGACGCGCCCGGCATCGGCGAACGGCACCGGGCGGCCGAGGTCGAGCGGTCGCGTCGGCGCCACCGCAGGCAGCCGGTCGACGATCTCGATCGTCACCCCCTGCAGGTGGAGGAAGCGCAGGATCGCGGAGCGGGCCGGCGGCACGGCGAGGGCCGCCGCCAGCGCGAGCAGTGCCGCCGCGAGGGCGACGACGAGCCCACGCTTCCGCCCGGGCCGCCCGCGCAGGCGTGCGCGGACGGCGGGTGCGAGGTCCCGTCCCGCCGGAAGCTCGACCCAGTCTGCGAGCTCGCGCAGGTCCCGCTCGATCACGGCTCCTCGCCTCCCAGCTCGGCGCGAAGGCGGTCTCGCGCGCGCGAGAGGCGCGACTTGACCGTGCCGGGCCGTAGGCTCAGCGCCGCGGCGGTCTCCGCCTCCGAGAGGTCGAGGAGGTAGCGGCAGGCGAGGGCCTCCCGGTCGCGATCGCCGAGGCGGTTCAGGGCAGCGGCCAGCTGCTCCCGCCGCTCGGCGCCGAGCAGGACCGCCTCCGGGGAGGGGGCCGCCTCCCCGGAAGGCTCCCGGGTCGCCCGCAGCGCGAGCGTCGCCCGCCGGCCGGCGGCGCGGCGGCGGTTACGCGCCTCGTTGGCGACGATCCGCAGCAGCCACGGCTTGAACTGCGCGCCGGGCCGGAAGCGCCACAGTGCCCGGTACGCCTTGACGAACGCGTCCTGAGCAGCCTCTTCCGCGTCGGCGGCGTCGCCGGCGAAGACATAGGCGGTGCGGTAGGCGATCCCCTGGTACGCGCGCACCAGCTCCTCGTAGGCGTCGGCGTCGCCCCGTCTCGCACGGGCGACGAGGTCGGATTCGTCGAGTGGCCGGCCCACCACCGACGCATATACACCCACGGCTAGACTCGGGTTCCGGGTGACGAAGGCGGTCGGGATCAACCACGTGGCGGTCGAGGTCGGCGACCTCGACGAGGCGCTCGCGTTCTTCGACCGGATCTTCGACCTCACCCTCCGGGGCCGCCTCGGCAGCTCGATGGCGTTCGTCGACCTGGGCGACCAGTTCCTCGCCCTGTCGGCAGGCCGGTCGCAGCCTCCGGACCAGGCTCGCCACATCGGCCTGGTCGTCGACGATCGCGAGGCGGCGCTGGCCGCGGCCCGGGCGGCGGGCGCGGAGATGCTCGAGGACAACGACTTCCTCGACCCGTGGGGGAACCACTTCCAGGTCGTCGACTACCGCGACATCCAGTTCACGAAGACCGACCGGATCCTCGAGGGCATGGGCCTCACCGGCCTCGACAAGCGCAAGCGCGCGATCGAGGAGCTGCGCGCGAAAGGGCTGGCGGACTAGCGCGAGCGGCGGGCCAGGCTCCACCCCGCCCCCGAAAACCCAGCACCGCAACGCCGCCAGCGTCCCCCCGCCCGTCGCCAGCGTCCCCCCGCCAGGCCCCTCCTCGCCCTGGCAGCTCCCGCGCGGGAGCGCGAGCGGCGGGCCAGGCTCCACCCCGCCCCCGAAAACCCAGCACCGCAACGCCGCCAGCGTCCCCCCGCCCGTCGCCAGCGTCCCCCCGCCAGATCCCTCCTGGCCCTGGCAGTTGCCGCGCAACGCGCGAGCGGAGGGCCGGGCTTTGCCCGGCCCTCCGCGACGATGACTACAGCACCGCGGCCTCGCCGAGGAGCGCCTTCACCTCGGCGTAGAAGTCGGGCACCGGGGCGACGCGGTAGTCGGGGCCGAACTCGAGCGTGCGCGGGCCCTCCGAGGTCTCGAGCGCGAGGACCACCTTCGCCTCTCCGGGGAACTCGCGGACGACTTGGCCGAGCTCGCGCAGCGCCCCGGCCGGGGCCTTGCGCGCGTCCACCTTCAGCCGCACCTCCGACGGGGGGACGTAGGCCTCGAACTCGGCCACCTCGATCGCGATCAGCTTCGATTCCCCCTCCTTGTGGTCGACCCGACCCTTGAGAACGAGCACGCGGTCGGGCTCGCACAGCTCCCGCGCGACGGCGTACACGGAATTGAAGACGACCGCCTCCGTGCTGCCGGTGAGATCGTCGAGACGCAGGAAGACCATCGGGTCGCCCTTCTTCGTCGTCAGCTGCTTCACCGCCGAGACGATGCCGCCGACGGTGACGACCTCGCCGTCCCGGCAACGCTCGAGGTCGGCGAGGGCACGGTCGGTCTTGCGGCGGAGCTGGTCGCCGAGGCCGGCGAGCGGGTGCTCGCTGACCCACAGGCCCAGCGTCTCCTTCTCGAGGCGGAGCAGCTCGCTCTTCTCGTACTCGCCCTCGGAGATGGGCGGTTGGTGCCGGTGCCTCTCCCGATCGCTTTCGCCCTCGGCGAAAGCGATGTCGAAGATGGAGCCCTGCCCGGCGATCCGGTCGGCCTGCTCGCGTCCGCCCCAGGAGAGCGCCTGGTCGAGCACGTCGACCATCCCCCTGCGCGGCGCGCCGGTCGAGTCGAGCGCGCCTGCCTTGACGAGCGACTCGAGCGCGCGCTTGTTCACCACCTGCGGGTCGACCCGCTCGGTGAACTTCCAGATCGACGCGAACGGCCCGCCCTCCTCGCGGGCGGCGACGATCGCCCGGCACGCGGCCTCGCCCACGTTCTTGACCGCGTTCAGCCCGAACCGGATCTTCTCGTCGACGACCGCGAAGTCGACCTGCGATGCGTTCACGTCAGGCGGCAGCACCTCGATCCCCAGCTCGTGGCAGGCGTTGACGTAGAAGGGCACCCGGTCCTTCGTGTTCATCACCGAGGAGATGAGCGCCGCCATGTACTCGTGTGGGTGGTTCGCCCGCAGCCAGGCCGTGCGATAGGCGATCAGCGCGTAGCAGGCCGCGTGCGCCTTGTTGAATGAGTAGTCCTGCGACTGCTCCATGTCCTTCCAGAGCTGCTGGGCGACCGCGGGCGCGGTGCCGGTGGCGGCGCAGCCCTCGAGGAACTTCCCTTTCAGCGACGCCATCAGCGAGTGGATCTTCTTGCCGATCGCCTTGCGCAGCGTCTCCGCCTCCGCCGGGGTGAAGCCGGCGAGCTGCTTCGCGATCTGCATGTACTGCTCCTGGTAGATGCAGATCCCGTACGAGCCGCCCGTGATCGCCTCCAGGCGCGGGTCGATGTAGCTGACCGCCTCCTGGCCGTTCTTGCGCCGGGCGTACACGGGGATGTACGACATCGGCCCGGGGCGGTAGAGCGCGACGAGCGCGACCAGATCCTCGAACTCGGTCGGCTTCACCTGCCGGAGCGCGTCGCGCATCCCCGACGACTCGAACTGGAAGACCCCGACAGCGTCTCCCCGGGCGAGCATCTCGTAGGTCTTCGCGTCCTCGAGCAGGATGCCGTCGAGTGAGACGCCGGGGATCAGCCGCAGCGCCTCGTCGATCACGTCCAGGTTGCGCAGGCCGAGGAAGTCGATCTTCAGCAGGCCGAGGTCGACGACGTCCCACATTCCGAGCTGTGTGACCACCTCCTGGTCGGCGCCCTTCTGCTGCACGGGGACGATGTCGGTCAGCGGCCGGTCGGCGATGACCACGCCGGCGGCGTGGATCGAGTCGGCGCGCACGAGACCTTCGAGCGGCTTCGCCAGGTCGACGATCTCCCTGACCAGCGGGTCGGCGTCGTAGGCGGCACGCAGCTCCTGCCCCGGCTTGAGGCTCTCGTCCAGGTAGACCTTCGGTCCCTCGGGGATCAGCTTCGCGATCCGGTCGACGGTCCCGTAGGGCACCTCGAGCACGCGCCCGGCGTCGCGGACGGCGGCGCGGGCCATCATCGTCGAGAAGGTGATGATCTGCGCGACGCGGTCGCGGCCGTACTTCTCGGCGACGTAGTTGATCACCCGGTCCCGGCCCGCGACCGAGAAGTCGATATCCATGTCGGGCAGGTCCTTGCGGGCCGGGTTGAGGAACCGCTCGAAGAGAAGGCCGTAGCGCATCGGGTCGACGTCGGTGATCGCGAGACAGTAGGCGGCGAGCGAGCCTGCCGCGGAGCCGCGGCCCGGGCCGACCTGGATGCCGTGCGTCTTGGCGAAGTGGACGAAGTCCCAGACGATCAGGAAGTAGTCGGCGAAGCCCATCTCGCGGATCGTCTTGAGCTCGAACTGGAGCCGCTCCCGGAGCTCGGGCGTCACCTGCCCGTAGCGGCGCGCGAGCCCCGCCTCGCACAGCCCGGCGAGATGCTCGAACGCGTCGCCGCCGTCCGGCACCGGGTACTTCGGCAGCAGGATCCGGCCGAGCTCGAGCTCGACGTTGCAGCGCTCGGCGATCTCGAGCGTTCTGCGCACCGCGTCCGGGTAGGCGGCGAAGTCGGCGGCCATCTCGGCGGGCGTCTTGAAGTAGAACTGGTCGGTGTCGAACCGCCAGTGGTGCGGGTTCTTCAGCGAGTCGCCCGACTGGATGCAGAGCAGCGCCTCGTGCGCGCGGGCGTCCTCGTGCATCAGGTAGTGGACGTCCCCGGTGGCGACGAGGGGCAGGCCGGTCGCCTCCGCGAGCCTCGCGAGCTGCGGGTTGATCCGCTGTTGCGCCTCGAGGCCCGCGTTCTGGATCTCGACGTAGGTGGCGTCGCTGCCGAAGACCTGGACGAGGCGGTCGAGGTCGGCGGCCGCGTCCTGCGGCCGCGACTCCTCGAGTGCCTTCGCCACCCGGCCGGAGAGGCAGCCGGAGAGGACCACGAGCCCCTGCGCGTGGCGCTCGAGCAGCTCCCAGTCGACCCGCGGCTTGTAGTAGTAGCCCTCCAGGTAGCCGAGCGAGGAGAGCTTGATCAGGTTGGCGTAGCCCTCGTTCGACTCTGCGAGGACGGTCAGGTGGGCATACCCCTTCTCGGACCGGCGGCGATCGTCGCAGACGTAGAGCTCGCAGCCGACGATCGGCTTCAGCCCGTGACCCCGGGCCTCCCTGTGCAGCTCGACCGCGCCGGCGAGCGAGCCGTGGTCGGTGAGGGCGACCGCCGGCATGTCGAGCTCTGCGGCCCGGGCGGCGAGAGCCGGTATGCGGCACGCCCCGTCCAGGATCGAGTACTCCGAGTGGACGTGGAGATGGACGAAGGGCGCCTCGGACACCGGAGGGCCATCGTACTACCGGGTCAGGACCGCACCTTTGGCGGCTCGGGGAGGACCGCAGGCGGGCCGGCCGGGTCGCGGACGGTGGCCGCGAGCACCGGGTGGGCTGGATCGCGCATCGGAGGAGTGCGGGTCGAGCACAGGCCACGTGAGCTGACCCCCCGCGGTTTCGGTCGCTCAGGACCGACCGAAGAGGCCCGTCAGCTCGGCGGTCTCGAGCACGTGCCCGTCGATCGCGCGGTCGAAGCTGAGCCGCCGGTCGCTCGAGCCGAGGCCGGGCTCGGCGTCGAGAGCGAAGAGGCGGAAGACGTAGCGGTGTGGCGTTCCGGGCGGCGGGCACGGACCGCGGTAGCCGGGGGCGCCGAAGTCGTTGCGGCCCTCCGCGGGCGCGGGCCGGCCCTCGGCGAGCACGCCGGCCTCCGGCTCCAGCCCCCACGCCAGCCAGTGCGTGAAGGGGTGGCGGCCCGCGTCCGGATCGTCGACGCAGAGCGCGAGCGAGACGGTCCCCGCGGGCGGCCGCGTCCACTCGAGCGGCGGCGAGAGGTCGTCGCCGTCGCAGGTGTGCCGCGCCGGGATCGGCTCGCCGCTCTCGAAGGCAGGGCTCGTCAGCTCCAGCACCCGGTGCATGGTGCCTCCCCTGTGAAGAAGGTCGCCGCTCGGGGAGCGGGTCGGGACCGGCGGAGCCGCGACACACCGCAACCCGGCGCCGGAAACAGGGCCCGGGCCGGCTCGGGCTGCCGCGCAACCGGTACGAGTCCTGCTGCGCGAAGGATTTTAGTCGGGCGCCCCGTCCTCCGGGGCACTCTTCTTCTTGCGCCAGAAGAAGATCGCACCGCCGAGAGCGGCCAGGCCCGCGGCCAGACCGACCGCCGGCTTGTTCGGCTTCCCGCCCTCGATCGCGGGGACGGCTTCCTTCGCCTTCTTCCGCGCCACGCGCTTGCCGACGTTCCATGTCAGCCAGCCGAGCACGGCGTTCCGCTTGTTGACGATTCCCATCGTCTCTCCTTCCTCAGGCCGTCGCCGGAGCCTTCCGCTTCGGCGGGAGATGGATGGCACGGCCGAGCGCGACCAGGCCCGCCTCCTTGATCGCCTCGGACAGCGTCGGGTGCGGTGCCATCCCGTCGGCGACCGTCTCCACGGTCGCCTCGGCATCGAGCGCGACGACGCCCGCCTCGATCATGTCGGTGACGTGGGGGCCGACCATGACGAGGCCGAGCAGCTCGCCGTAGCGGGTCTCGTGGATCGACTTCACCCAACCGGCGGTCTCCGCCTGCATCACCGCCCGCGCGTTCGCCACCCACGGGAACACGCCGACCGCGACGTGGTCGCCGTGCTGCTCACGCGCCTGCGCCTCCGTCAGCCCGACCGCCGCCACCTCCGGATCGGTGTAGATCGGCCGCGGGACGCCGCGCGCCTCCACGACGGCGTCGTGACCGCACGCGTTCTCCGCCGCGACCTCGCCCTCGCGGAACGCGGTGTGGGCGAGCTGCCAGTAGCCGGCACAATCGCCGACCGCGTAGACGTGCGGCACGGTCGTCCGGCGGTGCTCGTCGGCGACGATCCCGGTCCGCCGGTCGAGCTCGACGCCGATCTCCTCGAGGCCGAGCCCCTCGACGAGGGGCGCCCGGCCGACGGAGACGAGCATCAGGTCGCACTCGACCGTCTCGGCCGTGTCCGTTTCGGGCGTGCCGAAGTGGACGGTGAGGGTGCCGTCCCGCTCCTCCACCTTCGTGCACTGCTTCCCCAGGTGGAGCGCGATCCCGCGCTTGCCGAACTGCTTCTCGAGCTCCCGGGAGGCGTCCTCGTCCTCCATCGGGATCAGATGAGGCAGCATCTCGACGATCGTCACCTCGGAGCCGAAGCGCGCGAGGATCGAGGCGAACTCGCAGCCGATGATCCCGCCGCCGAGCACGACCAGCCGCTTCGGCACCGTCTCCTGCGCGAGGAGGCCGGTCGAGTCGACGCAGAGCGGCGAGTCGAGCCCCTCGATCGGCGGGCGCATCGGAAACGAGCCGGTGGCGACGATCGCGCTCCCGAACGTCACGTCCTCGCCGCCCTCGACCGCGATCGTGTTCGCATCCGTGAACCGGCCGACCCCCTTCACCCACTCGACCCCGTTCGCCTTGAACAGGCCGGCGACACCCTGGGTCATCTGCCTGACGACGGCCGCCTTCCACTGATTCGCGGTCGCGAAGTCGAGCCTGGGCGGACCGACCTCGACGCCAAGCTTCGCAAAGGTCTCCTGGGCCTCCTTCAGGAAGAACGCCGTCTGCACCCAGGCCTTCGTCGGGATGCAGCCGACGCGCAGGCAGGTGCCGCCCAGCTCCGGCTCCTGCTCGACGCAGACGGCGCGGGCGCCGAGCTGCGCGGCGCGAATCGCGGCCGTGTAGCCGCCGGGACCGCCCCCGAGGACGGCGACGTCACAGTCCATGCCTCGATCCTATCCGGGCATGCCAAGATCACGACGTGATCGACCCGGTCGAGCGCTGGCGGCGCCTGGGCGACAAGCCCGACTACGCGGGCCTGCTCACCTTCGGCAGCCTGCCGTTCACGGAGGATCCTGCCGAGCTGGCCGGCGTGGACGTGGCGATCGTCGGCGCCCCGTTCGACGAATTCGTCTCCGACCGGCCCGGGGCCCGCTTCGGCCCGCGGGCGATCCGGGCGGCGAGCTGCCCACCCGGAGCTCACCTGGAGGCGAAGGTGGATGCGCTGCGCGAGCTCCGGGCGGTCGACTTCGGGGACGCGGCGGTCATCCCGGCCGATCCCGTCGCCAGCCACCGGGCGATCGAGGAGCTCGTCGGCCAGGTCGCCGACGCAGGTGCGATCCCGCTCGTGCTCGGCGGTGACCACTCGATCACCGAGCCGGAGGTGCGGGCGCTCGCCCGCCGGCACGGGCCGCTCGGGCTCCTCCACTTCGACGCGCACACGGATACCGGCCGCGAGGTCTTCGGCATCGAGCGCTCGCACGGAACGGGGATGTTCCGGCTCGTCGAGGAAGGGTGCGTCGACCCGCAGCGCTAGGCGCTGACGCTCTCGGCGGGGACGCTCGACGCGGCGCCGCAGCGCTCGAGCCAGGGCGTCGTCCCGAGGCGCTTGAAGATCTCGCTTGCCTCGGCCAGGCCGGGCTCGCCATCGGCCTCGAGCAGCGCGACCGCGCGCCAGAACGGGTTGCCGAGCGCGCCGAAGGCGTCCGCCGCAGTGTTGAACCCGGCCGCCTCCCCGTCAAGGCGCGCTCGAAAGCGGTGCGCCTGCGCGCTCAGGTACGGCGGCCGGAGGCCCCGCGGGATCGCGTCGAGCCTCCCGAGCAGCTCGCGGGCGCGGTCTTCCCGGCCGAGCGCGAGCGCGGCCTCGATCGCCTCGACGAAGCCCTGCTTGACGATCTGGTGACCGAACCCGAGGGTTTCGGCCACCGCGACCGCGGCCTCGCCGGCCTCGAGCGCGGCGGCGTGATCGCCCTCGGCCCGCCGCAGCACTGCGGTCGCACCCAGCCAGATCCCGTGCTCCTGCATGTCGGCGGACGTCTCGAGCCGCCCGAACAGCCCGTAGAGCCGGCGGGCCTGGTCCAGCCGGCCCCGGTGGATGTGGATCTCGAGGTCGGACGTGAGCAGGCTCAGGAACATCGCCCCGGAGCCGATCTGCTCGTCGGTGAGGTCTTCGAGGAGCGCGAGCGACTCGTCCCAGCGGCCGAGCATGTAGAGGGGATACGTCATCTCCGCGAGCAGGGACCACTCCCCCGCCCTGAGACCCCTCCGGCGAGACAGCTCGAGCGCCGGCTCGAGGTAGCCGAGCGCCTCGGCGTAGCGGTCGCGCCGGAACGAGCGGTCGGAGAGGTTGAGGTACGCCGCCGTCGCTTCCTCGTGGAGATCGTGCTTCAACGCGATCGCGAGGGCCCGCGTGAGGTAGGCGAAGGCCTCCTCCGGATGCCCTTTGCTCTCCGCGACGAACGCCCTCACCGAGAATGCCCGCGTCAGGGGCTCGGGCAGGCCCAGCGACTCGGCGACGTCGAGGGCGAGCTCGGCCCGTTCGTCTGCCCGCTGCAGATCGCCGGTGAACGCGTACCCCCCGGCCAGCCGCGCTGCGAGGACCGCAAGATCCTCGTCCGGCTCATCGCCGGAGATCACGTCGAACGCCCTCTCGGCCCGGGCGAGCGCCACGTCCAGACGCCCGAGGTGCGACTCGAGCTCGGCCAGCCGGCCGGCAACCCGGGCGGCGGTATGAGTCTCCCCTTCGGCCTCGTAGAGGCCCAGGGCCTCGCTCAGGAGCTCGATCCCCCGCTCCGACCGGGCGGCGAGGTACGCGAGCCAGCCGGCGCGGTCGAGCAGGTCGCCACGCTCGAGCGGCGCGTCGGTCAGCCCCGCGGCCTGCTCCAGGTACCGCTGCGCCTCGCCCGGCGCGCCGAGCGATGCGGCGCGGTCGCCGGCGCGGACGAGCGTCTCGCGCGCCTTGTCTCTGATTTCGGCTGCGTCCGGTGCGTCCGGCGCCGCCTCGTTCGCGGACAGGTAGTGCGACGCGATCACCTCGACGAGCTCGTCCTCTTCCGCGTGCGCGGACTCGAGGTGGGCGGCCGCCGCGAGGTGCCGGGTGCGGCGCTCGCGCTTCGACAGCGTCTCGTAGGCGACGTGGCGGACGAGGTCCTGCAGGAAGCCGTACTGACCGTGCTCGGGCGAGCGCGGATCGGCCTGGACCGCGAGCACTTCCTTGCGCACCAGCGCTGCGAGGAGCGGCTGCAGCTCCCCCTCCGACCGTCCGCCGAGCGCCGCCAGGCCCGCCGGAGCGAACGTCTTGCCTAGCACGGCCCCGTCCTGGAGCACCCGACGCTCCTCGGATGAGAGACCGTCGAGCCGTGCGGCGATCAGAGCGTGCAGCGTCTCAGGGACCTCGAGTGTCCCGATATCCCCCACGGGCCGGTACACGGGCCCCTCCTGCACGAGGAGCCCGCGGTCGAGGAGCATCCTCACGGTCTCGACGGCGTAGAGCGGAACGCCCTCGGCCCTGCCGAGGATCTGATCCCGTACGTCCTCCGGCAGTCCCGGCACGAGGCCACCGAGCAGCTCCTCCATCGCCGTCTGCGGCAACGGCTCGAGATACAGCGACGTGAAGTTGCGTTGAGCCGCCCCCCAGGTCGGCCTGCGCTCGGCGAGCTCCGGGCGGGCCAGCGTGATCACGTAGATCGGCGACGAGCGCGACCACTCGAGCAGGTACTCGACGAAGTCGAGCAGGCTCTCGTCCGCCCACTGCATGTCCTCGAACGCGAGCACCGTCGGGTAGACGTCCGCGAGCCGCTCGAAAAAGAGGCGCGAGGCTGCGAACAGGTCCTGCTTGTCGCCCACGTCACTCTCGGCCAGCCCCAGGAGCTGCGCGAGCCGCGGCTCGACGAAGCGCCGCTCGCCCGGGTCGGGCACGTGCTCGTCGACGGTCGCCCGCAGCTTCTCGAGCGCCGAGGCGGCACCCTCGTCCTCGACGATCCGGGCCCGCATCCGCACCATGTCCGCGAGCGCGCAGTAGGTGACACCCTCGCCGTACGCGAGGCAGCGGCCGCGGTGCCAGTACGTCAGCTGCGGCAGCCCGTCGAAGTACTTGTAGAACTCCCAGCCGAGCCGCGACTTGCCGATCCCCGCGATCCCGGTGACGGAGACGAGGTGGGGCTTGCCGCCCTCCGCGCAGGCGTGGAACAGGTCCTTGACCTGGCGGAGCTCGCGGTCGCGCCCGACGAACGGCGCCTCCAGGCCATGCGACTTCAGCGTCCCGCGCGCCCCGGAGACGACGCGAAGGGCCTTCCAGAGGAGGGTCAGGCCCTCCTTCCCCTTCAGCTCGTGCGAGTCTGCATCCTCGTAGGCCACCGTCTGCTCGGTCGCGCGACGGGTGGTCTCGCCGACCAGAACGGAGCCGGGGTCTGCGACGGACTGGATCCTCGACGCCGTGTTGACGAGGTCGCCGGCCACCATCCCCTGTCCCTCGGCGCCGATCGTCACTGCTGCCTCGCCGGTCAGGACACCCGCCCGGGCGCGCAGGTCGGTCTGGCCGACCTCGTCGGCGAGGGCCGTCACCGCCGCGACCAGGTCGAGCGCGGCACGGACCGCCCGCTCCGCGTCGTCCTCCGTCGCCGTCGGCGTCCCCCACACCGCCATCACCGCGTCGCCGATGAACTTCTCCACCGTCCCCCCGTACAGCTCGATCAGCCGGCGGCACGTGTCGAAGTAGCGGGAGAGGAGCTCGCGCGTCTCCTCCGGGTCCCGGTCGGCAGACGCCGCGGTGAACCCGACCAGGTCGGCGAACAGCACCGAGACGAGCCGCCGTTCCGCAGTGGGCCCTGGTGCCTCTCTGGGCAGCGGGGGCGCCGAAGTCGCGAGCGCAGCCCCGCACTCTCCGCAGAAGCGCTCGCCGGGCTCGTTCGGAGCGCCGCAGGCCGGACAGGCCGCGCTCAGCGGCTTCCCGCACTCGGCGCAGAACTTGCGCCCCTCCCGGTTCTCGGTGCCGCAGCTCGGGCAGGTCATGCCGGCACCTCCGCGACGTCCGAGCCGATCGCGTCGCAGCGCTCGATCCACGGTCGCGCGCCGAGGCGCTCGAGGGTCTCGCGGGCCTCGGCCAGGATCCGCGTCGCGTCGCCGTCGGCGGCCGCCTCGGCCTGCTCGAGCTCCGAGACCGCGAGCCAGAAGGGCATCTTCAGCTCGCGGAAGCGGGCGGCCGCGACCTCGAGCCCCGACGGATCGACCGCGAGCCTCGCGCGCAGGCGCTGCGCCTGCGCCTCGAGATACGGCGGCCGCAGGCCGGGAGGGGCGGAGTCCACCAGGGCCAGGAGCTCCTCCGCCTGTTCCCGCCTTCCGAGGGCGAGCGCTGCCTCGACGGAGTGGAGAAACGCCTGCTTGACGCTCTGGCTGCCGATCCCGAACTGCTCGCGCCCGACCTCGATCGCCTCGAGGCCTGCGGCGAGCGCCTCCTCGAGGCGCCCCTCGGCCCGGCGCAGCCCGGCGACTGCGGCGTCGTGGCAGGCGCGTTCCTGCACGTCGCTGGAGGCGCCGAGATCGCCGTACAGGGAGAGAAGCCGCCCGGCCTCCTCGATCTCCCCGCGGTGGAGGCGGATCTCGAACACCGAGGTCAGGAGGCTGAGCGTGGTCGTCTCCTGGAGCCGATCCTCGGGGATCTCCGCGGCGGCGGCCAGCGCGTCGTCCCAGCGCCCGGTCATGTACAGCGGATAGGTCATCTCGGCGAGAAACGCCCACTCGCCCGGGCGTGAGCCTCGGCGCCGCGCGACCTCGAGCCCGTCCCGCAGGTATCCGAGCGCCTCCTCGTAGCGGTCGCGGTGGAACGTGCGGTCGGAGAGGTTGAAGTTCAGGGTTGACATCTCCTCTCCACGGTCGTTCGCCTTGGCGATCTCGAGCCCCTGCCTGAGGAAGGCGATGCTCTCCTCGGGGCGCCCGCCTCCCTGCGCGATCATCGCCCTCGTGTTGAACGCCTCCGTCAGCACCTCGGCCGCACCGAGCGACTCCCCGATCTCGATCGCCAGCTCCACCCGTTCCAGGGCCCGCTCGACATCGCCCCTGAAGAAGTAGGCGCCCCCGAGACGGCCGGCCAGGAGGGCCAGGTCCTCGTCCGGCTCGTCGCCGGCGAGCACGTCGAAGGCACGCTCCATCCGCTCGACCGCCTCGTCGAAGTGGCCCTGCCAGCGCTCGACCAGCGCAAGACGGCTCGAGACGCGGGCTGCGGCATGTGTCTCGCTCTCGGCCCGGTACAGGCCGATCGACTCCTCCGCCAGTCGCGCCGCGGCGTCGTAGTCGGCCGCGTAGAACGCAAGCCTGCTGGCCCGCTCGAGGAGGGCCGCCCGCTCGCGGCCCTCGACGGAGAGCCCCGCCGCCTGCTCGAGGTAGCGCTGCGCCTCGCCGGCCGCGCCGAGCGACTCGGCACGGTCGCCCGCCCGTACGAGCGCCGCGCGCGCCTTCTCCCTGACCTCGCCCCCATCGTCCGCGTCCGGCGCTGCCTCGTTCGCGGCCACGTAGTGGGAGGCGATCACCTCGATGATCTCGTCCTCGTCCTGGAAGGCGGATTCGAGATGCGTCGCAGCGGCCAGGTGGCGGGCCCGCCGCTCGCGTTTGGAGAGCGTCTCGTAGGCGACGTGGCGGACGAGGTCCTGGAGAAAGCCGTACTGGCCGTGCTCGGGCGAGCGCGGGTCGGCCTGGACGCCGAGCACCTCCTTCCGGACGAGCGAGACGAGCAGCGGCTCGAGCTCCGCCCCGCCGTGCCCGGCCAGCGCGATGAGCGCCGGCCCGGCGAACGACTTGCCGAGCACCGAGGCGTCCTGGAGGAGCCGGCGCTCCTCGGGCGGGAGGCCGTCGAGGCGTGCCGCGATCAGCGCGTGGAGGGTCGGCGGGACGTCGAGGTCTCCGATCTCCGCCGTCGGCCGGTAGGCCGCGCCCTCCTGGCGGAGCGCGCCCCGGTCGAGCAGCATCCGAACCGTCTCGACCGCGTAGAGCGGCACGCCCTCCGCCCGCGCGAGGATCTTGCCGCGGACGGTCTCGGGAAGGCCCGGGACGAGCCCGTCGAGGAGCTCCTCCATCGCGGCCGGCGGAAGCGGCTCCAGGAACGTCGAGGTGAAGTTGCGCTGCCGGGCTCCCCAGGTCGGCCGCCGCTCGAGCAGCTCCGGGCGGGCGAGGGTGATCACGTAGATCGGGTGGTCGCGCGACCACTCGAGCAGGTACTCGACGAAGTCGAGCAGCGAGGCGTCCGCCCACTGCATGTCCTCGAAGAGCATCACCACCGGGTAGACCTCCGAGAGCCGCTCGAAGAACAGCCGCCACGCGGCGAAGACATCCTGCTTCTCGCGGGCGCCGTGCTCGGCCAGCCCGAGGAGCTGCGCGAGGCGCGGCTCGACGAAGCGCCGCTCCTCCGGGTCGGAGACGTGCTCCTCGACCGTCGCCCGCAACTTCTCGAGCGCCGCCGCCGGCTCGTCGTCCTCCGCGATCCGGGCCCGCATCCGCACCATGTCGGCGAGCGCCCAGTAGGTGACGCCCTCGCCGTAGGAGAGGCAGCGGCCGCGATGCCAGTAGGTGATCTGGGCGATGCCGTCGAAGTACTTGTAGAACTCCCAGCCGAGCCGCGACTTGCCGATCCCCGCGATGCCGGTGACAGAGACGAGGTGCGCCTTCCCACCCTCGGCGCACGCGTGGAAGAGCTCCTTGATCTGCCGCAGCTCGCGGTCGCGGCCGACGAACGGTGCCTCGAGCCCTTCGGACTTCAGCGACCCGCGCGCGCCCGAGACCACGCGGAGCGCCCTCCAGAGCGGCGTCAGGCCGACCTTGCCCTTCAGCTCGTGCACGCCGGCGTCCTCGTACGCGACCGTCTGCTCGGTCGCGCGCCTGGTCGCTTCCCCGACCAGCACCGTGCCCGGGTCCGCCTCCGCCTGGATCCTGGACGCCGTGTTGACGAGGTCGCCGGCGACCATCCCCTCGCCCTCGGCGCCGATCGTCACCGCCGCCTCGCCGGTCAGGACACCTGCACGGGCGCGGAGGTCTGGCGCTCCGACCTCGTCTCCGAGCGCCGTCACCGCGACGACCAGGTCGAGCGCCGCCCGCACCGCCCGCTCGGCGTCGTCCTCGGTCGCCGTCGGCGTCCCCCACACCGCCATCACCGCGTCGCCGATGAACTTCTCCACCGTCCCGCCGTACAGCTCGATCAGCCGGCGGCAGGCGTCGAAGTAGCGCGAGAGGAGCTCGCGCGTGTCCTCGGCGTCGCGGCTCTCCGAGAGCGACGTGAACCCGACCAGGTCGGCAAACAGGACGGAGACGAGCCGCCGCTCCGCAGCGGGCTCTGGCGCTTCTCTAGGCTGCGCTGGCGCCGAAGGCGCCAGCGCAGCCCCGCACTCCCCACAGAATGCGTCGCCCGCCTCGTGAGGGGTTCCACACGCGGGGCAGGTGAGCGAGAGGGCTGCACCGCACTTGACGCAGAACTTCACGCCGGCGCGGTTCTCGGTGCCGCAGCCCGGACAGGTCACACCGCCACCCCGGCCTCGGCCGTGCAACCGGCGCGCTCGAGCCACGGCGCCGCCTCCAGCCGGGCGAAGATCTCGCGCGCCTCGGCGAGCAGCGGCTCGGCGTCCTCCGCCCTCCCCTGCGAGAGGAGCCACTCGGCGTGCTCGAGCTCGGTCGCCGCCATGTGGAAGACGAGGCTGTGCTCCCTGAACAGCGCCTCGGCGGTCTTGAAGCCCTGCTCGACGCGGTCGTGCTCGCTGCGCGCGGCGGCGAGCCTCGCCTTGAAGCGCCCCGCCTGCGCGCTCAGCGACGGCGCGCGCTTCCCCGGGGGGATCGCGTCGATCCGGGCGAGCAGCTCTTCGACCCTGTCGAACCGCCCGAGCGCGAGGGCAGACTCGAGCCCTTCGCCGAGCGCGACCTTCATGCCGTGGTCGTCGGCCACGCCGACCACCTCGAGGTTGTTCAGCACTTCGTCGGTCGCCGCGAGCGCGTCCTCGTAGCGGCCCTCGGCGCGATGGACTCTCGCGTTCACGAGCTCGTAACCCGATCGATCCTGGATGTCCGCCGAATCCTTCCACCCGGAGACCAGGGACAGCGCCCGCTGCGCCTCGATGTGGTCACCTCGGCCGGCGGCGATCTCGACGATGCTCTGTGGAAGCGAGGGCGCAGCGGTCACCGTCGACTGTTCCTGCGGAACCTGCGCGATCAGCTCGACCGCCTCGCTCCACCGGCCGACCCGCATCAGGTACCAGGCGAGCTCACCCGTCTCCATCCACTCCATGCGCCGGTCGCCGGCCTTCCGCGCGAGCGCGAGCCCTTGTTGCATGAGTGCGATCGCCTCGTCGTAGCGGTCCCGGCGGTCGAGCAGGTCGCCGAGGTTGTTGTAGGCCCGCAACGCGGCGGCGGCCAGATCGTGCTCGAGTGCGAGCCTGAGCGCGTGCGTGATCAGCCCGCGAGCCTGCTCGAAGCGGCCTCGCGAGCCCGCGATCAGGCCCTGGGTGTTCAGCGCGTGCGAGAGGACGTCGGGGAGCCAGAGCGACTCCGCGATCTCGATCGCCGTGTCGACCCGCTCCGCCGCGAGCTCGATCTCGCCCTTGAAGAAGTGGAGCCGGCCCAACTCGGCGGCGAGCGTCGCCAGGTCGGCGTCGACCTCGTCGCCGGCGAGGACGGTGAACGCCTGCTCCATCCGCTCGACCGCCTCCTCGAGCCGGCCGATCCGCCACTCGACCACGCCGAGGTTCGCCGACACCCGGGCGGCCGGATGCGTCAGCCCCTGCGCCTCGTAGAGCTCGAGCGCCCGGCCGAGGTGCGCCTGCGCTTGCTCGGCCCGCCCCGATGACCGTGCAGTCTCGCCGGAACGTTCGTGCAACTGAGCCTCCGTGAGAGGATCGTCGGCGAGCTCCGCGGCCCGCTCGAAGTAGTGCTGCGCCTCGTCGTTTGCCGCCAGCGAGGCGGCACGCTCGCCGGCGCGGGTGAGCATCTCCCTCGCCCGGGCCTTGATCTCGGGTGCGTCGTCGGCTCGAGGCGCGGTCTGGTAGGCGTCGAGGTAGTGGGCCGCGATCACCTCCACGATCTCCTGCTCGCCCGCCCCGAACGCCTGCATCAGATGGCCGGCGGCGGCGAGGTGGCGCACCTTGCGGTCGGCCTTCGCCAGCGTCTCGTAGGCGACGCGCTTGAGCAGGTCCTGGAGGAAGCTGTACTGCCCGCGCTCCGGCGAGCGCGGATCGGCCTGAACCGACAGGACCTCCTTGCGGACGAGGGAGATGAGCAGGGGCTCGAGCTCGGCCTCCGAAGTCCCCGACAGCGCCGCCAGGCCCGTCTTCGTGAACGACTTGCCGAGGACGGAGGCATCCTGGAGCAGGCGGCGCTCGTCCGGCTCCAGGCCGTCGAGGCGCGCGGCGACGAGGGCGTGCAGCGTCTCCGGGACGTCGAGCGCCTCGATCGGCCCGGTCGGCCGGTAGACGTCGCCCTCGCGCGCGAGCAGGCCGCGGTCGAGCAGCATCCGTACTGTCTCGACGGCGTAGAGCGGAACCCCCTCGGCGCGGGCGAGCATCTGCGCGCGCAGCTCCGCCGGCAGTCCGGGCACGAACCCGTCCAGCAGCTCCTGCATCGCCCGCTCCGAGAGCGGCTCGAGCGACAGCGTGGTCGCGTTCCGGCCACCCGAGCCGAATCCGGGGCGCCGCTCGGCGAGCTCCGGCCGCGCCAGGGCGAGCACGAACAGCGGGTGGCTGCGCGACCACTCGAGCAGGTACTCGACGAAGTCGAGCAGGCCGGCGTCCGCCCACTGGAGGTCCTCGAAGACGAGCACCGCCGGGCCCTGCTCGGCGAGGCGCTCGAAGAAGAGCCGCCAGGCGCCGAAGAGATCCTCGCGGTCGGGCGCGGTCCGCTCGGCCAGCCCGAGCAGGTGTGCCAGCCGCGGCTCGAGCCAGCTGCGCTCCTCGGGGTCGGGAACGTGCTCGGCGATCGAGGCCCGAAGCTTGGCCAGCGCCGGCCCGGGCGCCTCCTCCTCGACGATCCCGGCCCGCATCCGCACCATCTCGGCGAGCGCCCAGAAGGCGACGCCCTCGCCGTAGGCGAGGCAGCGGCCGCGGTGCCACCAGAAGTTGTCCGCGAGCCCGTCCAGGTACTTCTCGAACTCCCAGGCGAGCCGCGACTTGCCGATCCCCCCGATCCCCACCACCGACACGAGCTGTGCCTTCCCCTCCTCGCCCGAGGCGTGGAAGAGCTCCTTGACGAGGCGGAGCTCGCGGTCGCGGCCGACGAACGGCGGTTCGAGGCCGGCCGACTTCTGCGCGCCGCCGCGAGCGGCCGTGACCCGGAGAGCCCGGTGGAGCGGGACCGGCTCGACCCTTCCCTTCAGCTCGTGCTCGCCCGCCGGCTCGTAGGCGATCGCCGCCTCGGTCGCCCTTCGTGTCGCCTCGCCGACGAGGACGCTGCCCGGCTCGGCCGCGGACTGGATTCGCGAGGCGGTGTTGACCAGGTCGCCGGCGACCATGCCCTGCCCCTCCGCTCCGAGCGTGACCGCCGCCTCGCCGGTCAGGACCCCGGCACGGGCGGCCAGGCTCTGGTCGAGCTCGGGCACGGCGGAGACCAGATCGAGCGCGGCCCGGACCGCCCGCTCGGCGTCGTCCTCGTTCGCCAGCGGCGTGCCCCACACCGCCATCACCGCGTCGCCGATGAACTTCTCCACCGTGCCGCCGTACAGCGAGATCAGCCTCTGCGCGGTCTCGAAGTACCGGGAGAGGAGCGCGCGCGTGTCCTCGGCGTCACGGCTCTCGGAGGCGGTCGTGAACCCGACGAGGTCCGCGAACAGCACCGAGACGAGCCGCCGCTCCGCCTGCAGCGGCGGAGCGGTTGCAGGGCCAGGCTGCGCCGGCGCCGAAGGCGTCAGCGTAGCCCCGCACTCGTCGCAGAACCTCGCACCGGCCGGAACCGGATGGCCGTTCGGACAGACGCGCGCGAGACCGGCGCCGCAGCCGAGGCAGAACCTGGCCTCGGGCCGGTTCTCCGATCCGCAGTTGGGGCAGGTCACGCGCCCACCTCGACCGCGGTCCGAGCCCCACCCGCCCGCTCGAGCCACGGCGTCGCGCCGAGCCGCTCGAAGATCTCCCGCGCCTCGGCTCGAAGCGGCTCGTCGCCGGTCGCCTCGGCGTGCTCGAGCTGCGTGACCGCCAGCCAGAAGGGCATGCCGAGCTCGCGGAAGAACCCCTCGGCCGCACGGTAGCCGCTCTCGTCGCAGCCGAGCTTCGACCTGAACCGGTGTGCGTGAGCCTCGAGCAGCGGCGGGCGCTGTCCCGGCCGGAGCCCGTCGGCCATCTCGAGCAGCTCCTCGACCCTGGCCGTGTCCCCGAGCTCGAACGCCGCCTCCAGCGCTTCGACGAGGCAGAGCTTCACCACGAGGAAGGTCATGCCCATCTCGGGGTCGATCTCGGTCGTGGCTGCGGTCAACGCGTCCGCCCACTTCCCCTCGGCGCGGAGGACCTGCGCCTCACCGAGCGCGTACCCGAGTCGCACCTGCGGATCCTCCGCGCTTCTCAGCAGAGGATCGCCCTCGAGGCGGCTCCGCGCGCGGGCGAGCTCTCCCTGTGCGCAGTCGACGAGGATCAGCGGCAGCACGAGGCCGCTCACAGAAGTGGCCGTCCCGGCCTCCACTCCCGCCCCGCGCGCGAGCGCCTCGTCCCACTCTCCGAGCAGGACCTGGGCGCTGATCGGGCCGTAGAAGAAGATCTCCTCCCAGACTCGATCGCCGACCTTCCGCGCCAGCTCGAGACCTCGGGCCGAGAGCTCGGCCGCATCCCGGTACCGGTCGGCGGACTCGTGGTTGACCGCGAGGTTGTTGAAGGCGCGAAAGGCTGCACCATGGAGGTCGTCGGCAAGCGCCCGCTCGAGCGCTCCCTCGAGCAGGATGCGCGCCTCTTCGAGGCGGTCCCGCGAGGTGTAGAGCGTCGACTTGGTGGTCAGTGCCTGCGCGAAGACCTCGGGCAGGCGCAAGGCCTCCGCGAGCTCCAGGGCGAGCTCGAGCCTCGGGGTCGCCTCCTCGAACTGGTTGTTGAGAACGAGGAAGCGGCCCAGCTGGGCCGCGACGGCGGCAAGGTCCTCGTCTTGCTCCTCCCCGGCAAGCGTCTCGAACGCCGCCTCGAGCCGGGCGACCGCCTCGCGCGAATGCCCCTCCCGGTAGTCGACCTCGGCCAGGACGGCCGAGATCCGGGCCGCCCGTCGCTTGAGCCCTTCGGCTTCGAGGAACTCGATCGCCCGGCCCAGATAGCCCCGAGCCTCGTCGCTGCGGGCACCGCGCCACGCCATCCGTCCCGCCTGCTCCTCGAGCTCGGCCTTCGCCAGGGGATCGCCGGCCAGCTCGGCCGCCTGGGCGAAATACCGCTCGGCCTCCTCGTTCGCCCCGAGCGACGCCGCCCGCTCTCCGGCGCGGGCGAGCTGCTCCCCGGCCTTCGCCCGGATCGCGGCCGCGTCCGGCGCGTCCGGATCGGCCTCGTAGGCGTCGAGGTAGTGCGAGGCGACGACCTCGACGACCTCCTGCTCACCCAGAGCCTGCTCGAGATGGGCGGCGGCTGCGAGATGCCTGGCCTTGCGGTCGGCTTTGGCCAGCGTGTCGTAGGCGACCTTGCGGAGCAGGTCCTGGAGGAACCCGTACTGGCCGTGCTCGGGCGAGCGAGGGTCGGCCTGGACGCCGAGCACCTCCTTGCGCGCCAGCGACGAGAGGATCGGCTCGAGGTCGGCGTTCTGCCGGCCGGTCAGCGCGGCGAGGGCCTGCTTCGTGAACGTCTTGCCGAGCACGGCCGCGTCCTGGACGAGGCGGCGCTCGGCCGGCGGCAGCCCGTCCAGTCGCGCGGCGATCAGCGCATGCAGCGTCTCCGGGACCTCGAGCGACTCGACCTTACCCACCGGGCGATAGAAGGCTCCCTCCTGCACGAGCGCGCCGCGGTCGAGCAGCATGCGCACGGTCTCGACCGCGTAGAGCGGGACGCCCTCTGCCCGGCCGAGGATCTGCCCGTGCAGCTCGTCCGGGAGGCCCGGAACGAGGCCGGAGAGCAGCGCCTCCATCGCCTGCTCGGAGAGCGGCTCGAGATACATGGAGGTGAAGTTGCGATGGCCGGCGCCCCACGTCGGCCGCCGCTCGAGCAGCTCCGGCCGCGCCTGCGTGACGACGAGGATGGGCGAGGAGCGCGCCCACTCGAGCAGGTATTCGATGAAGTCGAGCAGCGAGGCGTCCGCCCACTGCATATCCTCGAAGAGCATCACCACCGGGTAGACCGCCGCCAGGCGCTCGAAGAAGAGCCGCCAGGCGGCGAACAGGTCCTCACGCTCGTAGCGGCCGATCTCCTCCTCCAGGCCGAGCAGGTGGCGCAGGCGCGGCTCGACGAACCGCCGCTCCTCGGGGTCGGAGACGTGCTCCTCGACGACGTCGGCGAGCTTCGTCAGGGCCGAGCCGGGCTGCTCGTCCTCGGCAATCCGCGCCCGCATCCGGACCATGTCGGCGAGCGCCCAGTAGGTGACGCCTTCGCCGTACGAGAGGCAACGCCCGCGATGCCAGTAGGTGATCTGGGCAATCCCGTCGAAGTACTTGTAGAACTCCCAGCCGAGGCGCGACTTGCCGATCCCGGCGATGCCGGTGATCGAGACGAGGTGGGCGCGGCCCTCGTCCGCACAGGCGTGGAAGAGCTCCTTGATCTGGCGCAGCTCCCGGTCGCGCCCGACGAACGGCGCCTCCAGGCCCTGCGACTTCAGCGAGCCGCGCGCGCCCGAGACGATCCGGAGCGCCCGCCAGAGCGGAACGAGCCCGACCTTGCCTCTCAGCTCGTGGCTGCCCGCGTCCTCGTAGGCGACGGTCTGCTCGGTCGCGCGCCGTGTCGCCTCCCCGACGAGGACCGTTCCGGGCTCGGCCAGCGACTGGGCCCGCGAGGCGGTGTTCACGAGGTCGCCCGCGACCATCCCCTCCCCCTCGGCGCCGATCGTCACCGCAGCCTCCCCGGTCATCACCGCAGCCCGGGCCCGGAGCTCGAGCATCCCCACCTCGTCCCCGAGCGAGGTCACCGCCGCGACCAGGTCGAGCGCCGCCCGCACCGCCCGCTCGGCGTCGTCCTCGGTCGCGGTCGGCGTCCCCCAGACGGCCATCACCGCGTCGCCGATGAACTTCTCGACCGTGCCGCCGTACAGCTCGATCAGCCGCCGGCAGGCCTCGAAGTAGCGTGAGAGGAGCTCGCGGGTGTCCTCGGCGTCACGGCTCTCGGACGCCGAGGTGAAGCCGACGAGATCGGCGAAGAGGACGGAGACGAGCTTGCGCTCCGAAGCCGGCTGAGGGGCCGGTTCGGAGGGCTCCCCGGGCTGTGCTGCAAGCGCAGCGCCGCACTCGCCGCAGAACTTGACCCCGGGCGTGTTCGAGCCGCCGCACGCCGCACAGGTGATCGAGAGCGCGCTGCCGCACTCGCCGCAGAACTTCCGGGCCGCCTCGTTGTCGGTTCCGCACGCGGCGCAGAGCATCTCGAGCCTCCGTTCGGGGGCCTAAGCGTACTCCGGCGGCGGACGCGCGGAGAGCGTCAGGCTCAGAGCTCGGCCCGCATGACCAGGGCGCCGGCCCGTTCGCCCGCTCTCGCGAACCCGTGCTGCTCGTACAGCCGGAGCGCGGGGTTGTCGGGCTCGACGCTGAGGCTGACCCGCGTGTACCCGCTCCTCCCGGCCTCGTCGAGCAGCGCCTGCAGGAGCTCGCGGCCGAGGCCCTTTCCCCGGCGGCTCGGCACGATCGCGATCGTCAGCTCCGGCGTCGTGTCGTCGACGAAGCCGTACCCGGGCTCCTCCCTCGTGAAGAGCCTGTACCACGCGGCGCCGACCGGCCTGAACTCGTCGATCGCGACGAGGGCGGCGTCTCCCGGCCGCCCCCACCCCTCCACGTAGCGCTCGAGCGGAACGTCCGCCTCCGTTCCCCAGCGGGCGTAGTAGGCGTGGCGGAGCATGTCGCGCATGAACGGCAGGTCCTGCGTCCCCGCCGGCCGAATCACTCGACCTCTTCGGTGAGCTGGATGCGGTTTCCGTCCGGATCGAAGACGTCCACGATCCGGAGGTGCCCGTGCAGCTCGACGATCACGCCGACCTCGACACCGGCTCCGCGCAGGCGCTCGACCTCGGCCCGAAGATCCGGCACGGCGACCGACGCGACCCCGCCCTCGTCGCCCTGCGACTCCCAGAGCGCGATCTCCATGTCGCCCCGCCTGAGCCTCGCCCATCGCCCCTCCGGGTCGGTGAACGCCTCCTCGAACCCGAGCACCTCGCGGTAGAAGGCCCGTCCGTCCTCCAGGTTGCGAACGCGATACCAGACCATCTACGGTCGAAAGTTCACAGCGTCAGGCCGGGTTCCTGCAGGAACTCCTTCACCGTCCGGAGGAAGTCGGCCGCGGTCGCGCCGTCGACGCTACGGTGATCGCAGGTCAGGGTCATCGTCATCAGCGGGCGGACGGAGGGCGCCCCGTCGACCGCGACGACGCGCTCCTCGATCGCCCCCACGGCGAGGATCGCCGCCTGCGGCGGGTTGAGGACGGCGATGAACTGCTCGACGCCGTACATGCCGAGATTGGAGATCGTGAACGTGCCGCCCTCGAGATCGGCGGCCTCGAGCTTCCCCGCCCGCGCCCGCACGACGAGGTCGGCCCGGGCGGCGGCGATCTCCGCCACCGTCCGCCCCTCGCAGCCACCGATCACCGGGACGATCAGGCCGCGCTCGGTCGCGACCGCGATCCCCACGTTCGCGGACGGGTGCAGCTCGACCGCGTCGCCGGCGTACAGCGCGTTCACCTCGCGGTGGCGCATCAGGGCCAGCGCGCAGACCTTCGTCAGGACGTCGGTGACCGTCGGCCGCTCCTCCGGGTACCGCTCGACCAGGCGCGCGCGCAGCTCGTGGGCGCGGGTCATGTCCGCCGACATCGAGATCTGGAACGCGGGCGCCGCCCACGCCTCGGTCATCCGGCGGGCGACCGTCCGCCGGAGCCTCGTCAGCTCGACCCGCTCGACCTCCCCGACCCGCGCCGGCGCGACGGGAGCCGCCTTCGGCGGCGTCAGCGCGGCACGCTCGACGTCCTCGGCGACGATCCTTCCCTCCGGCCCGGTCCCCGTCAGCGCCGCGAGGTCGACTCCCCGCTCGCGAGCGATCCGCCGGGCCAACGGAGACGCCTTCACCCGCCCGCCCGCCGACGGAGCTTCCCTCGGGATCGGCTCCGCCCGGCGTCCGTTCTCTCCTTGCGGCGCGGCCTCGGCTTCGCGGTGCCGCTCCTCGCTAACCGGTTCGGATGCGCCAGCATCCGAACCGGCCGGGATGTGCTCGCCGGCCTCCCCGATATAGGCGACCGGCGCCCCGACCGGCACCTCCCCCTCGCGAACGAGGATCTTGAGCAGCACGCCGCCGGCGTCCGCCTCGACCTCCTGGGTCACCTTCTCCGTGTCGAGCTCGTAGAGCGGGTCGCCCTTCTCGACCGTGTCGCCCTCGGAGCGCAGCCAGCGGACGATCGTCCCGGACTCCATCCCCTGGCCGAGCCGGGGCAGGATCACCTGCTCAGCCACTGCGGGCCACCGTCCTCCTGATCGCGTCGAGGACGTCGGCGGCGTGCGGGACGACGTAGCTCTCCATCACCGGCGCGAACGGGATGGGCGCGAACCTCGACCCCACTCGCTCGATCGGCGCGTCGAGCCAGTCGAACGCCTGGTCCTGGACCACCGCCGCGACCTCGGCGCCAAAGCCGCCTCGGACGACCGCCTCGTGGCACACGACGCACCGGTTCGTCTTCTTCACCGAGCCGACGAGCGCCTCCTCGTCGAGGGGCTGGAGCGTCCGCGGGTCGACGACCTCGACCGAGACGCCCTCGCCCTCGGCCTCCCCGGCCGCCCGCAGCGCCTCGTGGACGAGCCGGCCGGTGGCGATCACCGTCACGTCGTCGCCCTCGCGATGCACCCGCGCCCGGCCGATGGGAATCGGCTCCAGCTCGTCGGGCACCTCCTCCTTGATCGGGTACAGCGTCCGGTGCTCGAAGAAGATGACCGGGTTGTCGTCGTAGATCGACGACCACAGGAGCCCGCGGACGTCGGACGGGGTGGAGGCGAAGACGACCTTCAGCCCGGGCACGTGGACGAACCAGGCCTCGAGCTGCTGGGCATGCTGGGCGCCGGGCGACCAGCCGGCACCGCCCTGCGTGCGGATGGTCAGCGGCACCGTCAGCTGCCCGCCCGACATGTACCGGTGCTTGGCCGCCTGGTTGACGATCTGCTCCATGGCCAGCGTGGTGAAGTCCTCGTACATGATCTCCACCACCGGCCGCATCCCCTGGATCGCCGCGCCGATCCCGGCGCCGACGATCGCCATCTCCGAGATCGGGGTGTTGCGGACGCGCTCGGGCCCGAATTCGGCGAGCATGCCCTGCGTGACGCCCATCGAGCCTCCCATCTCGGCGATGTCCTCGCCCATCACGAACACGTCGTCGTCGGCGCGCATCGCCCGGCTCAGCGCGTCCCGGACCGCCTCTCTGTAGGTCAGCTCAGGCACCGTCGACATCTCCGGCCGCAACAGGAGAACGCCACGCCGCGGAAGATGCGCAGCATCTTGCGCGGTCTCGCATCAGGCGTACACGTTCTTCAGGGCGTCCTCGGGCTTCGGATCGGTGCCCGCCTTCGCGAACGCGACCGAGGCCTCCGCGATCGCGCGGGCCTCCTCGTCGAGCGCATCGAACTCCTCGTCGGCGAGGTCGAGCTTCTCGCGCAGCTTCACGATCGGATCCTGCGTCTCGCTCAGCTCGCGCAACTCGTCCTTCGCCCGGTAGACCTGGGCGTCGCCGACGTAGTGGCCGACGAGCCGGTACGTCTCGCAGACGAGATAGACGGGCCCCTTGCCGCCGCGCGCGTAGCCGAGCGCCCGCCTCGCTGCGCGGAACACGGCCTCCACGTCCTGCCCGTCCACCTTCGCCGAGTGCATCCCGTAGGCGACGACGCGCTTCTCGAGGTCGCCGATCGGCAGCTGCTGCGAGGCGGGCGTCGACTCGGCCCAGTGGTTGTTCTCGAGCACGAAGACCGCCGGCACCTTCCAGAGCGAGGCGAGGTTGAGGGCCTCGTGGAACGTGCCGATGTTCGTCGCCCCGTCGCCGAAGAACGCGACCGCGACCCGGGGCTCGCCGCGCAGCTTGAACGCCAGGGCGGCGCCCACGATCCCGGGCAGGCCCCCGCCGACGACGGCGTTCGCGCCCAGGTTGCCGCGCTCCACGTCGTAGAGGTGCATCGAGCCGCCGTAGCCGTGCGAGCAGCCCTCGATCTTCCCGTACAGCTCCGCCATCACCTGGTTCGGGTGCGTCCCGCGCGCGAGCGTGTGCCCGTGGGCGCGATGGGTGGACGCGAAGACGTCGCCGTCCGCCATCGCCCGGCACACGCCGACGGCGACCGCCTCCTGGCCGATCGCGACGTGGAGGAACCCGGGCAGCTCGCCCGCTCGGAAGCGCTCCTCGACCTTCTCCTCGAAGTGCCTGATCAGCAGCATCTCCCGCAGGAACTCGCGCAACCGCTCCCCGGAGAGCGCCCCCCGCTTGCTCTCGACCTTGGCCACGGGGCGGAGTCTATGCTCCGGCCGGTGAGCCTCGTCGCGCAGTGGCAGGGCATCCGGTCCCGGCTGGGGGACGGGTGGTCGGACGCCCGTCTGGCCCTGCGGATCGAGGACGCGGGCCGGCTCGCCCACGCCGCCGCCCTGCTCGGCCCGCTGGCCCCCGGCCTGGCCGGCCGGACGCTTCAGCTCGTGGCGTCCCGCGGCGGAGCGGGCCCGTCGCCGGCCGCCGTCGAGCGGGCGCTCGCCCGGATCGACCAGGAGCGGATCGGGGGCGAGCTGACGCTTGTGTCGGCCGGTGAGCGCGGGCCCGCGGCCCGGAGAGCACACGCGCCGGGGCTCGCGGACCAGTGGGACGGCGCCGTCGCGGAGCTCCCGTCCGACTGGACCGACCTCTACTGCGAGATCGAGCTGACCTCGAGCGACCACCTCGAGCCGGCCGCGCTCGCGCTCGCCCCGCTCAACCCGGCCCGCTTCGGCGCGACCACCGGCTTCCGCTTCCGCTGCGCCCGCCGGTTCGGGTACGGGGCCTCGCCGGGGATGGCGCGCCGATGCCTCTCGCGTCTCGACGAGCGGGGCATCCCCGGGCAGGTGCGGGTCCTGCGCGCGCTCTCCGACACGAAGCCGGTCGCGACCCAGGGCCCCGTCTGGTACCTCGGCGGGAAGGTCGTGTAGGCCGTCCCGCCCGGCCGCGGTTTCTTCCCCGAACGCTGCGGTAAGGTTTCGGGCGTGGCAACGGCGAAGGTGAACGGCCTCGGCTGGGCGGCGAAGGAGCTGGCGGAGCGCGCACGCTCGATCGTGCAACTCGAGCTCGAGCTCGCGCTCCTCGAGATCAAGCGCAAGCTCGTCCGGATCGCGCTCGGCGTCGGGCTGGGAGTAGGCGCCGTCGTCGTCGCGCTGTTCGCGCTCGGCTTCCTGGCCGCGGGCGGCGCAGCCGCTCTCGCGCTGGCCGTCTCCCTGTGGGCGGCGCTGCTGATCGTCGGCGGGATCTTGCTCGGGACGACCGGCCTGCTCGCCATCCTCGCTCTGCGGTCGCTCAAGGCAGGCACGCCGCCGGTACCCGAGGAGGCGATCGAGGAGGCACGCCGGACCGCGGAGACGCTGAGAGCCAATGGCCGGTAGGTCGCCGGAGGACGTCAAGCTCGAGATCGAGTCCGAGCGGGAGCGGCTCGGCGAGGCCGTCCACACGCTGCGGGCGAGCGCGGCGGCCGCCGCTCGCAAGCTGCCGCTGATCGCGGCCGGCGCCGCCGGCGCCGGCCTCGCGGCCCGCATGATCCGCAAGCGCGTTTTCCGCCGCGACACGCCGGAAATGTCCAGGCGTGGGCGATTCCCCTTTCTCCGCTGAGCGGGAACGAGCCGTCGGCTCCCCGTTCCGGCTGCCCGGACGCGACTGGCTCGCGGCGCTGAGGCGAACGGTCGAGGAGTTCCTCGCCGACGACTGCACGGGGCTCGCCAAGGAGGTCGCGTTCAGCTCGCTCCTCGCCTTCTTCCCCGCCGTGATCCTGCTGGTCGGGCTCCTCGGCCTGCTCGGGCCGGGCGCCTACCAGTCGCTGGTCGACCTGCTCGGCACCGTCTCGCCGAAGGCGGTGGTGAACGCGATCACGCTGGCGAAGGAGAGCTCGGCGGGGAACGCGACCGGCTCGGCCGCGGCGCTCGCCGCGGGCACCCTCGGCGCGCTCTGGGCCGCCGGCGGCGCGGCCGGCACGATGATCAAGGCGGTCAACCGGGCAAGCGACCTCGACGAGACCCGGCCGTTCTGGAAGGTGCGCCTGCTCGCCCTGGGGCTCGTCTGCCTCGCCGGGACGGTCGTTGCGATCCTGTTCGGCCTGATCGTCTTCGGCGCCCCGCTCGGCGACGCGATCGCGCGGAGAGCCGGGCTCGGTCACGAGTTCACGCTCGCCTGGGCGATCGTGCGCTGGCCCCTCGCGTTCGGGGCGATCCTGGTCGCAGTCGGGCTCGTCTACTGGCTGGCGCCCGATCGCACGCCGCCGAACTGGCGCTGGGTGACACCGGGCTCGCTGCTCGGCTCGCTGCTCTGGCTTGGCCTGTCGGCCCTCTTCGCGCTGTACACGAGCTACTCGAGCTCGTACGACCGCACGTACGGCTCGCTCGCCGGCGCGATCGTGCTCCTCCTCTGGCTGAACTACTCGGCCGTTGCGCTGCTGCTCGGCGCGGAGCTGAACGCCGAGCTGGAGCGCCGCGCGCTCAGACGGCCCGGAACGTCCGCCTGAGCGCCGGAGTCGCGTCCGAGCGGTACGTGTAGAGCCCGCGCTTCAGCGTCAGCCTCCACGTGAACGTCCCCCGGCCCGCCTTCGAGGTCGCCCGGTTCACCCCCGGGCCGCTGAGGCGGAAGTTGTCCCTCGCCGAGCGGTCGTGGACGGTCAGCACGACCGGGCCCGCCTTCACCGAGACCAGGCGCGCACGCCCGCGGACGAGAGCGATCGTCTTCCCCGGCCCGACCGCGGCGGCGAGCGCGACCGGCTTCCGCTTCGGCGCGGGCCCGGGGACCGGCGTCGTCGGAGGCGGGGGCGGCGCCGCGACGGCGCCGACCGTGAAGCTCCCGAACATCGTCGTCGGATGGGCGTCGCAGCGGAAGCGGTAGGTGCCGTCCGAGAAGGTCACCGTCCACGTGAAGGTGCCCGTTTCCTCGATCGCGGTCGCCTGGTCGACGCCCGGGCCGTTGAGGTGGAAGCTGTGCAGGTCGGAGCGGTCGTCGACCCGGATCGTGTACGCGCCCGGATCGAGGTGCTTGACCGGGCTACCCGCGGCATCGGCGAGCGAGATCGTGAACCCGGGACCGACGGTGGCGAACAGGGTCGGGCTCTGGGCGCCGGCGCCGGCCGTCAGGACGAGCGCGGCGGCGGCGGCCACGGCGGCGGCTGCAGCTCGCATCAGCCTCCAGTACGCGCCGGAGGCCCGATCGGATTCAGCCCCCGCGCAGCTCGGCGCCGAACCGGTCGGCGAGCGCCTGGACGATCCTTGCCCGGAGCGCCGCCGCGTCCTCGGCAGAGAGCGTGCGCTCGGCCGACTGGAAGACGAGCGCGAGCGCGACCGACTTCCGTCCCGTGCCGACCTGCTCGCCCCGGTAGACGTCGAAGACGCGGGCATAGCGCAGCTCCTCTCCGGCCGCCTCTCCGGCCGCCTGGACGAGCGCGGCCGCCTCGACCTCCTCGGCGACGACCACCGCGAGATCCTGCCGAACCGGCGGGTACGAGATCACGTCCTCGTAGAGGACGATGTCCCGAACGCGCTCGAAGAGCGTCGCCAGGTCGAGCTCGAAGGCGCTCCACCCGCCGAGGAGCTCGGGATGGAGCTCGCCGACCCAACCCGCGTCGATCCGAGCAGCCTTGCCCGGGTGCAGAAACGGCTCGTGCGCGCGCTCGAACGGCGCGACGACGTGGAGCGCGCGGAGCAGGGTCTCGACCACGCCCTTCGCACGTGAGAACGGCGCCGGCATGATCGCGGCGACCCGCCAGCGCTCCTCCGGAAGGTCGCCCTCGACAGGTGCGTACGCCCTGGCGATCTCGAAGAGCTCGACCTCGCCGGCGCCCGCGTCGAGATTCCTCCGGGCCGCGTCGACGAGGCCGCGCAGCAGGCTCGTCCGCAGCACCGCGTGCTCCGCCGTCAGCGGGACGGGCAGCCGCAGGCCGTCCGGGCTCGCGTCGGGCGGCACGAGGCTCGGCGTGTACGTCTCGGACAGGCCGCATCCGAGCAGGATCTCCTCGACCTGGTGCCGGAGGCGTTGCTCTCGGGTCAGACGCCCGAAGAGCTCGCGGCGAACCGGCATCGTGAACGGCACGCGCTCGAGCTCGAAGCGGGCGATCTCCTCGACCAGGTCGATCTCGCGAGAAACGTCGCGGCTGCGCCAGGTCGGGACGGTCACCTCCCACCCGTCGGTGACGGCGAACCCGAGCCGCTCCAGGATCTCGCGCTGACGGCGGGGAGCCGTGGTCACGCCGCTGATCGCATCCGTCCGCTCGGGGCGCAGACGGAGGACGGGAGGCTCCGGAAGGTCCGCGCGTATGCCGGCCTCGCCGGCCCAGGCGCCTCCGGACAGCTCGGCGATGAGCCCACCGGCCATGCGGGCGGCCGGCTCGGCGAGGTACGGGTCGACACCCTTCTCCCAGCGGTTCGACCCGTCGGTCCGCAGCCCGAGCCGCTCCGAGGTTCGCAGGATCCCGACCGGCTCGAAGTTCGCCGCCTCGAGCAGGACTTCGGCGGTGTCGCCTCCGACCTCGGTGTTCAGGCCGCCCATGATCCCGGCCAGGGCGACTGCGCGCTCGGCGTCGGCGATCACGAGATCGGACGTCTCGAGCCGTCGCAGGTTCCCGTCCAGCGTGGTGAGCTCCTCGCCGGCCGCCGCACGACGGACGACGATCCTGGCTCCGGCCAACTTCCCGTGGTCGAACGCGTGCAGGGGGCTGCCGAGCGCGTGCATCACGTAGTTCGTGACGTCGACGACGTTCGAGATCGGGCGCAGCCCGGACGCGGACAGCCTCGCCTTCAGCCACGGCGGGGACGGGCCGACCCGGACGCCGCGGAAGAGACGGCCGACGTAGACGGGACAGCCGGCGGGATCCTCGATCCGGACGTCGACCGGCTCGTCGGCCGCGCGCGCCGCCTCGGTGCCCGGCTGAGGCGCGAGCTCGACACCGAAGAGCGCGGCCACCTCACGGGCGAGCCCGTAGACGGCCAGGAGATCGGGGCGGTTGCCGGTCACCTCGATCTCGAGCACCTCCTCGCCGAGGGCGAAGAGGTCGACGAGCGGCGTGCCGGCCTCCGCCGGCTCGGCGAGCACGACGATGCCGGCGTGGTCCTGGCCGAGGTCGAGCTCCGGCTCCGAGAGGATCATCCCGTCGGAGCGCTCACCGCGCACGGCGCGCTCCTCGATCCGGAGCCCGCCCGGGAGGATCCCACCCGGGAGCACGACGCACACCGTCGCGCCTGCCTCGAAGTTCCAGGCGCCGCAGACGATCTGCCGTGGCTCCCGTTCGCCTACGTCGACCTGGCAGAGCCGCACCCGATCGGCGTTCGGATGCGGTGCCACATCGAGGACGCGCCCGACGCGGAACCGGTCGAGGTTGCCGTCGACGTCGGGCACGCCGCGATACGTCACCCGCTCCACCTCGCAGGTCGAGATCGCGAGCCGGGCCGCGAGCTCGTCCGTCGGCACGTCGATCGCGACATACTCGCGGAGCCAGGACAGCGGGACCCGCATCAGAACTGCGAGATCACGCGGTGGTCGGAGTCCCAGAGGAGCCGAACGTCGGGGACGCCGTGGCGAAGCTGGGCGATCCGCTCCAGCCCGAGGCCGAACGCGAAGCCGGAGACCTCCTCCGGGTCGTAGCCAACGAACTCGAGCACGGCCGGATCGACCATCCCGGAGCCGCCCATCTCGATCCAGCCCGAGTGCTTGCAGATCGGGCAGCCCCGTCCGTCGCACTGGAAGCACGAGACGTCGGGCTCGAGCGACGGCTCCGTGAACGGGAAGAAGTGCGTGCGGAAGCGGACCTGCCGCTCCTCGCCGAAGAGCGCGCGCATGAGGTGGAGGAGCGTCCCCTTCAGATCGGCCAGCGTGATTCCGCGATCGACCGCCAGGCCCTCGACCTGGTGGAAGATGGGGTAGTGCGTGGCGTCGATCGTGTCGCGCCGGTAGACGCGACCGTGCGAGATCATGTACACGGGCGGCTCTCGGGACTCCATCACCCGGATCTGGGACGGCGACGTCTCGGTGCGGAGAAGCATGCGGTCGTCGAAGAACAGCGAATTGTGCCGGGAGCGGGCGGGATGCCACGCAGGAAAGCCGAGCGCGTCGAAGTTGTAGTGGACGGTCTCGACCTCGCGCCCGTCGACGACCTCGTAGCCGAGCCCGAGGAAGACCGACTCGACCTCGTCCCGGATCTGGGAGATCAGGTGCCGGTGCCCGCGCGGCACGCGTTCGCCGGGCAGCGTGACGTCGGCCGCCTCCTCGGCCAGCGCCCGCTCGAGCTCGGCGCGCCGGAAGGCCTGCCGCCGCTCGTCGAGCGCCGCCTCGAGGCGCTGCCGGAGGGTGTTCAGCGTCTGCCCGCTCTCGCGGTCGCGGACCTCGCGGAGCGCCTGCTTCAGATCGCTCTTCCGGCCGAGGTAGCGGACGCGCACCAGGTCGAGCTCGTCGAGCGTGCGGGCCCCGGAAATCGCGCTCAGCGCCTCGCTTTCCAGCCTATCCGCGTCCATCGCGCGACTGTATCACCGGGCTTCGGGCGGGCTTCCCGGGCGCTTCCCGGCCTGCACGCGGCCGTCTGTGGGCGGTCGCGGGCCCGCGCGAACACCCCTTCCGGCGACCACGGACGTGTGGGCCGATCGCGACGTACGGGCCACGGGCCCCGCGCCCCATGCCGCCGCCCCGGCCGCTGCGAGGTGCTCCCGGCCTCCTCCCCGCTGCGAGCATACGCGTGGACCGCGCACAGGTGGGTGGCGCGGCGGTGACTGATGAGCGTAGGCTCGACGGAGCTCACCAATGAGCGGAGGCGCCGGCTTTGCCGGCGCCGGGAGCGGGCAATGAGCGACGATCACCCCACCCGCAAGGGCGCCCCGGCCGAGACGCCATACGACGCGATCGCGCGGATCTACGATCCGTGGAGCCGGAGCGTCAGCGAGGACGTCTCCTTCTACGTCGCCGAGGCCCGCAAGGCGGCCGGCCGCACCGGGGCGGCGCGGTCCGGCGAACGCGTCGTCGAGCTCGGGGTCGGCACGGGCCGGATCGCCGTTCCGACCGCCTCCGCGGGCGTGCCCCTGATCGGGGTCGACTCCTCCGCGGCGATGCTCGCGGTCTGCCGCGACCGCGCGGAGGCCGCCGGAGTCACGGAGCTCCTCGACCTCCGCCTCGGCGACCTGCGCCACCCGCCCGTCGCCGAGCGCGTCCCCCTGGTCACCTGCCCGTTTCGCGCCTATCTGCACCTCGACGACGACGACGAGCGCCTGGCCGCCCTCCGCGCCGCCCGCGAGCTCCTCCTCCCCGGCGGCCTGCTCGCCTTCGACGTGTTCGCGCCCTCGCCCGAGGACGTGGCCGAGACCCACGGCCGCTGGCTCGAGCGCGAGCCGGGGATCTGGGAACGCGCCGACTGGGACGAGACCGCCCGCCGCCTGGCGCTGAGCGTCCGGGGGGGCGACCGGAAGACGACGATGACGCTCGCCTGGATCTCGGTCGAGGAATGGCGCGACCTCCTCGTGCGCGCCGGCTTCGCGGTCGAGGCCTGCTACGGCTGGTTCGACCGCCGGCCGTACTCCGGCGGGGAGGACTCGATCTGGCTCGCAAGGCGCAGCTGACGTAGTGTTTCCGGTTGTGATCTGGGTCGTGATCGTCATCGTCGCGGTCGTCGTCCTGCTCGGGCTCGTCCTGGTGGGGATGTTCAACAAGCTCGTCCGGCTGCGGAACCGGTGCGAGAACGCGTGGGCGCAGGTGGACGTTCAGCTCCGCAAGCGCTACGACCTGATCCCGAACCTCGTCGAGACGGTGAAGGGATACGCGGCGCACGAGCGGCAGACCTTCGAGGAGGTGACGGCAGCGCGGACGGCGGCCCAGCAGGCGCAGGGCGTCGCCCAGCAGGCGGAGGCGGAGAATGCGCTGACCGCGGCGATCGGCCGCCTGTTCGCGGTCGCCGAGGCCTACCCGCAGCTGCGGGCGACCGAGAACTTCCAGCAGCTGCAGGGGCAGCTGACGCAGATCGAGCAGCAGATCGCTGTCTCCCGCCAGGTCTACAACGACACGGTCCTGACCTACGACAACGCGCTCGAGACGGTCCCGACGAACGTGATCGCCGGAATGTTCAACTTCCGGGCGCGAGAGTACTTCCACACCGAGGAGGTCACGCGGGAGGCGCCTCGCGTGCAGTTCACGCAGCCCGGGCAGCCCGAGCCGCAGCCGGCACCGGCACCGCCGCCGCCGGCCACGCAGTAGCGGGCCGTGCGCCGGGCGCTCTGCCTCGCGGCCGCGTTCGTCGCCCTCTCCTTCCCGGCTTCCGCCGGCGCCTACTACCTTCCGAATGCCGACGTCGCCGTGCGCGCCGCCCCGGACGGATCGCTCCTCGTCGCGGAGCACATCACGATCGGCGGCGCCTACCACGGTGCCTACCGGGACATCCCGCTGCGCAAGGGCGAGACGATCGACCGGATCGGGGTCGCCGAGAGCGGCACGCCGTACACCCGCGGCGGAAGCACGAAGCTCGGCTCGATCGACACGCCCGGTACGTTCAACTACGACCTGGGCGGCAAGCGGGTGCGGATCGTCTGGCACTTCCAGGCCGCGGGTGAGCAGCGCACCTTCACGATCTCGTACCGGTTCCGGGGCCTCACCGTCGCCTACGACGACGTCGCCGACGTGAACCTGCGGGTGTGGGGCGACAACTGGTCGGCGCCGCTCTCGAGCCTGGCGGCGTCGCTCGTCTTGCCGCGCCCGGCGACGCTCGATCCGAGCTACCGCGTCTGGGGCCATCCGCCGTGGGTGAACGGCGTCGTCACACGGTCGCCGAACGAGGCGACGCTGCGGGCGGTCAACGTGCCGAGCAAGCAGTGGGTCGAGCTCCACGTCGTCTTCCCGCGCGACCTGCTCACCTCGACTGCAGGCGCGAAGGTGCACCCCGGCAACGGGCTGGCGACGATCGGCGAGCGGGAGGCGGACGCGCAGGCGGGATACCAGCACGACCGTGACCGGCTGGAGGACGCGAAGCGCCACATCGGCCGGACGCTCGGGTACCTGGCCCTGCTCGGCCTCGGCCCCGGCTCTGCGGCCCTCCTCCTCGTCTGGCTCGTCTACGGCCGCGAGCGCAGGACCGGCTACGACCGCGAGTACGAGCAGCAGCCTCCCACCGACACCGAGCCGGCGTTGGTTCCCGCGCTGCTCCGACAGGACAAGGCGTGCGGCTCGCAGGAGTTCACCGCCACCCTGTTCGACCTGATCCGGAGAGGCCGGTACAAGTCGGCGCCCGTGAACACGGAGAAGAAGACGTGGGGCGGGATGAAGCACGAGACCGTCGCCGACCTGATGCTGACCCCGGGCGACCAGACCGTGGAGCTGGCCCGCTTCGAGGAGCCGGTCGCGGACGTGATCGACTCGGCGGTCGACGCCGACGGCGAGCGGCTGAGCGCCCTCCGAGACCGGATCGAGGCGCATCGAACCGAGAACGCAAAGCGGTTCTCGACCTTCAAGGAGCGGGTCTCGTCTGCGATCGACGCGAAGAGGTGGTACGTCGAGTCCGGCAGCGGCGCGATCGTCGCCGCGCTCGTGGTCTTCGTCGCCGCCGCGGTCGTCCTCCTCTGGATCGCCATCGACGGCTGGCGGCCCGGCACGCCGCGGTGGAGCGACGTGGTCCAGGCGGCCCTCGGAGGGTGCGCGGTCGCGAACGCGGCGATCCTGGCCGGCGCCCTCACCCGCGTGCGGCTCTGGCGCCGCCGGACGAGGACCGGCGAGACCGAGGCCGAGCGCTGGGACGCATTCCGACGCTACCTGACCGACTTCCCGCGGCTGCAGGACGCGCCCCCGGCGACTCTCGAGCTCTGGGAGCGCTTCCTCGTCTACGGGATCGCGTTCGGGATCGCCGAGCGGGTGCTCCAGGGCGCGCAGCTGCACATGCCCCAGGCCCTGCACGATCAGAGCTCGATCTTCTGGATCACGCCCTACGGCGATCTCGGCTCCGGGCCGAGCGCGCTCGCGATCGGCGATCTCAGCTCCGGCTTCGGCTCGGCGCTGACGCCGCCGTCGTCGTCGGGCGGCGGCTTCGGCGGAGGCTTCTCGGGCGGAGGCGGTGGAGGCGGCGGGGGGGGAGGCGGAGGCGCCTGGTAGGCCGCTCCCGGCTCAGCTCGCGGGCACGCGCGCCGCTGCCGCCCCGAGCAGAGCTGCAACCTCTTCGTACAGCGGTGCCGCCTCGCGCTCGATGTAGTCGAGCGCGTCGGGGTCGAGCTGGTCGCGGCGGTGAGCCATCGCGGCGTTGATGCCGTAGTCCCGCACGGCAAAGGACGAGTTCGGGAGCATCGGCCTGCCGAGATATGTCGGCTGCATGAGGGACGCCTGGAAGTCGATGCCGACGAAGGCGGCCAGCCTGCGCATCACCGGCTCGGGCTCCGACACGAGGTCGGCGAACAGCACGCCGGCCGCCCAGTCGGCGCCGCTCTCCACCACCCCGGCGATCGCGCGAGCGCACTCGCTCCACTGGTCGATCGCGGCGGCCACGTCCCTGTACTGCTTCCGATGGCGGCTGCTCGAGGCGAACCAGGAGAAGGGGTCGCGGAGGATCGTGATCAGCTTCCCGTCGGGGTAGGCGGCGAGGAAGTGCTCCAGGCTTTCCGGCGCCATGACGATCCGCGGGAGGAAGCCCGTGATCACCTGCTCGCGGCCGGTCGGCTCCCACTCGCGCCAGGTCGTGAAGAAGGAGCTGAAGTAGGCGTTCAGGACGTCTCGCTGGCTCTCGAGCGGCCGCGTGCCGACGATGCGGAGGAACAGCTCGCGCTGCTCGTCTGCCGAGAACGTGAACGGAAAGCGGAGCTCGGAGGCAAACGGGTTCCTGCCCGGTTTGGCGAACCCTCTCCGGGAGAGCTTCGCCCACTTCCTGTTGTGCAGCCGGTCGAACCATTCGAGCGGGTCGGCCGCAAGGTCGAAGACCGGCCAGTCCTCCTTGGTCGGGTACCAGATGCGCAGCTCGAGCGGATGCGCGTAGACCTGCGGGTGGCCGTCGAAGAGCTCGGCGAGGAGGCTGCCGCCGGAGCGCTGGATCTGGCTGACGAGCGCGAGCGGCGCGTCGATCCGGAAGGGCTCTCTCTCGCCCACCGCCCGACCCTACCTGCGGCTGTGCTCGTAGAGGGCGATCGCCCCCGCAGCGGCGACGTTCAGCGACTCGGCCCCGGCCGCGAGCGGGATCGTCGCCCGCACGTCGCACGCGGCGACGACGTCCGCGGGCAGCCCTTCACGCTCGGCTCCCAGGACGAAGACGGTCTGGCCGCCCAGCTCGACCTCGTGGAGCGGCTCGCCCCCGTGGGCGACGAGCGCGGCCCGGCGCCCGCCGGGCTGCTCGAACCGACCGAGAGGCACGCGGAAGATCGCACCGGCCGCGGCCCGTAGGGCCTTCGGGCCGGTCGGGTCAGCGCATCCTTTCGAGAGCGCGACCGCGGCGCCGAACGCGTCCGCGGTCCGGATCAGGGTGCCGACGTTGCCCGGGTCGGCGACGCGCCAAAGGGCGAGCGTCGCCGGGAGCGGCTCGTACGGCGGCAGGTCGGACCGACGGAACACGCCGATCACGCGGGGCGGATGAGGCAGGGCGGAGACCGCGGCAAGCAGGGCAGGCTCCACGTCGCTGCCGGCGACGAGCAGGTCGGCGGGCTCGATCCCGGCGTCGAGCGCTGCCTCGACCAGGTCCTCCCCTTCGCAGACGAAGAGGCCGAGCCGGTCGCGCTGCCGCCCGCTCGCGAGCCGCCGGACGAGCCGCAGCCGCGGGTTCGACGCCGAGGTGATCACGCGAGCACTCTAGGCCGAGCCGCAAACGGCCGCGTCCGAGGGACAGTCCCTGAGCCGCATGGTCAGGCGGACGGCAGCGACCCGGCCGTAACACCTCGCACGCCCGACCGCGCGGATCTGCGGTTCAGCTTGTGGACAACGCGTTACAGGGACTGTCCCTGGGACGCGGCTCGAAGAGCCGCGTCCGAAGGAGGCAAGCGCGACGATGCGGCGGCCGCAGCGCCCTAGCGCTGCAGCGCGGCCTTCGCCTGCTCCGCGATCGCGGCGAAGGCGGCCGGGTCGGAGACGGCGAGATCGGCGAGCACCTTGCGGTCGAGCCCGATCTCCGCCTTCCGGCAGCCGGCGACGAACTGGTTGTACGAAAGACCGTGCGTGCGCGCGGCCGCGTTGATCCGGATGATCCAGAGGCTGCGCATCGTCCGCTTGCGCACCTTGCGGTCGCGATAGGCGTAGGCGAGCGAGTGGTCGAGCTGCTCCTTCGCCCGGGTGTAGGTCTTGGACTTGAGCCCCCAGTAGCCCTTCGCCTGCTCGAGGGCCTTGCGCCGCTTCTTGCGCGCGTGGAGGGAACGCTTGACGCGAGGCATCGTCGACCTCCTCCTCTAGATCCCGAGCTGTTTCCGGGCGCTTTTCGCGTCGCTACCGGCGAGCGGCGCGTCCCGCCGGAAGCTGCGCTTCCGCTTCGCCGACTTCTTCTCGAGCAGGTGGCTCTTCATCGCCCGGCGGCGCAGGAGCTTTCCGGTCGCCGTCACCTTGAACCGCTTCTTCGCTCCGCTGTGTGTCTTCTGTTTCGGCATCTCTCGTCTCTCCGGGATGTTTCTGCGCCCCGGCATTCCTCGTCGGGGCGAGCACCATCACCATGTTGCGCCCGTCGAGGAGCGGCGGCTGCTCCACGAGCCCGATCTCCTTCACGTCCTCCGCCAACCGCATCAGCAGGTCACGGCCCCGCTCCGGATGGGTGGTCTCCCGCCCGCGGAACATGATCGTGACCTTCACCTTCGCGCGCTGGTTGAGGAAGCGCTCGACGTGGCCCTTCTTGGTGTTGTAGTCGTGGATCTGGATCTTCGGCCTGAGCTTGATCTCCTTGACGTGGATCTGCAGCTGGTGCTTCCGTGCCTGCTTCGCCTTCTGCTCCTGCTCGTACCGGTACTTCCCGTAGTCCATCACCTTGGCCACGGGGGGGTCGGCCTGAGCGGCGATCTCGACGAGGTCGAGCCCCTTCGAGTACGCGTAGTCGAGCGCTTCCGCGACCGCCTTGATTCCGATCTGGCTGCCGTCCTCGTCTACGAGCCGCACGCGCGGCGCACGGATCCCCTCGTTGATCCGGTTTTGCGAGGCCGGGCGAACGGGAGGCTCTACGCTCCGCCGTGGTCTCAAAGGCTTCTAACCAAGCTCGCTCGGTTCTCCTTCGTAGAACGACAAAGACCGCTGCAAGCAGCGGCCCGAAATCCTCGTCCTTCGACTCGGTTGAACCTCCGATGAGCTGCACTCCGGAGGTGAGGAACGGGTCGTCCCTGCTTGAGCAGGATCACAGCGTACCAAGTTCTGCGAGCAACTCGTCCAGCGACTTCGTGGATTGTTCTCCCCCGCGTTCGCGAACTGCGAGCGCATCCGCCGACTCCCGGTCGCCGTAGACGATCACGTACGGGACCTTCTCGACCTCGGCGTTGCGGATCCGCTTGCCGACGGTGTCGTCGGAGTCGTCCACCTCCACGCGGTAGGGAATCCGCTCGGCGAGCGCCGCGGCCGCCCCGACGTGGTCCCGGCCCACGGGAATCACGCGCACCTGCACCGGCGAGAGCCAGAACGGCAGCGCGCCGGCGTAGTGCTCGATCAGGATCCCGATGAACCGCTCGAGCGAGCCCATGAGTGTCCGGTGGACGACGATCGGAGTGTGCTCGGCGTTGTCGGAGCCGACGTACGTGAGCCCGAAGCGGGCGGGCATCTGGAAGTCGAGCTGGACCGTGCCGCACTGCCAGCTTCGCCCGAGCGAGTCGGCGAGATGGAGGTCGATCTTCGGACCGTAGAACGCCCCGTCGCCCGGGTTGACCGTGTGCCCGATCCCGCGCCGCTCGAGCGCGCGCTCGAGCGCGGCCTCGGCCTCGTCCCACTGCTCGTCCGTGCCGAGCCGGTTCTCGGGACGGGTGGAGAGCTCCGCCCTCACGTCGAGGCCGAACAGGTCGTACACGAAGAACCCGAAGTCCAGGCAGCCGAAGATCTCGTCCTCGACCTGGTCCGGCGTGCAGAAGATGTGCGCGTCGTCCTGAGTGACATGCCGGACGCGGAGCAGCCCGTGCAGCGTCCCGGCCAGCTCGTTGCGGTGCAGCGCCGCCGCCTCGGCGAAGCGCATCGGCAGCTCGCGGTAGGAGCGGAGCCGGCTGCCGAACAGGAGCATGTGTCCCGGACAGTTCATCGGCTTCATCCCGTACGTGGGCCCGTCCTCGCTCGGGATCAGGAACATGTGGTCGCGGAACTTCTCCCAGTGGCCCGAGATCTCCCAGAGCTGCTTGTCGAAGATGAGCGGCGTCTTGACCTCGAGGTAGCCACGACGTGCGTCCTCGCGCCGGCGGAGCGCCTCCAGCTCGTTGAAGATCACCATCCCCTTCGGGTGCCAGAGGGCCGAGCCGGGCGAGTGCTCGTCGAAATGAAAGAGGTCGAGCTGGACACCCAGCCGCCGATGGTCGCGGCGGCGCGCCTCCTCGAGCCGCTCCAGGTACGTGTCGAGGTCCTCCTGCGTAAAGAACGCGGTCCCGTAGATCCGGGTCAGCTGCGTGTTCCGCTCGTCGCCGCGCCAGTAGGCGCCCGCGAGCCCGGTGAGCTTCAGCGCCTTGATCGGCGCGGAGGTGAGCAGGTGCGGGCCGCGGCAGAGGTCGGTGAAGTCGCCCTGCGTGTACAGGGAGATGTCGCCCTCGGCCGTGTCGACCAGCTCGACCTTGTAGGGCTCTTCCTCCGCGAGGAAGCGCTCACGCGCTTGCTCGCGCGAGATCTCCTCCCGCCGCCACTCGCGCCCCTGCTTCAGCTCGCGCCGGACCTCCTCCTCGATCTTCTGCAGATCCGTCTCGCTGACCGGCTCCGGGAACTCGAAGTCGTAGTAGAAGCCGTTCTCGACCGGCGGGCCGATCGCGATCTTCACGCCGGGATAGAGGCGTCTCACCGCCTCGGCGAGCAAGTGCGCCGCCGAGTGGCGCAGGACGTACAGGGCATCCGGGTCGGCGTGGTCGCGGGTCGTCAGGATCTGGATCCGCTCCCCGTCCTCGAGCGGCAACCGCAGATCTCGAAGGTCGCCGTTCGAGCGGACGAGCACCGCCTCCTTCGCCAGCTTCGGGCCGATCGCGTGCGCGGCGTCGAGGCCGGTGGCGCCGTCGGGGAGCTCGAGCTCGGAGTTGTCGGGGAGAACGACTCGCACGGGCTTCAGGATACGACCACGGCCTTCGGCCGTGGCTACAGACTGCGGAGCGCCGCCCTCGCCTCCGGGCGGTCGAGCGCCTCGACGTAGACGATCTCGCCGTCGATCGTGTCCACGACGAGATCGCCGGCCGGCACCTGCGCGCCACGGCGGAACCAGCGCCTCATCGGCCGGGCGGTGTAGAAGCTCGCGCACCCCTCGACCTCGCACGCGCAGACGGCGGTGACCCGCAGCCCCGGAACCTGCTCGGCGAGATCCGTGCGGCCGTGCTCCCGGAGGAGTCGGTCGAGCTCCTCCGCGAGCGCGGGCGCCGTCGCGACGAGCAGCGGTTTCTCCGCCATCGTCGAAGTTGTATCGCTGCTACGGTGTCCGCACTAAGAACGAGTACCGACGTCGCAACATCTTGCGCCTTCTCTACCCGTTCGTGAGTGGTAAGGGAGGTGTGTGTACATGGCTACCGGTACCGTCAAGTGGTTCAACGCCGCGAAGGGGTACGGGTTCATCACGCCCGACGAGGGCGGCAAGGATCTGTTCGTCCACTTCTCGCAGATCGCCGGCGACGGCTACAAGTCGCTCGACGAGGGCGCCCGGGTCGAGTTCGAGGCCCGCGAGGGCCAGAAGGGCCCCGAGGCGACCGCCGTCATCCCGATCGCCGGGTAAACCGCTGTTCTGCCGTGCGCTCCGCGCGGGGCGCACGGCAACTCTCGAAAGGAGCCTGCCGTCGCAGGCAAGGAAGAAAAGGTCGAGTTCGAAGGCGAGGTGATCGAAGCCTTGCGCAGCGGCATGTTCAGGATCAGGCTCGACAACGACCACGAGACGCTCGCCTACACGGCCGGGAAGATGCGGCGGTACCGGATCAGGATCCTTCCGGGCGACCGCGTCAACGTCGAGCTCTCGCCGTACGACCTCAGCCGTGGCCGGATCGTCTTCCGCCACCGCTGACCCGCACGGGTCGAGGCCGAGACCCCGCCTGCGCGGCGTCTTCCACCTGTACGCCTTCCTCGTGTCGCTCGGGGCCGGATCGGCGCTGGTCTCGGTCGCGTCCGGCGGGCGGGCACGGGCGGCGGCGGCCGTGTTCGCGGTCGCCGTCGCGGCGATGTTCGGCGCCAGCGCGCTCCACCACCGGGTCACCTGGCGGGAGCGCGGCTACCGCTGGTCGCGGCGGATCGACCACGCCGGCGTCTACCTGGCGATCGCCGGCACCTACACGCCGTTCGGGCTGCTCGTCCTGCACGGCGCCTGGCGGACCGCCGTCCTCGGGGTCGTCTGGGGCGGCGCCGCCGCGGCGATCCTACTCAAGTTCCTGTGGGTGGACGCGCCCAAATGGCTTGCGGCAGCGATCGCGATCGCGCTCGGCTGGGTCGCGGTGATCGTCTTCCCGCAGCTCGTCGCCGGCGTCGGCTGGAGCGGGACGGGCCTCGTGCTCGCCGGCGGCCTGCTCTACACGGCCGGCGGCATCGTGTACGCGCTCCGGCGGCCGGACCCGCTGCCGGCGGTCTTCGGCTACCACGAGATCTTCCACCTGCTCGTCGTCGCCGCGGTGTCGCTCCAGTACGCCGTGGTCGCGTTCTGGCTCGTGCGCCCGGTCTAGCGCGTTCGGCCCCGTTCTGCCGCGAGGGGCTAAGCTGTTCCGGCTATGCGGGTGAAGCTCGCGTGCTCGGGTCTCGCCTTGCTCGCCGCGCTGACGCTCGGCATCGGCGGGGCGGCCGGGCGCGGGCTAGCGGGCACGGCCACGCTCGCGGTCGAGGTGATCGGCGGCGGCCGGGTGACGACGACCTCGGGCGTGATCCTCTGCGGGAACGGCGGCCGGTCCTGCTTCTACTCGACGACGACGGGCACGCTCGACCTCACCGCCGAGGACGTCGGGACGTGGACGTTCGACAGCTGGAGCGGCTGCCCGTCGACTCCGGTCGACAACGTGTGCAGCGTCGACCTCAGCAGCGGCGCCGACTACGAGGTCACGGCCAGCTTCAACCCGAGCAACGCCGTGGGCTACCACACGCTGACGATCACCGTTCCAGCAGGTACCGACGGCGCGGGCGGGACGGTGAACGGCGGCGACGTCGACTGCGGCTCGGGCGGGACGAGCTGCACGTGGGCCGACGCCTCCGGCTCGACGTTCACCGTCGTCGAGACACCCGATGCCGACTTCATCTTCGGGGGCTGGAGCGGCGACTGCGGCGGCACGGGGCCGAGCTGCACGCTGACGATGGACGGCGACCACTCGGCGAGCGCCACCTTCCGGAAGCCGAAGCTGACCGTCACCCTGAGCGGGAACGGCACGGTCACCGGCGAGGGGATCGCGTGCACCTCGGGCTCGGGCACCGGCTGCGCGGCCGACGAGGCGGCCGGCAAGGACGTGACCCTGACCGCGACCCCGCCGGCCGGCGGGTCGTTCACCGGCTGGGGCGGCGCCTGCACCGGCAAGGAGACGACCTGCACGGTGACGATGACGGGCGACCGGAGCGTGACCGCGACCTTCTCCGGCGGCGGGCCGCCGCCGTCGACGTTCCCGCTGACGGTCTCGGTCACCGGCGACGGGACCGTCGCCGGGAGCGGCATCAGCTGCGGCGCCGGAGGATCGGACTGCAACCAGACCTTCGCCACGGGAACGAGCGTCACCCTGACCGCCACCCCGGGAGCAGGAGCGACGTTCAGCTCCTGGGGCGGCGCCTGCACCGGAAGCGGACGGACGTGCACGGTGACGATGACGGCCGCGCGCAACGTGACCGCGACGTTCTCGGGCGGCTCGGCCGCGACCGTCTCGCTGAGCGTGACGGCCACCGGCCCCGGAACGGTCACGGGCGGCGGGATCAGCTGCGGCAACGGGAAGACCGCGTGCAGCTCGACGCCGACCGAGGGCTCGACCGTGGTCCTGACCGCGGCCGCCGCGACGGGGGCGACCTTCGCCGGCTGGGGCGGCGCGTGCGGCGGCGCGGCGCCGGCGTGCACCCTGCAGATGGATGCCGCGAAGCAGGTCACCGCCGCCTTCCGCGCGGCGCCGGGCGGACGGACGCCGGCGACCGGCACGGTCGTGCTCGCGAGCGGCGGGCGCCCGCTCGTGAAGCGAGCCGGGGGCCGGTTCCAGGTCACGCTCCGCTACCGGACGCGTACCCGCGGCAAGGCGAGCGTGCTGGCGCTGCGCGCCGGCCGGGCGGAGACATCGCTCGCGTTCACCACTGCCGCCGGAGCGGGGAAGGTCGGGCCGTTCCCGGTCGCGAAGCCCGGCTTCTACACGTTCGAGCTCCGCGTCGGGACACGCGTCCTGCGCTGGAAGGCCTGCCTCGGCCGGTGCGGCGAACGGGCGTCGCGGAGGCCGTTCGTTCTCACCCGTGGGCGCGTCGGCGCCGTGAACGCCGGTGCGCTCTGGTCGCTGACCCTCCACTTCCGCTCGACGCAGCCCGCCGGCCTCGTCGTCCAGGTCTACCGCGGCAAGCGGCGCGTCCGCGAGGTCCGTTTCCCGATCGGCAAGGGCTCCTCGACTCCGGGCGCGCTCCTCCTCTCGCCCGGAACGTACCGCGTGCAGCTAACGGCGACCGACGGAGTCGGCCGCGTGCGGACCGTGTCCTGGTTCGCCCTGCTTCCCTAGGACGTCTGGCGATCGGTCCGGATCCCGTCTAAGCTGCTCCGGTCGTGGGGAGACGGCATCGCTCGATGAGTCGCGCGCTCGCGGCGCTGGTCGCGCTGGCGGCGCTGACGCTCGGCGTCCAGAGCGCCGCGGCTTCGGCGAGCCTGACGACGACCGTCACCGTCGAGGTGATCGGCAAGGGCACCGTCACGAGCAGCCCCGGTGGGATCAAGTGCGGAAACGGCAAGAAGACCTGCTATCTGACCTTCTCCGGGGACGTCACGCTGACGGGCAAGGCGGCAAGCGGCTGGACCTTCGACGGCTGGGACGACCCGGTCATGCCCCCCTTCATCAACGACTGCGACGGAAACGGAACGGGAACCTGCGACCTCGCGGACGGCGGCGACTACATCGCCTTCGCGTACTTCTCGACCTCTTCGACGACGACGAGCACGCTCTCGGTCGCCCCGGGGGCCGGCGGGGACGTCTCGGGCCCCGAGCACGATCCCCCCGGCAGCGAGATCGAGTGCGGCTCGGGCGGAAGCCTGTGCACCTGGGGCCCCGTCCTGACCGGCTCGACGCTGACCGTGTTCCAGACCCCCGACGTCGGCAACCTCTTCACCGGCTGGGGCGGCGACTGCGGCGGCACGGGCCAGTCGTGCACGGTGCAGCTGAGCGGCAACAAGGCGGTGAGCGCGACCTGGAGCGCCAACGCGCCGACGACGCTCACCGTCTCCGTCGACGGCGACGGGAACGTGTCGGGCGGGGGGATCGACTGTCCCTCCGCCTGCGTCGCGAGCGAGCCGCTGAACTCGACCGTCACCCTGACGGCGCAGCCGGGAAGCGGACAGGTGTTCAGCGCCTGGACCGGCGGCTGCACGGGCGCGAGCCCGACCTGCAACGTGACGATGAGCGACGACCAGACCGTGACCGCGACGTTCGTCGCCGCGAACACGCTCACCGTCCACGCGGTCGGAAGCGGCAGCGTCAGCGGGGGGAGCGGCGCGATCAACTGCGGGAACGGCGCCGATGCCTGCTCGGCGAACTTCGCGCAGAACGCCACCGTCAGCCTCGTCGCGGTCGCAGCGACGGGAGCGGTCTTCAGCGGCTGGAGCGGTGCCTGCGGCGGCACCGCCACCACGTGCACGGTCTTCATGAGCCAGTCGAAGGACGTCACCGCGACGTTCACCGCCGGGACAGGCGGGGGCACGACCGGGTTCACGCTCACGGTCTCGGTCGTAGGCAACGGCACGGTCACCGGCGGCGGCATCAACTGCGGCAACGGCGCCACCCTCTGCTCGAGCCCGAACCACGCCGCCAACTCGACCCTCACCCTGGTCGCGACCCCGTCTGCCGGGGCGACCTTCACCGGCTGGAGCGGGGGCACCTGCGCCGGCACCGCCACGACCTGTACGGTCGCGTTCACCTCGAACAAGACCGTGACCGCGACCTTCGCGGGCGGAACCGCCAACTTCCCGCTCACCGTCGCCGTCACCGGGCCCGGCCGGGTCAGCGGGAGCGGGATCAACTGCGGGAACGGCGCATCCACCTGCACCGCGAGCGTCGCCGCCGGCACGGCGGTCGTTCTCTCCGCGGTCGCCGTGAGCGGCGCGAGGTTCGGCGGCTGGGGCGGCGCCTGCACCGGGACCGTGACCACCTGCCGCGTGACGATGAGCGCCGCGCGGACCGTCTCCGCCACGTTCACCGGCGGAGGGACCGCCGGCACGCTGACGATCAAGGTCGGCGGGCGGGGAAGGGTCTCGACCACGCTCGGCGCGTGCGTGGCGGTCGGGCCGAGCAAGTCGTGCGTCCAGCACTTCAAGGCAGGCTCGGCGGCCGTGCTGACCACGAAGCCCGCGGCGGGCCAGTCGTTCCTCGGGTGGAGCGGCGCATGTGCCGGGAAGAAGGCGACCTGCACCGTGAGCCTCGCGACGGCGCAGTCGGTGACCGCCAACTTCACCAACAGGACGCCGCGGCAGGCCACCCTCAAGGCGATCGGCAAGCCGATCGTCAAGCGCTCGTCGACCGGCTACCGGGTTACGCTCCGCTTCAGCACGACCCGCGCCGGAACCGCACACGTCCGCGGGCTCCGCGCCGGACGGACGGGTGCCTCCGTCTCGCTCCGCGTCGGCTCCGGCCGGGCGACCCTCGGGCCGTTCCCCGTCGCGAAGCCGGGCCTCTACACGTTCGAGATCCGCCTCGGCGGCAGCCTGCTCCGCATGAAGGCGTGCCTCGGCCGCTGCGGCGCGGCGCACAAGGGCGACCCGTTCGTGCTCGCGCGCGAGGCTCCCGCGGTCACCCGCACCGGGGACGTCTGGTCGGTCACCCTCCACGCGCGGGCCAGCCAGATCTCCGACGCGCGCGTCCGTGCCCTCCGGGGCGGGAAGCTGCTCGTCAACCGGCACTTCCTCGGCCGCGCGACCAGATTCGTCATCGGGCCGTTCCTGCTCGGTCCCGGCAACTACACCCTGAAGCTGACCGCGACCGACCCGTACGGGCGGACGCGCACGCTGACCTGGATCGTCTCGCTGGCCTGAACGCGGCCTGACCCGCACAATTGAGTCCCCTGAAGGGGTGAACCCGGTATCCCCCGATCGGGGGAGATTGGCGACGTCTGCACAGCAGGCTCATGATGTTTCCACCAGACAAATCGTTCAAAATCTGTCGGTTTCTGCCAGTCGAGGAACCGCGCCGGTCGGCCGATAGGGCCAGGTAATTCGACCGGTGGGGAGGTATTGATGATCCGGGTGCTCGTGTGTGACGACTCGACGGAGGCGCAGCGGATGCTCCGTACCCTGCTTGCGGGGGACCCGCAGCTCGAGATCGTCGGCGAGGCGGCAAACGGGAGCGACGCGATCGCGCTCGCCGCCGACCTGAAGCCCGACGTGGTCCTGATGGACGTCGCGATGCCGGTGATGGACGGGATCGAGGCGACACGCCGGCTGCACGACCTGCTGCCGGCGGCCAGGATCGTCGCGCTCGCAGGCGCCGACGACCTCGAGGTCGTCGACGCGATGCTCGAGGCGGGTGCGAGCGCGTACTGCGTGAAGGGCGCCCCCCTTTGGGAGCTCGAGCGGGCGATCTCGGGGGCGAGCGAGCCGCTCGTCAGGCTCGCCCAGTCGCTCGGCAGGGCGCTGCCGGGCGGGCTCGGCCGCCTGGTCGCCCGCGAGCTCGAGGAGCTGACCGGCGCCCTGTGCGCGGCCACCTACATGACCTCTTCCGAGGCCGGCCTCTCCCTGGCCGGGATCGCCGGCGCGCCGACGCGCGACCGGCTGACGAACGCGCCCGGCGTGGTGCTTCGCGCCTTCAGCGAGGCGACGTCGGCACACGCGGACGCGCACGAGCTCGCCGAGCTGTACCGGGCCGGCGTCCCGTGCGGGCAGGCGTTCGCGGTGCCGCTCGTCGCAGACGGCGTCCGGCTCGGCGCGCTGCTCGTGGCGATGCCCGCGAACGTCCAGCTGGAGCTGGACGAGGCGGTCGTCGCCGCGGTCGCCGATCTGGCCGCCACGTCGCTCGCCCAGGAGCGCAGGCTCGCGCTCACGTTCGCCGAGGCGCGCCGTGACGCGCTGACGGGCCTGCCCAACCGCCGCGCCTTCGACGAGAGCCTGGAGCGGGCCCTGCGCGCGGACGGCCCGGACGACGAGGTCACGCTCGTCCTGATGGACGTGGACGAGTTCAAGGCCGTGAACGACGCGGGCGGCCACGCGGCCGGGGACGAGGTGCTCGCCACCCTCGCCCGCGTGTTCCAGCGGGCACTCCGCACGAGCGAGCAGGTGTTCCGGATCGGCGGAGACGAGTTCGCGGTCGTGGTCGCGGGCGACGCGGCCGCCGCGAGCCGGGTCGGCGAGCGCATTCTCCGCACGGCGCAGGTACAACGGCGGGGGCGGCCCCTACCGACCCTGTCCGTCGGGATCGCGCACTCGCAGGGCGCGGCCGAGACGACGGAAGAGCTGTTCGCCCGGGCGGACGGCGCCCTGTACGAGGCGAAGGCTGCCGGACGCAACCGCGTGGTCGTCGGCAACGACCGTCCGGCTCACCCGAACCCGGTGGCCGGGCGGGCAGAACCGGCCCCTGCGTCCACCCCGCTCCCCGACACGCGGCCGCTGCGTCTCCTGCTCGTCGACGACGACCCGGGACTCCTGGTTCTCCTGCGGACGACGTTCGAGACGATCGCGATCGACGTCGCGGAGGCGCGGAGCGCCGCCGAGGCGGAGCGCCTCGTCGGCTCCCAGGTGCCGGACGTGATCGTCCTCGACGTGGCGATGCCGGTGGTGGACGGGCTCTCGTACTGCCGCCGGCTCAAGGCCGACCCGGCGACGAGCGGGGTCCCGGTGGTCGTCCTCTCCGGCGACCCCGACAACGAGGCCGATGCCCAGGCGGCCGGCGCCGACTCGTTCCTGCGCAAGCCGTTCAGCCCTCTCGATCTGCTCGCGGTGGTCGAGCAGCTCGCCGGGGGCCTGTTCGAAGGCCCGTTCCGGCTCGCGTCGGACCGCCAGCCCGAGGAGCAGCTGCTCCTCTACGCGAACGACCTCCGGCGCCTGCTCGAGATCGAGCGGGGCCAGCGCTACCTGCTGAAGACCGCCTACGAGACGACGATCGGCGCCTTTGCGAACGCGCTCGAGGCGAAGGACTTCGGCACGGGGGAGCACTCGAAGCGCGTCGTCCGCTACGCGACCGAGCTCACCCGCGTGCTGGAGCCGTCGCTCCTCGACGACCCGAGCCTCGAGTACGGCTTCCTCCTCCACGACGTCGGCAAGCTCGGGATCCCCGACTCGATCCTGCAGAAGCCGTCCCGGCTCACCCGTAGCGAGCGGAGCGTGATGCGGACGCACACGGTGCTCGGCGCCCAGCTGCTCGCGAACGTGCCCCTCCTCCAGGGCCAGGGCCTCGGGGTGATCCGCTCGCACCACGAGCGCTGGGACGGAAGCGGCTACCCCGACCTGGTGGGGAAGAACGACATCCCGTTCGGGGGCCGGATCTTCGCCGTCGCCGACACGCTGGACGCGATGACGACCGACCGTCCCTACCGCGACGCGCTCGGCTGGCAGACCGCGGTCGACGAGATCCTCCATCAGTCCGGGCGGCAGTTCGATCCGCAGGTCGTGAAGGCCTTCCACCGGATCGAGCCGAAGCTGCGCCGGGTGCACGAGGAGCTCGCGGCGACCGGGTAGGAAGCTCAGTGGTGGCAGTGCGCGTGCTCGTGCCCGCCGTGCTCCTGCCCGGCGGGCACGTTCATCGTCCTCAGCATCGAGAGGCCGCCGCCGCGGCGGAAGTAGCGCCAGACGAGCAGGGCGGCGAGCACCAGGAAGACGACGTCCAGGTAGGTCGTGTAGTTCCAGGTCACGCTAGCCTCCGTCACCTTGGCATCGCGGGCGGTGCGCTCGATCCCGAGCGCGCGGAAGAGGTACTCGACCGCCAGGCCCGAGACGACCATCGTCACGTACAGGGTCGCGGCCAGGAACGCCGCCGTCCGCAGGCCGTAGTACTTGCGGTAGATGTTCAGGATCGGGACGATGATCAGGTCGCCGAAGATGAACGAGATCACGCCGCCGAAGCTGATCCCGCCGTTCCAGAGCACGGCGGCGAGCGGGACGTTTCCGACCGAGCAGACGAAGCTGAGGGCGGCGACGACCGGGCCGATCAGCGGGCCCCACAGCCTCGCCGCGGTCGGATGGTGGACCAGGAAGAGCGACTGCCACCAGGAATGGGGCACCCAGGCGGCGAGCGCCCCCGCGACGAGCAGCCCGACGGCGATGTCGCGCCAGATCGCGGCCCAGTCCATGACGAAGTAGTCGGCGGTCGCCGTGAGGCCGCGCGCGGTTCGCAGCCGCCGCCACCACGAGCCCTCTCCGCCCGCCGACATGTCCATCTCCGCGTGGCCCTCCATCGAGCCGGCGAGGCCCCTGTTCGCCTGCGCTCGCGCCTCGTCGAGGAGACGCCGCCGCAGGAAGATCCGGAAGGCGACCGCGACGAGGACGATCATCAGCGGCCCGCCGACGAACTCGCCCGCCACGAACTCCCAGCCGAGCAGGAGCGCCATGACGATGCCGAGCTCGGCGACGAGGTTCGTGGAGGCGATCTCGAACGCGATCGCGGCGGTGAAGTCGGCGCCGCGGCGGAACAGCGAGCGGGCGAGCGCGACCGCGGCGTAGCCGGCGCATCTCCCCCTTCGACACGACCGCCTGGATCACGCCCGAGAGGGCGAAGCCGAGGATCAGCGCCCAGAGAATCTCCCAGAGCATCCCGCCCGCGAACGAGAGCGCGTCGACGATCCCGCCGCCGATGTCCACGGCGACCATCATCGCCTAGCCCGGCGGCAGGCCCTGCTCGGCGAGCCAGGCCTTCGCGACGCGCTTCTGGGCGCGGGTCAGCCACGCCTCGGCGACGAGATCGCCCAGCTCCTCGCGGTCGAGCGTGGCGAGGTCCGGGATGTGCAGCAGCACCGCCGGGTATCCCCTGAAGTGCGGGGTGGTGAAGAAGATCCCCCGCTCGTCGGCGAGCATCAGCTCCTTCACGTCGAGGTCGGCGACCCGGAACATGAGCACGTCCTCGAACCGCTCGCCGGTCTGGGGATGGGCCGCGTCCGGCCGCCGGCCGCGATGGAAGCAGAAGAGCTTGCCGTGCACGAAGTACGCGGGGCGGCCGTCCTCGGAGACCTCCTTGGTCGCCTGCGGCATGGCCAGCGCGAGCTCGTCCAGGTCCCGCATCGTCGCCATCGCACGGACTGTGCCAGACCCTGTGCCGACGAGCCGGCGCAGCGAATCGATCGGGCAGTCGGCGCCGTTACACGTACTCGTGACCCCGAGGCCCGGATCTCCTGCCGAGCCGGTCCGTGACGGCGCCGAGCGCGTGAAGACCGGCCGGGCGAGCCGTGCGTTCGCGTGGCTCGTCGTCTACCTCGGGCCTCTCGTCGCCGCGGGGCTCGTCGCGGCCGCGGTCGCGGCGTGGCAATACCTCCCCGGGACCTCGTCGCTGGCCGAGTCGGGGGCGGAGGCGCTCCTGCCGGCGGACACCGCGGCCGGCAGGGCCGAGGCCGAGGCACAGCGGCTCTTCGGGTCCTCGCTTCTCTCCAGGATCGTCGTCGTCCAGCGCGACCCGGGCGGCCTCGGGCGTGCACGGCAGCGGCGGATCGCGCTGACCGCGATCCGGCTCGACGAGGGGAAACTGCCGGGCTTTCCGCCCGGCTCCCGCGCGCTTCCCTACGTGAACCTCTCCCCGCTCGTCCCCGCCGCGCGGGAACAGGGGACGACCGCGGTCACGTACCTCGGCTTTCCCCGCACCCTCTCCTCGCGCGAGCAGCGGGACCTGGCCGAGCGCTATGCGCGAGCCGTCTCCGTCCGGGGCGCCGGCGCGGCGGCGACCGGCTTTCTGCCGGGATCGCTCGCACAGTCGGACGCGGTCGACCACCGGCTCCACTGGGTCGAGCTGGCGTCGGTCCTCCTCGTCGCGTCGATCATCGGCCTCTACCTGCGCTCACTCGTCGCGCCGCTCGTCACGCTCGCGGCTGCCGGGATCGCCTACCTGATCTCGGTCCGCATGTTGGCCTACCTGGCCCGGGCGCAGGGCGTGCACGTCCAGAAGGAGGTCGAGCCGATCGTGGTCGTGCTCCTGCTCGCGGTGGTCACCGACTACTCGGTCTTCTTCCTCTCGGGGATGCGGAGCCGGGTGCGCGCGGGCGAGCGCCCGCGCGTCGCCGCGCGGCAGGCGACGGCGGAGGTGCTGCCGATCATCGTCACCGCCGGGCTGCTCGTCGCCGCCGGTCTCGCGACGTTGCGCCTCGCCGGCATCGACTTCGTGCGGACTCTCGGCCCGGCGGCGGCGATCGTCGTCGTGATCAGCGTCGCGGTCTCGATCACGTTCGTCCCGGCGACGATGGGGCTGCTCGGCCGCCGGGTCTTCTGGCCCGGGCCGGCCGGCCGGGACGCCGTCGACCCGGGCCCGGCGCCCTCCGGCTCGGCGCTGCGGCGCACCCTGGCCCAGGCGACCAGCCGCCGCCTGGGCGCGATCCCGACGATCGCCGTGGCCGGGGCGGCCTTGATCCTCGCGGCGACGGGGGTCCAGCGCGCGAGGCTCGCACTGACGCCGATCCGCGGCCTGCCTGCGGGCGAGCCGGCCGCCCGGGCCGACCGCCAGGCGGGACGCGGGTTCGCGCCGGGCATCGTCGCGCCGACGGAGATCGTCGTCCGCGGCCACGGCATCGCCTTCCGGCGAGGGCCGCTGCGGCTGCTCGGCCGGGCGCTCTCCGCCCAGCCGGAGGTGGCGGGGGTGATCGGCGCCGGTCTGCCGTCCCTGCCCCGGCAGGCACAGCTCGCCTTCCGCACCAGGTCCGGGAACGCCGTCCGCTACTTCGTCGCCCTCCGTCACCATCCCTACGGCGCCGCCGGGATCGCCGACCTCCGCCGCCTCGAGGACCGGATGCCGCGGCTGCTCTCCGCCCAGGGAATGCGGAACGCCCAGGTGCTGTACGCGGGCGACACGGCGCTCGCCGCGGAGGCGACCGGCACGATCCGCCACGACCTCGTCGTCGTGGGGCTCGCGGCCGCGCTCGTCAACCTGCTGCTGCTCGCGATCTTCCTCCGCTCGCTGGTCGCCCCGGCCCTGATCGTGCTCACCAGCCTGCTGGCGATCGCGGCGACGCTCGGCCTCACCGCCTATCTCCTGCCGGCGCTCCTCGGCACGCCGGACTACACCTACTACGTCCCGCTCGCCGTCGGCGTCCTGCTCCTCTCGCTCGGCACCGACTACAACCTGTTCGTCGTCGGCCGGATCTGGCAGGAGTCCGGCGAGCGCGACATCGGCGGCGCGATCCGCGCCGCCGTCCCCCACGCCGGCCGCGCGATCTCGATCGCCGCGCTCGCGCTCGCCGCCTCGTTCGCCACGCTGGCGATCGTCCCGGTCGCGCCCTTCCGCGAGCTCGCGCTCGCGGTCTGCCTGGGCGTCGTCATCGACGCGTTCCTGGTGAGAACGCTCCTCATCCCCGCCCTCCTGGCCGTCTTCGGGGGCAGGGCTCGCCGGCCACGCGCCCGCCGCGGGCCGGCCGAGGACCCGTCGCCGCCCTGAGACAGCGCCGGCGAGAATCGCGGAGGGGGCCCGTGAGCCCCCTCCGGCGTTGTGCGTGCTTCTTGCCGCTACGCCACGGTGACGACGTTCGAGTTCGACGTCGCGGTGACGTGCGGGAACCCGGTGTCCCCGGGGAAGGTGGGGATCTCGTTGGTTCCCGGGTTGGAGTAGTCGAACGTGTCGCCGACGGTGTTCTCGGCGACGACGCGGAACTGGTCACCCGAGGCCCACGATCCTCCGGGGAGCGTGAAGGTCTCGACCGTTCCCTTGGTGTTCGGATCGGCGAGGTCCCTGTCGATCCTCCCGACCTCGGTCCAGCTCGCTCCGCCGTCCGTCGACTGCTGGACGGCGAACGCGGTCTCGTTGACCGAGTTGTCGGTCCACGTCAGGTCGCCGGTCACGGCGTCGAGCGCGAGGTCGCTCACCGCTCTCGGCGGGTAGACGAGCGACATCGGCCGCATCATGTCCATCTCCTCGTGGGAGAGGATGTGGCAGTGGAAGACGTACTCGCCGCCGTAGTTGACGAGGTGGTTGACGATGTCGACCGGCTCGCCCTGCCCGTTCGACGGCGGTAGGCCGAACCCGAGCTGATCCGACAGCGTCGCGCTGGCGATCACGCCCTGGTCGCCGAGCTGGGGATTCAGCGGATCCGCCCCGTTGAACAGCGGCATCATCGGGTCGATCTTCCGCACGCTGTTCGGGACGTCGAAGGGCAGCGTCGGGATCACCGGCCGGAGGGCGACGATCGTGTCCTCCAGCGGGCTCACCCGCACCGTGTCCTTCCACCCACGCTCGTTCGGGTCGGGCGGGATGATGATGTTGTCCCAGGTCACCCGGTTGAGCACCTGCACGTCGAAGGCGTGGAAGTGGATCGGGTGCGTGTCCACGCCGTTGTGCGTGATCTTCCAGATCTGGGTCCCGTCGTCGCCCGAGGCGATCGGCGTCACGTCGACGTCGCCCTTGGGGAGGTCGGTGGTGTCGATGATCTCCGTCTGGGGCCACGAGAACGGCATCAGGTTGACGTTGGTCAGGCCCGGGGTCGGCGGGCTGGCCTCGATGCCGAGGTTCGCCGTCATCCGACCGTACTCGTCGAAGGTGGCCGCGTTCATCTCGTCGTGGATCGCCTTCGGCTCGAGCTTGACCTTCAGCTGGGGCCCCTTCAGGGTGTCGAACCTGAAGTCCTGGCCGCCGTACTGGTTGATCCGTGCGAACCCGTCGCACTTGTTCGTCCCGTTCGGGTCGGTGCAGTTGCCGCTGGCGGCGAAGCTCGTCCCGTAGGCCGAGTTGTACACCGCCTGCCCGACGATGATCGGGTGCTGGTCCGACTCGAACACGCCCGAGCGGTCCCCGTGGTGCTTGAACGCCGCCTGGAGAGCGGCCAGGTTGAACGCCTGCGGCGTCGTGCCGCCGCCGACCTTGACCTGCATGATCGTGCGGGTGTTCGGCCCGTAGCCGGGGAGCGTCGGGGGCGCGCAGGACGGAGTCAGGTCGGGGCCGCCCGTGTAGTAGTCGTAGCAGGCGACTCTGGCCGGGAACGCCGCCGGCGCGTCGTTGTACAGGATCAGCGTCTTGCCCGCGAACTTCGAGAAGTCGACGATCACGTCCGCCCGCTCGGCCGGAGCGACGAGCAGCGAGTGCTGGTCGACGTTGCCGAAGTCGAACCGCGTCGGGTCCGTGATCCAGGTGATCGGCTGGTTCGGAACGATCACCGGAGCGGGCAGGAACCCGCCCTCGGTGCCGATCTGGATCCAGCTCGGGCCGGCCGGGCTGACGCTCGTGTCCGGCGTCGGGAACACGATCGGGTCGGTCTGGGCGGCCGCGACCTCGGCGGGCTTCAGGGCGACCTCGGTGCCCTGTCGAGTCGGCCACGTACCACTGCAGGTTCAAGAAGCGGTCGTTGGCCGCGTTCAGGATCCGGAAGCGGTATGACTTCGGCTCGCACGGTCGTGGTCGGGTACGCCGTGCCGTTGACGATCGGGGTGTCGTTGAACTGCTCCATCCCCACCGAGATGTTCGGCGTGCCGGGGATCAGGGCCGGCTCGCAATACGGCGCGGTGTCGTACTGCCAGGTCGCCGGGTCGTCGAGGTCGCAGGGCACGGCCAGGCGGTCGTGAAGTCGTCCGCGGTGCCGCGGAGGCCGTCGGGCCCCTACGGGTCCATGTTGTAGTACGGGTTGTCGATGGGCCCGTACGTCGGTGTCGGTTGCGGGCGGCCAGAACCACGGCCCGTACATCCAGCGGCCGAAGCCGCTCATGCCGCTCGGGTCACCGGGGTTCTGCGCCGGCATGTAGACGTGGTGGTACCACAGGTTGCCCTAGCGAGCCCCAGCGGGTCTTGTCCCAGGTCGGGTCCTGCGCGCGAGCTGGGTGTCGCTCCGGGACGAACGTCCGGTCCTGGATGACCAGCGGGATCTGGTCCGCGCGTCGGGATGGTGCCGTCGTGATCAGCTTCTGCTCGGTGTTGTCGGTGATCAGGTAGCCGGCGGCCTCGCCCGCGTACACGTTGAGGCGGGTGATGCCCCAGGCGTGGTCGTGGTAGAACATCAGCCGCGCGCTCTGCTGGTTGGTGTAGTAGAAGGTCTGGCAGCCGTCGCCCGTCGCCGTGCAGTCCGGGACGTCGCTGGCTGCGAGCGCCGGCCATGTCGGGCACGCTGCTGGACGCTGACGCCCTGCGGCCACGGCGTGTTCTCGTTGGCCGGGGTGATCCACTGGTGCGGCGTCCCGTCGGTGATCCACGGGTTGATGCCGCCGTGCAGGTGGAGCGTGGCCCGGTTGTCCTTGAAGCAGTCGTCGCCCTTGGGTGCCGTCCGTGCACATGGGGTTGCGGACCGCGTCGATGACAGTGCCGCTCGTCGGCATCGGGTCGATCCGTCCGTCATGGGGCCCATGCCGGAGCCCATCATCGTGGAGTCGACGGGGAGGAACAGGTCGCCGTCCTGGCCGGTCGGCAGCAGGTTGTAGAAGACGATCCGGACCGGCCGGTCCTTGGTGCGCGACGATCAGCGGCCCGAGGTAGTGCGGGTCGTCGACCGCGTACGGCCTGCGAGCCGTCGGGCATCAGGGTCGGCGTCGCGGTGCCGTCCCAGGTCGGTCTGCAGGGGGACGTGCTTCCCCGGCGTGCTCGCCGGGGTCGAGCTGCACGTACTCGCGCAGCAGCGTGCCCTTCGCGGGCAGGCAGGAGCTCATCTGCTCCCGGTGCTGGACGAGCGCGATCACGTAGTAGTCGGCGTCCGGGAACGTCGTGGTGTCCGGCGACGCCGACCGGGATGTGCTGGCCAAGGTTGTTCTCTGCCGGTCGGGCCGAGGCCCGGGAGCGCCGTCCTGGAACTTCTTGATCCCGCCCGGGGTGACGTAGCCCGTGCCGGGCTTCTTCACCTTGATCGACGAGATGATCCCGTTGTCGATGCTCGCGACCGCGGTCGCGCCCGAGCCGCTCGGATCGACGATCGCGACCGCCGGGGGCTTCGAGAAGCCGGCGCCGGGCGCATCGACGACGATCGAGTCGATCGCCAGGGTGGTGGTGGCCGTCGCCGGAGTGAGCGGGTTCGTGCTCGGGCGTGGGCGACCGGGTCGAACTGGGTCCCGTCGAGGATCGCCACGCCGGGAGCGGTGGCGTACCCGGAGCCCGGGTTGTCGACGACGACGCCGGTGATCGTCACGACCGCCGGGGTCGGGCTGGCAGGCGACCTCCACGCAGGTCACGTGGCCGCTCGCCTGGACGCCGTTCGGGTCGTCGGGCAGGTCGAAGTTGACGGTCGGGAACGTGTAGCCGCCCCCCGGGCTCGCCAGCAGCACGGCGTCGACCCGCCCGTAGGCGGTCGCGGCGGCCGGCGTCTTCCCGCCGGGAATCGACACGGTCGGCGCCGTGTAGCCGGAGCCGGGATCGGTCACGGCGATGCCGGTGACGGCGCCCTTCTTGACGACGACGGCGACCGCGCTCGCGCCGTGGCCCGCGCCGGTGATCGAGACGGTGACGTTGCTGTAGTCGTGACCGGGGTTGGTCACGGTGATCGCGGTGATCGCGCCGTCGCGCCGACCGTGGCGACCGCGGTGGCGCCGGTGCCCCGTTTCACCGCCGACGTCGTCACCGTCGCGTCCGGCAGGGTGAGCGGGCTGTTCGCCCAGTTCGGATACGGGCCGAAGTAGTGGGGCACCTTCGACTCGTCGGTCGCGGCCGACGGAACTGCCGACGCGCCGCCGGTGCAGAGGCCGGCCAGCGCGATCGCGAGCGCCATTCCGGACACGAAGACGAGGAGCCTCCGTCGCCGGGCCACGCCGCGTCCGTCGGGAGACAACCTCGAACGAGAGCGATTCGTTTCTCGGTCATGGTCCTCTCCTCGAAGCTCGATCGGGCAGAGGCGATCGGCGACTGCCTCGTGGGACGAACATGACGCAGGGTCGCCTCCGCGCCGCTGTACAGGTATCTAGTTGCTTTCGGTCACAGAGGGGGCGCCTTCCATGAGAAATTTGCCGACGCAGCCGTGACAGGCCTGCGTCCAGGCCCGCGTCGGACGCGCCGGGGCGGCGGGCGTCCGTACCCTCGTGACAATGATGCCCCCGGATGGGAAGTTCGGGCGAGGAGGTCGGTCAGTTCCCGATGACGCCGATCTGAGGCCGGGCCCGACCCTGGGGGCCGCGTGGAACGCCGAGGGGGCGGCCCGGACGCGGGCGGTCGCAGGCCTGCAGTCGCTCCGCAAGGCGTTCGGCTCCGCACCCGGCGCTCCGCCGCGGCGGCAGCCGGGGGGACGCTGCTGCTCGCCACCTGGTACCTGCGCGAGTTCGACTTGGCCACGTGGGGTGTCCGGCTGCCGGAGGTCTACGCGTACATCGCCGAGGTCGTCGACCGCTTCGACCTGATTCGCGGTCCAGGAGGTGCGGGACGACCTGCGCGCGCTCGAGCAGCTGAGGGGCCGTCTCGGCCGGGACTGGGACTGGCTCGTCTCCGACGTCACCGAGGGCAGGGCCGAAACGGTACGGCTCGCCTTCCTCTACGACCGCCGCAAGGTGGACTTCCTCGGGATGGCCGGCGAGCTCGTCCTCCCCGCGGTGCAGACGGACGGAGAGACGGTCCCGGTGCAGCAGGTCGCGCGCACGCCGCTCATGGCGGCGTTCCAGGTGGAGTGGACGAAGTTCGTCCTCACCACCGTGCACATCGTGTACGGCGATCAGAGCGCCGAGCCGGCCGCCCGGGTCGAGGAGATCCGGCAGGTCG
>CAWIMQ010000007.1:0-279517 GCA_963837265.1 uncultured Actinomycetes bacterium
TCAAGAACGGCCCGCGACGCGCCCCTACCGGCCGGGCTTCGTCGCCGCGACCGACATGCGCGGGCGCGGCACACGCCCGCTTGCCGGCAGCAGGCGGTACGAGCGAAGCGAGCGAGCGGAGAAGAGGGCCCGCGGGAGAACCGGGGTTCTCCCGGGCTAGACGTCTATCTGAGCCTTCTGCAGCTTCCCCGAGTAGTCGACGTAGAGCGACTTCCACTCGGTGAACACGTCCAGCGCCGCCTGGCCGGCCTCGCGGTGGCCGTTGCCGGTCTCCTTCATCCCTCCGAACGGAAGGTGCACCTCGGCGCCGATCGTACCGGCGTTCACGTACGTGATCCCCGTCTGGAGGTCGCGCATCGCCCTGAACGCCCGGTTGACGTCGCGGGTGTAGATCGACGAGGACAGTCCGTAGCGAACGCCGTTCGCGACCCGGATCGCCTCGTCGAAGTCCTGCACCGGGATGAGCGCCGTGGTCGGGCCGAAGATCTCCTCCTGCGCGACGCGCATGCCGGGCTCGACGTCGCCGAAGATCGTCGGCCGGTAGTAGAACCCGCCGTCCAGCCCGTTTCCGGAGGCGACCTCGCCCCCGGTGAGCAGCGTCGCCCCCTCGTCCGTGCCGATCTGCGTGTACGAGTGGATCTTTTCGAGGGCGCTCCTGTTGATCACCGGCCCGACATCCGTGTCAGGCTCCCACCCGGGGCCGAGGCGCATGCGCTCGGCGGCGGCGACGAGCATGGACTGCAGCTTGCCGTACACCCGACGGTGGACGACCACGCGGCTGGCGGCGGTGCAGCGCTGGCCGGAGGTCCCGAACGCGGACCACACGATTCCCTCGACGGCGAGGTCGAGGTCGGCGTCGTCGAGGACGACGATGGCGTTCTTGCCCCCGAGCTCGAGGTGGACGTGCTTGAGGTTGTCGGCGGCCGCCTTGAGCACCGCGACGCCCGTCTCGCGCGAGCCGGTGAGCGTGATCACCGGCACGTCGGGGTGCCGGACGAGCCGGTCGCCGACCGCCCCGCCGCCGCCGTGCACGACGTTGACGACGCCGCCGGGGACGCCCGCCTCGACGAGCAGCTCGACGAAGCGCTCGCCGAGCGCCGGCGTGTCCGTCGCCGGCTTGAAGACGATCGTGTTCCCGCAGACGAGCGCCGGCGCGATCTTCCAGGAGGGGATCGCGATCGGGAAGTTCCAGGGCGTGATCACCCCGACCACGCCGACCGGCATGCGGACGCTCATGTTGAACTTGTCCGGGAGCTCCGAGGGGGTCGTCTGCCCGAAGAGTCGCCGGCCCTCGCCGGCCATATAGAAGCTCATGTCGATCGCTTCCTGGACGTCGCCGCCCGCCTCGGGGAGCACCTTCCCCATCTCGCGCGACATCAGCAACGCGAGCTCGTCCTTGTGCTCGCGGACGAGCGCGCCGAAGCGGTAGAGGATCTCGCCTCGCGCCGGCGCCGGGACGAGCCGCCATTCCTCCTGGGCCGCGCGCGCCGCCTCAACCGCCCGGTCGACGTCCTCCGGCCCCGACCTCGGGAAAACCCCGATCGGCTCGCCCGTGGCCGGGCTGACGCTTTCGAAGGTCTCGCCGGAGACGGCGTCCACCCACTCGCCGCCGATGAAATTCCGGAAGGACTTCGCCTCGACCGCCATCCCGGCGGTCACTCTATCTAGGTGACGTCGACGCTCGGGAACGTCCCCGGCGGCCGCACCCGGCGGCGGTCGCGTAGCTCGCGCATGCCGCCGTGCGCCCTGCCATGCCGCCGATCGGGCCCGGCGCGGCGGTCGACGATCACCGTCACGTCCGGGTTGTCGCGGTAGTACGCGACCATCTTCTCGTACAGCTCGCTCTCGAGCTGGCGCGGAATCACGCAGTAGATCATCGCGGGCCCGGCGTCCCCATACCTCTCATTGTACGAACGGGTCGGCCGACCGCTAGAGCGGATTCGCGATGTCCGGCAGCACGCCGCGACCCGGCTCGAACTGGGCGTTCCAGGCCGTGTACATCGGGTCGAGCTCGCCGGGCTCGAGCCCCCGCTCGGCGAGACGAACGGGCTGCGCGGCGTCGCGAGTGATGCGGTACTGGTACCAGGAGATCTCCCACGCGAGCGTGATCACGACGTCGGCGTTCGGGCCGGAGAGGACGACGACGCTCGCGCGCGGATCGCCGAGGCTCCGCGAGATCCCGTCGACGGTGCGAACGGCGTCGCTCTCGTTGAAGAGCGCAGCCGCCTCCAGCATCGCCTGCTCGTCGACCGAGAGCCGGCTCAGGATCGGGTCGGCCACGATCGTCTCGGCCGGCGGCCGGCGCCCCCCGCCGAAGATCGCCGCCAGGCTGAGCGTGCGCCGGCGGCGGGCGTTCCGGACGGCCGGGCCGATCGGGCTGCCCTCGCGCACCCAGCCGTGGTCGAGCGCGACGTCCTGGCAGAGCACGCAGACGTCCACGAACTCGTCGAGGCCGTCCGGCGCGAAGCGAACCGGCTGCTCTCCGACGAGCAGCGTCCGCTCGCAGATCGCGCACTGCTTGACATCCATCACGCGCATGGTCTTCACGGGCGTGCCAACTATAGGCCAACTGCAGGGAGATTTCCCCCCTGCCCCGCGTCCCTCGAGCCGAGAACGCCGCGGACGTTGCGAGCGATCTGGAGATCCTCGCGCGCTTCGACGACGAAGACGCGGGCGGCCGCGCCGCCGCCGCCGATCTCCAGGTCCGGTTCGGAGCCGCCGTTCGCCGCCCGATCGAGCGTGACCCCGAGGAACGACAAGCCGTCGACCGACCGCTCGCGGATCGCCGGCGAGCGCTCCCCGACGCCGCCGGTGAAGACGAGCACGTCGAGCCCCTCCGCGGCCGCCGCCATCGCGGCGATCCCGGAACGGAGCCGGTGCAGGTACACCTCGACCGCGAGGTGCGCCGTCTCGTCGCCCGCGCGTTCCGCTTCCAGGACGGCCCTCATGTCACCGGTGCCGGTCAGCCCGGCGAGGCCCGAGCGGTGCTCGAGCGTCGAGGCCAGCTCGGACGGGGGCATGCCGACGTGCTCCTCCAGCCAGAGGACGAGCCCGGGGTCGACGGAGCCGGAGCGGGTGGCCATCACGAGGCCCTCGAGCGGCGTGAAGCCCATCGTGGTGTCCACCGAGACGCCGCCCCTCACCGCGGCGAGCGACGCACCGGCGCCGAGGTGGCACGTGACGATCCTCAGCTCCTCGACCGGGCGCCCGACGAGCTCGGCCGCGCGCCTCGACGCGTACTCGTGGGAGAGGCCGTGGAAGCCGAAGCGCCGCAGGTCCCACCGCCTCCGCCACTCGGGCGGCAGGGCGTAGGTGGAGGCCGCCGGCGGCATGCGGGCGTGGAAGGCGGTGTCGAAGCACGCGACCGCATCGACGCCCGGCAGGAGGCGGCCGACGACCTCGAGCGCCCGCAGCGACTTCGGCTGGTGCAGCGGAGCGAGATCGGTCAGCGCCCGCAGCTGCCGGAGCACCGCTTCGTCGACGCGCACCGGGTCGACGAAGCGGCTGCCTCCGTGGACGACGCGGTGCCCGACGGCGTCGACGTCGCCGATACGCCCGACGGCGTCGCCGACGGCGCCCTCGTCGACCCGGCCCGTCGGCGCGGGCAGGCTCTCCGAGGCGAGCAGCGCGTCGTCGTCGAGGAGCGAGAGCTTCAGGCTGCTCGACCCGGCGTTGACGACGAGAACGCGCACCCTAGTGCGGCCAGGTCCAGTCGCGGATCTCGGGCACGTCCTCGCCTTCCCGCCTCGTGTACGCGCGGCACCGGACCCGCTCGTCGACCATCCGCTGGCGAAGGTGCGCCGCCTGCGACCCCAGGCCCGGAACGCGGTCGATCACGTCCACGACCAGGTGGAACCGGTCGAGGTCGTTGAGCATGACCATGTCGAAGGGGGTCGTCGTCGTCCCCTCCTCCTTGTAGCCGCGCACGTGCAGGTTGTGGTGGTTCGTCCGCCGGTAGGTCAGGCGGTGGATCAGCCACGGGTAGCCGTGGTAGGCGAACACGATCGGCCGGTCTGCGGTGAAGATCGTGTCGAAGTCGCGGTCGGAGAGCCCGTGCGGATGCTCGGTGTCCGGCTGGAGGCGCATCAGGTCGACCACGTTCACCACCCGCACCTTCACCCCCGGAAGCTCCCGCCGGAGGATGTCCACGGCGGCCAGCGTCTCCAGCGTAGGGACGTCGCCGCAGCACGCCATCACGACGTCGGGCTCGAGCCCCTCGTCGTTCGAGGCCCACTCCCAGATCCCCAGGCCGCGCGTGCAGTGGAGGATCGCGTCCTCGATCGAGAGGTAGCTCAGGCTCGGCTGCTTACCGGCGACGATCACGTTCACGTAGTCGCGGCTCCGGAGGCAGTGGTCGCCGACCGAGAGCAGGCAGTTCGCGTCCGGAGGCAGGTAGACGCGGATGATCTCCGCCTTCTTGTTCACGACGTGGTCGATGAAGCCCGGGTCCTGGTGGGAGAAGCCGTTGTGGTCCTGCCGCCAGACGTGCGAGGAGAGCAGGTAGTTGAGGGACGCCAGCGGCCGCCGCCAGGGGATCTGCCTCGTCACCTTGAGCCACTTCGCGTGCTGGTTGAACATCGAGTCGACGATGTGGATGAACGCCTCGTAACAGTTGAAGAGCCCGTGCCGGCCGGTCAGGAGGTACCCCTCCAGCCAGCCCTGGCACTGGTGCTCGGAGAGCACCTCGAGGACGCGGCCGGCGGGCGCGAGGTGGTCGTCGCCGGGCAGCGTCTCCGCCTCCCAGGCCCGGTCGGTCGCCTCGAAGACGGCCGAGAGCCGGTTCGAGGCCGTCTCGTCCGGCCCGAACAGGCGGAACCGGTCGGGGTTGGCGCGGATCACGTCGCGCAGGAAGGCACCGAAGACGCGGGTCGGCTCCGCGAACGTCGTCCCGGGCCTCGCCGCCTCGACCGCGTAGTCGCGGAAGTCGGGCAAGACGAGGTCCTGCAGCAGCGAGCCTCCGTTCGCGTGCGGGTTCGCGCTCATCCGCCGGTATGCCTTCGGCGGCAGCGCAGCCAGCTCCCCGACGAGCGCGCCGTCCTCGTCGAACAGCTCCTCCGGGCGGTAGCTCCGCAGCCACTCCTCGAGCAGCGAGAGGTGGTCGGGGTTCGTCCGCACCTCCGCCATCGGCACCTGGTGCGATCGCCACGTCCCCTCCGTCTGGAGCCCGTCGACCGTCTTCGGGCCCGTCCACCCCTTCGGCGTCCGCAGCACGATCATCGGCCAGCGCGGCCGCTCCATCCGCCCCTCGACGCGTGCCGCCTTCTGCGCCGAGGCGATCTCGTCGACCGCGAGGTCGAGGACTGCCGCCATGCGGTCGTGCATCGCCGCCGGCTCCTCCCCGTCCACCCAGTGGACGCGGTGGCCGTAGCCCTCGAGGAGCGAGGTGAGCTCCTCGTCGCCGATCCGCGCGAGCACCGCCGGGTTGGCGATCTTGTAGCCGTTCAGGTGCAGGATGGGCAGCACGGCGCCGTCGGTGACCGGGTTCAGGAACTTGTTCGAGTGCCAGCCGGTGGCGAGCGGCCCGGTCTCGGCCTCGCCGTCGCCGACGACGCAGCAGACGAGGAGATCGGGGTTGTCGAACGCGGCGCCGTAGGCGTGCGAGAGCGCGTAGCCGAGCTCGCCGCCCTCGTGGATCGAGCCGGGCGTCTCCGGGGCGACGTGCGACGGCACCCCGCCGGGGAACGAGAACTGGCGGAACAGCCTCCGCAGGCCGTCCTCGTCGCGCGTGACCTCGTGGTAGACCTCGCTGTAGGTGCCCTCGAGGTAGGCGTTCGCGACCGCGGCCGGGCCGCCGTGGCCGGGACCGATCACGTAGATCGCGTTCAGGTCCCAGTTCCGGATCACCCGGTTCATGTGCGCGTAGACGAAGTTCAGCCCCGGCGTCGTCCCCCAGTGACCGAGCAGCCGCGGCTTGACGTCGGCGGGCGCGAGCGGCCGTCGGAGCAGCGGGTTGTCGAGCAGGTAGATCTGCCCGACGGAGAGATAGTTCGCCGCCCGCCAGTAGGCGTCGATCAGGTCGCGCTCGGCCGGCGACAGCGGCTGTGTCACGGCGTGTGCGGCGTCGTTCTCGGTGACGTCCTGTCCGACGGCTGAGCCACTGCGGTTCTGCCAGGGAAACGCGCAGCGTTTCCCTAGACCTTCTCCTCTTCCCTCACCTTCTTCGTCTCCTCGATGATCTTCTGGGCGATGTGCGCGGGCACCTCGTCGTAGCGGAGGAAGTGCAGGTGGTAATCGCCGCGCCCGCCCGTCAGCGAGGTGAGAGCCTGCGAGTAGGTGAGGATCTCGGCCATGGGCACCTCGGCCTTGATCGTCGTCATCCCCCCGGTCGGCTCCATGCCGAGCAGCCGGCCGCGCCGCGAGTTCAGGTCGCCGTTGACCGCGCCGACGGCGTCGTCGGGAACGCTGAGCTCGACCTCCATGATCGGCTCGAGCAACACCGGGCTCGCCTTCTCGTAGGCGGCCTTGAACGCCATCGAGCCGGCGATCTTGAACGCCATCTCCGACGAGTCGACCGTGTGGTAGGAGCCGTCGACGAGGAGAACGCGGACGCCCTGCACGGGGGCGCCGGCAAGCTCGCCGTGCTGCATCGCCTCCTGGATCCCCTTGTCGACCGCGGGCCGGAAGCTCTGGGGGATCACGCCGCCGACGATCTTGTCCACGAACTCGTATCCGACCCCCTCGGAGATCGGCTCGAGGACGATGTGGCAGTCGCCGTACTGGCCGCGGCCGCCGGTCTGCTTCTTGTACCTCCCGTGCGCCCGCGCCTCGCTGCGGATCGTCTCCAGGTACGGCACGCGGGGCTGGTGCAGGTCGACCTCCACTCCGAAGCGGCGCTTCAGGCGCTCGACGGCGACCTCGACGTGCATCTGCGAGAGGCCGGCGAGGAGCTGCTCGCCGGTCTGCGGGTCGCGCCTGAGCACGAGCGTCGGGTCCTCCTCGGTCAGGCGGCGGAGCGCCTGGCCCATCTTCTCCTCCTCGCCCTTCGTCTTCGGGGTGACCGCGAAGCTCATCACCGGCTCGGGGAAGTCGAAGGGCGGAATGTCCACCTCGACCTCCTTGTCCAGGAAGAGGTCGCCGGTGTTCGCGTCCTTGAGCTTGGCGACCGCGCCGATGTCGCCCGGGCCGAAGGCGTCCGCCTGCGCGTGATCCTTGCCCTGCAAGGTCATCAGCGAGCCGAACCGCTCCTTCGAGTGCGTGCGCGTGTCGGTGAGCGTCGTGTCCGTCGTCACCGTGCCCTCGAGCACGCGAAAGACGTTGATCCGCCCCGCGAACGGGTCGGCGATCGTCTTGAACACGAAGGCGGCGGTGGTCGCGCCCTCGATGTCCATCAACGTTCCCTTCTTCACCGGGCTGGGGACGCCCTCGACCAGCAGGTCGAGCAGCGCCGTGGTGCCCAGGTTCTTCGTCGCCACCGCCGCCCCGACCGGGAAGACCTCGCCGCGCGTGACGGCGTCCTTGAGCGCGTTCGCGACCTCCTCGGCCGAGAGCTCCTGCCCGTCGAGGTAGCGCTCCATCAACCCCTCGTCGGTCTCGACGACGGCGTCGAGCAGCTTCTCCCGGTACTCGGCGGCGGCCTCGGCGGCCTCTGGCGGGATCTCGACCGGGCCGCCCTCACGGCCGCCGTCCGGGCTGGTGTAGGCGGTCATGTGCAGAACGTCCACGATCCCGGTCAGCTCGTGCTCGGTCCCGATCGGGACGTGGACCGCGACGCACCGGTCGGAGAGCTGCGAGCGGAGCGCCTCGAGGACACGGAAGAAGTCGGCACGCTCCCGGTCGAGCATGTTGACGACGACGACGCGGGCGAGCCCGCCGTCCTCGGCCCGGTGCCAGGTTCGGGCGGTGCCGACCTCGACCCCCATCACGCCGCTCGCCACGATCACCGCGCCCTCGACGACGCGCAGCGCCGCGATCGCGTCGCCCTGGAAGCCGGCGTCCCCGGGCGCGTCGATCAGGTTGATCTTCCGGTCCTGCCAGGAGACGTTGGCGAGGGAGGCGGCCAGCGACATCTGGCGCCGCTGCTCGTCGTCGTCCCAGTCGGAGACGGTCGAGCCCTGCTCGACGGCGCCCAGCCGGTTGACCGCGCCCGACTGGAAGAGAAGCGCCTCGACCAGGGACGTCTTCCCCGTCCCCCGGTGGCCGACGACGGCGACGTTGCGGATCTTTCCGGGCTCCTGAGCAGGCATGCGCGCGCACTTCCTCCCTTGTCAGCGTGAGGTCCGGACCGATCTTAGTCCTGGGCGCCGGCGTGGGCGGCGGCGGTGCCGGCCAGGCGCGCCTTCAGGCGCAGGATCGCCTTCGTGTGGAGCTGCGAGACGCGCGACTCGGTGACGCCGAGCACCTCACCGATCTCCCGCAGGGTGAGCTCCTCGTAGTAGTACAGCGTGATCACGAGCTTCTCACGCTCGGGCAGCCGCGCGATCGCCTCGCCGAGCGCCTCGCGCAGCTCCGTCTGGTCGAGCGCGTGCGCGGGCTGCGGCCCGGAGGTGTCCTCGATCGTATCGATCAGCGAGACCTGGTCTCCGCTCCCGGAGGAGATCGTCCAGAGCTCGTCGAGGGCGGCGATCGAGGAGCGCGAGATGTCGGTCAGGCTGTCGTCGAGCTCGTCGGTGGTGACCCCGAGCTTCTTGGCGATCTCCTCGTCGGTCGGCGCCCGGTGCAGCTTCGCCTCGAGCGCGGCGATCGCCCGCTCGATGTCCCGGGCGCGAGCGCGCACCGAGCGCGGCACCCAGTCCATCGCGCGCAGCTCGTCGATGATCGCACCCTTGATCCGCGCGATCGCGTAGGTCTCGAACTTGACGTCGCGGTCGGGATCGTACCGCTCGATCGCGCCGATCAGCCCGAGCAGCCCGTACGAGACGAGGTCGCCCTCGTCCACGTGGGCCGGCAGGCCGCTCCCGAGCCGGCCCGCGACGAACTTGACGAGGGGCGCGTACGTCAGGATCAGGCGGTCGCGGAGCCCGCGGTCGCCCGTCTTCCTGAAGTCGCGCCACAGAGACTTGGTGTCGTCGGCCACGGTGACCCGCCCTAGAGAATACGGCCCCGTCCGGCGATTCCCTCAGGAACGGAGCGCACGGCCTGCGAGCCCGGCGAGCCAGAGACCGATCGCGGCGGCGGCGGCGACGATGATCCACTGGCCGGCGGCGCCTGCGGCGACGGCGATCCCGGCGAACGCGAGCGCCAGGGCGAGGAAGAGCCCGCCGAGGGCACGACGCTGCGACGGAGCCGCCATACGGCGGATGCTACGGGCATGGCCGCGTGCCTTCCTCCGCTGCAAGAGGGGCGGAGGGGCTCGGGCAGGGGGCGCTGTAGATGCCGCCCGCTCGCCCGCTTGGCCTAGGGTGTGTGGCGTGCGGATCGCACTCGCTGCTTCCGCCGCGGGTGTCGTAGCGGTGCGTGGGCTCTATCGGCTGCTGGCCGGTGGTGCGCTGACTATCGATACCGGGGTTGGACGCAGGACGCAGCCGCTTGGACCGGTCGCGTTCGAGATCGCGGCGCCTCGTGACCTCGTCTTCGACGTGATCGCGTCCCCGTATCTCGGGCGGACACCGAAAGCGCTGCAGAGCCAACTGGAGGTCTGGGAGCACGGATCGGACATGGTTCTTGCCGCCCACTTCACGCAGCTGAAGTGCGGGACGACGACGACACTCGAGACCGTGCGCTTCGAGCGGCCCGAGCGGATCGACTTCCGTGTCGTCCGCGGCCCCGTTCCGCACGTCGTCGAGTCATTTCTGCTTGCGGAGACCGGCGAGGGCACACGTCTCACCTGGCAAGGTGAGATGGGCAGCGACCTGTGGACGCTCGGCGCCTGGTGGGCCACTCGGGTCGCACGGCAGTGGGAGCGAGCGGTGCGTCATTCCCTCGCCTCCGTCACTGCAGAAGCCGAGCGCCGAGCAGCCTAAGCCACCCCGGCTTGCGTGTGGCCTTGCTCCTCGGCCACGTAGTGCAGCGTCACGCCGTCCACTGGGCTCGCGGGGAAACCAGGATCGGTCGGCGCGCCGCGGATGGCGCGCACAGTGGCGCGCGCCGGCCGCATCGGCGTCGTTGGCGCAGCTTCGTTCCGTCTTCAAGACCGGTGAGTGCTCGCCGGTTGTGCGCCGGTGGGCGCCACTTTCAGGCGGACTTGAGCGGTCTCGAGCGAAGAGCGGCCCTGTCTGCAACCGAAGCGCCAGGCCGCCCCGTTGCGCGGGAGACGCCCCGACCGAGCCATCAGGGGCGGAGGGACTCGAACCCCCGACCTACGGTTTTGGAGACCGCCGCTCTACCAGCTGAGCTACGCCCCTCGGTTCCGGGCCAGTGTATCGCCGCCGGCGCGGCGCTCGGTGCGACCCCCGGGGGCCGGCGCGGGCACCCGCGCGCGCTCATCGCCGCCACAGGACGGGGAAGAGCTCGTGCTCCATCGGCGCTCCGGCCGGAAGCTCGTCGGCGAGGCCCGGAAAGTCGGGCGAGGTCTTCCATGGACGCGGGGCGTGGACGGCGTCGTCGCCGAGGAACCGCACCGAGAAGGCCCGGCGCCGCCCGGTCGCGCCGCCGGCGGCGTGGAGCGTGAGCATGTGGAAGAAGACCGCGTCGCCCGGCTCGAGCTCCCAGGCGAGGATGTCGAACCGGCCCCGGTTGCCGTCGACGTCGGGAAGCTCCTCGAGGCTCCCCTCGGGGAACCACTTCGCCTGGGCGTCCATGAACGTCCGCGGCATCAGCCACGGGCCGCGGTGCGAGCCGGCGACGAACTCGACCGTCGAGGCACGGTCGACGGGATCGACGGGCATCCACATCGAGCAGTTTCCGGTCCCCTCGACGTTGTAGTACGGCTGGTCCTGGTGCCACGGGGTCCGCTGGCGCGTTCCCGGCTCCTTGACGAGCAGGTGGTCGTGGAAGAGACGCACGGTCGTCGAGCCCATCAGGTCTCCCGCGATCGCCGCCGCCGGCGACGTGCGGAGGAACTCCCCGAACTCGGCGATCCGCTGCCAGTTGCAGAAGTCCTCGAAGAAGCGGCCCGGATCGTCCGTCCGGCTGGCGACGAGCGCCCGGTCACTCGGATCGGCCAGGTTGCGCTCGATTCCGCGCTCGACGAGGGCCACCTCCACGGGCGTGAACGCGCCGCGGACGCAGACCGCCCCGTCGCGCAGGAAGTCCTCGTGCAGGCTCATCGCGCCGATACGATGCCACGGTGCTCCCCTATCTGATCCCAGTCTTCGTGCTCGGCGGGCTGGTCGTACTGCTCGGGCTGTTCGTGCTGCTCTCGCGGATCCGCGGCGGCCGCTACCTCCGTCCCGTGATCTCGCTCCTGTCGCGGGTGCCGGTGATGAAGCGGCTGATCGAGCGGGCCTCCCAGGCGGCGATCGACCGCTACAACCCCGAGCTGGGCTCGGCGATGAAGAAGCTGAAGCGGGCAGGCGTGGACCGCGACCCGATGCAGGCGCAGCGCGCCATGAGCACGCTCACCGCCGACGAGCGCAAGGCGTGGATGGAGGCGGCCGGTCAGCAAGGGGTGATGGATCAGCAGCCTGCCAACCGCGCGCAGCGTCGCGCGATGGGACGGATGCAGAAGGGGCGCATGCCCAGCCCGCAGCAGAAGCGCCGCACCCGCTGAGCCTCTGTCATCCGGAGCGGCCCCTGCCCGTGACAGGGGTTGCCATCACCGTTAGGCTTGCTCTGCTGCGGCCGCGAGGACGCGCCGGCTCGCCGGTGTGCGGACGTAGTCAGCCGGTGCGGTTCTGTTTTCTGCCTCTCCCAGCAGGCCGCACCGGCGCTCTTCTCATCGGCAGAACGGGCACGAAGGCTGAGGACTGCTTCCGCGCCGGCCGAGGCTTCAGCCGCGCCGGTTTCGGGGCGCGGTAGGCTCCGCGCCAATGCGCGGAACCTCGCAGGCCGAGCGCGACGGCGACCTCTTCGCGCGGCGCCGGGAGCGCATGAGCGTCCACGTCACCGAGCTGCGGAAGCGGACGGAGCAGGTCGCCCGAGGCGGCGGCGAGGCGCCGGTCGAGCGGCACCGCTCCCGCGGCAAGCTGACCGCCCGCGAGCGGATCGACCTGCTCGTCGACTCCGACGGCGCCTTCCTCGAGCTGTCGGCTCTCGCCGCCTGGGACGTGTACGACGGGCAGGCGCCCTCGGCGGGGATCGTCACCGGCATCGGCGTGGTCGAGGGGCGCGAGTGCGTCGTCGTCGCGAACGACGCGACCGTCAAGGGCGGCACGTACTTCCCGCTCACCGTGAAGAAGCACCTGCGCGCGCAGGAGATCGCCGAGCAGAACCGGCTGCCGTGCATCTACCTGGTCGACTCGGGCGGCGCGTTCCTGCCGCTCCAGGCCGAGGTCTTCCCCGATCGCGACCACTTCGGGCGGATCTTCTTCAACCAGGCGCGCATGTCCGCCATCGGGATCCCCCAGGTCGCGGTCGTGATGGGCTCGTGCACGGCCGGCGGCGCGTACGTGCCGGCGATGAGCGACGAGACCGTGATCGTGCGGGGCACGGGGACGATCTTCATCGGCGGGCCGCCGCTCGTGAAGGCGGCCACCGGGCAGGACGTGACGGCAGAGGAGCTCGGCGGCGCGGACGTGCACACGCGGCAGTCCGGCGTCGCCGACCACTACGCGACGAGCGACGAGCACGCCCTGGCGATTGCCCGGACGATCGTCCGCAACCTCGGCGGCCGCCGCCCGGAGCCTCCGTTCGAGCTCGCGCCGCCCGAGGACCCGGCCGTCGATCCCGGCGACCTGTACGGGCTGGTCCCCGAGACGCTCCGGGAGCAGGTGGACGTCCGCGAGATACTCGCGCGGCTCGTGGACGGCAGCCGCTTCCACGAGTTCAAGGCCCTGTACGGGGAGACGCTGGTGTGCGGGTTCGCCCGGATCGAGGGCTGCCCGGTGGGGATCCTCGCCAACAACGGCGTCCTGCTCGCCGAGTCGGCGCAGAAGGGAGCCCATTTCGTCGAGCTCGCCTGCAGGCGGCGGGTTCCGCTCGTCTTCCTCCAGAACATCACCGGCTTCATGGTCGGCAAGGAGTACGAAGCCGGCGGGATCGCGCGCGACGGGGCGAAGCTGGTGACCGCAGTCGCCTGCGCCGCCGTGCCCAAGCTCACGGTCGTGATCGGCGGGTCGTTCGGCGCCGGCAACTACGCGATGTGCGGCCGCGCGTACTCGCCGCGGTTCCTCTGGATGTGGCCGAACGCCCGCATCTCGGTGATGGGGGGCGAGCAGGCGGCGACGGTGCTGACGATGGTCGGCGACGCCGACCCGGACGAGATCGCGGCCAAGTACGAGGAAGAGGGAAACGCGTACTACTCGACCGCGCGGCTCTGGGACGACGGGATCATCGACCCGCTCGACACCCGCCGGGTGCTCGCGCTCGGCCTCTCGGCGGCGCTGAACGCCCCGGTCCCCGAGACCACGTTCGGCGTCTTCCGGATGTGAGCGCCGGGCGCCGCGTCGGCCGGGCGGCTCGATACGATCCGGATCCCTAGCCCCAGAGGAGGTAGGCAGATGCCAAGGATTCCCCGTCCGTCTCCGGCGATGGTAATCGCGTGCACGGCGCTCGCAGTCGCCCTCGGCGGAGCCGGCTACGCGGCAACCGTGCTGCCGCGGAACAGCGTCGGGATCGCCCAGCTGAAGGCGAACTCGGTCAACTCGTCCAAGGTCGTGAACCATTCGCTGCTCAGGGCCGACTTCAGGGCCGGCCAGATCCCGGCGGGGCACCGAGGACCGGCGGGCCCGGCGGGCGCGGCCGGACCGGCAGGGCCGGCAGGCGCGGCCGGCGCGGCCGGCCCGGCAGGCCCTGCAGGCCCGGCGGGCACCGCGGCCACGGCGCTCTGGGCCTCGGTCGACACCAACGGCACGCTCGTCCGCAACAAGAGCGTCGCGTCCGCCCTGAAGATCGGAACCGGTCAATACCAGGTGGTGTTCAACCAGGACGTAACGGGCTGCGTCTACCTGGCAACGCTCGGCGGGCCCACTACGGGTGCGAACACCGGACAGGTCTCGGCCGCCCAGAGGACGGCCATCGCGGCCGCGGTGTTCGTGCTCACGCAGGACTCGAACGGAAACCCGGCCGACAGGAACTTCTTCCTCGCCGTCTTCTGCTGATCGTGACGCGGGGGGCCCGCCGCGGCGGGCCCCCGGCCGCGGCGTCGAGGCGGAGACGTAGAGTTTCGCCATGCACACGATCGACCTCACCGAGGAGGAGCTCCGCTTGCTCCAGAACGCCCTGCACGCCTACCTCGACGACTTCGGGCACGAGGAGGCGGACGTGCTCCGCGAGGTCAAGGCACTGATCGAGAAGCTGCGCCCGGGTGAGCACGCAGGAGCCGCCGGCCGGACGGAGGCTCCCCGATAGCGGACGTGCCGGCCTCGCCGGAGCGGACACTTCGCATCGAGCGTGACGGAGGCGTCCTCCGGGTCACGCTCGCCCGCCCGGAGCGGCGGAACGCCTTCGACGCGGCCCTGATCGGCGAGCTGGCCGAGGCGTTCGCGGAGGTCGGCGACGCTCGGACGGTCGTACTCGGGGGCGACGGGCCGTCGTTCTGCGCCGGCGCGGACGTGGAGTGGCAGCGCGCCTCGATCGACCTCTCCTACGAGGAGAACGTCGAGGACGCCCGGCGCCTCTATCGCATGCTCCAGGCGGTCTTCCGCTGCCCGGCGCCCGTGGTCGCGCGCATCCAGGGCTACGCGCTCGGCGGCGGCTCCGGCCTCGCCGCCTGCGCCGACGTCGCGGTCGCAGGCCGGGACGCTGTCTTCGGCTTCTCCGAAGTCCGGCTCGGGATCGTCCCGGCGGTGATCTCGCCCATGGTCCTGGCCCGGATCGGCCCCGCCGCCGCACGGCGCTACTTCCTCACCGGCGAGCGCTTCGACGCGGAGACCGCCCTGCGGATCGGGCTCGTGCACGAGGTCGCTGCCGACCTGGACGGGGCGGTCGAGCGGATCGTCGCCGACCTGCTCGCCGGCGGCCCGGTCGCGGTCCGGGAGGCGAAGCGGCTCGCGCTCGAGCCGCCCGACGAGGAGGACGCGGTCCGGCGCGCGGCCGACCGCCGCTCGAGCGGCGAGGGCCAGGAGGGGCTGCGGGCGTTCCTCGAGAAGCGCTCGCCGGCATGGAGATCCGCAGGCTCCTCGTAGCGAACCGCGGCGAGATCGCCGTCCGGATCTTCCGGACGTGCCGCGAGCTCGGGATCGCGACCGTCGCGGTCGCGGCGCCCGACGACGCGGGGGCGCTCCACACACGGGTGGCGGACGAGACCGTCGAGATCGCCTCCTACCTCGACTCCGAGGAGCACGTCCGGGCGGCGAAGAGCTCGGGGGCGGACGCGATCCATCCGGGGTACGGGTTCCTCGCGGAGAACGCCGACTTCGCCGAGGCGGTCGGGGCGGCCGGGGTCGCCTTCCTAGGCCCGACGCCGGAGGCCCTCCGCGCCGCCGGCGACAAGCTCGCGGCCAAGCGCACCGCCCTCGCGGCCGCGGTGCCGGTGCTCGAGGCGGGCGAGCCGGACGAGCTCGGCTTTCCGCTGCTCGTGAAGGCCGCGGCCGGAGGAGGCGGCCGCGGGATGCGGGTCGTCCGCTCGGCGGCCGAGCTCGACGAGGCGCTGGCCGCCGCCCGCCGCGAGGCGGAGGCGGCCTTCGGGGACGGCACGATCTTCTGCGAGCGCTACCTGGAGCGGCCGCGACACGTCGAGATCCAGCTCCTCGGCGACGGGCGCGGCGGCGCCGTCGCGCTCGGCGAGCGCGAGTGCTCGATCCAGCGGCGGCACCAGAAGGTGCTGGAGGAATCGCCCTCCCCGGGGCTGCTGGCGCTGGCGGCAAAGCCGCCAGCGCGCGGCCGAGAGTCGCCTGCGACTTCGTCGCACGCGGGGCTCGGCGCGGAGCTGCGGGCGCAGATGAGCGAGGCGGCCGTGGCGTTCGCCCGGGCGATCTCGTACCGCAGCGCCGGCACCGCCGAGTTCGTTCTCGACGGCGCCGACTTCTTCTTCCTCGAGCTGAACGCGCGCATCCAGGTCGAGCACCCTGTCACCGAGCTCGTCACGGGCCTCGACCTGGTCGCCGTCCAGGTCGCGCTCGCCCGGGGCGCCGAGCTGCCGGCCCCGCCGGCGCCGAGCGGCCACGCGGTCGAGGCACGGCTCTACGCCGAGGATCCCGTGACGTTCCTCCCGCAGGCCGGCCGGATCGAGCGGCTGCGGCTGCCGGAGGGCCTGCGGGTGGACGCCGGCGTCGAGGAGGGCGACGAGGTCGGCCTCGCCTACGACCCGATGATCGCCAAGCTGATCGCGCACGGGGACACCCGGGACGAGGCTCTCGACCGGCTCGCCGACGGGCTGGCGGACACCGAGGTCGAGGGCGTCGTCACCAACCTCGCGTTTCTGCGCTGGCTCGTCGACCACCCGGCGCTGCGGGCGGGCGAGACTACGACCGCGTTTCTGGTCGAGCATCGGCCGCTCGCCGAGCGCCGTCGCCTCGCCCCGCGCCCGTGGCGAGGCGCGTTTCGCCTCAACCTGCCCGCGCCTTCGCCCCACCCGCCCCCGGACGAGGCGGGCGGCGCGCACACACACGGCCCTGACCCCGAGCACAGCAGGGTGACCGCGCCGATGCCGGGCACGGTCCTGCGGGTGCTCGTCGCCGAGGGCGAGCGCGTCCAGCCGCGTCAGCCGCTCGTCGTGCTGGAGGCGATGAAGATGGAGACGCCGCTCGTGTCGCCCTACGAAGGCGTCGTCCTCAGGCTCCACGTCGCCGAGGGCGACCGGGTCGCGGGCGGCGCGCTCGTCGCCGAGCTGGAGGAGTAGTGGAGGTCCGGGCCCTCGACGACGCCGGCGCATTCCTCGACCAGGCCGGCCCGCTGCTGCTCGCCGACGAGGCCCGGCACAACCTGCTGTTCGGCATCGCCGGCAGCCTTCGCACCGATCCCGATCGCTACGCGGAGAAGCGCTTCTGGGTGGTGAGCGACGGTCCCGAGCCGGTCGCCGCCGCGATGCGGACGCCGCCCTATAATCTGATTCTCGCCCGCCCGCGCGAGGGTCCTGCCCTCGAGACGCTCGCCGCCGGAATCGACGGCGAGCTGCCGGGGGTCGTCGGCGCCCACCCGGAGGTGGACGAGTTCGCCCGGCTCTGGGCCCGTACGCACTCGATCGAGCCGCGTCTGACCCGCGACCAGGGCGTCTACGCGCTCGAGCGGGTGCAGCCGGTCCCCGCAGCGCCCGGCGCGTCGCGGATCGCGACGATCGAGGACGAGGTGCTGCTCGACGACTGGATGCTCGCGTTCGGCCTCGAGGTGCTCCACGAGGACGACCCTGGCCGGAGCGAAGCCCGGGCGATCGTCCGGCATCGCCTCGGCGCGGCCGACGGCGGGTTCGCGCTCTGGGAGGACGGCGGCCGGGCCGTCTCCGTATCCGGCTGGGGCGGCCCGACGCCGAACGGGATCCGGATCGGCCCGGTCTACACGCCGCCCGGGCTGCGGGGCCGCGGCTATGCGACCGCCCTCGTCGCCGAGCTCTCGCAGACGCTGCTCGACCGCGGCAGGCGCTTCTGCTTCCTCTTCACCGACCTCGCCAACCCGGTCTCGAACGCGATCTACGAGCGGATCGGCTACGTCCGGGTGTGCGAGTCGGCGATGCTCGCCTTCGTCCCCCGGCGATGACCGACTCGACGTGTACGACCGCATCGGGCGAACGTGGGCCGGGTCCCCCCGTATCCCGCCGCCGCGCCCGACCTGCGCGGGCGCGGCACACAAACGCACGCCGGCAGAAGACGACGTGAGCGAAGCGAGCGGCAGGAGGGGGCGCACGGGGGAACCACGGGTTCCCCGTGTCCCTAGAAGAGTTTCTGCAGCTTCATCGCCGCGCCCATGTCGCCCTTGATCTTCAGCTTGCCGGACATGTAGGCCGCGGTCGGGTTCTGCTCGCCGGCGACGATCTTCTCGAAGGTCTCGGACGAGGTGGAGATCGTGCAGTCGCCACCGGAGTCGCCGTCGTCGACGGTGACCCCGCCGTCGGCGACCTTCACCGTCCACGTGCCCGCGCCCTCGATGTCGAAGACGTAGCTGTTGCTCATGCCCGCCGTCTTGCCCGGGTCGACGCGGGACGGAAGCGTGTCGAAGAACTCGGTCACTGCGGACACCACTGACTCCTCTCGTTGATCTCCGGCGGCGAGCCTACCTCACGGCACCGCGACCTCGGGGGCGAGCCGGCCCGCGTGCTCGCGCGGAAGCAGCAGGGTGAGGAGAAACGCCGCCACGGGGGCCGCACAGCTGATGTAGAGCGCGGTCCGCAGGTCGATCGAGTCCGCGACCGCACCGAGGAAGACGGCCGCGATTCCCCCCAGGCCGATCGAGAAGCCGATCGACAGCCCGGAGGCCATCCCGATCCGGCTGGGCAGGTACTGCTGCGCCATCACCATCGTGATCCCGAACGTGCCGATCACCGCGACGCCGACCAGGGTCAGCGCGAGGATGCCGGGAAGACCGCCGACCAGGACGAAGACGAGCATCAACGGGCCGGCGGCGAGGTTGGCGGCGAGGAGTACCGCCCGCGTGCCGATCCGGTCGGCGATCGGGCCGGCCGCGAGCGTGCCGACGCCGCCCGTCAGCAGCATCATCCCCAGCACGAAGCTCCCGAAGCTCGCCGAGTGCCCGAGCGAGACCTCCCAGAGCGGGACGAAGGTCAGCAGCCCGTACCACGCGAGGCTGCGGAACGTGATCACGGTCAGGAGGAGGCGCAGCGCGCGGTGGTCGTCGCCGCCGACCGTCCTCGAACGCTGCTCGCGCTCCGGGACGAAGCCGAGCAGGTGGCGTCGGAACGCGAGGAGCGCGACGGCGACGACCGCACAGGGGACGGCGATCAGCAGCCCGCCGTGCAGGCCGAGGGCGGCCACGAGCGGCCCGGTGGTGAAGGCGCCGAGGCCGTAGCCGACGTTCCCGCCGACCGAGAACAGCGACATCCCGCTCGCCCGGCGGCGGCCGCTGACGTAGGCGGCGAACTTCGACCCCTCGGGATGGTAGGCGGCGGTTCCGAGGCCCGACACGGCGACGAAGAGCACGGCCGCCCAGTAAGCGGGCGATGCGGCCGCGATCGCCATGCCCGCTCCGCCGATCGCGACGCCCGTGGGCAGCAGCCAGATCGCGCCGCGGCGGTCGGACCAGAGGCCGAACAGCGGCTGCACGATCGAGCCCGACAACGCCGAGGCGAGCACGAGCACCGCCACGAGGGTGTAGGAGAGGTCGAACTCCGTCTTCAGGAACGGGATCAACGCCGGGAGCGCGCCGCCGGCGAAGTCGACCGCCGCGTGACCGGTGGAGAGCGCGGCCATCGCGCGCCTGTCGATCCGCTCCCACACGGGAGCCAGCCTAACCGCAGGGTGCTACGCCGCTTCGGCCGGGACGAGATGCCGCTCGATCAGCGCGAGGGAGAGCTCCCACTGGCAGCGGGCGAGCCGGCGGCGGTTGCGCTCGAGCGCCTTCGCGCTCGCGCCCCGCTCGCGGAGCGCCTGGCGGTCGGCGACGAGCGCGCGGATCCGCGCCTCGAGCTCCTCGACGGAGGGCCGGCCGAGACGGCGGAACCTGGGGGACTCGATCATGCTCATCTCGCTCTGACCGTAGGTCTGATCGGCGGTCGAGTAAAGAGGCTGGAGGGACCCGCGCAGGCTACGCGCCTGCTCGGATAGCATCGCCGGCCGGTGGAGATCTTTGTCGCCGAGCGGCCGGAGCGGATCGAAGCGGAAACCATCGGGTTCGCAGTATTCGATCCGATCGGCGAGCTTCCTCCCGGCCTCGACCCGCGCCTCCCCGGCCTCGCAGCGTCGGGGGAGCTGCGCGGCGCCTCGGGAAGCACCACCGTGCTCCACCGCGACGGCGGCGCGCGGATCGTCGCGGCGGGCGGGGGCGCGCGCTCGGAGGTGGACGCGGACGCGATTCGCGACGCGGCGGGGGCACTCGCGCGACTCGGCCTGGGCGGCGCGGCCGGCTGGGTGCTGGATCCGTCGCTGCCGCTCGAGCCCGCCGAGCAGGCCCGCGCGGTCGTGGACGGCCTGCTGCTCGGGGGCTACGACCAGGCTCGCTGGAAGACCAGGGCCGAGCCACGGAAGGTCGTGGAGCGGCTGATCCTGGCGGGCGGGGACGACGCCGCGCTTGAGGCGGCGCGGCGGGCGGAGCTCGTGGCGCAGGCCGTGAACCGGGCGCGCGACCTGGCGAACCGCCCGGGCAACGACCTCACGCCGGAGCGGCTCGCCGACCGGGTTGTCGAGGTGGCGGCCGGATTCGAGACTCTCGCCTCCGAGTCGTTCGGCCCGGACGAGATCCGCGGGCTCGGAATGGGCGCCTTCGCCGCCGTCGCACAGGGGAGCCACAACCCGGCTCGGCTGATCGTGCTCCGCTACGAGCCGCCCGGCCCCCGCGACGGCGTCGTCCTCGGCCTGGTCGGCAAGGCGGTCACCTTCGACACCGGCGGCGTCTCGATCAAGCCGGCCGACTACATGGAGGACATGAAGGGCGACATGGCCGGCGGAGCCGCGGTGGCCGAGGGGATCGGCGCGATCGCCGAGCTCGGCCTCCCCCTGCGGGTGCTCGGCGTGATCGGAGCGACCGAGAACATGGTCGGCGGCGGTGCCTACCGGCCCGGCGACATCCTCACGGCGATGAACGGGAAGACGATCGAGGTCACGAACACCGACGCCGAGGGCCGGCTCGTGCTCGCGGACGCGCTCTGGTACGCGCGCACTCAGGGCGCGACGCACCTGGTCGACTTCGCCACGCTCACCGGCGCGATGGAGCGCGCGCTGGGCGATCTCTATGCCGGTGTGTTCGGCAACGACGAGGCCTGGCGCGACCGGGTCGTCGCCGCCGGCGAGGCCAGCGGCGACCATGCCTGGCCGATGCCGATCCACCGTCGCTTCCGCCGCTACCACGAGTCGAAGTTCGCCGACCTGAAGAACTCCTCGATCCGGCGCCAGGCGATCCCGGCGTACGCAGCCTCGTTCCTGCGCGAGTTCGCCGGCGACGGCCCGTGGGCGCACTGCGACATCGCCGGGCCGGCCTTCCTGCGCTGGTCGCGCGAGGACTACCTGACGCAGCAGGGCGGCACGGGCTACGGCGTGCGGCTCATCGCCGAGCTGGCCCAGGGGCTCTGCGACCCTGTGCGCTAGAAGGCCGCCGACCCGATGCGCCCGCCTGGTTACCATTTCGACGCGAAAGCGGCGAAATGGCCGTGAGCTTCGACCTCTCGCCCGAGCACGAGCTGATTCGGGACACCGTCCGGACCTTTGCCCGGGAGAAGGTGGCGCCGGTCGCGGAGGCGCTCGACCGGGAGCACCGCTTCCCGTACGAGCTGGTCGAGGAGATGGCCGAGCTCGGGCTGATGGGCATCCCGGTCCCGGAGGAGTACGGCGGCGGCGGAGCGGACACCCTTTCGTACGCGATCGCGATCGAGGAGCTCACGCGCGTCGACTCGTCGGTCGCGATCACCGTCGCCGCCCACACCTCGCTGGGGACGATGCCGATCGTCCTCTTCGGAACCGAGGGGCAGAGGCAGGAGTGGCTGCCGGAGCTCGCCTCGGGCAGGCGTCTCGCCGCTTTCGGCCTGACCGAGCCGGGCGCGGGGTCTGATGCCGGGGCGACCCGGACGCAGGCGATGCTCCGCGACGGGCGGTGGGTGATCGACGGGGCGAAGATGTTCATCACCAACGCAGGCACCGACATCACCGCGTGCGTGACGATCACCGCGCGCACGGGCGAGGACGAGATCTCGAACCTCATCGTCCCGAACGGGACGCCCGGCTACGAGATCTCGCCACCGATGCGCAAGCTCGGCTGGCGCGCCTCGGACACGCGCGAGCTCTCGTTCGAGGGCTGCGCCGTGCCGGAGGGCAACCTGCTGGGGCCGCGGGGCGCGGGCCTCAAGCAGTTCCTCGAGATTCTCGACGGCGGCCGGATCTCGGTCGCCGCCATGGGTGTCGGGCTGGCCCAGGGCGCCTACGACCTCGCCCACGCCTATGCGCTGGACCGGCACCAGTTCGGCAAGCCGATCGCCTCGTTCCAGGCGGTGCAGTTCGGGCTCGCCGACCTGTCGACCGAGATCGAGGCGGGCCGCTCGCTCGTCTACCGGGCGGCGTGGCTGAAGGACGCCGGCCGCCCGTTCGCGCTTGCCGCCGCGCAGGCGAAGCTGTTTACCGGGTTGCTCTCGAGCCGGGCGGCGAGCGCGGCCCTGCAGATCCACGGGGGCTACGGGTTCATGGACGAGTTCCCGATCTCGCGGCTCTACCGCGACCAGAAGATCCTCGAGATCGGGGAGGGCACGAACGAGGTGCAGCGGATGGTGATCGCGAAGCACCTCGGCCTCCCGCCGAGCTGACCACGTCCGTTCGGGCCTGAAGGGGTCAGACCCCTGCCATGGCCGCACGAGACCTGTCGAGGAGGACAACGGGCTGCAACCGGGGCGCTGGGGCGTCCCCTCCGGCCTACGTCTCTTCTGGACCTGTCAGGGGTCAGACCCCTGACAGGTCCGGCTCGGCCGTCTCGACGACCGGGCGCAGCGCGCGTCGTGCGGCCTTCCGCTCCCGCATCCGGTCCGGGTTCGGAACCGTCACGAAGAGAGGACCGCCGTCGTGTACATCGTGCCGCAGGCTCGTGTACAGGTCCTCGGCTCCGCGCTCCGCTCGGAGGCGGGCGCCAGCCTCTCCCTTGCCGGCCCGCCGCACGCGGAGAGGAGGAGGGCGGCGGCTCCGAGAGCCGCCGCCGCAGTCCACGTGCCGGGGCGAGCCCCGGCCCCTCTCCCACGCCATTGTTAGCGCCCCAGCCCGGAATCCGCATGGGCCGAACGGCCCATCTTCCGCGTCGCCCGTGCCCACTCCCCGGGCGGGCTCCCATCCGGACGCGCGGCCGAGCCGTTGCCCCGGCCTCGCGCCGGAGACAACTATCCGAAAGACAGTGACCGTCGCTGGTACCGTGCCCGCGCCATGCTGTTCCAGCAGTTCGTCGACGACGACCTCGGCTGCGCGTCGTACCTCGTCGGCGACCAGGCGAGCGGCCGAGCGGTGCTCGTCGACCCCGCCTACGCGATCGAGCCGTACCTCGCCGAGGCCGAGCGGCTCGGGGTTCAGATCGTCCGGGTGCTGGAGACGCACACCCACGCGGACCACGTCTCGGGTCACGGCCGGCTCGCCCTCGAGCACGGCATACCCGTGTCGGTGCACGCCGCCGCAGGCGCGGAGTACCCGCACGACCCGCTCGCCGACGGCGACGAGGTCGAAGCCGGGGCGGTCCGCGTCCGGTGCCTGCACACGCCCGGCCACCGGCCGGAGCACTGCTGCTTCCTCGCCGACGGTGTCCCCGCCGGCGCAGCCGGGCAAAGCCCGGCTGCGCGGCCACGATCGTGGGCGCTGCTCACGGGCGACTCGCTCTTCGTCGGCTCGATCGCCCGGCCGGACCTGGCCATCGAGGCACGGGAGGGCGCAGAGGGCCTCTTCCACAGCCTGCACCGACTCCTGGAGCTCCCCGACGACGTCCGGGTCTTCCCCGGCCACGTCGCCGGCTCGCTCTGCGGCACCGGGATGAGCACCGACCTGTCGTCGACGATCGGCGCCGAGCGGCGCGGCAACGCGATGCTCGCCCTCGCCACCGTGCACGAGTTCGTGGACGAGACCGCCGGTGTGGAGACGCCCCGTCCGCCGAACATGGAGCGGATCGTCGAGCTGAACCGCGGGCCGTTCCTGGCCGCGTGCCCGGCGCCCCAGCCGGTCGCGGCGGCAGAGGATGCAACCGTCCTCGATGTGCGGGCGGCCGAGGCATACGCCGCCGGCCACGTCCCCGGAGCGCTCAACGTGCCCGTGTCGGGCACCGGCTTCGGAACGAAGGCGGGCTTCGTGCTGCGGCGTGACGAGTGCGTGGTGCTCCACGCCGCGTCCCCTGCAGAGGCCGAGCTCGCCGCCCGCCGTCTGTGCGCGGTGGGCTTCCTCGAGCTCGAGGGCTTCCTCGAGGGAGAGCAGGAGCTCGAGCCGTTGCAGCCGGTGGAGATCGACGAGCTGGACGAGCTGCTCCGGAGCGGCACCGTCGACGTGATCGACGTCCGAGAGCTGGACGAGCGCAGCTCCGGCTTCATCCCGGGCAGCAAGCACATCCCCTACCGCCTCCTCCGCGCCTACGGGGCGACGGTCGCCGAGACGAAGCCCGTGGTGACGATCTGCGAGAGCGGCCCCCGGGCCGCGATCGCTGCCAGCGTCCTCGCCGCGGCGGGGGTCAACGCGCGGGCCGTCCTGCACGGCGGGATCGAGGATTGGCAACGCCGCGGCGGCCACACGGTCGAGTTCCGCCGCTGTGGGGCCTAGGCCGTCGCCGCCAGCAACGACTCGCCCTCACGCATGTAACGCGTCGCCCCGACCGAGCGGTAAAGGGCGAGCGCCGGCTCGAGCTGGGTGAGGTCTCCGGCCCGTGCGGCCGCGAGCCGGCAGTACGCCTCCGATGTCAGCGCCCCGATCTCGACGCAGATCTCTGCCGCACCGCGTGGGTCTCCCAGGGCGAAGGCGACCCCGATTCGCGCCCAGGGGAACCTCGTGAAGCGCTCCAGGTGCAAGGCAGACTCCTCGCCCCTGCCCGCCGCGGTCAGGGTCCAGGAGAGGATGTGCAGGTACGCGTCTGCGAAGCCGATCTCGTGTCCACCGGCGATACCGGCGAGGAACTCCTCGGCCGGAGGCAGGGCACGCGCGCGTTCGCCCAGCTCCATGAAGACGTGCGCCGCCGCGGCGCACGCCGGGTACAGGGCCTGCGGATCCTTCGCGCGCCGCGCCAATTCCACGGCCCGCTCGGCGTCTGCGATCGCGCCTGCGTCGTCGCTCCGCCCGAGCCGGATCAGCGCGCGGGACAGGTAGCACTGAGAGGCCAGGTAGTGCGGCGAGCCCGCCTCGACCTCGGCCAGGAATCGATCCGCCCGTGATGCTGCCGCATCCCAGTCTCCGAGCTCGTACTCCGCAGGGGCGAGGACGCCACGGAACCAGCGTGCGAACCCCTTCTGGCCGTATTGCTCGGCTTCCCGCTCCGCCTCCCGCCACAGCATCGACTCGGCCAGCTCGCCGCGTGCCCACCGCCGGGCGGCGAGATTGCCCATTCCGCGGCACACATCGAAGATGGCGTTGGCCGCCCGCGCGACTTCGACCCCGCGGGCGATCTCGGCAAGGCCCTCCTCGCCGCCGAGCGCCCCACGGGAGGAGCCGACATTGATCAGCGCAGCCGCTTTGATCTCGTCGAGGCCGAGCCGATCGGCCATCGCCAGAGCCTCCTCGCCGAGCCGGATCGACTCCTCGTTCTCGGCAGCGAGCATCAGCAACCGCGAGGCAGTCGCGATCACCCGCGCCTTCGCCTGCGATGCCGGGAGCCGGTCGACCAGCCGACGGGCCCGGCCGAGGTGCTCCATCGCGGCGTCGCGCTCGCCTGCGATCCAGAACTCCACACACAGCAAGGTCTCGGCATCGGACGCCCCCTCCTCGTCCCCGGCGGCAAGCAGCTCGTCGCGCGCTCGCTCGAGAACGGCGAAATCCGTCTCCCCGACGAGGGCGAGAGCGCGTCCGAGCCGGTACCGCAGCGACCCGGCGCGCAGGTCGCCTTCCGGGAGCAGGTCGAGGGCGGCACCGAAGAAGCGCCCGGCCGTGTCGTAGGCGTTGAGCGCGAGGGCGCGGTCGCCGGCATCCGTGAGCGCGTCGCGCGCAGCGCCGGAGAACGAGGTCGTGCTCCCACCGGCCGCCGCCGTCAGCTCGAGCGCCTGCAGGTAGTGATGGGCGAGCATCTCGGCGTGGTCCTCGCGGCGGCCGAGCTGCTCGATCCAGCGGGCGGTGAGCAGGTGCTTCTCGGCGCGCTCCGCCCGTGGGATCTGCCCGTAGGCGACGTCCTGGACGAGCCGGTGCCTGAACGCGTACTCGCTGTCGTCGGCGATCGCGCTGGAGCGCTCGCGGCGGACGAACTCCTTGCGCTCCAGAGCGTGCAGGCCCGCCTCGAGCGCCGGGCGCTCGAGCCCGGCCAGCGCTCCGATCGCGCCGATCCAGAAGCTCTTCCCGATCACGGCAGCGTCCTGAAGCAGCGACTTCTGCTCGCGCTCGAGCAGGTCGAGCCGCGCGGCAATCAGCCCCTGGACGGTCTCGGGCACCTCGGCGACCAGGCCGCGGTCGCGCAGCATTCTCGCGAACTCCTCGGCGTACAACGGGTTGCCGCCCGCCCGGGCGAGCAGCTCGACCTGCGTCTCGGCCGGCAGGACGGAGCCGAGCAGCTCGGCGAGCAGGCGCGCGGTGTCCTCGTCCGAGAGCGCCGAGAGCGAGACCGCCAGCGCGTTGGGCTTCCCCCCTCCCCAGCCCGGACGCCGCGTGAGCAGCTCCGGTCGAGCGGTACACACGACGAGCAGCGGGACGCCCGAGGCCCAGTCGACGAGGTGGTCGAGGAAGTCGACCAGGTGGTCGTCCGCCCAGTGCAGGTCCTCGAAGACGAGCACCAGCGGCCGTTCCTCGGCGAGCTCCTCGAAGTAGCGCCGCCAGGCTGCGAACGCCTCGTCACGAGCGTCGCCGCCGGCCTCGACGCCGCCGGACAGGCCGACCAGCGGGCGCAGGTGGGAGAGCACCCAAGGGTCCGTGACCGCCGCGGCCACCTTGCGCTCGGCCTCCGCCGCGTCGTCGCCCTCGAGGATCCCGACCTGTGCCTTGACCATCTCTCCGAGCGCCCAGAAGGTGACCCCGTCGCCGTACGGCAGGCAGCGGCCCTGGCGCCAGGAGATCAACTCGTGTTTGCGCTCGATCGCCTCGTACAGCTCGAGCACGAGCCGGCTCTTGCCGATTCCGGGGACGCCGACCAGGGTGACGAGCTGGGAGGAGCGCTCGGCGAGAACGCGGTCGAGGGCCCCCTCGAGCAGGTCGACCTCCCGGCGGCGCCCGACGAGCGCGGCGCCGTGGACGCGCTCGACCGCGAAGCGCGCCCGGGCGGCGGTCGCCTCCCACACGCTGACCGGGTGCGCTTTCCCCTTCGCCTCGACCGGCTCCAGCTCCCGGTACTCGATCGCCCGCTCGGTCGCGCGGAAGGTCTGCTCGCCGACGACGATCCCGTTCACGGATGCCGCTGCCTGGAGCCGTGCGGCGGTGTTGACCACGTCACCGGCGGCCATCGTCTCGCCTGCCTCGGGCCGGGCGCCGACCGTGACGAGCGCCTCGCCGGTGTTGATGCCGACCCGCACCTCGACGGCTTCCTCGCGGGCCCACTCGCGGATCGCGAGCCCCGCCCGTACCGCGCGCTCCGGATCGTCCTCGTGCGCAACCGGCGCGCCGAATACCGCCATCGCCGCGTCGCCGATGAACTTCTCCACCGTTCCCCCGTAGCGCTCGAGCTCTGTACGCACCCGCGCCTGGTACCGGTCGAGCTCGGCGGCAACGTCCTCAGGGTCCATCTCCTCGGCGCGCGCCGTGAAGCCGACCAGGTCGGCGAAGAGGACGGTGACGACCTTTCGCTCGCGCCGAGCCCCGCTCATGCGATCGCCGCGAGTTGCGACTCGGCCTCGCGAACGTAGCGGGTTGCGCCGACCGAGCGGTAGAACTCGAGGGCACGGTGGATGTGCTCGCCGCCGGCGCGGAGCCGCGCCTCGGCTTCGTCGGGCTTCGCGCCGGCCCGCCCGAGGATCTCCGCCGCCGCGACGAAGTCAGCGGCGACGTACGCTCGGACCGCCTCCGTCCAGCGGGACTCGGGATGGCCGGCGAGCGCGTCCACGAGCTCGCCGCCGAGGCCGAGGCGAACGGCTGCGCACGCGAACGCCGGCAGGTTGATGACCGCGAACTGCAGGCGGATCCCTTGCCTCAAGGCAGCGAGGAGCTCGTGTGCGAGCTCGGCGCCTCGCCGGCGTTCCGAGGCGATCGTGAAGACGTGCGCGCAGCCGGCGAGCACGAAGCTCACCGCCTGCACCTCCGCGTTGGCTCGAGCCTCGATGAGCGCCTGCTCCGCGTCGGCGACAGCACCCGCCAAGTCTCCCCTCGCAAGGCGGAGCTCGGCTCGAACCACGAGGACCTGCCAGGCGACGACATTCGGCGAGCCGGCCTCGACCCGTGTGAGGAAGTCGTCCGCGTCACGGTTCGCTTCGGCCCACTCGCCCCGGCGGTAGCGGTGATCGACGAGCACGCCCTGATACCAGCGTGTGAGCGCCTCGGAGCCGAGTCGTCCCGCCGCGCGCGCCGCCTCCAGCCGCAGCCCGTGGGCGAGCTCCAGGTCGGCCAGGATCTGATGGGCCACGGCGACGTTGCTGACGACGCGGGTGATCAGTGTGAGCGCCCCGCTGGCCTCGGCAAGCTCGACGCTCCGCTCGAGGGCCTCGACGCCTCCGGCGTCCCCTGAAACCACCCGGAGCATTCCCAGCAGGCCGAGCGCATCGCTGAGACCCTCGTCCCACCCGATCTGCTCGGACACCGCGCGCGCCTCCGACGCGAGCTGCAGTGCCCGCGGCTCGTCGCCGTCGAGGTAGGCGCGCGTGGCCAGGCGCGTAAGCACCCACGCGCGCGACTTCGTCGGCGGCCCCTCACCGAGCAGCGCTGCCGCCCGCGCTCCGCACTCGTCGGCGAGCGCGCGCCGCCCTTGCATCCAGAAGGACTGCCCGATCAACATCTCTGCCTCGGCGGCGCGGTCGGCGTCCCCGGCGACGAGTAGCGCGTCCCGCACCTCGGCCAGGCGCTCGACGTCGCCGCCGCCGACGTGCAGGCCGATGGGAACGGCACGCCGGTAGAGCAGCTCGACTCGCTCGGGATCGTCCTCGGGCCAGAGGCGCAGGGCGGCGTCGTAGAAGCGCTCCGCTGCCTCGACCGCATAGAGCGCCGCCGCCCGGTCGCCTGCGTCCCGGAGGGCGAGCCGGGCGGGCTCGACCAGCGTCAACGTGTCGAGGCCGGCCGCCTGGGCGAGCTCCAGCGCCTCGAGGTAGTGGTGGGCAAGCGTTTCGGCTTGGTCCTCGGGACGGCCGAGCGACTCGATCCACTCCGCGGCGCGACGATGCCTGTCCGCGCGCGCGGCCCGGGGCAGCTGGGCGTAGGCGACGTCGCGGGCGACCACGTGCAGGAATGCGTACTGGGTCTCGTCTGCGACCGTCGATCGGCGCTCGCGGCGGACGAACTCCCTGCGCTCGAGCCCGTGCAGCCGCTCCTCCACCGACCGGCGGTCGAGGCCGGAGACGGTTGCCAGCCCTCCCGACCAGAACGTCTTCCCGAGCACCGCTGCGTCCTGGAGCAGCGCCTTCTGCTCTGGCTCGAGCAGGTCGAGGCGCGCAGCGACGATGCCCTGCACGGTCTCGGGCAGCTCCGCCAGCTCGCCCCGCTCCAACAGGATGCGAGCGTACTGCTCGGCGTAGAGGGGGTTGCCTCCGGCCCGGAGGAGCAGGGCGGACTGCGTCTCGGCGAGCAGCGGCTGCTCGAGCAGCTCGCCGACCAGGCGTGCGGTGTCCTCGTCGGAGAGTGGGGAGAGCGAGATCGTCAGCGCGTTCGGCTTGCCGCCACCCCAGGCCGGCCGGCGCTCCAGCAGCTCCGGTCGGGCGGTGCAGACGAGCAGGATGGCGACGCCACTCGACCAGTCGACGAGGTGGTCGACGAAATCGAGCAGGTTGTCGTCTGCCCAGTGCAGGTCCTCCAGGACGAGTACGAGCGGCCGCTCGTCGGCGAGCGCCTCGAAGAACTGCCGCCAGGCCGCGAACGCCTCGGCGCGCTGGTCCCCGCCGAGCTCCGGGGCGCCGAGCCCGACAAGCGGGCGTAGATGCGACTCGAGCCGGTCGTCGCCCGCCGTCTCGTGCAGCTTCCGCTCCACCTCGCCAGCGGCGTCGCTCTCCAGGATCCCAGCCTGGGCCTTGACGACTTCGCCCAGCGCCCAGAAGGTCACACCGTCGCCGTACGGGAGGCAGCGCCCCTGCCGCCAGGTGATCACCTCCGGCTCGTCGTCGACGATCCGGAACAGCTCGTAGACGAGCCGGCTCTTGCCGATCCCCGGGACGCCGACAAGGGTGACGAGCTGAGGCGACCGCTCTCCGCGTGCCCGGTCGAGTGCGCCGGTGAGGAGCCCGAGCTCCACGCCGCGCCCGACGAGCGCGGCGCCGTGCGGCCGCTCGACGTCGGCCCGCGCGCGCGCCTGAGTCGCCTCCCAGACCGCGATCGTCTCCGCCTTTCCCTTCGCGCGCACCGGCGCGTGCTCGCGATAGTCGATCGTCTGCCTCGTCGCGCGGTACGTCGTCTCACCGACGAGGATCGCGTTCGCCGGTGCCGCCGCCTGCAGCCGGGCAGCGGTGTTCACAACGTCGCCGGCCGCCATGCCCTCACCGGCCTCGGGGCGGGCTCCGAGCTTGACGAGCGCCTCTCCCGTGTTCACCCCGGTCCGGAGCTCGAGCCCCTCTGCGCGCGCCCAGTCGCGCACTGCGAGCGCCCCGCGGACAGCCCGCTCCGGGTCGTCCTCGTGCGCGACGGGCGCCCCGAAGATCGCCATCGCCGCGTCGCCGATGAACTTCTCGACCGTGCCGCCGTACCGCTCCAGCTCGCCCCGGACGTGCGCGTGGTACCGACTGAGCTCGGCGTCGACGTCCTCGGGGTCGAGCTGCTCCGCGCGCGACGTGAAGCCGACCAGATCGGCAAACAGCACGGTGACGACCTTCCGCTCCCGGCGAGCCTCCCCCACGCGCTGAGTCTACGGCCCGGTCCGCGCGCCCGCTACGGCCGGGCCGCGGATGTCGAGCTTCTTCGCGAGCCAGTCGAGCACGTCGCTGTACGCGGCCGCCGTGAGCGTGTGGCCGGCGTCGTACCAGCGCAGAGGCGTGCCTTTCGGGGCAGCGCGGGCGAGGGCGAGGAGCGCGGAGCGGGGAACGACGGCGTCGGTGCGGCCGTCCTCGAGCACGATCGCTCCCGGACGGCCGCGTGCGATCCAGCGCAACGGGTCGATCGGGGCGAGCGCGCGCCGGACGGCAGGGCGGAGCGCCTTCGGGGCCTGGGCGGCGTACGCGGCGACGGGGGTCGCGCCACCCGACATCAGCCCGAAGAAGCGGATCCGCGGCTCGGCGCCGGCGAGGATCGCCCCGATCCTCGCGCCGAGGCTCCAGCCGACGTAGCCGATCCGACCTGCGTCGACCTGGGGCAGCGTCCGGAGGAGGTCGACGGCCCGCCGGACGGCGACCACGTCGGAGACGGTCAGGCGCCGGTCGCGGGCGAGCGACTGCGCCGCGGTCAGGTTGCCCGGTGCGGGGCCGGCGGCGCTCGACGGCGCCGTGATCGTCAGCCCGACCGCCCGGCGGCCGGCGAGCCAGGTGGCGGGGACCACGAGGTCGTCGCGCGCGCCCCCCGACCCGTGCACGTAGATCACCGCCGCGAGCCGCTTCCCGGCGGGCGGGAGCGCCAGGTAGCCGACGACGCGGCCGGCGCCCGGGACCGCGTAGGACACGTCGTGGACTGCGATCGGGTACGCGGTGCCGTTGACGCGGCCGTGATCCTCGAACGCGAGCGGCCGGGATGCGTCGTACGCGAACGGAGTGCCTGAGCCGGCCGCCGCCGGCTGCTGCCGCGATCCGCCGCACCCGGCGACGGCCAGCGCGGCCGCCGCCGCTACCGCAGCCGCTCGACCGGGTAGCCCCATCCCCGCATCTCCGTGATCAGCGCCTCGCAGTGCTGCTCGTCGCGCGTGAGCAGCGTGAGCTCGATCCCAGTGGCGCCGACGGGAATCTCCACGCCCTCGCGCCGGTGCGTGACCGACAGGACGTTCACCCGCTCACGGGCGACGAGCTGGAGCAGCTTCAGGAGCTCTCCGGGCCGGTCGGGTACCCAGGTGCGGACGACGAGGTGGCGGCCGCCGAGCGTCAGCCCGTACCGCATCACCGTGATCAGCGTGCTCGCGTCCACGTTCCCGCCGGAGAGCACGACCACGACCGGGCCGCTGCCGGCGATCTTGCTCTCCAGCAGAGCGGCAATCCCGACCGCTCCCGCGCCCTCGACTACGAGCTTCGTCCGCTCCAGCACGAGCACGAGCGCCTGCGCGATGTCCTCGCCCGAGACCTCGACGATCTCGTCGAGCACCGTCTCCAGGAGCGGCGCGGTCAGCTCGCCGGGCTGCTTGACGGCGATCCCGTCCGCGAGCGCGAAGCCGTCCTCGGCCGCGCGCACGCCGACGATCCTCACCCCGGGGCGGACGGCCCGGAGCGCGACGCCGATGCCGGCGGCGAGGCCGCCGCCGCCGACGGGAACGAGCACCGTCTCCGCCTCCACGACCTGCTCGGCCAGCTCGAGCCCGACCGTTCCCTGGCCGGCGACGACGGCCCCGTCCTCGTAAGGATGGACGAACGTCGCCCCGGTCTCCCCCACCCGGCGCCGCGCTGCAGCCACCGCCTCCTCGAGGCCCTCTCCCGCCATCACCACGTCGGCCCCGTAGCTCCTCGTCGCTTCCACCTTCGCCATCGCCGCGTCCTGCGGGACGAAGATCGTCGCCCGCACGCCGGCCTCCCGCGCCGCCCACGCGACCGCCTGGGCATGGTTGCCGGCGCTGGCGGCGACCACACCGGCGGCCCGGGCCGCCTCGTCGAGACCTGCCACCTTGTTGACCGCTCCGCGGATCTTGAACGAGCCGGTTCGCTGGAGGTTCTCGGCCTTCAGATGCACCTCGCGGCCGGCGAGCAGCGAGAACGTCTCCGACCGGAAGACCGGCGTGACACGGGCGACGCCCGCGAGCCGCTCGCGGGCCCGCTCGATCTCAGCCGGCCGGAGCGTCGTCGCCATCCGTGGGGAACACCTTGGCCATGATCGCGGTCGCCGCCGTGAGCGGGTCGACCTCCCGGGACTCGACCCGGTCGAGCAGCCGCCGGAGCTCGGGATCCGCCTCGGCGGCCTGCCGCAGCCGCGCCCGCAGGCGGGCGGAAGCGACCGCGAACACCTCGCCGGCGAGGTTCCGACGGCGGCGCTCCTCGAGACGCCCGCCGCCTTCGATGAAGGCGCGGTGCTCCTCGATCGATTCCCAGAGCCGCGGGACGTTCTCTCCGCGATGGGCCTCGGTGAGGACGATCGGGACCTTCCACTCGCGCTCGCGGTCGAGCGAGAGCACCGAGCGCACCTCGTTCAGCATCGTCTTCGCCGCCGGGTGGTCGAGCTTGTTGATCGCGATCACGTCGGGGATCTCCATGATCCCCGCCTTCAGCGCCTGGATCGAGTCGCCGGAGCCGGGCATGAGCACGAGCACGACCGTGTCGGCGACGCCGACCACCTCGACCTCGCTCTGGCCGGTGCCCACGGTCTCGAGAAAGATCAGATCCTTCCCGGCGGCGTCGAGGATCAGGAACGCCTGGAGGGTCGTCTCGGCAAGCCCGCCCAGGTGGCCGCGCGTGCCCATCGAGCGGATGAACACGCCCGGGTCGAGAAAGTGGTCGGCGAGCCGGATCCGGTCTCCGAGCAGGGCCCCCTGGGAGAACGGGCTCGACGGATCGACGGAGACGACGCCGGCCGTGCGCTCGAGCGGGCGGACGTGCCGGAGCAGTGCGCCGATCAGGCTCGACTTGCCCACGCCGGGCGGACCGGTGACGCCGATCGCGTACGCGCGACCGGTGTGCGGGTAGAGGTCGCGGACGAGCTCGCGCGCGAGCGGGTCGCCGTTCTCGACGAGCGTGATCGCCCGCGCGAGCGCCCGCCGATCGCCGGAGCGAACCCCGGCGAGCAGCGTCTCCCGCGTCCAGGCCCGGCGTGCGGCCGTCACGACGGCAGCGGCTCGACCACGGAATCAGGCACGCGGCGGAGCATCGAGTAGCCGGCGAGAGCGGCGACGAAGGCGATCCCGCCCGCGATTCCCCACACCCAGCGCGCGCCCAGCGCGTTCAGGAGCAGGCCTGCGGCCACCATCGCGAGCCCGAGGACGGCGAAGTTCGTGCCCATGATCAGCGTGAAGGCGCGGCCCCGGACGCTGTCCGGGGTGCTGCGCTGCACGAGCAGCGTGTTGCAGAGGAGCGCGGTCGCGTTTCCGATCCCGTTCAGCACCACCCACCAGACCGCGACCCAGACGTTCGGCGAGGAGGCCGCGGCCACGTCGGCGATGCCCATCAGCCCGATCGAGGTGCCGTACAGGGTGGTCATGCGCCGCCGCTCGAGCCACAGCGGGGCGGAGAGGGCGCCGATCACGGCTCCGAGGCCGTTGGCGGCCCACAGGAGCCCGAAGCCGAAGTCGCCGGCGTTGAACGAGACCTTCGCGAGCGCGACCTCGGACACGTTCTGGTACGCGAACGTGATCATCACCAGGTTCCACGACAGGAGCACGGTGACGAGCGCGCGGGACCCGCGGACGATCCTGATCCCGTCGGCGACGTCGCGCCAGTGGCCGCGGCTCTCGACGTGGCCCAGCTGGAGCAGCCCGCCCGAGATCCGGAGGAGGAAGACGGCGGAGACCAGGAAGCTGCCGGCGTTGATCGCGTAGGCCGGATGGGGGCCGGCGGCCGCGACGAGCAGGCCGCCGAGGACCGTGCCGAGCGTGATCGTCAGCTGCTCGGCGATCCTGAGCAGGGAGTTGGCGCGGGGCAGGCCCTCCTCCTCGACGAGGTTTGGCAGGCCGGCGTACGCGGCGGGGCGGGCGAAGCCCGTCGCGATCCCGGCCACGAGCGCGAGCGCCACGATCTGGCCCGCCCCGGTCGTGAACGCCAGCGCGACAAACACCGCGATCCGGACGACGTCCGCGCCGACAAGCAGGGCCTTGCGCGAGAACCGGTCGACGAGCGGGCCGAGCACGAGGCCGATCGCCACCGCGGGCAGGAAGTCGGCGATCAGCAGCCCGCTGACCCAGACGCCGGAGTGCGTCCGGTCCCAGACGTCCACGCTGAGCGCGACGACGGCCAGGAACGTCCCCAGGCCGGAGACCAGGTACGAGGCGAGGAGGAACCGGAAGCTTGGGGACGAGCGAAGCAGATCCCGCTGGCGGGCGAGTAACGGCGACAGCATGGAAGCCGACGTTAACGCGTGAGCGCGGAGCGCACGCGGAGGAGCGCCCGCGCGAGGAGCTCGTGCTCGTCCGGCGTTCCGGTGGTGACGCGGATCGCGGTCGGCGCCCCGAAGCCGTGCAGGGGACGGACGATCACGCCCTCGGCCAGGAGCGCCTCGAACACCGGTCGCGCGTCGGCGCCGACCTCGGCGTACAGGAAGTTGGCCACCGCCGGGCCGGCGACCTCGAAGTGCCGGGCGAGGATCCCACGGAGCTGCTCCCGCGCCTCCGCGTTCAGCCCGCGCCTGCGCGCAACCTCTTCCGGGGCGTCGAGGCTGGCGAGCGCCGCCTCCTGCGCGGGCGTGCTGACGTCGAACGCCCGCCTCACCTTGCCGACAGCCGCGACGACGGCGGGCTCGGCGACCATGTAGCCGACGCGCAGCCCGGCGAGCCCGTAGATCTTCGAGAACGTCCGGAGAACGCCGATCGGGCGTCCGGCCCTGAAGAGCTCCTCGATCGCGTCGGGGTAACCGGGGTCGTCGACGTACTCGCGGTAGGCCTGGTCGACCACGACGAGCACGTGGGCGGGAACGGCGTCGAGGAACGCCTCGAGCTCGTGGCGGGTGTTCGACGTCCCGGTCGGGTTGTTGGGGTGGCAGACGTACGCGAGCTTCGTCCGCGGGCCGATCGCGTCGAGCATCGCGTCGAGGTCGTAGCGGTGGGCGCGGAGCGGGACCTGCACGGGGACCGCTCCCTGCTTGACGGCGTCGATCACGTAGCTCGGGAAGGAGGGCCAGCCGCAGACGACCTCGTCGCCGGGGGCGAGCGCCGCCTGGGAGAGGCAGTCGACGATTCCGTCCGCTCCTGCCCCGACCGCGACCTCCTCGAAGCGCACGCCGAGCCGCTCCGCGAGTGCCTCGCGCAGCCGCCACGCGCCGCCGTCCGGGTAGCGGTTCAGCTCCGGAAGGCTCCGGGCGAGCGCCTCCAGCGCAGCCGGGAACGGCCCGAACGGCCCCTCGTTGGACGCGAGCTTGACGCAGCGGGCGAGCCCGAGCTCGCGCTGGACCTCCTCGACCGGCTTGCCGGGCTCGTACGGGACGAGGCCCTGGACGGACGGGCGGAAGAAGCTGTCGGCGACCCGGTGAACGGACGAGGCCACGCACGGACTCTAGCCCGCCCTTAGGCTTCCGGCGTGGCGGAAATCGGCCTCTTCCCGCTCGAGCTCGTCCTCCTGCCGAGCGAGCGGGTGCCGCTGCACATCTTCGAGGACCGCTACAAGGAGCTGATCGCGGAGTGCCTGACGGGCGACGGCGAGTTCGGGCTGGTCTTCGAGGACTCCGACGGGTTGCGGGAGATCGGGACGCGCACGGCGGTGGTCGAGCTGTTCCAGACCTTCGAGGACGGCCGGATGAACGTGCTCGTCGAGGGGCGCGAGCGGTTCCGCGTCGTGGAGCTGACGGAGGGACGGGCCTTCCGGACGGCCGAGGTCGAGCCGGTCGAGGACGAGGGCGAGCCGGTCACGGCCGAGGAGGCGGAGCGGGCCCTGGAGCTGTTCCGCCGGCTGGTGGTCGTCGCCGAGGCCGAGGACGTCGACGAGCCCCCGGCGGACGCTCTCGACCTGTCCTACCGGCTGGCCGCGCGCGTCGACTTCGGCCACGAGCTGAAGCAGGAGCTGCTCGAGCTGCGCTCCGAGCGCGCCCGGCTCGAGCGCCTGGCCGTCCTGCTCGAGCGCGCGGCCGAGGCGCTGGCGCGGGAGCGCGAGATCCGGGAGCGGGCCTCGGGCAACGGCAAGGTCACGCGCGAGTAGCGCGCCCCCTGCCCCACGCCGGCAGGCGTCTCCCGCCTGCCTACCGGCCGACCTCGTAGGCCATCAGGATCGCGTCCACGTAGACACCGCCCCGACGGTAATGCTCCTTCCTGTAGCCCTCGCGGACGAACCCGAAGCCCTCGTACAGCCTGATCGCGGGCTCGTTGTGCGGAAAGACGTGCAGCTCGAGCTTGCGCACGCCGGCCCCGCGAGCCCACACGACCGCCTGGTCGAGCAGCGCCCGGCCGATCCCCTGCCGGCGCGCGGGCCCGGCGACCATCAGCCCGAGGTCGGCCACGTGCCGGCTGGCCGGATGAGGATCCCGCGAGATCGACATCCGCCCGACGATCTCGCCCTCTCCCTCCGCGACGAACACGACCGCATCCGGATGCCGCCGCACCGCCCGCAGGTACCGCCGCTCGTCGCCGACCGACCGCCAGCGGCGCTCCGAGATCAGCCATCCCTCCGGCTCCGACCCGACTGCCTCGGCGAGCGCGACGAGCGCGGCCGCGTCCCCCGGCTGCGCCGGACGGATGCGGTACCGGGTCACCCGACGACGATCCCGTGCCCGCCCCGCCGCGGGTCGCCGGCGGCGTGGAGCGAGCCGTCCGGTGCGACCTCGACCGCGGCGACCCCGCCGAAGTACAGATTCCGCCGGCGCCACCGGACGACGTCGTAGCCGCGCTCCTCCAGCCGGTCGAGCTCGGCCGGCTCGGCTCCGCCCTCGCAGTGCAGGTGAGGCTCCTCGACGTGGACGCGCGGGGCCTCGATCGCCGCCTCGACGCCGAGCCCATGCTCGATCACGTTCACGACCGCCTGGAGGATGGCGCCGCGGAGCCGCACGGAGCCCGCGCTCCCGACCACGAGCCGCGGGCGGCCGCTGCGCAGGACGACCGACGGTGCCATCATGCTCGTCAGCCGCATGCCGGGGCGGGCCCCGCCGCCCGCCGGGTTGAGGTCGTACTCGCCGAGCATGTTGTTCAGGTGGATGCCGGTGCCGGGCACGATCGCGCCCGAGCCGGAGCCGGTCGAGGCGGTCATCGACGCCGCGTTCCCCTCGCCGTCCACGACCGAGATGTGGCTCGTTCCCCGCTCACCGGGCTCGACGGCACCCGCGAGACCGGCCCGAACCCGACGCAACGCGGCGCGCACGCTCGTCTCGGCATAGAGGCGGGCGGCGAGGCCGCCGCGGTGGAGGTCGCGGCCGAAGCTCCCTCCGCGGACGCGGGCCTGCTCGCGCATCACCTCCGCGAGCCGGGCGACCGCGTCGGCACTGCCGTGCGCACCGTCCGGGCCGAGCGAGTCGAGCACGCGGAGCCCGTAGCCGATCAGCACCCCACCGGAAGAGGGCGGGGGGTTCGAGACGAACTCGTGAGCCCGGAATCGGGCCCGGACCGGCCGGCGGCGGACGACGCGGTACGCGGCCAGGTCGGCAGCCGTGATCGCGCCTCCCTCCGCACGCTGGTGCCGGACGATCTCGCGACCGAGCGGACCGCCGTAGACCGCTGCCGCCCCTCCCCGCGCCAGCTCCTCCAGCGTCGTCCCGAGGTCGGCGAGCACCAGCCGGTCGCCGGCGACGAGACGGGTCGTCCGGCCGTAGATCCGGCGACCCTCGTCGGTGTGCCTCAGGATCAGGTCGAGGATCGCGTGCAGGTATGCCTGCGGGCGGGTCAGCTCGACGCCGTCCCGGGCGAGCGCGAGCGCAGGCTCGAAGAGCCGCGGCCAGGGAAGCGTCCCGTACGTGCGATGCGCGGCCTCGAGCCCGGCCGCCGCCCCGGGAACCGCGCACGAGGCGGCTCCGATGTGGAAGACCTGCGCCGTCTCGCGGTCGAAGTCGACGTCCACCGACTCCATCTCGGCTCGCCTGGGGGAACCCGCGCCCAGGCCCGGCGTGGCGACGAAGAAGTCGAGCAGACGGTCGGCACGGTCGCGGGCGCGGTGGACGAGCATGAACCCGCCGGCTCCGGGCCCGGTCAGCGGGCTCTCGGCGACCCAGGAGGCGAGTGCGGCTGCGACGCAGGCGTCGACCGCGTTCCCGCCCTCGGCCAGGATCCGCGCGCCCGCCTCGGCGGTCAGCGGGTGGCCGGCGGCGATCGCGCCCTTCATCCGCCAAGCGTAGAGCCGTCGGGATGAATACGTCGCCGCGCCCGGCCTGCGGAAGCTGGCCCGGCCCCGACCTCTCTCGGTTACTCGCGCAGGAAGCTCGGCGGCTCGAGCTCGTCGTCGGCGGGCGTGTCGTGCGGGTGCACCGCGAGCGGGCGGCGCGCCCGCCGCTCGCCGCCGAGCCCGGTGGCGATCACCGTCACCCAGACCTGGCCGTTCAGCCGCTCGTCGATCGTCGCGCCGAAGATCAGGTTCGTGTCGTCGACCGCGCCCTGGCGGACGACCTCGGCAGCCTCGTTGACCTCGAAGAGCGAGAGGTCCTCTCCGCCCGCGATCGAGAGCAGGATTCCGCGCGCGCCGGCGAGCTCGGTGTCGATCAGGGGAGAGCGAAGCGCCCGCTCGGACGCCTCGCGCGCGCGGTTCTCGCCGGTCGCGAAGCCGATCCCCATCAGCGCGTTGCCGCCGTCCTGCATCACCGTGCGCACGTCCGCGAAGTCGAGGTTGATCAGCCCGGGCATCGTGATCAGGTCGCAGATGCCCTGGACACCCTGGCGGAGCACGTCGTCGGCGATCCGGAACGCGTCCAGCATCGCGGTGTTCTTCTCGAGCACCTCGAGCAGGCGGTCGTTCGGGATCACGATCACCGTGTCGCAGGCCTGGCGGAGCGCGTCCACCCCGGCCTCGGCCGCGGACCTGCGCCGCGTGCCCTCGAAGCGGAACGGCGTCGTCACGATCCCGACGGCGAGCGCGCCCAGCTCACGGGCGATCCGTGCGATCACCGGCGCCGCTCCGGAGCCGGTGCCGCCGCCCTCGCCTGCGGCGACGAAGACCATGTCGGAGCCGCGCAGGGTGCGCTTGACCTGGTCGTAGGCCTCCTCGGCGGCAGAGCGGCCGATCTCGGGATCGGCGCCGGAGCCGAGGCCCTCGGTCAGCTCGCGGCCGATGTGGATCTTCACGGGCGCGTCGCTCATCTGCAGCTGCTGGATGTCGGTGTTGACGGCGACGAAGTCGACCCCGGTGATGCCGGCGTCGATCATCCTGTCGACCGCGTTCAGCCCCGCCCCGCCCACGCCGACGACGCGGATGACCGCGAGGTAGGCGGCCGAGTCGGCACGCGGCGCCTGCCAGAGGCGCGGCGGCTGCTCGGGAAGCGGCTCGACCCAGCGCGCGGCGGGCCGCTCCTCCGCGACCCCCGACGGAGGGGCGTACTCGGCCGGATGGTGCGCCGGCTCGACCGACGGCGGCTCGACGACCGCGGGAGGCTCGTGGACGACGCGCGGCTCCGCGGGTGGAGGCTCCTGCTCGGCCGGCGGGGACGGCGTCGCGGCGGCCGGGGGCAGCTCGGGCTGGGGCTCGGGCTCCTCGGTCTCGGTCCCGGGCGGGGTCGGGGCGGGATCGTCGGCGCCGGCCTTTCGCTGCGCGGCCTCGGTCGCCCGGAACAGCTCGGCCAGCGGGCCCTCACGCATGCTTGCGCGCTTGCGTGCCATTGAGCACCTCCTTCGCCAGCTCGCGGTAGGCCTCGGCGGCGTTTCCCGTCGGCTCGTACTTGAGCACCGACGTGCCCTTCACCGGTGCCTCGGCGTAGCGGATGGTCTTGCGGATGCGCGTCTTGAAGACGAGTTCGCCGAAGTTCTCCTCCAGGATCTCGAGCGCCTCGCGCGAGTGCAGCGTCCGGCTGTCGTACATCGTCGCCAGGATCCCCTCGATCCCGACCTCGGGGTTCAGGTTCTCACGGATCATGCTGAGCGTGTTCTCGAGCTGGACCAGGCCGCGCAGCGAGAGGTACTCGCACTGCACCGGGACGATCACGCCGTTCGAGGCGACGAGGGCGTTGATGGTCAGCAGCCCGAGCGACGGCGGCGTGTCGATGATGACGAAGTCGTAGTTGCCCGCGACGGGCTGCAACGCCTTCTCCAGCGCGCGCTCGCGGCCGATCATGGCGGAGAGCGCCAGCTCGGCGCCCGCGAGGTCGATCGAGGCGACCGCCAGGTCGATCTCGCCCTGGTGGACGATCTGCTCCATCGGCAGCTTGTGGACGAGCACGTCGTACATGGAGCGCTCGATCGTGTCCGGGTTCAGGCCCTGGCTCATCGTCAGGTTGCCCTGCGGGTCGAGGTCGATCGCGAGCACCCTGTGGCCCTTCTCCGCGAACGCGACCGCCAGGTTCAGCGTCGAGGTCGTCTTCGCAACGCCGCCTTTCTGGTTGGCGAACGCGATGACCCTTCCCACGGTGACTCCTTTAGAGGTCCGCGCCCGAGGGTGCGGGCGCTCGATGTCCTGTACGACCGCCATGCTGCCGGGCCGTCTTTCGGCTCAGGCTAGCAGAGTCCTGCCCGTGGTTTCGAGCAGCCGGCGGCAGCGTTCGACGGCATCGATCGCCTCGCCGGGGACGTGCCGCTCGGCCTTCGTCCACGCCTCGGCCTCGGCCAGGAGCGCCCAGAGCTCGGCGAGCAGAGCCCCCGGCCGCGCATGCTCCCGCTCGAGCAGCTCGATCCGTTCCAGGCGTGCCAGCACGCGCCGCGCCTCCTCCACGCCTCCATGGTGGCTGTCGCGGCCTCACGCCGCTGTGCCGGTTTCGTGCCTGAAGGGACGCGCCGAGTAGTAGCCGGGCGGCCGGGCGCGGAGGCCGAGGAGCGCCTCGTCGAGCCGGACGAGCAGCCAGTCGCGCTCGGCGTGGAGCAGCGTCTCGACGAGCGCTCGGCGGACCACGTCCTCGACCTCCGGCCCACCCTGCTCTCCACGGGCAAGCGCGCGCAGGCCGCCGACGAGCTGCTCGCGCGCCGGGCCGGGGTCGCCGACGAGGACGGCGGCTCGCATCGTCGCCGCCCACAGCCCGTCCACGCCGCCCAGCAGCGCCGAGAGCGCTTCGCGCAGCCGTTCGGAGCGGGCCGGCTCGCCCTCGAACCGGGAGAGCTCCCAGCGCTCGAGCGCCTCGCCGAGCTCGGCGTCGTCCTCGGACTGCCCCAGCCGCTCGAGCAGCTCGCCGGCGAGCCCGGCCCGCCAGGGATCCAGGCGCGTCGGCTCGCCTGCAGGCTCGGTCGCGGCGATCCCGAGCAGAGGCCGGATGCCGAACGGATGCCAGTCGAGCTGCTCGAAGGCCACCGGCCCGGCGGCGACCGGCGCGGCGGTGGCCAGCCTGAGCGCGGTGACGGCGTCGGCGAGCTCCGCGGGAGCGTCCGGGGGCGCATCGACTCCGGCGGGGAGCTCGCGCTCGAGAGCGAGCACGCACGCCCGTTCCGGCTCGTGGCCGAAGCGGGGCGGCAGGAGGTCACGTGCCTCCGGCCAGCTCGAGCAGAGCTCGTCGACGGTCGCGGGCCGGACGTGAACGCCGCGGGCGAGCTCGACGCGCCCGGCCGCCGCGAGGCCGACGAGCGGCACGATCGCCACGTACGCGCGATTCGCGCCGTACAGGGACCGCTCCAGCTGCTCGTAGACACGGCCGAAGGCACCGTCCTCCCAGTCGAAGCCGCCGCAGCCCTCCGCGGTGCGGACGAGAACAGGAAGGAGGACGGCGCGAAAGAGGGCGCGCTCCGCGGACGGCTCCGGCCCGGCGTGGGCCCGGGCGAAGAGCGCCGCCGCCGGGTCTTCGCGCAGCTCGCGGATCGCGATCCGGGCGTCGTCGAGCTGCGCGAGCCAGTAGGCGCGAGCGTGGACGTGGTCGCGGATCAGCGGCCGGTACTCGTAGAACCCCCCGTGGTCCTCGACGAGGAACGGGATCTCGCCCCCCTGCTCGACCTCGGGCCCGAGCTCCCTGAACGCGGCCAGGCAGAAGTCGCGCAGCGCGTCGCGGAGGTGCGGGGCACGAACCGGCACGATCGTGTTCTAGCCGTCGCACCGGACCTCGCCGCCCCCGGCGGGGTCGGGCCCGACGGGTCTGACCGTGCTCCGACGCTCTACGGCTGGCAGCCCGTGCACCAGTACGCGGTCCGGTTCGCTTCTCCCTGGCCTCGGGCGCGGATCGGCTCGCCGCAGCGTGGACAAGGGCGGCCCGCTCTGCGGTAGACCGCGTTTCGGTGGAGGCGGCCCTCCAGCGATTCGCGCATCAGGCGCACCGCCGCCTCGAGGACGGCCCGCAGCTCGCCGTCCGTGACGTCACCGAGCAGCCGCCAGGGCGAGACCCGCGCCGCCCAGAGCGCCTCGGCCTTCCACCTGTTGCCGATCCCGGAGACGAGCCGCTGGTCGAGGATCGCGTCCCCGACCGACCGCTCGCCCCGGCGGCGCAGGTTTGCGATCATCGCGCCGAGGTCGGGGTCGCCCGCGAGGACGTCGGGGCCGACGGGCGGCGGCCGGCCGGCGCGGAGCTCGAGCACGGGGCCGTTCCAGAGGACGCCCTCCCGCTCGCGGCCGCGCAGGACGAGCCAGGGCCGTCCGCGCCGGGTCGAGCCGCGCGGGACGAGCGTCCACCGGCCGGACATCCGCAGGTGGCTGCGCAGGACGCAGCCGCCGTCGAAGCGCAGGAGCAGGTTCTTGCCGACCGCCTCGACGCCGAGCAGGCGACGCCCGTCCAGCCGCTCCGCGATCCGGCCCGCCGCCGCGCGCGGGTGCGGCGTCTCGACCTCGACCTGCTCGCCGACGAGCGGCTGGAGACGCCGGGCCGCGCGGTGGAGCACGTCGCCCTCGGGCATGTCAGGTCGGCGGCCCGCCGCGGACGAGGGCGAGCAGCTCGTCGAAGCTTCCGCGCAGGTCGTGGACCCCCTCCAGCCACCACGTCGCCCCGGCCTCCGCGTACGCGGCCGGCGTCTCGCGGTCGCCGGGCTCGGCGATCCCGTTCACGACCACGTCGAAGCCCTCGAGCCCGCCGCGCAGGCCGCGGATCGTCTCGACCGCCTGCACCAGCTCCTCGGGCGTCATCGTCAGCGCGTCCGGCCGCGAGCTGTCGGCGGCCCAGCCGTCGTACCGGGCCGCCCGCCGCAGGGCGCGGGAGCTGTTCCCGCCCACCCAGATCGGGATCCGCTCCTGGACCGGTCGGGGGCGCAGCTCGACCCCGTCGACGAGGTAGTGCCGTCCGCGGTGGGTGACCTGTTCGCCCGACCAGAGCGAGCGGAGCAGCGGGAGCGCCTCGTCCAGCATCTCGGCGCGGACCCGCGGCTCGGTCGGCTCGCCGAAGGCGGCGAACTCCGACTCGACACCGCCGATCCCGACCGCGATCACCGCCCGGCCACCGCTCGCCAGGTCGAGCGTGGAGACCTGGTGCGCGAGGACGTGCGGGCGCCGGCGCGGCACCGGGGTCACGTTCGTGCCGAGCAGGAGCCGGTCGGTCCGGCTCGCGACCGCGGCGAGGGTGACCCACGGGTCGCCCGCCGGCGGGCCCCAGACGAACGCGAGGTGATCCCAGTAGAGGAGCGCCTCCCAACCCGCCGCCTCGGCCTGCTCGGCGAGCACGATCACGTTTCGCGGGTCGGAGTAGGTGCCGAAGCTCGTCAGGCAGAGGCCGTAGCGCATCACGGCGGCAGGATCGCACCGTACGAGAAGAGCCGCTCGGGCAGCAGCTCGGCGAAGGCCTTCGCCCAGTCGGGCGGGTGGCCGTGGCGGGCGAGCCACGGGTCGCGGAAGGACGCGTATGCCGCCTCGACCTCGTGCAGCGTCACCGGCCCCTCGGCGGTGAGCGCCCGGTGCGGCTGCCCGCCGTCACCGTCGTCGGACTGCCCCTCCATCACGACGAGCGACGCCCACGGCGTGGCGCGGAGGTTGCGGAGCCGCGGGCCGGCGACGGTCGCGACCCAGAACGCGCCGCCGGCGACGACGAACGCGACCGGGGCGGCGTGCGGGCGTCCGTCCGCGCGGGCGGTCGCGAGGACGCAGTAGCGGTGCCGATCGAGGAGCGAGGCCATCTCCCGCGCGTCGAGCGCCTGCCGCTCGGGCCAGGACGCCCGCACTCCTTCGCCCGCAGCCGCGTAGCTGGCGCGCTGGACGGCGAGCAGAGGCTCGACGTCGATCACGGCGGCACCCTACAAGGCGGCATACGATCGCTCCCGACCCGAAAGGAGGAGCCGAGGTGACCGACGAGCCGAGCGTGAGCCGCTTTCCCGTTCCGGAGCGGAGCTCTCTTCCCGAGGACCTGCAGGACGCCCTGGACGAGGTCGAGAGGCGGGCCGGGTTCGTGCCGAACATCTACCTCGGCCTTGCCCACCGGCCGGAGGAGTGGCGGGCCTTCTTCGCCTACCACGACGCGCTGATGGAGCGCGAAGGTGGCCTGAGCCGGGCCGAGCGGGAGCTGATCGTCGTGGCCACGAGCGCGGCGAACGACTGCACCTACTGCGTGGTCGCCCACGGGGCGCTGGCGCGGATCCGGACCAGGAACGCGCTGATTGCCGACCAGGTCGCCACCGACTGGCAGAAGGCCGATCTCTCGCAGCGAGAGCGGGCGATGCTCGAGTTCGCCGTCAAGCTCGCGTCGCAGCCGGCGAGCGTGACCGACGAGGATCTCGAGCGGCTCCGGCGGGAAGGGTTCGCCGACGACGAGATCTGGGAGATCGGCGCGATCACGGCGTTCTTCGCCATGTCCAACCGGCTCGCCCACCTGAGCGCCCTGCGGGCGAACGACGAGTTCCATCTGCTCGGACGGGTACCGCGCGACGTGTACGAGCGGCTCTCGAACCGCGAGGGCGACTAGGTGTTTGTACAGTCCGGCCGTGCAGGAGCTGCGGACGGGGCTGTGGTGGTGGGAGGCGGTCCACCCCGAGTGGACGGCGGAGGACGATGCCGCCGGGCGCGACTGGGGGCCGGAGGTCTCCTCGTACGCGGTCGACGACGGCGAGCGGCTCCTGCTGATCGACCCGACCGTTCCGCCGGAGCCGGTAGCCTGCCTCGCCGCCGACCGCGAGACGGTCATCGTTCTGACGAACCCGTGGCACGAGCGTGACGCGCGCAGCCTCTCGGAAAGCCTGCGCGCGCCGGTGTTCGCGCCGCCTCCCGACGACGGCGGCAGGGGAATACGGATGCCGGCGCAGCTGTTCTCGGCCGGTGACCGCTTGCCTTTCGGAGTCGAGGCCTTCCCTGGACGGGAGCCGCCGTACGACGTCTTGCTCTGGGTCGAAAGCCACGGTGCTGTCGCCGTCGGCGACACGCTCATCGACCGTGGCCAGGGCATCGAGCTTCTGGAGAGCTGGCTGCCCGACGGCGTGACGCGCGAGCAGGTCGTCGAGGGGCTGCGCCCGCTGCTTGCGCTGCCGATCGACATCGTGCTCCCGACGCACGGAGCACCGACCGACCGTGCCGCCCTCGAGCGCGCGCTGTCCTGACGCCTGACGTGAGGTGCCCGGGGTGTACGACTGTTCAGAACGTCGCCTGAGCGCGGTATGGCCCCACCGGTGTCTCCGCACGTGTTGACCAATCGTTCTGCGCCACCTGCCACGGTGACGCCGGTGCTCGTCTATGCGGATGTGCGAGCAGCGGTGGCATGGCTGGAATCGGCGTTCGGGTTCGAGGAACGGGTGCGGATCGGCGACGGGCACCGCGCTCAGCTGCGCGTCGGGTCAGACGGCGCCGTCGTCGTGGCCGACCGTGGCGCCGATCGGGTTGCGCCGAGCGGCGGCGGTGTCACCCACATCGTCAAGGTACGCGTGCCGGACGTCGACGCGGCATTCGCCCGCGCGCGAGCAGGCGGCGCACGGATCGTGGAGGAGTTGACGACGTGGGAGTACGGCGAGCGGTCAGGCGTGGTCGAGGACATCGGCGGCCACCGCTGGGAGCTGACGCAGACGGTGCGCGACGTCGCCCCCGAGGAATGGGGTGGAACGACAGTCGCGCCCTCGTGAGAGCCGGATCGGCTGGTGGACGGACATCCCGAGGCGGGTGCTCCCCGAGCAGTCGACGAGCCTTCATCGTTCGGGTGACCATGGGAGCCGCGTGGCGGGCGTTCTCGAATGACGCCTGCTCAAGGGCGGCGGGATCTCAGGCGGTGTCGCTCGGCGCCTGCGCCGCTGGGAGCGAGGATATCCCCCTCGCCGCCGATGATCCTCGCCTCTTGAGCTCTCCGGTGCCCCGCGTGGGAGTGTTACGTGCGGAGTCTTTGTAGGGTTGGCGCAATGGGGCCACGCGAAGCCGCCTGTCACTGCGGAGAGCTTCGGCTTCAGGTCGTGGGCGATCCTTTCGCAGTCTCGATCTGCAACTGCCTTGCCTGCCAGCGTCGCACGGGAAGCGCGTTCGGGATGCAGGCCGGATTCAACGCCGAGCAGGTGCAGGTGATCGGCCGCTTCAGCGACTTCACGCGGACCTCCGACGAGGCAGACCGGAAGGAGCACGTCTTCCACTTCTGCCCCACCTGCGGCTCGCAGGTCTTCTACACGGAGCCGTCGGAGCCGGATCTGGTCGTCGTCTCGGTCGGCTCGTTCACCGACCCGACGTTCCCGCCGCCGACGGAATCGGGCTACGACTCTCGGCGTCACCCCTGGGTGCAGCTGCCGAACTCGATCCAGCGTTTCGCTCCGGAGCTCTGGTGGGAGTCGGCGCGGCCTCTCTAGCGGCGCTCTGCTTGGGCCATATGCCTCGGCGCCGGAAGCCCGTGCGGACAACGAAGCAGGTCACCGCCCAGACGCCGTCGTCGGACTTGTCCTCGCGCCGGCCCACCCAGGGGACGCGGTTGTCGCGAAGCATGCGCGGATAGGCGGGCCCGGCTCGACCGCGCACCAGCCGACCGGTTCTCCGTCGAGGTACGCGAGGAGGCCGGTCGTGACCCGCGACTCACCCGGCGCCATCCTGAACCGCTGGCACCAGCATCTCGACGGATCCCCGTGCGTCCCGAAGACGGCCCGGAGGTCATCCCAGGTCGCCCTCGTTGGCAGGAACGACCGTAACTTCGGGCATCCTCGTCGCCTCAGTACAAGCCCTGATGCCCGTCCGGTCGGGTGGTGTCAGGCTTCCGTCCGGCTGAAGCGGATTGGGAGTTGGTGTGATCCGCTCTCGGGTCTTGGTGCTCGCTGCGTGCGTGGTGGGGTGCCTGGCTGGGATGCGTCGCTTCGGAGGTGCTCTGGTACCGACGACGTTGGCTGCGCGATCGCGGCCAGTCTCGCCGGCATGGCTGCGCCCGGGCTTGCGCTGGGCGCGGGCACGCCGACGGCGCCGGCGGAGTTCACGCTCGCCCTCGACCGAGGTCTCGTCAGCAACTTCAGCGGCTTCGGCGGGCAGTTCAACCAGCACGTATTCGCGGACATCAGCGGGCCGCCGCCGGATCTCTCTGGTCTGGGGGTCAAGGTGATGGCGCTCGGGCCGCGGTACGTCCGGGTGTTCTTCAACAACACCGAGTGGACGTTCCCCGACCGGATGGCCTCGTTCGTCCGGACGGTGCAGCTCGCGAACCGCGCGGAGGCGACGATCGAGGTCGCGTGGCAGGGGGGCTCGTTCGGGTTCGCGATGCAGAACATGCCGCGCTGCCGGTCACCGACAACCTCTGGATCTGGCCGCTGCCCGCCGGCGCGCAGGGCAGGCTCGCGCTGCCGCAGGCGACGAGCGTCTACTCGATCTGGAAGTTCGCACGGAACCGGGAGGCGGCGGAGAAGTTCCTCGCCGACCTTTGCGCCGGCGCCGAGCAGGCAACTCTCGCTTCGAAGCTCTACAGCTTCCCGAGCTTCCCCGGCGCGTTGCCGCCCGAGCGACTCCGGCCGGCTGCGGCCGCCGACACCCACCGTCCGCGCGGGAAGTACTCGATTCTCGCCACCATCGCGGCGCGGGACACCCGCAATGTCGGCTACCCGGGCACGACGAACCCGGCCGTCAACGAGATGCTCGATCGATTCCTGATCCCGAGGATGTTCGCCCAGGTCGCGCAGGGAAAGCTGAGCGCCGCAAACTCGGTCCGCGCGACCGCGGGGGAAATGACGCAGATCTGGGCGAAGTGGAGAATTGCCGGGAAGGTCTAGCCCGCCAAATCTCATGGGCCCGCGAGAGCCCATCCGGCGCGAGCGCTCGCTCGGGTCATTTCCGGTGGCGACCGAGCCCGAAGTCGCCGCTGCCCTTCGCGGCGTTTCCGGTTCCATTACGAGACGTCTAGACCTGCGACCAGAGTCCGCGCAGGTGCCGGTGGTCGGAGTCCGGGCTCGCGATGCGGGCCCGGCTCGCGTGACGGCGAGCGCTTACGATCTGTGGAAGGCGCGAAGCCCGTAGGCGGCCCCGTTACGGAAGAAGGCCGAGCGGTTAGGAAAGCGCCATGAGCTACGCGAAGACCAACCTGCGTGCCGTACGAGACAGCGCGGCAGAGCACGGCCTGTCGAGGATGCAAGAGGCCCGCTTCCCTCGCGCGGACCTCGGGGCCGAGCAAACGGGCATCAACTTCCTGACCGTCAAGCCCTCTCAGCGGGAGGCATTCGCCCACCGTCACCGCAGCGCGGAGGAGATCTACGTCGTCCTCTCAGGCTCGGGTCAGGTGAAGCTCGACGACGAACTGGTCGAGCTCGCGCCCCTTGATGCGGTTCGGGTTGGTCCGGGCGTTGCACGCTCCTTCGAGGCTGGGCCCGAGGGACTCGAAGTTCTGATCTTCGGGCCGCACGTCGAGGGCGACAGCGAAATTGTCGCCGATTTCTGGGGCTCCGCCGAGTAGGCCCCTTCCCGTCGCAGCGGCGCGCACGGACACGCTTGCCCCAGCTTCCGAAAGCCCCAGCTTCCGAAAGATCCTGTAGCGTCGCCGCGTCCTGAGACATGCAGTTTCACGAAAACGGAGGGAGGAGACCTCATGAGCCAGGTCACACCCGCAGTCCCGATCGCGATGCAGCAGGGCGAGGGGGAGGCCCGCTGGTTCCTCGGGGCGCTGGCGACGATCAAAGCGTCGGCGGAGACGACCGGGGGCCGCGTCGCGGTCATCGAAAACGTGGCGCCTCGCGGCCACGGATCACCGCTTCACGTCCACCACAATGAGGACGAGTGGTTCTACGTCCTCTCCGGCGAGCTGACCTTCTGGGTTGACGGCCAGGTGATCACCGCGACCGAGGGCTCATTCGTCTACGGGCCTCGCGACGTGCCTCACACCTTCATCGTGAGCTCCGACGAAGCGCGCTTCCTCCTCGTGATCGAACCCGCCGGGTTCGAGAACTTCCTCCGCGCTCTCTCCGAGCCGGCACAGTCGCTCGCGCTTCCGCCGGCCTCCGTCGAGCCACCCGCGATGGAGACGATGACGGCCGCCGCCGCGGAGCACGGACTCGAGATCCTCGGACCTCCCGGCATCCCTATGCGTAACGCAGGAACCTGAAGTAGAACGCCACGAACACCAGGGCAATGCCAACGTTGGCCGCCACCCGCTCCCAGAAGTGGCTTCGGAAGAACAGAACGTCCACCCCGACCACGACAGCGGCGATCGCGACCACGTACAGCGCACCGGCTGCCGACCTTCCGATGGAGCCACCTACCGGGGCGGAGTGGCGCCTACGCGGGCCTCGGGCAACCAGGCGGCACACCGACGACGGTACCGGCCAATCCCTCCGCGGGGTGGCGGCTGAGTCTGCCGTCGGAAGCGATGAGGCTCGCTTGGCCCAGAGTTCAGGACCGTCCCCCGAGGCTTACTGCGAACGGCTCTAGCCCCAGGGCAGGCGGGACCAGTATGGCGGCCGCCCTCGCCGGAACCGCTCGGCCGTCGCATAGACCTGCTCCGGATCGGATGTCGCCTTCTCCACGCTCGCCCCGTAGCGCGCCGCGAGTTCCGAGACCGGGTAGCGCGCTTCCGGACCTACGTGGGCGCCAACCATCAGGATCACGCACGGCCTGTCGCCAGCTCCCACGAACGCGTGCTCCGTCCAGGGAGGCGAGTGGAAGAAGTCCCAGGCGCGAAGGCGTCGCTCCTCGCCCTCGACGAGCAGCCTGCACTCGCCTCCGAGAACGAGGAACGCCTCCTGATTCGACTCGGCGTGATAGACGCCGCTCTGGCCAGGCTCGAGGACGGTCACGTTGATCCCGAACTGCGGGAATTCCACCGGAGAGTCGCCGTACTCGTTCGCGAACCAGCACGCCGCGCCCCTCGTCTCCGAAGCGAACCACTCGGCATCGCGCACGTTGACGACGAACCAGCCCTCGGTGACGGGGGCGAGCCCGGAGCCAGCGTCCTCAAGCCGCGCTTCGGTCAAGAACCGGATTCTCGCAGCCCAAACGACACATCCGTGACCTGGGCGAGTGTTCCGCAATGCACCCTGACCGGAGCTCGGCGCGGCTGGTCGCCGTAGGTTGTTCGACGATGAACCGCCGCGCAGTGATCGCAGGCTCGCTCGTTGTGGCGTGCTCGCTTGCGCTGACGTCGTGCGGCTCGTCGTCCGACGGGACGCTGACGCACTCCCTGTCGAGTAGTTCTGAGGGGATCGGCGTGCGTTATCCAGATGGGTGGACTTTGACGACCGTGAACCATGGCTACGTCCCTGATCCCGCGTTGTGCTTCGAAGTCTCGAAGGTAACGGCGCAGGAGATCGTCGATCTCAGAGTCGTCGAGTACCTACCCCCATACTTCAACCCGAAGGATCTCTCGTTCTACAGGGCACGCCCAAGCCACTTCGACCTCTCTGCGTTCCGCAAGGGCGACAATGACTGGTCGCCGGGGAAGGACTTGTCATTCCGCGAGCACCGGCGTGTCTTCTTTGCCGGTCTCGCTCTGCCCGCCTCAGCTGACACCAACACGCGCCGAGAGGTCGTCCAGATCCTCGACTCGCTCCAAATCTCTGTGCAGGGGCGCTGTCGACCAACATCTGGCGTGGGAAGCCATGGCGTGCCCAGCCCGAAAAGATAAGGGTGCGAGCTGGGCTGGGCGAGTGATCCGTAAGGCATCCTGAACGGGTCCTGGGAGATCGTCGTTCCTGCATCGAGAGGAGTGGAGCTTGTTCTGGCTCGCGATGACCCTTCTCACCTCTCTCGGCTCGATCGCGTACCTCGTCGTAGCTCGGTCGGGCGGGAGGTTCGGGATTTCCGAGCAAAGGCGCCGCAAGTTCCATGGATCCGGCGTCTTGATGATCGAGTGGGCGGCTGTTTGCTATGGCCACCTCTGTCAAGGCCGGTTGAGCGGCCTTCCCACCGGCCGCGGCTAACGGCGTATGCAGGCTCCCTCGGCAGCCAACGTCGGCTGAGCCAGTGTTCCCGGAGGGCGCCTGAAGACGTTGATGCCTTGGCTGTGTGGAGGCGATGAGTTCTTGCGGGTCTGTCAGTCTCTGCATCGCGTTGAAAGGAGGGCATGTAGACGGTCTTGCCCCTGACTCCGGGAGGCGGTATGAAGCTTCTTCTCACTTCGGCCGGCATCAAGAACGCAAGCATCCGCGACGCTCTGGTCGATCTCCTCGGCAAGCCGATCGACGAGTCCGAAGCCCTCTGCGTCCCGACCGCGATCTACGCCTTTCCCGGCGGTGCTGCCAGCGCATGGAAGCTGATTAACGGGCGTGCCGCCAGTCCGCTGTGCGAACTCGGTTGGAAGTCGCTGGGCGTGCTCGAACTCACCGCACTCCCCAGCATCGAACGGGCGCATTGGACCGAAGCGGTTGAGGAGACCGATGCCCTCCTCGTGGGAGGTGGCGATCCGCTGTACCTGTGCTACTGGATCCAGCAGTCCGGACTGGCAGACCTGTTGCCGTCGCTGCGCGAGACCGTCTGGGTAGGTGTGAGCGGCGGGAGCTTGGTGATGGGCCCCCACGTGGGCGAGGAGTTCGTCTACGGAAGCCCGCCTACGACCGGTGGCGACCGCGCGCTGGAATTGGTCGATTTCGCGATGTTCCCGCACCTGGATCACGAGGAAATGCCGGATCATTCGATGGCCGCCGCTGAGCGCTGGGCTGCCCGCCTACCGGTACCGGGGTACGCGATCGACGACGAGACCGCCATCAAAGTGGTTGGCGGCACTCTCGAAGTCGTCTCGGAGGGACACTGGAAGCTATTCAACCCCGGCCCGGACGCAAGCGAGGCGGCCGAGAAGAACATCGTTCGCTGAGGTGCGCCAGTTCGGGAATGTCACCGAGTTTGTGGCAGGTAGCGTTAACGGCCGTGCCTGAGGGCTCGGGACAGCTTGTCCTTCGCGAGATCGAAGATCGCGATCTCGGCGTGCTGTTCGAGCACTGGACGGATCCCGACGCGATACGGATGGCCGCGTTCACTTCGCCGGATCAGAATGATCGAACCGCCTTCGAGCGACGGTGGGCGCGGCTGCGGAGCGACGTGTCTAAGACGAACAGGGTCGTCGAGATCGACGGTCGAGTTGTGGGTCACATTGCGAGCTTCGACTTGGAGGGGCACCGCGAGGTCACATATTGGATAGGCCGTGAAGATTGGGGCCGCGGCATTGCCACGCGTGCCCTACAGGAGTTCTTGGAGCTAGAGGCAACCCGTCCTCTGTACGCTGGCGCTGCGAGCGACAACGCCGCGTCGATTCGCGTGTTGACGAAGTGCGGCTTTCGTATCGTGGGCGAGGGGCGCGGGTTCGCTCATGGGCGCAACGAGGAAACGGACGAGGTCGTCCTCCGACTCGATGCATGACCAACTTCCCTCGACTGCGCCAGTGTTCCGGGAATGACGCCAGACGAGCTACCGGCGGGCGCGTTCCTGCACATACTGAACGAACGCGATCGCGCGGTCGACGGATCCTGGCCGCGGCGGTGTGTTCCACTGGATGAAGCGATCCTGCCGGACCTGCTCGATCAGGTGGCGCCATTCGAGCGGCAGTGCCTTGGCCGCCCACTCCAGCGCCTCTTGTTTGGCGATCAGCTCGCCGTGTTCGAGGGTGTAGAGCATCCGACTGCTTGCCTCGACGGCATAGCGCTGCGTCCACGAGATGTCGAACGAAGCCCAAGCAGTCAGGTCGATGAGGAAGTTCTCGATCTGCGGTCGCATCGTTGCCTGCAAGATCGACGCAGGTACATCGCAGACGAACGCCCGCGGGTCGGTTCCCGCCAGGATCAAAGGCCGGTTTACGAGCAACCAGCGGACGTCCTCGGTGTTGCAGTGAGGAGACCACTCCATCTCGCGCCCGCCGCGATTTACGTAGAGCCACGGTTGCCCGAGCGCGGCCAAAGTCTTGAGATCTCCCTTGGGCGCGTATGAGCCTTCGAGGTTGTATCCCCAGTAGCTGGGCCAGCTCGGAATTTTTTCATGAAGCCGCCGAAGCCCGGACTCCTCCTGGCGGCGGAGGCTGCCTTCCGTCACAGCGAGGAAGTCGCAGTCACTCGCGGCATCGCCTCCGCCGAGCGCGAATGAGCCGGTGAGGTACATGCCGACCAATTTCGGCCCCAAGATCGAAGAAACCCGGGCGACGAACCTCGCCAGGAGATCGTTCAGGTCGGCGAACTGTGTCGCCGACGGCGCAGCGGGATGTTCCGGCGCACGTCGCTGCATGCCCGTAACGTTCGCAGATAGTCGGCTGGGCGAGTGTTCCGGAATGACCCCTGAGCGATAGCTGGATGGTGGTCCGTCGAGTGTGTGAGACTCGCGGTGTGGCTGAGGCTCCGATGCGCACCAGTCGGAATGGGTTAGTCGTCGACGGCGATGGTTGGTTCGTCGTGAACGCGCGCGAGTCCCGCTGGAAAAATGAAGGGCCGCTTGGTGCCTACTGCACCTTCGAGGGCAAGAAGCGCTTCCCTCACTTCGGGATCAACGTTACGGTGCTGGGGCCAGGCGAGCGGTTCGGCATGTACCACCGCGAAAAGGCGCAGGAAACGTTCCTCGTTCTCGCCGGCGAGTGCACGTTGATCGTCGAGGGCCGCGAACAGCGCCTCGTCGCGTGGGATTTCTTCTACTGCGCGCCGGAGACGGAGCACATCATCGTGGCGGACAGTCAGCAATCGGCGGTCGTGCTGGCGGTCGGTGCGCGTGGACGAGGGGTTGGCGGCGGCCTCCTCTACACCGTGTGCAAGGCGGCAGCACGCTACGGAGCCAGCGTGGCGCGCGAGACTTCCGAACCGGCGATCGCCTACGCGAAGGTGTGGGCGAAGCTCCCGCGCTCGCGGTTCGTCAAGTATCGGCGCGGCTGGCTGCCGGACGACTGATCGACGCCGCTCGCCTGGGCGAGTTCAGGAATGAGTCTCCTGAGAGCGGTGGTTCGACGACGCGAGCGGTTCCGCTCGCCGCGTAGGACTTGCCGAGCGGTGGGATAAGCTGGGTTCGTGATCGTCGCTGCCTCCACCGTCGCAGTCGTGGCTATCGCGGCGGCGGTCATCGTCGTCGCCCTTGTGGCCTGGTATCTCTTGCCGCGCGGCGGCCGACGAAAGCGCCCACCTCGCACCTAGACAGCTAACGAGCCCGAGTCCCGAAGGGCCGTCCGCCGCGCTGTTGCCGCAGACGCCGCGCAGTACCCGTCTGGCGGTGCCACAACGGCGTGCGCGAGTGTGCCGGAATGTCTCTTGGTGTCCCGTCGCCTTCGGATGGAAGCGCGTCGGAGCGGTGAACAGCGTTCGGCTGTGCGCTGTTAGGCTCGTCGACGGAAGAGGGCCGACCCGAACAGATCGGAGGATCCGGTGAGCGAGCACGCGGGAATTCCCGGAGAGTTGATCTACGAGTACGTCTGCCAATTCACGCAGGTGGTGGAGTACGGCTGCTCGGCGGAAGGGGTGTTTTCGGGCCAGACGACGCCACCAGCCGAGGGGGCGCGGTTCGACGTCTACTTCGAGGGGCCTGTTACCGGGAGGCTGAATGGGACGGTCAAGGGCGTGGATTATCTTCACATCCGCGCCGATGGCCGCTGCCAGCTCGACATTCACGCAGAGATCACGACCGAGGACGAAAAGAAGATCTCGCTCGCTGCCGACGGCGTGGCGATCCCGGAGGAAGGATCGCCGGTCTTTCAGCTCAAGGAGAACGTGACGCTGACGAGCAATCACCCAGAGTACTTGTGGGTGAACCCGATCCAGGTTTGGGCTCCGGGGACGGTCGACGTGTCCAAGGGAGAAATTCGGATCAAGGCGTACGCCGTCTGACGAGAGAGCGCCCCAAGGGACTCCAGGTCATGGCGGCAAACGGAGTGTCGCCTCTTGCGGGGACCGCGACGCTTGGCCCTACTGGAAACCAGTGGCACCAGCCCTGGCTGCGCGAGCGTGCGGGAATGACGCCTGAGGCAAGCCCAATGCCTAGTCTTGAGCGATGGTGCTGACGACGCCGTTTCGAAGGTGGCTCGATGCCGGATGCCCGGATGACTTCGATTACGACGGCATGCGGGTCGATGCGCAGTGGGTGATCGGGGTTGAGCACGACGCGATCGCAGACAGCCGTCCCGGAAGCCGGCCAACCGTTCTCGGCGACGAGGACTGCGATCGGCTTTCAATCCCGCGCGGATCGACCAATGCTGACGCGATCGAGCACTTGTCCGGGGTTCGGCCGCACATCCCCTAACCCCGGTCCTGCCGGGCGGCGACACCGCCCGTTGGGCCAGCGTGCTCTCGCCTGCACCGCCTACGGGCACAGGACGGGAGACACGGGTCACACTCGAAGCCGCTCGACCCGCAGCTTTGGAACCCGCCGGAAGTGCTGCTCGTCCCGGCTGCCGACGAGGACCGCGAACCCGAGCTGCAGCGCAGTCGCCGCAACAACGATGTCGTTCGCCGGAATCGAGGCGCCCTTCCTTCTCAGCGTTGCGACCACGTCAGCCCAACGCTCGGCAATCTCCCGCCCGAAGTCGACGACAGGAACGCGCGCGACGAGCGCGTCGACCTTCGCGCGTCGAGCCGACGCACGGCCGACCCGACCGGCGAGGCGCACGCCGACGAGCAGCTCCGCGTAAACGATGGCCGGCAGCACGAGCGGCTCGTTTCCGAGCTTCGCGAGCGCCGCATCCCACTCGGCGCCGCCGCGCTCGAGCGCGACGACCGCACTCGTGTCGACTACGAGCCCCACGGGTCGTCCGGCGGCCGGTCCCAGCTGCCGACCCGCTCGAGGTCGTCGGCGAAGTCGGGCTCGGGCTCGCCGGCGTCGCGCCAGGCCGCAACCGCCTCGGCGAGCGTCGTCACCGTCGCCTCGGGCACCGGCACGAGGCGCGCGACGAGGTCGCCGTTTCGCTCCACGAGGAAGCTGTCGCCGCGGTAGCGGATCCTGCCGAGAACGTCACCCAGCCGGCGAGCGAGCTCTGTTGCCGAGATGCGATGCTCCATGCCGCCAGATTACAGAAATCTGTAACACACGCAATTGTCTGTTCGAGACAACTAGGGACGCAGCACGGCGCGCCGGGGACCGGCGACGAAGCCGGCGTCGAGGAGCAGCGGTAGGACCTCGCTCTCGGCCACCGGCTCGCCGTCGAAGCGCTCGACCGCCAGGCGCTTGCGGCTGTAGCGACGCGCGTGGTCGACGAGGGCGGCGAGCGCGACTCGCAGCCACTCCGGATCGGGATCGCGGAGCGGGACGAGCGACCGCCCGCCCCGCTCGACGAACAGGGCAGGCCGGCCGCCGAGGAGCACCACGTACGCACCGGCGACGCGGGCCGCCCGTGCCCCGGCCCGCTTCGGCCACGGGAGCACCGCCCCGTACGGCTGGGCCGGGTCGGCGGCGGCGAGCACCAGCGGCTCCTCGTCGTCGTCCCGCGGCCGCAGCTCGCGGAGCCGCTCGACGGCCCCGCCGAGCGCGAACTGCGCCCCGCCGAGGCCCTCGACGAAGTAGCCGCGGCGACAGAGCCCGAGCGTCTCGAGCGCCTTCAGCTCGCCGTAGACGGCGCCGTAGCCGCCGGGGATGCCCTCGCCGCGGACGCCGTCGCGGGTGACAATCCCCTGCCGCTCGAGCAGGAGCTCGGCGAGGGCACGGCGGTCGGGCTCGCCGGCGAAGAGCCGCTCGGCCAGGGACCAGCGCCCCTGTGTCGCCGTGTCGACCGTCGAGCGCGACCGCGAGAATCGCCGTGAGCGCCGTTCCCGTCGCGGCGTCGCGAAGCGGCGCTGCGATCTGAGTGGCTGCCAGGCGTCGTTCGTGACCTCGCCCGCCCAGACGAGATCCCAGAGAGCAGCGAGTGCCTCGCCGCTCGCCAGGTGGCTCTCTTCGAGCAGGTCGTGCCAGAAGAGCGCACCGCGACCGAGCGCCGCCCGGATCGCGCAGGCAGTCTGGCCGTCGCTCTTCGGAGCGGCCGAAGGCGCACCGAAGAGAGACGCGTCCTCGCGGAAGTACAGCGCGACGCGGTCGAGCCCGGCACCGATCCAGATGACCTCCCCGGTGCCGCAGAGCTGGTCGAGCTGCTCCGGCCGGTAGCCGGGGACCCGGCGCGGAAGGATCTCGGACTCCCACAGCGAGACCGGCAGCGACAGCGCCTGCAGGGGCACCAGCGCCTCGCGCAGACTGGCTCGGCGGTCAACGCCGTGCCAGCTGGGCAGGAACCGCCCCAGCGTCGCCTGCTCGGCCGGCTCGACCTCCTTGCGGAGCGCGGCCAGCGACGCTCGCCGCAGCCGACGGAGGACGTCGGGGTCACACCATTCGCGCTCGGTGCCGCCGGGACGCAGCTCGCCGCGAACGAGCTTCTCGGCGCGCTCGAGGGCGTGCAGCTGCCCCTCGACGTTGCGGCCGAAGCGCTCGTTCGCCTCCGCCGTCGTGAACGGGCCACGCGACCGCGCGAAGCGCGCGACGAGCGAGCCCAGGGGGTCCGGCCCGCTCTCCAGGAACGCCTCCGGGAGCCCCGACGGCGGCATCGCGCCGAGCGCGTCGCGGTACCGGCCGGCGTCCTCCGCCGCGACCAGCCGCTCTTCCCGGGCGATTCGCACGCGAATCGCCCGGCGTTGGCTGATCAGCTCCTGCCCAAGAGCACTATCGTATTCTGAAGTTTGCAAATCTCCTATACGGATCAGTTGATAATGCAGATCGTCCGGAGTGCGGACGAGTCCGCGCAAGCTCGCCTCCACTTCCTCGAGCGCGGAGCGGTCGAGGAGGTCCCTGAGCTCCTCCTGGCCGAGCAGCTCACGGAGCAGGTCTCGGTCGAGCGAGAGCGCCTGCGCGCGCCGCTCCGCGGGAGGCGTGTCGTCCTCGTACATGTACGTCGCGACGTAGTCGAAGAGGAGCGAGGCCGAGTACGGCGAGGCGGACGGGGTCTCGACGTCGACGACGTCGATCTGCCGCGAGCGCAGCCCCTGGAGAAGCCGCTTCAGCGCAGGCAGGTCGAACACGTCCTGAAGGCACTCGCGGTAGGTCTCGAGCACGATCGGGAATGCCGGATAGCGACGCGCGACCTGGAGCAGGGACTGCGCCTTGAGCCGCTGCTGCCAGAGCGGCGTCCGCTCGCCGGGCCGGCGGCGCGGGATCAGCAGGGCGCGGCCCGCGTTCTCGCGGAAGCGCGAGCCGAAGAGCGCGGTCTGGCCCACCTCGGCGACGACGAGATCGTCGAGCTCGTCCGGGTCCGGAATCAGATCCTCGACCGGCGGCGGCGTGTCGGCGTCCGGGAAGTGAAAGGCGATGCCGTCGTCCGACCAGATCGACTGCGCCTCCAGCCCGAGCGAGTCGCGCAGCCGTGCGGCTGCGGCCATCGCCCACGGAGCGTGCACCCGGGCGCCGAAGGGGGTGAGGATACACACCCGCCAGTCGCCGATCTCGTCGCGGAAGCGCTCGACCACGATCGTCCTGTCGCTCGGGATCGCGCCGGTTGCCACCTCCTGCTCTCGGAGGAACGTGAGGAGATTCGACGCGGCGCGTTCGTCGAGCGCATGCTGCTCCAGAAGCCTCTTCAGCGCTTTCGCATGCGAGAGCGCCGACAGCTCTCGTGAGGCGCGCCCGATCTGCTCGCCGAGCTCGTACGGCCTCCCCACCCCCTCGCCTTTCCAGAACGGCACCGCGCCGGGAAGGCCGGGGGCGGGCGAGACGAGCACGCGGTCGCGGGTGATCTCCTCGATCCTCCAGGTGGAGGCGCCGAGCAGGAAGGTCTGCCCCGCGCGCGCCTCGTAGACCATCTCCTCGTCGAGCTCGCCGACCCGGCCGCCGCCGTCGACGAGGTGGACGCCGAAGAGACCCCGGTCGGGGATCGTGCCCGCATTCGTCACCGCGAGCCGGCGGGCCCCCTCGCGGCCCCGGACCAGTCCGGCTGTGCGATCCCAGACGATGCGGGGCCTGAGCTCGGCGAACTCGTCGGAGGGGTAGCGGCCGGAGAGCATGTCGAGCACGTTCTCGAGCTGCGGACGCGAGAGGTCGGCGAACGGGTACGCGCCGCGGACGAGGTCGTGCAGCTCGCCGATCTCGATCTCCTCCTGCGCCGCGACCGCGACGATCTGCTGCGCCAGCACGTCGAGCGGGTTGCGCGGGATCGCGGTCTCCTCGATCTCGCCGGCGAGCATCCGCTCGGCGACCACGGCCGACTCGAGCAGGTCGGCCCGAAACTTCGGAAAGATCCGGCCCTTCGAGACCGCGCCGAGCTCGTGGCCGGCGCGGCCGATCCGCTGCAGCCCGCGCGCGACCGACTTCGGGCTCTCGACCTGGACGACGAGGTCGACCGCGCCCATGTCGATCCCGAGCTCGAGCGACGAGGTCGCAACCAGGCACGGGACCGCCCCGCGCTTGAGCAGCTCCTCGACCTCGACTCGCTGCTCCCGCGCGAGCGACCCGTGGTGGGCACGGGCGATTTCGCGTTCGGCGAGCTCGTTCAGGCGAAGCGCCAACCGCTCGGCGAGGCGCCGGTTGTTGACGAAGACGATCGTCGAGCGATGCGCCTCGACCAGGCGGAGCAGCTCCGGGTAGATCGACGGCCAGATGGAATGCGCGGGAAAACCCATGGTTCCCCCGTGCGCCCCCTCCTTGTGCTCCTCGCCGTAGACGGCGAGATCGCGCATGTCGTCCACGGGGACCACCACTTCGAGGTCGAGGGCCTTCCGCGTGCCCGCGTCGACGAGGCTGATCGGGCGAGCACCGGAGACGAACCGGCCGATCTCCTCCAGCGGCCGCTGCGTGGCGGAGAGCCCGACGCGCTGGACCGGCTCGCCGGTCAGCCGGTCGAGCCGCTCCACGCTGAGCGCGAGGTGCGCCCCGCGCTTCGTGCCGGCGACGGCGTGCACCTCGTCGAGGATCAGGGTGCGAACCGTCTTCAGGAGCTCCCGGCCCTGAGACGTGAGGAGCAGGAACAGCGACTCCGGGGTGGTGATGAGAATGTCCGGCGGCTTGCGCAACATCGCCGCCCGCTCCTTCTGCGGGGTGTCGCCGGTGCGGACGGCCACGGCCAGGCCCGACTCGAGCCCGGCCAGCGGGCCGCGCAGGTTGCGCTCGACGTCGTAGTTGAGCGCCTTCAGCGGCGAGACGTACAGCAGGCGCAGACCCTCGCCGGGCGAGTTGTTCAAGCGGTCGATCCCGTACAGGAACGCGGCGAGCGTCTTGCCCGATCCGGTCGGCGCCTGGATGAGCACGTGCTCGCCGGTTGCGATCGCCGGCCAGCCGTGCTCCTGCGCGGGCGTGGGCGCGTCGAAGGCGCTCGTGAACCAGTCGCGCGTCGGCGGGCTGAAGAGGTCGAGGACGTCGATGCCGGGAGGGTACTGGCTCCGCGCATCTCGAACAAGTGTTCGTGAGGCGGCGAGCGGGCCGAAAGAGCCGCAGCCCGTCCGACGGCGGCTCAGTCGGCTGGAGGATCCCCCGGCCGGCGAACGCCTTCGCGACCGCCCCAGCGGCCTTCCTGCCGTGGAGCGCCTGCGCCGTCGCCACCGTGCGGCCGGCGAGGTCGGTCATCGTCGTGCCGGGCGTGGCGGTGGTACCCGAACGTGTTCGTTCCGGAGCGTGCCGGCTTGCCGGTCTCGCTCACCGCCTGCGCGCAGCCCCGGTGAGCGTGCCGCTCCGCGTCGACGTTCGTGAGCGTGACGTCGTGGTAGGCGGGCTGGAGAGCAGCGGAGCACGGCTGCAACGCCGAGCAACACGACGAGTGCGATCCGTCCCTTCACGAATCCCCCTTCGCTCGATGGACCGGTCGAGCGTTATCTAGGATCGGGGGGTGCCAGACCGGCTCCACTTCACCGGCGACGACGAGGCCGATGCGCTGCTCGCGCGGGAGCCGATGGCGCTCCTGATCGGCTTCGCGCTCGACCAGCAGGTGCCCGTGCCGACGGCCTTCGCCGGCCCGTTGAAGCTCGAGCAGCGGCTCGGCACCCTCGACCCGGGCCGGATCGCGGCGACCGATCCGGGCACGCTCGAGGAGGTGTTCCGGCAGAAGCCGGCGATCCACCGCTTCCCGGGTGCGATGGCCGCCCGTGTCCAGAAGTTGAGCGCGCTCGTCGTCGAGCGGTACGGGGGCCGGGCCGAGCGGCTGTGGACGGAGGCCGGGGACGCCGGCGACCTGCAGCAGCGGATCGGCGAGCTCCCCGGCTTCGGCGAGATGAAGATCAAGGCGCTCGGCTCCGTGCTTGCGAAGCGGTTCGGCGTGGCGGCCGCCGAGGGTCTCGTCCCCGGCCATCCGACGCTCGGCGACGTCGACTCGCCCGAGGCGCTCGCCGCCTACCAGGCCGCGAAGCGCGCCCACAAGGCGTCGCTCAGAGCCAAGGCGTGAGGCAGCGCGTCCTCGCATACGTGACGCGCGAGCGCGACGGGCGGACCGAGCTGCTCGTCTTCGACCACCGTGATCATCCGGGCGCCGGTACGCAGGTGCCCGCCGGCCGCGTCGATCCGGGCGAGACCGTCGAGCAGTGCCTGCGCCGAGAGCTGCACGAGGAAGCCGGGCTCGATGCCGTTCGGATCGTCCGCGAGCTGCCCGTGCTCGGCGGCTGGGTCGCCGCTTCGCGCTACGAGAACCATGCTTTCGAGGTGCGCGTCGCCGGGACCGAGCCGGCCGACGCCTGGGAGCATGTCGTGGCCGGCGACGGGGACGACGCCGGGCTCGTCTTCTGCTACCGGTGGGTGCCGGTCGAGCACGGGATCGAGCTGTGGGGCGGCGCCGACCCCACCTGCATGCAGCTCGGATGAGAGTCACGGCCGGGCTCGTCCCGGTGCTCGCCTTCGCCGGTCTCGCCCTCGGGGGCGCGGCCGGTCGGACGCCCACGCTCGCCGGCTGCCCGTTGTTCCCGGCCGACAACCCGTGGAACCGGCACGTGGACACGCTGCCGGTCGCCGCCGGCTCCGGAGCGATCGTCGCGACGATCGGACCGGACGCGGGCCTCCACCCCGATTTCGGCTCGGGAACGTGGGACGGCGGCCCGATCGGCATCCCGTACACGGTCGTCACCGCCGCCCAGCGGAAGGTGCGGGTGTCGTTCGACTACGCCGGCGAAAGCGACCGGGGGCCTTACCCGATCCCCGCCCGGGTGAAGATCGAGTGGGGCAGCGACCGCCACGCGCTGATCGTCGACCGGAGCGCCTGCCGCCTCTACGAGCTGTACGGGCTGAAGCGGACGGCGCGCGGATGGCACGCCGGCTCCGGGGCGATCTGGAGCCTTCGCTCGAACCGTGTCCGTCCCGCGGGCTGGACGTCGGCCGACGCCGCCGGGCTCCCGATCCTCCCCGGCCTGGTCCGCTACGACGAGGTCGCCGCCGGCCATGTCGACCACGCCCTTCGGTTTACCGTCGAGCGCACCCGGCGCGCCTACGTGTGGCCGGCACGGCACTACGCGAGCGACGGAACCGACCCGACCCTGCCGCCGATGGGATTGCGGCTCAGGCTGCGCGCCGACTACCCGATCGCCGGCTTTCCACGCCAGGCGCGCGTCATCCTCGCAGCGCTCAAGCGCTATGGGATGGTCGTTGCCGACAACGGCTCGAGCTGGTACCTCAGCGGCGCTCCCGACCCGCGCTGGTCGAACGGCGACCTGCACACGCTCGGGCGGGTCAAGGGCTCCGACTTCGAGGTCGTCGACCCGGCCGCGATCCGTCACTGAGGCGGCGATCCGGCAGGCGCCGCCGCCCCCGCGCCTGCGGAGGAGAAGTTGCGCTTCCGTCCCACCACAGGTGCCAGGCACTCGCGGTGGGATAAGAGTTGCACTCTCTCCACACGTTCAGTGCCAGGCACTCGCGGTGGAAGAAGAGTTCCAATGTCGCCACACGTTCAGTGCCAGGCACTTGCTGTGGAGGAAGACACGCCTTCTCCTTCCAGGTCGCGGAGCGCCGTCAGCGCCGCCGAGTGGCCGCACATTCCGTGGACGCCGCCGCCGGGCGGGGTCGCCGACGAGCAGAGGTAGACACCGCGAACCGGCGTCCGGTACGGGTTGAGCCGCGGCGCAGGGCGCGTCAGGAGCTGGCCGAGGTCCATCGTGCCGCCGTTCACGTCGCCGCCGACGAGGTTTCGGTTGCGGGCCTCGAAGTCGGCAGGGGTGGTCACGCGCCGGGCGAGGACGAGGTCCCGGAAACCCGGAGCGAAACGGTCGACCTGCGCCTCGATCTCGCCGGTCACGTCGCCCGGCCAGCCGTTCGGGACATGACAGTACGCCCACGCCGTGTGCTTGCCCGCCGGCGCCCGCGACGGGTCGAACAGCGTGTGCTGGGCCAGGATCAGGAACGGCCTCTCGACCGGACGACCGCGCCAGGCGCCCCACTCCGATGCCGAGATCTCATCGAGCGTTCCGCCGAGGTGAACGGTTGCCGCGCGCGCGCAGTCCGGCGCGCGCCACGGGACGGGTCCGTCGAGCGCCCAATCGATCTTGAATGCCCCCGGCCCGTGGCGATAGCGAACGAGCTGCCGGTTGTATCGATCGGGCAGCGGCGCGATCCGCCGCAGCTCGGCGGGCATCACGTCGGCGAGAACGACATCCGCGGACGGAAGCGCGTCCACGGGGCTCGCGCAACGCAGGGCGGCGCCGGACGTGCGCAGCTCTGCGGCGAGCGCGTCCGCGATCGCCTGCGCTCCGCCGCGCGGAAAGCTCCAGCCGGCAACGTGGCCGAGAACGGCCAAGGCGAGCCCGAAGCCGGCCGCCGGACGCCGCTCGAGCGGCAGCGCCGAGTGGGCGGCGAGCCCGGCGAAGAGCGCCCGCGCACGCACGGTGGAGAACGACGCCTCCGCGACCGTGCGCGCGTCGCGCAGGGCGGCGGCCGCGACCGGCGCGAGCCGAAGTCCTCTTCGCACGGCTCGCAGCCGGGTCGGAAACGGCCCCAGAACGAGAGGCTCGGCCGCTTCCCAGCCCCCGACGATCGGGCCGACGAGCCTGCGGTAGGCGGCGGTATCGACGCCGAGGTCGACGTCGCGAAGATCGCGCTCGAGCACGACGGCGGTGCCGTCGTCGAGCGGGTGCGCGACGATCGCCGGCGACTCGACCCATTCCAGGTCGAGCCCGGCACTGCGGAAGAACGGCGATGCCCGGCCGAGCGGGTGGATCGCCGAGCAGAGATCGTGGCGGAAGCCGGGCAGCGTCAGCCCGCCGGTCCGCGTGCCTCCGCCGAGGTCGTCCGCCGCCTCGCGCACCTCGACCCCCAGACCCGCACGGGCGAGGGTCAGAGCACCGGCAAGCCCGTTCGGCCCCGAGCCGATGACGACGGCACTAGCCGGCACGCCGCCGTGTCGTCCACAAATGGATCTCCAACCGTACGCGGTACGAAGGCCGGGTCAGATGCGAGCCGATCTCCACGAGGAGCCGCTCACGTTCATCGTGTGACCTCGTCGTGAGCTGGCTCCACGAGCCGATTCGGGCGAGCAGCGCGTCGCGCACGACGTCCTCCTGGTGGGGAAACACCTCGTGACGAAGCGGCTCGAACGGCGCGCCCCGGAAGGCATCGCGCCACGCAAACGCCTGGTAGCGCTTCTCGCCCGGCGAGTGACTGATCCGCGCCAGGACGGCGTCGACACCCCTCGGCCAGGGACGGACGGCATTCTCCGGCCCACGGTTCCACAGCATCGCGAGCAGGCCGCGCGGACGGAGCACGCGCGCGATCTCCTCAAGCGCGTGCGCCCAGTCGAACCAGTGGAACGACTCGCCGCAGAAGATCGCGTCTGCGCTCTCGTTCGGCAGCGGGATCGCCTCTGCAGTCCCGGCGGTCGCGTGGGCCTCGTGCGGGATGAGAGCCCGCATCCCGTCGAGCGGCTCGACCGCAACCACCCGCACGAACTGTCCGAGCAGCACGCGCGTCAACTTTCCCGTCCCTGCGCCGAGGTCGACGACGTGCGCCGATCGCGGCAGCGCCAGGCTCGCAACCGCCTCCGTCGGCCAGGACGGCCGCCCGAAGTCGTACTCGGCTGCGACCCGCTCGAAGGAAGCCGCAGCCGGGTCGATCACCAGAGCGTGTCGACGAGGAGGAAGGCGTTCAGACCGCTGATCGCGATCGCCCAGGCGCCCATGGTCGTCAGTCGGCTGTTCACGAGGACGCCCATCACGTCGCGCTTGCTGGTGAAGACGACCAGCGGGATCAACGCAAACGGGATGCCGAACGAGAGGACGACCTGGCTGAGGACGAGCGCCCGGGTGGGGTCGACCCCGCCGAGGGCAACGGCGAGCGCCGGCACGGCGGTGACCGCGCGGCGCATGAAGACCGGGATCTGCCGCCGCACGAAGCCCTGCATCACCACCTGTCCCGCCAGGGTGCCGACCGACGACGAGGACAGGCCCGAGGCGAGCAGGGCGACTCCGAGCAGGATCGCGGCCCACCGACCGGGGTCGGCGTGCAGGCCGTGGTATGCGTCCTCGATGGACGACGCGTCCGTCCCGAAGAACCGGGCGGCGAAGATCGCGAGCATTGCCAGGTTGACCAGACCTGCGATCGACATGGCGATCAGCACGTCGATTCGCTCGAAGCGCTGGATCTGCTTCAGCTCGCTCTCGGACTGGCCACGCACACGGGACTGGGTGAGGGCGGAGTGCAGGTAGATGACGTGCGGCATCACGGTCGCGCCGACGATTCCGACCGCGAGCAGGACGGCCTCGCCGTGGATGGACGGCGAGAACAGATGGTCGGCCATGACGCTCGGATCGGGGGGCACCGTGAGCAACTCGAATGCGAACGCGATCACGATCACGCCCACGAAGACCGCGATCACCGCCTCGAACTGCCGGAAGCCGGACGACTGGAGGGCGAGGATCGCGAAGGCGGCCGCGACGGCGATCACCGCACCCCAGCCGAGCGGGATGCCGAAGAGGAGGCTCAGCCCGAGCGCCGCACCCAGCACCTCGGCGAGATCGGTCGCCATCGCGATCACCTCGGCCTGCAGCCACAGGCCGATGGAGGCGCGGCGCGGGAGCCGGTCGCGGCAGACCTCGGCGAGATTCCGGCCGGTGGCGATCCCGAGCTTGGCGGACAGCGTCTGGACGAGCATAGCCATCAGGTTCGCCGCGAGGACCGCCCAGAGCAGGAGGTAGCCGTACTTGGCGCCGCCGGCGACATCGGTGGCGAAGTTGCCGGGGTCGAGGTAGGCCACCGAGGCGATGAAGGCCGGCCCGAGGAAGGGCCAGACCGCGCGCAGGCCCCGGCGTCTCCCGTCGAGCGCCTCCTGGGCGGCGCGGATCGTCGCCGCCTCGCCGGGGAGGACACGCCCGATGAGGTCGCGTGCGACCTCTAGCCGCGTGTTCACGATCCCACCTCAACACGCATCGCCCAGGCGAGCGCCGGGCGGAGGCGGTGCGTCGCCGAGCCGGCACGGACGCCGCCCGGGACCACCTCGAGTTGGTCTCCGGGACGAATCCCGAGGCCGCCGAGCTCGCGGAGGAGGCGTGGGTCGCTGTCGGAGACGCGGACGAACCGGCCGCGGGCACCGGTGGGAAGCGACGCGAGCGGAACGGTCTCGGCCTCGACGACGGTGCCGTCCACAGCCGGGATCGGGTCGCCGTGCGGGTCGTGCGTCGGCTCGCCGAGCTTCGTCGCGATCCGCTCCTCGAGCCCTTCGGAGAGCACGTGCTCGAGCACCTCGGCCTCCGCGTGGACGCGATCCCACGGAACGCCGAGCTCCTCGACCAGGTAGGTCTCGAGCAGGCGGTGGTGGCGGAGCACCTCGAGCCCGATGCGCCGCCCCCTGCCCGTGAGCCGGACGCCGCGATAGGGGACATGGCTCACGTAGCCGAGGCCGGCGAGCTTCTCGATCATCGCCGAGACAGCAGGCGCACTGACGCCGAGTCGCTCGGCGAGCGCATTCGTCGAGGCGACGCCCTCCCGCGTCTCGAGCGCGTAGATCGCCTTGGCGTAGTCCTCGACCGATGCCGACAGCACCGTCAATGAGTTTAACCAAGGTTAAACCACCGCGGACGTGCACCTCCGCCCGGCCCGGAAAGCTCACCTCTGCGGAGATCGGCGCCGAGTCGTCGCGAACGCGGCACAGACACGGCACTCCTTCGTCGGTAGCCTCGCCGGCAAGGGGAAAGGGGCGCTCCCCCACCCTGGGTGGGGGCGTGGGCCGAGCTGACGGAGCGAGGCATTCGCAAGAGCGTGGGCAAGGACCGTAAAGCGGGACACGGCGCCCGGTGGTCGACCGAGGAGCAGCCCTGGGCCGAGGCTGCAACCGGATCGCCGGTCGACAGGTTACGCCACTCCGGCGAGCAGGAACGCGCGCTGTTCCTTCAACATCTGGCGCGCGATGACGAGACGCTGGATCTCGTTCGTTCCCTCGTAGATCTGCGTGATCTTCGCGTCGCGCATCATCCGCTCGACCGGGTACTCCCGGATGTAGCCGTACCCGCCGAGAACCTGCACGGCGTCGTTCGTCACCGCGGCGGCGACGTCCGAGCAGTACAGCTTCGCCATCGCCGAGGCCTTCGTCAGCTCCTCGCCGGGCGCGCCCTCGTCGACCATCCAGCCGAAGCGGTAGAGAAGGCCCCGCGCCGCCTCGCAGGCCGTCTCCATGTCCGCGAGCTTCGCGGCGATGAGCTGGTGCTGCGCGATCGGCTTGCCCATCGTCTCGCGGGACTTCGCGTACTCGACCGCGTAGTCGGTTGCGCCCTGCGCAATTCCAAGGCCCTGCGCGGCCACTCCGGGCCGGGACCGGTCGAGGATCCGCATCGCTATCCGGAAGCCCTCTCCCTCCTCGCCCAGGAGATTCGCGGCCGGGATGCGGCAGCCGTCGAAGACGAGCTCGCCGGTGGTCGAGCCGGAGATCCCCATCTTCGGCTCCAGGCGGGCGACCTCGAATCCGGGCGTCTCGGCCTCGACGACGAATGCGGAGATACCGCCGTGGCCGGCGTCGGGATCCGTCTTCGCGAACACCGTGTAGAGCGACGCAACTCCGGCGTTGGTGATGAAGCGCTTGTCTCCCTCGAGCAGGTAGGAGTCTCCGTCCCGCCGCGCCGTGGTGCGCATCGCCGCCGAGTCCGAGCCAGAGCCGGCCTCGGTCAGCGCATAGGCGCACAACCACTCGCCGGAGGCAAGCCTCGGCAGGTAGCGCGCCTTCTGCTCTTCCGTGCCGGCCAGCTTCAGCCCCAGGGAGCCGAGCTCCTGGACGGCCAGGATCAGGCCGCTCGTCGCACAGACCTTGGAGATCTCCTCGATCGCGACGAGCGCAAGCAGCGTGCCCGTGCCGGTGCCGCCCCACTCCTCCTCGAAGAGAAGGCCGAAGAGGCCGTGCTCGCGGTACAGCTCCACGACGTCCCACGGAAACTCGTGGCTGGCATCGATCTCCGCCGCACGTGGCGCAATCCGCTCGCGGGCGAGTGACCGGACGAGGTCGCGGAGCTCGCGCTGCTCCTCGCTGAGCACGTCCCACGGCACAGCGAGGAGTCTAGAGTCTCGGGCCGTGATCCTCGAGAACGGATCGATCCGGACGATGGACGCGACACTGCCCCTCGTGTCGGCGCTCGCAATCGCCGGCGACCGGGTCGCGGGCGGGGTCGGCACGCACGAGACCGCGCTCGCCGGCCCGGACGTGGTCGACCTCGGCGGTCGGTGCGTATGCCCGGGTTTCACCGACTCGCACGTCCACTTCCCGAGCTGGGCGGTCGCGCAACGGCAGGTTCGGCTCGAGGGCACGGCCTCGCTCGTGGAGGCGCTCGACCGGATCCAGGAGGGTATCGCCTCGCTTCCGCCCGGTCGCTGGTTGCGCGGCCAGGGGTGGCGCGACGCCGACTGGGCCGAAGCGCCGACCAGGGAGGCGCTCGACGCCGTCACCGGCGACAAACCCGCGGCACTCCTCGCCAGGGACTATCACTCGCTCTGGCTGAACACGGCGGCGCTCGCCCACGCCGGCGAGGACCTCGACGTGCCGGGCGGCGTGGTCGAGCGCAATGCGGACGGCCGGCCGACAGGGGTGCTGCGCGAGGAGTCGGCATGGCGGTTCAAGGAGCGCTACGTGGAGACGACGGACGAGGAGTACCTGGAGGCGATGCGCGACGGCCTGCGGCTGGCGGCGTCGCGGGGCGTGACGTGCGTGCACGACAAGGACGGCTGGCTCCCGTCGGTCCCGCGCCTCTGGCAGGAGCTCGACGCGGAGGGCGCGCTCACTCTGCGCGTCTGGCAGTCGCTTCCGCACGAGCACCTCGAGCGGCTCACCGAGCTCGGCGTCCGGGGCGGGCTCGGCGGCGACCGGCTGCGCCTCGGCTACCTGAAGGTGTTCATGGACGGGACGCTCGGCTCCCGGACGGCGCTGATGCTGGACGGAAGCGGCGTAGAGATCACGAGCCGTGAGGAGCTGGCCGGCGTCGTCCGGCGCGGGGCACGCGCCGGCTGGCCGGTCGCCGTCCACGCGATCGGGGACCGTGCGAACCGGAACGCCCTCGACGCTTTCGAGGAGACCCTGGACGAGTGGCGGCCGCTCGGCCTCCGCCACCGGATCGAGCACGCCCAGTGCCTTGCCCCCGAGGAGGTCGCCCGGTTCGCGATGATCGGCGTCGCAGCATCGGTGCAGTTCAGCCACGCGCCGTCGGACCGCGACCTCGCCGAGCGCTTCTGGGCCGGCCGCCTGGACGGCGCCTACGCCTACCGCAGCCTGCTGGGCGCAGGCGCCGTGGTCGTGAACGGGTCGGATGCTCCGATCGAGGAGCTCGATCCCTGGGCCGGAGTCTGCGCGGGCGTCCTCCGTGACTGGCACTCCGAGCAGGCGGTCACCGTCGAGGAGGCGCTGGCCGCGACCACGGTCGCGCCGGCCTGGCTGACGGGCGACGAGCGGCAGCGCGGCAGGCTTCTCCCCGGCTACCTCGCCGATCTCGTCGTGCTGAACCGCGACCCGCTCGCGATCCCGCCCGAGGAGCTGCCGGAGGTGTGCGTCGTCGCGACCATGGTCGGCGGCCGCTGGACCTACAACCCGCCCCCCTGGTGAGAACGTGGGGGAACCCCTGGTTCCCCCACGAGCCCCCTCCTCCGCCCGCTCGCCACGCTCGCGTCGCCTGCTCACGGCCCGCGGTCCTGGGCCGCGCCCGCACAGGTCGGGCGCAGCAACGGAATGGCCTGAAACATGGGCGATGCGTGTCTCGCGTAGGCTGCGACGCGTGAGGCTCTACGACCGGAACTGGATGCAGGTCGAGGAGTACCTGGCTCGCGACGATCGGGTCGTGCTTCCGGTCGGCTCGACCGAGCAGCATGCCTACCTGTCGCTGGGGACCGACTCGATCCTCGCCGAGCGCGTCGCGCTCAAGGCGGCCGAGCCGCTCGGAGTCCTCGTCCTGCCGGCGATGCCGTTCGGGATCGCGCCGGGCTTCACCGCCTTCCCGGGCACGGTGACGCTCCGGCCGGAGACGCTCGTCGCCGTGCTCAAAGAGACGCTGGAGACGCTCTACAGCCAGGGTTTCAGGGGCTTCCTGCTCGTCAACGGCCACGGCGGCAACCTCCCGGCCCAGGCGCCGCTCGAGGGGTGGGCGTCCGGCCGCGACGGCGTTCGCCTCCGATTCCACAGCTGGTGGGACTCTCCGGCCGTCCGCGAGGCGGCGGCGCAGGTCCACCCGGGGGACGCGACGCACGCGTCGTGGTTCGAGTGCTTCCCCTGGACGCGGCTCGACGGAGTGACGCCGCCGGACGAGGCGAAGCCGCCGGTCACCGACCGTGAGGCCCTGCGCGAGCTCGACCCGCAGGCGGTCCGCGCGGCGATCGGCGACGGCTCGTACGGCGGCCCCTACGCCGTGCCCGACGAGGACGCGCTGCGCGTCTGGGACGCGGGGGTCGCGGAGGTCCGCGCGCTGATCGAGCCGCTCTAGCTTAGCTAGCCCGCTGCCGGGCATTCTCGAGACGGCGCGCGCTCAGGGCTGGAAGAGCCGCCCGAGCCAGCCGGGCCTGCGGGTGCGGCCCGGGCGCCGCGGGATCGGCGTGTCGTCGAGGATCGCCGCCGGCACGTCCCACGTCAGCCAGCGGGCGAGCGCGCCGCCGCCGACCGCCTGGGCCGCGGCCGCCATTCCGACCTCGCGGACGGATGCATGGTGAGCGTCGCTTGCGAGCAGGTGGGCAAGCCCTTCCCGCACGAGCACGAGGCCGCACTCCCGCGCCCGCCGGCCGATCCGCCCCTCGACCGACGCGGCCGTGACCTGGACGAGCACGCCCGACTCGACGAGGTGGGCGAGCCGACCCGGATCCATCTGCACCTCCCCGTTTCGCTCGGGGTGGGCCAGCACCGGCGTGAACCCCTCCTCGCACAGGGCGAAGAGCCGTTCCGCGAGGCCGGACGGCCAGCCGTAGTACGGCGTCTCCACGAGCAGATAGCCGGGATTGCCGCCGAGACCGAACCGCCGCAGCTCCTCGACGTCCAGCCTGGAGAGCCAGTCGATCGCGATCTCGCCGCCGGGCCGGACCGTGAGATCGATCCCGGCCCGCTCCAGCGCGAGCTGCAACTCGGCCACCCGTTGCTCCATCAGGTCGGCGGCCGTCGGCCAGTCGTCGCGCACGTGCGGAGTCCCCGCGATGGTGGTGATCCCGTCGGCGACTGCCGTCCGCGCGATCTCCAGGCTATCCTCGAGCGTCCGCGCCCCGTCGTCGATCCCGCGGAGGATGTGCGAGTGCAGATCGATCAACGCTGCCCGTCTACAATCCGGCCATGACCGTCCGCACGATGAAGCCCGTTCACGACGCGACCTGCGCGGTCGCGTGCTCGGCCGAGATCATTGGCTCGAAGTGGACCGCCCTTCTCGTGCACGACCTCTCCGAGGGCGCGCGCCGCTTCTCCGAGCTGGAGCACGCCTGCCCGGGAATCAGCCCGCGCACGCTGTCCGAGCGACTGCGCTGGCTCGAGCAGGAAGGGATCGTCGCCCGCCACAGCTACGCCGAGACGCCTCCGCGTGTCGAGTACGAGCTCACGCCGAAGGGCATGGGGCTGCTGCCCGTGATCGAGGCGATGCGCCGCTTCGGCCACGACTGGCTGGTCCACGACCCCGACCATCGGCATGGGGAAACCCAAGGTTCCGAGCATGGGGGAACCCATGGTTCCGAGCACGGGGGAACCCATGGTTCCCCCATGGGCCCCCTCCTTCGCCGCTCTCACTGACACACCGACCGGTGGCTCCGCCGGGCAAAGCCCGGCTGCGCCGCCGAGAGCGAGCCCACCCACCGGCGTTCCGAGCATGGGGGAACCCATGGTTCCCCCATGGGCCCCCTCCTTCGCCGCTCTCACTGACACACCGGCCGGTGGCTCCGCCGGGCAAAGCCCGGCTGCGCCGCCGAGAGCGAGCCGATCCACCGGCGTCAGGACCGTAGCGCAGCGAGCGCGCTGAAGAGCTCCCGCGCCGCGGCCACGCCGAGTGGTATGTGCTCGGCGAGCAACCGCTCGTTCGGCGAGTGCAGGTTGCCCTCGGGCAGGTCGAAGCCGGTGACGATCGTCGGGACCCCCCGGTCGGCGAGCGCGGGCACGATCGGCAGGGTGCCCCCGGAACGGAGCAGAAGAGGCCTGACTCCGAGCGCCCGCTCGAACGCGTCCTGGCCAATCCGGATCGCCGCCGAGTCGGGTGGGATCAGGCCGGGCGGCGCGGCCGACCAGAGCTCGATCTCCACGTCCGCGCCCGCCGGCGCCGACTCACGGAGGAGGCGCTCGACCTCGGGGACGATCTCGTCCACCGTCTGGCCGGGCGCGAGCCGGATCGACAGGTTCGCCTCCGCGCCGCACGGGATCACGGTCTTCTGGAGCTGCGGCGAGCCGCCCTCGACACCGTTCACGTCGAGCGACGGCTCGGCCCACGTGCGAACGTAGAGCTCCTCCGCCGCCGTCGCGTCCATCGGGCGCGCACCCTGCTCGGCGAGCACCTCGGCCCCGGACTGCTGCGAGACCCAGTCGGCGAGCTCCTGCTCGGTCGGCGGGACGACTCCCTTCCGAAGCGGCTCAGCCAGCCGTCCGTTCGTCGCGATCACGCCGGAGAGCGCCTGGATCAACGCGTGGGTCGCGTTCAGGGCCGCGCCGCCGAACGTGCCCGAGTGCAGGTCGCGCGCTCCGGTGCCGACCCTGAGATGGAAGTAGCACACTCCACGGGTGGCCACATAGAACGCCGGCTGGCCTCGCCTGGGCATGTGCGCGTCGAAGATCACGCATGCGTCTGCGCCCCGTTCGTCCGCGCCGATCCAGTCGACGATCGTGTGCCCGCCGACCTCCTCCTCCCCGTCGCAGGCGATCCGGACGTTCACCGGCAGCGCTCCCTCGGCGGCGAGGAGCGATGCCGCCTTCAGGAGCAGGTAGAGCTGGCCCTTGTCGTCGGCGACGCCGCGACAGTAGAGCCACTCGTCGCGGATCGTCGGCTCGAAGGGCGGGCTCGTCCACTTCTCGAGCGGATCGGGCGGCTGCACGTCGAAGTGCCCGTAGACGAGAACGGTCGCGGCGCTCTCGGGGGCGTTGGAGGCGCGAAGCTCCCCGACCGCGAGCGGCCGCCCCTCGAAGTCGACCAGGTCGCACTCGCCGCCGGCAGCCCGGACGAACGAGCAGATCCACTCGCCGGCGCGGCGGACGTCGTCTGCGTACGCAGGATCGGCACTGATGCTCGGAATCCGCAGGAGCTCGGAGAGCTCGTCGAGCCAGGCGGAGTCGATCGCAGCCACAGGGGGACCTTACCCACGCCAAACTCGTGCCTGCCGCGGCAAACCTAACGGCGGCAACGGGTCAGGTCAGCCGGAATCCCGAGCCTGCATCGAGGATAGTCGGAACCGTTGCAGATCACCTTCCACGCGACGCTCTTCTCCAGGATGAAGAAGCCGTTGCTCGCGTATCGACGGCAGCGAGAGCCCTGAGCCGTGGCGTTCAGGTATTCCAGGCCGACGTAGGCGTAGCGCCGATCGCGGGAGACCCGGACATCGAGCCAGAGGCATTCGACCGGCGTCCTCCGCACGAAGCGTGGCAGAGCACGCGTGATGGCCTCCCGCTCGGAATGGGTCGGCGCCGGCTCGCGACAACACTCGACGCGGCGACCGCGGCCGCTGCCAACCCAACGACCAGACCGGCTGGACGTCTCCGCATCGTCTCGAAGATACATCCGCTTCGCGGCCGCGACCGACATGGCGGGCGCGGCCCACCACCGCTCTTGAGGTGCGGGATGCCCGGGGAAGGGGGCTCATGGGGGAAACCGGCCGTTTCCCCCATGCGAGCGAGCGGCTAGGCCACTTCGCGGAGCTTCTGCGAGTCCGCGAGGGCGCGCAGCTTCTTCAGGCTCTGGTTCTCGATCTGCCGGATCCGCTCGCGCGTGACGTTGAACGCCCGGCCGACCTCGTCCAGCGTCCGGGGATGCTCGCCGTTCAATCCGTACCGGAGCTCGAGCACCCGCCGCTCGCGCGGCGAGAGCTGGGACAGGATCTTCTCGAGCGTCTCCTTGCGGAGCGTGACCTCGGCGGCCTCCTCGGGAAGGGGCACCGACTCGTCGGTGATGAAGTGGCCGAACTCGGACTCCTCCTCGTCGCCGACCGGCTTCTCCAGCGAGACGGGCGACTGGGCCGTACGCCTGATCTGATCGACCTCGTCCGGGGCCAGCTCGAGGTCGAGGGCGATCTCGACGGCATTCGGCTCACGGCCCAGCTCGGCGCGCAGCTTGCGCTCGGAGCGGACGATCTTGTTCAGCTTCTCGACGACGTGGACGGGCATCCGGATCGTCCGCGCCTTGTCCGCGAGCGCGCGGGCGACCGCCTGGCGGATCCACCACGTCGCGTAGGTGGAGAACTTGAACCCCTTGCGGTAGTCGAACTTCTCGGCCGCGCGGACGAGCCCGATCGTCCCCTCCTGGATCAGGTCGAGGAAGGGAAGCCCCTGGTTGCGGTAGCGCTTCGCGATCGAGACGACGAGGCGAAGGTTCGCCTCGACCATCTCCTGCTTCGCCCGGTGGTCGCCGCGCTCGATCCGCTTCGCGAGCTCGACCTCCTGCGCGGCGGTGAGGAGATCGACCCGGCCGACGTCCTTGAGGAAGAGCTGGAGCGCGTCGGTCGAGACCTCCTGCGCCTCCACCTCCTCGGCGACCGTCTCCTCCTCGTCCGCGGCAGCGGCCACGACCTCGATCTGGAGCTCGTCCAACGCCTGGTAGAAGTCGTCGATCTGCCCCGCGTCGAGGTCGAGCTCGTCGAGGGCGAGCGTGATCTGGTCGGCGGAGAGGGAGCCGGCCTCCTTCCCGACCTCGAGCAGGTTCCGCGCCTCTTCTGTCTCCAGGACCCGGACGCGCACCTCGACCACGGCCGTCTCGCTCACGCTCACTTCGCAACCCCTCCCGTCAAGGCCGACAAGCTAGCCGCCACCCGGTGTCCCGTCAAACGCCCCAGACCACGAAGGCGGCACTGTTGCAGACGGAGCGGACGTTCGCCACCGGCGGACGATCGAACTTCTCGCTACTTGGGCGGAACTCCCTGCAGGCGCTCCAGGAATCGGCGAGCCTCGGTGCCGAGAGTCGTCCGCGGGCCCGCGTCGCGCGCGCTCCGGAGCTCGGCTTTCGCCTGCGGAACGCTGCCGAGCCAGAGCAGGCACAGGCCGAGGTGGAAGCGCACGCTCTGGCTCTTCGGGAAACGCCGGGCGAGCGGGCCGAGGCGCGAGAAGGTCCGCGACGGGGCGGCCTTGTCGAACCGGGCAACCGCGACTGCGACCTTCGGCTCCGGGTCGGCGGGCGCGAGCGCGGCTGCGGCCTCGTACTCGTGAAGGGCGGACAGCTGGCGCCCGAGGCGCTGGAGCGCGACGCCGTACATGAGCCTGGCTCTCGCTCCCCCGGTCCGCGCCCTCCGCTCGAGGTAGGCGAGCTGGCGCGGCGGCGAGAGACGGGCCACTGCGGCGGGCGCCGGGAAGCTGGGGACGAAGGTCGGCAGGCCGCGCGGGAAGCTCGGATACAGGAGATCTTCGGCCCGGACGGCGTACAGGGTGTCCGGCTCGTCGCGGCGGGCCGCGCGCCAGGCGGCCTTTGCGCCCGCCTCGTCCCCGCGCCAGAACAGAGCAAGACCGTAGTTCAGCTGCACCAGAGCGCTCCGCGGGTGCCGCTGCGCCAGGCCTGCCAGCGCATCGAAACCTGCCGGCCAGCCGGCGAGGGCCGCGCCGACCCGCGCCTCGAGCGAGTGGTACCCGGCGAAGACCGGGGCGGCCTGCGCCGGCTTGCCGCCGTCGACGAGGTCGGCCGCGCGGCGCAGCGCAACCGCCTCGCGGTCGGTGCGGACGCCGAGATCGAGGACGAGCGGCGGCGTGCCGGCCTGGACGGCGGCCGTCCGCGGCTTCGGCGGGGAGGTGCGCGTGGCCAGGGTGACGCCGACCGTCAGCCCGGCCGCCGCGAGGGCGCAGGCGAGGACGATCGCGTGGACACGCAGGCGAGGGCTCACCCGGGGCGACGTTACCGGCGTCCCGACCCGGGTGGCGCCTCCGGCCGTCGCTTGCCCGGGGAGGCGTCTCATGCTACTGTTGCACAACCGATCAGTTGTCGAGTTGTTCAATGGAGGACTCTGCCGACCGCGAAACCTAGCCCGCCGGAGCTCTGGCAGACCGAGTGGTGCCCCGCCTCGCGCCGTGTGCGCCAGCGCCTGACCGAGCTCGGGCTCGACGTCGTCCTTCGCCAGGTGCCGGTGGCCCGGGAGGATCGGACTGCGCTCCTCGCCGCAACCGGGTCGACGACGGTCCCGGCGCTCGTCGCCGGTGGAGAGGCAATCGTCGGCGAGGACCGGATCCTCGCGTTCCTGAGCAGCCAGTTTCCCGAGCCCGCCACGGCGGGCCCACACCGCGCCAGGGCCGCCCGAGCCCGCGCACGAGACCTGGAGGAAGCATGCCGACAGTTGACAACGGCTACAGCCTGACGACGACCACGACGCTCGGCTTCGACGATGCCGTCGCCCGCGTTCGCGACGCGCTGGCGGCCGAGGGCTTCGGGGTCCTCTGCGAGATCGACGTCCAGGCAACCCTGAAAGCGAAGCTCGGGATCGAGCGAGACCGCTACGTGATCCTCGGCGCCTGCAACCCGCCGCTCGCGCACCGGGCGCTCGTCGCCGAGCCCGACCTCGGCGTCCTGCTTCCCTGCAACGTCGTCGTCTACGAGCAGGGCGGCGAGACCCACGTGTCCGCGGTCGAGGCGGAGCGGATGCTCTCGATCGTCGGCAACGACGAGCTCGCCGAGACGGCGGCCGAGGTGCGCCGGCGGCTCGCCGGCGTCGTCGAGCACGCCGCGGCAGCCTGACCCCGCTTGGCTGATCCCTGCCCCGGCGGGCAGCAGCGGGCTCGCAACGCGACCGTGACGATCTCCGCCGCGCGGGGAATACCACGCCCGCGAAGTCGTTGTCCCGCTCGACGAGCGCCAGCCGCCAACCGCTATCTTTTTTGAATCAATGGCCACGTATCGCGAGCTCCTGAGCCAGGTCCGGGCCGAGATCGAAGAGGTCGACGCCTCCTCGGCGGCGCCGTTGCTCGACGGGGCGGACGCGGTCTTCCTCGACGTCCGGGAGCGCGAAGAATGGGACGAGGGCCACATCCCCGGAGCGATCCACGTGCCGCGGGGAAGCCTCGAGTCCCGGATCGAGACCTCCGTCCCCGACCGGGGCCGCCGCATCGTCGTCTACTGCGCGTCCGGCGCGCGGTCGGCCTTCGCGACGAAGACGCTGGAGGAGCTCGGCTACGACGACGTCGCCAACCTCGCCGGCGGGATCCTCGACTGGAAGCGGAACGGCTTTCCGACTCAGGTGCCGGCACGGCTCGCCGAGGAGCAGCGCCGCCGCTACAGCCGCCACCTGCTGATTCCGGAGGTAGGCGAGGACGGCCAGCTCCGGCTGCTCGACTCGCGCATCTTGCTGGTCGGAGCCGGCGGGCTCGGCTCGCCCGCCTCGCTCTACCTGGCGGCGGCAGGCGTCGGGACGCTCGGCATCGTCGACGACGACACCGTCGACGCGACGAACCTCCAGCGGCAGATCGTGCACTCCACCGACCGGCTCGGCGAGCCGAAGGCCGAGTCGGCGAAGCGGACGATCGAGGCGCTCAACCCGGACGTAACGGTCACGACCTACCGCGAGCGGCTGACCTCCGAGAACGCCGACCGGATCCTGGGCGAGGGCTGGGACGTGATCGTCGACGGAGCGGACAACTTCCCCACCCGCTACCTGCTGAACGACGCGTCGGTCTGGCATCGGATCCCGGTCGTGCACGGCTCGATCTTCCGCTTCGAGGGCCAGGTCACGGTCTTCAGGCAACCGGACGGCCCGTGCTACCGGTGCCTGTTCCCGCAACCACCGCCGCCCGAGCTCGCGCCGAGCTGCGCCGAGGGCGGCGTCCTCGGCGTGCTCCCGGGCGTCATCGGGTCGATCCAGGCGAGCGAGGCGCTGAAGCTCGCGCTCGGGATCGGCGAGTCGCTCGCGGGGCGGCTCCTGCTGTTCGACGCGCTCGCCGGCTCGTTCACCGAGGTGTCGCTCCGGCGCGATCCGGCCTGCCCGGTCTGCGGCGAGTCGCCGACGATCACCGAGTACGTCGACTACGTCGAGTTCTGCACAGGACAGCACGGGGGAGGCCCGCCTTCCCCCGCGGATCCCCTTCTGCTCGGAGGTGAGCGATGACGCGAGTCCGGATTCCGCCCACATTGCGCCCCGCCACCGGCGGCGAGCGCGAGGTCCCGGCGGCGGGCGACACCGTCGGCGACGTGCTCGACGACCTCACCGCCCGCTTCCCCGACCTCGGCGGTCAGCTGCGGTACGCAAACGTCTACGTCGACGGCGAGGACATCCGCACGCTCGACGAGCTCGAGACGCCGGTGCGCGAGGGCGCGACGGTGATCCTGCTGCCGGCGATGGCCGGCGGCTGATGGCCTCGGTCCGGGAGCTGTACGAGCTCTGGGCCGGCGACTCCGAGGTCGATTCCGAGTTGGCGAGGAGCCTCGAGCCCCGCGGAACGGACTGGCTCTTCGACCTCTTCTCCTCCCTCGGCCCCAGGCCGGGACAGCTCGTCGTCGACGTCGGCGCCCGGGACGGGCGGCACGCGATCCGGCTCGTGCGCGAGCACCGGCTCCGGGCCGCGGCTGTCGACCCGCTCCCCCGGCACGCGGAGCTCGCGCGCGAGGCGGCCGCCTCCGCGCAGGTGGAGCTGGACGTCGTCGAGGCCGGGATCGAGGCCATGCCGCTTCCCGATTCGAGCGCCGACTGGATCTGGTGCCGGGACGTCCTCGTTCACGTCGACCTCCGCCGCGGCCTCGCCGAGTGTGCCCGCGTGCTCGTACCCGGCGGGCGAATGGTCGCGTACGTGACGCTGTCGACCGAGCTCCTCGAACCGAACGAGGCCGCCTTCCTCGCGGACGCGCTCGCGCTCGTGCCGGACAGCCTCGTCCCGGAGCGCGTGGAGTCGGCAGCCGTGGACGCCGGGCTCCGGCTCGTCGACACCATCCGGCTCGCCGGCGAGTGGCGAGAGCGGATGATCGAGGACGGCGAATGGGACGCCGGCGACGCACTGCTTCGACTCTCGAGGCTCCGGCGCCGGGAGCCGGGCCTCGCCGCCCGGTTCGGAGCCGCCGCGGTCGACGCCTACGCCGGTGGGCAGCTCTGGGGGATCTACCAGCTGCTCGGCAAGCTCTGCCCGACGGTCTACGTGTGGGAGCGTCGTGGCTGAGCGTCCGAGCCCGGCTCGCGCCGGCGCGCGCACTGCGCCCGTCGCCCCCCGCTCGGCGCGTGGTCGTCCCGGGATGAGCTCCGGCCGGCCCGCCCCCAGCATCCTCGACCTGATCGGCGGGACCCCGCTCGTCCGGCTCCCTCGCCTCGCCCCCTCGGACCGCATCCGGCTCTACGCGAAGCTCGAGGGCGCGAACCCCACCGGATCGACCAAGGACCGCGTGGCGCTGGCGATGATCGAGGCAGCCGAGGCCTCCGGCGAGCTGGAGCCCGGCCGCGCCCTGATCGAGCCGACGAGCGGCAACACCGGCATCTCGCTGGCGATGGTCGCGAAGGTGAAGGGCTACCCGCTCACTTGCGTGATGCCGGAGAACGCGACCGAGGAGCGGCGGCGGCTGCTGCGAATCTACGGTGCGGGGATCGTCGACTCGCCGGCCGCCGAAGGATCGAACGGAGCAGTCCGCCTCGCCCTCGAGCTCGCCGGGCGTGACCCGAGCCTCTTCATGCCGTTCCAGTACGCGAACGAGGCGAACCCGCGCGCGCACTACGAGGGCACCGGCTGGGAGATCGTCGAGGCGCTCGCGCGGGTCGACGTCCTGGTCGCCGGCCTCGGGACCGGCGGGACGCTGATGGGCGCGGGCGAGCGCGTCCGCGAGAGCTTCCCGGACGCGGTCGTCGCCGCTGCCGAGCCGCTCCCCGGCGACCCGGTGATGGGGCTGCGCTCGCTCGACGAGGGCTACGTCCCGCCGATCCTGGACGTGTCCAAGCTCGACCGGAAGCTGCTCGTCTCGAACGCCGAGTCGCTGGCCGGCGTCCGTGCCCTGGTCGACCGGGAGGGAATCCTCGCCGGCCTCTCCTCCGGCGCCGTCGTGCACGTCGCGTGCCGGCTGGCGGCGGAGCTCGACGAGGGCGTGGTCGTCTGCATCCTTTCCGACGGCGGCTGGAAGTACCTCTCCGCGGATTTCTGGGAGGCGCCCGACCCGGACGCGGCGGACGCAGCGATGGAGCACGGCCACTGGTGGTAGTGCGCGCCGCTCTGCGTCGCGCACTCGAGGAACACGCGGCGGCGGAAGCTCCAAACGAGGCCTGCGGTCTCGTCGCCCTCCGTGACGGGGTGGCCGAGCGCTACATCCCGTGCGTCAACACCGCCGCCAGCCCGTACCGTTTCGAGCTGCGCGTTCCCGACCCGGCGCTGATCGTCGACCTCGAGGACGAGGGCTATGAGCTCGCGGTCTTCCACTCGCATCCCACCGACTCGGCCCGCCCGTCGCAGACGGACATCGCCAACATCGGGCTCTGGGAGGCGCACCCCTACCTGATCCTCTCCCGGCCGACCGGCGAGCTCGCGGCGTGGACGGTCGAGAGGGGAGCGGTCACGGCGCTCCCCCTCTCCACCGAGTAGGGCTTCAGGTGACCTTGAAGTGCCCGACCATCGACGGGTGGACATCGCACACGTAGGTGTACGTCCCCTTCCTCAGCGTCAGCGTGACGACCCGCGGGCCGGTGAACTGGATCGCGGTGATCGCCCGGTTGACGCCGGGCCCCTTCAGGCGGAAGTTGTGGATGCTCGCGCGGTCGGAGACGACGAAGATGTAGCGGCCGGCCCGCAGCGTCTTCACGAGCCTGCCCTTCTGCTTCAGCGAGATGGTGAACCCCGGGCCGACGGTGCCGATCAGCCTCGGCGGCGCCGGACTGGCGGTGGCGGCAGCGGCGAGCGCGACGGCCACGGCGATCGTGAGTGCGTAGATGGGCTTCATGTAGCGAGCATACGCAGACCCGCCGCGAGCGGATCTCCGGGGCCGTGGAGCCGGCGTCGGATGTTTCGGAAACCGGAGAGCTGGAAGCCACCCGTTGACCTGCAACAACGGAAAAGGAGGGAGATGAGGAGGCATCTCAGGCTCTCAGCCGTCTGCGCAGCAGCCGGCGTCTGCGGGTTGATGACAGTCCTGGCCGGCGCCGCGGGCGCGGGCACCACGCGGTCGGAGCTGTACACCTGGCCCGGCGCGGTGCCGCTGCACGTGTACGCCAACCCCGAGGGTGCGGGGTGGATCAGGAGCGACCCGTACCGGATCGACTGTCCGAACGCGTGTACGCGAGCCTTCGACCCGGGAACCATGGTCACGCTCACCGCGCACCCCACGTCGGGGTTCACGTTCGCCCACTGGACGGGCCCGTGCGCCGACCAGGGGAATCCGTGCACGGTCGCGATCACTGCGGACATGGGAGAGGTCTCTGCCATCTACGCCGGGGCGTACGAGCCGTAGCGGCCCCGCGAGGGACAGTCCCTCCGGGGACTTTTCCCTCTGCCGGTTCCTAGCCCCGCCGCAGCGGGTAGTCGTGCCGGCTGGACGACCCTTCGAAGCGACTCTTCGTCTCCAGGAACGGGCGGACGTCGGCCTTCCGGAGCAGCACGGTGGTCTCGGTGTCCCACGGGATCACCGTTCGTTCCGAGATCAGGGCGAGGAAGAGCTGAAGTACCGTGGCGAAGCCCTGCACGTACGGCTGCTGGTCGACCACGAAGTCGAGCGTGCCGTCGGCAACGAGCGAGAGGTCGCCGGGAAGAAGGTCGTAGCCCCCGCCGTGGACTCCGGCGGCATGGAGCCGGAGCCGCTGGATCGCCCGCCCGACGGCGAGTGTCCCAACGCCGTCCATCGCGAGCAGGCCGCGCACACCGCGGCGGCGGCGGTACGCGGCCTCGACCGCCGCCTGCTGGGCACGAACGTCGCCGGACAGGCGCACGACGTCCGGCGCCTTCCGGCCGTCCGTTCCCATTGCAAGGCCGGCGATCGCCCCCTGGAGCCTCCGCTCGGTCCAGGGCGGCGCGCCGCCGGGCGCGAAGAGCAGGACGCCCGCGCGGGGCACGAGCCGGCCCAGCTCGGCGCCGACGCGCGCCCCCGAGACGCGCGGGTTCTCGCCCACGTACGCGAAGCGCCGTCCGCTCGAGCCCGAGTCGACGTTGAACGCGACGAGAGGGATCCTCGCCTTGACCGCCGCCTCGGCCTGCGGCGCGAAGGTGCGCTCGTCCAGGATCGAGACCGCGATCCCGTCCGCCTTCCCCGAGATCGCCGAGCGCAGGGCCCGTACCGTCTCCGAGACGCTCCCACGCGGGGAGCCAGTCCACCGCATCGAGCAGTTGACGAGCGCGGCGGCGTCCTGCGCGCCGAACTGCGTCGCGACGAGCAGCGGGTCGAGCGTGTCGTGGCTGACGAAGACGAACCGCCAGCGCGGATGGGCGGGGAAGTCGCCCCCGCCGTCGCCGGCCACCGCGGCGGACGGCTCGAGCAGGCGGGCGACCGAGAGCGCGGCCGCGCCGGCGCCGGCGCGACGCAGGAAGCCGCCCCGGTCTGTCACCGCCGCCCGTGCTCCGTGCGCGCCGGCACCTCGCTCCGGCCGCGCCTGCGGCTCGACGTCCCCGCAGACGACCCGCACGCCCGCGCGATCACGGCTGTCCTCACGGCGCCTAGTCTATGGTTCCGCTCCTCTCGTTCGACGCGGCGAGCACCTCGTCGTCGCGCGCCAGGGTGCGCTCCGGATGCGCGGCGGCGAAGACGCCTAGCGGCCCTCGGCGGCGCGCGGCGGCTCGTCCTCGTCCTCGTCACGCGCGTGCTCGAGCACGGGCAGGAACTCGACCTCGATCCGCTCGATCCTCGTTCCCTCGACCTCGAGCACCTTCAGGCGCAAGCCGACGTCCTCGACGACGTCCCCCGCCTCCGGCGCCCGGCCCAGCAGGCCGAACAGGTACCCGCCCATCGTGTGGTAGTCCTCGATCGGCAGCGACATGCCGAACTGCTCGTTGAAGTCGTCGATCGGAAACGTGCCGTCGATGCGGATGCGACCGTCGTCGAGGCGCTCGACCGACTCGTCGGGCAGGTCGAACTCGTCCTCGATCTCGCCGACGATCTCCTCGAGCACGTCCTCGAGCGTGACGATTCCCTCCATGTCGCCGTACTCGTCGACGACGATCGCCATGTGCTGGTTCGTGCGCCGGAATTCCCTGAGGAGAGCGGCGATGTCCTTCGTCTCGGGGACGATGTACGGTGGTCGCAGGATGTCCTCGACGGCGACCTCGGCCATCCCGCGCTCGTTCATCTCGATCAGCAGGTCGCGCAGGTGGAGGATCCCGATGATGTGCTCGGGCGTCTCGCGGTAGACCGGGTACCGCGTGTAGGGCGAGTCGAGCACGGCCCGGAGGCACTCGTCGGCCGGCAGGTCGGCCGAGAGCGCGACCACCTCGGGGCGCGGCCGCATCACGTCGGCCGCCTCCTTGTCGGCGAAGTCGAAGACCTTGTAGAGCATCTCCTGCTCCTCCTCCTCCAGCTCCCCCTCGACCGTCGAGCGCTCGAGCAGCATCTTCAGCTCGGCCTCGGAGTAGACGGCGCCGTCGGCGCCGGGCGGCTCCAGCCCGAGCGCCCGGAGGACGATCTCGGTCGAGCGTTGCAGGAACCAGATCAGCGGCTTGAAGAGGAAGAAGAACCCGCGCACCGGGGCGGCGACCCAGAGCGCGGTCTGCTCCGCATGCCCGAGCGAGACGCCCTTGGGGACGAGCTCGCCGGCGACGACGTGGAAGAAGGTGAGCAGGAGCAGCGCGACAACGACCGCGATCACCGTCGCCATCACCGGGTCGAACGCGCGGATCAGCGCATGCTCCCCGAGCGCCCCGATCGCCAGCGAGGTGACGGTGACGCCGAGCTGCATCGCCGCGATGAACCGCGGCGGCTCCTGGGTGAGCCTGAGGACGAGCCTCGCGCGCCGGTCGCCTTGCCGGCGCAGTTCCTCCATCCGTGTCCGGCGCACGGTGACGAGCGCGTACTCTCCGGCGACGAAGAACGCGTTCAGCAGCACGAGGGCGGCGACGGCGACCAGCTCGAGGAAGAGCGTCACTGCGGGGTGGCGGTCGCGCAGCGGCCGGGCGTGACGGGCGAGCGCGAGGGTGGAACGTAGGGAGCCCCGACAGCAGAGCTATCGGGACGACTAGGCGGGAGGTCGTTCTCCAAGGGACCTACGTTCGAGTATAGGTCACCCGCCCGCTGTCCCCGTCCCGGGCGGCGCGCCCCTCGAGGACGAGCCGTTCCAGGTGCGAGAGAGTCTCGGCGACGGCAAAGCGTCGCTGAGCCGGGCCGCGCTCGTCCGGGAAGAGCGCGTACGAGAGCTCGTAGCCCGAGCGCGGCTCCCGGGAGAGCGCGGCGACGGTCTCGTCCAGGCGGGCGCGGTGGTGATCGACGATCTCCCTCGCACGCGCGGCGGGATCGGCGATCGGATCGCCGTGGCCCGGGAGCGCGAGCCGCGGGGCGAGCTCGGCGACACGCTCGAGCGACGCCAGGTAGTCGCCGAGCGGATCGGGGCGCGACTCGGGATAGAGGCCGACCGCGGGCGTGATCCGCGGGAGCACGTGATCGCCGGCGACCATCAGGCCGTCCTTCAGCAGGCAGATGTGGCCGTCGGCGTGGCCCGGAAACTCGCCCACCCGCCAGCCCCGGATCTCGTCGCCCTCGTGGAGGCGGTGCGGCTCGGGGGCGAATCGGACGAACGGCCGATAGGCGCCGCCCGCCTGCAGCAGGTGCAGCGTCGCCTCCGGAGGCGCGCCGTGACGCTCGAACCAGGCGGCGATCCGTGGCGCCCAGTCGTCCGGCCCCCACACCTTCGCGCACTGCTCGTAGTCGAGACTGCCCTGGTGGACAGGGGCGCCGGTCAGGGCGGCGACGTCCGCGGCGCCGCCGACATGGTCGGGATGGAAGTGGGTGATCACGATCGCGACCACCGGCCGGCCGAGCGGTGGCAGGAGCTCCTGCCACCGCTGGGACAGGTCGGGGAGGCCGAGCCCGACGTCGACGAGGAGGTAGCCGCCTTCCACCGCCAGCAGGTAGCCGTGGACGTGGCCGGGCCCGATCGGCATCGGATAGGTGACACGGAGGACGCCGTCGGCGACCTCGACCGGAGCGAACATATGTTCTATCATCATGCGATGGCAGTCGAGTATCGCGAAGAGGCCTGCCGCTCGGCGCTGAACCGCGTCAGGGGAATGGGCTTCTCGTGGTCGCTGAACCCGTACATGGGCTGCGCGCACCGTTGCACGTTCTGCTACGTCCGCGCCTACGAGCTTCGAGCCGACCGGCCGGCCGACGAGCGCTACGGCCGCTCGATCCGCGTCAAGGTGAACGTCGCCGGCGTCCTTCGAGCGGAGCTGGCGCGGCCGTCGTGGCGGGGCGAGACGGTCGCAATCGGCACGGCGACCGACCCGTACCAGCCTGCCGAGGGACGCTACCGGCTGACCCGGGTCTGCGTGGAGGCGCTCCGCGACGCGGCGAACCCGTTCAGCCTGATCACCCGCAGCCCGATGGTCGTCCGTGACCTCGACGTCCTGGTCGAGGCTGCGACGCGGGCGCGGGTCGGCGTCGTGTTCTCGGTGCCGACGCTCGACGAGGAGGTCTGGCGACGGACCGAGCCGGGGACCCCTCCCCCGCGCCGGCGGCTCGAGGCGCTCAGCCGCCTGGTCGAGGCCGGCGTGAAGGCGAGCGTCGGCATGGCGCCGATCCTGCCCGGGATCTCGGACTCGCCCGAGCAGCTCGAGCGCGTCGTTCGCGCTGCCCGGGCGGCCGGCGCCACCGGCGTGTGGACGAACCTGCTCTACCTCCAGGCGGGAACCCGGGAGCACTTCCTCGAAGCGCTCGCCCGCGACTGGCCCGAGGAGCTCGGCCGGTACGAGCGGCTCTACCGCTCGCGCGCCTACCTGCCGAAAGCGCAGACCGAGCCCGTGCAGCAGCTCGTCGCCGACCTGCGCCGTCGGCACGGAGTCCGCGACCGGCGACGCGTCCGCCTCGAGCCGCCCCAGCCCGCCGCCCAGCTGGCGCTCGCGTTGTGAGCGCCGTCGGCCCATGAGCGTCGCGCCCCGGCCGGCCCTGGGAAAAGACCTGCAGCCGCTCTATGATCGCGGCGTGGTGCAAGAGATCACCTGCCTGATCGTGGACGACCACGAGGTGGTCCGCGAGGGGCTGCGGCTCTCGCTCTCCCGCGCCCCGCACATCCGCGTGATCGGCGAGGCGGGAGACGGGGCCGCCGCGGTGGGCCTCGTCGAGCGCCGCAAGCCCGACGTGGTCGTCATGGACGTGCGCATGCCGGGCATGGACGGCCTGGAGGCGACGAGAGAGATCCTCAAGGTCGCCCCGGGCACGGCGGTCCTGATCTTCACGGCATTCAGCGAGCGCTCCCTGCTCGCCCGCGGCCTCGACTCCGGAGCGAAGGGCTACATCCTCAAGGAGGCTCCGCACGAGACGCTCCTGCGGGCGATCGAGCGGGTCGCCAGGGGCGAGGGCTACGTCGACCCCGCACTGATGCCTGCCTTCCTCAGCGGCAAGGAAGGGAGCGAGATGCTCACCGCGCGCGAGCGGGAGATCCTCCAGCTGCTCGCGAACGGGATGTCGAATGGGGACGTGGCCGCGAAGCTCTTCATCAGCCAGGAGACGGTGAAGAGCCACGTCCGCCACATCCTGACCAAGCTCGAGGCGGACACCCGGACGCAGGCGGTTGCGATCGCGCTCCGGGAGTCGATCATCGACTGATCGGGAGATGGCCCGGCCGTGACCACTCCGCCGTTCGAGCGGAGGCAAGGCGAGCGCCGCCGGGAGGAGCGCGAGCGGATTCGCCTGTTCGAGCAGCGGATCGCCGGCGAGCAGGACGAGCGCCGGCGGCTGGCGCTGCTCCTGCACGACGGCGCGGTGCAGTCCCTCGCGGGGATCGCCCTGATGCTCGACGCGGTCGACCACGCGATCGAGAACGGCCGGTACGACGACGCCAGAAACGTCCTCGCGAAGGCGCTCGCGCAGCACCGCAAGACGATCCGGTCCCTGCGGGACCTGTCGTTCGACATCGAGCCGGTCGCTCTTCGCGACCAGGGCTTCGAGGCGGCCGTGCGGGCGCTCGCCGAGCGGATCAGCCTCGAGCGGGACGTGCAGGTCGACGTCCGAGTCGCGCCGGGCGACGGCCTCGCCGAGCGGGCGCAGGTGACCTTCTACCAGCTCATCCGCGAGGCGCTCGGCCAGGCTGCCGGCCGCCAGCCGGGCCGGATCACGATCACGGTCGCCGACACGGAGGACGAGGGAGCCGAGCTGGTCGTCGCCGACGACGGCCGCCCCGAGCGGCGGCAGTCGAGCGAGGAGGCGTTCGAAGAGCGCGCAAGTCCGCTGAGCGGAAGCGCCCGGGTCGATCGCACCGAGTCGGAGACCAGGGTCACGGTCACGCTTCCCGGCTACGCCGTCCGACGCTAGTCTGCGCGCCGGTGAGCTACCTCCTCTTCGTCTGGAAGCCGAGCGGGTACGAGCTGCGAGAGCGCGAGGGCGACCCGCCCGGCGTCGGCGACGAGGTCGAGGAGGACGGCACCCGCCTGACGGTGACGAAGCTCGCGAGCTCGCCCCTCCCCCACGACGAGCGCCGCTGCGCCTACGTGCATCCGGTCTAGCGCCGCCGCTGGGTCGGCGGCGGGGCGTTCTTCGCGCGCTCGCGCGCCTTCTTCTTCCGCTGCCGGTCGTTTCGCCAGCGTTTGATCGGCCGTGACCCGCGTCCCATCGCGAGACTGTAGCCGTGGACGAGCTCGAGGAGTACGCGGAGGAGGCGATCGCGAGCCTGCCGGACGACCTCCGCGCCTTCATGGCCAACGTTGCAGTGATCGTCGAGGACGAGCCGCCGGACGGGCTGCCTCTCCTCGGCCTCTACCAGGGCGTGCCGCTCACGAGGCGCAGCAGCGCGTACGCAGGTGTCCCGCCCGACAGGATCACGATCTACCGCGGCCCGCTCGAGCGCCGCTCGGCCGGCGATCGCGAGCGGCTGCGGCGCGAGGTACGGCGGGTCGTCCTGCACGAGATCGCCCACCACTTCGGGATCTCCGACGAGCGGCTGCACGAGCTCGACCGCTACTGAGCGAGTACTGGTCGATCTTGCTCAGGCCATCTGCCCAGGCCGGACTACGGTCGTCTCGGAGGCCGGATGAGCGAGCAGCACCGAGAGCGGAACCTCGCCGCCCGGGCAGGCGGCTGGAGCGCGGCGCACTGGAAGCGCGCGACCTTCGGCTGGCTCGCCCTCGCCGCCGCGGCGATCGTGCTCGGCAGCGTCCTCGGGTCGAAGCCGCTTGCCGAGGCGGACATGGCCTCCGGCGAGGCCGGCACCGCCGCCCACATCCTCGCGAACGCCGGCTTCGACACGCCCGCGACCGAGAGCGTGCTGATCCAGAGCCGGGCGCAGAAGGCAGGAGACCCGGCCTTCGCCTCCGCCATCGCCGTGGTCGTCCAGACGGTCTCGCTCCAGAAGGACGTCACCAACGTCCGAAACCCCCTGCTCTCGCCGCGAACCCAGATCTCGAGGGACGGCCGCTCGGCGCTCGTCCAGTTCGACATCGAGGGCAAGCGCGACGACGCGAAGGGGAAGATCCAGCCGATCATGGACGCCGTCTCCGCCGCCCAGCACGCGAACCCGTCGTTCCGGATCGAGGAGTTCGGCTACGCGAGCGCCAACCACGTGCTCCAGAAGGTCTACAACGACGACTTCGCCAAGGCGGAACGGCTCTCGATCCCGATCACGCTGGTCGTCCTGCTGCTCGCGTTCGGCGCGCTCGTCGCCGCCAGCGTCCCGGTGCTGCTCGCGTTCTCGGCCGTCCTCGCGGCGGTCGGCCTGAACGAGATCGTCAGCCACGTGCTGCCCATGGCCGACGCGACCCAGTCCGTGATCCTCCTCGTCGGGATGGCGGTCGGAGTGGACTATTCCCTCTTCTACCTGCGCCGCGAGCGCGAGGAGCGGGTGGGCGGGGCAGAGCCGCGCTCCGCCCTGGCGCGCGCGGCTGCCACCTCGGGACAGGCCGTGCTGATCTCGGGCGGCACGGTGCTGGTCGCGATGGCCGGCATGCTCCTCGCCGGCAACGGGATCTTCACCTCGATCGGAGTCGGCACGATGGTGGTCGTCTTCGTCGCGATGGTCGGCTCGCTGAGCGTGCTTCCCGCCCTCTTGCACAAGCTCGGCGACCGCGTCGAGAAGGGCCGCGTTCCGTTCCTCGGCCGGCTCCGGCGCCCCGCCGGCGAGTCGCGGCTCTGGAGCGCCATCCTCAGGCCCGTGCTGCGCTTCCCGGCGGCGGCCGTCCTCCTCGGCGCCTGCGCGCTCGTCGCCGCCACCGTGCCGGTGCTCGGCATGCACACGAAGCTGCCGAGCTTCACCGACCTGCCGCACAACCTGCCGATCGTGCAGACCTTCCAGCGCGTGCAGGCGGCGTTCCCCGGCTCCCAGACGCCCGTAGAGGTGGTCGTGCAGGCTCCGGACGTCACGACGCCGCCGTTCCAGCGAGCGTACGCGCAGGCCCAGCAACGCGCGCTCGCCAGCGGCGAGCTTTTCCAGCCGTTTCACGTCTTCGTCAACCCGGACCGGACCGTCGCCAGGATCGAGGCGTCGATCGCGGGGAGCGGCGACGACCCCGTCTCCTTCCACGCGCTGCACACGCTGCGTCAGAGCGTGATCGGGCCGCTCGAGCCGGGGCTCCCGGACGCGACCGTCGCCGTCACCGGCCAGACGGCCGGCACCTACGACTTCAACGAGATGATGAAGGCGCGCGCGCCGCTCGTGATCGGCTTCGTCCTGCTCCTCGCGTTCCTGCTCCTGCTGGTCACGTTCCGCTCGCTCGTGATCCCGCTGACCGCGATCGTGCTCAACCTGCTCTCGGTCGGCGCCGCCTACGGGATCCTGATCATGGTCTTCCAGTGGGGCCACCTGGAGGGACTGCTCGGCTACCGCTCCAACCACGCGATCACCGCGTGGCTGCCGCTGTTCCTGTTCGTGATCCTGTTCGGGCTCTCGATGGACTACCACGTGTTCATCATCAGCCGGATCAAGGAGCTCCACGACCGTGGCCTGTCCACCGAACAGGCGGTCGAGCGCGGGATCCGCCGGACGGCCGGCACCGTGACGGCGGCGGCGATCGTGATGGTCGCCGTGTTCGCGATCTTCGCCGGGCTCCGCGAGCTCGACGTCAAGCAGATGGGCGTGGGGCTCGCGCTCGCGATCCTGATCGACGCGACCGTGATCCGGGCCGTGCTGCTGCCGGCGACGATGAAGCTGCTCGGCGAGTGGAACTGGTACCTGCCGCGCGCGCTCGAGCGCATCCCGCGGCTGGCTGCGGGCAGCGAGCCCCCGCCGCGGGGCCCCGCCGTGCCGGTCTAGGGCCCGGCAGCGTCCTCGGCGGCGACCAGGCCGAGCACGAGCGCCTGCGCGAGACCGCTCGCGTAGCCGCCGTTCGAGACGCCGCCCGCGTCCACCCCGGCCGCCCAGACGCCGGCCGCGGCCCGGGCGCGCGTGTCGATCTCTATCCCGCCGTAGGTGTGAGTCACCGCGGCGTAGACGCGCACCCTCTTGCCGCCCGCCAGCGCCTCGGTCTCCTGCGCGTACGGAAGGCACGCCGCCACCTCGGACCGGGCGAGGGCGGCCGCGTCGAGCTCGTACCAGGCGCGTCCGCCCGGCTGGCCCGCGATCGCCTGTACCAGGTCGTTCTCGGACCAGGACGGCTCGCCCGGGAAGAACTCCTCGCCGAGGTCGTTCACCCGGCGGGCGAAGCGGCCGTAGAGCTGCGAGGCGGCGACGTACTGCTCCTCCGGCACGGGCCCCGGCATGGCGCGGCCGTAGAACTCGTCGCTCGGAGCCGGCCCGGCGCCGAGGACGAGGGCGATTGCGATGCCGTCGCCCCCCGACCAGGGATTCGAGCGTACGAGCAGCCCGCGCTCGCGCGCGAGGCGGACCGGGTAGCCGCCGGTCGCGACGACGAGCGGCGGCGCGGGCGGGCGGAGCTGCCCCACACCGGAGCCGTACGTGATCTGGCCGGCCGCGCGCACCAGTGCGTCGGTCAATCCCTGCGGATCGAAGCGGCGGCCGGTCGTGAACGGGCGCTCCGTCTCGCCGGCCACGAGCGGCGCCCCGAGCCGCTCGAGCCAGCCGAGCGCGTCGTCGAGCCGCTCCCAGATCAGCCGCTGGAGGGCGGGGTCGCCGCCCGGGCACTGCCGCCGGAACTCGTCGAGCTCGCGGTAGCGCCAGACGACCCCGCTCGAGAGGAGCATCGACCCACCCGGCCGGTCACCCTTCTCGAGCACCCGCACGCTCGCCCCGAGCTCCCGGGCGCGCGCGGCGGCGACGAGCCCCGCCATGCCGGCACCGAGAACCGTGAGCAACTCAGCGCAGCGAGAAGGACGCCTTGTGCTCGACGTATTCGAGCTTCACACGGTCGGGGCCCCAGACGAAGACCGCGAAGGTGTTCGGCGCGTCGACCACGTCCGCGACCTCGACGCCGAGCTCGCGGGCCGGCGCGGCCGCCTCGACCAGCACGCCGAGGTGGTTGAGGAGAGGCCGCTCGGGATCGCCGGGCTGCCCCTCGACGAGCTCGAGAAACGCCCCGCCGACCTCGACCGTGGCCGGGTCGCCGGTCGGCTCGAAGCCGTAGCGCAGCCACTCGCGGGCGGTCGCCTCCGGCTCGGAGGAGAAGAGCGCGACGTGGTCGAGGTCGTACTGCACGTCGGTCGTGCCCTCGACGAGCGTGACGAGGACGCCCTCCCCGAGGTCGAAGACGTCGGGCGTCCCGGCGGGAAGCGCCCTCTTCGCCGCCTGGAGGTCGGAGACGCGGAGCCCGATCCGCGCGAGCGCGCCCCGCTCCCTCGGCCCGTCGGCGGAGAACAACGTCAGCTTCCCCCGCCGCGCGTCGGCGCCGACCAGGGTGAAGCGCTCGGTGCGCTCGATCACGTGCATGCCGAGGTGCGCAGTCGCGAAGCCGGCGATCGAGTCGCGGTCCGCGACCCAGAGGGCGACGTGGTCGAGCGAGGTCGGGTTCACCCCGCTCAGGTTACTGGTCGCCTACTTCCGCCGGTCGACGGCTCGCTGAAGTTGCGCCTTGCTCATCTTCGAGCGGCCGCGGATGTTCATCCGCCTTGCCTCGTTGTAGAGCTGCTCCTTCGTGCGCCCCTTCGGCCGGCGGGTGCCGGAGCGCTGCCCACCGCGCCGGCCGGACGAGATGTCGGTCCGCGAGGCGCGCGAGGACGAACGCGCCTCCCCGCTCCTGGCCCGCTCCTTGTTGACCGTCCGGGCGGCGATCTCCTTGGCCCGCTTCGTCGAGGCCCCGCGGCTCCTGGCGCTCTCCTCGACGTGCTCGTACTGCCTTTCACGCTTGTTGCTCCACGCCTGTTGCGGCATCGTGCTCCTCCTCGGATCGGATCACTCCGCCGGTTGTGCCCCCGCCGTTACCTTTCAATCCCGCCTGCCGAGAGCACTCGCGATCGCCGCCCGCCAACCGGACTTCGGGCGCCGCTCGAAGAGGCCGGCCTCGACGTGGAGCTGCGCACACGGCCTCTCGACGGAAGGCCCGTATGCGCCGACGTCGCGGTCGTCTTCCCCGGCCGGCTGCTCGGCCGCGGCCAGGCGGCGCAGCTCGTCGAGGCCGGCATCCCGGTCGTCGAAGTGCTGACCTCGCCGCGGACTGGCCGCGCTAGGCGGAGAGCGTCGTCGCGGCGAGGGGCGCCGTCGTCGGCGCCGGGGCCCCGCCCGCCCGCTCGAGCGTGACCGCCACGGTCGCCCCGGCCGGGACGGGCCGGGTCAGCCGCACGATGGTCCTGTCCGTGCCGCCGGTGAACAGCGCGGCGCCGTGAGGGGTGCCGCCGGTGATCACCCAGACCTCGTAGGTCTTGCCGGTCGGCGCGCGTGCGAAGCCGGTGGCGGTCAGGCTGGCAACGCCGTGGTCGACGGCGAGGGACAGGGCGAGCCTGCTCGACGAGCCGTCACCGCCGCCCCTGAGGCCCACCCAGAGGCCGATCGCGAGCGCAGCGCACGCAACCGCAGCGAGCGCCGCCCCGGCGTACAGGCGGACACGGCGCGGGCGGAGGGGGACGACGTTCGGGGGCCCTTCCGCGCGCGCGGCGACGAGAATCCGGTCGCGAAGCGCCTCGGGCGGCGCGGGCCCCTCGACGGCCTGGGCGAGGGCGCCGATCGTGCCGGCCAGCTCGGCGAGCTCGACGCGGCAGCGCTCGCAGCCGGGGAGATGCGTCTCGAACGCGACCCGGTCGCCGGCGTCGAGCGCGTCCAGCGCGTAGGCGACGGGCAGCTGGTGGAGATCCTCGTTCGTCATTCCGGGCCCTTCGGCGTGATTCGCCGCCAAGCGGAAGTCGGTTCGGACCTATTCGAGCGGAGGGTTCTGGACGTTGTGCTCGGTGGCGTACTCGTCCGTCAGACGGTTGATCTCGTCCGCGTTCCCGTACGCGTAGTTGATCTTCACGAAGGGCTCCCACTTCTCCGGGAGCGCGTCCTCGGGGAAGATCGCCTCTACCGGGCATTCCGGCTCGCACGCGCCGCAGTTGGCTGTGTACACACCACCGGCCAATGTGAACGCGTGCTTGCCCGGCACGACGGCACAGAACGTCTCCTCCTCGTTCGCCTCTCGCGACTCGACGCTCGTCACTCGCCAGAAGGTGTCTCGCGTGGCCAGGTGCAGCCAGCGGATCGGGCGACTGCGGACGCCGAAGTTGGTCTCGCGCTTCCCCTCCTCACCCGAGCCGACCACGACGAAGCCTCCGTACGGGGCGGCCTGCTCGAGCCACGCCAGCGCCTGGTGGTCGGTTGAGCGCAGACGCCAGGACCCGGCCTTGACGGGGTCGCCGTCGGCTGCGAGCCAGCCGTCCGCAAAGCCGGCAACGTACTCGGGATCCGCAGCCTCCGGCAGCGAGCGCTTCAGGTTGACCGGAGCGCGGACGACACCTGTGCCGGCGTAGCCCGGATGGACGTCCAGACACGGCGAGAAGTTGACCTGGTCGAAGAAGTCGCGGTACCGGGCCACCCGGTCGCCGTAGAGCTGCACGTAGTGGAGGTGCTGGCCCGACTTGATCTCCTGCTTGTTCCACGCACCGTCGCCGAAGACGAGCCCGTGCAGGACGCCGAGTCGGTAGGTCTCGGAGTCGCGCTCCGGCCGCGCCGTCGCAGACGGGACGAACTGCCCGACCGACAGCGAGCTTGTCTTCTCGCCGTCGGCGAGAAGCCACGAGTGCGTCGGCGTCGCCCAGATGCTCCGCCGGAGCCGCGAGACGTTTCTGGTCGTCAGGCGCGTGCCGCCGTAGCGGTCTCGCTCCTCGAACGCCGGAGCGAGCTCGACCCGGACGAGCGGCTTGCGGTGGAACCGTTTGACGACGGCGGGCTTGAATCCGGCGTCGGTGAGCACCCGAACCGCCTTGCTCTCGACCTCCGCGAACGTCCGGATCCCGCGGTCGGTGAGGAATGTCTCCTCCGGAGCGAAACAGTCGATGCACTCCTCGGGGTCGATCACCAGGATCCGCTCGAACTCGTGGATGCAGTCGACCGGGCAGACGTCGACGCAGGAGAGGTCTTTGATGTCGATGCAGGGCTCCGCGATGATGTAGGTCACGGGACCTACTCTACCGGGGCCAGCAGCTCCTCGATCACCTCTGCGCAGCGCTCCTGGAGCGCCGACTTGGCGAGCACCTGATCGAAGCCGGCCGCGTGCGCGCGGCGCAGGCCGGCCGTGTCCGTGTGGCTCGAGAAGCCAACGAGCGGGACGTCCGGGTAGGTGTCCGCGACCTCCTCGGGTTCGACGCGGGAGATGTCCGCGATCACCACCTCGGGCTCGGCGATCGTGTCGGTGGTGACCAGACGGTGGCCCGGCAGGAGCACGTCCAGCTTGCCCCGGAAGAAGAGGTCGACCCCAACGAGCAGGATCGTCGCCACGGGAGCGAGCCTAGCAGCCACGTAGGCGCGGGGGAACCCTCTTGCGCGGGAGAAACCCCAGGTTCCCCCGCGCGCCCTCTCCTCCGCCTTGCTCGCTTCGCTCGCATCGCCCTCTGACGGCAAGCGGCGCTGGGCTGCGCCCGCACAGGTCGGTCGCGGCGACGAACCGGCTAGCCTCGCGAGGTGAGCGATCACCTCCAGACGGGTTTGGAGCTGATCCGGGCCGGCCGGTACTTCGAGGCGCACGAGGAGCTCGAGAGCGCCTGGCGCGCAGCGGAGCCCGAGGAGCGTGACTTCCTGCAGGGACTCGTCCACGTTGCCGTCGCCTGGTACCAGGCCGGACGCGGGAACCGCGTCGGCTGCGCCCGGCAGCTCGAGAAGGCGGCCCGCCGGCTCGGGCCGTACGGGCAGGCACACCGGGGCCTGGATCTCGCCGCCGTGCTCGCGTCGGTTCGGGACGCCGGCGCCGTCGTTGCGGCAGGCTCGCTGGCGTTGCAGCCGCCGGTGCTCCGCCGACCCGTCGCAGGCACTCGACGCCAAGACAGAACTCCTGACTGAATGAGGCGCTACGGTGGCGCCGTGACCGTGGTGCTGGTGACCGGGATGTCTGGGACGGGCAAGTCGGCGGCTCTCGCCGAACTTGCACGCCGAGGACATCGGGTCGTGGACACCGATCACGGCGGGTATTCCGAGGAAGTGCCGTGTTCCGACCCAGGCGGTTGGGAGCAGTTATGGCGGGAGGATCGGATCGAAGCGCTGCTCGACGGACACGGCGACGGAGTCTTGTTCATCTCCGGCTGCGTCTCGAACCAGGGAAAGTTCTATCCGCGCTTCGACGCGGTTGTGCTGTTGAGCACTTCTGCGGACGTGATCTTCGAGCGCGTGGCTCGTCGAGAATCGAACGCGTTTGGCAAGCGCGACGCCGAGCGGGAGCGGATCCGCGATGACCTCGCGAACGTCGAGCCGCTGCTGCGCGCCGGTGCGACGGCTGAGATCGACACGCGCACTCCGCTGGACGAGGTGGTAGACGCGCTCGAGCGGATCGCCGACGGCGTGCCCCACCGCATCCGGCGGTCGACCAGGAGGGGTTGAGCGAAACGACCGGCGAAACGCGTCTAGACGCGAGGTGGGCGCTTGCGACGGCCGCCTCGGGGCAAGACGTACCAGCCAACGAGGGCAACCACGATGACAGCCGCTGCGATGGCGACAACCGCGACCGTAGAAGCAGCCAAGATCACACGGCCCTTATTTCGCTGCCGCCCGCCGGCGAAACGCTGGATCGTGAGTCGTGCGGCTCGCGCTTGGGCGAGTGCGGCGCTGAGCACGGCGAGCATGGTGAGGTCGGCATGAAGCTGTACCTTGGCCAGCCCTCGGGTGCGAAGCGGTCGGAGTCCATACTGATGCTTCAAGCGGCCAAAGGTGCGCTCCACGGCTCCGCGTCTGCGGTGGAGGTCGCCGAACCACTTGCTTTCACGGGGGATGAGCGGGTGAAGGCGGGACGCCTTCCGGCACACGCTGGCGGGCTTGCACTCTCCGGTGGGGCAGCGCCACTTGGCAGCGTTCCGCTTGAAGTCTGCTCCCGCGAACGTCCAGACTCCGTGCTCGCACGTCGGCGGGCGGCGCTCACCGCGCTTCACGGCCGGAGTCTCCTAGGTAGATGTCGGGGCTGAGCTCACTCGTGCCTGACTATGTCGGCCGAGATCTCCACCGCCGGAATCGTTCCTCTGTTCTCAAGCCAGTGGGTGGTGTTCCTATCCTCTGGCCAGCCCACTCCCGGCCCATAGTCCGTAGCGACTCCATTTCGATGGTCAGTGATCGTTCCTCGCAGTATGTAGACGATGCCTGGTCTGTCCTTATGGTCGTGAATCGGGCCGAAGACCCCTCCAGGCTCGATGGTCACCATACGCATTCGAAGTTGGCGCCCTGCCATGCCCTCGATCTCAGGGCCAAGGTCGACCGTTGCAAGCAACTCCGCCGTCACACCTTTCGTCTCAGGTGCCGCCTGCTCGTTGCTCATCGTGCTCTCCTCTCTGTACTCCCAGGGCCTAGTGTTCGACCTTCAAGCCAGGACGAGCTGATCTCCGACACCCGCTCCATGCCCCCGTCGCCGCCGAGGCCAACCTGCGCTCGTCGGAGGCTACTTGCAAGAACCCCACGTCGCCTGCGCCGCCGCCGCAGCACGACCCTGTCCCCGTATCTGCCTGCGCCCTAGCTTCCAAGAGCCGGAGTCAGGGGAGGCGGCCGTGGTCGAGCTGCCCCAGGGCGCGTGGCGCTCGCTCTCCTCCGAGCTTCTCCAGACGCTGTGCCGCCGACCCTAGATCCGCTGGATCCCGACCGCCTCCAGCGCCCGGTTGAGGGCGACGTTGAGCCACCAGTAGCGGCCGAAGAAGAGGAGCAGCCCGAGGGCGACCAGGGTCGCGCCGCCGGCGATCTGGAGGACCCTGAAGCGGTCCCGCACCCAGCGGAAGGCCGCCATCGCCCGCGTGAACGCGATCCCGGCGAGGATGAACGCGGCGCCGAGGCCGACCGAGTAGGCGACCAGCAGCACGACGCCCCGAGCGATCGTGCCCGCACTCCCGGCGAGGACGAGGATCGACGCCAGGACCGCGCCGATGCAGGGAGCAGCGCAGACGGCGAAGGCGGCGCCGAGCAGCAGCCTCGATCCGCGCGCGCGGGCGAGCAGCCCCGGCGCGACCGCCCGCTCCGGCCAGGGCAGCAACCCGACGAACCCGAGGCCGATCACGACCAGGAGGAAGCCCGCGAACTCGGTCTGCGTACGCTTGTCGAGGACGCTGCCGACCGCCGCCGCGCCGGCGCCGAGGACGACGAAGACGACTGTGAAGCCGAGCACGAACGGCACGCTCGAGAGTACGACCCGGCGCGCAACCCCGCGCTCGCCGAGCCGGGTGGCCTCGACGGAGGAGATCGAGGACAGATAGCCGGGGACGAGCGGAAGGACGCACGGCGTGACGACGGAGAGCAGGCCGGCGAAGAACGCCCACCAGAGCTTCTCAGCCATCGAAACGGGCGAGCTCCTCGTCGAGGCGCCGCTCCAGCTCCGGATCGACCGGCGGCCCGCCCGGGGCCGCGGCGACCGGAGGCCGCCGCCGGGTCCAGCGCCAGGCGAGAACGCCGAGCACGAGCGCGCCCAGGCCCAGCCCGACGAACGGCAGCACCCAGGCGAGCAGGTTGAAGCCGTGCTTCGACGGCTCGGCGAGCACGGCCGGCCCGAACTGGGCGACGAGCTTCTGCTCGATCTGGCTCTTCGTGTCGCCGGCGGAGATGCGCGCGGCGATGAACTGCCGGATCCGGTTCGCGATGGGCGAGGTCGACTGGTCGATCGTCGTCTTGCACACCGGGCACATCACCTCGCTCTCGAGCTCGCCGAGAGTCGGGTGCCGCTCGCTCGCAAGCGCCGGCGCCGCCAGCGCAAGCGCGAGCGCGAGCGCGGCCAGCGGCCTCACGAGCGCAGGGCCCGCCGGATGCCTTCCGTCAGCTGCGCCGCGCTGACCTCTCCCTGTACCCGGTCGCCGACCAGCCGGCCACGCCGGTCGACGAAGAACGTCTCCGGGAAGCCGGTGACGCCGTACCTGGGCAGGACGTCTCCCGGTCCGTCGTGGACCAGCGGGTAGGTGAGCTTGTACCGGCCGGCGAAGTGCCGGCCGTCGCCGGAGAAATCCTGGGCGTCGACGCCGACGACGACCACCCCCTGGCTGCGCCAGCGCCGCCAGGCTGCCTCGAGCCGTGGCGCCTCCGCCTTGCAGGGGTCGCACCACGATGCCCAGAAGTTCAGCACGACCACCTTCCCGCGCAACGACGCGAGCGCGAGCTTGCCCGGTGCGTCGAGCCTCGAGAGGTCGAACGCGGGCGCGACCGGCGTCCGCCCGTTGCCGAGCCTGGACGCGACCCCCTCGTCCTGGTGGACGACCTTCCAGACGAGGAGGGCGAGAAGGGCGGCGACGGCCGCGACCGTCACCGCCTGGAGGCCGACCTTGAGCCTCGAAGGCATCCGCCACCTATGCCGGGACGATGTAGACCGGCGTGCCGATCTCGACGCGGTCGAACAGCCATTCGGCGTACGGGATGTACATCCGGATGCAGCCGTGGGACGCGGAGTAGCCGAGCGAGGCGGGGTCGGGGGTCCCGTGGATGCCCACGCCCGGCGCCGACAGGCCCATCCAGCGGGTGCCGAGCGGGTTGCCGGGACCGGGCGGGATCGGCTTCGCCCCCACCGCCCAAGGCGAGGCCGGTGGGTACCACCACGGGTCCTTCCACTTGACCACGATCTGGAAGCGGCCGAGCGGAGTCGGGTAGACGGCCTGTCCGGTCGCGACCGTGAACATGCGCCACGGCTTCATGCCCTTGTACAGATAGAGCCTGTTCGAGCTCCGCCGGATCACGATCACCGGCCCGAAGTTCGCCCGGCCGATCGCCTGGTGCACGTCGAGGTACGAGAGCACGATCCCGGTCCGGCGATTCTCCCGCAGCGCGAGCAGGATCGCGGCCACCGCGCCGCGCCGGTCGAGCCGCTTTCCCGGCGCCCCCTTCGTCACGTACGGCACCAGATCACGGAGGAGGAGCTTCGAGTCGACCGGGTCGTGGTCGAACCGCTTCCCGAGCTCCTCGACGAGCTTGCGCACGGCCGCGCCGCTCACGTTCACGCCGAGCGGGACGGTGGCGCCCGGCTTCGCGCTGCGCGCCCGCGCGACGGCGTTCCTGGCGTAGGCGACCGCGCCGAGGCTTGCCGGGCTGACCTCCACTCTCTGCGCGCCGACGGTCAGAACGAGGGGCGAGGCGAAGGCCGCGCGGACGACGATGTACGCGGCTCGAGGCGAGAGGCCGCCGACATGGATGCCGCCGATCGTCACCCCCTGGGGGACGACCTTCGGCCGAGGCTGCGGCCGGGGCTTCGGCGGGGGCTTCGACGGAGGCTTCGGCGGGGCGGTCGTGGTCGGGCGGACGGTCGTGGTCGGTGCCGTCTCGGTCGTCGTGGCGACCGTCTCCGTCATGGTCTCGGTCGCCGTCGTCGTCGTCGACGGCGGCGCCTGAGCCGCGCCCGACGGGACGAGCGCGACGAGCACCCCCGCGCCGGCGAGGGCGACCCCGGCGACCACGATCGCAAGAGCTCGTCTCACGCCCCTGGAGTGTAGTCCGAGAAGATGCGGGGGTCGTTGGTGATCACGCCGTCGACGCCCGCCGCGAGGACTCGCCGGAGCAGGGCACGGTCGTCCACGGTCCACGTGAGGACCGCCGCGCCCCGGGCGTGCGCACGCTCGACCACCGAGCGAGAGACGACCGAGTGGTGCAGCATCGCCGCCGAGGCGCTCGCGCGCTCCAGCAGCTGTGCGATCCGGATGGGGAGCGTGCCCCTGATGCCGGCCAGCGCAAGCGCTGCGACCGGAGCAAGCACCCGTCGCCTCGACACGCCGTGCCGGTCGAACGGGTACGTGAAGCCCCGCGCCAGACCCGGCTCGATCGTCGCCACCCGCCGCAGGCTGGAGGCGTGTACGGAGCTGACCACGGATCGCTCCACCAATCGGTGCGCCCGGATCGCGGCGACTGCCGACTCTTCGTACCCGTGCCACTTCAGGTCGACGTGCAGGCCGACGCCGTCCGCGGCCCCGAGCACCTCCAGCGCCTCGTCGAACGTGGGCAGCTCCGGGGCGAGCTCCCGGAGCGCGGCGAGCGTCCGGTCGCGCACGCGCCCGGCTGCAGCGCCGTGGCTCACCTCGAGCAGGTCGTCGGAGTGCGCAAGCACCAGTGTCCCGTCATCGAGGGCGAGCACGTCGAACTCGACGAGGTCGCAGCCGAGCTCGACGGCACGACGGAGGGACCGGAGCGTGTTCTCGGGCTCGAGCGCGGCCGCACCCTTGTGACCGATTCGGAGCGGCCGGCCGTCGGCTCGAAGCCTCACGTTCTCTGCACGACGACGATCGCGCAGTCGTCCCGGAGGTCGCCGCCGACCCAGCGGCGGCAGTCCTCGGCCACGGTCTCGGCAAGCTGCTCCGCGCCGAGCCCGTGGCTCTCGGCGAGCACCGAGTCGAGCCGCGCCTCGCCGTAGAACTCGGCATCCCGGCGCGCCTCGACCAGCCCGTCGGTGTAGAGCACGACCGCGGCGCCCGGCTCGAAAGGACGGCGCAGCTCCTCGTACGCGCGGTCCGGCTCGATCCCGAGGACCAGCCCGCGTGCGGCGAGGCTTCTGACGCTCCCGTCGGCTCCGAGCAGGCGCGGCGGCGGGTGGCCGCCGGAGGCGCAGGCGACCTCCCCGCGCTTCAGGTCGATCGTCAGGTACAGCATGGTGATGAACTTCCCGGCCCCGATCTCCTCCACGACGACGTCGTTCGCGGCGCCGAGGAAGGCGGCCGGCTCCGGGTACAGCCGCGCGAGCGACCGGAAGACGAACTTCGCCATCGCCATGTCCGCCGCGGCGTCGATGCCGTGGCCGGTGACGTCCCCGATCACGACCGCGAGGCGATCGGGGCCGATCTGCAGGTAGTCGTAGACGTCGCCGCCGACGCCGACGAGCGCGGACGCCTCGTAGACGGCACCGATCTCGAGGCCCGGGATCCGCGGACGCGACCGCGGCAGGAGCGAGCGCTGCATGGAGTCCGTGAACGCCTTCTGCTGCTGGTAGAGCCTCGCGTTGTCCACGGCGAGCGCCGCCTGCGCTGCGACGCTCACCGCGGTGGCGACGGTCTCGTCCGTGATCGGGCGGCCGGGATCCAGTGAGACGAGCGTCAGCGTCGCGAGCAGCTCCGAGGGGGTCGCGATCGGGACGACTGCGGCGGTCGAGCCGCGCTCGAGGAACGGCACGAGCAGGGCGTGCGAGCGGCCGATCTCCCCGGCGCGGGCGGGGTCCAGCCGCACGGGGTGTCCTTCGGCGAGCCGGCGCCTGGCGGCGCTCGGGACGACCGGGTCCGGCTGGTCGAAGATCGCGTGCACGGACTGCCTGAGCTGCGGGCCCGAGACGTGTACCGCCTGGGCGACGAGGGTCTCACCCCGCTCGTCGGGAAGCCGGATCACGGCCGCGTCCACCTCCAGGAGCTCGACAAGCGTCCGGGCAACGGCGTCGAGGGTGCTCTCGAGCGAGAGGCTCTGCGCGAAGGAACGGGAGATCTCGTAGAGCGCCGACAGCCGCCTCGCCGCGACGCGCTCGGCGTCGAGGGCCCGCTCGCGCTCCGTTCCGAGCAGCTTCGTCTCCTCGTGCAGGCGGGCGTTCTGGACGGCGACCGCGATCTGGCCCGCGAGCGCGACGAGCAGGGCCGACTGGTCGGGCGTGAGCGCGCCGCCGCGGGGCGGGTAGACGGCGAACAGCCCGATCACGTCCCCGTGCGCGACCAGTGGCACGGCGTGTGCCGCCTCGATTCCCGCCTCGGTGACCGCGGCGCGGACGGAAGCGAGGCGGCGATCGTGAGCCGTGTCCGCCGAGACGACGAGGCCGCGGGCGCGAAACGGGCCGAGCGCGAGGTCGAGGAGGCGGGCGGCCACGACCGCGTGCGGCCCGGCCACGTCGCGCGACGCCGCGGTCTCGAGGCGTCCTTCCTCCCGGAGGTAGACCGCAACGGCGTGAACGTCGAGCAGCTCGGGAACGCGCTCGATCGCCGTCTCCAGCGTGTGCGCGAGCGAGAGCTGCGCCGTCACCTCGCCGGCTACGGACAGGAGGTCGCGCGTCCGCTCGAGCTCGCGACGCACGACGGCCGTCCGCTCGGCCGCGCGAATCGCCTGGCCGGCAGCGGCGGCGAGGCCGCCGAGCCCGGCGAGCTCCTCCTCGCCGGGAGGCGTCCGATAGAGGAGCTGCAGCACGCCGAGCACCGGCCGGCCGAGTGGGAGCGAGACGATGCTGAGCTCGCCGGCCCGATCGGTGGACCCCGCGTGCGACCGCGCCACGGCCACGGCCGCCTCGCGCGCGGCGTCCGGGGCGGCAACGCCGCTCCGTCCGGCGAGCTCGAGCTGATCCTCGCGGACGAGCCAGAGGAGGCTTCCGTCCGACCCGGTCGCGCCGGCGCAGAGCCGTGCGAGGCGGCCGACGACGAGCGGCTGCTCGACACCCGCCGCCAGCGCCTCGGCGGCCAGCGCGAGGACGGACGGAAGCGCCTCGCGTCCGTTCTCGGCCCCGAAGGCGCGCAGCGCGAAGCCGACCTGGGACGCCGCCAGCCGGGCCGCGCCACGCTCGGCTCCGCTGAAGGCGCGCTCGGCGCGATAGAGCTCGAGCGAGCCCGCGGTCCGTCCGTCGTCGTGCACCGGCACGAGCAGGACCGCGCCCGCGCCCGTCCGGCCGGCGATCGCCTTCCCGGCGGCAGGCAAGGCCTGGACGTCGGAGACCTCGCCGCCCGGGGGGCTCTCGTCCACCCTGCCTCCGACGATCTCGGCGACGAGGAACGCCGGCCCGGCTGCGGCCCGCGCCACGAGGGCGCCCTCGTCGGCGATCCTGATCACGGCGAGGTCCGACCCGGTCGCCGACCGGGCCGCCGCAGCCACCGCCCGCAGCGCTTCTGCGGTGCGACTCTCCGCTGCGAGCCGGTTCGCAGCCGCCGAGGAAGCTACGAGAGCCGGCGTGCGCGCCTCTACGGACGTCGTGCCGTCACCACGCCCAAGTATGGCGCAACGAGCCCGAACCGGCTGCTCACAGGCGAGTTCGATCTAGACTTGGGCAGGATGGCCGAGCCTGCCAGGATGGCTGAACCCGCACAGCGCTCCTCGCAGCGCGCGGACGCGCCGCCCCTCGACCCCGCGGCCGTCGACCGCGCGTACAGGTTCTATCGCGCGAAGCGGTACGCAAGGGTCGAGCATCGCCGCGCGACCCGCATGGCCCGGTTGCGCTTCTGGGCCTTCCTCGGACTGCTGCTCCTCGCCTGCCTGGTCGTGGCCGTGACCATCTGGGGCGAGATCGCGCGGCTCTTCGGCATCTAGACCGTTTCTCCTAGAGATCCTCGCCGGCGCGGAGGAGGCCGGCGACGATCACCGCCAGAGCCGCGAGCAGCGCGATCCAGAGGCCGACCCCCCGGCCGCTCGTTCCGGCGAAGGTGTCCGGGATCGAGATCAGCCGGATCAGGACGAGGATCGTGCCGAGCGCCCCGAGCGCGATCGTGACCAGGCTCTCGGGCAGGCTCGGCGAAAGCTCGATGCCTGCCTCACGCAGGATCGCGAGCACGACGAGCGCGAGGCCGACGAAGAACACGAGCTTTCCGATCGTGCCCGTGTGCCAGCCGATCACCGCGACGGTCGGCCCTTCGATCGAGCTCCCGGCATACCACGACATGAACGAGGAGAGCATGAGCACGAGGCCGGCGACCCAGGCGATCCGCTCGCCCAGCGCCCAGACCCCGCCGCCCGGCGCGAGCTGGGGGACCGGCGGGCGTGGTGCCCGCCCCGGGCGGGCCGTCTCCGGCTCGGTGTCGGGATCGTCGAAATCGAAGAGGTCCGGTGTTTCCACGGTCCCAAGTATGGGCAACTTCACCAGCGTAGGTGCGGGTCATCGGTTCGGAGGGGGGCTCATGACAGCGTGGACTGACACCCAGGACGAGACAGCGGCGCAGCTCGTCGCCGGCATGGACGCGAAGGGCGAGTATCGCTGTGCAGGCTGCGGGTACGGCGTGACCGTCTACCGGCGGCTTCCGCGCTGCCCCATGTGCGGAGCCGACGACTCGTGGGAGCAGCTCGACTGGGCGCCCTTCAGCCGCCTGCCCGGCACTCCTCCCGCGGCTCCGTAGACCGGGCCGGCACGACTCGCGCCACGCACCGGCCGTTCACGCGGCTTGCGGCATCGGGGCCCTGCGCGCCTACAGGGGTAGGAGCTGCTTGGTCGACTCGACGAGCTGCTCGGCGTCGAACGGCTTGCCGATGAAGCCTTGCGCGCCGCGGCTCGCCGCCTCCTCGGCGCCCTCGACCCGGCCGCTGAACATCACCACCGGGATCGTGCCGACGCCGTGGCGCTCCTGGACGCGGCGGAGCATCTCCCAGCCGTCCACCTCGGGCATCATCACGTCCAGCAGGATCAGGTCGGGCGACTCCTCCTCGAGGACTCTCAGGCCCTCCTTCGCGCTGCCCGCCTCGCGGACGGCGTAGCCCTCCGCCTCGAGGCTCACCCGCACGTGGCGGCGCAGGCCCGGGTCGTCGTCGACGATCAGGACCAGCGGGCCGGGCCGACCACCGCGTCCCGATCGGGCAAGGAAGGCATCCAGGTCGCGGCGGCGGAAACGGCGGTGGCCCCCCGGGGTGTAGAAGGCCGGCAGGAGACCCTGGTCGGACCACTTGCGGATGGTGCTCTGCGCGACGCCGAGGTACTTCGCCGCCTGGCCGAGGGTCAGCCAGTCTGGATCGCCGCCCTGGGCACCTCCCCGACCGAGATTTCCGCGTGTCGCCACCCCCGGAACCTACCCAAAATTGTGAGTTTCTAACGCCCGGTCGTGACCGTGACCGTCTCGGGCGCCGGCGGGACCTCGAGAGGGCGGAGCGTCCGGACGAGCGTCCGGGTGCCGCCCGGGCGGGGATTGTCGTGCAGCGCCTCGCCGAGCGCGAGGCCGCCGGCGAAGACGATCACGACGACGAGCGTGCCGACCAGGAAGCGGAAGAGACGGCGTGGCCGGGGCGGCCGACGGTCGCGCCTGGCTGCAGCGGACGTGCTCAGGGCCGGTAGTCCCTCGCCCCACGCGCGTAGTGGTGGAAGGCCGAGTCGACCGCGATCGTCAGGCCGGGCAGCCACCGCGCCCGCGGCGGAAGCTCCGCGAGGAGGTCGCGGGCCCACGCCTCGGCCTGCCGGTACTCGGCGGCCAGCTCGTCGAGGGTGAAGACCGTCCCGAGGCGGCGCCGCAGCTCCTCGGTGACCGCGTCGACCTGGGCGTGCAGCGCCCGGTAGCGGGCCGGATCCTCGCGCTCCGCCTCCAGCCGGCGGTGACCCTCGGCCCACTCCTGCCTGACCGCAGCGTCGGTGGGTGGCGCCATGCGCACGATGCTAGTCATCCGTGCAGCAGCGGTCGGGCGGCCAGAGCGCGCCGATCTCTGCAAGCATGCGCTCTCCGAGCTCGTAGCCGGGACGCGCGAGCGCGTACGCTGCGTGGGCGTGCAGGCACTTGAGGCTGCCGTGTCGGCCGGCCCCGCCGATTCCGAGGTCGAGCGATGCCCCGCCGTCGGCGCCGACCCGGGCGCCTGCTAGGCCGCGCCGGATCCGGGCCTGCTCGTCGTTCGCACGCCGCAGGCTCGCGGCGAGCGAGGGGTCCCGGGCGGCGACCGCGGTCCACCGCTCGACTCCTCCGGCCGCCTCCAACCGCGAGACCGCGGCGACGAGCCGCGGGCAGGTGAGGTAGTACGTGGTCGGAAACGGCGCTCCCGAGCCGTCGTACGGCTCCTGCTCGGTCACCGCAGGACGGCCGAACGGGCACCGGGCCACGACCCGCCGGAAGGCGCGTGGCTGCCGGCCGAGCTGTCGGGCGACGATTGCGCGGTCGTCCATGGCCCGAGGGTAGTCGTCGCGGAACGCGTCAGCGCTAGCGCCGTGCGTGGGCGCGTCGCCACTCGGGGATGCCCTGCACGATGAAGAGGCGCTCACCGGGCTTGACGAGGCCGAGCCTGCGGGCTCCGCGGACGAGCGTCGCGCCCTCCTCCGTCTCGGTCAGCCGCTCCTGGAGCAGCCGCTTGCGGGCGCCGAGCGCGCGTACCTCGGCGGTTCGCTCCTTCAGCGTGTGGCGGGTGTGCACGTATGCTCGCACCGGCCGGTAGTAGAGAAGCGCGAGCAGTACGGCGACGCCGAGCGCGAGCCAGCGCATGAGCTTGCGGCGTCTCCGCGGGCGAGCCATGGGACCCGACTTCGCGACGACGCCCTGGGACTCCTGCCCTCGCGGGCCGCGGCCGACATGGCGGGGGCGGCCGAGCACCGCCTGCGGTGTGGCAGTTGGTCGCCGAAAGTCGTGAGACTTTCGGCGAGGCCGTCAGGCCACGTCGACCTTGATCACGTTGGTCGAGCCGGGGATGTTCACCGACGTCCCGGCCGTGATCACGATCCGGTCGCCGGCGTCGACGAGCCCCGCGCTGCGGGCGGCGTCGACCGAGGACTCCCACAGATCCTGGACGTCCGCCGCCTCGGGAAGGAGCAGCGGGACGACTCCCCACTCGAGCGCCATCTGCTGAACGGCGTACTGGTTGTGCGTGAGCCCGACGATCGGGCGCCGCGGCCGCAGGCGTGCGACGGCCGACGCGGTGCGCCCGGTCGCCGTCGGAACGAGGATCGCGACTGCGCGTAGCGTCTCGGCCAGGTCGCAGGCGGCGTTCGACATTGCCCGCCCGACGCCCGACTCCTCTCCGGGCTCCGGCATCTCGTGCCGGTAGCCGAGACTCGGCTCGACCGCACGAACGATCCGGTCCATGTACGCGACGGCCTCGACGGCGTATTCGCCGACGGCGGTCTCGCCGGAGAGCATCAGCGCCGACGACCCGTCGAGAACGGCATTCGCGACGTCGCTCGCCTCGGCGCGGGTCGGCTCCGCGTGCTCGACCATCGACTCGAGCATCTGGGTCGCCGTGATCACGGGCTTTCCGCTCTCCAGCGCAAGGGAGACGATGCGCTTCTGGAGGAGAGGGACCGCGGCGACGCCGATCTCGACTCCGAGATCGCCGCGCGCGACCATGATCGCGTCGGTCTCGGCGAGAACCTCGTCGAGGGCCTCGACCGCCTCGGCCTTCTCGATCTTGGCGATCACGTGGGCGTGCGAGCCGGCCCGGTCGATCCGGGTGCGCAGGTCGCGGACATCGGCCGCCGACCGCACGAACGAAAGCGCGATGTAGTCGACGCCCAGCGCGACCGCGAGCTCCAGGTCGTTCAGGTCCTTCGCCGTCAGCGATGGGATCGGCAGCTTCACGCCCGGCAGGTTGACGCCCTTGTGCGACCCGACCACGCCGCCGACGACGACCGAGCAGCGCGCCCGGCCTCCCTCGACCTCCTCGACCCGGAGGCGGACGAGCCCGTCGTCGATCAGGACCTCGTGGCCGACGGACAGCACCTCGCCGATCACGGCGGGCGACACCGGCAGTTCGCCGTCGCGTGCCGCCTCCTCCGGCGTGACCACGACCTCCTCGCCCTGGTTGAGTCTCCGGGGCTCGCGAAGGTCGCCGATCCGGAGCTTCGGCCCCTGGAGGTCCGCGACGAGCGCGAGCGGGCGCCCGGCGGCTTCCCCGGCGGCACGGACCCGGCCCGCCCAGTCGCGGTGCTGCTCGTGGGAGCCGTGCGAGAAGTTCAGCCGAGCGGCGTCCATGCCGGCTGCGACGAGCGCCGCGATCCGTTCGGGTGCCCCGCTGGCGGGCCCGATGGTGGCCAGGATCTTCGTTCGCCTCGGCGCCGGAACGGCCATTCGGGCAGCGTACCCGCCTGGTTTCGACCGCGCGTTTGCCGTTTGTACGCACCGCGAATAGGGGGCGAGACGAACGCGAAAGGGGGCCTCGAAGATGAGACGATTGATCCTGATCACGCTGGGCGTGATCGCCATCGGCGGCGTGCTCGCGGGCAGCGCGTTCGCGGACGCGCCCAAGAGTACGTCTCCCCCGTCCTTCACCGGCAAGCAGATGGTCGGGCAGACGCTGACGGCGGACGTCGGCTCCTGGACAGGGAGCCCGACGAGCTACACGTACCAGTGGCAGAGGTGCAACCGCAACGGCGACTCGTGCGGCGACATCTCCAACCAGACCGCCAAGACGTACAAGCTCCAGAGCGCGGACGTGGGCAACACCGTTCGGCTCCTCGTCACGGCGAAGAACTCGGACGGGTCGACGACGGCGAACTCGAAGCCGAGCGACGTCGTCTCCGGCGACTCGCAGCCGCGGATGATCAACAAGCCGACGATCTCGGGCACCGCCAAGATCGGCGAGACGCTGACCGCGGACCCCGGCTCGTGGGCCGAGGGCCCAACGTTCTCGTTGCAGTGGCAGCAGTGCGACAAGGACGGCGGCAACTGCACGAACATCACGGGCGCGACGGGAACGACCTACGGCGTCCGCGCCGGCGACGCCGATCACACGCTGCGGATCAAGGTGACGGCCACGAACCTCGTCGGCAAGAACTCCGCCACCTCGAGCCCGACCGCGCTGATCGCGCCGGCCACGTCTCCCCCGCCGCCCGTCGGCGTGGGCGGGGCGATCTCGATCACGGCGGTCGCGCTGCCCGACCGGCTCGTGATCTCGCAGGTGCAGTTCAGCCCGCGCGTGATCCGCTCGCGCACGGAGCCGGTGATCGCCCGGTTCAAGATCACCGACACCAAGGCCTCGCACCCCGTCAGCGGAGCGCTCGTGTACGCGATCGGCGTCCCGGCGAACCGGGTCTCCGTCGGTCGTGAGGTTCAGACCGACGCGACCGGCTGGGCGACGATCACGTTTCAGCCGCTGAAGGGCCTGCCGCTCAAGAGCGGCGCACGGCTCACGTTCTTCGTCCGGGCCCGGAAGCCGGGCGAGAGCGTGCTCGCCGGCGTCTCCACGAGGCGCCTCGTCTCGCTCGGGGTCAGCCCGTGAGCTCCGCTCGCTGAAGGCAACGCTTCGCGGTGTGGGGGCTCCGGCCCCCACACCGCGGCGGCCGTTCGTGCCTCAACGCCGGCGGAACGCGTCCCAGCCCGGGTACTCGGCGCGCCGGCCCAGCTCCTCCTCGATCCGCAGCAGCTGGTTGTACTTGGCGACCCGGTCCGTACGCGAGGGGGCGCCCGTCTTGATCTGACCGGCGCCGGTCGCCACGGCGACGTCGGCGATCGTAGTGTCCTCGGTCTCGCCGGAGCGGTGCGAGATGACGGCCGTGTACCCGTTCTCGCGGGCAAGGTCGATCGCCGCCAGGGTCTCGGTCAGCGTCCCGATCTGGTTGACCTTCACCAGGATCGAGTTCGCGACCCCCTCGTCGATGCCGCGGCGGAGCAGGTCGACATTGGTGACGAAGACGTCGTCGCCGATGAGCTGGAGCCGACCGCCGAGGCGCTCCGTCAGCGTGCGCCAGGCCGGCCAGTCGTCCTCGGCGAGCCCGTCCTCGATCGACACGATCGGGTAGCGGCCGGCGAGGTCGGCGTAGAAGTCCGCCATCGCCTCGCCGCCGGCCTCTCGACCCTCGAAGCGGTAGGCGCCGTCGCGGAAGAACTCGCTCGCCGCCGGGTCGAGCGCGATCGCCACGTGCTCGCGATGGCCGGCGCGCTCCGCCGCCTCCAGGATCGCCTCGATCGCCTCCTCACTGGATGGGAGGTTCGGCGCGAACCCGCCCTCGTCGCCGACGGCCGTTGCCAGGCCGCGCTCGTGCAGGACGGCCCTCAGGGCGTGGAACGTCTCGGTGCCGATGCGCATCGCCTCGGCGAACGACGACGCTCCGGCCGGGACGACCATGAACTCCTGGAGGTCGATCGAGTTCTGGGCGTGCGCGCCGCCGTTGATCACGTTCATCATCGGCACCGGCAGGACGCGGGCCTCCTCGCCGCCCAGATAGCGGAAGAGCGAGACCCCGGCCTCGGCGGCAGACGCCTTGGCGGCCGCGAGGGAGACGCCGAGGACGGCGTTCGCGCCGAGGCGCCCCTTGTTCGGCGTCCCGTCGAGATCGATCAGCAGGCGATCGAGCCCGGCCTGGTCGGCCGCGTCGTGGCCGCGGACCGCGCCGGCGATCTCGCCGAGCACGTTCGCGACCGCACCGGTCACGCCCTTGCCGCCGTATGCCGGGCCCCCGTCTCGGAGCTCGACCGCCTCGTGCGCGCCGGTCGAGGCACCCGAGGGAACGGACGCCCGGCCGAGCGCGCCCGACTCCAGCAGGACGTCGGCCTCGACGGTCGGATTGCCGCGCGAGTCGAAGATCTGGCGGGCGTGGACGTTGGCGATCGCGGTCATGCCGTTTCCCTCCCTATGGTCGTGTCGGTCTCTCTAACCGTTTCCGGCCTCGCCGGAAACGGCCTGCTTGGCGAGGTCGAAGTACCGGTCCTGCTCGGCGAGCGGGAGTCGCGACCAGTCGTCGCCGGCCCGGCCGGCGAGCCGCTCGGCCTCCTCGACGCGGGCGACGAAGCGGGCGGTGGCCCGGCGTAGCTCGAGCTCGGGGTCGGCGTCGAGGCGCCGGGCGACGTTCACGCAGGCGAAGAGGAGATCGCCGAGCTCGGCGGCGCGGCGGCCGTGGGAGCCCGTGCCGAGCTCTGCCTTCAGCTCGGCGAGCTCGTCCTCGAGGTCGGCGAGCGCGCCTGCCACGTCCGGGTACTCGAACCCGACCGCCGCGGCGCGGCGCTGCACCTTGCGGGCGTGCAGGAGCGCGGGCAGCACGTCCGGCACGTCGTGGAAGACCCCCTCCCGCCCCTCCTCGTCGCGCTTGATCTTCTCCCAGCGCTTCCGCACAGCGGAAGCGCTATCGGCCTCTGCGTCTCCGAACACATGTGGATGGCGCCGGACCAGCTTGGCGTGGACTCCGCGCGCCACGTCTTCCAGGTCCCCATAGCCTTGCTCCGATAGGAGCAAGGCTAGGAAGAAGGCCTGGAAGAGCAGATCTCCCAGCTCGTCGAGGAGCTTCGCGGCGTCTCCGGCGAGCGCGGCGTCGGCGACCTCGTACGCCTCCTCGACCGTGTGCGGGACGATCGTCCGGGCGGTCTGCTCGCGGTCCCACGGACAGTCGCGCCGGAGGCGCTCGGTCAGCTCCTGGAGGTCGAGGAGAGCCTGTTCGAGGCCGACGTTTTGGTCGTCACGACATCGCCTCGCACCAAGATCGACAGCTTCGCTGTCGCCTCTGTGCTCGGCTTCGTCTCTCAACCGGTCGTCGTCGCCGACGTGCTGGTGGTGGCCGGCGCGAGCCCGGCCGCGTATGACACCTCGGAGGCGTACTCCTTGGCGAGGTCGGCGAGCCACTTCTGGATCACGGTGTCGCGCCTCTGCTGGAGGAGCTGCTGGCGGATGCTCTCCTTGACCTGCGAGAATGGCGTCGACTGTCGCGGCTTGATCGGCTTCTCGGCGTAGATGATGTGCCAGCCGTACTGCGACTTCACCGGCTTGGAGAGCTCGCCGGTCTTGAGCGCGAACGCGACCGTGTCGAACTGGGGCACGGTCTGCCCCCTCGTGACCGTCAGCTGCCCGCCCTGCGCCTTGGAGCCCGGATCCGTCGAGTACTTCTTCGCGAGCGTGGCGAAGTCGGCCCCGCCCTTCAGCTGGGCGTAGAGCCTGTCCGCGGTCGCCTTGTCCTTGACGAGGATGTGGCGGACGACCCGGGTCTGGGGAGTCGTGTACACGGCGCGGTGCTCGTCGAAGTAGGCCCGCACCTCGGTGGGCGTCACCTTCACGGACGCCGTCACCTTCTTGGAGATCTCGTTGGACAGCAGGCTCGAGCGCAGGTCGTCGCGCACATCCGCGTCCGTGACGCACTGGCGCTTCAGCTCGGCCAGGTACTTCTTCTCGTCTCCGTTGAAGTACTGCTTCTTGAGGCTCGTCAGCTGCGTCTCGACCTGCTGGTCGGTGACGGAGGCGCTCAGGCTCGGCGCCTTCTGCGCGAGCTCGGCGCGCTGGACGAGGCTCTGGAGGACCTGGCTCTCGATCGACTGGTATTCGGCCGAGCCCGCCTTCGGAAACGTCTTCTTCTGGAGGTCGTAGCTGCACTTCGCCTCGTGCAGCCGCCTGTCGAGGGTGGCGCGCGTGATGTGCTCGTCGCCCACGACCACCGCATCCGAGCTGGCGAGGGAGCCGCTGCTGCTGCCACCGCCGCCGCACGAGGCGGCGAGCAGCGTGAGCGGGAGCGCGAGAAGAAGCACGGAGAGACGGCGCATGAGCCGGTGCAGAGTACCAGCGTGCGGTCGCCCGTCGTTCCCGCGGACGGGCGGTCGTACCTAGCCGGACCGGCGCGCCTCGAGGACGGCGTCGACCAGGCCCAGCGCCCGGCGGAAGTCCTCGTCGCGCATCGTCACCTCGTGCCTGCCGGTCGTGTAGACGGCCGTCGCCGCCCGGCTGCGGAGCTCGCGCAGCTCCGCCGAGCCGAGGATCAGGGGGCCGACGGTCACCCGCCCACCGCGGTAGACGAGGTACTCCGCCCCGGCCCGCGCGAGCTTCAGCTTCGCCTCCTGGATCGCGAACAGGTTCTCGACGGGGTCCGGCAGCTCCCCGTAGCGGTCCTCGACCGCGGCGTGAAGCTCCCGGAGCTCGTCCTCGCCCTCGACCAGGGCGAGCCGCCGGTGCAGGTCGATCTTCAGCGCCTCGGAGCCGATGTAGGCGGCCGGAACGTAGGCGTCGACCCGCGCGTCCACCCGGACGGGCCTGGCCGCGACACGCTTCCGTCCCGACAGAACGGCCACCGCCTCGTCGAGCAGCTCGACGTAGAGCTCGAAGCCGACGGCGGCGACATGACCGGACTGCTCCGCGCCGAGCAGCTCGCCGGCGCCGCGGATCTCGAGGTCGCGCATCGCGATCGCGAAGCCGGCTCCGAGCTCGGTGTGGTCGGCGAGCGTGGCGAGCCGCGAGCGCGCCTCCGGCGTCAGCTCCGCGGCGGCCGGGTAGAAGAGGTACGCGTACGCGCTCAGGTCCGAGCGGCCGACACGACCGCGGATCTGGTACAGCTGCGCCAGGCCGAGCAGGTCGGCGCGCTCGATGACCAGCGTGTTCGCCTGCGGGATGTCGAGCCCGGACTCGATGATCGTCGTCGACACGAGGACGTCGGCGTCACCGCGCAGGAACCGGATCATCCGCGCCTCGAGGTCGCGCTCCCTCATCTGGCCGTGCGCGACGACGATGCGCAGCTCCGGGCACAGTCGACAAAGTCGCTCGGCGACTTCGTCGATCGTCTCTACTCGGTTGTGCAGGTAGAAGGACTGCCCCCCTCTATCCGCCTCGCGCGTCAGCGCGAGGCGGATCGCTTCCTCGTCGTACTCGCCGACGTGCGTGCGGATGGGCCGCCGCCCCTCCGGCGGGGTCTCGATCACGGAGATGTCCCTGAGACCGGAGAGGCTCATGTGCAGCGTCCGCGGGATCGGCGTCGCGGTCAGAGCGAGCACGTCGACCTCGAGCCGGAGCGAGCGAAGCAGCTCCTTCTGCGCGACGCCGAAGCGCTGCTCCTCGTCCACGATCACGAGCCCGAGCGTCTTCGGGATCACGTCGCGCGAGAGAATCCGGTGTGTGCCGACCAGGACGTCCACCTTGCCCTCGGCGAAGCGGCCGAGGATCTCCTTGACCTCCGACGGCTTCCTGAACCGGGAGACCATCTCCACGTTCACGGGGAAGTCCCGGAAGCGCTCGCGGAAGGTGTTCCAGTGCTGCTGGGCGAGGACGGTGGTCGGGACGAGCATCAGGGTCTGACGGCCGTTCAGCGCGACCGCGAAGGCGGCGCGCACGGCGACCTCCGTCTTGCCGAAGCCCACGTCGCCGCAGACGAGCCGGTCCATCGGCGCCGGAGCCTCCAGGTCTTCCTTCACCGCCTCGATCGCGCGCTGCTGATCCTCCGTCTCCCGGTACGGGAACTCCGCCTCGAGCCGCTCGAGCCAGTCGCCGGACAGATCGAAGGAGATGCCTGGCGCCGTCTGCCGGCGTGCATAGAGGGCGATCAGCTCGCCCGCGAGTTCCTGCACCGACTCGCGCGCGCGGGACTTGAGGAGCTGCCACGCCTTGCCGCCGAGCTTCGAGAGCGCGGGCGCCTTCGCGTCGGCGCCGATGTACCGGGAGACCTTGCCGATCTGCTCGTGCGGGACGTACAGCCGGTCCTCGCCGCGAAAGGCGAGAAAGAGGTAGTCGCGGGTGACGCCGGCGACCTCCTTGGTTTCGAACCCGAGCAGCCGGCCGACCCCGTGGTCCTCGTGGACGACGTAGTCCCCGGTCCTCAGGTCGGCGAACGACTGGAGCGCGCGACCGAGGCGGCCGTCGGCGCGCGGCGCCCGCTTGCGGAAGATCTGGGTGTCGGGAAGGAGGACGAGGCCGAGGTCGCGCCAGACGAAACCCCGACGCGCGGGAGCGATCGTGAACGAGAGCCCCGGATCCGCGGGGAGGTCGTCCCCCTGGTCGAGCCACTCGACCGCGAGCCTGCGTAGGAGGTTCGCCGTGCGGAGCGCGTCGCCGCGATGCGGGAACGCGACGACGACCCGCTGGCCCGCCCGGACGAACGACGCGAGCTCCTGCTCGGCCTCGGAGAGCCCGCGCGCCGCGACGGCCGGGCGCTGCGCCTCGAACGCGAAGGGCTGTCCGCGCGGGAACGGGTCGAGCAGCGCCCCTGCGAGCGCAACCGGCTCGAGCTGCTCCTCCTCCCAGACACGTCGCACCTCGTCGGGCTCGAAGACGAGGTCGGGCGGCCGGTCGAGCGCCCGCACGAGGTCGCCGGGAACCGGGGACGGCTCGCCGTCGCCGAGCTCCGGCTCCAGGAGGTCCAGCCGGCGCTCGGCAGCGGGGTACACGGTTGCCCGGTCGAGCGGGCGGAGCGCCCGCTGGGTGAACGGCGAGAAGGCGCGGATCGCCTCGATCTCGTCGCCGAACAGCTCGATCCGGAGCGGGTCGCGACCCGTCGTCGGAAAGACGTCGACGATCCCGCCCCGGACGGCGACCTGCCCGCGCTCCTCCACGCGGTCGACCCGCTCGTAGCCGCCAAGGGCGAGTTGCTCGACGAGCGCCTCGATCCCCGGCTCGTCCCCGAGTGCGAGATCCAGCCGTTCCGGCCGTACGCCCGGCGGCGGCACCTGGTCGGCGACCGCGGCCGCGGACGCGCAGAGGACCCCGCCGGCAGCGAGGACGTCGAGCGACCGGGCCCGCTCGCCGACGAGGTGCGGCGGCGGCCGGAGCCCCGACCCCCAGCGCACGCCTCGGCTCGGAAACAGGGCGACCCGTTCCTCGCCGAGATACCAGGCGCAGGCCTCCGCCGCGTCCCGCGCGTCGGCGTCCTCCGGAAGCAGGACGACGAGCGGCTGCTCCAGGTGGAGGTGGAGCGCGGCGAGCACGAGCGGAAGCGCGGGCTCGGAGACCCGGGCTGCGGTCGCCGGCAACGCGGCGGCGAACGCGAGCAGGCGCTCGTCGCCCGCGAGCTCCCGGGCGAGCGGCCGGAGCGCGGGCTGCGCGCCGGTCGAGGTCGGGTCGGTCGGGCGGTCCATGCCAAAGGGCGGAACCCCCGGTTCCGCCGGGGCGAGTCTAGCCCGGCGTGTGTTCCGGGCGTGTGACTCGCCGGGGCCGAAAGCGTAACGATCGGATTCAGTGCGCCGGCGCCGGTCAGTTGAAGCGCTGCTGCGCGGCCTCGAGGCCGTCCGCGACGACCACCTCGACGGCGTCGGCGGCCCGGCCGACCAGAGCCGCGGCGTCCACCTCGGGAGCGAACGGCGCCAGCACGTAGTCCGCGACCGAGCGCCGGTCTCCGCGGCCCGGCCGGCCGACGCCGATCCGCAGCCGTAGGAACTCCTGCGCGCCGAGCTGGCGGGCGATCGAGCGGAGGCCGTTGTGCCCGGCAAGCCCGCCGCCGAGTCGCGCCTGCAGGCGGCACTCCTCGAGGTCGACGTCGTCGTGGACGACCAGCACCCTGTCGAGCGGCGTCTTGAAGAACCGCGTCGCCGCCGCGATCGAGCGGCCAGACTCGTTCATGTACGTCTCGGGCTTGAGCAGGGCGAGTCGGGCGCCGTCCAGCCGAACCTCGGCGAGCTGCCCGGAGAACTTCGACCGCCAGGAGCCACCGTGCCTCCGGGCGAGCTCGTCCACGACCATCCAACCCACGTTGTGCCGGGTCGTCGCGTACTCGGATCCCGGGTTGCCAAGACCGGAGACGAGCAGGTCGAGCGTCGAGGCCGGCTCGCCGCCCCGACCGAGGGGCACGGCTCAGCCTTCGGAGGCTTCCGGCTCGCCGCCGGATTCCGTCGCAGCCTCGTCCCCGGCCGGCGCCTCGGCCTCCCCCTCGACGGCTGCCTCGCCCTCCGGCACCTCTCCCTCCTCGCCCTCCTCGAGCGCCTCCTCCGGCTCGGGCTCCTCGACCTTGGTCGGAACCGTCACCGTGGCGAGCACAGTCTCGGGATCGTCCAGGATCGTCACGCCGTCTCGAGCGGGCAGGTCGGACACGCGCAGCGCGTCCCCGAGTTCCATCGCGCCGACGTCGAGCTCGAGGCGGTCGGGGACCTCGAGGGGCAGCGCCTCGAGCCGAACCTCGCGGAGGACCTGGGAGAGGACGCCGCCGGCCTTCACCCCAGGGCCCTCGCCGACGAGCTCGACGACCACACTCGTCTGGATCGGCTGGTCGAGCCGCACCTCCTGCAGGTCGAAGTGGTCGATCTTTCCCCTGATCGGGTCGACCTGGTAGTCCTTGAGCACCGACGAATGGGCGGTCGTCTGGCCTGCAAGGACGACGTCGAGGATCGCGTGCGTGCCGCTCTGGCCCGTGAGCGCGCGCCGCAGCTCGCGCTCCGGGACCGAGATCGCGTGCGGCTTCTTCCCGCGACCGTACAGGACGCCGGGGATCAATCCCTGGCGGCGCAGGCGCCGCGCATCGCGGGACCCACGCCGTTCGCGCTCCTGCACCTCGAGACGAATTCTCTCGCCGGCCATACCGGCGGCCAAGTGTAGCTACAGCCAAGCGAGACGCACGGAAAGACCACCCGCCGCCGCACCCGACCTGCGCGGGCGCGGCCCACGAGGCCCGCCGTCAGCAGGCGACGCGAGCGCAGCGAGCGAGCGAAGGAGAGGGCCCGCGGGAGAACCACGGGTTCTCCCCGTCAAAACAGTTGGTTCTCGCCCCCGAAGATCGCCGAGACCGAGTCGTCGGCGAACACGTTCATGATCGTGTCCGCGAGCAGCTCGCCGATCGACAGCACCTCCATGTTCCCGGGCTTGTCGAGGACGTTGATCGGCACCGTGTCCGTGACCACGATCCCCGCGAGATCGGCGTTGGAGAATCGCTCCAGCGATCCGCCGGCGAAGATGCCGTGCGTCGCGAAGACCCAGACGTCGGTCGCGCCCTGCTCCATCAGCGCTCTCGCTCCCGCGAGGAGCGTTCCGCCCGTCATGATCACGTCGTCACCGACGAGGGCGACCTTGCCGGCGACCTTGCCGGTGATCTCGGTCACCGCGGCCACGTCGTGCGCGGGCCGCGTCTTGTTCATGATCGCGAAGTCGGCCTCGAGCATCTCCGCGAACCGGACGGCGACCTTCGCGCGGCCGGCATCGGGCGCGACCGAGACGACGCCGTCGCCCTGGAGGCCGAGGTCGCGGAAGTGACGCGCGAACAGCGGCAGGGCGGTCATGTGGTCGACCGGGATCGTGAAGAACCCCTGGATCTGACCCGCGTGCAGGTCCATCGTCAGCACGCGGTCGGCGCCGGCGAGCTGGAGCATGTCCGCGACCAGCCGGCCCGAGATCGGCTCCCGCGGCCGGGCCTTGCGGTCCTGGCGCGAGTACGGGTACCACGGGACCACCGCCGTGATCCGCTTGGCGGATCCGAGCTTCGCCGCCTGGATCATCAGCAGCAGCTCCATCAGGTTCCGGTCGACGGGATCGCAGCCGGTCTGGACCAGGAAGACGTCGGCGCCGCGGATCGACTCCAGGTAGCGGCAATACGTCTCGCCGTTCGCGAACGAGGTCAGCTCGACCGCTCCAAGCTCGACGCCGAGCTTCTCCGCGATTCGCCGGGCGAGCTCCGGGTGAGACCGGCCGGAGAAGACCATCAGCCTCTTCTGCGGACCGCGCTCGAGGTAGTGGCCGGGTTCGGGGCGCGCCTGCTCGGTCATGGACTCGAGGCCCGGCAGCCGTGCAAGCTCAGTCGTCGTCACGCTTTCCACGCTCGTAGACCCACCCTTCCCTGGTTTCCTGCCGCGGCGGGAAGCCCGCCAGCGATCCGGGCGGGACGTCGTCGGCGACGACCGTTCCCGACCAAACCCAAGCATCGTCTCCAACCGTGACCGGCGCAAGGAACGTATTGTCGACACCGGTCCTGACGTTCTTGCCGATCGTGGTCTTGCTCTTGGGCCGGGCCGGATCGTGCGAGTAGTTCGCGGTCACGTTGCCGGCGGCGATGTTCGTGTCCTCGCCGATCTCCGCGTCGCCGATGTACGACAGGTGGGGAACCTTCGACCGGGCGCCGATGCGCGACTTCTTGATCTCCACGAACGTGCCCGCCTTCGCCCCCGACTCGAGAAGGGTTCCCGGCCGAAGGTAACAGAACGGCCCGACGACCGCACCACCGCGGATCTCGGCGTCGACCGCGACGACGTGCGGCCCGATCTCGGCGCCGCCACCGACCGTGGTCAGGCCGCGCAGGACCGTGAACGGGTGGACGATCGCATCGGGCTCGAGCGTCACCGCCGCATCGATCCATGTGCTCGCCGGGTCGACGATGGTGACGCCGGCGAGCATGTGCTGCTCGTTGATCCGCTCGCGGAGAACTGCCGCGGCGACCGCGAGCTCGGCCCGCGTGTTGATGCCGAGCGGCGCCAGCTCGTCCGGGCAGACCCACGCGGCCGCACGGTCCCCGCCCGCGACGATGTGCGCGATCGTGTCGGTCAGGTAGAGCTCACCCTGCGCGTTGTGCGCGTCGAGCCGATCGAGCGCCGCCCAGAGCGAGCCGGCCTCGAAGACGTAGATCGAGGAGTTCAGCTCGCGGATCGCCCGCTGCTCGTCGGTGGCGTCCCGGTCTTCGACGATCGCCTCGATCCCTCCGTCGGCATTGCGGACGATCCGCCCGTAGGGCAGTTGCCGCTCCGGCTCGAACGAGAGGATCGTCACGGCCGCCTGCTGCCGGTCGTGCTCGGCGGCCAGGGCAGCAAGGTGGTCGCCGGTGAGGAGCGGCGCAGCAGCGTCGAGGACGAGCACCCGGCCCTCGAAGCCGTCGAGCAGGGCACGCGCGGAGGCGACGGCGTGGCCGGTGCCGAGCGGGCGCTCCTGGACTGCGACCTCGACCCCCTCGTAGGCGTCGCGCGTGTCGGGGGAGGCGACGACGACGATCGGCTCGGCCCCGGTCTCGCGGGCGGACTCGATCACCCAGTCGACGACCCGCCGGCCGAGCAGCGGGTGCAGATGCTTGGCCAGCGAGGAGCGCATGCGGGTACCGAGCCCGCCCGCCATCACCACTGCTGCGAGGTCGGCGCTCACGGGTGCGATGGCTGGGGCGCCAGGATTCGAACCTGGGATCGCGGGACCAAAACCCGCTGCCTTACCACTTGGCTACGCCCCACCGCGGTCGATTGTGCCTCAGGTCTTGTGCTCCCGCTCGCCGAAGAGCAGGAACAGCGCGACCGCTGCGAAGACGCCGGCGACGATCAGGACGAAGGCTCCGATGATCAGGGCCACGATGCAGAGGACGACCGCGAACGCCTGAGCCGCGGCGGCGATCCACGCGAGCTGGCGACCGGTGCGGGACTCGAGCGACCGTCCGGCCAGGAGGTAGAAGAGGATGATCGGCGCCGAGATGATGATCAGCGTCCAGCGCGTGAAGTCCTTCTCGATCGCGACGACGATCCCCTCGACGACGGCGATCCCGAGGGCGAACTTGATGCGGCGCTGGCCCAGCCAGCCCCCGGACCGCAGCTCAGCAGCGGACTGACTCACGCGGGGAACCTACCACGCCGTCGGCACGACCCAGGTACGGCCGCGGGCCCCGATCCGTTCCGCCGCCCGGTGGGCGAGCACCTCGTCCGCGAACAGCCCGTAGACCGCGGGGCCGGCCCCGCTGACGTCGGCCCGCATGGCACCCAGCGCAACAAGATCCGCTGCGAGGGGCGACGAGGCAAGGTCGTTCGGTGGGAGGGCGGCGAGATCGCCGGCGGCGAGCGCCCGCAGCAACCGTGCGCGGCGGCCCTCGTAGCCGGCGGCACCGCCGCGGGCGTCGAAGGCGGCGTAGACGGCGGCGGTCGACGCTTTTGCGGCAGCATCGGGCAGGAGGAGCAGGACGACGTAGCCCTGCGGCAAGCTCGGCCGGCGTGAGCTCGGTTCCGTCGGACTCGCCGAGCTGGGGGCCCCCGGCGAGGAAGAACGGCACGTCCGCGCCGAGCCGTGCCCCGAGAACGCGCAGGCGCTCCGGCGAGACCGGCTGCGCGAGCGCCTCGTTCGCGAGAACGAGCGCCGCCGCCGCATCGGAGCTGCCGCCGCCGAGACCGGCCGCGACCGGGATCGCCTTCTCGATCCGGACGTGCCAGCCCGGCTCGACCCCGGCCTCGGCGGCGATCAGCTCCAGGGCGCGCCGGACGAGCGTGTCCTCGGGGAAGCCCTCGACCCAGAGCGACGCGGCGGCCGCGAGCTCCAGCCGGTCGACGAGGCCGATCCGCTGGAGAACGGTCGTGACCTCGTGCCGGCCGTCGGGTCGCAGCCGCCCCACCGTGAGCGCGAGGTTGATCTTCGCGTGGGCGAGCCGCTCCTTCATGCTCTCAGGACACGCTCGGGCTCGACCCTCACCCGAGCGCCCCGGTGAGGGCGACGAACTCTTCGGGCGTGAGCGCCTCTGCGCGCGTCGTCGCGGGCCGACCGAGCGCAGCGAGCGCTCCCGCTGCACGGTCACGGGGGACGAGCCCGGCAAGCTCGAGCGAGTTGGGGAGCGTCTTCCGCCGGTGCGCGAAGGCGGCCTCGACCACGCGCTTGATCTCCGTGAACCGCTCGGGAAGCGATCGGCGCCTGAACGCGACGAGGACCGAGTCCACGTTCGGGCGCGGCCGGAACACCGTGCGGGAGACGGGATGGAAGCCGGTCCGCTCGGCGGCGAGCCGGACGAGCACCGAGACCGCGCCGTAGCTCCTCGTGCCCGGCTCGGCGAAGAAGCGGTCGGCGACCTCACGCTGCACCATCACGCACCAGCGCTCGAGCGACGGGAGCCCGTCGAGGCTCTCGACGACGATCGGGGTGGCCACGTTGTACGGGAGGTTCGAGACGAGCTTCACGGGCACCGGGTGGAGGCTCGCGAGATCGAGGCGGAGCGCGTCGCCGAGCTGGATCCGGACGTTGGGGAGCACGGGCAGGTGCGGCGCGAGCGAGCGGTCGATCTCGATCGCGTGGACGAGCGCCACCCGTTCCGCCAGATAGCGGGTGAGGGCACCGAGGCCCGGTCCGATCTCGAGCACGACGTCTCCCGGCCGCAGGTCGGCGAGGCGGCCGATGACGCCGAGGATGTTCTCGTCGACGAGGAAGTGCTGGCCGAGCCGCTTGCGCGGGATGACCGCCATACCGCCTACGTCCCTTCCTGCGGGACGTCGTGAGCCGGCCTCCCTGACGACCTCGCGCGGCAGACCCGGCCGGTCATTCGGGCAGCGAGAAGGCGGCGATGGCGTTCGCCTCGATCTGTGCCTCCAGCTCACCGGGGTCGTCGCCGCGCGCCCCCGCCAGCGCGGCAAGCGTGTGGACCACGTGAGCGGGTTGGTTCGGACGTCCGCGGACCGCCTGCGGCGCGAGGTACGGGCTGTCCGTCTCCGCGAGCAGGCGGTCGGCCGGCACCTGGATGGCGGCTGCGCGCAGTTCCGAGGCGTTCGGGTAGGTGACGTTTCCGGCGAACGAGACGTAGTACCCGCGCTCGAGCGCGACGGGCAGCAACGCCGGCGCAGAGAAGCAGTGCAGGACGACGATGCCGTCGAAGCCGGCCAGCACCTCGGCCGTATCCGCATCCGCGGCCCGCGTGTGGATCACGGCCGGCTTGCCGAGCTCCTCGGCCAGCGCGAGCTCGGCCTCGAATACTCTGCGCTGGCGGTCACGGGGCGCCAGGTCACGGTAGAAGTCGAGACCCGTCTCGCCCACGGCGACGGCCTGCGGGTGCGCGAGCAACCCACGAAGCTCGGCGACGCGTCCTCCGTCCCGCTCCGCCTCGTGCGGGTGGATGCCGAGGATCGCAAAGACCCCGGCCTCCGCCTCGGCGACAGACAGCGCGAAGCGACAGGTGTCGATGGTGGAACCGACCGTGAGAATCCTGCTGACGCCGACCGCATGGGCACGCTCCACGATCTCCCGCGGCGGATCGGCGCACGCCTCCAGGTGCGCGTGCGTGTCGATCACGCAGCGGTTGCCGGAGCGTCCACCCGCGGGAAGAGCGGCGGCGACGCTTCGATGTCGTCGGCCGGCTCGGCAACGCCGGTCCGGACTCGGTCGAGCGAGAGATCCTGGGGTTGACCGAGCGCGGCCAGGACCCGAGGAGCGGTCTCCGGTAGGTAAGGCGAGACCGCGACCGCAACCGAAACCAAGCCGTCGACGAGATCGTAGAGGACGGCGTCGAGCTCGTCGGCCCGCGACTCGTCCTTCGCGAGGTGCCACGGCGCGACCGACTCGACGTGCCGGTTGAGGGCGCGTACCGCCCGCCAGATGTCGTCGAGCGCACCGGTGATGTCGTAGACGTCGAGTCTCTCCACGAGCGCCGCGCGGAGAGCGGCGGCATCGAACGCACCGGCCCCCCGCGCACGGACGAGCCGGCCGGCGCGGTAGCGGGCGATCATCGCGGTCGTCCGGGAGACGAGGTTGCCGAGGTCGTTCGCGAGCTCGCGGTCGTAGCGCTCGCGGAAGGAATCGAGCGTGACGTTGCCGTCGTGGCCGAACGAGAACTGACGTGCGCACCAGAACCGAACTGCGTCGGCGCCGTACGTGTCGATCAGGTCGAGCGGGTCGATCACGTTCCCGAGCGATTTCGAGATCTTCTGCCGGTCGACGTTCAGGTATCCGTGCACGAAGAGCTGGCGCGGACGTTCGTACCCGGCGGCAAGGAGAAGGGCAGGCCAGTAGACACAATGGAAGCGAAGGATGTCCTTGCCGAGGAGATGGACCGCCGGCCAGAAGCGCTCGAGGTTCTCGCCGGGCGCGTAGCTCAGCGCGCTCAGGTAGTTGACGAGAGCGTCCGCCCAGACGTAGGCGACCTGATCGGGATCCCACGGGATCGGCACTCCCCACGTTTGGGTCGCCCGGCTGATCGAGAAGTCGCGCAGCCCGCCGGCGATGAAGCTACGGGCCTCGTTGTACCGGAACTGCGGCAGGACGAAGTCAGGCTGCTGGTCGTAGATCGCCAGCAGGTCGTCCTGATAGGCCGAGAGCCGGAAGAACCAGTTTCGCTCCTCGAGCCACTCGGGCTCGGTGCCGTGGTCGGGACACTTGCCGTCGGTCAGGTCTTCTTCCGCCTTGAACGCTTCGCAGCCGTAGCAGTACAGGCCTGCGTAGACGTCCTGGTAGATGTCGTCGCGACCGTTGTCGCGGATGCGCTGGAGAAACGCCTGGACGAACCGCTTGTGCCCCTCATCGCTCGTCCGGATGAAGAAGTCGTTGGTGGCGTTCAGCCTGCGCGGCACCTCCTGCCATGCGCCGACGATCCCGTCCGTGTACTCGCGTGGCTGCAACCCCTGGGACGCGGCAACTCGGGCGACCTTGTCCGCATGCTCGTCCACTCCCGTCAGGAAGTACGTCTCGTCGCCGCGCTGGCGATGGTGCCGGACGAGGATGTCGGCCGCGATCGTCGTGTACGCATGCCCGATGTGGGGCGTCGAGTTCACGTAGTAGATCGGGGTGGTCACGTAGAAGCGCATCGCCGGAGATGATAGGTGCGGGGTCTGGAGCGACCCGTCCGACAGGTGACGGTGGTCGCCGCCGTCGAAGGAGGGCCAGCGATCCGACCGCGGCGAGACCGGTCAGAAGGAGCACCCGCAGGACGCGATCGAGGCCGCGGTGCGTACGCTCGGCAGCAGCCGGGGATGCGGGGGCAGGAGAGGAGCAGGAGCAGTGCTCCGGGCGGCCGTGACGGCAGGGACGGGCTGAACCCCGTCCGCGATTCTCGAGGGCGGCGGGCCGGCGTGGGCATCGGGGGGCCGCGGCGCCTCCCGGTTGTCGAGGCCGGTGCCGTGCTTCGCGGCGGTGCCCTGCGTTGCAGCGCGGTTCGCGGAAGCCCGGGAGACGAGACGGACGAACGCGCCGGGCGACGGGCGCGAGACCCGAGCCGCGGGCACGGTCCTCTCGCGGGATCGCCGGGCGGTCGGGGACGGCTGACGAACCGGCGCCAGCTGCCGGATCTGGACGGAGCGAGGTCGATCGAGCGGCCGGCGAGGCGCACGCACGCCCCGCGGACGCTCGATCGCGCTCTCGATCACGAGCGCGGGGCCGTCACCCGCCTCGCGGGGATCGGCCGTCTGCGGCGCGGCCGGAGCCTGCTGGACGGGCATGGGCGTCGACGTCTCCGTCGAGATCGCAGCTGCCGGAGCGGGCTCGCTCCCTGGAGGGGCGGTCGTAGGGGCGGCGGCCGGCGGCGGTGCCTCCGCCACCGGAGCCGCCTGGGGCGCGGGCAGCGGTTTCGGCTGTGCGGGCGCAGCGGCCGTCGAAACCGGCTGCGGAGGCGGCGCGGGGGCCGATGCGGGTGACGGGGACGGTGCGGGAGCCGGAACCGGTGCCCGTGGAGGCAAGAAGGAGAGCGGGTCGATGTAGCCGTTCGGGTCGGCGGTGACGCGCACGCCGAGATGCACGTACGGGACCGGGTGCTCGGCCACGCCGGACGGGCCGATATCGCCGACCGCTGCCCCCTCGGCGATCGTCGCGTTCCGCCTCACCACGATCGAGCCGAGATGGACGAGCGTGACCGAGTAGCCATCGGCGGTGGCGATCGTGACGGAGAGACCCCCGGTCGGCACCGAGCCCGCGAAGGAGATCGTGCCGCTGCGGGGTGCCATGACCGCCTCGCCTGCCTCGCCGGCGATGTCGACGCCGCGGTGTTGGCCGCCGGCGTAGGGGTCGTCGCCCAGCTCGAACGCCTGGAGCACCGACCCCGAGGCCGGCCAGGTCCATGCTCCGGCTGCGGGCGCGGAAACGAGGAACACCAGCGCGACGGAGACTGCCGTTCGCAGGAGAGACAACATGGCGTCCATCCTAGGGATGGATCGAGATCGTTGTCAACTATGGTTACAATCTCGTCACAGGGATCCCCGGTAGAGGGCGTTCCGGCGCACGCCGGTCAGCCGGGAGACGAGGTCGGCCGCCTGCCGTCGCGGCACGCCTGACTGGACGAGCTCCGTCACCGCCTCGAGCGCCGCGCCCTCCTCCCCCGCGACGGCGGCCCCGCCGAGCACGATCGTGATCTCGCCCTTCGGGGTCTCCGCGAATCGTGCCGCCACCTCCTCGGCGCTCCCGCGCACGATCTCCTCGAACTGCTTGGTCAGCTCGCGGCACACGGCGACCGGCCGCTCCGGTACCGCGTCCGCTAGCGAGCGCAACGTCGCCGGAAGACGGCGGGGCGACTCGAACGCGACCACCGCCCACGGCCACCGCCGGAGCTCCGTCCAGAGCGTCGTCAGCGCCGCTCCACCGCGCGGCAGGTACCCGAGGAACTGGTAGCGCTCGCCCACCAGCCCGCTCCCGACGAGCGCGGTCTCCACGGCCGACGCGCCGGGCAGGACCGTCACGTGGACACCGGCATCGAGCGCCGCCGCGACCAGCCTCGCGCCCGGGTCGCACACGCCGGGAAGCCCGGCGTCGCTGACGAGGGCGACCCTCTCACCGGCGACGAGCCGCGGCAGCACCTCGGCCGTGCGCGCCGCCTCGTTGTGCTCGTGGAAGCTCCGCAATCGCGCAGTCACCCCGTGCCGGTCGAGCAGGATGCGCGTCCGCCGCGTGTCCTCGCAGAGGACGAGCCCCGCCTCCGCCAGCTCGCGGAGGACGCGCAGCGTGACGTCCTCGAGGTTGCCGATCGGCGTCGCGCAGACGGCGAGCGGCATCAGTCGGAGCGAGCCTCGAGCGCGACCAGGGCGGCGCCGATCATGCCGGCATACGTCCCCAGCTCCGCGCGCACGACCCGGAAGCCCTCCCTCATCGGCCGCAGGGCCTCCCGCTCCATCACCTCGCGCGCAGGCATGAGCAGGAAATCCCCGGCGGCTGCGAACCCGCCGCCGACGACGATCAGCTCGGGATCGAAGGTGTTGATCAGGCTGCCGAGGCCGGAGCCCAGCTTGCGGCCGATCTCGGCGAGCAGCTCGACCGCCCTGGCGTCGCCCTCGTTCGCCAGCCGGACCAGCCGGTGCGCGTCCGCTGCGGGCCCGAATGCCCCGCGGGCGACCTCGTCGGCCGCCTTGCCCGAGACGTACGACTCGAGGTGCCCGAGGCCGCCGCAGCTGCAGCGGACACCGTCGTGGACGATCACGACGTGGCCGAGCTCCGCGCCGGCGCCGGTCGAGCCCCGATACGGCTTTCCGCCGAGGATCAGCCCGCCCCCGACGCCGGTGCCCAGGGTGAGCATGACCATGTCGGACGTGCCGCGTCCCGCCCCGGCGCGCCACTCGGCGATCGCGGCCGCGTTCCCGTCGTTGTCGATCGCGACCGGCAGCCCGAGCCGCTCGTGCATCACCCGGCGGAACGGCACGCCGACGAGCGGGATGTTCACCGAGCCGAGTGCGATCCCGGCGCGCTGGTCGATCCGGGACGGGATTCCGAATCCGACGGCGACCACGCTGTCGTCGAGCAGCGCTCGCACGGCGGCTTCGAGACCGTCGAGCAGTGCTTCCTCCGACTCGAGTGGCGTCGGGTGCTCGCGGTGCTCCGCGATCGCCCCGTCGGCGTCGACGAGCCCGGCGAGGATCTTCGTCCCGCCGACGTCGACGCCGATCACGTTTCCATTCACGGGCGGCGGCTACCATAACCCGCCGCTTCCGGCTTGGCTATGCGGTCTAGCGCGGGTGCGCGCCAGTCTGCGCGCCAGTGTCGTCTCGGACGGGCTCGAAAGCGCACACGCGGGGGAACTTCGGCGTCCACCGAACGTGGGAACGTCCCCGCGCGCCTGGCTTCGCGACAAGGTGACTCGACCTACAGCGTCCGCCGCTCGGCCTGCTCCTGCTCGACGACGGCCCGGTAGGCGTCGTCATCCCAGTAGTCGGCGACCGCCTCCGCGTACAGCTCGCGCAGCACGTCGGGCGGCAGCGCCTCCAGCTCGACCTGGACGAGCCGTCCATGCCGCTCCACGAACGTGGCCGCCCGCGAAGAGGTCGCCTTGCCGAGCTGCGGGGGTAGGTCGTGCGCGACCACCTGCGACCAGTCGAGTGCGAGACGTCGCACTTCGGCTAGCCCGTCCCCGATGCGGGTGCGGAAGTCGCGGAGGATGTCCTCGCCATCCGGGTCGAAGTTGCCCGTGTACAGGAGGATGGACGGGCGCGGGTCGGAGTCGATCAGCTCCGCGACCTCGGCCACGTGAGCCTGCGAATCGAAGCCGCACAGGGCCGTCACGGGGAGAGGGATTCGTCGAGGCAAGCACCGGAGCGATGCCGGAGACATCGCCGCTAGCCGCGCTGCTGGCGAAGCAGCCGCGCGGCTAGCGTGGTTCTCGTCTGCGCCGATGCCTGCTCTTTTGCACGTCCGCGTGCCCAATTTCACTCATTCATCGACTCCCGGAGGGCGAGACACTCTCCTTCCAGTGGGGCTCTAAGCGATGCCCCGAGGGATGGGGGTGTGCATGTTCACCTATGTCGGGCTCTTCAGGCTCACGCCGATTGCGCGGGAGCACCTCGAGAAGACCCCCGAGTACTTCGACAAGATCCACAAGATCGTCGAGGACGAGGGCGGCACTGTCGAGCGCTTCCTCGCCGTCATGGGCCCGTGGGAGTATTTCGCGATCTTCGAGTATCCCGATCTGGAGGCCGCGTTCCGCGTCCTCGCCAAGATCGCGAAGCTCGAGGTCTTCGAGACCGAGACGTTCCCCGCAGAGGACGTCAAGGTGTTCTGGAAGGCGCTCGTCTAGCGCCGTCCTGTTCACCGGAAGGACTGCGGAGGCCGCCCTTGTGGCGGCCTCCGTCGGTAAAGGCACGAACCCGCTCGGCGCGTGGCTGGCGAAGGAGGGGCGGCGCCGGCGGCGGTGGAGACCGCCGACCTCGTGTTCGCCGCGGTCGAGCCGAAAGCTGGCGCCAAGTGCGCGCCAGTTGCGCGCCAGCCGGCACCCGTGCCGAGCGGATTTGAGCGGTCTTGAGCGGAGAGCGCTTGGCGCGCACCCGCCCGAAATGGCGTGGTTGACGCAGTTTCGTTCCGTCTTCAAAACCGGTCAGATCTGGTAGCCCCAGGCTGGGTAGGTTCGACTCCTGCGCCGCTCCGTTACGCCGCAAACGGCTTGGTTACCGACAGAACCGGGGACCGCGCCGGCCATCGGGTTGCTTGGCGTCTCCGACCTTGGGATCAAGAGAAGCGGCGCCCGGGCTCGGCCGGCTTCGGTGTGCCTGGGTTCAAGCCGTTTTCGGGCTCTTGGGTGAGCTTCGATCTCGGCCGGTCTCGGTGGTTTGTGTTGCCCCGGCGTTGCCCTGATCGTATGTAAGCCCACCGTTTGGCGGGAGCCGGAGAGTCCCGGCTCCCGCCGTCCGAAGTTGTCGTGGGGGCTATTTGCCCTTGATCGAGAAGGCGTAGAAGGTGGTGCTGCCCGTCCAGCCGGGAATGAAGAGGTGGTCGTAGCCGTCACCCCAGTAGACCGTGCCGTTGACCACCACTGCGCCCGTGTTCACCGAACCGGCGCTCTGGAAGTCCCAGAGGATCTTGCCGTTCGCGGCGTCGAGGGCGTACATGTGCCCGCTCATCGAGGGCGCGTAGAGGACGCCGTTCGCGACCGCGACCGGGCCGAGTGTGTTACCTCCGCCGTAGGCGTTATTCGTCGGGTCGGCCGTCTGCCAGATGATCGTACCGGTGGCCGGGTCGATCGCCGCCCAGGAGCCGGAGGTGATCGTCTGCCCCGACGGCAGCTCGTACGGGATGCCGTTGAAGTTCTCCTCGGCGACGTAGATGCGTTTGCCGTCGGTGGCGGGGCCCCATTCGATCCCGCCGAGGGTCGAGCCTGGCCCTGCGGCCTGCGACCAGAGGATCTTCCCTGTCGTTGCGTCCAGGGCCCAGTACTGGCCACTCTTCTGGCCGGCGCCGACGACGAGCGTCTTCTTGCCCTTCACGTTGGTCGTGAACAGATTCGGCCCGGAGCCGAAGTCAAAGTCGGGGCCGGGATCGCTCGGGCAGTTGTTCGGGTTGAAGCCCGGGATGCAGGCGACGTTCCAGTCGTCAAAGCCCTGCACGCCGGTCGCCCACTTGATCGCCCCCGTGGTGGCGTCCAGCGCCAGGACCGCGTCGATGTGGTCGTTGGGATCGAGGCACTGTCCCGGGGTTCCGCCTGCGTCCTGGCATGACTTGACGCTGTCCGGGACGGTGTAGTTGTTCCCGGTCGTGATGTAGAGGGTATTCGTGGCCGGATCGATCGCCGGCGTTGTGCCCCATACAGCCCCGCCCGAGTAGCCGCAGCCGGCGGCAGGGTTCTGTGAGGTGCACGGGCCGTTGTTGGCAGGAATGGTGAAGGTTTGCCAGAGAACCTTTCCCGTCGTGGCGTCGACCGCGACCACGCTCCCGCGGAAGGTGCAGCAGGAGTAGGACGGGTCTGTGGCAGCCCCTCCTCCGATGAGGCGACGCCCTGGTAGACGACGCCGTTGTAGACAAGCGGCCCGGCGGTCAGGATCGCCAGCGGGTGCGAATCGACCTTCGTCGTCCAGATCGGGTCGCCGGTCGTCGCGTTCACCGCGGACAGGTGGCCGCCGTTCTGGTCGCCCAGGTAGACGGTGTTGCCGACTACCGCTGGCGACGCCCTCGAGACGGAGTCGGTGATGCCGTCGTAGTCCGAGATCGGCCGTGACCAGACCTGAGCACCGGTCGCGGCATCGACTTTGTTCAGGTAGCCGCCCCAGTCAGGGAAGTAGACCGCTCCGCCGACGACCGCCGGAATCGCGGACACGTCGCCGTGCGTCGTGTACGTCCACTTCACCGCCAGATTCATGACGTTCTGCGGGTTGAGCTTCGACTCCGCAGGGTTCGAGTGCGTATTCGAGATGTCGTGGCCGCCGGACGGCCACGAGGCCGACCCGGCGGCGACCGCTGCCACGATCGGCACCGCCACAGCGAAAACAGCAACCGCAAGAACACTTCCACGAAACCGGCGGCGCGACGGCGACCAACGGCGCCTTCTCACCCAGATCATCAGGCCTCCTTCGGTTATCTACCACGGCGGCGTGCATCGGCGGCGGCGTGGATCGACACGCACCTGGGTCGCCAAGCCTGTTCCCCTCCCTTCCCTCTCCCAGGAGATCGCCGCCGCCGCACTCTCCCAATCGTGCGATCACTTGCAACCCGCGCTTCAGCTTGCGCAGTAGACACACCCAACTTCCCCGCCCACGCGCCATCAACACCGACGTCCCTGAACGTGCTCGTGTTCTCGAACGATCTTGGACGCCCGCCAGTGAGGGCCGATGTGCGCGCCAGTTGCGCGCCAGTCGGGCCATCAGGGTATGTCCGGATGACGATCCGGGGTCCTCCGCTTGTTGTTCGTTCCGGCGCGTGCCAGCGTTCCTGGATGCTGGCGATGGGGCGTTCAGGATGATGGGCCTCGCGAAGCGCCGCCTGACGGCCGTGCTCCTTGCGCTCGTGGCGATGGCTTCAGCAGGTTGTGGCGGCTCGAACTCCAAAGCGCCGTCGCAGCCGGAGCAGCAGCAACAGGTCTCGGGCGCGGACATATACGCCTGCCTGATGAAGAGCGACGTTGCATCCCTCGTCACGGACGCCAGCTTCGAGCCCGACCCGATGAACGACTACAACAGCATCGTTCTGGTGATCAAGACGACCGTGGAACCAGGCCATTACGAAGGCGAAGGCAGCGGCAGCGCCGTGCTGGGAGCAGCATCAGAGTGCGAGGGCGATCAAGGGACCGCCATTGCGATCATTGATCGTGACGGCAACGACATGGGACAGTGACACCGGGTGGCTACTGCCTCCATTACGAAGCGCGCCGTCCCTAAGCTACTTGTTCTGCCGATGGTGGCTTTCCTGGGTGCTTGTGGTGACGGAATCCATCACACAACATCGACCCCATCGACCACGGCACTCGTGAGCGATAGCTTCGGCAACATCTGCCAGCCTTCACAGCTCGTGCAAGTCGGGACGTACGACCAGTTCCGAGACCTTGATCCACTCGGCATTCCAGACGGACGTCAGGCATTGGAATGCTGGCACACGCAGATCACGCACACCCCACGGTGAGGCAGCAAGCTACGGCCCCTCCCGCTCGCGACCAAGCGCGCGCATCGGCCTCCGCCGCGAGAGCTTCGAGCTTGGGGGAGTCACGCCTCCGAAGCGGCGAGGTAGGCGTCGAGCAGCCCGGCGGCCTGCTCCTCGTTGCCGGGCATCAGGTGCCCGTAGCGGTCGAGCGTGATCGTGATCGACGCGTGACCCATGTAGGTCGAGAGCGCCTTCGCGTTCACGCCGGCGGCGATCATCAGCGATGCGAACGTGTGCCGGGCCTCGTGCAGCCCGATCGGGTCGAGCCCGGCCGCCTTCCACGCCCGCCGGGCGCGGTGCAGGATCGTCGAGTCGTGGAACGGCGTTTCGGCGTCATCGGCCGAAGACGAGGCCCGTCGCTCCTGCCTGCGCGGAGCCGGTGCGCGATCAGGTGCTCGCGGAGCGCGCTGCGCGATCGGCACCGCCCGCCGTCCGGCCCTCGACTTCGGCTCCGTGAGCACGCCTGCCCGTCGGGTCCCAGGAGCGCTCGACGCGGAGCACTCCGCCGTCGAGGTTGACGTCCTCCCACCGGAGGCCCATCAGCTCGCCGCGGCGGAGCCCGCCGAAGAGGGCGGTTGCCCACAAGGCGCGGTCGGCGTCGTCGAGGGCTCCGAGGTCAGGCCTGCGGCCTCGGCCGGGGAGGCGATCGCGGTCCCGCCTGCCGATCGGACGCCGGAAGGTCGAGCCCGCTGGTCGGGTTGATGGCGACTTCGCCTCCTGGCCGACAGGCCCGCCGGTAGATCGCCCGGAGCGGCATGATCGTGTTGCGGATCGTGCTCGGGTCGAGCCCTGCGGCGAGCAGCCTGTCGGCGAGGTCTTGGAGGTCGATGCGAGCGGAGGTCGTTCAGCCGGTGCCGCGCCGAGGTCGTCGAGGATGCGCAGCCTCAGCGCCAGCTCGTAGCCGCGGATCGTCGAGCGGCTTGTAGGCTCCCCGGTGCGAGTCGCGGATCGTGCCCGCCTTCGCGCCCGCGAGCCACGCCTCCGCTGCCTCGCGGAGCGTCGTCGTCGAGGGCGCGCGCATCGTGCCCTCGGCGGACGCTCGTGCTCGCGTCGTGCCGCCACGCGTTCGCAGCGGCGAGAGTCGGGAAGGTCTTGCGGAGCTTCTTGCCGTCACGGACAGAGTAGACGGCTGCCTCGTAGGACGGGTGACAGCTGGCAGCGCGCCTCGGGAGAGCTTGCGGCCGGGCAGCTCCGAGCGTGGCGGACGCGAATGCCTTGAGGGTGGTTACGCTTCGCTTGCATCAGGACGTACCTCCTGGTGCCGGGGCGGGGGCCTTGCAGGGCTGCCCGCCCATTGAATGTGACGAGTCCGACTCTACTTCCGATCCGACTGGCGCGCAAGTGGCGCGCACCCGCTCGTTTGCAGGCACTTTCGGCCGCGCGGCGGTTGCCCTAACCGCCATCATCGCTCTCCCGCGAGCGTGAGCGCGGCCTCCCGCTCGACCCAGCGTTCGAGCTCGCGCACCGGTACGAGCACAAGCCGTCCGCGGCGGATGAGCCGCAGCTCGGGCTTCACATGCTCGTCGAAGGCGTCCCGCGACATGCCGAGCGCGGCCGCGGCCTCTTCGATGCGGACTGCAATCCGCGGCACCGCTGCGGTGGGTCGACGAACCGACAAACCGCCGTCATCGAGGGTGGTCGGGGGTACTGCCGCCTTCACGTCCGTCTAGCCCCGGACGCGCGGCTCAAACCGGGTCCCCCTGCCGGGCGAGAGCATGGTCGAGCGCGAGGGCGGCGTCGAGCTTCGACACTCTCGGCCCGGGCTCGTCCCGAACCGCGAGCAACCCTGCGTGCGCGAGCTTGAGCAGCTGCCGGCCGGTGGGCGGCCCGCCCGGGTCTTTCAGCAGCCGCGGGCCGGTCGGGGTGTCGAATGTCGAGCCGCCGAGCTCGGGGTCGTAGCGGAGACGGGTCACGGCGCCCTCTCGGATTCGTCCTCGGCGTGCTCGTCCGCCCAGGCGTCGAACTCGTCCCAGGCGGCCTCGGGGATTTCCGGCTCGGTCCGCAACTGCCAGACGGTCGCGAGCGCGCTCCGGCCGACTGCCTTCGCCGCATCGCCCGTCCTCGACTCGAACACGTCCGGGTGCTCGGCAAGCGCCCGCTTCACCACGTCCACATTCGCCCCGATCCCGGCCGGCCGCGGCGCGGCGATCTCCTCTGCCGTCGCCGCCGCTGATCGGCGAGCAGGGCGGTCGTCTCGGCCAAGTTCGTGTTCCTCGTCCGCCTCCTCGCCGAGATAGGTGAACGCCTCCGTCTCGGGGTGAAGAGCCCCCCCCCCCCCCCCCCCCCCCCCCCCCCCCCCCCCCCTAACCCCGAGTTCCGCACGACGTAGGCGGATTCGGGCGTTTCGGGCGGCCGGTTTTGGCTTGGTTGAGCGGTTTCGGCTTCGTCGCGCTCGGAATCGTGTAGGCACACCGTTTTTGGGATTTCCGGCGTATCTGTCCGGTGGGATGTCATTGTGTAGGCACGTGTATCTGCGGTCGACGGTGAAGCGGACGAAGCGGGGCGAGTCGGTGCGCTATCTGCAGCTGGCGCACAACGAGCGCAACGAGCGCGGCGTGCCGGTGGCGCGGGTGATCCACAACTTCGGCCGCGAGGACCGGCTCGACCGGGAGGCGCTGCAGCGGCTGGTGCGCTCGATCCAGCGCTTCCTCGGCAGCGAGGAGACGCTGCGCGCCCGGACGCCGGAGGGCTTCCGCTTCATGGCGGCGCCGGAGGCGGGCGGCCCGCACGTGCTCGACGCGTTCTGGTCGCAGCTGGGGATCGGCAAGGCGATCGCGCGCGTCGCCGGGCGGGCCGCGGCCGCTCGGGGGTGGAGCGGGCGATCTTCGCGATGGTCTGCCAGCGCTGCCTGGAGCCGGCCTCGAAGCTGGAGGCGACCCGCTGGCTGGGCCGCGACGTCGTCATCGACGGGATCGCGGCGGTCTCCGACGACGAGCTGTATCGGGCGATGGACTTCCTGCTCGCCTGCTCGGAGCGGGTGCAGGAGTCGGTCTTCTTCTCGCTCGCCAACCTGCTCAACCTCGAGGTGGACGTGATCTTCTTCGACACCACGATCGACCTACTTCGAGGTCGACGTCGACGACGAGGCGATCGAGCGGACGAGCCGACCGAGGAGCCGCTGAGGAGGGGCCGTTGCGGCGGCTGGGGCACTCGAAGGATCACCGGCCCGACCTGCCGCAGGTGGTGATCGGGCTCGCCGTCACCCGCGAGGGGATCCCGGTGCGGGTCTGGGTGTGGCCGGGCAACGCGAACGACCAGACGCTGGTCGAGCAGGTGAAGGCGCGACCTGGCCGGCTGGCGGCTGGGGCGGGCGATCTACGTCGTCGACTCCGGCTTCTCCGGCCGCGACAACCTGCGCCAGCTGCGCTCGGGCGGCGGCCACTACATCGCCGGCGTCAAGCTGCGCTCGGGGATGCCGGAGACCGAGCAGGCGCTCTCCCGCCAGGGCCGCTACCGCACCGTCAAGCGACAACCTGCGCGTCAAGGAGGTCCGGGTCGGCGACGGCGACGCCGCCGTCCGCTACGTCGTCTGCCACAACCCGGCCGAGGCCGAGCGCGACCGCGCCCGGCGCGAGCAGCGGCTCGAGCGGATCGAGGCCGAGCTCGCCCGCCTCGCCGAGCAGCGCAAGCGCGCCAGGACGAAGGCCGAGCGGGAGGCGCACCTGCGCGGCGAGTGCGCGCTGCGCGACCACCCGACCCTGTCCCGCTACCTGCGCCAGAGCAAGGGCGGCCGGCTCGCCCTCGACCGCGCGAAGATCGCGGCCGAGGAGCGGCTCGACGGCAAGTACCTGCTCACCACCAGCGACCCCTCGCTGTCGGCCGAGGACGTCGCGCTCGGCTACAAGCAGCTCCAGGAGGCCGAGCGCTCCTTCCGCGACCTCAAGGGCACGCTGCTGCTGCGGCCCGTCTTCCACCGCAAAGACGACCGCATCCGCGCCCACGTGCTGATCTGCTTCCTCGCCCTCGTGCTCGTCCGGCTCGCCGAGACGCGCACCGGCGAGACCTGGCGCACGATCCGCGCCGAGCTCGGCCAGATCCGGCAAGGCCACTTCCAATCCGCAGACGGCGACTTCACCCAGACCAGCGAGCTCACCCGCCGCCAGCGCGACCTCCACGCCGCGCTCGGCGTCCCCGAGCCGCCCCGCTTCGGCCGCATCAGCCCCGCCGCCAGCCCAGCCGGCGTAGGCACACGCCGTCAACGGCCCAGAACGCCCGCAATCCCGCTGCTCATGCGGGATCGCGCGCCTCAAGCGTGCCTACGTCGTGCGGAACTCGGGCGAACGCGTCTTCAACGACGGCACGGTCTGGCGGCTCGATCCGTGCGGCGGCGCGCTGTCCCGGCATCACCGTGGGCTAGTGCTCCTGCGGGCGTGTTCGCCCGAGTCGGTTCCGCCTGGCCAGAACGCGGTTGATTCGATTGACGGCTGGATCGTCGAGAGCCGTGAACAAAGCTTCGTCCAGCTTCGCGACAATCTCCGGGTCAGGCTCGCCGAGACGCTCGCCTTCGAGGCTCAGCTATGGCGTTGTGCGGCCGACCGGGGAGGTCTGTCTGCGCGCATCCCATACGCGTTCCTGCACGAAGCCTTGTCCTGGTTCTGGCATCCGGACGTTCACCGTCACGATCTCAGAGCGCCGGCCGTCTGTCTCCGCTGCGGCGAGGTGTTTCAGCCCTTGCGGCGGGTCGGCAACCCTCCGCGGTGCGCTCACTGTCCTGGCAAGGCGATGCAGGATTGGCCGCCCCACGCAATCGCGGCCGCGGGCCGCGGCGAGTGGCGGCTTCGCTGCCTCACCGAAGGCTGCGCGGAGGTCTTCACAGGAAGCGCCCAGGCGAAGCGCTGTCCGGCGTGTGATTCGTCCAGAGTCACACAGCGGAAGCGGAAGCAACTCGTAAGCGTGGAGGCTCGAATCGAAGCGGATAAGCAACGAGCTCGGGAGTTCCGGATGGGAACCCGCTAGCGACTGACCACCGCTCACGGCACACTTGTGGGCTGTGACTTCCCTCGCTCAGAACAGCGACGGAACAGCGGCGCCCGTCGTCGGCCGGCCCTTCGCGCCAGGCGTGAGCGGCAACCCCGGCGGCAGGCCGAGAGGACTCGCTCGCTACGTGCGCGAGCTCGTCGGCGACGACGGCCGGCGGATCGCGGACTTCATGCTCTCGGTGCTCGACGACGAGACGGAGCGAACCGAGACTCGCATGCAGGCAGCGATGTGGCTCGCGGACCGTGGTTTCGGCAAGACGCCGACGGCGATGGACGAAGGCGCAACCGAGCCGGTGCAGATCATCGTCGAGAGTGCGTTCGGAGGTGCCGGAGCGGGCAGCCGAGGAACTCAGCAGCGAGGTTCTGCGCCTCGGGGCGCCCCCCCGGATTTGAACCGAAGACCTCTACTAGTTGGTTGATCGGGGAACTGCTGCCCGCCTATGCGATGAGCCTCGGGATGGCCTTCCTGCAAGCCGACGATCAGGGCAGCGGCCCGAACCGGGTCACCGACCTCGAAGGGCACCTCGGTGGTTGGCACACGAAGCCAATCCCACCCTCTCGCGATAGGGGGCAACCACCGCGCGGGTGAATCCCCGCACCGGTGAGTCTCTGTGTGGCCGTCCTGCTCTACCCGGCCGAAGAAGCCACTCTCGGTGAGACACGTAAACCATCGTCGCAACCACGTTTCGCGGTACGAGGAAGAACTCGGGACGCTCACCGAGATCACCAAGCCCGACCAGTGCATACCACTCGTTTGTGCTTCTCGTTGTTGCCTCGTCTTTCGTGGTGAGACGGAATCCACTGCCAAGCGATGCCGTCTTCGTCTGCAGAGTGATCACCCACCCGGTATCGGCGTCCTGCGCGAGAACATCCGCGCCGGGGGCGTTCTTGATCGTCACGGTCGCCAGCCATCCGCGGCGCGAGAGCTCAGCGGCGACGTAGTACCCGAGTTCCGCACGAGGTAGGCACGCTTGAGGCGCGCGATCCCGCATGAGCAGCGGGATTGAGGGCGTTCTGAGCCGTTGAGGGCGTGTGCCTACGCCGGCTGGGGCGTGGCGGCGGGGGTGATGCGGCCGAAGGGTGGCGGCTCGGGGACGGCGAGCGCGGCGTGGAGGCCGTGCTGGCGGCGGGTGAGCTCGCTGGTCTGGGTGAAGTCGCCGTCTGCCGATTGGAAGTGGCCTTGCCGGATCTGGCCGAGCTCGGCGCGGATCGTGCGCCAGGTCTCGCCGGTGCGCGTCTCGGCGAGGCGCACGAGCACGAGCGCGAGGAAGCAGATCAGCACGTGCGCGCGGATGCGGTCGTCTTTGCGGTGGAAGACGGGCCGGAGCAGCAGCGTCCCTTTCAGGTCGCGGAAGGAGCGCTCGGCCTCTTGGAGCTGCTTGTAGCCGAGCGCGACGTCCTCGGCCGAGAGCGCGGGATCGGACGTGGTGAGCAGGTACTTGCCGTCGAGCCGTTGCTCGGCCGCGATCTTGTTGCGGTCGAGCAGGAGCCGGCCGCCCTTGCTCTGGCGCAGGTAGCGCGACAGGGTGGGATGGTCGCGGAGCGCGCACTCGCCGCGCAGGTGCTGCTCCCGCTCGGCCTTCGTCCTGGCGCGCTGGCGCTGCGTCTCGAGCCGGGCGAGCTCGACCTCGATCCGGGCGAGCCGCCGCTCGCGCAGGGCGCGGTCGCGCTCGGCCTCGGCCGGGTTGTGGCAGACGACGTAGCGGACGGCGGCCTCGCCCTCGCCGACGCGGACCTCCTTGACGCGCAGGTTGTCCTTGACCTGCCGGTAGCGGCCCTGACGGGAGAGCGCCTGTTCGGTCTCGGGCATGCCGGAGCGGAGCTTGACGCCGGCGATGTAGTGGCCGCCGCCCGCGCGCAGCCGGCGCAGGTTGTCGCGGCCGGAGAAGCCGGAGTCGAGTACGTAGATCGCCCGCCCCAGCCGCCAGCCGGCCAGATCCTGTTTCACCTGCTCGACCAGCGTCTGGTCTGAGGCGTTGCCCGGCCACACCCACACCCTGACCGGGATCCCCTCTCGCGTGACGGCCAGCCCGATCACCACCTGCGGCAGGTCGGGGCGGTGATCCTTCGAGTGCCCCTGACGCCGCAGCGACCCCTGCTCAGCGGACTCCTCGGACGGCTCGTCCTCCTCGTTGCTTTCGTCGTCGACGTCGACCTCGAAGTACGTGCTCGTGGTGTCGAAGAAGATCACGTCGACCTCGAGGTTGAGCAGGTTGGCGAGCGAGAAGAAGACCGACTCCTGCACCCGCTCCGAGCAGGCGAGCAGGAAGTCCATCGCCCGATACAGCTCGTCGTCGGAGACGGCCGCGATCCCGTCGAGGACGACGTCGCGACCCAGCCAGCGGGTCGCCTCCAGCTTCGAGGCCGGCTCCAGGCAACGCTGGCAGACCATGGTGAAGATCGCCCGCTCCACCCCCGAGCGGCCGCGGCCTGCGCCGACGACCCGACTGATCGCCTTGCCGATCCCCAGCTGCGACCACAGCTCGTCGAGCACGTGCGGCCCGCCCGCCTCCGGCGCGCCCAGGAACCGGAAGCCGTCCGGCGCCTGGGCGCGCAGCGTCTCCTCGCTGCCGAGGAAGCGCTGGATCGAGCCCACCAACCGCTGCAGCGCCTCCCGGTCGAGCCGGTCCTCGCGGCCGAAGTTGTGGATCACCCGCGCCACCGGCACGCCGCGCTCGTTGCGCTCGTTGTGCGCCAGCTGCAGGTAGCGCACCGACTCGCCCCGCTTCGTCCGCTTCACCGTCGCGCGCAGATACATGATGCCTACACGATGACAGTCCCACCGGACAAAGGCGCGGTAAGACCCAAAAATGGTGTGCCTACAGGATCCGAGGCGCGACGAAGCCGAAACCGCTCAACCAAGCCAAAACCGGCCGCCCAAACGCCCGAACCCGCCTACGTCGTGCGGAACTCGGGTTAGTACTCGCCCGCTGCTCCCGTCAACCCTCTGAGTGAACGAGGAGAACTCGTCCCGAGGTGGTCCCGCACTTCGGCTACTCCTCGGCGCTGACCTCGACCGCGAAGTTGTGGAGCGCCTTCGCTTCGACGTGTCCCTTCAGCGGTTCCACCGCGGCGAGGGCAGCGGCAAGCTTGGTCGCCGAGATGAACCGACATCGCTTCCGCATCGGGGGCTTATACGCCTCGAACGTCGGCCGAAGCATCTGTTTTCGCACCTCGGGTTCACGGTCATCCGGCGCAACGATGTAGAGGTCGAAGGCAGTGTTGGGCGACAGTGCGATCAGGTCGCTCATTCTGAGGAGGCCGGAGTAGATGCTCGTCGAGACCTCAACCTCGAACGCCGCCTCGATCTTGTTGCCCGTGACCCAGATCACATCGATGTGCCGGACGAGGTTGCCTGACTCCGGATCGAGGCCGACGGGAGGGAAATCGGCAAGCGTCTCATCCTTGAAGATGAATCCTTCGAACGAGTGCCCCTTCTCGCCCGGGGCCACCCACACCTCACAACCCATCGCCCTCCCGAGCCGAATCAGTTTCGCGACCAACTCGGGGTGAACCGTCTTCGGGACCTTCGCGACAGGCTCGGCAGCCGACTGGATCGCCGCCTCCACCGCAACCTGAGCGGTCTTCTTGGGCACCCGGCGTACAGGCACATGGACCGGCGATGCAGGTCGTGGCTCGGCAAGCATCGCTAGCAGCTTCTCGCCGTCCTCACGGGGCATTGGCGTGAGCGAGCGGCGAAAGAGGCCGCTCCAATGCCTTCCCGAAAAGCAGTTCAAGGCGCCGAGCGTCTTCTCAACAGGCAGACCAACCTCCACCGCCAAGGCCATGACGGGCTCAACACGGAAGCGGGCCGGGAAACGTGCTCGCCCGCCCTCGTCCTGTCCCCACAGATCATCTTCGAAGTCAAGGAACATCGGGTCGGTTACTCGCAGCGCTCCAACCCACCGCTTCGCTGGTGCCTTCACGTAGCAGCAGAGGATGTCTCCAGGCTGCACGCGCTCGAACGTCGAGTCGAAGTAGCCGCCCTTCGTCGGGGTAGGCGGTGGGAACCCGCTCAGCTTCCAATCACGGGTCTTCGCCTGTTGCCATGTCTCGACCGTAAAGACATCGGTAAAGAACGAAGCCACAGCGCGACTCTATGACACCGCCGACACTCGCAGCCCCTTGCATGAGGTACCGTCCCCCACCTGCGCGCCAGTTGCGCGCCAGTCGGCACCCTTGCTGGGCGGATTCCAGCGGACGGGAGCGGAAACAGCCACCAGGCGTCGCGCAGCGCCGAAAATGGCGTAACCGTGCTGTCTTCCGCATGGATGAGCGGGCGGAGGGGCCCCGCGTCCCTCCCCGCTCGCCTCCGACCTCACGGCTACCATAACCCGCCGGATGCCGTCGGAGGAGAAGCCCTACCGGGTCTACCGCGGCGGGCGCGTCAAGGGCAAGGTCCCCTCGCTCAGGCCGGAGCGCACCGGGCCGAGGCTGCCCCGCCTGCGATTCCGGATCAGGCCCAGCCGCCGCTGGCTCCGCTGGATTCCGGTCGGACTCGCCCTCTTCATCGTGCTCGTCGTCGTCTGGGCGCTGGCCGGCTACTTCCAGTTCCGCGACGGCGTCTCGGCCGCGAACAAACGCCTCGACCGACACGTGCGGCAGGCCCTCGACCCCCAACACGGCGGTGCGACGGACATCCTGCTCCTCGGCACGGACCATGCCCGCCTCGCGGGTCGCGAGTCGGCCGATCGCAGCGACTCGATCACGCTGGTCCGGGTCGACAACGGGCGGCACCGGATCGCCTACCTGTCCATTCCACGCGACCTGCGCGTGGAGATCCCCGGCTACGGAACGGCCAAGGTGAACGCGGCCATGCAGTCCGGCGGTCCCGAGCTCGCCGTCAGGACGATCCGCGACCTGACCGGACTGCCCGTCAACCACGTCGTCATCGTCGACTTCGGTCAGTTCGAGAAGCTGATCGACAAGATCGGCGGGATCGACATCACGGTTGCGAAGCCGATCATCTCCAAGTTCGATTGTCCCTATCCGACGAGCGAGCGGTGCGCGAGATGGGACGGCTGGCGGTTCCGACAGGGAAGGCAGCACATGGACGGCCACCGTGCGCTGATCTACTCGCGCGTCCGCAAGAACAAGCTCGACCCGGCAGACACGGATTTCTCCCGGGCAGAGCGGAACCAGCAGGTGCTCCAGGCGGTGGCCGCGAAGCTGACCGGCTTCTGGACGCTGGTGAAGCTCCCGTTCATCGGCAAGGACCTGCTCGCGCCGGTGACGACCGACATGTCCACGCACACGTTCCTCTCGCTGGGCTGGACGAAGTTCCGCACGGGGGGCGGCTCGACGCTCCATTGCCGGCTGGGCGGTGAGCCGGTCGGCGGCGACATCGTTCCCGTGGAGGAAAACCGCAGCGTGATCACGGAGGTGACCGGTGAATCCGCGCCGCAGCCACCCGTGCCCGGCTCGGGTGCTTTCGGGCCGGGTTGCGTGACCGGCAGCCAGACGCTCGGCGTACGGTAGCCCCAGGGCGGACGCACGAGCGTCGAACGCCGGGAGGCCGGACGGCGCCCTCACACGCCTCTCCGGGGCCGTGCGCGGCGCGCGGCGTCGCGTTGTCGGCAGGCCGCGCCTCGCCACGACCCCGCCGTCGTGGGCAGGCCGCGCCCCGGCACACCCCCGCCCGGGTGGGGGAGAACCCCTGACCCGCTACGGCCAGCCTAGCGGCGAAGCTGCGACGCCACAGCGACCGGAGCGTGACGGTTCCGGAACTCTTCGCTTCCGCCGGCCAGGCACCCGGGCGTCCCCCGGGCGGCACGCGGGGCGCGCCCGGGGAACCTTGGAGCGGTCTCCCGGGCGGTGACGGCCCCGGCCTCCGGGACCGCCCGCCTCCGGTCAGCTCTCGCCCGCCGGCGCAGCCTTCTTCTCGGTCTTCTCCGACTTCCTCTCGTCCTTCTTCGCGCCGCCGTCCTCCCCCGTCGACTCCCGCTTTCGCGACCCGCGCCCGTAGTCGGTCGAGTAGAACCCCGAGCCTTTGAAGTGCACCGGAACCGGGTGGAGAATCTTCGTCAGCGGCCCGGCGCCGCAGACCTCGCACACCGTCGGGTCGGGGTCGGTCATCCGGTGGAACACCTCGAACAGATGACCGTTCGGACAACGGAACTCGTAGATCGGCACGGAGAACCAAGGCTAGCAGGGGCATCTGCGAGCCCTCGACCGCGCGTAAGGTTCCGGACGGGGAGATGAACGAGACCGCGACGACCTTCGAGGCGGCCGCGCCGGCGGTGCCGCGTGTCCGCGCCGTGGCAGGAGACCTCGACCGCCGTGTCTTCCTGGCAGGCGTCGCCGGGTGCACGGTCGCCGTGGGCGCCTTCCTCTTCGTCCAGCTCTCCGGCTGGCCCCCGCACGAGGACGAGGCGCTGCCACTGTTCGTCGGTCGCCAGCCGCTCGGGGGCCTGTTCGACATCGTTCTCGGCAAGCGGGGCGGCGCGCCGCTCCATTTCCTGCTCGCGTGGGTCGTCGCACACACGGGCGGCGGGCTCCACACGATGCGCTTCTTCTCGGCGCTGTTCGCGACCGCGAGCGTCCCGGCGATCGCGACCCTCGCGAACCGGCTGGCCGGCCGCGGGCCGGCGCTGGGCGCGACCGCGCTCGCCGCAGCAAGCTGGGTCCTCCTCTTTCACGGGATCTACGCGCGGATGTACAGCCTGTTCCTCTTCCTCTCCACGCTCTCCTACCTCGCGCTGCTGCGCGCCCTCGACCGCGGAGGGGGGCGCGCCTGGACGCTCTGGGCGGCGGTGATGCTGCTCACGATCGGAGCCCATCCGTACGGCGCGCTCGTCCTCGGCTCGCAGGGACTCTACGTCCTCCTGACCCGCGGCCGGCTGCGCCAGGCGGTGCCGTCGTTCGGCGCGGTGCTCATCCTCGCGATCCCGCTCTGGCGAAGCAGCGTCGTGCTCGCGAGCCGCTACGACGTCGGGCTCGGCGGAGGGGGCGGCAAGCTCCGCACGCCACGACAGGTCCTTGACTACCTCTGGCACGTGGCGGGTGATTCCGCCGCGGGCTTCACCGGGGTGCTCGTGGTCGTGCTTCTCTTCGCTCTCGTCGGCCTCGTCCTTCTCGCTCGCAACCGACCCCGTGCCGCGGTGCTGAGCGCCTGCGTGGTCGCGACACCGACCCTCTTCTTCCTGGTCGGACGGTTCGGCGGGAGCTCCGCGCCGGAGTCGCGGCACCTGATCTTCGTCCTGCCGTTCCTGTCCCTCGCCACCGCGACCGGGATCGTGGGCACGGCCCGGTCGGCCGGGCGGCCGGGCGCCCTGGCCGCGACAATCGTGGTCGCGGCGATCCTCCCGGCCGAGGTCGCTTGGGGCTGGCACAAGACGCCGGCGCTGTTCAAGCGCGAAGATCCGGTGCGCGTCGATGCCCGGCGGCAGGCCGCTGCCTGGCTCGCAGCCACCTCGCGGCCGGACGACGTGCTGTTCGCGTACGAGCCGCTCTACCTCGCCGCCTGGGAGCGCAACCGCTCCCGAGTCCCCCTGACCGCCGTCCCGCGCGCCGACCCGAGGCTCGCGCTGGAGGCCCTCGACGACGCCGCCAAGCCGCTCGGGCGCGGCGTCTGGGTGTTCGACGCCGGCGACAACAACAACTACGTCAAGCGGACGACGATCGAGCTGCGGTTGCCGTTTCCGCGGAGCGAGTTCGAGGGCCGGGCCTACGGGCCGTATCTGATCATCCGCACCCGCCGCCCGACGCGGACGATCGCCCACTTTCTCGCCGACGCACGCAAGGTCGAGCTGATCGGCAAGTCGCTGGCGATGGGCGACGCGGACATCAACTACGCGACCATCCGGCGGGCTCAGGCACGGCTCGTCGTGCGCTCGCGCTCCAGCGTCTCCCCGTAGCACGGTGCCTGCTCGAAGGCGGCGAGCCCGACCGGGGTCGTCCGGTGGGGTGGCCGCTTCCGCCGCGCCGCGGCGAGGGCCGCGGACGCGCCGACCACCCCGCCGATGAGGAAGCTCCTGAGTCGGCCGCGGCGGCTGTCCTCGTCCACGTGCCTAGTCTGCCAACTGCTGCATCCGCGCCGCTGCCCGCTCGAGAGCGGTCCCCTCGAACAGGAACGGCACCGCGTTCGGGACGAGGTGGAACGGAGGGCCGTCGAGCTCGGCCGCGCCTGCGGCAGCGTTGAGCGCGTAGCGGATCGGGATCTCGTGGCAGACGACGAGCACGCGTCGGACGTCGCGGCCCAGCAGTCGCCGGAATGCACCCGCGTACCGCCGGGCCGCGTCGTCCAGGCTCTCGCCGCCGGGAAACGGCCGCTTCCGGCCAAGCTCGCGCTTCACCTCGCGATAGTGGTCGAGCGCGCAACCCTCGAGCTCTCCGACGTCGATGTCGTCGAGAGACGGCTCGACGTCGATCGGGACGTCGCGGCCGGCCAGGGCCAGCTCGGCCGTCTCCAGCGTCCGCGGAAACCGGCTGCAGACGCACAGGTCGAGCCCGAGGTGGGCGAGCTCGGCCCCCAGCATGCGCGCCTGGTCCCGCCCCTGCTCGGTCAGCGGGACGTCCACCTCCGGGTCGCCGTTCACCCGGCGCTCGAGGTTGAGGACGGAGTGCGCGTGTCGCGCGAGCAGGAACAGCACCTACTGCGAGAGCTGGGCGAGGAGGTCATCGATCTCGACCAGCTCGAAGGTCTGCAGCTTTGCGCTGCCCCGTGCGCCGAGCGCGACCGAGACCCGCGCGACGGCCGCCGCGTCGGGCGCCTCGACGACGTTGACGAAGTCGTAGGCGCCGATCATGCTCCACTGGTGGAGCACAGTCGCGCCGAGCTCCTCGACGTCGCGGTTGACCTCTCGGAGGCGATCGGGGTTCGCCTGGAGCGTCTGTACCCCTTTCGCAGTGAGCGTCGTCAGCATCAGGTACTTGGGCATCGCCGCCTCCTGGGCTCGGGAGCCCGAGCTTACTGCTTCGCCCGCGCACGGGCGGCCTGGTCGAGGTAGAGGAGGGCCGCTCCGAGAAAGAGCATCGGCGCGAGCACGAGGTCGGAGAGCGCGGCGGCGGCCCGCTCGCCAGACTCCGCGCCGCTGCGCAGGAGCAACGCCATCATCAGGCGGACGACGTAGAAGAGGATGACGAGGGTGGCCAGCCCGCCGGCGGCGTGCACCACGTCCGCGCGGGCGAGGCGGAACGACCGGCGAAACGCGTCGGCGAGCCGATCTCCTTCGACCAGCACGGCGGGAACGACCCAGCCGGCGAACGCGAGGTAGAAGATCGCCGGCAGCACGAACAGCTGGGCGAGCAGCGGGACCGGTACGAAGACGAGCGCACCGGCGCCGTACGCGACCGCGAGCGCCCGGCCGGTCGGGCGGGCTCCCGACACGAGCACGATCGCGACGATGTACGAGCCGGTCAGGAGCAGCGCGCCGATCAGGATCGTCACCCCCACCCCGCCGCCGAGCAACGCCTTCGGGTCGTGAACCGAGAGTGCCGGTGGATGCCCACGGGGCTCGACGTGCCTGTGCCCGAAAGCGACGGTCAGCTGGGTCAGCGTCGCCACCGAGAGGCCGAGCGGCAACGACTGGAAGAAGTGCGACCCGTAGAAGCGGATCGTCTCGGCGACCAGCTGCCCGACGCCTCGCCGCTCCGGCGGAAGCGGCGCGGGCAGCGGCTCCGGCGGGCGAGGGGCCCGGCGGCCCTTGCGTGCCACTAGAAGCGCCGCCGCGTGACGAAGTGGTGGATCAGGTAGAGCGGCAGGAAGAGGCCGACGAAGAGGAAGGTGAGCACCCCCCACGCCGTCGCGTGCCGGCTTCCGTGCCTGCTCGCGTGCCAGTACACCCACGACGAGAGGCCGGCGGCGATCACGACCGCGAGGACGAACTGCCCGAAGCTGACGTTCCCGAGCGCCGAGACCGACACGGCGCGAGCCTAGCGTGCGATTATCGGCCGCAATGGGCTACCACGTCGTCCACGCCGCCGACCACTCCTGGGAGGAGCGGCGGCCGCCGGAGGGGCGCGCCGACGATCCGGCGCGGCTCGCCTCCGACCTGAGCACCGCGGCCGCTCTCCGGCATTCGCGGGCGCGGCTGTGGCGGTATCCGCCCGGGACGCGCGGCCGCCGCCACGCCGACCGCGTGCAGGAGGAGGTCTTCGTCGTCCTCGAGGGCACCTTGACGGTGCACCTCGGCGAGCCGCCCGAGCGCTTCACCCTGGCGGCGCAGAGCGTCGTCGCGGTCGAGCCGGGCACCGCGCTGCAGCTGCGCAACGAGGGCGCCGACGAGGTCGTCGTCTTCGCCTACGGCGCTCCGCCCGAGCATGGCGGCGCAGACTTTCTCGTCGACGCCGAGCCCAGTTCCCTGGGGATGGATCGGCACATTCTCGTAGCGGGATCTGACCCCTAACCAACGGTCCGAGGGCAAGGCGAGGGTTGGTTCTCGGCGCGCCTTACCGCGCGCGGCACGAACGCGTGACGGCTCCGTGACGCGCCCGTAACGGAATCTGACCCCGCAGGGAGGGCGACGTCGACGCCGCCCGGAATCTCGGCCTGCCTGCCGGCGCGCGGCGCGGTCACGGGACGGCTCCGTGACGCACCGGTAACGGGGTCTGACCCCGCAGGAACCCGGGCGACTGCGACGCCGGCTGAGAGCCTCGGCCTGCCCGCCGGCGCGCGGCACGATCACGCGACGGCTCCGTGACCCGCCCGTAACGGGGTCTGACCCCGGCCGGGTCAGGCGGCGGCCGCGGCCGCGCCGGCCTTCTCGAACACGAGATCGCCCTCCCTCGCGTCCACGTGGACGGTGTCGCCCTCCTCGAACTCGCCCTCGAGCAGGCGCAACGCAAGCGGGTTCTCCACCAGCCGCTGGATCGCCCGCTTCAGCGGCCGGGCCCCGTACGTCGGGTCCCACCCGGCCTCGGCGAGGACGTCCTTCGCCGCGTCCGTGAGCTCCAGCGGCAGCCCTCGCTCGGCCAGCCGGTCGCGCAGCCGCCGGAGCTGGAGCTCGACGATCTCCGCGATCTGCTCGCGGCTGAGCGGGTGGAGCTCGACCACCTCGTCCACCCGGTTCAGGAACTCGGGCCGGAAGATCTCGCGCAGGGCCCCGGCGGAGCGGACGTTGGAGGTCATCACGATCACCGTGTTCCGGAAGTCGACCGTCCGGCCGTGGCCGTCGGTCAACCGGCCGTCGTCCAGGATCTGGAGCAGGACGTCGAAGACCTCGGCGTGGGCCTTCTCGATCTCGTCCAGCAACACGACCGAGTAGGGGCGCCGCCGCACCGCCTCGGTGAGCTGGCCGCCCTCCTCGTAGCCGACGTAGCCTGGCGGGGCCCCGACGAGCCGTGCGACCGTGTGCCGCTCCTGGTACTCGGACATGTCCAGCCGCACCATCGCCCGCTCGTCGTCGAACATGAACTCGGCGAGCGCGCGCGCGAGCTCTGTCTTCCCCACGCCCGTGGGGCCGAGGAAGATGAAGGAGCCGATCGGCCGGTTCGGGTCCTGCAGCCCGGTGCGGGCACGGCGGAGCGCGTTCGCCACCGCCGAGACGGCCTCGTCCTGGCCGACGACGCGCTCGTGCAAGCGCTCCTCCATGTGGATCAGCTTCTCGGTCTCGCCCTCGAGCAGGCGGTCGACCGGGATGCCGGTCCAGCCGGCGACGACGGCGGCGACGTCGTCCTCGTCGACCTCCTCCTTGACCATGGGCGACACGGCCTGGGGACGGTCCTCCAACTCCTTCTGGAGCTCGGGGATCTTCCCGTACCGGATCTCGGCGACCCGCTCGAGATCTCCGGCCCGCTCTGCCCGCTCGGCCTCGACCCTGAGCTCCTCCATCTCCCGCGTGAGCTCGCTCACACGGGACAAAGCCTCCTTCTCCTTCGCCCAGCGGGCGGCGAGTTCGTCGCGGCGCGCCTTCGCTTCCGCCAGCTCGCGCTCGACGGGCTCGCGCACCTCTTTCTTCTCCTTCTTCATCGCCGCGAGCTCGATCTCGAGCTGGCGGACGCGCCTGTCGGCCTCGTCGAGCTCGACGGGCGAGGAGTCGATCTCCATCCGCAGACGGGAAGCGGCCTCGTCGACGAGGTCGATCGCCTTGTCGGGGAGCTGGCGGTCGGAGATGTACCGGTCGGAGAGCACCGCGGCGGCGACGAGCGCACCGTCGCGGATGGCGACCCCGTGGTGTGCCTCGTAGCGCTCTTTCAGGCCGCGCAGGATCGCGATCGTGTCGGAGACCGACGGCTCGCCGACGAACACCGGCTGGAAGCGCCGCTCGAGCGCCGCGTCCTTCTCGATGTGACCACGGTACTCGTCGAGCGTCGTCGCGCCGATCGCGCGCAGCTCGCCCCGGGCGAGCATCGGCTTGAGCATGTTCGCCGCGTCGACCGCTCCCTCGGCCGCGCCTGCCCCGACGATCGTGTGCAGCTCGTCGATGAAGAGGACGATCTCGCCGGCGGCGTTCTGGATCTCGGTGAGGACGGCCTTGAGCCGCTCCTCGAACTCCCCCCGGTACTTCGAGCCGGCCAGGAGCGCACCGATGTCGAGCGCCCAGACCCGCTTGCCCTTCAGCCCCTCGGGGACGTCGCCGGCGACGATCCGCTGCGCGAGCCCCTCGACGATCGCGGTCTTGCCGACGCCGGGCTCCCCGATCAGCACGGGGTTGTTCTTCGTCCGCCGGGAGAGCACCTGGATCACGCGGCGGATCTCCTCGTCCCGGCCGATCACCGGGTCGAGCTTCCCCTGCTCCGCGAGCGCGGTCAGGTCTCGGCCGTACTTCTCAAGCGCCTGATAGGTGCCCTCGGGGTCCTGCGAGGTGACCCGCTGGCCGCCGCGCACGTCCTTGATCCGCGCGAGCAACTGGTCGCGCGGGACGGCGTCGAGCGCCAGGAGCAAGTGCTCCGTCGAGACGTAGTCGTCTTCGAGCTTGCGCGCCTCGTCGAAGGCGCGGTCGAGCGCCTTCGAGAAGGCGGCCGATGCGGACGGCTGCTGCACCATCCCCTGCGTGTGCGGCCTCTGCGCGAGCTTCGCCTCCGTCTCGGCGCGCAGGGCGTCGGGGTCGTCGACCAGCGCGCGCGGCAGGTCCTGGTCGAGGAGCGCGAGCAGCAGGTGCTCGGGGTACAGCTCCGGGTTGCCGAGACGGCGCGCGCGCTCCTGGGCGGCGGCCACCGCCTCCTGGGACTTGATCGTCAGCTTGTTGAAGTCCATCACTGCCTCCTCCGTGACGGGAAGGGGGAATGCTGCGGCTCTCGGTAGAGGACGAGATCGCGGCGGTACTGCCGGTGCACCCGCTCGATCGCCTCGCGCATGTCGCGCTCGAGCCGGTCGAGACGTCCGCGCATCCTCGCCAGCTCGTCCTCGAGCGCGATCACACGCGCGACGCCGGCGAGGTTGAGGCCGAGCTCGGTCGTCAGCCGCTGGATGAGCCGCAGCCGGTCCAGGTCGTGCTCGGAGTAGAGCCGCGTGCCGCCGGGCGTGCGCCCCGGACGCACGAGCCCCTTCGTCTCGTAGATCCGGAGGGTCTGCGGGTGCATCCCGACGAGCTCGGCGGCGACCGAGATCATGTAGCGCGGGCGCCGGTGCTCCTGCGTGCTCATCACGTCTCCCTCTGCGACCGGACGACGACCAGCGTCGCGATCGCCGCGATCACGAGCGCGATGCCGATCCAGCCGCCGATGCGCCAGGCGTTCAGCGCATGGAACGCGAACAGCCACACGAGGAGCTTCGACAGCCCGCCGAGCTTCGCGGCGAGCGCTCCGCCGGCGAGGACGCCGCCGCCTGCCGCGCCCCACCCGACCCGCCTGCCGCGCTGCTCGGCGGTCTCCGGCTCGGGCGCCTCCCGCGGCCCCTGCCGCATCAGCTCGTCGTGCCTGCTCACCTGCCCACCTTCCGCAGCTCTTCGAGCAGCTCGCGCTCGCGTTTCGAGACCTTCTTCGGCACCCGGATCCTGAGCCGCGCGAGCACGTCGCCACGGCCGGACCCCTTCAGCTTCGGCGCACCCTTGCCCCGGACGCGCAGCATCTTTCCGTCCTCCGAGCCGGCGGGCACCTTGACCTGTACCGCCCCGTCCGGAGTGGGCACGGCAAGCGTCGTCCCCAGCGCGGCGTCGGCGAACGCGATGGGCACCTCGACGACGAGGTCGTCGCCGCGGCGCGTGAAGACCTTCGACGGCTCGACGCGAGTGACCACGTAGAGGTCGCCGGGCGGCCCGCCGCCCCAGCCGGCTTCGCCCTTGCCCTTCAGCCTGATGCGCGTTCCGTCCTTCGCCCCGGCCGGGATCTTCACCGTGTAGCGCTTCGTCCGGCGCTCCCGGCCGGTGCCGCGGCAGGTCGGGCAGGGCTCCTCGACGATCGAGCCGTTGCCGCGACAGCGCGGGCACGGCTGCGAGAGCGAGAAGAGGCCCTGGCTCTGCGCGACGAAGCCGCGGCCGTTGCACTCCGGGCACACCTTCGGCGCGGTGCCGGGCTTCGCCCCCGAGCCGTTGCACGTGTGGCAGACGACCTCGAGCGTGACCGGGATCTTCGTCTCGACGCCCTCGAGGGCGTCCTCGAACGAGAGCGTGACCTGCACCTCGACGTCGTTGCCGCGCTGGCCACGGCCTGATCGGCCGTGGCTAGGGGCTGATCCGCGGCCGAACAGTCCTCCCAGCAGGTCGCCGAGATCGCCGAAGTCGACACCCTCGAATCCGAACCCACCGTTAGCCGAACTGGCGAAGCCAGTTCGGCTGTCGTACTGCTTCCGCTTCTCCGGGTCGGACAGGACGTCGTAGGCGTTCTGGACCTCCTTGAAGCGCTCCTCCGCCTCCTTGTCGTCCGGGTTGGTGTCAGGGTGGTACTGCCGGGCGAGCTTCCGGTACGCCTTCTTGATCTCGCCGGCGGAGGCGTTCTTCGCGACGCCGAGCGTCTCGTAGGGCGAGGTGGTCACTGGGCGACCACCACCCTCGCCGGCCGCAGGACGCGGTCGCCGAGGCGGTAGCCCTTCTGCAGCACCTGGACGACCGAGCCCGACTCGGCGTCCTCGACCGGCTGGGCGAGCAGCGCCTCGTGGACGTGCGGATCGAACGCGCCGTCGGTGTCGATCACCTCGAGGCCCTGCCTGGCGAGTGCCTCGACGAGCGCGCGGTGCACGAGCCGCACGCCCTCTTCCAGCTTCGCCTCTTCGTGCTCCTCGGCCGCCTCGAGCGCGCGCTCGAGGTCGTCGAGGATCGGCAGGATCTCTTTGACGAGCGCCTCGCTCGCCCGCGCAGAGAACGACGCCTGCTCGCGCGCGGTCCGCTTGCGGAAGTTGTCGAACTCGGCCTTCAGCCGCTGGAGCGAGTCGAGGTACTCGTCGCGCTCGCGCTCGAGCGCGGCGAGCCGCTCGCCCTCCCCGGCGGCAGCCTCGGGGACAGACCCCCGGGGGTCTGTCCCTGCCCGGGACGGTGGGCCCGGCGCAACGGCAGGGACAGACCCCTCGGGGTCTGTCCCTGTATTCGGCGCGGAGCCCGTCCCCGGATCAGGCGTGCGCTTCCGCTCGGTCACGACGTCGGAGCCTCCTCGTCGACGACCTCGGCGTCCTCGATCACCTCGTCGTCGGAGGGCGGGGCACCGTTCCCGCCACCCTCCGCCGATGCCTGGGCGGCGGTCGCCTGGGAGTACACCGCCTCGGCGAGCTTGTGCGAGGCCTCCTGGAGCGCATCGGTCTTGCTGCGGATGTCGGCGAGGTCGTCGCCGTCGAGCGCGTGCTTCAGCTCCATGATCCTGCCCTCGATCGTCGACGCCTCCGCCTCGTCGAGCGAGCCTCGATGCTCCTTGAGGCTCTTCTCGGTCGCGTAGGCGAGCGCCTCCGCGTGGTTCTTCGCGTCGGCGAGCTCGCGCAGGCGGTGCGCCTCGCCGGCATGCGTCTCGGCGTTCTTGATCATCTGCTCGACCTCGTCGGGCCTGAGGCCCGAGCCGCCCTCGATCTTGATCTGCTGCTCGTTGCCGGTGCCGTGGTCCTTGGCCGAGACGTGGATGATCCCGTTCGCGTCGATGTCGAAGGCGACCTCGATCTGCGGGATGCCGCGCGGCGCCGGCGGGATGCCGACGAGCTGGAACTTGCCCAGGGTCTTGTTGTACGCGGCCATCTCCGACTCGCCCTGGAGCACGTGCACCTCGACCGCGGGCTGGTTGTCCTCGGCGGTCGAGAAGATCTCCGACTTCTTGGTCGGGATCGTCGTGTTCCGGTCGATCAGCTTCGTGAACACGCCGCCCTTCGTCTCGATGCCGAGGGACAGCGGCGTGACGTCGAGGAGCAGGACGTCCTTGACCTCGCCCTTGAGCACGCCGGCCTGGATCGCAGCGCCGATCGCGACCACCTCGTCCGGGTTGACGCCCTTGTGCGGATCCTTGCCGACGATCTGCTTGACCTTCTCCTGCACCGCGGGCATGCGGGTCATGCCGCCGACGAGGATGACGTGGTCGATCTTGTCCGGGGAGAGGCCCGCGTCCTCGAGCACGCGCTTCGTCGGGCCGACCGTCCGCTCGAGCAGCTCGCCGGTCAGCTCGTTCAGCTTCGCCCGCGTCAGCTGCAGGTCGAGGTGCTTCGGGCCCTCCGGCGTCGCGGTCACGAACGGCAGGTTGATCTGCGTCGTCATCGTCGAGGAGAGCTCGATCTTCGCCTTCTCCGCCGCCTCGTACAGGCGCTGGAGCGCCATCCGGTCGGCCGAGAGGTCGATGCCCTGGTCTCGCTTGAACTCGGCGACCATCCAGTCGACGACCGCCTTGTCGAAGTTGTCACCGCCGAGATGGTTGTCGCCCGAGGTCGCCTTCACCTCGAAGACGCCCTCGCCGAGCTCGAGGATCGAGACGTCGAACGTGCCGCCGCCGAGATCGAAGACGAGGATCGTCTGGTCTGCGCCCTCCTTGTCGAGCCCGTACGCGAGCGCTGCCGCGGTCGGCTCGTTGATGATCCGGAGGACGTTCAGCCCGGCGATCTTGCCGGCGTCCTTCGTCGCCTCGCGCTGGGCGTTGTTGAAGTACGCCGGCACGGTGACCACCGCGTCGGAGACCTCCTCGCCGAGGTACGCCTCCGCGTCCGCCTTCAGCTTCTGCAGGATCATCGCGCTGATCTCCGGCGGCGCGTACTCCTTGCCGGCGGCCTTCACGCGCACGTCGTCGTTCTGCCCCTTGATCACCTCGTACGGGACGATCTTCATCTCCTCCGAGACCTCGTCGTACTTGCGCCCCATGAAGCGCTTGATCGAGAAGATCGTGTTCTGCGAGTTCGTCACCTGCTGGCGCTTCGCGGGCGCGCCGACGAGCCGCTGGTCGTCCTTCGTGAACGCGACCACGGACGGGGTCGTCCGCCCGCCCTCCGCGTTGGCGATCACCGTGGGCTCGCCGCCCTCGATCACGGCCATGCACGAGTTGGTCGTGCCGAGGTCGATACCGATTACCTTTGCCATAGTCAGAATCCCTCCAGGTTTTAGAGTCAGTACAGGATAAAATCTAAGCGTGTTCTTGTCAAATTAGCCCGATAGGATCCCCGCGTGGACGAGCCGATCCGCGGAGCCGGCTACGCGGCCGGCCGCACCGCGGCCGCCGCCGCGCGCCTGGTCGCCGAGGTTGCCCGCGCGTCGAGCGGATCCTGGCCGGGAGCGGCCGGCACGGCTGCGCAGGCGAGCGCCCTCGCCGACCGCCTGGAGACGCTCGCCGAGGTCGACGCGGAGGCGTTCTCCGCCGCTCTCGCTGCTCTCGGCGCCGGCTCGTCCGACCTCGCGACCCGCATGGAGCAGGCGGCTGCGGTGCCGCTCGAGATCGCCGAGACCGCGGCCGACGTAGCGGAAGCGGCCGTACTCGTCGCCGAGCGCTGCGACGGGCTCGTCCGCGCCGACGCCGCCGGCGCCGCGGCGCTCGCCGCGGGCGCGGCGCTCGCCGCGGCGCAGCTCGTCCGCGCGAACCTGACCGTCGCGCCCGACGATGCCCGCGTGGCCCGCGCCTTCCGAGCCGCCGACGACGCCCGCTACTCGGCCACGCGTGCATTCGACGCCGGCCCCTAGAGCGTGTTTTGATCCGGGCGATGCACCGGAACGGGGAGCTGGTCGGCCGCTGCCTGCGGGACGACCGCGCAGCCTGGGACGAGCTGGTCGACCGCTACTCGCGCTACGTGTACGCGATCGTCGGGCAGGGATACCGGCTGTCCGGCCCCGATGCCGAGGATGCCTTCCAGGAGGTCTTCCTGCGCGTCTACGAGCGGCTCGATTCCCTGCGCGAGCCCGAGGCGCTGAGGGCGTGGATCGCCCAGCTCACCCGGCGCGTCTGCCTGGATCGGCTCATGGCCGGCAGCCGCGAGAAGCCCTCGGAGGCCGAGCCGGCCGACGTCGAGGCGGTCCTCGAGGACCTGGACGAGGCCCTTGCGATCCGTGCCGCGCTCGACGGCCTCCCGGACGAGTGCCGGGAGATCCTCGACCGCTTCTTCTGCCAGGACGAGAGCTACCGGACGATCGGCGAGGCGCTCGGCATCCCCCCCGGGACGATCGCGAGCCGCATCTCGCGCTGCCTCGGCAAGCTGCGCGAGCGGTTCGAAGCATGAGCGAGACGACGATGCTGTTCACAGACGTCGAGGGCTCGACGCGCCTGCTCCGCGAGCTGGGGCTTAGGTACGCCGCTGTGCTGACCGAGCACCGCCGCCTCCTCCGCGACGCATTCCGCGCCCACGGCGGAGAAGAGGTGGACACGCAGGGGGACGCCTTCTTCTTCGTGTTCGCCGACGCGCGCGAGGCGGCCGCCGCCGCGGCTGAGGCGCAGGACGCGCTCGCGGACGGTCCGCTGCGGGTACGCATGGGACTGCACACCGGGACGCCGACTCGGACGGAGGAGGGGTACGTCGGCCTCGACGTGCACCTCGCCGCGCGCGTGGCCGCTGCCGGGCACGGCGGCCAGGTCGTCCTGACCAGCGCGACCCGCGACCTGATCGACCTCGACGTCCACGACCTCGGCGAGCACCGGCTCAAGGACTTCGACGAGCAGGTCTGGGTCTACCAGCTCGGCGATCGGCCGTTCCCGCCGCTGAAGACGATCTCGAACACCAACCTTCCCCGCCCCCGCTCCAGCTTCGTCGGTCGCGAACGCGAGGTCGCAGATGTGGTCGCGCTCGTCCGCGATGCCGGTCTGGTCACGCTCACCGGCCCCGGCGGATCCGGCAAGACGCGCCTCTCCATCGAGGCCGCGGCCGAGCTCGTCGGCGAGCACAGGAACGGTGTCTTCTGGATCGGGCTCGCCACGGTGCACGATCCGGCCGACGTCCTGCCGGAGATCGCGCGGACGCTGGGAGCGCCGGACGATCTCGCCGGTCATATCGGCGAGCGGGAGAGGGTGTCGCGAAAACCCGGCTTGTCGTCCGGTCCGACAACGACAATTCGTGGGTCGGGTCGGGTGAGCTGGGAGGTCGGCGAGATGGCGTTCAATTTCGTTTCTTGCGATCGCGAGCAGGAGGTTTCTGTTGCCGCCGAGCCTGCGCGAGTGGCTGCCGGAGGATCATCTGGCCTGGTTTCTGATCGACGCGGTCGAGGAGATGGATCTGTCGGCGTTTCTCGCCGACTACCGCGCGGACGGCTGGGGCCGAGCGGCCTACGAGCCGCGGATGATGGTGACGCTGCTGCTCTATGCGTATGCGGCCGGTGAGCGTTCGAGCCGGCAGATCGAGCGGCGCTGCCGCGAGGACGTCGCCTTCCGAGTGATCACCGCCAACTTGGTTCCCGATCACGCGACGATCGCCCGCTTCCGCGAGCGGCACGATCGGGCGCTCGCCGAGCTGTTTGTCGAGGTGCTTCGCCTCTGTGCCGAGGCGGGACTCGTTCGTGTGGGCGCGGTCGCGGTCGACGGGACGAAGGTCGCCGCGAGTGCCAGCATGCGCGCCAACCGCAGCTACACAGCGCTCGGCGACGAGGTCGAGCAGATCCTAGCCGAGGCTGCCGAGGCCGACGCGCGCGAGGACGCGCTACTGGGCGAGGCGCGCGGCGACGAGCTCCCGGAAGGGCTGCGCACGCGTGCCGACCGACTCGCTCGGCTGCGAGCCGCCCGCGCGCGGCTCGAGGGGGAGGTGCGTGACCAGCACGTCCGCTACGGGCGGCGTCTGCAGGAGCGGGCGCGCAAGGAGGCCGCGCTCCCGCCGGGCAAGCATCTGCGCGGGCGCAAACCGCTCGCACCGGCCGGCAGCGTGCCGGCGGAGGCAAACACAACAGACCCCGACAGCCGGCTCCTGCGCGACGGGCCGCGCTACCTGCAGGGCTACAACGCCCAAGCCGCCGTCGGCGAAGGGCAGATCGTGCTCGCCTGCGACCTTGTCACCGAGACGAACGACCGCCACCAGCTCGTCCCGATGCTCGAAGCAACCAAGGAGACGCTCGCCGCGGTCACCGACGCATGCGAGATCGGCGTCGTGCTCGCCGACGCCGGCTACTGGGACACCGACGCGCTCGAAGATGTCGTCGCGAGCGGCCAGCAGCTGATCGTCAACCCCGCCACCTCCAACCCGCGCCGGCCACGACCGAGCAAACCGAACCCGCGCGTGCCTCGCCTGGAAGGCATCCGGCTGAGCATGCACGAAGCGATCACGAGCGACGACGGCCGAGCCCTCTACGCGAAACGGCGCGAACTCGCCGAACCCGTCTTCGGCCAGATCAAGGTCACCCGCCGCTGCAACCGCTTCTTACGCCGCGGACTCACCGCCTGCCGCGCCGAATGGAAGCTGGTCTGCGCCACCCACAACCTGCTCAAGCTCTGGCGGCACACCGCCGCGGCCGCCGCATAGATCGCCGACCGGCCCCTCGACCGATGGGCCCTCGGCACTGACCGAGCAAGGCTCTCTCGGTGCCACCCGAGTCTTTGCGCGACAGCCTCGGGAGATGCTCCTGCTCCTGGACAACCTGGAGCAGGTGATCGAGGTTGCTCTCGAGCTCGCGACCCTTGCCGAGGCGTGCCCGAACCTGAAGCTGCTCGTCACCTCGCGCGAGCTGCTCCGTGTCCGCGGCGAGGTCGAGTACCAGGTGCTCCCGCTGGCCGACCCCGACGCCGTGGAGCTCTTCTGCTCCCGTGCCGGGCTCGATGCGAGGCCGGCGGTCGAAGAGCTGTGCCGGCGGCTCGACAACATGCCGCTCGCCCTCGAGCTCGCCGCCGCCCGCACGAAGGCGTTGACGCCGGAGCAGATCCTCGAGCGTCTGGCCGGGCGGCTCGACCTGTTCCAGGGCGGCCGGGACGCCGAGGAGCGGCAGAAGACGCTGCGCGCGACGATCGAGTGGAGCCACGACCTCTTGTCGCCGGAAGAGCGTGCGCTCTTCCGGCGACTCGGGATCTTCGTCGGGGGTTGCACGCTCGAAGCAGCCGAGCACGTCTCCGAGGCCGACCTCGACACCATCCAGTCGCTCGTCGAGAAGAGCCTCCTCCGCCACACGGGCGACCGCTTCTGGATGCTCGAGACGATTCGCGAGTTCGCGGTCGAGCGGCTGGACAGGTCGGGCGAGGCGGATGACCTGTGCCGGCAGCTCGCCACGTTCCTCCTCGAGCTGGGCGAGACGGCCGGCCTCTCCGCAGAGAGTGACGGCCCGGAGCGCCCCGAGCTGATCCGTCCCGAGCTGGACAACTTCCGGGCCGCGATGGACTGGGCTGCCGAGCACGACCTCGAGCTCGCCTACCTCCTCGCGATCAGCCTCGAGCAGTTCTGGGTGATGAACGACGCCTTCGAGGGCGTCCGGCGACTCACGAACATCCTCGCCCGGGGGGGCGCGGTCCCGCCGGTGCTGCGCGCGCGGGCGCTTCGGTCCCTCGGCGAGTCGGAATGGATCTCCGGCAACATCGAGGGCGGCAGCCGGACGATGGAGGAGAGCCTGGCGCTCTTCGAGGCGATCGGAGACGAGCGCGCCGTCGGTGTCGGCGTCCACCGGCTCGGGATCGGCGCGCTGATGGCGGACGATCTCCCTCGAGCCCGGCACCTGCTCGAGCAGAGCCTCGCGATCAGCCGGCGCACGTCCAACCCGAAGCTCGAAGCCGATGCGATCGGAAAGCTCGGGTGGGTCGAGCGCCGCGAGGGAAAGCGCGAGCGGGCCCTGGAGCTCTTCCGCCGGAGCGCGGTCCTCTCCGAGGAGGTCGGCTACACCTGGATGCAGGCGAACGCGATCCTCGACGTCGCCGATCTCTCGCACGAGCTCGGCCGGGCCGAGGTCGCGAACGACCGCGCAGAGGAAGGGCTTCGCCTCTGCTGGGAGCTCGGCGACCGCCAGTTCACGGTGTTCGCGCTGGCTCTGCTCGCGCGGTTCGCATCCACGGGCGGCGACGTCACGCGTGCCGGGCGACTCTGGGGCGCGATCGAGGCCGAGGAGTCGCGGGCGCCCATCGGGCAGTGGGAGCGCCAGCGCGCCGAGGAGGCCGCCCTGATCGTCGTCGCTGGGGCGCAGTTCGAGGCCGCCCGAGCCGAAGGACGGAGGCTCTCGCTCGAGGAAGGCGTCGGGTACGCGCTCGCGGGAAGAAACCAGACCGTCAAGACGTCTGGAAGAGTGAGCAGATGAGCTACGACGAGGAGAGACTGGGCGAGCTGCTTCGCCGCCTTCCACCCGCCCCGGAGGGGTGGGTCCGGGCGGCGCAGGAGCTGCCCACCGCCCGCGCTGCTCTCGACGAGCTGGTCGTGCGCGCGGAGGCGGACGCGGAGCTGCGCAAACGCATCCTCGCGAACCTCGAGGCGGCCCTGGCCGCCGAAGGTGTTGAGCCCAGCTCCGCCCTCCTCGCCGAGCTGCAGACCAGGCTGGCCCACAGGTAGCGATCCCGCCCGCAACGGGCGCCCCGCGATGCCGGTGCAGCGACGCTGTGGTGGCGGCGTTGGCCGTACGGAATGGTAGAATCGTGCCATGAAAACTACCATCGACAATGCCGGTCGGGTGGTAATTCCGAAGCGGGTCCGCGACGAGGCGGGACTGCACGCGGGCATCGAGCTCGACGTCGAGTTCCGTGACGGGCGGATCCAGCTCGAGCCGGCCGTGCTGCCGATGCGAGTCGTGGAACGGGCGGGCAGGCCGACGATCGAGGTCGAGGGCGAACTCCCCCCGCTGACGGACGACAACGTCCGAGACGTTCTCGAGCGCGTTCGGCGGTGATCGCTGTGGACACGAGCGTCGCCGTACCGGCGGCGCTGCCGGAACACGTCGCGCACGCCGCCGTGCTCGGAGCGCTTCCCCGAGGAAGACGCGCGCGATCGCGCAGGTCGCCGTCGAGACCTATTCGGTGCTGACGAGGCTCCCGCCGCCGCAGCGCGTTCCCGCTCTCGTCGCGCGGGAGTACGTCGCCAGGGCCTTCTCGTTCCCGCCGCTCGTCCTTCCGGCGAGGAGTTACGCCGATGTCCTCGACTTCGCGGCCGCCGAAGGAATCAGCGGCGGCGCCGTCTACGACGCGATCGTCGCCGCGACCGCGGTCGAGGCGGGCGCGACCCTGTTGACACGCGACCGGCGGGCGCTCGGCGTCTACGAGCAGCTCAACGTCTCGTACCAACTGATCGGCTGAGCGAGCAGTAGCGCCGCGACGCCCTTCCGTTCGCGGGGCGGGCGAGCGATGATCGTCCGGTGAGCGAGTCCGAGCTTCCCGCCTGGAGCCTCCCGGCCGGGGCGGCCGACCGGATCTCGCTCGACACCGACTGGCCGGCCGAGATCACGCGCGAGTGGGCCTTCGGGGGCGCGACCGGCAAGGGCATCCGCGTCTGCATCCTCGACAGCGGCGTCGACGCGTCGCACCCGCTCGTCGGTCGGGTCGAGAGCGCCGTCGTCGTCTCGAAGGGCGAAGACGGCGAGCCGGTCGTCTCCGACGACGCCGAGGGCGACGTCTGCGGGCACGGCACCGCGTGCGCCGGGATCATCCGCTCGCTGGCGCCCGATGCCGAGCTCCACTCGGTCCGCGTCCTCGGGCCCGGCTACACCGGTAGCGGCAAGATCCTGCTCGCCGGCCTTCGCCACGCGGTCGAGCAGGGCTTCGACGTCGTCAACATGAGCCTCTCGACGACGAAGAAGGACTACGCCGCCGTCCTGCACGAGCTCGCGGACTCGGCCTACTTCCAGCGGACGGTGCTCGTCGCCTCCGCGCACAACATGCCCGTCGAGAGCTACCCGTGGCGCTTCTCGTCGGTGATCTCCGTCGGAAGCCACGAGGAGGAGGACCCGATGGCCCTCTACTACAACCCGAACCCGCCGGTCGAGTTCTTCGCCCGCGGGGTGAACGTCGAGGTCGCCTGGCTCGGCGGCGAGACGCTCCGCTGCTCGGGGAACAGCTTCGCGACGCCGCACGTCAGCGGGATTTGCGCGCTCGTCCGCTCGAAGCATCCGGCGCTGACGCCGTTCCAGCTCAAGAGCGTGCTGCACCTGACCGCGTCGAACGTGGGAGGTAACCGATGAGCGTAGGCTTGACGGAGCTCATGAATGAGCGGAGGCGCGGGCTCCGCCCGCGCCGGGAGCGGGCGCGATGAGCGACAAGAGGGACCTGAACGCCGCCGTCGCCGCCGGCGTCCTCGGCTCGGAGGAGCACTTCCGAGCGCTGCTGCGCTCGGTCGTCGAGGTCGCGCGCGCGATCTTCGCCGCGAAGGCCTCGTCCGTCCTGCTCCTCGACGAGGAGGCGAACGAGCTCGTCTTCGAGGCCGTGGTCGGCGAGGGCGAGGAGACCCTCCTCGGCCAGCGGTTCCCCGCCGGCACCGGGGTCGCCGGCTGGGTGCTCGCCACCCGGACGCCGCTCGTGATCGAGGACGTCGAGCGCGACCCGCGCTTCGCCCGGGACGTCGCCGAGGACACCGGCTACGTGCCGCAGGGGCTGATGGCCGTTCCCCTCCTCCACGACGAGCGCGCCCTCGGGGTGCTCGAGGTGCTCGACCGCCAGTCGCGCTTCACGCTCGAGGAGATGGAGCTGCTCGGCCTCTTCGCCTCGCAGGCGGCGATCGCGCTGGACCTGCTCCAGCGCGCACGCGAGGCGGAGGCGGCGCTCGCCGGGGAAGGCGACCTCGCGGTCGTCGCGCGGGTCGCGACTGCCCTCCACGGGCTGGACGAGGAGTCGCGGCCGGCAGCGCAGCGGCTCCTGGACGCGCTCGAAGAGGTCCTGCGGTCGTCCTAGCCTCGATTCCGCACGTCTGGCGTTGGTGGCGGGCAAGGAAACGTCCTCCTGTGCAGGGAGGATGTGGGTTGTCTCGACCTACATCCCGCACGAGGAGGACGCACCTTGAGAGTGAAGTCTGGCAGCCGGCTCGGATCGCTTCAAATCGCTGCTGATCAGGAGGGCCTCGTGTCGCGTTCTGGCTTGGCGCTGGTGGTCGAGCTGGCGGCCCGGCTGGGGGTCGAGCGGGAGCTCTCGTCCGGGCTCGGGGGCGTGTTCAAGCGGCGCCCGCTGCACGACCCGGGGCGGGTGGTGGTTGATCTGGCGACGATGCTGATCGACGGCGGCGACTGCGTCTCGGATCTCGGCGCGCTTGCCGAGCAGCCAGACTTGTTCGGCGGTGTCGCGTCGCACTCGACCGCGACGCGGCTGTTGTACGCGCTCGGCGAGGACGAGCTGGCGTCGATCCGGGTCGCACGCCGCAGTGCCCGCGAGCGGGCCTGGTCGCTGGGGGCGCGCCCGGAGACGGTCACGCTCGATTTCGACGCGCAGCTGTTGGAGTGCCACACCGAGAAGGAGGGTGGGGCGCCGCACCGCAAGGGCGGCTTCGGCTTCCACCCGCTGCACTGCTTCCTCGACGAGACGGGTGAGCACCTGGCGGGCCTGCTGCGTCCTGGCAATGCCGGCTCGAACACCGCCGCGGACCACATCACGGTGCTCGAGCAGGCGCTGGCGCAGCTGCCGGCCGAGGTCGCCGATCGCGAAGACGACGAACCGGTGCCACTGCTCGCACGCGCTGACGCGGCCGGCGCCACACACGCCTTCGCGCAGGCGCTGCGGGAGCGCCGGATCCGCTTCTCGCTCGGCTACTACGTCGATGAGCGCGTCGGGCAGGCCGCGTTGGCGGTGTCGAAGAAGCGCTGGCTGCCGGCGCTCGACGGCGGCGAGGAGGCACGCGAGGGAGCCTGGGTCGCCGAGCTGACGGCGCAGGTCGATCTGAGCGCCTGGCCGGAAGGAACGCGGCTGATCGTGCGCAAGGAACGGCCGCACCCGGGCGCGCAGCTGCGCTTCACCGACGCCGGCGGACACCGCTACCAGTGCTTCCTCACCGACCAGACCGGTGAGGACATCGCCGAGCTCGAGCGCCGCCACCGCCTGCACGCGCGCGTCGAGGACCGGATCCAGGAATCCCAAGAGCTCGGCCTCGGCCGCCTGCCCTTCCAGGCGCTCGAGCCCAACCGGGCCTGGTTCGAGCTCGCGCTGCTCGCCCAGGACCTGCTCGCCTGGCTGCGCCTGCTCGTGCTCGCCGGCGAGCTCGCGCTCGCGAAACCCAAACGGCTCCGCCACCGCCTCCTCCACGTCGCCGGCCGCCTCACCCGCTCCGGCCGCCGCCGAGCGCTGCACCTGCCGGCCGCATGGCCGTGGCGCGACGACCTCACTGCCGCCTTCGCACGCGTCACCGCGCTCGCACCCGGCTGACCGCCCGAGCACGCTCCCCAGAAACCGAGCCACCCCGCCACACCGGCCGCGGCATGCGCACCAGCGCCCGAACCACCGGCCCCCGCCGACGCGATGCCCTCGCCTCGGTGGCCACGAACACCGAAACGGAAACGCGAACTCCTTTCCAGAACAGACAACAGCTACAAGCCAACCCTCCCGCGAGCTTCGTGCGGAATCGAGGCTAGACGCGGGCGAGCCCGGCGGCGCCGGGCTCGCTCTCCGATATCTCGAAGTCTCGGCTAGGCGACGTCGTGCCGTGCCGCATCGTGCCGGGCGGCGTCGTGGCGCGCAGCGTCGTGCCGAGCAGCGTCGTGGCGGTGCGCCTCGACGTCGTCCTCATCGGCCTCGGGCACGTCCTGCCGAGGCACGTCCTGCCGAGCGGAATCGTGGCGATGGCCCTCGACGTCCTCGCCCTCGTCACCCGCCGGCACGTCCCGCCTGTCTCTCTCGTCCGCCACCGTGTTCCTCCTTCGAATCGGTTCCGCGAAAGTCGCGGTCTCGCCTCACTAGACGCGATATTGCCCAGGGATCTTCCCACGATTCGCTTCACATTTCCAACCGGCACTGCCATGCTCGCCGGAGCGTGGACCTCCTGCGCCAGCGGCTGAGCGAGTCGATCGCCGCCTTTCGAGGCAACTTCGGGAACCCTCAGCTCCGGCGACTCCAGCTTGCGGGAGCCGGCTCGGTCGTCGGCCAGTGGGCGTACAGCGTCGCCCTCGCCGTCTACGCCTACGACGCTGGCGGGGCGAAGGCGGTCGGCATCGTCGCGGTCATCCGGACGATTCCCTCGGCCGTCTCGGCGCCGTTCACCTCCACGCTCGCCGACCGGCTTCCGCGCGTGGCGGTGATGGCGGCGGCGAACCTCGGGAGGGCGGCGACGATCGGCGGCGCCGGGGCGATCGCGCTCGCGGGAGGGTCCCAGTGGCTCGTCTACGCACTCGCGGGTGCCTCCTCCGTGCTCGGCACCGCGTTCCTGCCGGCCGAGTCCGCGCTCCTGCCCGACCTCGCGCGGACGCCGGAGGAGCTGACCGCGGCGAACGTGACGCGGAGCACGATCGGCAGCGTCGGCACCTTCGCCGGCCCGGCGATCGGCGGCGGGCTGCTCGCGGTCACGAGCCCGGGCGCGGTCTTCCTCGTCACCGCGGGGACGTTCGTCTGGGGCGCGCTGCTCGTCGCGCTGATCCGTCCCGAGGCGGGGCCGCGTGCGGAGAAGGCCGACGCCTCCGAGGCCAGAGCGCGCTTCCTGGGCGAGGCCGCGGCCGGCTTCCGGGTGATCGCGATCGACCGCCGGCTGCGGACCGTGATCGGCCTGTATGCCGCTCAGACGCTCGTCGCCGGGGCGTTGGGAGTGCTCGTCGTCGTCACCGCCCTCGACCTCTTGAAGCGGGGAGACTCCGGGGTCGGCCTGCTCAACGCCGCGTCCGGCGTCGGCGGCATCGCCGGCTCGCTGCTCGCCTTCGCGCTGATCGGCCGCAAGCGGCTCGCCTCCGATTTCGGCGCGGGGATCGTCCTCTGGGGCGCGCCGCTCGCCGCGATCGGGCTGTGGCCGCACACCTGGGTCGCGCTGGTCGCCCTCGGCGTGCTCGGGCTCGGCAACACCCTGGTGGACGTCGCCGGCCTCACGCTGCTCCAGCGCAGCGCACCGCCGGATGTGATCGGACGGGTCTTTGGCGTGCTCGAGATGCTGCTCGTGGGCACGATCGGCCTGGGTGCCATCCTCGCGCCGGTGCTGATCGACGCGATCGGGATCCGCTGGTCGCTGGTCACGACGGGCGCCTTCCTGCCCGCGCTGGCGGCGCTGACCTGGCGGGCGCTCCTGACCATCGACGCCGAGTCGCACGCGCCGGCAGAGCTCGAGCTGCTCGCGCGGATCCCGATGTTCGGGCCGCTGCCGCCGCCTGCGCTCGAGCGGCTCGCCTCGCAGCTCGAGCCGGTGACGGTGGCTGCCGGAACCGAGGTGATCCGCCAGGGCGGGCCGGGCGACCGCTTCTACGCGGTCGCCTCCGGCCGTCTGCGGGTGACAGTCGACGGCGCTCCCGCCGGAGAGCTCGGCCCGGGCGACGGCTTCGGCGAGATCGCCCTCCTCCGCGACGTCCCGCGCACCGCGACCGTGGTCGCCGAGACGGAGGCGCAGCTGCGGGCGCTCGGTCGTGAAGAGTTCCTCGCGGCCGTCACCGGGCACGCACCGAGCGCCCGGGCGGCCGACGCGGTCGTCGGCGCGAGGCTCGCGGCCCGCGCGCCCGAGGCGCCGCCGGCTCCCGCACCGTCGTAGGAGGGCCGTGCGTACGATCTGCCCGTGGATTCGCGGGTCGAAGCCTACGCGGGCCTGCTCTGCGACTGCATCGGCCCCGCCCCCGGCTGGCAGGTCCTGGTGCGCGCGCAGCCGCTCGGGCGGCCGCTCGTCGAGGAGGTCGTCCGCGAGCTCGCCCGCCGCAGGGCGCGGGCCCTCGTCCGCCTCAGGTTCGACTCCGGCGGGGGGACGTACGAGCGCGAGGCGCCGATCGAGGTGCTCGGCACGCTCTCGGACATCGAGCTCCACGAGATCGAGACCGCGAACGCGTACGTGGCGATCGTCGCGCCCGACAACACCAGGGCTGGCTCGGACATTTCCGCCGAACGGCTCGGCGCACGGCAGGCGGCGTTGCGCCCGCCGCACGAGCCGTACCTGCGCAGCGAGAAGCCGTGGGTCGGCTGCTACCACCCGACCTCCGCGGCGGCCCAGGACGCCGGGATGCCGCTCTCCTCGTTCGAGGACTTCCTGTACGGCGCCGTCCTGGTCGACTGGCAGGCGCTCCGCGAGCGGATGGAGCGGATCGCCGAGCGCTTCGACCGCGGGTCCACCGTGCGGATCGTCGGCGCGGACACCGATCTCTCCTTCAGCCTCGAAGGGCGCTCGGGAAAGGTGGACGCGCTGGGCGCGAACATGCCCGGCGGCGAGGTGTTCTACTCGCCCGTCGAGGACTCGGCCGAAGGAGTCATCGCCTACTCGGAGTATCCGGCCTGCTACCTCGGCCACGAGGTGGGCGGGGTGCGCCTCCGCTTCCGGGGCGGCCGGATCGTCGAGGCGTCCGCCTCGAGCGACGAGGAGTTCCTGCTCGGCACCCTCGACACGGACGAGGGCGCGCGCCGGCTCGGCGAGTTCGGGATCGGCTGCAACCCCGGGATCCGCCGCCACACGAAGAACACGCTCTTCGACGAGAAGATGGAGGGGACGATCCACCTCGCGATCGGGATCGGCTTCGCCCAGCTCGGAGGCCAGAACAGGAGCGCAGTCCACTGGGACATGGTCAAGGAGCTTCGAAACGGCGGCCGGATCGAGCTCGACCGCGAGATCGTGCAGGAGAACGGCGTGTGGGCGCTCTAGACCCCCGGGTCGGGGAATACGCCGAGCTGCTCGTCGAGCGCTGTCTCGGGGTTCAGCCCGGGTGGCAGGTGCTGATCCGCTCGCAGCCGGAGGCGCAGCCGCTGCTCGACGAGCTGACGCGCCTGATCGCGCGCAGGGGCGCGTATCCGCTCCTGCGGATGAACTGGACGCTGTTCCCGTTGGACGAGGCCTGGGCTGCGGAGGCGCCGCTCGGGCTCGTCGGGGAGATCGCGCCGATCGACCTCTACGCGTCGGATCACATGGACGCGCGGATCACCGTCGAGGCGCCCGACAACACCCGAGGCGCGGCGGCGCTCTCTCCCGAGCGGCGCGCGCTGATGAAGACGGGCTCGGCGCCGTTCTTCCGGCGAACGATGTCGGACGAGATCCCCTGGGTCGGCTGCCAGTTCCCCACGAACGCCCTCGCCCAGGAGGCGGGGATGTCGCTGGCGGCCTTCGAGGACTTCGTCTACGCCGCGTGCCTCCGCGACTGGGACGCAGAGTCGCTCGAGCTGCACCGGCTGCTCGAGCGGTTCGACGCCGCCGGCTCGGTGCGCGTCGTCGGCACCGACACCGACGTGACGCTCTCGCTGCGCGGGCGGATGGGAGCAGTCGACGACGGGCACGTCAACGTCCCGGGCGGCGAGTTCTTCTTCTCGCCGGTCGAGGACTCGGCCGAGGGGACGGTCTTCTTCGACGTCCCCTCCCAGCTGGAGGGGGCGCCGGTCGCGGGAATCCGGCTCGTGTTCCGCTCGGGCCGGGTGGAGGAGGCCTCGGCGACGGAGGGCGAGGACGTCCTCCTCGCCGCGCTCGACACGGACGCCGGCGCACGGTACGTCGGCGAGCTCGGGATCGGGTGCAACGCAGGGATCACGCGGCCCATGCGGAACACGCTCTACGACGAGAAGATGGCGGGCACCGTGCACATCGCGGTGGGGCGGAGCTACACGAAGGTCGGCGGCAAGAACGCCAGCGCTCTCCACTGGGACCTGGTCAAGGACCTGAGAACCGGCGGACGCATCGAGCTCGACGGCGAGACGGTCCAGGAGGACGGGACCTGGCTGATCTAGCTGTGGACAGATCGGCCCGAAATCGCCACTACCGGAGTGCCAGGCACCACCGGTGGATGAACCGGTTCCGAATCGTCACACCTCCAGTGCCAGGCACTGGCTGTGGGTGAATCGTTCGCCTTCCGTCCCAGTGGTCTCCCGGGGGAACGGCGGAATCGGCCGGCCGGGCCCGCGGGGCCGATGACGCCCAGGGTGGCGCTCGTCACCTGCTCGGAGATCCCGGCCGGCGACGACGACTTCCCGGCGCTGATCGCGGCGCTCGGAGCGCTCGGGATCGAGGCCGAGGCCGCCGTCTGGGACGATCGGGACGTCGAGTGGGGCCGGTTCGACCTCGTCCTGCCGCGATCCACCTGGGACTACGCCGAGCGCCGGGACGCGTTCCTCGCCTGGGCGGCGTTCGTCGACGGCGGCGGCGCGACGCCCGGCCGCTGGCGGCAGGCCGCCGGTGCCGGAGCGCCGAGGGTGCTGAACCCGCCGGCGGTGCTCGAGTGGAGCACGGACAAGCAGCGCTACCTGACCGACCTCGCGGCCGCCGGCATCCCGATCGTCCCGACGGCGTTCGTCGAGCCGGGCGCTCGCCTCGCGCCTCCGGGACGAGCCCTTCGTGGTCAAGCCCGCGATCTCGGCCGGGGGACGCAGCTCGGCGTGGTTCGCGCCGGGCGAGAGCGCGAAGGCTCGCGCGCTCGTCGCCCGGATCCACGCCGAGGGGCGCACCGCCATCACCCAGCCGTACCTGCCCGAGGCACGACGAGACCGCGCTCGTCTACCTCGACGGTGCCTACTCCCATGCCGTCCGGCGACACGTGCCGCTGCCGCGCACGGATGAACGGGACGTCTTCTACCTGGACGAGGAGCTCGGCCCGGCCGAGGCGACCACCCGGCAGCGCGCGGTCGCCGAGGCCGCCCTCGCCCGCGCGCCTGCGCCGCTCCTCTACGGGCGGGTCGACCTCCTCGGCGACGCGGTCCTCGAGGTGGAGGTCGCCGAGCCCTCGCTCTACCTCGGCTTCGGCGAGGGCGCGGCCGCCCGCTTCGCGGCCGCGATCAGCCAGCGCCTGCGGATCAGCCCCGAGAAGGGTCGCACCACCAGCCAGTAGGCGCGGAACCGAAGACCGCCGCCCGCGACCCTCGTCTCCGTCGAGAGCAGCGCCCCGGCCGGCGCCGGCCGCGCACGGAGGCCGAAGACGATCGCGACGCCGCCGAGCTCGTTCAGCCGCGCGACGAAGCTCGTCTCCGTGACCTCGAGCCGCTCGGCCCACGGCGGCGAGAAGAGCTCTCCGAGCGTCTTCCCGCGACCGTCGAGGCCCCGCAGCCGGAACAACGCGCGCACGATCCAGTCCGGCTCCGCCGGAATCGCGAGCGCACACGCAAGCGCCTCGCCGGGCACGAGGCCGACGGGGCACTCGTGGTGCTCGCGGTGGTCGTAGCGTGGGAGCCAGTCGTCGAGGGCGGCCACGCGCGCAGCGTTGCACAGCAAGAAGGTCACTCCGGCGTTCGCCGAGAACCAGACGTACGCCGAGGCGGGCCTGGACGAGGTGCGCGAATGCGGTGAGCAGGCCGAGAGCTACCTGGGCGTCAAGGGACAGGTACTTCTTCGTGACGACGGTGGCCCAGACGAGGAACACGAGCGGGAGAAGGAAGCTCGACCTTCATTCCCTGGGCAACGTATGCCCGGGATCGGTTGTCCCCGAATGGTGGAAATGAGAGGGCAGGCAGCCACGTGCGTTCTTGTGAGCGATTTGACTGTCGCGAACCGAGTGATAGTGTCGCGCTGCCGTCACGTCCTTGAAAGGAAGAGGTTGCCATGGTCCGCTTTGCCTTGTCCCGGACGACCGCATACGTCCTCGGGGTTCTACTTCTAGCCTTGTTTCTGATCGCGGGCGCTGGAACGATGGCGCCGCGGGCGCAGGCAAGTGGCCCCTCCGTCGCCGAGCAAGTCGTCACCGAGTTCCGCACCCTGACCGACTCGGAAGTGCTGACAGCCGCCGGCGACGGGGCCTCGATAGACGACTTTGTGGGCTGGGGGTCGCAGGGCCAGAAGGTTTCAACTGTGGACGGCTACGCGGCCCGGTTCGCTTCGAGCGCGGAGTTCGTCGCGGAAACGAACAAGAGCAAGTTCGCCTCGATGCTCGCGAGTCGGATCATCCCGGCGCTCTCGACCAAGTTGACGGCGATCGGTGTTGCGTACACCGGGTGGCAGATCGGCTGGCACATCGGCACGTGGTTTGCACACTTCGCCGGGCTCACCACGAACGCCGCGTCCGGTAACGACCATCTCACCCAGTGGGTACATGCCTCCGGCTTCGGTGCCAGTCACTGGTTCCTGCAGTGGTACGACTCCGCGCTTGGCGGCAATCTCTCGGCGGCCTTCAACTGCCCCGGCAATACGGGCTCGTCCCCGTGCACGTCCCCGTTCGGCCTGTCGTATCAGCACGGCTACGCACTCCTGCAGGCGGCGCCGGAGGGCGACTGGAATACCTGCACGTCCGGCGTCGGCAACTGCGGCAGCACACTCGGCTGGCCAAACAAGGGCTACCGAACCTTCGACAGCCTCGACACCGACCCGCCGGTCACGGACGTCCATCCGTACACGGCGGCTGACGCTCCGAACGTCACTCGGACGGATACGTACACCGAGCCTAGCCACACGGCGAGCGATTACACGAACCTTCGAGCAGCGTTCGACCCTGGCGGGACGGCCGCAGAGGCGGCTGCGGCGCAGACAGACTCGCAGGCCGCGGCGACGGCCTGGATCGTTCACACGGCCGAGCCCACCTGGGTGCCGGAACCCGAGACGATGACCTGGGCGGAAGCCGCCCCAACCGAGACCTACTCAAGCTACGTACAGCGACTTCGCGATGCTGGTTGGCTGGGAGACGCAACCGCTGTTCAACTGGACTCCAGCACGGGCGACGTTGACTACGGGCTGGATGGGGTGCCTTGCACGAGCGTCGCAAGCGGCTCGCAGATCGCACTCGATGCTCCGGTCACGTTCCTTCACAATCCTACGTCGGGGTCATTCGACGAGAACCTCAGTCCATCTAGCGGCATCACCTGCGGCGCCGCAAGACCAACGTCTCAGTCAGAGCCAGAATGCAGCTTCTACCAAGATGTCGGCAGCTGGGACGAAATATCTCAGAACAGCCCGCTGTTCTACCAGCTTGCTTGTGAGTCTACAAGATCCCATGTTCTGTCACTCAATCCGTTTGGCGAGGACGGAACGATCAATGCCTCGGAAATAACGGTGGCGCGAGACATCGCTGTCGGCGAACAAATCTATGGTGCGGATGCTCGGCAAAGGGTTGCTGAGAGCGGCTACACAATCGGCGATTTCAAGTATGTCTCTTCGCAGAAGATGACCGATCCCGATGGAAGGGAGTTCGAACTGCATTTCTACTTGAACACAGTCTCAGGGAAGGCGTTGCTCGATCCTGGCTACAAGATCAAGTACACGCATTACTTCGCACCGTAACGCATGATTGTCCTCTGCACGAACATAGTGAGCCCTCTCGGAGACGAGCTAACCCGTCATGACGCGATCAAAATCGGCGCCGAATACGTCGTGCTCACTGTGTACGCGGCCCCTGGACGGGCTGTGATGCTCCGCGTGTTGAGCGTGAATCCGGAACTGCGCGACTCACATCCGGGGCCACCGCCATTGTGGCGATCCGAAATGTTTGAGGTGCTCTCATCCGAAATCCCCTCCAACTGGCGTGCAGAGATTGCTTCCGGTGGCGCTATCCGACTTGAGCCGGAGACGTGGCTCCGTCCCGGCTTTTGGGAGGACTTGGTCGATTGGACACCGCAGTCAGACTCAGCTCGGCGGGACTTTGAGCAGCAACTCGGGATCATTCTCAAAGAGGCGATACGGGAATGATTCGGCTACTCCAGCGCTGTCTCAGGTTGCTCGCCGCCGGGTAGCGCGTTGTCGCTTTCTCGGTGACCTGCGACAGTCAGGTGCGTTCGGGGCATCGGGGCACGTGTGCTTTGAACGCAGCAAGCGCCGTCCTCATTGAGGACGCCTCGAAACGTTCGCCGCATCACCTGCTGGCTATTCCGGGGCCCGTCCCGACACTACCCGCGCTCGCTCATCTGCGTCGGTACTTCTCTTGTACCAGAGACCGCACGGGCCTGCTTGCAGCCGCCGGTCACATGACCGGTAACATCGCCCCTCCTGATGACCCATTCGCGGCCTGTCGGGGTACTCTGACTCCGTGCCCCTGACCGACACTTTCGGCCGTCCCATGCGCGACCTGCGCATCTCGGTCACCGACCGCTGCAACTTCCGTTGCGTCTACTGCATGCCGAAGGAGGTCTTCGGCCGCGACTACCGATTCCTCGAGCGGCGCGAGCTCCTGACGTTCGAGGAGATCGAACGGCTCGCGCGGGTGTTCGTCGCCCGCGGTGTCGAGAAGATCCGAATCACGGGCGGCGAGCCCCTCGTTCGCCGCGATCTGGAGATCCTGATCCGCGGGCTGGCCGCGATCCCCGGCCTCGACCTGACCCTGACCACGAACGGCTCGCTGCTCCGGCAGAAGTCGCGCACCCTTCGGGAGGCAGGGCTCGGACGGGTGACGGTCAGCCTCGACTCGCTCGACGACGAGGTCTTCGCGGCGATGAACGACGTCGACTTCCCGGTGCGGCGGGTGCTCGACGGGATCGACGCCGCCGCCGAGGCCGGCCTCCCGGTGAAGGTGAACATGGTCGTCAAGCGTGGCGTCAACGACGAGCATGTCCTCCCGATGGCGCGGGAGTTCCGCGAGCGTGGCCACATCCTTCGCTTCATCGAGTACATGGACGTCGGCCACTCGAACGGCTGGCACCTCGACGAGGTCGTCCCGGCCGCGGAGATCGTCGCCGCGGTCGACGCCGAGCTGCCGCTCGATCCGGTCGAGCCCAACTACCGGGGCGAGGTCGCCCGCCGTTGGCGCTACCGGGACGGACGCGGCGAGATCGGGGTGATCGCGTCGGTGACGCAGCCGTTCTGCGGCAACTGCACCCGTGCGAGGCTCTCGGCGGAAGGCCGGCTGTACACGTGCCTGTTCGGCATCCGCGGGCACGACCTGCGGGCGGTCGTGCGCGGAGGCGCCTCCGACGAGGAGCTCGCCGATGCGATCGGCAGGATCTGGGGCCGAAGGGCCGACCGCTACTCGGAGATCCGCTCGCAGAACACGCTCGACCTTCCGAAGGTCGAGATGAGCTACATTGGCGGGTAGTAGCCGGGGCCCTGCTCTCCACGGCGGGTTCCCCGAACAGCATCCGCCGCCCCCGCGCCGCCTGCGGCGCCTCGAGAGAACCGGGACGAGCACGGCCGGAATCGGCGTTAGTATTCATGGGCCCACGGAGGGCTCTTCGCCATGACCGCGATCGTCGCAGCCGGACGCAGACACTTGCCGAGGGGATGGGCAGACCTCGGGCTGCAGCTTGCGATCTGGTTCGGGTTCCTCGGCCTCTACCAGGTCGTCCGCGGCGTCGCCGACCGCAACCCGACGAAGGCGTTCGAGAACGGGCTCGGCGTGATCCGGATCGAGGAGCACGTCGGGAACCTGTTCGAGCTGACCGCCGCCAACGTCGTCGCCGGCTCGCACGTTCTCATGTTCCTCGTCTCGTGGACGTACTGGAACTCGGAGTTCACGGTCGTCGGCCTGACGCTCCTATGGGTGTACCTCCGGCGCAACGAGGCGTTCACGCGCTTCCGGAACTGGGTCCTGCTGGCGAACACGATCGGGCTCGTCGGCTACGTGATCGTGCCGACCGCGCCGCCCCGGATGTTCCCCACCTTCGGATTCCCGGACACGCTGGCGGACTTCGGCGGGCTCAACCACGGGAGCGGGCTCGTCGAGCTGGCGGCGAACCCGTACGCGGCGATGCCGAGCCTGCACGCAGCGGACGCGCTGATCGTCGGCATCTCGCTCGCGCTCGTGTGCCGCACCTGCTGGGCGAAAGCCGTCTGGCTCCTCTGGCCGGCCTGGGTCTGGTTCGCGGTGATGGCCACCGGGAACCACTTCTGGCTCGACATCCTCGCCGGGATCGTCGTCGCCGCCCTCGCGGCCGTCGCCGTCTACCGCCGCCCGATCATCCGACTGCTCCGCCCGGCGTCCGGCTGATCGCCCTACCATTGCCCCGTGAGATCCGTCGCGGGCGAGGTGAAGTCGAGCTACACGGCCGGGGCGCGCCGGCTCGCATCGCGCTCGATCACCGGTCTCTCCCGGACGCGGGTGACGCCGTCGATGCTCACTGCCACCGGCGTGACCCTGTGCGCGACCGCCTCGGTGCTCGTCTACTTCGAGTACCGAAACGAGTGGCTCTTCTTCTGGGCCGGCGCGGTGGCGTTCGTCGTCGGCTCCGTTCTCGACATCCTCGACGGGGCACTCGCGCGCGCCGGCGGCAAGGCGACTCCGTTCGGCGCGTTCCTGGACTCGACCACCGACCGGATCGGCGAGGCGTTCATGCTCGGCGCGATCGCGGTCGCGCTCGTGCGCGACGGCAACGAGACCGGCCTCCTGTTCACGTTCGCCGCGCTCGCCGGCTCGTTCCTCGTCAGCTACACGCGCTCGAAGGCCGAGGCGCTCGGCCTGCGAGGCGACTTCGGGATCGCCAGCCGGGCGGAGCGGGTGGTGGTGATCACGGGCGGGCTCGTGTTCGCACCGTGGGGCGGGCTGCAGTGGGCGGTGTACGTGCTCGCCGCGACGGCCTGGGTCACGGTCGCCCAGCGGATCTGGCACGTGCGGCGGCAGCTGCAGGCGCAGTAGCACACCGGGAACCCGGCGACCCGCCGTGGTGGTATGCTGCTATCACTCCTGTGCTAGCGCCAAGTCGCAAGACCGTCTTCGTCCGCATGCCGCCGGCGCTCAAGCGCCGGCTTGCCGACGAGGTGAAAGGCTCCGGCCGCAGCTTCAACGACGTCGCCGTCGGTCACCTCGCGGCGAGCGTGGCGGTGCCGTTCGAGCCGAGCGGCCGGCCGGGCGGCCCCACACGCGAGGGCGGGTCGGTGCTGCTGAGGGTCCCGCCCGCCCTGAAGGAGCGCCTCGCCCGGCGCGCCGCGGAGCGCAAGCAGACCGTGAACGAACTGATCGTCGGGACGCTCTCCGAGCGGCTCGGCCTGAGCGGAAAGGAAGCAATGGCCTCGAAGAACGGAAAGAGCAACGGCCGAGCCCGGTCCGGCGGCAAGGTGCGCGTCGCGATCATCGGCGTCGGCAACTGCGCCAACTCCCTCCTGCAGGGAATGCAGTACTACAGGGACGCGAGCCCGGACGACTCCGTCCCGGGGCTGATGCACGTCGACCTCGGCGGCTACCACATCAACGACGTCGAGGTCGTGGCCGCGTTCGACGTGGTCAAGGGGAAGGTCGGCGTCGACCTCGCGGACGCGATGTGGGCGCACCCGAACGACACGATCAGGTTCGCCGAGGTGCCCAAGACGGGCGTGAAGGTCTCCCGCGGGATGACGCACGACGGGATCGGCAAGTACCTGTCCGAGATCGTCGAGAAGGCGCCGGGCGAGACCGACGACGTGGTCACGATCCTCAAGGAGACCCAGGCCGACGTCGTCGTCAACTACCTTCCGGTCGGCTCGGAGATGGCGACGAAGTGGTACGCGGAGCAGGTCCTCGAGGCCGGCTGCGCGATGGTCAACTGCATGCCCGTCTTCATCGCCCGCGAGCCGTACTGGCAGCGCCGCTTCGAGCAGGCGGGCGTGCCGATCATCGGCGACGACATCAAGTCGCAGTTCGGCGCGACGATCTCGCACCGCGTCCTGACCACGCTGTTCCAGGACCGTGGCATCCACCTCGACCGAACGATGCAGCTGAACGTCGGCGGCAACTCCGACTTCCTGAACATGCTCGAGCGCGAGCGGCTGGAGTCGAAGAAGATCTCGAAGACGAACGCGGTCACGTCCATGCTCGACTACGACATCGGCGCGAGGAACGTCCACGTCGGCCCGTCCGACTACGTCCCGTGGCTGACCGACCGCAAGTGGTGTTACATCCGCATGGAGGGGAAGGCGTTCGGCGACGTGCCTCTGAACCTCGAGCTGAAGCTCGAGGTCTGGGACTCGCCCAACTCCGCCGGGATCGTCATCGACGCAGTCCGGCTGGCCAAGCTGGCGCTCGACAACGGCGTCGCCGGAGCGCTCGAGGCGCCGAGCTCGTACCTGATGAAGTCGCCGCCCAAGCAGATCCGCGACGACGAGGCCCGCGAGGCAACCGAGCGCTTCATCAAGCAGCATGCACGGCCCCGGCCCAGGGTCGCGGCCAAGGCCTGACCGCGCCCGCAGGCACAGCTCAGGGTCAGGCTCCTCCGGGGTCTGACCCTGCGCTCCACCACTAATCTCTCGACAGCGCATGCGAATCTGCCTCGTCACGCCGTTCGCGTGGTCCCTGCCGCACGACGTGAACGATCACGTCGCCGGCGTCGCGGGAGAGCTGCGCCGGCTCGGCCACTCGGTCACCGTCCTCGCCCCGTCGAGCCGGGCGGCGGACCTCCGCGAGGGGCGCCGGTCGCTCCTCCGGGACGCGGACGCGGACCTGATCGCGATCGGTCCCGCCCTTCCCGTGTCCAGGCGGAGCAGCATGGGTGTGCCCGTCGGCTCCCGCGCGAACCTGACGATCGCGCTCTCGCGCGGCCGCTACGACGTCGTCCACGGATTCGAGCCGGGCCTGCCCAGCCTCTCCTACCTCGCTCTCCTCTACGCGCACACGATCTCGGTCGCGACCTTCTTCTCGCCCGAGCGGCTGGCGTACCCGCCGGGCAAGGCCCAGCGCGAGCGGCTGCTCGGCAGGATCGACGCCCTGGTCGCCTCGTCGCCGGAGACGGCCGCCGAAGCCGCTGCGCGCTTCCCCGGCGACTACCGGATCGTGTCGCCCGGCGTGGACACGCGCCTCTTCCGCCCAGGCGAGAAGGGGCGCCTGATCGCGCTCGAGTGGCGAGGCCTCGAGCGCCCCGTCGCCCGCGCCATGATCCGGACGCTCGACGAGCTGCCCGGATGGGAGCTCGTCCTGATGCGGACCCGGCCGTTCTCGGGGCGCCCGTACGTGCCAAGGCGGCTCATCGGCCGCGTTCACGTCCGGCTCGGGCGGCACGCGGAGACCCGCGCCGCCATCCTCGGCGAGTCGGCGATCTACGTCCCCGCGATCGACGGGAGCGAGCGCCTCCGGCTGGAAGCCGACGCGGCCGGTGCTGCGCCCGCCGCGCCGCCCGGGCTCGCGGAGCAGCCGGAGCTCGCCGCCGCCGCCGCCGCCCGCCTCGCGGAGAACGACGACCTGCGGGCGCAGCGTGGCACGGAGGCCCGGACGAGTGCTCTGACCCACGACTTCGGCGCCGTCGCCGCCGACCTCGACACGCTCTACCGCAGCCTCGCCCGCCGGCGGCGAGCGGCACGCCGTGACGGCGACCCGCTCGCCGGCCGTCCGGAGATCGTCTGTGACCTGCACATGCACACGTCCTGGTCCCACGACTGCTCGACGCCGGTCGGGGCCCTGCTCGATCACGCGGAGGCGATCGGCCTCGGGGTGATCGCGATCACCGACCACAACCGCTTCGGCGGCGCGCTCGAAGCGGCCGAACTCGCGCGCCGCCGTCACCTCACCGTCATTCCCGGCGAGGAGGTGAAGACCGACGGCCAGGGAGAGGTGATCGGCCTGTTCCTCCAGGAGGAGATCCCGCGCGGCCTTTCGATCGCGGAGACCATCGTCGCGATCCGCGCCCAGAACGGGCTCGTCTACCTCCCCCACCCGTTCGACCGCCTCCATGCGATCCCCGACCCGCGCACGCTGCACCGCCACCTCGCCGACATCGACGTGTTCGAGGTCTACAACGCCCGCCTGCTGCGCGAGTCGTTCAACGACGAGGCGCTCCGCTTCGCCCGCAAGTACGACCTGACGATGGGCGCCGGCTCGGATGCCCACGTGCTGCTCGGCGTCGGAGCCGGCGCGGTCCGCATGCGCGCCTTCCACGGCCCCGAGGAGTTCCTGGTCAGCCTGCGCGGCGCCGAGATCCTCCGGCGTCCGAAGTCGCTCCTCGCCCAGCAGGTTCGCAAGTGGGCCGCCCAGGCCAAGGAAAGGGTCCGCTAGGGGAGAACAGAGACTGTGCCCCCAGTGACCGCCGTGCCCGCCGACGAGATCCACGAGAAGTACCTGCAAAAGGCCATTTCCGAGATCAACGAGCTCGGAGACGAGATCGCACGCGCGGCCGGAGGCGTGTCCGTGCCGGTGCTCGGCTCCGGCCATCCGCTCGCAGACGTCTTCCTCCTCAAGCACGCACCCCAGCCGTCCGAGGCGCAGGAGGGCGTTGCGTTCTTCGGCCGCGCCGGACAGGCGATCCTGAAGTCGCTCCAGCGCCTGCGGGTCGACCCCATGGCCGTGTACGGCACGAACTGCGTCAAGCTCGCGGACGGCGCGGCCGACGCCGAGGCGCGCGACTGGCTGACCCGCGAGCTGCACATCGTCCAGCCGAAGCTCGCCGTCGTGATGGGCGAGGACGCGCTCGCCTTCCTGAACGACCTCGCCTTCCCGCTTTCGCAACCCGTCGAGCCGGCGATCGGCGAGCTCCGGCACTTCACACCGACGATCGAGGCGCTCGTCGTCCCGGACATCGACACGTCTCTCGACGAGGCGCCGGCGAAGACGGCATTCTGGAACGCCTTCAAGGTGCTCGGCTCCTGGTGGGCGGAGCTCCCTCCCTACTAGGACACCGACCGAGCCGCGCGCTCTGGTTCGCCGTCTGGGCGGCCGCTGCCGCCGCCTGGTACTACTCGGCCGACTCCGCTCCGCGCCTGTCGGTCTGGTGGGAGGTCGCCCTCCTCGCCTTCGCGCTGATGCCGGGCGTCTTCCTGCTCGACCTGATCGTGCTTCCCCTGGCGCGCGCACGCGGGCTCCTCCCGCTCGCGGGCGCGCTCGCCGTGCTCGCCGCCGTCGCGCAGCTCGGCGACCTGGACGTCCTCGCGAACTTCGCGAAGCTCGGCGCGGTGACGTTCTTCGCGTTCTGGTTTCTCGACCTCTTCGAGGAGCTCGTACTGCTGGCGATCGTCGCACTGGTGATCCCGTTCATCGACGCCTACTCGGTGTTCCGTGGCCCGACCGGGAACATCGTCCAGCACCACTCGAATCTCTTCGACCAGTTCTCGTTCTTCTTCGCCCTGCCGCAGGAGCGGAACGACCCCCGGCTCGGGATCCCCGACCTGCTCTTCTTCGCCCTGTTCCTGGCCGCGGCCGTCCGGTTCGGGCTGAGACCGGGCTGGACGTGGCTCGCGATGGTCGCCGCCCTCGGAGCGACCATCGCGATCACCGTCTGGGCGGACGTGGCCGGCCTGCCGGCACTTCCCGCACTCTCGGCCGGCTTCCTCCTGCCGAGCGCCGACCGGATCTGGACGCAGGTGCGCCGCCGCGGGGACGGCCCCTAGCGGAGGGCCGTCCCCGCGCCCCGACGCTCACGCGTGGCAGTTCTTCGTCACCCAGGCGGTGATGTGCTGCGACGCGGTCGTGAACTTGGCCGAGTCGATCTGCTGGCCGAGCTCCGCAAGTTTGGCGATCGCGGTCGGGCTCGGCGTCGATCCGGGCTTGACGTTCCCGTAGACCTCCACGACCTTCGAGACGAAGTCCGCGTAGACCTCGAAATCGGGACGGATGTCGGCCGGCGTCTTCGCCGCGAACTCCTTCAGGAGGTCGGCCTCCTTCTTCAGGTCGTTCTTGGAGGCGGCGCCGCTGAACGCGCTCGAGAACTTCTCGCCGAGGTCCGAAAGCTGCTTGCAGTTCGCGGCGGACGTGAGCCCCGACGCGCCGGCGGACTGCTTCGGCGCGGCCTTCGTGGTCGTCGCCTCGGTCATCGCCTCGGTCGTCGTCATCGCCTCGGTCGTCGTCATCGCCTCGGTCGTCGTCATCGCCTCGGTCGTCGTCATCGCCTCGGTGGTGACGGCCGCAGCCTCGGTGGTCGCGGCCTCGGTCGTTGCTGCCGACTTCTTGCTTCCGCCGCCGCAGCCGGCCGCGACGAATGTCAGCGCGGCGACCAGCATGGCCGAGACAGCGACAACGGTCCTCCGGCGCATCGGTGCTCCTTTGGCTTGTCAGTGGGGGACAGAGGACGAGCCTAACACGTCGGCTGGCCGGCGAAAATCACCCGAACGCGGGGACGATGGCCGCTCCGATCAGTCGCACCATGTCGAGGTCGGCGTGGTCGAGATGCTGGAGGAAGACCCGCTCGACGCCGGCCTCTGCGTACCGGTCGAGGTGCGCGACCACCTCGTCGACCGTCCCGATCAGCTTGTCGTCGTCGCCGAGCAGCTCCTCGGGCTCGCCCTCGCGGCCGCTCCGTTGCATCCGCCGCCGTATCCGTTCCAGGACCTCGTCGCGGTCCCGCCCGACGCAGCAGGCCGTCATCAACGAGAAGACGATCGGCTCGCGTCCCTCGCGCTCGCAGGCGGCTGCGATCCGCGCCCGACGCTCGCGACACGCGTCGGGCGTCGCGAAGATCGTGTTGTACTCGTCGGCCCAGCGCGCGGCGAGCCGCGCGGCGCGCGGGCCCGCCGCACCGCCCACGACGAGCGGCGGGTGCGGCCGCTGCAGCGGCTTCGGCTCCGCCCGGCAGCGCTCGAGCCGGTAGTGGCGCCCGGCGAAGGAGAACTCGTCCTCGGTCCACTGGCGGTGGACGATCTCGAGCTGCTCCGCGAGGATCTCGAACCGGTCGCCGAGGCCCGGGAACGGCAGGCCGTACGCCTCGTGCTCGCGCTCGTTCCAGCCGGCGCCGAGACCGAGCTCGACGCGGCCGGCGGAGACGTGGTCCGCGGTCGTGACCATCCGGGCGAGGATCGAGGGACGGCGGAAGCTCGCCGGCGAGACCATCGTCCCCAGGCGGATCCGCTCCGTGACCGCCCCGAGCGCCGAGATCGTCGCCCACGCGTCGAGCGAGCCGCGGCCGGAGTCGTCGAACACCGACCGGTAGTGGTCGGACCGGAAGAGGCCCTCGATCCCGCTCTCCTCGCACGTCCGGGCGAGCGCGACCCACTCGTCCCAGGAGACGCCCTCCTGCCCCTCGATCATCAGGCAGACCCTCATCGAGCCAGGAGTGCAACGGACTCGACGTGCGGCGTGTGCGGGAACATGTCCACCGGCCGGACGCGCTCCAGCCGGTAGCCCCATTCCCCCGCGAGCTCCTTCACGTTCGCGGCGAGCGTCGCCGGGTTGCAGGAGACGTAGACGATCCGCGGCGCCTCCAGCCGCGCGAGCGCCCGCAACGCCTTCCCCGAGAGACCGGCGCGCGGCGGGTCGACGACGGCGATTCCCGGCGGGCCGGCCCGCCCGGCGAGCTCCTCGAGCGACCGGCCGACCTCGCCGGCGAAGAAGGCGGCGTTCGTGATCCCGTTCAGGCCGGCGTTCTCGATCGCGCAGGCGACGGACTCCTCGGCGACCTCCACCCCCCAGACCGTCAGCGCGCGCGACGCCATCGACAGGCCGATCGTTCCGATCCCGCAGTAGAGGTCGTAGACGGTCTCGGTGCCGGTCAGCCCCGCGTACTCGATCGCCAGCTCGTACAGCCGCCCGGCCATCGCAGTGTTCGTCTGCAGGAAGGCGTTCGGACGGATGCGGAAGCGCAGGCCGGAGAGCTCCTCCTCGATCGCCTCGTCGCCCCAGAGCAGATCGGTCGGCAGGTTGGTCACCTCGGCCGGCGAGTCGTTCACGGCCCAGTGGATCGAGCGCACCTCCGGGTGCATGCGGAGCGCGTCGACGAGCCGGTCGGCACCCTGGAGGTCGCCGGGAGCGGTGACGAGCTGGACGAGCGCCTGGCCCGTGTTCCGGCCCTCGCGGACGACGAGATGCCGAAGGTAGCCGGTCTGCGCCCCCTGGTCGAACACGGGCAGGCCCTCCTCCTGCGCCCAGTCGCGCACGGTCTCGCGGATCGCGTTGCCGAGGTCGGTGGTCAGCCAGCAGCGGTCGACCTCGAGCACCTCGTCCCAGCGGCCGGCCCTGTGAAAGCCCAGAGCGGCGCCGCGGGCCGTGTCCGTGAACGAATACTCGAGCTTGTTGCGGTAGTGGAACCGCGACTCGGCGGGAAGGATCTCCTCGAGCGGCGGGTCGGCGACGCGGCCCAGCCGGACGAGCGCGTCGCGCACCTGGTCGTACTTCGCCTTCGTCTGGGCCTCGTAGGCGAGGTCCTGGAAGCGGCAGCCGCCGCACTCGGGATAGTGAGCGCAGGGCGCCTCGACCCGCGGCGCGCCCGGAGCGACCACTGCGGTCGCCGTCGCCTCCGCGTAGCCGCGCTTCACCTTCGTGACGCGCGCGCGAACGGTGTCTCCGGGCAGCCCGCGGCGGACGAAGACGACGAACCCGTTCAGCCGGGCGACACCGTTGCCACCGTAGGCGAGGGAGTCCACGTGCAGCTCGACCTCGTCTCCCCTGGCGACCGGCGCGGCCATGGCCAGAGCGTACCGGCAGGCCGGCTCCGGCCAGGCGGGCGACGCACCCCTGTGGACGGATTGTTCGTGTTCCGTTTCCACCCCAGTGCCAGACACTGGGTGGCAAACGCCACGAGTCCGGCCACGGCTGGTATCGCGACGGCCCGGCGGGGTCAGGCAAGCGCAGTGACGAGGATGCTCCGCTCGCGCGGACCGTCGAACTCGCAGAAGAAGATTCCCTGCCAGCGGCCGAGACCGAGCTTCCCGTCCTCGAGCGGGACGAGCACCTGCGGTCCGATCAACGATCCGCGGACGTGAGAGGGCGCGTTCGGCCCGTCCGGGTCCTCGACGTGCTGCCACGGCCACCCGTCGTCGACGATCTTCTGGAGTGCGGCCTCCAGGTCGCGGGCGACGAGCGGGTCGGCGCCCTCGTTGATCGTCACGCCGGCCGTCGTGTGCGGCACGTAGACGAGCGCCGCGGCCGCCCCGTTCGCGTCCCCGAGCGCCCGCTGCACCTGCTCGGTGATGTCGACGAGCTGTGTCTTCCGCTCGGTGCGGATGCTGATCCGCTCCACGCCGGTATCCTAGGCCAGCCCGGATGACGACCGTACCGTCCCCGCGCGAGCTGGACGACTACCGCGAGCAGGCGGATCGCTTCATCGCGGCGATCGACGAGGAGTACTACCTCCACTTCGCCGGGCACAAGGACACGCTCGACCTCGCCCCGATCTACGAGCGCTTCGCCGAGCTGACGACACTCGAGCAGGCGAGACGGATCGCGGGTGCCGTGGACGGGAACCGCCGGACGCGCGAGCTCTGGCGGTTCGCCTGCCAGGGGTACCTCGGCAACCTCACCCGCGACTTCGACGAGCGCACCGCCCGCCTCGAGACCGAGCTGAAGGCGACGGTCGACGGCGACGAAATCGCCTATCGCATGTTGCGGCCGACGATCGCAAACGAGCCCGACCGCGCGAAGCGCGAGCGGCTCGAGCACGAACGGAACACGCTCACCGAGGAGCACCTGCTCCCGGTGCAGCTCGAGGCGGCTCAGGCCGTCCGTGATGCCGTGCCCGAGCTGGGCGCGCCCGACTACGTCGAGCTGCACCGCCGCTTCGGCTTCCGGCTCGACGAGATGGGCGCACAGTGCCGCGCGTTCCTCGACTCGACCGAGCGCATGTGGGAGGAGGCCGGTGATCGGCTCTTCCGCGCGCGCGTGGGCGTCGGTCTCGCGGAGGCGCAGCGCTTCGACGTCGTCCGACTCTTCCGCGCCCCGGAGTGGGACCCGTCGTTCCCGGGCGACAGGATGCTGCCGGCGCTCGAGGCGACGCTCGCCGACCTCGGCATCGACCTGTACGGCCAGGAGAACGTCGAGCTCGACGTGGAGCAACGCGAGAAGAAGAGCCCGCGGGCGTTCTGCTCTCCGATCGAGGTTCCGGAGCGAGTCGTGCTCGTGATCCAGCCGATCGGCGGCGTCGACGACTGGCGCGCGCTCTTCCACGAGGCGGGCCACACCGAGCATTTCGCGAACACGCGGGCCGATCTCTCCGTGGAGGAGCGGCGGCTCGGCGACTACGCGGTCACCGAGGGGTGGGCGATGCTGCTCGAGCACCTCATCCAGGATGCAGCCTGGCTGAACCGCCGGCTCGACGTTCCACGGGCGGCCGAGCTCGTCGCCGAGAGCGCCACCGGGCTCCTGTTCCTCGTGCGCCGCTACTGCGCCAAGGTGCTCTACGAGCTCGAGCTGCACCAGGCGGACGACCCGCTGCGGCTCCGGAAGCGCTACGTCGAGATCCTCGGCGACGCGCTCAAGATCGAGCCCAGCCCGACCGACTACCTCGCCGACGTCGACGCCGGCTTCTACTCGACCGAGTACGTCCGCGCCTGGGCGTTCGAGGCGCAGCTGAAGAGCTTCTTCCGGGAGAAGTTCGGCAGCACCTGGTTCGCGCGCCGCGACGCCGGATCGCTGCTCCGCGAGCTCTGGTCGGAGGGTCAGCGTCCGACCGCGGACGAGGTGCTGAAGGAGCTGACCTCGGCCGAGATCGAGCTCGACGCGGTCGCCGAGTACGTGCGCGACTCGCTCGCGGCGTAGACGCGCGCTAGCCTCGATTCCGCACGAAGCTCGCGGGAGGGTTGGCTTGTAGCTGTTGTCTGTTCTGGAAAGGAGTTCGCGTTTCCGTTTCGGTGTTCGTGGCCACCGAGGCGAGGGCATCGCGTCGGCGGGGGCCGGTGGTTCGGGCGCTGGTGCGCATGCCGCGGCCGGTGTGGCGGGGTGGCTCGGTTTCTGGGGAGCGTGCTCGGGCGGTCAGCCGGGTGCGAGCGCGGTGACGCGTGCGAAGGCGGCAGTGAGGTCGTCGCGCCACGGCCATGCGGCCGGCAGGTGCAGCGCTCGGCGGCGGCCGGAGCGGGTGAGGCGGCCGGCGACGTGGAGGAGGCGGTGGCGGAGCCGTTTGGGTTTCGCGAGCGCGAGCTCGCCGGCGAGCACGAGCAGGCGCAGCCAGGCGAGCAGGTCCTGGGCGAGCAGCGCGAGCTCGAACCAGGCCCGGTTGGGCTCGAGCGCCTGGAAGGGCAGGCGGCCGAGGCCGAGCTCTTGGGATTCCTGGATCCGGTCCTCGACGCGCGCGTGCAGGCGGTGGCGGCGCTCGAGCTCGGCGATGTCCTCACCGGTCTGGTCGGTGAGGAAGCACTGGTAGCGGTGTCCGCCGGCGTCGGTGAAGCGCAGCTGCGCGCCCGGGTGCGGCCGTTCCTTGCGCACGATCAGCCGCGTTCCTTCCGGCCAGGCGCTCAGATCGACCTGCGCCGTCAGCTCGGCGACCCAGGCTCCCTCGCGTGCCTCCTCGCCGCCGTCGAGCGCCGGCAGCCAGCGCTTCTTCGACACCGCCAACGCGGCCTGCCCGACGCGCTCATCGACGTAGTAGCCGAGCGAGAAGCGGATCCGGCGCTCCCGCAGCGCCTGCGCGAAGGCGTGTGTGGCGCCGGCCGCGTCAGCGCGTGCGAGCAGTGGCACCGGTTCGTCGTCTTCGCGATCGGCGACCTCGGCCGGCAGCTGCGCCAGCGCCTGCTCGAGCACCGTGATGTGGTCCGCGGCGGTGTTCGAGCCGGCATTGCCAGGACGCAGCAGGCCCGCCAGGTGCTCACCCGTCTCGTCGAGGAAGCAGTGCAGCGGGTGGAAGCCGAAGCCGCCCTTGCGGTGCGGCGCCCCACCCTCCTTCTCGGTGCGGCACTCCAACAGCTGCGCGTCGAAATCGAGCGTGACCGTCTCCGGGCGCGCCCCCAGCGACCAGGCCCGCTCGCGGGCACTGCGGCGTGCGACCCGGATCGACGCCAGCTCGTCCTCGCCGAGCGCGTACAACAGCCGCGTCGCGGTCGAGTGCGACGCGACACCGCCGAACAAGTCTGGCTGCTCGGCAAGCGCGCCGAGATCCGAGACGCAGTCGCCGCCGTCGATCAGCATCGTCGCCAGATCAACCACCACCCGCCCCGGGTCGTGCAGCGGGCGCCGCTTGAACACGCCCCCGAGCCCGGACGAGAGCTCCCGCTCGACCCCCAGCCGGGCCGCCAGCTCGACCACCAGCGCCAAGCCAGAACGCGACACGAGGCCCTCCTGATCAGCAGCGATTTGAAGCGATCCGAGCCGGCTGCCAGACTTCACTCTCAAGGTGCGTCCTCCTCGTGCGGGATGTAGGTCGAGACAACCCACATCCTCCCTGCACAGGAGGACGTTTCCTTGCCCGCCACCAACGCCAGACGTGCGGAATCGAGGCTAGAGGGCGCCGCCGGCCGCCGGGGGGGCAGACGGGTCCGCTGCTCCCTGGTCGCCGACGGGCGTGCGCGCGAGCGCGTCCTCGGCGAGCAGGATGTTCGACTCCAGCGCACGCTCGACAAGCGTGAGCAGGTCGCTCATCGATGACACCTCCTCGCGCTGCTCCTTCAGGAACCAGTTCAGGAACTCCTCGCCCACGAAGTCGCCCTCCTCGCGGGCGAGCTTCGCGAGCGCGGCGATCTGCCCGGTGACCCGCTTCTCCTGCTCGAGCGCGAGCGCAACCGGCTCGGCCGCGTTCTCGAAGTCCGTCTTCGGCGCCTCCACGCCGGGAACCTTCACCGCCTGGTCGGCGTCGAGCAGGAACTGGGCGAGCATCAGCGCGTGGTTTCGCTCCTCGACCGCCTGCCGGTAGAAGTGCCGTGCGAGCTGAGGAAGCGTTTCTGCGTCGTAGTGGACGGCGATCGCGACGTACTGCTGAGAGGCGCCGAACTCGTACGCGATCTGCTCGTTGACGGCGTCGTAGAACCTGCCCATCGCTGACGAGTCTAACGTCCCGCCCCTGGTCTAGGCTCTGGGCGATGGCGGCGAAACGGATCGTGATCGTCGGGGCCGCCGGCCGGGACTTCCACGACTTCAACGTCCTGTTCCGCGGGGACGAGACGCACGACGTGGTCGCGTTCACAGCCACGCAGATCCCGAACATCGAGGGGCGGGTCTATCCGCCCGGGCTCGCCGGGCCGCTCTACCCCGACGGAATCCCGATCCGGGCCGAGGCGGAGCTCGAGGAGGTCGTCCGGGAGCACGCAGTCGACGAGGTCGTCTTCGCATACTCGGACGTCACGCACGAGCACGTGATGCACCTCGCCTCGCGCGTGCTCGCCGCCGGCGCGGACTTCCGGCTTCTCTCGGCCGAATCGACCGAGTTGCGCTCCGCCAAGCCGGTGGTGGCGGTGTGCGCCGTGCGCACAGGGGCGGGCAAGAGCCAGACGACACGGCACGTCGCGGGCCTCTTGCGCGAGGCCGGCCGGCGCGTCGCCGTGCTCCGTCATCCGATGCCCTACGGCGACCTCCGTCGCCAGGCGGTGCAGCGATTCGAGCGCTACGAGGACCTGGACGCAGCCGACTGCACGATCGAGGAGCGCGAGGAGTACGAGCCGCACCTGGACGCGGGAAACCTCGTCTTTGCGGGCGTGGACTACGCAGCGATCCTCGAGGCGGCCGAGTCCGAGGCGGACGTCGTGCTCTGGGACGGCGGCAACAACGACACTCCGTTTCTCCGTCCCGACCTGCACATCGTCGTCGTCGACCCGCACCGGCCCGGCCACGAGCTTCGCTACCACCCGGGTGAGACGAACCTCCTGCTCGCCGACGTCTGCGTCGTCAACAAGGTCGACACCGCGCCGCCCGCAGGGGTCGAGGCCGTGCTGGAGTCGATCCGGGAGCACAACCCCCGCGCGCAGGTGGTCCGAGCCGCGTCGCCGGTGACGGTGGACGAGAACGGCGAGCGCGTCCAGGGCCGGCGCGTGCTCTGCGTCGAGGACGGCCCGACGCTCACCCACGGCGAGATGGAGTACGGCGCGGCGGTGCTCGCGGCCCAGTCCGCCGGGGCCGCCGAGCTCGTCGACCCGCGGCCGTTTGCCGTCGGCTCGATCGCCGCCGCGTACGAGCGCTACCCGCACCTCGGTCGCGTCCTGCCGGCGATGGGCTACGGCAACGGCCAGGTCGAGGAGCTGCGTGAGACGATCGCCCGCTCGGACGCCGACCTCGTCCTGATCGGGACACCGATCGACCTGCGCAGGTTGATCGCCTTCGACAAGCCGGCGCTCCGGGTCAGCTACCGGCTCGAGGAGATCGGCGAGCCCACGCTGCGCGACATCCTTTCCACTCGCGGGCTCCTGGCCGCCCCGACGCGCGCCTGAGCCGACGCCCTGCTCGGAGCCTCCACGGCTGTAGGCACTTCGTCACGCTTTCCTTCCACCCGCAGTGCCAGGCACGAGCGTGGACAGCTCGGCACCGAACCGACACACGTGGAGTGCCGGGCACCGGCTGTGAAGACCCGGGCCGCCCCGGTGCCGCCCACCTCCCTGGCGGACCAGTAACATCCCGCGGGTGAGGTCGCGCCCGCTCCTCACCTTCTCGGTTCCGCTAGCCGCGGCGGGCACGCTGGCGGGACATGCTGCCGGCTACGCACTCGTGGGCTCGAGCAGCAGGGACGCCGCCGTCCACGGCTATCTGACGTACGCGCCGCAGTTCCTGGCGGTCTGCATCTCGCTCGTCACGCTCTCGCTCGGGCTGCGCGTCTCGGGACGTCTCCGGGGACGGCCCTCCGCGTGGCCCTTTGCGCTCCTTCCCCCGCTCGCGTTCTGTACGCAGGAACTCGTCGAGCGGCTTGCCGTCGGGCTGCCGGCACACACGGTCCTCGAGCCGGCCGTGTACGTCGGGCTCGCCGCACAGCTTCCGGTTGCCGTGCTCGCCTTCCTCGCCGCGCGCACGCTCCTGGGCGTCGCCGACGAGGCCGCGCGCACGCTCGCGCCACGCCCCCTGGTCACGCTCCGCCCCGGTTCACCCGGGGTGCCGGCGGCGATCCAGGCGCCGGGCCGCACGCGGCTCATGCACGACCGGCTGGGCCGGGCGCCTCCCCCTCGCTGAGCTCGCTCACACCCAAGCAGCAACCCGCGAACCAGGGAGGTAGCTCGATGCGTCTCATCCCAGCGTTGGCGCTTGTCGCCGGCTCGCTCGTCCTCGCGGCACCGATCGGCGCGGCGCCAAACGCCGTCAAGCCGACCGTGCTCACCATCCTCGTCGGCAAGCACGGCGTGCCGGGCGGCCCGAAAAAGTTCACGATCCGGAAGGGAAGGCATGTCGTGCTCCGCGTCCGCAGCTCGATCGGCGAGGCGGTCCACCTGCACGGCTACGACATCGAGAAGCCGATCAAGAGCAAGAAGGCGTTCGTCCGGATCGCGTTCGTCGCGAAGGTGAGGGGCGTCTTCGAGATCGAGCTTCACCTGACGGAAACGCGCGGTCTGCGGATCGGCCTCCTGACGGTCAAGTGACCGCGCGCCTGCTCGTCCTCGTCCTCGCCGCCGCGACCCTCACGGGCTGCGGCGGCGGGAGCAAGAAGAGCACGTCCACGAACGCCCCCGGGCCGGTAATGGTCGACGTCACGGTAAGGGGCGGCAAGCCGGTCGGCGGGATTCAGCGGGCGACCGCGACCCAGGGCCAGACGGTCGCGATCGTCGTCCACTCGGACGTCGCCGACGAGGTCCACGTCCACGGCTACGACCTGCACAAGGACGTTGAGGCCGGCGGCACCGTCCGCATCCAGTTCAAAGCAGACGTCGCCGGTGTCTTCGAGGCCGAGCTGGAGAGCCGGAGTCTCCAGATCGTCGCGTTGACCGTAAAGCCGTGAGCTGGATCCTCGCGCACGGGATCGGGGGGATCCGGGACCTCCCCGTCCCGCGCTACGTCTTCTACTACGGCGCCGCGGTCGTATTGGTGATCTCGTTCGCGGCGCTCGCGTTCCTGTGGCGGAAGCCGCTCCTCGCCGAGCGGGCGCCGGGACGGCCGCTTCCGGCCGGACTCCAGCGCGTGCTCCTCTCCCCCGTGCTGCGCGCGATCGCCGGCGCGGCGTCGTTCGCGCTCCTCGCCTTCCTCTGGCTCGGCGCGCTGGTCGGCAAGAACGACAGCGGCGTGAACTTCACGCCGACGTTCGTCTACGTCTACTTCTGGGTCGGGATGCCGATCGCGGTCGTCGTCCTCGGCAACTTCTGGCCCGCGGTCAGCCCGTGGAAGGCGGCCGCGGACGGAGCCGGGTGGATCCTGCGGCGGCTCGGCTTACGCGACCAGACGCCGTTCGAGTACCCAGCGTGGCTCGGCCGCTGGCCGGCGGCGGTGCTCCTGCTCAGCTTCGTGACGATGGAGCTGAGCTACGTAAACCCGTCGGATCCGCACTCGCTGGCGCTCGCGATCGCCATCTACAGCCTCGTCACGTGGGCGGGCGCGTTCGCGTTCGGCTCGAAGGCATGGTTCGCCAACGGCGACGGCTTCTCGGTCGACTACCAGCTCCTCGGCCGGATCAGCGCATTCGGCCGGCGCGACGACGGGGAGCTGGTCCTCCGCATGCCGTTCTCCGGGCTCTCGACCACGGACCCGACCCCGGGGACGATCGGGTTCGTCGCTGTCATGCTCGGCTCGACCTTCTTCGACGGCTTCAGCCGGACGAGTATCTGGCAGAACCCGTACTACAACGTCCAGGTCGATCTGCTCGACCGGCCGAGCCTCGCCGACCTGGTCGGGCAGCTGATGAACCTCGGTGGGCTGATCGCCTGCGTCGCCTTCGTCGGCGTCGCCTTCCGGCTCGCGACCGCCGGGACCGAGTCGATCGCGGGCAGGAGCAACCTCTCCCGCGACTTCATCGACGGGCTGATCCCGATCGCCTTCGTATACATCCTCGCCCACTACTTCTCGCTGCTCCTCTACCAGGGCGAGGTCGGCTACAAGCTGCTCTCCGACCCGTGGGGGCGCGGCTGGGACCTGTTCGGCACGCACGCCTTCCAGCCGAGCTTCACCTTCCTGACGCCGCACACGATCTGGTACGTACAGGTGGTCGCGCTCGTCACCGGTCACATCGCCGGCCTCGCGGTGGCCCACGACCGGGCGGTCGGCCTCTTCCGCTCGCCGCGGATGGCACTCTGGACGCAGTATCCGATGCTGGTGCTGATGGTCATGTTCACGGTCGGAGGGCTATGGGTGCTCTCGCAGGGTTGAGCCTGCTCGTCGCGCACGGCGGCATCCCCGGCCTGATCGGCGAGACCGGCAGCGTCTTCCTCGGTCTCGCCGTGTTCGGCTACTTCATCCGCCGCTCGGCGAAGAAGGAGCGCGAGCGGGAGGCGGCGACACGGTCGGAAGGCACGAAGCGCCCGCCCGGCGACGGCGCGTAGTGCCCGCACCCGCGCCGCCACCGTAGCGAGAACGGGTCTCTCGGCGGTGCCGGGCACCGTGAACCCGCCGCCAGGCGGATCTCTCGACAGTGCCCGGCACCGACATCGAACCGCCCTGAGGGTTGGGGCGAATCAGGCCCCGTACGACGGCCACGACCCAGCTCCGCCAACCGACCGGCCGTCAGAAAGGAGCCGCACCGAATGCGCAAGCACTGGGCATTCATTCTGCCGGCGGTCGCAGGAGCGGCGGTGGCAGCGCTCTTCGTCGCCCGCATCGGCCCCGCGCCCGGCAGCGCCTCGAGCCACCGGGAAGCACCGCTGATCTCGGAGGATCCGACCGCGGACAACACCGATCTCTACGCGTTCCGCAGCCCGGACCGCCCGGAGACCTTCACGATCGTCTCGAACTGGATCCCCGGCGAGGATCCCGCGGCCGGACCGAACTACTACACGTTCTCGCAGACTGCCCGGTACAACATCGCCATCGACCGGAACGGCGACGGGAAGGCGGACCAGACCTACAGCTTCCGCTTCAAGACCCCGACCGGCCCGTACTTCCTCGGGAACACGCAGCAATCCTGGACGGCCACCCTGAACGGCAAGCCGTTCGCTTCCGGCAAGACGCCGATCGACAACGTCGGCCCTCGCTTCAACGGGTTCGTCGGCGTCGACGACTACGAGGCCGTCGCCGAGAAGACGATCGTCACGAATGACGGCGTCCGCGTCTTCGCCGGGCAGCGTGACGACCCGTTCTTCGCGGACGTCGGCGCGATCTTCGACCTGGTCGCGATCCGCAAGGCGGGCACGACGGGGAACCTGGGCGGCGGGAAGGACTTCCTGTCCGGGTACGACGTCCACACGATCGCCCTGCAGATCCCGATCTCGCAGGTCGACACGAAGACGCACACGATCGGCGTCTGGTCCTCGACCGACCGCCAGAACGTGACCGTCGGCGGCAGGCTCCACCGGGGCTGGACGCAGGTCTCCCGCCTCGGCGAGCCGCTCGTCAACGAAGTGGTGATCCCGACCGGGCTCAAGGACCTCTGGAACCGCTCCACGCCTGCCCGGGACGCGCAGTTCGAGAAGTACTACAGGACCCCGATCCTGGCCGCCGTGCTCAACAAGCTGTACAAGCTCGGCGTGCCGGAGACCGGCCGCGACGATCTCGTCGCGGTGCTGGGGACGGGCATCCCGAAGGTGACCTACACCGGCCCGACCTTCGCGGACGAGCTCCGGATCAACCTCGCGATCCCGCCGACCCCGGCGGCGAGCACGAGCCGCATGGGCGTCCTCGGCGGCGACAACGCGGGCTTTCCGAACGGGCGGCGGCTCGCCGACGACGTCGTCGACATCGAGGAGCAGGCGGTCGCCGGCTTCCTGATGGGCAAGAAGGTTCCGCTCGGCGACGGCGTCGACGCCAACGACGTGAAGAGCCTGGGCCACTTCCCGTACGTCGCGGCCCCGCACTCGGGCTACGAGAACGCGAAGGCGACGGGATAGCCGAACCGCCAACGGGCCCGCCTCCGGGCGGGCCCGCCTCCCACCTCGATGCGCACTCGGATCGTGATCGCAGCGACAACCCTCGTCGCCGTCGGCCTGGTCGCGCTGCTCGGCGGCGTCCTCGACCGGTCTCCGTCGGCGCCCGCCACCGCGCTCGCCGGCCCGCAGTCGATCGAGGACTTCAAGGCGGGATTCGGGCTCGCTGGGAGCACGACCGGGCTCGTGCTCCAGCTCCAGTCCCGGCTCGGGGTCGCCCCGAAGGACGAGCACACCTGGGCCCTGCTCGGCCACGCCTACCAGCAGCGCGCACGCGAGACCGGCGACCCCTCCTACTACACGAAGTCGGAGGGCGCGCTGCACCGGGCGCTCGCGCTCGACCCGAGGGACGAGCTCGTCTACGCCGGCCTCGGCTCGCTCGCGCTCTCCCGGCACCGCTTCCGCGAGGCGCTCGCGCTGGGTGAGAAGGGCCGCTCGCTGAACCCCGACGACGCGCGCAGCTACGGCGTGATCGGCGATGCCGAGGTCGAGCTCGGCCGCTACACCCGGGCCTTTGCGGACTTCGATCGGATGACCAGGCTGCGCCCGAGCCTGTCCTCCTACGCGCGCGTCTCCTACGGGCGCGAGCTGCTGGGCCGTACGGCGGATGCGATCGAGGCGATGAAGCTGGCCGTCGACGCCGCCACCGACACCGCCGAGCCGACTGCCTGGACGCGCGTCCAGCTCGGCAAGCTCTACTTCAGCCACGGCCGTTACGCCGACGCCGAGCGCGAGTATGTCCTCGCGAACGCGGCCTTCCCGGGCTACGCATACGGCCTCGACGCGTGGGCGCAGGACGAGGCGGCGCTCGGCCATCGCCGCCGCGCCGTCGCGCTCGAGCGCCGTGCCGTCGACCTGATCCCGCTTCCCCAGTACGTCGCCGCACTCGGAGACCTCTACCGCGCCACCGGGCGTCCCGCGCTCGCCCGGAGACAGTACTCGCTGATCGCCGCGATCTTCAGGCTCCTGAACGCGAACGGCGTCGAGACCGGCGTCTCCGAGGCGTTGTTCGGCGCCGACCACGGCACGCGCCTCGGCCCCGCGGCACTCGAGCGCGTGCGCCGCGCGCACGACGAGCGCCCGAGCGTCGAGCGCGACGATGCGTTCGCCTGGATCCTCGCCCGTAACGGACACTGCCGCGAGGCGCTGCACTACTCCCAGCACGCGCTCCGGCTCGGCACGCAGGACGCGCTCAAGTTCTTCCACCGCGGCATGATCGAGCGCTGTCTGGGCCACCTGCGTGCCGGCCGCGCGTGGCTGCGACGAGCCCTGGCGCTCAATCCGCGCTTCTCGGTTCTCTGGAGCCCCGTGGCGCGACGACGGCTCGCAGCATGAGGGGCGCGATCGTCGTTGCGACCGTCGTGGCCGCCCTCGGCGCGACGGCGAGCGCGGCAGCACACCCGCTCGGCAACTTCACGATCAACCGCTATTCCAGGATCGAGCCGTCGGGGAACCGGCTCTACGTCCTCTACGTGCTCGACCTGGCCGAGATCCCGACGTTCCAGGCAGAGCCGCAGGTTGCCGCGACCGGCGAAGAGGTCTATGCGGCGCGGCTCGCAGCGTCGATCGGCCGCCGCCTCGATCTGAGGGTGAACGGCAGGCGGGCCGCGCTCACGCCGCTGCGCCACGTGCTCGCCTTCCCGCCCGGGCAGGCCGGGCTGCGCACCACCCGCCTGGAGGTCGTGTACGCGGGCCCAGAGCTCACCGCGCGAGCGGGTGTTCTCTATCACGACAACAACTATGCCGGACGCATCGGCTGGAAGGAGATCGCGGCCCGCCCGGCCGGCGGCGCCCGGATCCTCTCGTCGAGCGCACCCCGGACGTCGATCAGCGACGAGCTGCTCCGCTATCCGAAAGACCTTCTCCGAAGCCCGCCCGACGTCGCCTCTGCCCGCGTCGAGGTCGAGCCGGGAGCGCACGCCGGCACGCCGCCCGTGCTCCTCCCGCTTCGGGTGCTCGAGCGGCGCGCGGCCGTGCGGGCAGTCGGCGACGGCGGCTTTGCTGCCCTGATCGTGCGCGACCGGCCGAGCGCCGGTCTCGTCCTCCTCTCTCTGCTCGTGGCGATGTTCTGGGGCGCGGCGCATGCGCTCTCGCCCGGTCACGGCAAGTCGATCGTCGCCGCCTACCTCGTCGGCTCACGCGGCACCGCCCGGCACGCACTCTTCCTCGGTCTGACGGTGACGATCACGCACACGATCGGCGTCTTCGCGCTCGGACTGGTCACGCTCAGCCTGTCGGCTTTCGTCGTCCCGGACGACCTCTACCCGTTGCTCAACCTCGCCTCGGCCGTGCTCGTCGTCGGCGTCGGGCTGAGCGTCCTCCGCTGGCGATGGCGCGAGTGGCGCCGGCGCGACCCGCGCGACCGCCATGGTCACCGGCGCGGTCACGGCGATCACCACCACCCGCATCGGCACGACCACGACCGCGCGCTCGGGACCCGCCGCCTGCTCGGGATCGGGATCTCGGGCGGGATCGTCCCGTGCCCGACCGCGCTCGTCGTCCTGCTCGCGGCGATCTCGCTCCACCGGGTCGGCTACGGGCTCCTGCTGATCTTCGCGTTCAGCGTCGGCCTCGCTGCGGCGATGACAGGGATCGGACTCGCCGCGGTCACGGCAACGCGCGCGTTCGAGCGGGTCGACTTCGACGGGGGCCTGATCCGCCTTCTCCCCGCGATCAGCGCCCTCGTCGTCCTCGGTCTCGGCCTTGCGATGGTCGCGCGGGCGCTCCCGCAGGTGACCTAGCGCCGTGCAACCTCCGACCATCCACGAGCATGCGGCCGCCTTCGCGCTGGACTCGCTCGACGAGGACGAGGCTCGCGCCTTCGAGCACCACCTGGAGCTGTGCCCCGCCTGCGAGGACGAGCTCGAGCCGCTTCGCCTCGCGGCCGTCGCCCTCGCATTCGCCGGCGATCTGCCCGAGCCCCCCGCCGGCCTGCGGCTTCGCGTGGTCGACGCCGGCGCAGCCGTGATCCCGCTCCGGCGGCCCGGCGGCAGCTGGTCGCCGCGGCGGCGGCCGTCGCCGCCTGCACGGCGCTCGCCTTGTCTCTGCGGCCGGACGGCACCGGGAGGCTCGGCGGGATGCGCCGCTACGCGGCGACCGGTGCGGAGGCGACGTTGCTCGTGGGCCGTTCGGGCGAGGCGGTCCTGGTCGCCGACGGGCTTCCGCCCGCGCCGGCGGGGAAGACGTACGAGGCGTGGGTGCTCGCCGGCGGACGGGCGTCGGCCGCCGGCCTCTTCCGGGGCTCCGTCGTCGTGCTCACGCGCCCGGTGCTTCCGGGGGCGGCTGTCGTCGTCTCGCTCGAGCCGGCCCGCGGCTCGCGCCGGCCGGCCGGTCCGGTTCTCCTCCGCACGGAGACGGCATAGGCTCCATGCCGACGGTGAGCGACTTCATCCGCCGAGCGACCCGACCGCAGCCGGCCAGCGAGCTCGGGCACATGTCGGACGAGGCGCTGCTCGCGCTCGTCTCGCGCGGCGACGACGCCGCCCTGGGCGAGGTCTACGACCGCTACGGACGCGTCGCCTATGGGTTCGCGCTGCGAATCGTCCGCGACCGCGCGCTCGCCGAGGACGCGGTGCAGGAGGCGTTTCTCGGCGTGTGGCGCTCGGCGGGGAGCTTCCTCGCGGAGCACGGCAAGCCGAGCACGTGGATCCTGACGCTCGTCCACCGGCGCGCCGTCGATCTCGTCCGGCGTGAGGAGCGCCGCCGCGCCGAGCCGATCGACGACCTGGAGCCGCCCACCGGCGACGCGACGGACGAGGAGGCCTGGCTGCGGGCCCAGCGGCAGGTCGTGCAGGAGGCGCTCCGCAAGCTGCCGCCCGACCAGCGCGAGGCGATCGAGCTCGCCTACTACGGCGGGTTCACGCAGTCGGAACTCGCCGAGCGGCTGGGCGTGCCGCTCGGCACGATCAAGAGCCGGATGTTCGCCGGCCTGCGGCGGCTGCGGGAGCTGCTCGCGGAGGCCGGCCTCGACGTCGACGCGCCCTGAATGGACATGGCAGGGGTCTGACCCCTGCCATGTCCAAAGGGGCGAGGTCAGGCCTTCGCGGCCTTGCCCTCGATGGTGCCCTTCGCGCCCTTGCCGATCTGGATCTTGCGCGGCTCCGGCGCCTTCGGCTTCGTCACGTGCAGCTCGAGCACGCCGTCCCTGTAGTCGGCGCGGATGTCCTTCTCCGTCACGCCCTGCGGCAGGCCGATCGACCGCGAGAAGCTGCCGAAGCGGCGCTCGAAGCGGTAGAAGCGCTCCTCGGAGATCTCCGCCTTCTGCTCGCGCTCGGCCGAGACGGTCACCGTGCCGTCCTCGAGCTCGATCGAGATCTTCTCCTCGGGGATCCCGGGGAGGTCGAACGCGTAGACGACCTCCTCGTCGGTCTCCCAGACGTCGAGCGGCGGCGCCCACCGCTCGTGGCCGTCACCGGCCGGGCGGCGAAGGAACGTCCCCATCAGGCGCTCGACGTCGTTCTGCCAGGCTGCGAGCTCACGCACGGGGTCCCAGCGAACCAGCGTTGCCATCGTCTTTCCCTCCTCGTTGCATTGATTCCAGTAAAAGAATAAAACCTAAGCCTGCTATTGTCAAGTCATTCCTGCACTAGCATCAGCCTCACATGGAGAGCCTGAAGGGACGCGACTTTCTCCGGATCGCCGACTGGAGCCGGGACGAGTTGACCGCCGTGCTCGACCTGGCCGACCGCCTGAAGGCCGAGCAGCGCGAGAGGACCGAGCATCGACTCCTCCCAGGGCGGACGCTCGGAATGATCTTCCAGAAGCCGTCCACCCGTACACGCGTGTCGTTCGAGACCGGCATCGCCCAGCTCGGCGGCGTCGGCCTGCACCTCGCCGCCGGCGATCTCCAGCTGGGCCGGGGGGAGCCGATCCGCGACACGGCTCTCGTCCTCTCGCGGTACCTCGACGCGATCATGATCCGTACCTTCGCGCAGGCCGACGTCGAGGAGCTGGCCGAGCACGCCTCGGTCCCCGTGATCAACGGGCTGACCGACAGCTCGCACCCGTGCCAGGCGCTCGCCGACGCGATGACGATCCGCGAGCGCCTGGGCCGGTTCGAGGGGGTGCGCGTCGCCTACCTCGGCGACGGCAACAACGTCTGCGCCTCGCTGATGGTGATCTGCGCGAAGCTCGGGATGGACTTCGCGGCGGCGACCCCCGAAGGGTACGAGCCGGACGCGGCCGCGGTCGCCGCCGCCCGGCAGGCGGGCGGCGAGCCGCGACTCGTTCGCGACCCGCAGGAGGCCGCCCGTGGCGCCGACGTCCTCTACACCGACACCTGGACGAGCATGGGCCAGGAGGCCGAGCGGAAGCAGCGCCTGGCCGACCTGGCCGGATACTCCGTGGACGCCGCGGCGATCGAGCTGGCCGCGGCGCGCTCGATCGTCCTGCACTGCCTGCCGGCGCACGTCGGCGAGGAGATCTCCGAGGAGGCGCTCTACGGCGGTCGCTCGGCGGTCTGGGACGAGGCCGAGAACCGGCTGCACGCGCAGAAGGCGCTGCTCGCTCTGGTCGTGCCCTAGCAGGCACGGATGCTCCCGATCCGCGACAACGCGCCGACCCGCACCTTCCCCGTGGTGACGATCGGGCTGATCGCGGTCAACGTGGCGGTCTGGCTCTTCTACCAGCTACCGAACCTGGACCGGTCGGTGCACGACCTGGCGTTCCACCCGTGCGAGGTGAACGGGAGCTGCCCGCAGATCGACAGGGGATGGCCGCTGACCGCCCTCACCTCGATGTTCATGCACGGCAGCTGGCTGCACATCGCCGGGAACATGCTGTTCCTCTGGATCTTCGGCAACAACGTCGAGGACGCGATGGGTCGCCTGCGCTTCCTCGTCTTCTACCTCCTCGGCGGGTTCGCGGCGACCGCGCTGCAGACGTGGGTGACCTTCCACTGGGGCGGGCCCGGCGACACGTTCGTCCCGAACCTGGGAGCGAGCGGCGCGATCTCGGCCGTCCTCGGCGCGTACATCGTGCTCCTTCCCACCGCGAGCGTGTTGACCGTCGTGTTCTACTTCTTCGTCGAGGTGCCGGCCGTGCTCTTTCTCGGCATCTGGTTCCTCTTCCAGCTCTGGGACGGCGGGTACGCGATCGTCCACCCGGAGGCGGGAGGCGGAGTGGCGTTCTTCGCGCACGTCGGGGGCTTCCTGTTCGGCTTCGCAACCGTCAGCCTGTTCAAGGTGCGGGCACCGTTGCGACCCTCGCGATGAGCCGTTTCGAGGAGCACGTCCGCGCCGCCCTGGACTCGCTGCCGCCGGAGCTCGCCCGCGGCCTCGAGAACATCGCCGTCGTGGTCGAGGACCAGAACCCCGAGGAGCCCGACCTGTACGGGCTCTTCGAAGAGCCGCCGTACCTCCCCGCGCGGATCGCGATCTACCGCCGGCCCCTCGTCGAGGACTTCGGCCACGATCCCGCCGCGCTCGAGCACGAGATCCGGGTGACGGTGCTGCACGAGCTCGCCCACTACTTCGGGATCGACGAGGCCCGGCTCGAGGACCTCGGCTACGGATGACGGGCGTTCTCGAGGGCATCGCGATCGCATCCGCGATCGTCGGCGGCCTCGTCGTCGTGGCGTTCTTCGTTTGGCCGCGTTGAGGAATAGAGAAACCGGGTACTGCGTTCGAGACACTGATGAGAACTCTCGATGAGATCAGAACCGAGATCGAGCAGGTGACCGCGCGGCGCGCGGAGCTGCTGCACGACCTGGCCCAGGGCCACGACGCCGTCCTCGCCGGCGAGCACAGGGAGGTCGAGGACCGGATCGCCGAGCTGTGGGACGAGCATCGGATGGCACGCGCCCGGCTCCGCTGGGGCGACCGCGAGCTGATCATCAAGCGCGCGCGCGCCGAAGAGCGCCTCGACCGGGCGGCGTAGCGTCCCGGCCGGCTCGCCCGGCCGCCCGCGTCCTTGCCTACACTTGGAGCGACCAGGGGCGTTAGCTCAGCTGGGAGAGCGCCGGCTTTGCAAGCCGGAGGTCGCCGGTTCGATCCCGGCACGCTCCATCGTCGTCGTAATCACCGAACGAACGATCACCGCGGGCGGGAGCTCACGCCGGTCAGCTAGGGCCGTCGAGCAAGCGGCTCCCTCGGACGAAAGGCGGCGAACGGGTGGGTGCGCACGAATTCCCGGACGGCCGTATCGGAGCGAAGGTCGCCCCAGCCCAGGATCGAGCTGAGGATGCGCAGCCTCCAGGGGTGGCGGCGTCGAAACTCGACGCCGACGGCGAAGCTCTCGTCCTCGGAGAGGAAGCGCTGCTCCGGCGTGAACGACTCCCGTCCGATCTGATGCGCAGAGCCGGATGGACGCGAATGTTCCGGACCCAGTTGATGTTCTCGCCCCATGCCGAGCAGACGACTGCCTCGTGGGTCTCGGGGTCGTAGCGCAGGGCCATTCGCAACCGCCGCGTATTCCTTCCCGGTCGTCCGTCCCCGGTGGACGATGAGCAGAAAGGTGTGCCCCAGCAGCCGGCCCCATCCCCGCCGGTAGAGGGGCAGGGGCGCTCGGAAGAGGACGTACGCGAGCCGACCTGGCCGCCGGCGAAGGCCGAAGAGGGGCATCGCGTGCCGGGCGGGATGCGGTTCGAGCCCGACAGCCTTCATGCGCTCTTGTTGGTGAACGGCCATCGGTTCACCTGGCCGTCGAGTAGTGCGGCGGGAGGAAGAGGTCGGTGTCGTAGCTGTGCAGCACCGCCGTGACGTGCACCCCGACGTGGGCGACCGGCGAGCCGAGCGGGCTGAGCGTGGCGAGCGTCGGGATGCTCCAGATCACGTCGCCGGTCATCGGCCTGCTCACCTTGCGGTTTCGGAAGTCGGGGTAACCGAGGTGGTAGAAGGCCGTGAAGAGCAGCGAGACTGCCAGCGCGAGCGCGCCGATCCCCGCGACCGCCTTCCTCGAGCGCTCCCGCAGCGGCTTCGCGGCGAACACGCCGAACACCGTCAGGATCGGGAACACCGACAGCAGCACGCCGTCCGCTGCGCCGTAGACCGCCCCGCGCCAGACGAGCGCCCCGGCGAGCGCCCAGCCGCCCGGACGCGCAGTCGCCGACTCCCGCAGCACGGTGAAGACGAGCACGGCTGCGGCGAGCAGGCCGAGCAGCACCGCCGACCGCCAGCGGCGGAGGAGAAACTCGCGGACCGGCTGCTGGGTCTGGTGCGCCCAGACGGCGACGAACACCCCCAGGGAGCAGACGTAGATCGCGAGGTAGGCGTCCCGCTGCGCGTGCACCAGGTCGGTGAACACGAACGGGACGACGAAGGCGAAGACGAGGCCGCCGAGCAGCCAGCGAACCTCGACGGCTGCCCCGATCGTCTGCCGCTCGGGGCGAGGAAGCGCAACGGTCGACACGGAAGACCACCCTCTCGTGTCGCGACGCGCTGCGACTCGGGCGAGCCGTAGCCGCCGCGGAGTCCGGTAACGCCTCTACAGCTAGTCGCTCACAACCGGCAGGGCATCCGCAATCATGCCCATCGTCACTGCCTCCCAGCCGCTTCGGATGTGTTCCGGCTGTCGCGCTGCGGGCTGGACCGCCTGCAGGCTGAATCGTGCGTCGCCGTACCGGTCCAGGCGCCGAGCAGGGGGATTCAGGCCGTGGCCGTGCGGAGGCTGGAGCCGGAAAGGGTGCGGGCGAGTCTCGTGCAGACGCGGTCGCGGCCGGCGCGCTTTGCCTCGTACAGGGCGGCGTCGGCCTCGCCGAAGACGGTCTCGTAGTCGAATGCCTCGCTCGCGGTGGAGGCCGCGACGCCGAAGCTCATCGTCACCTGACCGCTGTCGCGCTCGAGCCCCGCAGCAGCTTCGCGAAGCTGCTCGGCGAGCAGGGCAGCCTGGGACAAGTCGGCGCCCGGGAGGAGTACGAGGAACTCCTCTCCACCAGTGCGGTAGCAGAGGTCGAAGGCCCGAAGCGTCTTGCGCAGCTGGTAGCTGAGGTCGACGAGGAGAGCGTCCCCGGCGGCGTGGCCGTGGCCGTCGTTGAACTGCTTGAAGCGGTCGATGTCCGCGACGATCACGCTCACCGGCTGGCGGATCACCTTCGACTGCTGCTCGAGCTCCTCGACCCGGTGGAGGAGCGCCCTGCGGTTGAGCATGCCCGTCAGGGAGTCGATCACGACTTCGTCGCGGAGCCTGATCTCCGAGCGCATGAGCACGGTCTGGAACATCGCGACGCACACGATGAGCGCGAGCGGAGCGATCAGCAGCGGCGGGTCGGCGACCACGGCGTGGGCGTCGACGCCGAGCTCGACCGCCACGAGAAGCGTCAGGGAGACGCCGACTCCGAGGGCGATGCCTCGATTCGAGAAGCGCGCGCCCAGAGTCAGGACCGGGATCGCCAGCCAGGCCGTCGTCGGCACGAGCGGGCCGCCGGAGACGGCGACGCTCGCGGCCAGGATCAGCTCCGAGAGCACCCAGGCGGCGAGAAGCGCGTATTCGGGCCGCCGCACCGTCGGCGTCCTGGTGTCGGCCACACGGAAGGCCGCGATTGCCAGCAAGAGCGGAATCAGCGTCCACCAGCCGAGCCAGGGGCCGCTCGCGATCAGCGCCACCGCCAGGACGACGAAGGCGCCGTGGCGGACGGGCTGAAGCTGCTTGTCCAGCTCGAGCATGCGCCGGCGATCCGCCTCCCCCGGGAAGAGCCACGATCCGTCGCTCATGACCTTTGTTATCGGTCGTCGACCCGGGCTCTTGAGAGATCGAGGATGTCCCGCTCGAACGACGACCGGCCGGGTGTCGACAGGACGAGACCCGGCCGGGCGCAGGCACTACTCCTCCTCGGAGACCGGCCGGGCGACCGCCGCAAGGTCGCCTGCCGCAAGAGGCGAACGCCGACCCCGCGCGCTCCCGCCCCCTTCGAAGCGTGCCGCGGGCTCCCGCCCGCCGACCGGCCCCGTGCGCCGGGCGGCCCCGGCCGGTCCGAGTCGGTGCACGCCCAGGGCGACGAGCAGGACGAGGGTCGTGGCCAGCAGTAGGCCCGCGACGATGTCCGACGGCGTGTGGATCGCATCGAGCTCGAGGATGCAGACGAGCGCCACCAGCCACACGAGGAGCAGCGGTCGGAGCCGGGGCCAGACGGACGCCACCACCGCGACGAGCATCGCGCCGCGCACGGCATGACCGCTCGGAAAGGAGGAGTCGAAGCCGGTCAGGTGCAGAGGGCCGTCGTCCGTCGTCGTGTAGAGCGCCGGCTTCGTGATCGTCGCCTTGCAGACCAGCTCGACGGCGACGGCAACGGCGAAGGCGCCGGCCCAGAGGGCGGCACCGGCACGACGGCCCCGCCTCCACAGGATCGCGCAGGTCGCGGCGACGACCAGGCTCGAGAGCAGAGCGCTCGCGGGGAGCTTGACGACCCCCGTGAGGTGGAAGCTGTGCCCGTGATACGAGAGCAGGGAACCGAGCAGCGAGGTCCTCGCCTCGTGCGACGAGAGGCCCGGCATCAGGTGACGGACTGCGAAGCGGTCGACACGGTCCAGATCTCCGGCGGCAACGAGCAGCGCGAGCAGGAGGAACGCCGCTCCGGAGGCGAGCGCGCCTCCGGCGTACAGCCTCGGGCGGCTGCCCGGCCCCGGCCCGATCAACGGCCGGACACGCTCCGCGCGATCGCTCCCGCCGCGAAACCGGTGTGCGAGACGAAGCGCATTCCGGGCCCGGCGCTCGCCGCGGCGGGTGCGCCGACGAAGTACAGGCCGGGGACCGAGGACTCGAACGAGGACGAGAGCCTCGGAGAGGTCCCGATCAGCCTGAGCTGGCGCAGGAGATCCTCGGACATGAACTCGTACCGGCTGAGATCGACCCGGTAGCCGGTGCCGAGCAGGATGTGATCGGCGACGCGATCGCTCCCGTCGTCGAGGGACAGACGCACCTGCGAGCCGGCCGGTCGCACCGAGGTGACGGTACGCCCGAGCGTGAGCGGGGTCTCCTCCAGCCGGGGTCGCAGCCAGCCGGCGCCGGCCGGTCTGGTCGCTCTGTAGGCCATCGGTCCCGTCATCGAGGTCGGCAGTCGTCTGAAGATCGCAGGGCGGCCCATGATCCAGTTGAGGCCCGGCGGGCCGACGCCCCACGACGGATACAGGATCCGGCTGATGATACCGGCGCTTCCGTAGAGCCTCTCGCCGCGAAGGAAGTGCAGGCCCGGCTTCCGTACGACCACCTCCACGGACGCCGCGCCCGCCTCCTTCGAGAGCGCGGCCGACTCGAGAGCGCTCTGCCCGCCGCCCACCACGACCACCGCCTTCCCCGCGAGCCCGGAGAAGTCGACGTGCTCCGAGGAGTGCGAGACCAGCTCCGGATCGACGTCGTCGAAGAGCGGCGGCCTCCAGGCGAACGGCGTGATCCCGGCGGCGACCACGACCCGCTGCGCCTCGATCGACTCCCCGTCGGCGAGGAGGAGCCGGAAGCGGTCGTGGTCGCGGGTCAGCCGGTCGACCCGCCGCGTGTCGACTGCGATCCCGGCCTCCTGCCGGAACCAGTGGCCGTACCGGATGAACTCGTCGAGGGCCGTCGGAGTCGAGAGCTTGCGTCCGGAGGCCGCTTCGAAGGCGTCGAGCGTCAGGGCGCGCTCCGGGTCGGCGATGCTGGACGCGGCACGGTAGGAGCGCAGGAACATGCCCCTGGGCATGGCGTGCCAGAAGCCCATCACCTCCCCGAAAACCCGCGTCTCGACGCCGGCGTGCCGGAGAAACGCGGACGCGGAGAGGGCGTACGGCCCCGCGCCGATGATCGCGACCGGACAGGCCGGGGAGGTCAAGCCGTCCTCCAGCTCCTCGAGCCCCTGGTCCGGTACAGGTACGGGAGCAGCGCCACCTCGGCCAGCGCGGGCAGGATGTCGTCGCGCTCGAACACCGCCTCGGCCTCGAAGCTCCGCATGCTGTCGAAGAACGTGCGCCACGCCAGCCGGCCGCCGCGGATCTCCTGCAGCGCGGTCGGCACGTCGGTCGTGAGGCGAACCCACCGGACGCCGCTCCTCGCCCGGGCACTCTCGACCTCGCGGCCGAGCTGATCGTGGAAGAGAAGGAGGGGGAAGTCGACGCCTGCCCGCCGCCCGAGCGAGTGGTAGCCCCACGTGCGGAGGTTGACGTCCAGGAGCTTGTACTGCCCGTCGCGCTCGTCGAGCTTGTACTCGAGCTCCGCGAGACCGTAGTAGTCGATGGCGGCGAGAAACCGCTCGGAGGGCTCCTCCAGCTCGGGCACGTCCACGGTCTCCACGTAGGTGCTCGAGCGCCCGAAGTCCGGCGGCCGCTGGCGCGTTCGCCGCACGACCATCTTGGCGACCGAACGTCCCTCCTTGAAGAACGCGCAGTAGCTGAACTGGCGGTCCCCGCCGCCCGGAATCAGGTCCTGGAGCATCACCTCTTCCGGCGGGATGACCGTGCAGAACTGCCGGAACAGCGTCTCGAGCTCCCCGCGGGTGCCTGCCCGCAGGGCCTTCACCTTCGCCACGTAGATGAAGTGCTCCTTGATCGCGGGCTTGAGCGCGAGTGGGAAGCTCAGGTCGTGGCCCGCCAGCTCGGCGGCGCCGCCGACGTACCAGGTACGCGGAGTCGGGATCCCGAGGGAGTCGGCGAGCCGGTACGTCCGCCGCTTGTCCCATGCGGTTCGCACCGTCCTCCAGCCCGGAGTCGGAAGGCGGAAGAACGAGCCGAGCTCGTCGCGGTGGCGCGACAGCGCGGCGACGATCTCGTCCCGGGTCGGGTAGAGGACCCAACCCTCGAGCCCGTACCGGCGACCGATCTCGAGAACGCCCTCGGCGATGCGCTCGCCGTCCCGAAGATCGGGCATCCGGAGCGATCGCGTCGTGTACCGCGAGAAGCGGGCGATGGAAGGCTCGTCGTCCACGACGCACACCGGCACGCCGCATCGGCCCAGGCTGCGGACGACGCCGAGCCCCTGATAGTCGCCTCCGGCTACGACCGCACCCGGTCCCCGGGAGCCTGCCGGCGCCCGCCGGGAGCGAAGGAGCCGCATTAGGCTGCCTTCGTGGCGTAGGCGACCGTTCCCAGCTCCCGCGCCGGCCCGACCACCTGCCAACCGCCGTTCACCCTCCGCAACTCGGACGCGGCCCGCCGGCGCCACCAGCCGGCGACCTCCCTGGGCAGGGCCTTCCACGCCGTCGTGTCGTCGGCGAACTCGCCGAGCAGAGCCTTGTACGCGTGCACGAGGCGCTGGTTTCGCGCATAGTCGGGGTGCGTGAGCACGAGGACCATGCCGCCCTGCTCGCGGAGGAACCGGGCCTTGTCCAGCCAGACGCTCTCGTCGAGGCCCCCGAGGATCTCGAACAGCGTGTGGTCCTGGGGCAGCGTGATCGGCAGCTCGACCAGGTCCTCGATCATGTACGGGAGCCACGAGCAGCAGCCTCCGGGCTGGGGCTCGTACGGCGCGGTGTCCGAGTACGTCGAGTCGTACTCGAACTCGAGGAGCGGCATCGTCTTCCAGTCACGCAGGGTCGCCGGCGAGCGGAAGCCGACAGCGTCCCACTGCTTCGCGTAGTCGCGGATGACGGGCAGCCGGGGCACGAGCTGTGCGATGTCGCGGCCGTCGTGGTAGAGCCCGTGGACGCCGATCTCGAACCCCTGGCGCTTCAGGTCGACGATCACGTGCTCCTCCAGGGTGTGATGGTTCTTGGGGACGAAGTTCCAGGACGACCGCACGTCGGCCTGCAGCTCGATGTCCTTGAGGAGGTCGATGTCCCTGTACCCGGCGGAGGTCTCGACGTCGTGCGTGAGCACGAGCGCCCACTTGGTCCCCCGGGGCCAGGGGGCGAGCATCGGCACCGGCTCGTCGACGAGCTGCCCGACGAGCTCGAAGAGGAGCTTGTAGAGATCGTCCAGAGCCGTCTCCACCGGCCAGCGTGGAAACGAGCTTCTCGCCTGGATCCGGCTGAACCAGCGTCTCGTCGCGATCTGGAAGGCGCGAGGGAGGAACGGGCGGACGCGGTAGTAGCTCCAGCGCGCCGCCGCCCGCGCCTGTCGGGTCACGGCCGAGCCGAGGAAGTCGCCGTACCCCTCGCTCCAGTAGCTCAGAATCGCCTCGTTGGGGTCGAAGGGAACGAGGACGTTCCCCTCGTCGCTCTTCCAGATCGAGGCGACCCACACCCCTTCGCGGTCGAAGACCGGTGTCGAGCGCTGCCACGTACCGCCGAGCTCGTCCAGCCACGGCCGGATGTGGTCGTCCCGGAGGACGCCTCCGAAGATCGGGATCGACTCGAGTGTGTACGCGCCGGAGACACGTCCTCGCATCGGCGAGGAGGCCGGTGGGAAGTACAGCGTCTTCCCGGCGCCGGCCGAGCGTACGTGGCCCCAGGTCCCGACCCCGGCCCCGGCCGGCGACTCGTGCTTCCAGGGAACGCGGAAGTAGTCGAACAGCAGGAACGACGGCGACGCGCGGAACATGACCTCCGGCCTCCTCAGCCGTCCCGACGAGCGGACATGCCGACCGGGCGGTTCGACCCGCCCTCGCGAACGCGGACGGCGACCCCCGGGTGGAGCGCGCACCAGGCACGAAGGAAGCCCTCGAGCTGAAGCCGTCCGAGCTCGCCGTCGTGACCCGGGGCAGGCGGCGACACCTCCAACGAGCCACGGTGAGGCACCGACGTGCACTGGCAGCGCACGAGGTACGCCCTGAGGTCGTTGATCAACGTTCGGTCGATGATCTCGATACGCACGAGCAGGGGGAACTGCACCGATCTTCGTCCCATCGCCGGCTACGGGGAATACCAGAACGATGGGACAGCCCCAACCTAACGTATAGGCCGTTCGAGTGACAGACGTCCGCGCTTCGCGGCCCGGATCGTGTTGACAGCCGCCGCCGCCCCGTCTAGTACATGGAGATCTCCTCGCAGACTCACCCGCCCGGCGGGCGGCCGAGCACGTCTACCGTCGCGGGCAGCGCGAGGGAGCGGCAGCCCTCCGTTCTGCTCGTGCACGCGAACCCGTTCCAGCGGGCCATCCCCGTTCCGCCCTACGGGCTCGAACGGATCCGCACGGCGGCCGAGGCGGCCGGCGCCGAGGTGGCGATCAGCGATCCGTTCCTCTTCTCCGAGTCGCCTCTCGACGACGCCGCCGACACCGCCAGGCGGGTGGCGCCCGACGTGATCGGGGTCGGCCTGCGGGTCGTCGACGACTGCATCACGATCGACCGCCCGGAGGTCGGCGGCGACGAGGACATCGACGTCACGTGGTTCATGCCGGAGGTTCGCGCGCTGTGCGACGGGCTGCGGGCGGCCGCGCCGGATGCGCTGCTGGTTGCCGGCGGCGCCGCGTTCTCGTACATGCCCGGGCAGTGCCTCGACTACCTGGGCATCGAGTACGGCGTCGTGGGCGCGGGCGAGCACGCGCTCGCCGAGATCGTCCGCCGCCGCAGCGCAGGGCGGCCGCTCGAGGGAATCGCCGGGCTCGTCCGGCGCGGCGACGCGTCGGCGCTCGCGCAGCTGACGCTGGCCGGTCTCGACGAGCCGACCAGGCGCGAGCCCGCGTACACCGGCGCAGCCTCGTTTCCCGTCCGCACACGCAGCGGCTGCGCGATGCGATGCAATTACTGCCTGACCGCGAACATGCTCCGGCGGCACGTCAACGGCAACCGCGAGAGCGTCCTGGGCGAGATCGCCTCGATCGTCGAGGACTCGGCGGGGCGGGCGTTCGGGCGCGTGCCCGTCTTCTTCGCCGACGACGAGCTCAACCTCCCGGACGAGGGTCATGCGATCGCGCTCCTGCGCGGGCTCGTCGAGCTGGGGCTCGCCGGCCGGATCCGCTGGCGCGGGTATTTCAATCCCACCCCCTTCTCGGCCGAGCTCGCCGATCTGATCCGGCGGACGAACGGCCAGGTCAGCCTCACTGTCGACACCGCCTCGGAGTCGGTGATGCGTGCTGCCGAGAAGCCCTTCCGGCTCCGCCATCTCGAGAGCGCGCTAGAGCTCCTCGCCGAGCGGGAGATCAAGACCGACCTCGGCCTGATCTTCGGCCTGCCCGGCGAGACGCAGGCCACGATCGCCGAGACGGTCGCCTTCGTCCGCCGCCTCCCCCCGAGCGTCCAGGTCGTCCACTCCGCAGGCGCGCGGGTCTACCCGCACACGCCGCTCGCGGAAGCGGCTGCGGCCGAGCCCGAGCACCTGTACGGGAATCGTGACGACGGCTTCTTCGAGCCCGTCGTCTTCTCGGCGCCGCTGCCGCCGCGCCCGCTGGCGCGGCAGCTCGCCGGGGAGCTCGCCGACCTGCCGAACGTCGCCCCGGTGACGCTCGCGTACGGCACCGCGCGCGGGATCCTCGCCCGGGCCTACCGGGTCGTGCTCGCGCGAGACACGGACCGGTGGGTGAAGTTGCTGGAGGACGCGACGACCGCCGATCCGGCCTTCGGCACGCCGCAGAACGCGCTTCTCACCCTGGCGCACGTCGCCCAGTGGCACGAGCGCTTCGACCTCGCCCGCCTCGCCTGCCGACGGCTGGCCGGCCTCGGCGAGCCGCCGCCCGGCCTCACCCCCTGGCAGCTCCGCGTTCTCCGGCTGTACCTCTGGCGGCAGGACCGAGCGGCTCGGCGCTCATAGGCCGACCCTCTGGCCCGCGGAGCTCGCTCCCGGGGGAACCGGGGCGTTCCCCCGGGAACCACTTGGCCACGCGCTCACGCGGCCTCCTGCTCGAAGACGCTGATCGCCCCCATCGGGCAGGCAGCGGCCGCTTCGAGGACCCTCGGGTCGGCGCTCGAGCCGACGCGAAGCGAGGCGATACCGTCCCCGCCCACCTCGATCACGTCCGGCGCGAGGTCGGCGCACACGCCGAACCCGCTGCACAGCGAGCGGTCGATGACGATCTCGTACATGTCCGGCTCCCTTCTCGGGTTGACGCTTCCCACCGTAGGGCGACCCGGGCGAGCGGCGGGCCAGCAGAGGGAGAGGATTTCGCCGCAAACGGCAAAGGTTCGGCAAAGGACGGCCCGTCCGGAGAGCCGGCACGAGTGGAAGCAGCCGAGCGCCGATCAGTGTCCTCCACGATGCGCGCCCCGCGGGCGGTGAGGACCCTTCAGGTGTCGAAAGGGACCTGGTTACATGACGCCCGAAACCGGAAACGGACGGCCCGCCGTCCGGAACAGGCGGGTTCCGAGCCGCCGTGAGCTGCTCGCGCTCGCTGCGGTGCTGGCTGCGACGGCGCTCACCGCCGGTGCCGCGATCGCCGGCCTGACCCGGACGCCCAGCGCGCCGCCGGCCCCCGTCCCGACCGTGAGCCAGATCGTCACGCCTCCCCCGGCGACGACGACGCCCCCACGAGTGGAGCCGGGCGACTGATGCGCGGCGTCTGGGCAACGCTCCTCTCCGTCTGGGCGCTGTTCGCGATCGTCGCCGTCCTCGCCTGGACACGGCAGCAGCCGGCGGGTGCTCCAGCCCAAGGGCCGACCGCGGCCGTCGTCGTCGGCAAGAACGGCAAGCGCCAGCTCGTTCTCCTCCCGGGCAGCAGCACCCCGACGACGCACGCGACCACGCGAACGTCGCCGGTGCCGGTCGGATGATCGAGGCGGCAACCGCAGGGGTCCCGGTTGCGTGGATGATCGCCCGCGCCGCCGGGCTCGTCGGTTTCGGCCTCCTCACGCTCGCCGTCTGGCTGGGCCTCGCCATGTCGACGAGGCTGCTCGCCGCGCGTAGGCAGAAGACACTGCTCGGCTGGCACCGGACGCTGCTCTGGACCGGCCTCGGCATGATCGCCCTCCACGGCGGCGCCCTCCTGCTCGACCCGACGCTGCACTTCGGGCTCCTCGCCGTCCTCGTTCCCGGTACCGCGCCCTGGCGCACGCTCGCGGTCGCCGCCGGGGTGGTCACCGCGTGGCTGATGCTCACGCTTGCGCTCTCGTTCCACGTCCGGCGGCGCATCGGACAGCGGCAGTGGCGGCTGCTCCACTACGCCGGGTTCGCCGGCTTCGCGTGCGGGCTCGGCCACCTGTTGACGGTCGGCACCGACGTGCGCGGCGCGACCGGCCTGGCGGTCGCCGCCCTCGCAGGCGGCCCGGTGCTGTGGCTGGCGTTCGCCCGCATCCTCACCACACGGGCCCCGGCCGCGCAGGCACGACCGGCGAAGCCGGCTCCGCGCCCGGCGCAGCCGCCGGCAACCGCGCCACCGGTGGCGGTATGAGCATCGCGGGCCTCCGGCGGGAGCACTTCCACGCCATGGGCACCCTCTGCGAGGTCGCAGTGACCGCCGGCCCGCTCGACGCCGCACATGCGCGGGCCGCGCTCGCAGCTGCCCGCGGCGAGGTGGCGGCGTGCGAGCGAGCGCTCTCGCGCTTCGAGCCGACCAGCGATCTCTCGCGCCTGAACGCAGCCGGCGGAGAGTGGATCGAGGCCGGAGAGCGGCTCTCGGCCGCCCTCCGCCTCGCGCTCCGTGCTCGCCAGGACTCGGCGGGTCGGTTCGACCCGACGATCCTCCCCGCCCTCACCGCCGCCGGCTACGACCGCTCCTTCGAGCAACTGGAGGAGCGACCGCCGCGCGAGCGCATGGATTGGCATCCGGGCGCGGCGATCGAGCTCGCCGGAAACGGCCGGGCCCGGATCGAGCGGGGAGCGGCAGCCGATCTCGGCGGGATCGCCAAGGGCTTCGCCGCGGGGCGGGCGCTCGACGCGATGCTCTCCGCCTGGCCCTCGCTGCCGGGCGGGCTCGCCGACCTGGGCGGGGACATCGCCGTCTGGGGCTCGTCACCCGAGGGCCTATGGCGCCTCGCGATTGCGGATCCGCGGCGGCCGGAAGCGACGCTCGGCACGCTCGAGCTCTCGGCCGGCGGAGTCGCAACCTCGGGACGGGACACGCGCCGGTTCGGCCCGGGCCGCGCGCTTCACCACCTGATCGATCCTGCGACCGGCGCGCCTGCCGATCGCGGACCGCTCGCGGTGACCGTCGTCGCCGCCGAGCCGGCCGACGCAGAGGCGCACGCGACGGCCCTGGCTGTCACCGGCACCGGCGAGGCCGCTGCCTATCTCTCCGCTCGGCCGCACCTGGCCGCGCTGCTCGTCCTCGACGAGGGCGAGCCGGTCGCGATCGGGCGGCTGCCGCTGCTCGCAGAGGTGATGGGATGACGCCGGCGCTCCGGACGACGATCGCCGCCGGCACGCTCGCGGCCTGCGCCGCTCTCGCCGCAGGCTGCGGCGGCGGGGGCGGGAGCGGCGGCACGGAATCCGCGTCGAGCTTCGTCGAGCGCGTCACGCTCGAGTTCTCCCGCGGTCAGGCAGGACGGCTCTGGGACGACCTCCATCCGGCGGAGCAGGCGGTCGTCGCCCGTTCGCGGTTCATCTCCTGTGAGAGCAACGAGGGGTTCGGCCTGCACAAGATCAAGGTGCTCGACAGCTACGAGGAGACGATCGACGTGGCCGGCACGCCGACCCGGTCCACGGCCGTCAGCGTGCGCGTGACCTCGGACGACGGGATCACGACCGCCACCCTTCACGCCGTGCTCGTCGGCGGGAAGTGGCGCTGGGTCCTCCAGCCGGCCGACTTCACCGCGTACGAGCGCGGCGGCTGTCCCTCCGGCTGAGCGCCCTTTCCCGAATCGTTGACGCCGGCGGGGGAAACCCGGTCGGTCCCCTGTCCCGATCCTCACCGCCTGCGCAGTAGAAGAGCGCGAAACGAGGCAAGGAGGACCGACATGACCCGCCATCTGACCTTCGACCACAACCCCAAGCTCCTTGCGCTCCGCAGGAGCGGGACGACCGAGATCGGCCTCTTCTGGAGCAAGAGAACCGGCCGCGCGGCGGTCGCCGTCGAGAACGAGGCGACCGGAGACCGCTTCGAGCTGCCGATCGACCCCGGGGACGACCCTCTCGACCTCTTCAACCACCCCTACGCGTACGCCGCACGGCGGGGCGGGCCGCGGCCCGGCGGGAGCGGAAGGTGACCTTCGGCCTCCCCCTAAAGGGTGATGCCGTTCTGCCGATAGATACGGCATGCGCACCCTCCCCGCCGCGCTCCTCGCCGGCCTGGCGCTCGTCCTGGCCGCCCCCGCCGCCGCTTCTGCACCAGGAGACGCCCGGATCGCGGCGCTACAGGTCGGGCTGGCCGCGCGCGGCCTGTACGCCGCCGGCGTCGACGGCTTCGCCGGTCCGCGAACGCTCGCCGCCCTCCGGCGGCTGCCGGGCGCGACGACTCCGCTCGGCGCCGAGACACGGGCCGCGCTCGGCGAGTTCGGAACCCACCCGCTCGGCAGCCGGCCCCTCGTCCCCGGCTGCACGGGCTGGGACGTCGCCGCCCTCCAGTTCCTGCTCGCCTGGCACGGCTTCCCCTCCGGAGCGCTCGACGGCACCTTCGGCGACCGGACGGAGGGAGCCCTCCTCGGATTCCAGCAGTGGGCCGGAATCGACCCTGCCGGAATCGCCGGCCCGCAGACGCTCGCCGCGCTCGGCGAGCCCCTGCCCCTCTCCCCCGTCCGGCTCGGCCGGCCGATCGCCGTCCCTGCCTCCGACGGCTTCGGGCCACGGGGGGCCCGCTTCCACACGGGCATCGACTACCCCGCTCCGGTGGGCACACCGGTCGTCGCCGCCGGCGACGGAACCGTGGCCGCGGCCGGCCTCGCCCCCGGCTACGGCCGGCTGGTCGTCGTCCGGCACCCGTCCGGCGTGACGACGCTGTACGCACACCTGTCCCGGATCCTGGTCGAGCCGGGAAGCCGCGTCGCCCGCGGCACGCCCGTCGGGCTCGTCGGCCGGACCGGAGACGCCAGCGGCCCGCACCTGCACTTCGAGGTCCGCGTGCGCGACGCCGCCGTCGATCCCGAGACCGCGCTCGGCTAGCGCGCCCCCGCCCCCGCGGTGCGGGATTCGCTCGCGCGGCTTCCCGCACCGGGACGCGCTACCCGGCCGGCGCCGCGATGTACAGGTGCACCGCGAGCGGAGCGAAGTGGTCCGTGAACGAGTCGTCGACGCTGTTCACGCGCCTGCTCTCGCCCAGCGCCAGCACCGGTCGGCCGTCCAGCGCCGGCACGCTGATCTTCGCGTCCGTCGCCGTCCACCCCGAGTTGACCGCGAGCACGTAGAGGGCGCCGGCCCAAGTCCGCGCCGAGATCAGGACCTGCGGACTGCTGCCGGTCGCCGGCTGGCTCGGCATGTAGACGGCCGGCCCGAGCCGGGCGACGTCGCGGGCCACGCCGGAGATCGTGCGGTTCAGCCCCGGGTCCCACGACGCCGGCCAGAAACCGAGGCCGTGCGCACCGCCCGCGATCGCGAGCCACGACTCCGCGCGGACGGTCGCGGGTGTGATCGAGCTGGCGCCGTGGCACTTCCAGTCGTTTGCCTCGATCCACTGGAAGGTCGGCTTCCCCCCGGCCAGGTCGACGAGCTCGTTCTGGGCGTGGAAGACGTCTGCGAGCCGGCTCGGCCTGCACCACTCCTGCAACGGATACAGGTCGAACCCGATCACGTCCGCCCTGGCGATGAGCGGCGGATAGACGCCCCTCCCCCACGGCAGCGGGGCGGCGCCCGAGTAGAAGTGGTTGGTGAGCGTGAGGAACGAGAGGCCGGACACGCCGGCCGGCGCCCCCGGCAGGTCGGCCGCCGCCACGTTGTCCCCGTCCGGCTCGTCCCGCTGGAACCACCCGACCACGCCGGGGCCGGACCCGCCGGGCCCGCCGGCGACCCCGGCGGAGAAGGCGCCGCCGCCGAGCGCGTTCAGCTGGGACTGGAACGTACCGCACGCGTTCAAGGCGAAGAGGTTGATCCCGGAGGCGAGCGCGTTTGCGTACTGGTACGGGCAGACGGAATACAGCATCATCGGGAAGTAGGGCTCGCCGCCGACCGTCACCGCCCCGAACGGCCGTCCGACCGCAACGGCCGGATGGTCGGGCGGCCCGGGCGTGGTCATGACCAGGGACGCCTGCGCGCGCTGGCCGTCCTCGGACACGGCGGTCACCCACACGCGGTAGGTCGTGCGCGCGTCGAGGCCGATCAGGGACGCTACCGGATTGCCGCCGCTCGCCCCGACCGGAGCCCAGACTGTCGGCACGCCGTATTCCGCGACGCCGTACCCGACCTCTGCGCCGGCCGCGATCGTGGTCTGCCACGCGACCGAGGCGCCGAACGTGCTCGCCGAGGTCGACCGCAGATCGAGGATCCGGAGCTGCTGCCGAGCCGGCATCTGCACGGCCGCCGGCCGGGGGGGCACGCCTGCCGGCGAGAAGGAGGCGCAGTCGACCGAGCGGGCGTTCACGTCGCCCGCCGTCCGGTGAAGGGCCTGGTAGGCGGCCTTGGGCGAGCCGTCGGGCCAGAAGACGCCGGACTGCCAGCCGGCGAGGTCGCGCTCGTCGAAGAGGTGGAAGTTGAAGTACGCCCCGACGCCGGGCTGGCAGTAGGCGACCCGGATGGCGTCCGCCAGCTGCACCGGCTGGTCCAGCCCCGGGCCGACTCCCTGGTCGGTTGCCTCGGCGGGCGACCACGACGGAACCGCCCGCTGGTCGGTCTCCGTGCCCGTGAAGAGGCCGGCCTTCGCCGGGTCCGGTGCGGTCTGGAAGCCCTGGGCCAGGTACCAGATCGTCGTCGAGCCCTGGCCCGGCAGCGGCTGCGGCGTCCCGCCGAACGCCGCGGCGAGCGTCTGCATCAGCGTCGAGTAGTCGCCGAGCGAGATCGCGGACGAGGCCGGATGCACGGCCCAGGGCCGCTCCTGCGAGCTCGTCGGATGCGGGATATAGCCGAGCGTGTCGAAGATCGGTCGAGTGCGGCCGCTCGCCCGGTAGGCGGCGCCGAGCTTCGCGAGCCAGGCTGCAGGCGGATGCCAGTCGAGCGTGAACGCGCCGGGGATGTCGGAGCTCTTCGAGACCGCGACCGCGATCACGTTCACGCCGGAACGGACGGCGTGCGCCTGGTCGTAGCAGGCGGCGAGCAGCGTCCCGTACTCGGTTGGAGCGAGGCTGGCCCCGCTCGGATCGAACTGCGGTCTCCAGAACGTTCCGTCGTTGGGGTCGTTCCAGACCGCGACGTCGTCGATCTCGGGGTTGCGGCGGAGCAGGTCGGCGACGAACGAGCAGTACTGGCCCCGCGACTGGTCGGTTCGCGGCGCATCGGCCGCCTTGCCGTAGACGCTGACGACCACCCTGATCCCCCACGTTTCGAGGAGGAGGCGGCTGATCGCCTGCTGGTAGGCGGCGGGGACCTGGGACTGGCCCGGCTTCCACTGGAGCGTGATCCGGATCGACCTCAGGCCGAGCGTGCGCGCGATCGCGGCAGTCTCCTGCGTGTTGCCCCAGAGCAGTGCGTCCTCGTCGGCGCCGACGAAGAAGCTCCGATCGGCGGCGGACGCCGAGCCTGCCTGGAAGGCGCACGCCAGCACGCCGGCGAACACCAGCAGGAGAAGCCGACTGCGCAGACGAGTCACTACCTCCCGTCATCGGCAGGAGCCGGGCCGGGCAAGAGGGGGCCCGCCGTCCCTGCGTTAGCCCGCCGGCCGTTGCAATGCGGACGGAAACGTCGTAGGGTCGTGGCGGGTTGAGGAAAGGGGTCGTCCTCATCACGATGATCGCGTGTGGCGCGACGCTCTCCGGCTGCGGCGGATCGGCTGCGGAGAAGCGGACGGCCCCGCCGCCGACCCGGTTCGAGCAGCACGGCTTCCAGATCACCTTCGACTACCCGCAGGCGATGAAGAGCACGACCAAGCTCGTCTTCGGAGCCACCGCCGGGTCCACGGACACCGGCCGCGCCGCTGTCGGGATCGACCGCGACAACGTCATTCTCGTCACGCGCTACGACCTGCGCCGGCCGGTCACGGGCGCGAACATCGGCGCGGTCAAGCCGGAGGTCGACGGTGTGATCCGGAGGCTCGTCGGCCATCCGGTCGACGGTGCCCGCATGGACGCGGGGGGGCTGCCCGGCTACAGGTACCGCGTCGCGCTCGGCGCCCCGGAGGGCGGGGTCAGCAGGCTATTCGTCCTGTTCGACCGGAAGGTCGAGTACTTCTTCAACTGTCAGTCGACGCCCGAGTCGCGAGCGACGATCGACAATGCCTGCAACCTCGCGCTGAGAACGCTCCAACCGCTGAAGCCGCTGTAGACGGCTTGCACCGAGATCATCCAGGCGTGGCAGCTCTCGCCGCCGCGCCCGACATGGCGGCGCGGCCCCGAGCCGCCTGCAGCCGACGGGCGACGCGAGCGAAGGGAGTGAGCGGAGGAGGGGGGCACGCGGGGGGACCAGGGGTTCCCCCGCGAATCTAGTCGCCCCAGTCGAAGTCGCGGGAGCGGCCCCAGAGGCCGTCCTCGGCCGCGGGAATCTCGTCGAGCGTGTCCTCGCCCGGCCACGGCTGCCTCACCGCGGCCATCGCGACCGCCGGCTCCGTACCGCCCAGCGTCTCCTCCAGCCTGGCCTGCTCCTCTGACTTGAAGAGCGGATGGTTGTCGAACGGGTCGTCGATCTCGTAGCCCGAGATCGGCATCGCCCGCTCGAGTTCCGAGTTGCGCCGCTTGAGCTCGAGGTGCTCCTGGATCACCTGGCTGAAGAGCGACGGCGTTTCGACGGGCATTCAGACCTCCGTGTGCGGGGCTCGTACTCGCATCGGATTGTAACGGAATTGTGAGGAAGCGTTAGGACTACACGGAGGTAAGCACGCGAACGGCCGCGTCCGTATGTGAGGATGCACCCGTGCCGAGACTGCGCCGAACTGCAGGCCCGATCGGTCTGGCGTTGACCGCGTACGACATCTGGAAGCGGCTTTCGCCGCGGCAGCGGCGCCTCCTCGTGCGGGGAGCCAGGCGCTACGGGCCTGCGATCGCCGCCCAGGCCGTGCGCTCGGCGAAGGCAGCGGCCGCCACGCGGCGCAGAAGCCCCGGCTAGAGCGACAGAGCCGCGCGAGCGATCCGGTCTTGCTCGCGCAGATGGGCTGTCGGATAGCCCTCGCTCGGGCTGGCCTTCCAGGGACGACCCACGTACCGGAGCCTGGCGCCCTCGGGCAGCGCCTCCTCCAGGCGATGGCGAATCGAGCGCCAGGCACCCATGTTCTGGGGCTCCTCCTGGGCCCAGACGATCTCCTCGAGATGCGGGTACGACGCCGCCAGGGCGGCGGTCCGCTTCGAGGGGAACGGGTACAGCTGCTCGACCCGCGCGACGGCCACCGCGCCGGCGCCCGGACGGAGCTCGTGGCCTGCGATGTCGTAGTAGACCTTGCCCGTGCAGAGAACGAGCCGCCGGACGCGCTCCCTGCCAGCGCCGGCGTCGTCGAGCACGGGCTCGAACGAGCCCTCCGCGAGGTCGGCCAGCGCCGATGCGGCCTCGCGCAGCCGGAGGAGCCCCTTCGGCGTCATCACCACGAGCGGCCGCGCGACCGGGTCCAGCGCCTGCCGGCGCAGCAGGTGGAAGTACTGGGCGGCGGTCGACGGGTTGGCGACGCGGATGTTGTCCTGCGCGGTGGACTGGAGAAAGCGCTCGAGGCGGGCGCTGGAGTGCTCCGGGCCGTTTCCCTCGTAGCCGTGCGGGAGGAGGAAGGTCAGGCGAAGGGTCTCGCCCCACTTCGAGAGCCCGGCGAAGACGAACTGGTCGAGAATCACCTGCGCCCCGTTCACGAAGTCGCCGAACTGCGCCTCCCAGAGGACGAGCGCCTCGGGCGCGGCGACCGAGTAGCCGTACTCGAAGCCGACGGCCGCGTACTCGGAGAGCGTCGAGTTGTGCACCTCGAACGAGGCGGTCGCGCCCTCGACGTTCTGGATCGGCGCATAACGCTCGCCGGTGCCGGCGTCGTGGAGGACGAGGTGGCGGTGCGAGAACGTCCCTCGCTCGGTGTCCTGGCCGGTGAGGCGTACCGGGATGCCCTCGGCCAGCAGGCTTGCGAACGCGAGCGCCTCGGCCTGGCCCCAGTCGATCCCGCCCTCGTCGAGCGCCGCCCGGCGCCGCTCGAGCTGGCGGGCCAGCTTCGGATGGACGGTGAAGTGGTCGGGAACGGAGAGGAGCGCGCGCTCGAGCACGCGCAACCGCCCGGCCGGGACGGCGGTGACGATCGTGCTCGAGCGGCGCCCCGGCGGGGGGCGACGTTCCGGGGCCGGCCCTGCGCCGACGAAGCTCTCCTTCAACCGCTGGTGGGCGTCCCTGAGCGCCTTCTCGGCCCGAGCCTCGAGGCCCTGCGCCTCGTCCGCGGTGATCGTCCCCTCCTCCACCAACCGGGCCGCGAACTGCTCGCGGACGGTCGGATGCTCGGCGATCCGCTGCGCCATCAGCGGCTGCGTGTACCCCGGCTCGTCCTGCTCGTTGTGACCGAACCGGCGGTAGCCGACCAGGTCGACGACGACGTCGTGCCCGAACCGGCGCCGGAACGCGAGCGCGAGCCGGATCGCCGACACGGCCGCCTCGGGGTCGTCGGCGTTGACGTGGATGATCGGGATGTCGAAGCCTTTCGCCAGGTCGCTCGAGTAACGGGTGGAGCGGCCCTCGGCCGGATCCGTGGTGAAGCCGATCTGGTTGTTCGCGATCAGGTGGAGCGTCCCGCCGGTCGAGTAGCCGCCGAGCCCCTCGAGGTTGAGCGTCTCGGCGACGACGCCCTGCCCGGCGAAGGAGGCGTCGCCGTGGATCAGGATCGGCAGCGCGACGCCCGGGTCGTGGACGCCGGATCGCGTCGAGCGGTCGGTCTGCTCGGCGCGGGTGCGGCCCTCGACCACGGGGTCGACGGCCTCCAGGTGGCTCGGGTTCGCGCAGAGGGTGACCGAGATCTCGCCGGCGGCCGTCTTGCGGGTGCCTGCTGCCCCCAGGTGGTACTTGACGTCGCCGGAGCCGCCCTCCGAGCCCGAGACGATCGCCTCGATCGTCCGCTCGCCCTCGAATTCCCGCAGGATCGCCTCGTAAGGCTGACCGATCGTGTGGGCGAGAACGCTCAGGCGACCACGGTGCGCCATTCCCAGCACGACCTCGTGGGCGCCGTCGTCGGCGCCGTGCTCGACCGCCTCGTCGAGCATCGGCACCAGCACGTCGAGACCCTCGAGCGAGAACTGCTTCTGGCCGAGGAACGCCCGCCGGAGGTAGCGCTCGAACCCCTCCACCTCCGAGAGCCGCTCGAGCAGCTTGCGCTTCTCGTCCGCGGACAGCGGCCGGCGATAGCGCCCCGACTCGATCGCCTGGCGCAGCCACACCCGCCGCTCGTGCTCGGCGATGTGCTCGATCTCGTAGGCCATCGTCCCGCAGTAGGTCTCGTGCAGGCGTGGAAGCGCGTCGGCGAGCGTCTCGGCGGGGACGGACAGGCGGAGGAGCGACGCCGGGATCTGCGCCTGGAGCTCGGGCGTCAGCCTGGGGACGAGGCGCTCCGGCTCGAGCGCGGGGTCGCCCACGGGCTCTGAGCCGAGGGGGTCGAGGCGCGCGGCGAGATGGCCGTGCATGCGGTACGCCTTGACGAGCGCCATCGCGGCGGCAACGCCGCCGAGGAGCCTGCGGTCGGGGGCAGCGGCCGCCGGCGGCCCGGCCCCGTTTCCGTTCCCTTGCCGCTCGAGCCGCTCGAGCAGGCGTGCCAGACCGGGCAGGCCGGCGAGGACGTCGCTTCTCCCGCTCTCGAACAGCGAGCGCCACTCGGACGGGACCGAGTCCGGGTTCTCGAGATACTGCTCGAGGATCTCGTTCGCATACCCCGCGTTCAGCGCGTCGACGCCGGCCATACGGGTGTTGTAGCAGCGCCGAGGCGGGCTGCTAGAAGAGCGGTCGCCGCGTGACCACGGCGATGGCCATTCCGAGCACCCAGCACACGCCGGCGATCGCCACCGCGGCCGCGGCGAGCCTCCGGTGGCGTCCGCCGATGCCCGCCGCGGTGAGTGCCAGCGCGACGGCGGCCACGCCGATCCGAATCGGCCGCATCTCGATGTTCGTGCCGGACACGCTCAGGTTCAGATCAGTCGCGCCGAGTAGCGCGACGAAGATCGCGGTCGCCGACATCAGGCCGGCGAGGGTGTCGAGCCCCTCCCGCCGGCGCGCCGCCTCGGGAGCGATCACCGCTCCACCTCGGAGTGGGCGATCCTCCGCCGGTAGCCACGCGACGGCGTCCCGTGCGGGCCGCGCCCCGGCCGCCGCGGCCGGAGCCGCGAGAACCGCCAGCCCGGCCTCGGGTCGATCTCGATCGTCACCGGCCGAAGCGCCGGCTCGAGCGGTCTCGGCTCCTTCCGGATCGCCCACCAGACCACCAGGCAGAGGTAGACAACCGGGATCTTGAGGATGACGAGCATCCAGATCAGCTCCCAGGTCATTGCGGCATTCTAGGCAATTCCGACCATGCCGTCGCCGGCGGGGTCAGCGGTACCGTCTCCCCTCGTCGCGGCGGTATGCCCAGGCGGCAACTGCTGAGAAGGCGACAACCCAGGCAGCGAGGGAGAGCCAGTCGCGGGGCTTCCAGAGATGCCCCTGCGCCGCCCCCCGCAGGACCTCTGCGAACGGGCGCGCCGGTACGTAGGGGGACACTGCGCGGACCGACTCGGGCAAGCGCTCGGGTGTGGTCCAGAGCGCACCCAGAAACGAGAGCACGAGGTAGAGCAGGTTCGCGACGGGGAGAGCGGCCCGAGGCGACACGAGGTAGCCGAGCGAGACCCCGAGGAGCGAGAACGGGATCGCCCCGAACGCGAGCGCGACCGCCAGGGCAACCCAGCGAGTGGCCGAGAGGCGTGCGTCCGTCGTCGCGACCGCGACCACGGCGACGAGCGCGGCCGAGGCAAGTCCGAAGACCCCCGCCGAGAGGACGCGCGCGGCAAACCGCGTTCGCAGCCGGAGCGGCAGGGTGCGAAGGAAGCGCTCCCAGGGCGATTCTCGCTCGGCCGCGATGCCGACGCCGAACTGGAAGAAGGCCACCGCGAGCACGGCGAAGCCGGTGAAGGAGGCCAGGAGCAGGTCGGCGTCGACGCCGGGACGCGGAGCGACGAAGAGCAGGAAGAACAGGGCGGGGAAGGCGAGCGTCGGGACGCTGAAGGCCGGATACCGGAGAAGCTCGAGCGTCGCCATCCGGGCGTGGAGGAGCACCAGCCTCACGGCGCGGCCTCCGTGAGCGCGAGGAATGCCTCTTCCAGATCGGCCGTCCGCGTCCGGTCGGCGAGCTCGGAAGGGCTGCCCTCGGCGACGACCGCGCCTCTCGAGAGGACGACGACCCGCGAAGCAAGTCGCTCCGCCTCCTCGAGATGGTGCGTCGTCAGCAGAACCGTTCCTCCCTGTCCGGCGTACGCGGCGACTTCGCGCCAGACGCTCCGGCGGACGTCGGCGTCGAGGCCGGCGGTCGGCTCGTCGAGGAAGACGGCGCGCGGGCGCGGGGCGAAGGCGAGCGCGACGGAGAGGCGGCGGCGCTCTCCTCCCGACAGCCCGCCGGCCTGACGCCGCGCGAGCGCCGACAGCCCGAATCGATCGAGCACCTCGCGGGCCGGCAGCGGCTCCTCGAAGTGCCCACGCACGAGGTCGACGATCTCGCCCACCGTCAACGTCGGCGGAAAGCCGACCTCCTGCGGGGTGACTCCGATCCGGCTGCGTGCAGCGAGCCTGCGCGGGTCGCGCCCGAACACCTCTGCGCGGCCCTCGTCGGGGCGCCGTAGCCCCAGCAGGATCGAAAGAGCCGTCGTCTTGCCGGCCCCGTTCGGGCCCAGAAGCGCGACCACCTCGCCCGGCCGCACGGCCACGTCGACCCGATCGAGTGCGACCGCCGCCCCGAACCGCTTCGTCACGGCGTGCAGCGCGGCGGCAATCACGCGGGCGGGCGAGGAAGCCGCGCCTGCACGGCGAGATCGACGAGGAGGTTGTAGGTCACATGGGCGAGGATCGCGGCCGCGAGACCGCCGCACAGAAACGCGCCTCCGAAGCCCCCTCCCGTGGCCAGGTGCACGATGCTCCTGCGGCCGTGCGACCGGTGATGCGAGGCGGCGAAGCCGGCGCAGGTGACGGCCAGCGCGCCGAGCGAGCCGAAGACGGGAACGAGCGCTGCGAGAGCGACGCCCCGCCACAGGATCTCCTCGTAAGCGGCCGCGGCGGCCAGGTATGCAGCCCGTGCAACGAGGACGCGCCTTCCCCGGGGCGGGAGCCGCACCGCCGGCGCGGCATGCGCGAGCAGGACGAAGAGGCCGATCCCGACAGCCGGCCCGGTCACGACCCCACCGAAGCCGGGCTCGAGCGGCCGCCACGCGGGCAGGCCCGCCGCTCCTGCGGCGACGAACGCCGTCCCCCAGAGGAGAAGCCGGCCCTTGATCAGCTCAGCGGCCGTCTGCCCTCCCCAGAGCGATCGTGTACAGCGCCGACTCGTTGACGCCGTCCAGGCCGAGGAGCTCGTCGGTCTGGCGGTCGTAGAAGCCGCCGAGCGGGACGGCGTCGAGCCCCAGGGCGGTGGCCGCGAGAACGACGTTCTGCGCGAGGTGACCGGCCTCGAGGAGCGCGAAGCGGTAGCCGCGTAGCCCGTACTTGAATCGCGTGCGCCCGAAGATCGCCGCGATCACGAGCAGCACCGCACACCTGCCGGCGATCTCCGGATACGTCGAGAGCGCGGCGACCTCGTCGCCGCCCAGGCCGTGCCGGAGCTCTTCCAGCGCGGGCGCGAGCGGATCGAAGTGATACAGGCCGGGCTCGAGCCCTTCGACGCGCAGGACGGCGGCGAAGACCTCGAGCGGGTACAGCGCGCCTCCGGACGGGACCGCACGCAGCGAGAGCGACGACCGGCCCTCGGGCGCCTGCAGGGTCGTGGTCACCCCGTAGCCTGCGTACAGAAGTGCCGCCACCTCCTCGGCAAGAAGCGGCTTCGGGCCGAAGTCGCGCCGGGATCGACGTAACGCGATCGCCTGCCAGAGCGGCATCTCGGGCCGTCGCGGCGGAGGCAGCGCCCGGGCGGGGACGGGGAAGCGCTTCACCGAGCGCGTCGAGGAGAGCTGGAGCTCGGGGGTGAGCTCCAGGCGTCGCGCGCCCTCGATCTGTCGCCCCACCTGTCGGGGCGACACCTTCGATGCCTCGTGGTAGGCCTCGGCGGGGTCATCGAGATCGGGCCTTCTTCCGTAGACGAGCTCGGCCCAGCGAGCGGTCTGACGCTGGGCGGGGACGGCTCTCATGGAAACGGGTGCGGATCGGGATTGAGGTCGGTCGCCGCCAGCGGGGCGACCGCCAGCCCGGCTTCGTACGCAGCGTGGTACATCCGACGCCCCCCGAGGAACCGCACGCCCTCGACGACGTCGAGCGGGCACAGCTCGGGGGCAACCGCCCGGACGACGCGGAGCCCCGCAGCAAGGACATCCGGACTGGTCACGTCGACCGCATACGCGGAGACGCCCCGGCCGGCCAACCGGTCCGCGAGCGCCTCGATCTGCTCGAGCACGTTCTCGCCCTCGAGCGGTGGCACGGTCTCGGCGGCGCGTCGTTCCGGAGACGCGTCGAGAAAGCCGGCGCGGGCTGCCCGCTCGGGAGGCGCGTAGTGGAGCGTGTGCCCCTCGAAGCTCCTGATCTCGCCCTGAGGCAGGTCGACTCGCTCCGGGCTCTCGAGCGCGACGTCGCGCACCCAGCGGTGCACGGAGAAAGCCTCCGCCAGGGCCTTACGCCAGGCGACCGCTACCGTAGTCGTCGCGGCCGCGCCAACGCCGAGCGCGCCGAGTTGGCCGGGACGGCCGTGTACGACGCCGAGCACCGCCGGGATTCCGAAGAAGCTGCTCAGGTCGACTGCGGAGTACTGCAGCGCGGCAGGGTCGAAGTACCGCTCGGCGAGCCGTGCCAGTTCGCGGTCGGCGGCCCAGTCGAGCAGCGGCAGCGAGAGCCGGTTGTGCCAGACGATCATGAACGCGTCCCGCTCGACGAGCTCGAGCAGACCCGTGAGGACTGCCTCCTCCAGGGTCGGTGCGCAGGCGAGCCCGCTGCTGGTCGCGTGGCCGATGCGGCCCTCCTCACGTGCGTGACGGCGGGCGGGCATGTAGACGAGCTGCGCGGGCAGCAGCGCCGGCTCGCCCCCCGGAAGAGCGAACCCCTCGACCCAGCCGACGACCGTGTCGCGACGAAACCGGACGAACGGGAACCCCGGGCTGTCGTATTGCGCGTCGGCGAAGAGGGCGAATCGCTCGGGCGCGACTGCCGAGGGCCCGACCTCGGCCGCCGAGCCGGAGCGGATCCGGCCGTCGGGGACGTACGAGGCCGAGTATCGCTCGAGCGCCTCGCCGATCGCCGCCGCCTCGGCGCGCGCGCGGTCCCAGTGCTCGCTGCCCGTGTACGTGTCCAGGCCCTCTCCGATCGTTGCCCGGGCATCGGCGAGCTCGCAGCCGACGCTGACGAGCCGGTGCTCGTCTGGTGCGGCCATGGTCTCGGCCACGCTGCGCACGACGCCGGTCAACGGCGAGACGAACGACCTCAGCCGCACGAGCGACTCGCCGACCGGGGTCGGCCCAACCGGGTGGAGCTCAACGGCGGACAACCGGCATCTCCTTGAACCAGGGAAGCGGAGTCGACCGGTCCGCCAGCCCCGAGCACCGCGGACAGCGTGGGACGCGATGGACGTGGTGCAGCGTCAGCGAGACCGCCGGCACCAGCTCGACCGCGTAGAACGCGGCGGGCGAGTAGTGGTCGTCGAGGACGAGCCGCCCGAGAGCGATCTGGGCTGCCAGGCCCGCGACGAGCGCGTCCACCGGCTGCGCAGCCGGGTAGGCGGCGGGCGCGCGCGCGAGCAGCGCGAGCTCCGCGGCCGCGTCGGACGTCGCCGTCCTCCGGAGCCGGAAGCATTCGTAACAGCATGTCTCGCCCGGCAGATAGAGCGGGCCGACGCCGGCATGGCGGCCGTCGAACGGGAGCACCTGCAACCACGGAGCCCGGAGCTCGAGTGCCGTGTCGTTCCACTCCGAGAGCACGGGGAGCTGCGCCGGGGAGGGCGCGCAGATGACGAGATCGAACCCTTCGGCGATCTTCTCGGCCCGCTCGACCTGTGCCCCGGCGGCCCGCAGCAGACGGGCGGTCTCCACCCCGACAGGCCCCTCGCCCACGATTGCCACCGAACTGGCGGCGACCGCTGCGGCGACGGCGCTCGGCGACCGTCCCGGCTGCAGGGACGCGAGGAGGCTCGCAGTGCGGGCGCACGGCGCGGGGGCGTCGTCGACCGGCGGGCCGTCGACGAGCAGACCGGCGGCTGCGAGCGCGGACAGGGCATTCTCGACCGCCGGTCGCGCCGCCTCGCCGACGACCAGGACGACCTCGTCCACGGTGCGGCGTCCGTCGAGGAGCGGCAAGAGGGCGGGGAGCAGACGTTTCGACGCCCCGCCCTCCAGGCTGACGATTCGCTGACCGTACTCGAGCACGACCGAGCCCCTTCCGTGCGCGAGCCGGTACCAGGGCGCGAGGTAGGGGAGCTGCGGTAGCGCCCGGCCCATTCTTCAGCGCCCACCGCGCCGGGGAAGAGACCGGAGCCGCCGAGCCGGAGCTCCTGCTACCAGCTGAGCTTGCAGCAGGTCAGGCTCGACGACGAGCCCGTGCAGGAGGACGAGCCGTTGGGATCTCCTGCCTGGGCGTAGAGGGCATTGCGGAAGCCCTTCTCGTGCACGGTCAGGTCGAGCAGCTCCTCGCTGAGCTCTGTGAACATGGATGCCTCCTTTGCTGGTTGCCATCTCGGGCAACGTTAGCGGGAAGCGTGTGACGGGGGTGTGACCTGAGCGTGCCGAACGGGTGACAGTCGCCTGCTCCTGCTCCGGCTCCAGCTCGCGGCTCCGCCCAGCCGGCCGCCGAACGGTGGTGGACTCCTAGCGCCGCCAGACGGGTGCGACGAAGCCGGCCGCGAGCCGCGGATCCGGTATCGCCTCCCGGGCAACGAGCTCGAGCGGGATCACCCCCGCCCAGACAGGCCAGGCGTAGTCGGGCTCGTCGTCCTGCGGCGGGCCGGTGCGCACCTTCGCCGAGACCTCCTCGAGCGGCAGCCGCAGGATCGCGGTCGCCTTCAGCTCCTGCCGCGCCGGCGGCCGAACGTCGCCCCAGCGGCCGGGCAGCAGCCGCTCGCTGAACGCCTCCAGCGCGCACAGCTTCTCGCCCGGCTCCGAGACCGGCAGCGCACGGCCGAGGACGACCACCGAGCGGTAGTTGATCGAGTGGTTGAAGATCGAACGAGCCAGGACGACGCCGTCCACGAGGGTCACGGTGAGACAGGCGTCGACGCCGCCCTCGAGCGTCCGAAGCATCCTGCTCGCGGTCGAGCCGTGCACGTACACCTCGTCGCCGACACGGCCGTACAGGGTCGGGATCACGTACGGCTGGCGGCCGTGGACGAAGCCGAGATGGCAGACGAGCCCCTCGTCGAGGATCGCGTCGATCGTCGCGCGGTCGTACGCGCCGCGTGCGGGCTCGCGCCGCACTCGCGTCCGCTCGCTCCGGGACCGCGCTCCCACAGGGCGGAGCCTACGCCAGGATGCGGAAGGCGAGGTCGAGCGAGCAGCCCGACGAGCAGAGGCGGCGGGCAAATCCGAGATCGGCGGGCGAGTCGGCGAGCAGCTGCGAGTCGATCCGGTCGAAGCCGAGCCGGCCGAACTGCTCGCAGCGCCAGCGCAGGACGAGCTGCTGCTCCGACTCGAGCTCCTGGAGCTGCGCCTCGATCAGAACGTTCGCCATGTGCCTGCAACGGTCGAGCGGTCCCCGCGGGTACGGCCGGTCACCAGGGAAGCGAACCGACCACCTCACCGGCGAAGCCCGCGACACCGGCGCATGACGTGAGGAAGGACGCCCGCTGGCCCCGCCCGACCTGGCCCCGGCCCGATCTCGTCGCCCGTGACCGCTCCACGTGCGAACGTCCAGCCGCGTCCGACTCGGGCTCCCGCTTCCACCCCGCGCACCGGCCGGATTCCCGGTCCGATCGGCTACTAGGCCGGCGGAAGCCCCCGCCGCGCCGCATGCGCCAGGGCGAGCTGGAACGCCGAGACCGTGAGGTACAGCGTGGTCGCGAGGAATCCGCCCAGGGGCCACGCGCCGATGTTCTCGACCAGGTGGGCGACGAGCGAGGCGACCCCGATCGCGAGACCGACCGAGAAGAGGTGGAGCCCGCCCCACGCCACCGCCCGCGTCGGCTCCGGGATCAGCCGCTCCCAGAAGCCGCCGAACGCGAGGCCGCCGACGATCCGCGTATGCCGCGACCGCACCGACGAAGAACAGGAGCGCATCGGCCGTGCCCGGGATGCCACGAGCATGCGAGAGCACGGCTCCGCTCGTCCAGATCGTCAGCGTGTAGCCGTAGGGGGCTGCGCTCGCGCCGACCGTCGTACGAAGAGCCGACCGATACTGCGAGGGCTTCATCGCGCGAGTCTTCGCGAGGGCGGGAACCGCTCCTTCAGCGGGCGGCGGGCAATCCGCATGCTCGACGAGTGGGACGCCTGCGCCCGCGTCGCCACGTGCGGCGCCCTCATCGCCCCGGAGGCGCAACCTCAGCTCGTGGCCGGGCGGCGAGGAGACGTCTGCGAGGCGACGACTCCCACGACCGGCGGGCAGCCCTGCTCCGTGGCGGCTCGTCGCCGCATGGCGGAGGTCGGGCGTAGGATCCCCGGGGTGGAGGGGGAGGATCCCGGAGCAGCCGCGGTAGCGCCTGCGGGCGAGCGGCCGATCCGCGCCGCCGAGGTCGTCGGTGCGCTCTCGCTCGCAACCGACCTCGGCACCGGGCAGCCGCTCGAGCATGCACTGCGCACCGCCGTGCTCGCGGTCCGGCTCGGCGAGCTCGCCGGAGCGTCGGCGCGGGAGCTCGCGGACACGTACTACATCGCCCTCCTCCACGCGTCAGGGTGCACGTCGAACGGGCACGAGGCGACGCAGCTGTTCGGCGACGACATCGCGCACAGGGCCGCCTTCTTCCTCATCGACCCGACCAATCCCACGGAGGTGCTTGCGTTCTACCAGGCCTACGTCGGCGCCGGTCGCCCCCCCGAGGTGCGGGCGGCGATGGTCGACGAGGCGATTGCCAACGCCCGCCCGAGGGCCCGTGAGGCGTTCGCGACGATGTGCGAGGTGGCGCAGCGGTTCGCGGGCTGGCTCGGCCTCGGCTCGAGCGTCCAGTCGGCGCTCGAGTACGTCTTCGCGCGCTGGGACGGACGGGGATTCCCGGACGCCCGCGGCGACGTGATCCCGCTGCCGATGCGGCTCCTGCACGTGGCGAGGGACATCTCCCTCTTCCTCTCCGCCGCAGACGCAGACGAGGCCCGAGCCGTCGTCGAGCGTCGTAGGGGTACTGCGTACGAGCCTCGGCTCGCCGATCTCGCCACGCGCAACCTCGCCGACATGCTCGCCGGGCTCGACGAGGCGCGGATGTGGCAGCAGGCGCTGGAGACCGAGCCCTTCCCGCAGATCTGGATCGCAGGTGGACGCGTCGACGCCGCCTTCACGGCCATCGCCGCCCTCACCGGCCTCAAGTCCCCGTGGCTTCGCGAGCACTCGACCGCTGTGGCCGAGCACGCCGAGGCCGCCGCCTGGCGTATGGGTCTCCCCGCAGCTTCCGTGACGCTCGTCCGCCGAGCCGCGCTCGCGCACGACCTCGGCCGCGTGGGCGTGTCGAACGCGATCTGGGAGAAGCCCGGGCCACTCGGGTTCGGGGAGTGGGAGCGGGTGCGACTGCATCCTCACTTCTCCGAGCGAGCCTTCGCCCAGTCGCCGGTGCTCGCTCCGATCGGAATCCTCGCCGGCTCGCACCACGAACGGCTCGACGGCTCCGGCTACCACCGCGGCACGCGGGGGCCGGCGCTCGATCGGGCGGCCCGGATCCTCGCCGCCGCCGACTGCTACGGGGCGATGCGCGAGGCACGGCCGCACAGGCCGGCTCTCGACGCGCCGGCGGCGGAGGCCGAGTTGACGCGGGAGGCCGACGAGGGGAGGCTCGACCCGGACGCGGTCGACGCCGTGCTCGCCGCCGCCGGCCACCGTGTGCGTGAGCGGCCCCGCGAGCTTCCTGCCGGGCTGACCGAACGGGAGCTGGAGGTCCTCCTCGTGCTCGTCCGCGGCGAATCCAACCAGCGGATCGCCCGGGATCTCGGCATCTCGGCCAAGACCGTCGGGCACCATGTTCAGCACGTCTACCAGAAGGCCGGGGTCCGCAGCCGCGCCGCGGCGACGCTCTGGGCCTTCGAGCACGACCTCGTTCGCACCGCATAGGGCGTTCGCCCGATGTCGCCTCGACGACCAGGGCCCTACACTCACCTCACCGTCGGCGTCGAATGGCGGCGCCGAGAGCCACCGAGGAGGAGACAATGCTCCTGGCAACGACGAAGGTCGAGGATCTCGACCGCTTCCTGACGATCTTCTCGACCAAGGGAGTCGACAAGCGAAGGCAGCACGGATCCAGGGGCTCGACCGTCTTTCGCGATCCCAACGAGGACGACCGGGTCTGGGTGATCTTCGACTGGGATGCGGAGGGCTGGCAGAGCTTCGTCTCCGATCCCGAGGTCCCGCCGATCTTGCAGGAGGCCGGGCACAAGGGCAAGCCGCAGGCGGCCGAGCTCGCCGGCCGGTACGACGCCTAGCCAGCCGCTTCGGTGGGCGCGCGCGAGCACTTCTTCGACCTCGCCGACTGGGACGAGTTCTGCTCGTAGGCCCGATCCGGCACGGACGCGAGATCCGAGCGGGTGGACGGCTGCGTCCCTGTCGGCGAGCCAGGCTCGGCACGCGACCGGCACAGGCCACGGCCTGTGCCGGTCGCGCATCAGCACTCGATCTCGAGATCAGGGCGGGGACGGCACACCGGCGAGTGCGAGGTCAAACGAGGGAAGATCGTGGGCATGGCGGTCCGACCGGCGGCTCGGATCGCATCCTCGGCCGACCCCGGGCAACTCGACACTGACGCGCGCTCGAAGTTCGAAGACACCGGAGCAAGGCACAGAAGTTCGGCGCACGAGGCACGACCGCGAAGGCGAACAAGGCCCGGCGGGTGGCTCCCCACAGGAACGCGAGCGGGACACGCTCTGCATCCTCCATGCCCGTCGAAGCCGGTGCCCGCACGGACAATCGCTCGCGCGCATTGCGCCTCCTTCCGGGTTGTGGTGCCTGCCGGGGGGTTGCCGCGATGGCCAGTCCGCTCGCGGCGGTGAGAGCGGCGACGATCCCGATTGCCGCTCTCGGCGAGGTGGCGTCGGCGCCGAAGACGAAGCCGAAGTCGCGCCAGAGAAGCGGTAGACGCCGACGACGCGGGCTCGGTCACGGGGCTGGCTCGCATCCGAGAGGGCGGCGAGCAGCGTCGGGTAGACCATCGCCGTCCCGACTCCGAGGAGCGCGGCGGCGGCGAGCGCCAGGTGGAACCCGCCGTTCCCGACGAGGAGCAGTCCGAGCGCGACCGCCTGGACGATCATTCCCACCGACGACCAGCGGCTTGCGCCCGGTGAAGTCTGAACAACCAGCCGGTGAACAGCTCGCCGGCGCCCCAGACGATCGGATACCGAACACCGCTCGAGGTGTGCCGGACCCGGAAGGATCCACAGAAAACCGCGGCCTGAACTGTCAACACCGGCGGTAAGCAGGTCAGCGACGAACCCTGGCTCGAGCATCACTTCTGGGTGCAGACGAGGAGGTTGCCGAGCCGCCGCTGCGTAGCCGGCCCCGATTCCCGCAGGAGGTCGCATCGGGCCTCCAAACACGACCAGGAGGCCACCACCGTCCTTTCTCGAGTGTCAATCGTCGAGCGCGTCCAGACGGCGGGCGGCCGGAGCGAGCGGTCGGGGATGCTCCAGCACCGGAGCGAACAAGTCACCGTGCAGAGCGATTCGCTCCAGCGCAATGGCCATCCCGAAGTCGCGCGGAACGAGGCCGGGCCTGAGCTCCTTCCATCGCAAGGGCGTGGACACGGGTGCGCCAGGCTTCGGACGCACCGAGTAGACGGATGCAATCGTCTTCCCCCAGCCGTTCTGGCGGTGGTCGACGAGGACGCCGCGCCGCTTCTTCTTCAGCCACTCCGTCGTCACCTTGCCGGGATGGTTCCGCTCAAGCAGCCGCGCGGCGCGCTCGGCGAACGCGTACGTCTGCTCGAAGGTCGAACGGCGCGTGATCGGCGCGACGACGTGGATGCCGTCGGCGCCGCTCGTCTTCACGTACCCCGGCAGCTCGACCTCGTCGAGCAGAGCTCGGATCAGGTGCGCGACCTCGATCGCAAGCTCGAAGCCGTCGTCCGGCGGATCGAGGTCGAAAAGGACGAAGCCCGGCCGGTGCGGCTTGTCGACGCGCGAATACCAGGCGTTCATGTCGACACAGTTCATCTGCACCATCCAGAGCACGGACTCGACGGAATTGAGTAACGGGAAATCGACGAGCCGAGAGCCGCCCTCGCGTGGAAAGGTCCTGAACTGGCGTGTGGGAATCCACGCCGGCATCCCCCTCGGCGCCTGCTTCTGGAAGAAGACCTCGCCGTTGATTCCGTGCGGGTAGCGCTTCATCGTGAACGGCCGATCGCGCAGGTGCGGGACAAGCGTTGGGCCGACCTCGCGGTAGTACTCGAACACGTCGCCCTTCGTGATCCCGTCCTCCGGGAAGAGGACACGCGACGGGCTCGAAAGATTCACAGTCCTCGTCGTCATGGCCGCCCTCGCACAACCTAACCGCCGCTCTGCCCCACGGCCGCCAGGACTCGACCCGGGCCCATACCGTCCACGTCGGCGAGCCCGGCGGATCCGCAACCAAGTCGTCCAGACGCTTTCTACCGATCAGGCTCTCGAAACGTGCCAAGAAGGCCGCAGCTTCCGAACTCTTCCCAGGAGGTCGCCGCCGGGACACACGGGGGCGACTCCTGGCCCGCGTCCAAGACGTGTACCGACGGAGTGGAGCCGACGGGATTCGAACCCGTGACCTTCTGGCTGCCAGCCAGACGCTCTCCCAGCTGAGCTACGGCCCCTCGGGCAGCCAGTGTACCGTCCGGTTCGAATCGCGACCGGGGACGGCCGATCCCGGCCTGCTCCCGGATCAGGCGGAGACGGCCTCGACCTCCACCGACGGAACGTCGCCCCAGAGATCCTCGAGCGCGTAGAACCTGCGCGCTTCCGGCGTGAACACGTGCAGGACGACGTCGAGGTAGTCGGCGACGATCCAACTCCCCTCGCGGGGCCCGTCCACGGCCACCGGCAGCGTCCGCGACTCCCGCTTCAGGGTCGCGTGCACCTCGTCGTAGATCGCCTTCGTCTGCCGCGGGCTCTGCCCGCTGCAGATCACGAAGTAGTCCGTGTAGGTGCACACCGGGGTCATGTCCAGGATGACGACCTCCTGGGCCAGCTTCTCCTGGGCGAGGCCGGCGATGCGGCGTGCTTGCTCGAGTGGTGTCAGTCAGCTGCTCCCGTTGAGGACGGCGCCAGTGTACCCGCGGTAGAGGCCGCCGCCGGCGATCGCCGCGGCGACAGCCGGTGGAACCTCCCCTTCGATCGACTCGCCGCGCGCGATCCGCTCCCGGATCTGGCGCGAGGACACGGCCACCCGCTCCAGCTCGAAGAACAGGACGCGGTCGCGCCGACCGATCCCGGCGAGCACCTCGTCGAGCGCCGCGGGCGAGTATCCGGGCCGGCTGCCGACACCGAGCCGCGCGCGCTGGAGCACCTCCTCCGGCTCCTGCCAGCGCGGAAAGTCGAGGAACTCGTCCGCACCGATCAGGAAGACGGGATCGCGCCACGGTCCGTCGCGGAGCATGTCGACCGTGCGTGCGTGGCGGTCGAGCTCGACCTCGCGTCCGGGAAATGCGGCGCGTGCGAGCTCGAGCCTGGTCTCGGCGGGCGCGTGCACGTCCTTGTGCCCGGGATCGGCGACGACGACGACGACCACGCCGTCCAGGGCGAGCTCCCGCTCGCCCGCGTCGGCCAGGGCGACATGGCCGAGGTGCGGCGGGTCGAACGCCCCTCCGAGCAGGCCGGTCACTCGAGGACCAGCGTCTCCTCGCCGACCTCGACCTCGCTGCCCTTGCGGGCACCCGCCGCACGAAGCGCGGCCTCGAGCTCGCCGGCCGGAGGCGGCTGCCCCTGGACGCGAAATCCCCGGTCGGTGCGCAGGATCCGGAAGCGGGGCGCGCTCGGCTGCGGCCGGTAGACCACGAACTCGGACAGGCCGGGATCGCTCGGCGGCGGCTCCTGCGTCGGCGGGACGAGCGTGAACAGGGCGCGCTTGAAGTCCTCCAGGCCCTCGCCCGTCGCGGCCGAGAGGGCGAAGACGCCCACGACGCGATCGTCGTCGAGGTCGAGCGCCGGCCGCTCCGGGAAGAGGTCGATCTTGTTGAGCACGACCGCCTGGCGGCGCTCGTCCAGCCCGGCGCCGTACTCGGCGAGCTCGTGATCGACCTGGCGGAACTGGGCGACCGGGTCGGCGGCCGCGGCGTCGATCACGTGCACGAGGAGCGTCGCCCGCTCGAGATGGGCCAGGAACTCGTGCCCGAGGCCGACTCCGCGGCTCGCCCCCTCGATCAGCCCGGGCACGTCGGCGACCGTCAGCTGCCGTCCGTCCGGAGCGTCGACGGTGCCGAGGACGGGCTGGAGAGTGGTGAACGGGTAATCGGCGACCTTCGGCTTCGCGTTCGAGATTCGGCGCAGAAGCGAGGACTTGCCGGCGTTCGGCAGCCCGACCAGCGCCGCGTCCGCGAGCAGCTTGAGGCGAAGCTCGAGCTCCGCCTCCTCGCCGGGCAGCCCGGTCTCGGCGAAGCGGGGCGTCTGCCGCGTCGGGGTGGCGAAATGGCGGTTGCCGCGGCCTCCGGCGCCGCCGCGGGCAGCCACGACCCGGGAGCCGGGAGCGGCGAGGTCGGCCACGAGCTGCTCGGCCTGCACGATCTGCGTGCCAACAGGCAGGCGCAACTCGACATCGGCCCCGGCTGCGCCGTGCTTGCCGCTGCCGCGCCCCGGCTCGCCCCGGCCCGCTGCGAAGCGGTGTCGCGAGCGCAGGCCCGCGAGGTCCCGCAGGTCCCGGTCGGCGACCAGCACGACGTCACCGCCGCGACCGCCGTCGCCCCCGTCCGGCCCGCCCTTCGGCACGTGCTTCTCGCGGCGGAAGCTCAGCCCGCCGTCGCCGCCCCGCCCGGCGGCGACACGGATGGTGGCGCGGTCGTGAAACACGCCGGGATGCCGGCCCGCCGACAGGCCGTCAGGGCGCGACGACCGAGACGGTGCGACGCTCCCCGCTCGTCCGGAACCGAACGTGTCCGTGTTGGGTGGCGAAGATCGTGTCGTCGCGGCCGATCCCGGTGCCGGGGCCGGGGCGGAACAGCGTTCCGCGCTGACGGACGATGATCATGCCGGCCTTGACCTCCTCGCCTGCGAACATCTTCACTCCGAGCATCTTCGGGTTCGAGTCGCGCCCGTTGCGCGAGGAACCGAGTCCCTTCTTGTGCGCCATTACTCCGCCGCCTTCTTCGTCGCGGGTTTCCGGGTCGCCGGCGGCTTCTTCGACGCCGCCGCGGGCTTCGGCTTCGGTCTCGGCTTCTCGTCGGCCGCCGCCGCGGGCTTCGCCGCCGCGCGGGAGGCCTTCGCCCCGATCGTCTCGATCTCGACCTGGGAGAGCCGGGCCCTGAACCCGTTGCGGCGCCGGTAGCCCGTGCGCTGCTTGTGCTTGCCGATCGCCACCTTCTCGCCGAGGACGTGACCGACGACCCTGGCGGTCACCTCCACGCCCTTCGGCGCGAGCTCGTGCTCGCCGTCGCCCCCGACGAACAGCACCTCGGGATGGAACGTCTTGCTCTCGTCGATCGCGAGACGGTCCACGAGGAGCTTCTCGCCCTCATGGACGCGGTACTGCCTGCCGCCGAGCTTCACGATCGCGTATGTCATAGGAACCGCGGGCATCGGCCCGCGGAGCAGCAATTCTAGCCAGATTTCGGCCGCTCTCGCGCCTTTCCCGCCCGGAACCTGGCTAGCCCTGGCCCGAGCCCGGCTCGGAGGCGGCCGCGGTGCCGGCCGACTTGCGGCGGCGCCGCCCGCCGCGCGAGCCGCGGCGCGTCTTCTTCTTCTGGGCTGCGGGAGGCTGATCGCCGTTCTCGGGCGGGGCCGCGCCGAGCTCCTCGCCCGGAACGTGGATCGTCGGGCGCGCGACGTCGGCGGGCGCGGGCTCGACGGCGGGCGCGGGCTCGACGGCGCCGTTGGCGGCGGCCGCGGCGGCGGGGGCCGGTTTCTTCTTGCGGCCGCGGCCGCCGCGCGAGCCGCGCCTGGTCTTCTTCTTCGGCGGGGTCTCGACGGCGGGGCGCTCGGTGCCCTCCTCGGAGACGGCCGGCTCGGTGCCCTCGGAGACGGCCGACTCGGGCTCCTCGGCGACCGCCGGCTCGGGCTCCTCGGCGACCGCCGGCTCGGGCTCCTCGGCGACGACCGGCGCGGCGTCCGCCGCCTGCGTGGCGGCCGGCTTCTTCTTGCGGCCGCGGCCGCCGCGCGTGCCGCGCTTGGTCTTCTTCTTCGCCGGCGCCTCCGCAGCCGGCCCCTCTGCCTCATCCGGCTCCGGCTCAGGCTCCGGCTCCGGCCCGCCATCTGCGGCGGCGGCATCGTCGTCGAGCGCCCCTTCCGCCGGCTCGGCCTCTGGCTTCCGGGCTCGGGACGCACGCGTCGGCTTCTCGGCCTGGGCCTCGGCGGTGATCGGGTCGGGTGAGGTCTCGGGCTGCTGGGCGAGCGTCGCGTAGGCGACGCCGTCGAGCACGCGCTCGACGCGGACGCTCACCCGCTTGCCGACGAGCTTGGCCGCCCCGCCGACCGCGACCAGGGTGCCGTCGACTCTCCCGACGCCGGCGCGCGCGTCGTAGCGGCCGACCTCGACGAGCTTCAGCTCGAGCGTCTGCCCCTCGCTGACCGCCGCGCCGGTGATCGCGAGCCTCTCGACGGTGCCCTCCTCGACGACCGTGAAGTGGTCGTGCGCGACGCCCTCCTTGCCGACGAGGAAGAACCGGCGCCTGGTCGACGCCTCGATCTCCTCGAGCCGCTTCGCGCCGGGGCCGATCAGGAGCTCGGCAACATGGGCGTTCAGCTCCACGGCGAACGCCCTGGTGCGGGGCTTCGACGCCGCCAGCGCGCGTAGCCTGGTCTCGGCGTCGACCACGGCGGTCTGCTCGGAGACGACCACGCCCTCGCCGGCGCAGGTCGGGCACTTGCGCGTGAGGATCTCGCGTGGCCCGTCGGTGACGTTCTGGCGCGTCATCTCGACCAGCCCGAGGGGCGAGATCTCGACCACGTAGGTCTTCGTCCGGTCGCGCTCCAGCTCCTGCTGGAGGGCGTGCTCGACCGCCTCCCGGTTCTTCGGGTTCGCCATGTCGATGAAGTCGATGACGATGATCCCGCCGATGTCCCGCAGGCGAAGCTGCCGCACGACCTCCTTCACGGCCTCGAGGTTGTTCTTCGTCACCGTGTCCTCGAGCCGGGCGCTCGACGACTTCGATCGGGAGCCGACGAAGCGACCGGTGTTCACGTCGATCACGGTGAAGGCCTCCGCGTAGTCGAAGATCAGGTAGCCGCCCGAGGGCAGGTTCACGCGCCTGGAGAGCGTCGAGCGGATCTCGGCGTCCACCCCGTACGCCTCGAACAGCGGCGTCCGGTCGCGGTAGCGGACGACGCGCTCGGCCATGTGCGGCGACGTCTTCTTCAGGTAGCCCTGGATGCGCTTGAGCGTGAGGTCGTCGTCCACGAGCGCCTTCTCGAAGTCGCCCGTGAAGAGGTCGCGCGTGACGCGCAACGGCAACTCTGCCTCCTCGAAGATCAGCGAGGGCGGCGCCGCCTCCTTCGCCCGGGCCTGGATCTGCTTCCAGAGCTTCATCAGGAACTCGAGGTCGAGACGGACGTCGTCGGCCGAGGCGCCCTCGGCGGCCGTGCGGACGATCACCCCGCCCTGCTTGGGCGCGATCGCCTTGACGATGTCGCGGAGCCGGTTGCGCTCGTCCTCTTCGAGCCGGCGGGAGACCCCGAGGCCCTCTCCGTGCGGCACGAAGACCACGAAGCGGCCGGGGAGCGAGATCTCCGTCGTCAGGCGGGCGCCCTTCGTCTTCATCGGGTCCTTGACCGCCTGGACGAGCACCTCCTCGCCGCGGGTGATCAGGTCGGTGATGCGGCGGCCTCGCGGGCGGCGGCCCTCGAGCTCGGGGCCGACGATCTCGTCCACGAACAGGAAGCCGTTCTTCTCGAGCCCGATCTCGACGAACGCGGCCTCCATGCCCGGAAGGACGTTGTCGACCACGCCCTTGTAGATGTTCCCGGCGATCGAGCGGCGCTCGGGGCGCTCGAGATACACCTCGGCGACGCGGTCGTCCTCGAGCACGGCGACGCGCTTCTCGGCCACGCCCACCGATACGAGCAGCTCGCGTTTCGCGGCCGGAAGGGGCGCGCGGCGCGCGGCCTGGCGACGGCGGGGAGCCGGGCTGCGCCGCCGCTCGCCGGGCTTTGGCTTCGCCTCCTTCACCGGTTGCCTGGGCTTCGGCGCCGGCCGGGACGCCTTCACCGGAGCCTCCTGCTCGGCGGCCGCCGGCGTCGGCTTGCGCCGGTTCCGGCCGCCGCGACTGCCGCGGCGGCGTCTCTTCGCGGCCGCCTCGCCGTCGGCGGGCGGGCTCTCGGCGGTCGGGCTCTCGGCCGGCCGGGCCGGGCGCTCGGTGCTAGGCGGTGCTGGTACCTCCCGGGCGGGCGCAACCTCCGCGGCAGGCTGCTCGCGGTCGTCCTTCTTCCTGCGAAACCATGGCAGGGGCAAGTGAATTCTCCTTTTCGCGCGCGGCGGCCCACGCAGGGGCGCCCGGCGCAGCGGGTTCGAGATACAAGAGTGGATCGGGACAAGAGCTCGGCATGGGTGCCTCGCCCGTCAGCGTACCAGTCGGCCGGGCCGACCCAGACCGCGGGCCCAGAGCGCGGCTCAGGCAGCTGCCGGCCGCAGCTTCGCGCGGCGCGTGCGGATCGCGCGGAGACGCTGGTTCAGGCGCGCCCAGGCCCACGGCTCCACCTCGCCGTAGCGGGTCTCCGATTGGTTGCGAGTCGCCTCGAGGTACTCGAACCAGGCGTCGGCCTCCTCGATCATGAGCAGCTCCTCCGCTTCGCGCTTGTTCACCATCCGGGCGCTCCCTCCGGGTCGCTGACGGGCGCGATGCTAGGACGTCAGTCGGACGGACAGGCGGTGTCGTCGGTGCGATCGGGCCCTCGCCTAGCGTGGGAAGAGCGTGCGCGCGCCCGGGACCCGCGTCACCGGCGCGCGGCGGTCGAAGTAGCGCACCGCAGCCTCGCCGAGTGCGCGCGTTCCCCCGTAGGCGATCGCCCCCTTGACCGCCCATCCGACGATCGGCACCACGCCGATCGTCCTGCGCGCGAGGGCGCGGAAGCCGACCCCGGAGCCGACCACGCCGAGAACCTCGGGCAGCCGCTCGCGATCGATCTCGAACCCGTAGGCGTCCGCGATGCGGAGCACGAGCCGGATCTGGTTCAGCGTCAGCGCCGGCAGGTCCTCGCCGGGAACGAAGAAGGCCGCACCCACCAGGCCGTTCTGGCGCGAGAGCCGGCGGATCAGCTCGTCGCAGACCGGCTTTCTCAGGACGGGAAGGCGCGCGGCGAGCGGGGTCGCCGACTCGCCGAGGGCGCGCGCGAGCCGCCTGGCGATCTCCGCCGTCGGGAAGCCCTTGCCCACGCCGACCCGGACGACGTTCTGGTCGAGAACGTGGGGAACGTGCCCTTCGACCTCGCCGACCACGATGGCCGGGATCCTCCGGCGCGCGGCCGCCCGGAGCAGCTCCTCGTCCTCCTTCGACGGCTCCGCGGCGAGCACGTGCACGAGCGCGGCTGCGCCCTCGAGCGGGCCCTGCTCGCGAACCGCGGCGGCGACGCCGCCGCTCGTCAGCTCCCGCGCGAGCACGGGGACGAGCCCGCGGGCGCCGGAGACGACCAGCGGCCGGTCGTCGCGGGCCGACTCGCGCAACTCTCTGAGGATCCCGCGGACGGCGGACGGCTTGACCGGAAGAGTGCGCTTCGCCTTCGGCACTACCAGCGCCCGAGCCGGCCGCGCCCCCGGCCCCGCGCGTGGATCGCCTGCAGCACACCGATCGCCAGCAGGTTCGCGACCATCGACGAGCCGCCCACGCTCACCATCGGCAGCGGGATGCCAGTCACCGGCGCGATCCCGATCGTCATCCCGACGTTGACGAACACCTGGAACAGGAGCGCGAAGACGATCCCGCCGGCCGCGATCGCCGAGAACGGGTCGCGGGCCGCGGTGACGATCTTCAGCCCCCGCCAGACGACGAGCAGGTAGAGCATGAGCAGGAAGCCGGCGCCGAGGAATCCTCGCTGCTCGGCGAGCGACGCGAAGGCGAAGTCGGTCGCGTGCTCCGGCAGGAACTTCAGGCTGGTCTGAGTCGCTCCCGCCACCCCCCGGCCGGTCGTCCCGCCCGAGCCGACCGCGGTGATCGACTGGTTGACGTTGTAGGTCGAGCCGCCCGGATCCTGGTCGGGGTGGACGAACCCGACGAGGCGCTTCGTCTGGTAGCCCTTCAGCACGGGCGTCCCGGCCGACGGCAGCCACCACAGGACGCTGAGGGCGAGCAGCACCAGGACGATCGCGAGCACGCCGAGGTGGAGCCAGCGAGTCCCGGCCACGAAGAGCACGGCCAGGAGCGCGGCCGCGTACACGAGCGCGGAGCCGATGTCCGGCTGGACGAACACGAGGAACATCGGCGGGACCGCCAGGGCCAGCGTCGTCACCACCGACCGCACGTCCGTCACGCGGCGGAAGCGGTCGGCGAGAAAGCCGGCGAGCGCGAGCGCGACGAGCAGCTTCCCGAACTCGGACGGCTGGAAGCGGAAGAAGCCGAGGTCGATCCACCGCTTCGACCCGCGCGCGACGGTTCCCTTCATGATGACGACCGCGAAGAGGAGGAGCGTCCCCAGGTAGATGTGCCGCTTGAAGCGGCGGTAGAGGTCGGGGTTGACGAGGATCGACACGACCATGACGACCGCGCCGACCGCGACGAACACGACCTGGCGGTACACGTAGTAGTCGGGGCTCCCGGCGACGTCGTGGCGGGTGATGCCCGCGATCGCCCAGAGCCCGTAGAGGACGATGCCGGCGACCGACGCGAGCATCACCCAGTCGAGCCGCGCGAAGAGCGGCGCGGGCCGCTCGAGCCCGCGGCGGCGTGCCCTTGCACGGGCCCTCGCGCCGGCGCTGTAGACGAGGTCGGTCATCGTCTAGTCGGAGTGGATGCTCCCGATCGGGGGGGCCTTGGCGTGGAAGTAGTGCTCGAACACCTTCAACGCGGTCGGTGCGGCCGCGGTGCCGCCGTGGCCGCCGTTCTCGATCACCGCGCAGACCGCGATCGAGGGCGGCTCGGTCGCGTCCGCGGGCGCGTACCCACACCACCAGGACTGGTCCTGGAGGACCGGGTGTGCATAGCCGGGAGGTTGCACGACCTTCTCGGCCGTGCCCGTCTTGCCGGCGACCGTGACCGGAAAATTGCCGAAGACGGCGGTCGCGGTCCCGTACGGGAAGTGGGTCGCCCGGTACAGCCCGTCGCGGACGACGGCGAGCGCATCCGGGTCGACATGGCTGTCCTGCGGGGCGGGAGGGTTCACGTAGCGGCGGCCGCCGTCCTGCTGGTCGACGGCGTAGAGGACGTGCGGCGTGACGAGCTTGCCGCCGTTCGCGATCAGCGAGTAGAAGCGCACCATCTGGAGCGGGGTGACGAGCAGGTCCTTCTGCCCGATCGCGAGCTGGATCGAGTCGCCGGGCTTCCAGAGCCGGTCGATCTCCCAGCAGCACGGATCGGTCTTCTTCGTGTACGTGGCCTGCCGCCACTCCGGCGTCGGCAGGAGGCCGGCCTGCTCCGGGCCGACGTCGATGCCCGTCGGCGCGCCGAACCCGAACCGGCTCGCCCACCCCTGGAGCGGATGCCCCTGCACGGCCGGCAGCCCGTAGAAGTCGTAGCCGAGCTGGTAGAAGTAGGTGTCGCAGGAGGCGCCGAGCGCCTGCGGGAGCGTCATCGGCTCGTTCGCGAACGGATCCCAGTTCTTGAAGACCTGCCCGTGCACGGGGTACGTCGGAGTGCACTGGAGCGTCTGGAACGGCGAGATCAGCCCCGTCTCCATCGCCGCCAGCGCCGTCACCGGCTTGAACGTCGAGCCCGGTGGATAGAGACCCTCGGTCACGCGGTCGAGCCCCGGGTAGTTGTCCTGCTTCGCCACCTTCGGGTCGAGCAGCGCCGCCAGCCTCTTCCGGTCGGGCCGGCCGACGAACACGCTCGGCTTGAACGTCGGAGCCGAGGCCATCGCCAGGATCTCGCCGTTCCGCGGATTCATCGCGACGACCGCGCCGCCGTTCGCCAGCCAGTGGTTGTCCGCGTGCGCGAGCCGGATCCCGTACTGGAGCGCGCGCTCGGCCGCCCGCTGGAGCGAGATGTCGATCGTCAGTCGGATCGAGTGCCCGGAGACCGGCGACTTCGTGGTCTCGGCGTTCCCGACCTTGTCGCCGACGGCGTTGAAGCGCTGCAACTCCTCCCCGGAGATGCCGCGGAGGTAGGTGTCGTAGCTCCGCTCGACCCCGGCCTGCCCGACCCGGTCGCCTGGGCAGGGCACGTTCGCCTCCACCGCCCGCGGGACGTCGCAGGAGGTGTAGCCCTCCTTCCTGTACACGGCCAGCTGCGCCGGCGAGACCTCGCCGACGTAGCCGAGCACGTGCGCCAGCAGGGCCTCCGAGTTGTACTTGCGGAGGTACGTCGTCGTGATCTTCACGCCGGGGAACTCGCGCTTGCGCTCGAGCAGGTAGGCGACCTGGTCGTCGTGCACCGCGACCTGCATCGTCACCGGCGTCAGCGGGCTCGCCTTCCCCTGCTCCAGCCTGGCCAGCACCAGGTGCAGGGGGAGGTGCAGCACGGCGGCGAGCTGCTGCATCTCCGCGTACCGGTGGTGCTTGGGCAGGTCGGCCGGGGAGACCTTCACCGCCGTGCTCGCGACGTTCGTGACCAGCGTGCGGCCCACCCGGTCGAGGATGTGGCCGCGCTGCGCCTCGACGGGCGAGGTGCGGAGCTGGTTGTTCAGCGCCGCCGCCTCGTACTTCGTGCCGGAGAGGATCTGGAGCGACCAGAGCCGGAGGAGCAGGACCGCGAAGACGACGAGCGCGACCGAGGCCAGGATCGCCACCCGCAGCGCCATCCTCGGCGTGAAGAGATACGGCTCCTCGACCCGCGGGTCGGGCGGGAGGAAGCGGTCCGCGCGGTTGCCGCTCGTGCTAGCCAAGAGCGTGGGCCCGGTCGATCCGGTCGTGGCGGCCCGGCTGCGGCAGGAGCGCCCGGCCGAGCGCGTACGCCGGCCAGGTCAGGATCAGGTTCAGCGCGATCCCCTGGAAGAGCGTGCTCCACAGGATCTCCCGCGCGGGCGCCGGGTCGCCCAGGACGTAGTGGAAGGCCAGGTACCCGAGCGCGTACACGAACGTGACGACCCCCACCGAGACGAACGGCGCGTGCGAGCGGTCGCGACCGGTCGTCTCGCCGTAGCGGCCGATCCAGTACCCGGCGATCGTCAGGAGCAGCGACGTCACGCCGAGCGTGCCGAGAGTGGCCGTGTCGACGAGCAACCCGCCCCAGAACCCGATCACGGCGCCGGCGACCGGGCCGCGGAGGAAGGCGACGCAGATGATCGTCACGAGCAGCAGATCCGGCGTGCCGTGCAGGATCGTCACGCTGGAGAACACCGACACCTGGAGGATCGCGGCCGCGAAGACCAGCACGAGCGCCTTCGTCCAGTCGAGGACCACCTACGGCCCCTGCTTGCGGACGAGGACGATCACGGCCTCCAGAGTCGAGAAGTTCACAAAGGGGTTGCACTGGATGGCCTTGTACGTGTCCGTGTCGGACTGCCCGACCTCGTTGACGACGCACACGGGGATCCCACGGGGGAAGAGCGACGACAGGTCGCCGGAGCGCCAGCCGGCTGTGACCAGCACGTCGTTCCGGCGGACGACCTGGTCCTTCGTCACGCGGTCGACCGTCAGCGAGCCCGACGGTCCCTGCAGGGCGACGCCGGAGGCATCGGTGCCGATGTCCAGGACGGAGACAGCGCTCGTGGCGTCGGTCAGGAGCGTCACCTGGGCGACGTTCGAGGCCACCCTCGTCACCTCGCCGACCAGGCCGTCTGCGCTGACGACGACGTCGTGCTTGACGATGCCGTTGTTCTTCCCGGCCGAGACGAAGATCTGCTGCGCGACCTGCCCGGGGGCGCGGGCGATCACCCGGGTCGTCACCGCCCGGTAGTCCTTGGGGAAGCGCGGGCTGTCGAGGTAGGCGAGCAGCCCCTTCAGCTGCGTGTTCTCGCGGAGCGCGGCCTGGTTGAGGATCTCCTGCTGGCGGAGCTCGTCGTTCTCGCGGCGCAGCCTCTTGTTGTCGCGCTTCGCGTGCAGGAGCCCGCCGACCCAGCCGGCCGCGTCGCGGAACGGCCGGGCGACGCGCTCGGCACCGATCTCGAACGGTCGCAGGACGCTCGCGCCTGCGGACTGGAGGCTGTGCAGGACGCCCCCGTCCGACTCGCGAAAGTACACGGTGACGAGCGCCAGCGAGAGGACGACGAGGACGGCGACGACCGCTCGGCGACGGACGACGGCGCTCGCGCGAGCCGACTGCGTGGACGAGCCGGACCGCTGGGTGGAGGACCCGATCGCCGCCACGCGCGCAGATGACCTTCCGCGGGGCACCGAACGGCCTAGTGTAGGCGAGGAGTCGGCGCGCCGCCCCTACGGCCGGTGATTCCCCGAAGCCAACCGGCCGCGGCCCTTCCGCCGCGCCTGCCGCAGCGCCGGCGGGCAAAGCCCACCGACGCGCCAAGACCGCGCAAGCGCCGCCCCTACGGCCGGTGATTCCCCGAAGCCAACCGGCCACGGCCCTTCCGCTGGCTGCGGTGGATCACCTCGAACTCCTCGAGGCTACGCCCTGAGCCGACGGCGACGCACGTGAGCGGCGACTCGGCCAGATGCATCGGCATGTGGGTCTCGTGGCGCAGGCGCTCGTCGAGGCCGTTCAGCAGCGCCCCGCCGCCGGCGAGCACGATCCCCCGGTCCATGATGTCCGCGGACAGCTCGGGGGGGGTCTTGTCGAGCGTCTGCTTGATCGCGTCGACGATCTGGTTGACGGGGTCCTCGAGGGCGTGGCGAACCTCTTCCGAAGAGAGAATGATCGTCTTCGGGAGGCCGCTGACGAGGTCGCGGCCGCGGACCTCCGCCTGCACCTCCTCCGGCATCCCCCACGCCGAGCCGACCTCGAGCTTGATCTCCTCGGCGGTCTGCTGTCCGATCAGCAGCTTGTACTCCCGCTTGACGTAGTTGATGATCGCCTCGTCCATCTCGTCGCCGCCGACCCGGAGGCTCTGGCTGACGACGATCCCGCCGAGGGAGATGACCGCCACCTCCGTGGTGCCGCCGCCGATGTCGACGATCATGTTCCCGGTCGGCTCGGCGATCGGCAGGCCGGCGCCGATCGCCGCCGCCATCGGCTCCTCGATCAGGTAAGCCTGGCGGGCACCCGCGGACAGGGTCGCCTCCTCCACGGCCCGTCGCTCGACGCCGGTGACGCCCGACGGAACGCAGACGACGACGCGTGGATGGGCGAAGCGGTTCTGGTGCACCTTCTGGATGAAGTGGCGAAGCATCTGCTCGGTCACGTCGAAGTCGGCGATCACGCCGTCCTTCAGAGGCCGGATCGCGGTGATCGTGCCCGGCGTGCGCCCGAGCATCCGCTTCGCCTCGACCCCGACTGCGTGCACCTCGCCGCTGCGCTGGTCGATCGCCACCACGGACGGCTCCGAGAGCACGATCCCCCGCCCCCGCACGTACACGAGCGTGTTGGCGGTTCCGAGATCCACGGCCATGTCGCGACCGCCGAAACCGGTCAGGTGATCGAAGAGACCCACGGGGCCTGCCAGTCTACTAGCCCGATTCGTAAATCCCTGCCGCCGGCCGAAGGGGCCATGGCAGGGGTCTGACCCCTTCTGCGACGGAAGCGCGTCGTGTTCGTGACGATTCGCCCCGGCCGGCGGGCTCGCCGGCTCCAGGAGCTAGCTTTCGGTGTCGTGCCCCGCCCTCCGCGCATCGTGGTTCCCGGCGGCATCTACCACGTCACCGCGCGCGGCAACCGCCGCGCCCCGGTCTTCCTCGACCCGGATGACCACCGTTTCCATCTCTGGTGCCTCAACAGGGCGGTCGCCGAGCACGAATGGCAGTGGGCCGGCTTCTGCCAGATGCCGAATCACTTCCATCTGCTGATCCGGGTCCCGAAGGCGAACCTCTCGGCGGGGATGCGCTGGCTGAACGGGTTGTACGGGCAGGTGTTCAACCACCGACACGGCCTCACCGGCCACGTCTTCCAGGGCCGGTTCCACGCGCAGCTCGTCGAGAGCGAGGGGCACCTGCTCGAGGCAGCGCGCTACATCGATCTGAACCCGGTCCGAGCCGGTCTCTGCGACCACCCGCTGGACTGGCGCTGGAGCGGGCTCAGGGCGACTGTCGGCCTCGTGCCGAGGCCCGACTCCCTGGGCGTCGACTGGCTGCTCGGCCGATTCGGACGGGACCGCGAGGCGGCGAGGCAACGCTACCTCGCCTTCGTCGAGGAGCGGCTCGAGGCAGCCCGCGAGGCGCTTTCGGCCATGGCAGGGGTCAGACCCCTGCCATGGCCCGATCAGCCGAAGCCGTAAGCGCCGGCGAAGCATGTGGCGAGCAGGCGGACGAGGAGAGCGGCCGGAAGGCCGACGACGTTCAGGTAGTCGCCCTCGATCCGCTCGACGAGCGCTGCGCCAAGGCCCTGGATCGCGTACGCGCCGGCGCGGCCCTCCCACTCGCCCGAGGCAACGTACCGGGCGATGTCGCGGGCCGTGAGATAGCGAAACGTGACGCGCGTCGTCTCCGTCTCGAGCTCCTCCCACGCGGGCGTGTGCAGGCAGAGGCCCGAGACCACCTCGTGCGTCTCCCCGCCGAGCGCGTCGAGCATCTCCGCGGCTTCCTCCGGGCCTCCCGCCTTTCCGTACACCCGCCCGGAGCAGACCACGGTCGTGTCCACGCCGAGCACGGGCCGGGCGCCGGCGTCCGGGGCCACCGACCGCGCCTTCGCGCGCGCGTGCCCGCGCACGAGCGACACGGGATCGGCATCGGGCGGGTCGCGCTCGACGTAGCGCGGCGCCACCATCTCGAAGGGAACACCGAGCTGCTCCAGGATCGCCCGCCGTTGCGGGGAGGTGGAGGCGAGCAGGAGCGGCGAGGCAGGCGGCGCGCTCACGCCGCCTTGCGCGCCTTCCACATCTCCTCCGCCGGCCAGCGCTCGGCCCAGTCGGCGGTGAAGAGGCCGTGCCGGCCCGCATCGTGCCCGGGGTTGCGCAGCTCCGCGAGCGCCTCCACCTCGAAGCCGTGATCGCCGAGCAGGCGAATCCAGTCGCCGTAGCCGAGGTGGAAGTCGATCGCAGCGTCGCTCTCCCACTCGAACCGGCGCATGCCGAAGTACGGCCGGAGGAGCTCGACGCCGGCCGGGACGATCGGCTCGACGTCGGGCGAGCACAGCATCAGCAGCGTGCCGTTGACGAGGAAGAGGAGCTCGCCGCCGGGTCGCAGGAGCCTCGCCGCCTCGGCCACCCAGAGGTCGGGGTCGCACCAGATGCTCGCCCCGTACTCGGAGACCGCCAGATCGAACGACGCGTCGGGCAGCGGAACGTCCTCGGCGCTCGCATGGACCAGCGGGAACTCGAGGCCGTGCTCTCGCTGCAGCCGCCCCGCCGTCTCGAGCTGCTCCTCGGTGAGATCGACGCCGACCACGCGGGCGCCCCTGCGGGCGAGCCAGGCGGAGACGTATGCGGTCCCGCACCCGAGCTCGATGACGTCCTTGCCGGCGACGTCGCCGAGCAGGCCGACCTCGGCCTCCGGCACCTTGAGCATGCCCCAGGCGATCTCGTCGGCGGCCCAGTTGCGCTCTGCCCCCTGGACGTAGCCCGCCGCCTCCTTCGCCCACGCCACGCGGTTCCGCGCCGCGTGCTCGCTCAGACCGCCTTCACGCCCATGCTCTTCGCGCGCGACCGGGCTTCGCCCGGTCGCGCTGCGGGCAGACACCAGCCAGATCTCCTCCATCGGCCACGACTGCGCCCACTCGGTCTCCTCCGTGCTCCGGTAGGTCGACTTCGCGCCCTCGGGCGGACGGATCTCGACGAGGGCGTCGACGCGGAAGCCGTTCTGCCGGAAGAGGCGAATCCACTCTCCGTAGGGCAGGTTGAACTCGACCGGCTCGTCCGGCAGGTCGGCGAACCGGTGCATGCCGAAGTACGGCGTCTCCAGCCGCCGCTCGATCGTGTCGGTCTCGGCCCTCCAGCAGACCAGGGCCAGCGGCGTCGAGTGCGAGAACGCGAAGACACCGCCCCGGCGCAGCAGGCGGGCGGCCTCCGGCACGGTCCGGTACGGATCGGCGAACGTCATCGCCCCGTGGTCGCAGAAGACGACGTCGAAGCTCTCATCGGGGCACGGAACGGCGTCGGCACTTGCGTGCACGAGCGGGAACGAGACACCGGCCGCGGCCATCAGCTCACGGGCATGGTCCAGCTGCCGTGCCGAGTTGTCCAGGCCGACGACGCGCGCCCCGCGCTGTGCCAGCAGGATCGACCACTGGGCCGCCCCGCAGCCGAGCTCGAGCACGTCCCTTCCTTCGACCTCGCCCAGCACCCGCAGCTCCGACTCGGGTAGCTGCCACATGCCCCAGCGCGGCTCCGGCCGGCCGATGAACTCGGCGTTGCGCGCCTGGTAGGCGTCGCTGATCCGATCCCAGACGGCGCGATTTCGCCCGCCGTCAGACGAGCTCATCGTCCGCGAACCAGAGCGCGATCTCCCGCGCCGCCGACTCGGCCGAGTCGGAGCCGTGCACGAGGTTGTCCGGCATCGAGAGCGCGAGGTCGCCGCGGATCGTCCCGGGCGCGGACTCGGCCGGGTTCGTCGAGCCCATCGTCGCCCGGACGACGGCGATCGCGCCCTCGCCCTCGAGCACGAGCGCGAGCGTCGGCGCCGAGGTGATGAACTCGACCAGGTCGGCGAAGAAGGGCTTCTCGGCGTGCTCGACGTAGTGCCGCTCGGCCAGGTCGCGCGCGACCGTGACCAGCTTCGCGGAGCGCATGACCAGTCCGCGTGCCTCGAAGCGGCCCAGGATCTCGCCGGCGAGACCGCGCCGGACGGCGTCCGGCTTGATCAGGACGAGTGTGCGCTCGACCGCCACGGCGGCCGCAGTCTAGTCGGACACGTTCTCGGCGGTGTCCTCCTCGAGCCCTCGCCGACGCCGCCGCGGGGAGCGCAGCGGCCCGCCGCCCTCTTCCGGGGAGAGCGCCATCGTCTCCTCGAACCCGGGCGGGCGCCGCACGATCGACGTCTCGCAGTACGGGCACACCTGCCAGAGCGGCTCCAGAGGCGACTTGCACGTCACACAGGCCTGTTTCAGCTTGGTCGTGCACACGGGGCAGACCAGGTACTCGGGCTCGACCGCGGCCCGGCAGACGGGACAGTGCGCGTCACGTCGGCCCAGCCGCTCCTCCATCGCGCGGATCTCGAGCTCCCGCTCGCGGACGTCCTCGAGGTATTCCGGCGGACGGAAGAAGAGGTAGACGAGGGGGCCGAGGAACGGAACAGCCCCGAGGATCGTCGACATCGCGACGAGCCAGGGGTCCGCGACCCGGCGGCGGGCGTCCTTGAAGACCCAGTAGACGCTGGCGAACCAGAACACGGCGACGAAGAAGATCGCCAGGTTCCGGATCACCAGCCACGTCCCGGAGTTGAAGAAGTCGTTCAACCCGCTGAACAGCTCGTTGCTCAACGTGGTCGTCGTGATGGCGGCGGCGAGGAGGAGGTGGATCATCGAGTCACAAGAGCAGCTTTCCGACGACGTACCCCGCCCCGAACGCGACTCCTGCACAGGCGGCGATCACGATCGCGGCGAAGACGTAGACGCTCAGTCGCGTCCCGTGCTGGATGGTACGTCTTCGGCGGCGGCGGCGAGGTCGGCGAGCAGGTACAACGACCCCGTGACGAGGACCGCGCCGGTTTCGCCCGCGATCGAGCGGGCGAGCGCGAGCGCGGCGCCCGGGTCTCTCTCCGTCTCCGTTCTGGCGAACCATCGACCCGCAAGCGTTGCAAGCTCGTCGGCGGGCAGCGCGCGCGTCGAGCTCGACTCCGTGGCGACCAGCGTATCGCCGATCGCGGAGAACGCCGCGAGCATGCCGTCCGCGTCCTTGTCGCGCAGGATCGACGCGACGACGACGTAGCGCCGGTCGGGCAGCCGCGGCAGCAGCCAACCGACCCCGTCGAGGTTGTGCGCGCCGTCGCGGATCTCGAGCGGGCGCTCCGAGATACGTTCGAAGCGGCCGCGGAGCTCCACTCCCTCGGCCGCCGACGGGTCGACGGGACGGCCGAGGAACGTCTCGGCGGCGGCGAGCGCGAGCGCGAGGTTGCTGCGCCCGGTGAGGACGGTGGTGGCCGCGCCCGACGACCGGGCGAGCGCCCGCCACTCCGGCTCGCACAGGACGACCGACGCGCCGTCGCGCACGACTGCGAGCTTCTCGGCCGCGATCTCCTCGCGGGTCGCGCCGAGCTGCTCGGTGTGCTCCAGCCCGACGTTCGTGAGCACGACCACCGGTGCGCGGAGGACGTTGGTCGCGTCGAGCCGCCCGCCCAGGCCGGCCTCGACGACCGCCGCGTCGACGCCGTCGGCGGCGAACTGCGCCAGCGCGGCGGCGGTCAGCGCCTCGAACTGGGTCGCACCGACCCGCACGGCCGCCGCGCGAACCAGCTCGACCGCGCGCTCGAAGCCGTCCGGATCGGTGTCGAGACGCTCGTGCCAGCCGGCCACGTGCGGCGACGTGTACGCGCCGGTCCGCAACCCTTCGCCACGGAGGAGCGCCGCCGTCAGCCGGGTCGTCGTCGACTTGCCGTTCGTCCCGACCACGTGGATCGCCGGGAAGGCGTCCTGCGGATCGCCCAGCTCGGCGAGGAGCGCCCGCATCCGCTCGAGCCCGAACTCCTCGGGCCACGGCGAGAGCGAGGCGACCCAGGCCACCGGTGGCTGCGCCACCGGTGGCTAGCCTTCCTCGGCCTCACCGAGGAAGGCGAGCTCGCGCCGGTACCGCGCGAGCTTCGCCCGCTCGGCCTCGACGACCTCGGCGGGCGCCCTCGAGACGAAGCGCTCGTTCGCGAGCATCCCCTCGGCACGCGCGATCTCCTTTCGCAGCCGCTCGCGCTCGGCCTCCGCGTCGCCGTTCGAGCGCTGGCGCTCGGGCCTCACGACCGCGTCGAAGATCCGCTTTTCCTCGCCCTCGAGGGTGGTGGGCACGCCGCTCCGCCGGAATCGCTCCGCCGCCTCCTGCACCCCGACGAGGGCCTGCGCTGCGCTCACGTCGCCGGGCTCCGGCCACGGAGCGACGATCAGCCGCTGCTCGCGGTCCGGCAGGCTCGACCAGATCTCCTCGGTCACGTGGGGCATCACGGGGTGGAGGAGCTTGAGCAGCCGCTCGAGCGCCGCAAGCGCCGTCGCCCGCGCGGCGGCGTCGCCGTCGTAGAGGCGGGGCTTGATCGCCTCGAGATACCAGTCACAGAAGTCGTCGAAGGTCAGGTGGTAGAGCTCGCTGACGAGATGCGAGAAATCGAACTCACCGAGGTATCGCTCGATCGAGTGCTGCGTCTGGGAAAGCCGGGCCAGAATCCACCGCTCCTCGAGTGAGGCTGAGCGCTCCCCCACCTCGTCGTCTGCCGCGCCGAGCAGCAGGCGGCTTGCGTTCCAGAGCTTGTTCGCGAGCTTGCGCCCCTCCTCGATCGCCCCTTCGGAGAAGGACACGTCCTGGGAGGAGGCCATCTTCATCAGCCCGTAGCGTGTGGCGTCGGCGCCGTAGCGCTCGATCAGCGCGAGCGGGTTCATCCCGGTGCCGAGGCTCTTCGACATCCGCCCGCCCGTCGGCGCGTGCACGAGCGAGTGGATGACGACGTCGCTGAACGGCACGTCGCCCATCAGCTCCAGGCCGCAGAAGATCATCCGGTTCTCCCAGAGCCGGATGATGTCCCGGGCAGTGGTGTTCAGCGACCCGGGATAGAAGGCATGCAGGTCCTCGGTGTCGTCGGGCCAGCCGAGCGTCGCGAACGGCCACAGCGCGGACGAGAACCAGGTGTCGAGCACGTCCTCGCTGCGGGTCAGCGCGGCCGAGCCGCACTCGGCGCAGGCATCCGGATCGCCCTCCTGCACGGTGACGTGGCCGTCGGGGCATTCCCAGAGCGGCAGCTGGTGGCCCCACCAGATCTGGCGGGAGATGTTCCAGTCGGGCGCCTCCTCCAGCGACGAGACCGCGAAGCGGTGCTGCGACTCGGGATGGAAGCGCACCCGGCCGGAGCGAAGCGCCTCGAGCGCCGGCTTCTTCAGCTCCTCCATCGAGCAGAACCACTGGAGCGAGATGCGGGGCTCGATCCGTGTCTTGCAGCGGTCGCAGACCGAGACCGAGTGCCGGTACGACTCGCGCTTCTCCAGCCGGCCGCACTCGCGCAGCCACGCGAGGATGCGCTCCTCGGCCGCCTCCTGGGTGAGGCCCTCCAGCCCTGCGGCCCCTTCGTTCATCAGCCCGTCCGGCCCGATCACCGTCAGCTCGGGCAGGCCGTGGTCGCGCCCGATCTCGTAGTCCTTCGGGTCGTGACCCGGCGTGATCTTCAACGCGCCGGTGCCGAAGTCGATCTCGACCCGCTCGTCCGCGATCACGGGCACCCGACGCTCGACCCACGGCACGACCACCTCGCGCCCGACCGCGTCCCGGTACCGCTCGTCGTCCGGGTGGACGGCGACGGCGACGTCGGCCGGCATGGTCGCCACGCGCGCGGTCGCGATCGTGATCCCGCCGTCGCCCTCGGCGAACGGATAGAGCGCGTAGGTGAGCGCGTCGTCCACCTCCCGGTGCTCGAGCTCGAGATCGGAGAGCGAGGTGAGGTGGAACGGGCACCAGTTGATGATCCGGTTGGCCCGGTAGATCCAGCCCTTGCCCCAGAGATGGACGAAGAAGCGCGTGACCGCGCGGACGTACGCATCGTCCATCGTGAATCGCTCTCGCCGGTAGTCGAGCGACGCCCCGATCCGCCGGAACTGGAACATGATCTTGCCGCCGTACTCCCGCAGCCAGTCCCAGACGAGCGCGACGAAGGCGTCCCGGCCGAGGTCCTGCCGCGTCTTCCCCTGTGCCGCCAGGTGCTTCTCGACCGCGCTCTGCGTCGAGATCCCGGCATGGTCGTACCCCGGCTGGAAGAGGACGTTGCGTCCCTGCATGCGGCGCGTGCGGACGATCGTGTCGGCGAGCGAGAGCTGGAGCGCGTGACCGAGGTGCAGGTCGCCCGTCACGTTCGGGGGCGGGTGCGCGATCGCGAAGCTCTCGCGCGTCGGATCGGGCTCGGCGGCGTAGAGGCCCTCCTCCTCCCAGGTGCGCTGCCAGCGCTCCTCGACGGCTTCCGGCCTGTACAGGTGCTCCACGGGTCAATTCTACGGACGGCGCCTTCCGCCCTCCGGTGTTTACTTGGATCCAGAAATGTGGAATATTGGATCCGACATGATCACCTACCAGCGTATTGCCCGGTACTTCCGCAGATCTAGGATCCGAAATCGCGCTCGTTCGTATCCTGCCGCATCGGGCCTGCCGACCGCCTCCGTGGCGGAGTGCACGTGCCCCGAGTTCTGCGAGCGCGATCACGACAACGAGTAGCACGGGCACGAAGGAGGCAACATGAGCTCGAACGGACATGGTCCCGGCCGCTGGGACGGGATCGACAGGCCCTACACGCCCGCAGACGTCGAACGCCTGCGCGGCTCCGTCCGGATCGAGCACACGCTCGCCCGGCTGGGCGCCGAACGGCTCTGGCACCTCCTGCGGACCGAGCCCTGCGTGCCCGCCCTGGGCGCGATGACCGGCGGCCAGGCGGTCCAGATGGTCAGGGCCGGCCTCCCGTCCATCTACCTCTCGGGCTGGCAGGTCGCCGCCGACGCGAACCAGAACGGCGAGACCTACCCCGACCAGAGCCTCTACGCCGCCAGCTCTGCGCCCGCCCTCGTCCGGCGTTTGAACAACGCGCTGATCCGCGCCGACCAGATCGCGCACGGCGAGGGACGGAGCGGCACCTACTGGCTGGCGCCGATCGTCGCCGACGCCGAGGCCGGGTTCGGCGGGCCGCTGAACGCGTTCGAGCTGATGAAGGCGATGATCGACGCCGGGGCGGCCGGCGTGCACTTCGAGGACCAGCTCGCCTCGGAGAAGAAGTGTGGTCATCTCGGGGGCAAGGTGCTGGTGCCGACGAGCCAGTTCGTGCGCACGCTCGCCGCCGCCCGGCTCGCCGCCGACGTGTGCGACGTACCGACAATTCTGATCGCGCGCACCGACTCGCTCTCGGCCACGCTTCTGACGAGCGACGTGGACGACATAGACGTCGAGTTCTGCACCGGCGAGCGCACCCCGGAGGGGTTCTTCCTCGTGCGGCCCGGAATCGAGGCGGCGATCGCCCGCGGGCTCTCGTACGCGCCCTACGCCGACCTGATCTGGTTCGAGACCTCGACGCCGGACCTCGGCGAGGCACGCGAGTTCGCAGAAGCCGTGCACGAGCGGTACCCCGGCAAGCTGTTCGCGTACAACTGCTCGCCGTCGTTCAACTGGCGGAAGCACCTGGGCGAGAAGGAGATCGCGTCCTTCCGCGAGTCTCTCGCCGAGCTCGGGTACCGGTACCAGTTCGTCACGCTCGCGGGCTTCCATTCGCTGAACGTCGGCATGTTCGAGCTCGCCCGCGGCTACGCGGAGCGCGGGATGCCCGCCTACGTCGAGCTCCAGGAGCACGAGTTCGCGCTCGAGGAGCACGGCTACACGGCGACACGTCACCAGCACGAGGTCGGCGCCGGCTACTTCGACAAGGTGGTCGAGGCCGTCTCCGGCGGGTCGAGCTCCACGCTCGCGCTGAGAGGATCGACCGAGGAAGCACAGTTCACCAGCCACTGAGAAGGGAGCGAGATGTCCACCGTTGAGCTGATGCGGGACACGGACGGGCCCGAGCTCGTCGCCGCGCTGGCCGAGCACGGGATGAAGGGCGAGCTCGTCGACTACGACAACCACGTCGCCGTGCAGGTCGCAGACTGCGACGACGAGACCCTGACGCACGCGATCGAGGACTGGCTTCACGAGCGCGAGCTTCCGCTCGTCCCCGTCCGCATCGACGACTGCACGTACGCCGTCCAGCCTCCGGCCGGCTAGACCCCGTAAACTGACCCGGCATGGCCACGGTCGGCACCAAGGCCGACGACCTCGCGCTCGCTCTCGAGGAGGCGATCGTCTCCGGCGAGATCGCGCCCGGCACGGTCCTCCGCCAGGAGCAGCTCTCGGAGCGCTATCACGTCTCACGAACGCCGGTGCGCGAGGCGCTTCGGCGCCTGGCGGCGCTCGGCCTCGTCTCGTTCGTTCCCAACCGCGGCGTGCGGGTGCGCACGCTCTCGCGTGAGGAGCTGCATGAGGCGTTCCTGGTGCGCGCCGAGCTGGAGAGCCTCGCGACGGAGCTGGCCACGCCGCGGATCACCCACGAGGGGCTCGCCGAGCTGGATTCGGCGGAGAAGCGCTTCGGCGCGCTGACCCTCGAGCTGCGACGGCGCGCACGCGAGGGAACCCAGGACGGCGCGCTCGTGTCCAGCTGGGTGCACGCGAACCACGCCTTCCACGACGTGATCTACACGGCGGCGGAGGCGCCGTTCGTCGAGCGGCTGGCGAAGAGCGCGCGGCGGAGCTTCTTCACCCATGTCGTCTGGGCGGCAGGGCTCGACATCGACCACCTGTACGAGCAGAACGACCTCCAGCACCGGGCGATCCGCGAGGCGATCGCCGCCGGAAGCGCGCAGGGGGCGCGCCTGCTCGCCCGGGAGCACGTCCTCGCCTCCGGCCGGATGCTGGAGACGATCCTCGATCAGGTGCGAGACCGCCAGGCCGCCGAGCTCCGCTCGGCCTGACTCGGCCGCGGGGAGGGGCCTTTCGGATCCGGCCCTGGCCGAAATCCCACCGCGGCCTACGCGGCGGTCGTGCCGCCCGAGCCGTGGTCGTGCGGCCTCAGCTGTAGTAGCGGAAGACGAGGTCTGCGACGCACACGGGCTTGTCACCGCCCTCGCGCTCGACCGTCGCCGTCATCGTCGCCTGGTAGCCCCAGTCGGCCTCGTCGACTGCGTCGACGAGAAACGTCGCCCGCACACGAGAGCCGGACGGCACGGGGGCCGGAAAGCGTACGCGGTTGAGGCCGTAGTTGATCCCCATCCCGCCCGGCTGCCTGGGCACGACCTCGTCCGACATGGCCGGCAGGAGGGAGAGGGTCAGGTATCCGTGCGCGATCGTGGTGCCGAAGGGGCCGGCGGCCGCCAGCTGCGGGTCGACGTGGATCCATTGCCGGTCGCCCGTCGCCCCGGCGAAGGCGTCGATCCGCTCCTGCGTCACGTCCACCCAGGACGAGGGGCCGAACTCGGCGCCCGGTGCGAGAGGCGTCGTCACCGCGCCACCCTATCGCGATCGACCACGTCCCGCGAACCCGAGCATCGCCCGAGCGACGACCGGCGCCCGCTCGCCGAACGCGAAGGTGATGTGATTCCCGGGAACCTCGACCAGCTCGCCGTGTCGCAGCCTCGTGAGCGTCCGTTGTGCGCCCTCGTCGCTCATGATCGCCGGCGAGCCGGGCGGGCCGAACGGATCGCGAGCGTGCAGGAGCAGGGTCGGGCACTCGACGCGCGCGGCGACCTCCTCCCAGTCCGGCTCGAAGGTCGCCGCCACGCACTGCCGGATGTGCTCGGGCCGGACGTGCGAACGTACCGCCCCGTCCCCCACGTCCTCGAGCTCTGCCGCGTACCAGGCGGCGATGTCGTCGTCCCACGTCCCGTCGGCGAAGTACGGCATGGAGCGCGCGAACTCCAGGTAGGCCGCCGGGTTCGGATAAGTCCGGTCGAGCCGTGCCAGCGAGGGACCGATCTGGTCGAGCACGCTTGCGTCGACCTCGGCGGGGACGTCGAGGACGAGCGCCCGTTCGACCCGCTCGGGCGCGGTCGCGGCGACGTAGAGCGTCAACAGCCCGCCGAACGAGTGGCCGCCGAGGAGGACGCGGTCGAGCCCGAGCGCGTCGAGGGCGCCGAGCAGGTCGGCGGAGTGGTCGGCCATCGAGTAGCCTGCGGCCGGCTGGTCGGTCAGGCCGCGGCCGCGCAGGTCGAACGCCAGCACGCGGACGGCCGGCGTCAGCCACCGCGCGAGCACGTCGAAGAAGTGGGCGTTCGCGGAGAGGCCGTGCGCGAGGAGGAGCGTCGGTCCGCTGCCCTCGTGCTCGAGATAGTGGAGCCGAATGCCGTTCGCCTCCACGAAACGGCTCGTGCTCACGCCCGCTCCAGATACTCGTCACGGATGACGCGACGCAGCGTCTTGCCGGCGGCGCTGAGCGGGAACTCCTCCCGCACCACCACCTCCCGGACGCGCTGGTACCTCGCAGGCACGCGCTCGTTGATCCACTCCCGCAGCTGGCCGGCCGTCACCGTCGCTCCCGGGCGCAGCCGCAGCGCGGCGATCGGGCTCTCGCCCCAGCGTTCGTCGGGCACGCCGAAGACTGCGACGTCGAGAACGTCCGGGTGCCGCACCGCCACCTCTTCGATGTCGCGCGGGTAGACGTTGACCCCGCCCGAGATCACGAGGTCCTTCTTGCGGTCGACGAGGTAGAGGAAGCCGTCGTCGTCGACGTAGCCGAGATCGCCGCTGTACAGCCAGCCGTCGACGAGTGCCGCTGCCGTCAGATCGGGGCGCCCGTGGTACCCCGGCATCGTGATCGGCCCACGCCCGGCGATCTCGCCGACCTCGCCGGCGGCAAGCTCACGTCCGTCGCCGCCGACGATGCGCATCTCGTACAGGGGCGGGGGGACTCCGACCGACTCCGGCTTGCGCTCCACGTCGTCACGATCGAGGATCGTCACGAACCCCTCCGTCAGGCCGTAGAGCTCGTACAGCCGCCGCGGCAGCTTCCGGATCAACTCCCGCTTGTGCTCCAGCAGAAGCGGCGCCCCCAGCGAGAGAATCATCTCGAGTCGCGGCAGGTGCGCCTCGGCGAGCTCGTCGTGCGCGAGGAGCACGATCAGCTGCGAGGGCACGAGCATCGTATGGGTGACCGCCTCGCGCGCGAGCGCGTCGAGGACGGCGGTCGGGTCGAATCCCGGCAGCAGGACATAGGTGCAGCCGAGATACAGCGCCGGCATCAGGGTCACGAAGGCGCCGTTGAACGCGAGCGACCCGGAATGGAGCACGACGCTGTCCGGCCGCATACGGAACGAGCTCGCAAATCCGGTCGCGTAGGCTTCCCGGATCCTGTGCGTATGCACGATCCCCTTCGGGACGCCGGTCGTGCCCGAGCTGTAGAGGATCGTCAGAGGATGGTCGTCCGCCAGCCGCGGGGCAGGCGGAGGCTGGGTCGACGCTGTCCCGGTCACCGTTTCGTAGGAGCCTCCGGCGACGAGGAAACGCTCCTCCGGCACGCCGAGCGCCGCCCGTACGGAGCCGGCCTCGCCTGCGATCCTCTCCGAGGCGACGAGCGCAGACACCGCCGCGTCACCGAGCAACGAGCGCAAGCCTTCCGCCCGGAGGAGCGGGCTCATCGGCACGGCGACGATCCCGGTCTTCATCGCGGCGAGGTAGAGCTCGACGAGCGGGACGCAGTTGTCGAGCAGGAGCCCGACCCGGTCGCCGCTCTCGAGCCCGAGGGCAAGGAGCGCGTTCGCCGCCCGGTTCGCCCGGGCGTCGAGCTCGGCGTGCGTGAGCCGCTCCCTGCCGAAGACGAGCGCGAGGCGGTCCGCGCGGTAACGGGCGTGGTGCGCGGCCAGCGACTCGAGGCTCACACGTCCCCCCAGCGGACGGCGCTCGCGGCCCACGTGTACCCGGTCCCGGCGGCGAGGAGGAGGACGAGCTCGCCGTCGCGGAGCTCGCCCGCGCGGGCTGCCCGGTCGAGCGCGAGGAGCGGGTCGACTCCGCTCATGTGACCCGTGTCGTCGAGGTAGGCGGCGCGCGACTCGTCGATCCCGAGCTCCGTGACGAGCGCGCGGTGCATCGAGGGCTTCATGTGGATACCGCAGAGATAGCCGACATCTGCGAGGGTCGCGCCGCTCCGCTCGACCGCCCCCCTCGCTGCGGCGGCGAAGTTTGCGAGGCTGACCTCGTCCAAGCCGCGTTTCATTCCGGCCGGATCGACGACGTCGAGGAACCGGTACCCGCCGTTCGGCGAGACGCTCCCACCGCCGGGCACCTTCACCTGGAGCGAGAACGAGCCGTCGGTCCGCCCGTAGCAGCCGAGCACCCGGTTGCGGCCGCCGTCCTTGACGAGCAGCCCGGCGACCGCGCCGTCTCCAAAGTTGAACATGAAGCGAGAGCGCTCGTTTCGGTAGTCGAGGAGGTACGACTCTCGACACGCCGCGACCAGCAGGATCGTCCGCAGCTCGTCCTCGGCGAGGAGCATGTCGCGCGCCATGCGCAGGGCGACGGGCGTGCCGCACGAGACGTTGTCGTACTCGACCGCGTATGCGCGCGTGGCTCTGATGCGATGCCCGATCAGCGGCGCGACCTGCCAGACGGCGTAGTCCTTCCACATCGAGCCGTAGTACATGACGACGTCGATCGTCTCGGGGTCGATGCCCGTCTCGGCGAGCAGCGCCTCTGCTGCGCTGACCGAGAGGTCGCTGACGTGCTCGTCCTCACCTGCGATGTGCTTCCCGCGCAGGCCGAACTTCTCCACGATCACCCGCTCGGGGATCCCGCTTCGCTCCGCGATCTCGGCGGCGGTCATCCAACGCTCGGGCAAATAGGCCGCGGTCGCCGCGAGCGACACCGTCGTCATTCCGCAGGCTCCAGGACCGCCCGGATGATCCGGCCGAGCTCGGCCGCCACCGAATCGGGCACGCTGCCGTTACCCCAGACGATCCAGCGCATCCCGATCATCTCGCCGATCGCCATCAACGCCCACGCCGCCACCTCGGGGTCGATCGGGCCGAACTCGCGCCGGCGGACGGCGTCGCGAAGCGACGCGACGTAGCGCTCGGACACCCGGTCGTAGTGCCATCGGTAGATATCAGGCGAGACGAACGCGGCCTGCCGGATGATCTTGTAGAGGCCCGGGTGCCCGACCGCGAAGTCGAAGTAGCCGCGAAAGCCGAAGAGCTCGCGCTCGACGGGCGTCTCGCCCCGCGACGCCGCCTCGCTCATCGCGCGGCGAATGCGGCGGTTCAGGTCGCGGACGAGCTCGTCGAAGATCTCCTGCTTGGAGCTGAAGTACAGATAGAAGGTGCCCTGGCTGACGCGGCTGGCCTCGGTGATCTTCACGATCGACGCCTCGTGGTAGCCGAGGTCGCCGAAGACCTGCTCGGCCGCTTCGAGGAGGCGCTGCCTCGTCTCGAGGCCCCGCGGCGAGAGCGCCCGTCCGTTGGCGCCGGTCACGACCTCGCTCATGCGACCTCCGTCCCTTCGGCTCCGACCTGGTCGGGGGCCCGTACGCCCGGGGCGCCGGTGTCCGCCCCGGGGCCGGGAGCGACCAGTGCTTGCTTCTGGATCTTGCCGAGGCTGTTCCGCGGCACTTCCGAGACGAACCAGACGGACGTCGGCACCTTGAACTTCGCCAGGCGGGCCCTGCACCACTCGACCAGCTCTTCCTCGCCGGCGCCGTCGGCGACGACGAACGCGATGCCGACCTCTCCCCAGCGCGCGTCGGCCACGCCGACGACCGCCGCGTCGGTCACCCGCGGGTGCTCGTGCAGGACGGCCTCGACCTCGGCGGGGTACACGTTCTCCCCGCCGGAGATGAACATGTCCTTCAGACGGCCCTTGATCCGGTAGAAGCCCTCCCCGTCACGCTCGGCGATATCGCCGGTGCGCAACCAGCCGTCCTCCGTGAACGCCTCCGCAGAGGCCCCGGGATCGCGCCAGTAGCCGGGGAAGACGTTCGGCCCGCGGACCTGGAGCTCGCCGTCGTCCGAGATCCGGACGTCGACGAACGGGTACGGCTTGCCGGCAAAGCCGATCTTCCGCACCGCGTCCTCGGGCGGCAGGCAGAGAACGTTCGGCGATGCCTCCGTCAGGCCGTACCCCTGGATCACGGCGGTGCCACGCGCCGCCCACGTCTCGAGCAGCGGCTCGGGCATCGGCGCACCGCCGACGACCGCGCGCTCGAGGCTCGACAGATCGGCCTCGGCGAAGCGCGGGTGCCGGGCGAGGAAGAGGTAGATCGGAGGGACGCCCATCATCGTCGTCACCCGCTTCTCCTCGATCAGCCGAAGCGTCCGCTCCGCGTCGAACTCGCGCTCCAGCACCACGGTCGCGCCCTTCAGCCAGGCAAGGAGTGGCTGGACGTTCCAGCCGCCGATGTGGTACTGCGGCAGAACCTGAAGCACGACGTCGTCGTTGCGCACCCCGGTCGCGAGATCGAAGGAGAGATTCGTCCAGAAGCAGTTCGCGTGCGTCAGCATCGCGCCCTTCGGCCTGCCGGTCGTGCCGGAGGTGTAGATCAGGAGCAGGCCGTCGTCGCCGCGCACCTCCACCGACGGAGCACGCCCGCGGGAGGCGGTCTCGAGGAGCTCGAACGGGAAGCGGGTCTCCTCCGCCAGGCCGGTGTAGTGGTGCTCGACGAGAAACAGCGATGGGCCGGCGTCGTCGAGCTGGAAGCGCAGCTCCGGCGCCGCCAGGCGCCACGAGAGCGGGAGCAGGATCACCCCGCTCTTCGCGCATGCGAAGAGCACGGCCACGTGCTCCGGCGAGTTGCCGCTCAACGTCGCGACCCGGTCGCCGTGCTTCAGGCCGGCATCGGCGAATGCTGCCGCGAACGCGTCGGAGAGGGCGTCGAGCTCGCCGTACGTGAAGGCCCGGCCCTGGTAGTCGATTGCCACCCTGTCGGGCGTGTTCCGGCCCCGGTCGCGGATCCACCGGTCAACGGTGCACACGCCGTTCATCCGAGGAACTCCTCGAGCAGCGACACGAGCTCGGCCGGCCGGCCCCAGAAGAAGAGGTGACCGCCTGGGAGCGTCGAGAGTCGAGCGCCGGGGATGCGCTCGGCCAGGAGCGCCGCATTCCGCGGGTCGACGACGACGTCGCTCTCGCCCTGGACGACGAGCGTCGGTGCGTCGATCCGGGTGAGCTCTTCCCAGACGTCGAACGTGCTCCAGATCCCCGCCTGCGCCGCCCAGCCGGCCGGGTCCGGCGGGTTCGCCGTGCGAATCTCGACCAATCGCTCGACGAGCGCCGGATCGGCCTCCGGCTCGAGAGCGTTCTCCACGAAACGCCGCAGAGCCGTCGCCGGCTCGAGCGCCGCGGACTCCGCCATCAGCCGGAGGGTCGGCTCCGGGATCGGGTGCATGTGCGAGGCGCCCGACATCGTCGCCGCGAGCACGAGCCGGTCGACACGCTCCCGATGCCGCAACGCCAGCTCCAGGGCGACGGCACCGCCCAGGCTTGCCCCGACGACGTGCGCCCGGCCGACGCCGGCCGCGTCCAGGACGGCGAGCGCGTCGCCTGCCATCTGCACCGCCGTGTAGGGGCCGGGAGGAACGTCGCTCTCGCCGTAGCCGCGGTTGTCGAAGACGAGGACGCGATACCGCTCGGCGAGCGGCCCGACGACCGGCCCCCATCCCCAGCGGCCGTAGCCCAGCCCCATGATCAGGAGCAGCGCCGGCCCGTCGCCGTACGACTCGAACGCGATCGAGACGTCACCGTTCCGTGCCCGCTGCACGGGTGCGCTCAAGCCAGGTCCTCCAGGCTGGGGTCGTCCGCCGGGCTGCGAAACGCGGTGCCGAGGCGCCGGAGCCCGCTCGCGCCCCTGCGGCCGTGCTCGGCGAGCCCGGCGAGGCCACCCGGCAGGAAGAGGACGACGAGGACGAAGATCGCGCCGAGGACGAAGAGCGGCTGTGAGAGCGGCGTCCGCAACACCCCGGGCAGGCTCTGGACCGCGTGCGAGCCCCCGAGCACGACGAGGCGCTGGTTGGCGTACGTGTAGAGGACGCCGCCGAGAAGCGGCCCCCAGATCGTCCCGGTCCCGCCGAGCACGACCATCAAGAGCAGGGCGAGCGTGAAATCGGGAGTGGTCACGCCCATGTCTGCGCCGCCGACGACCAGCAGGTAGACCACGCCGCCGGCCGTCGCGAGGGACGAACCGAGCACGAACGCGAGCAGCTTGTAGCCGCGCGTCCGGAGCCCGAGCACCTCGACTCGGCGCTCGTTCTCCCGGATCGCCTGCCACACGTGCCCCGGCGAGGAGCGGACGGCCCAGCCGACGACCGCCGCGACCGCGACCGCGTAGCCGAGCGAGAGCCAGTAGAGGTTCTTCGTGTTGTGCACGCCGACGAACGCGGCAGGCACGGCCGTGTAGTCGTAGCCGAGGCCCTGCTCGCCGCCCGTCCAGCTGTGCGGGTTCTTCTGAACGAGGATGCTGCCCGCCTGGGCGAACGCGAGCGTGACCATCGCGAACGCGATCCCGCCCGTGCGGAGGCTGACCCAGCCGACGGCGGTCGCGACCACGACCCCCGCGGCCGCCGCGATCACGCATCCCTCGGCGAAGCTCCAGTCCCACTGCGTGATCGCGATGTCGGCGACGTAGACCCCGATCGCGAAGTAGAGCGCGTGCCCGAACGACAAGAGCCCCGTGAACCCGAACAGCAGGTCGTACGAGAGCGCGACCCCGGCGAAGACCAGGCAGAGCGCGAAGAGCTGGAGCGTTCCGGGGCTCGAGAGCGAGCCGGGCAGCGCCTTGCCGAGCCCGAAGGAGAACGTCGGCACGAAGCAGAGCAGGACGAGCAGCGCCGCGGGCCAACCGACGCGTACGAGCCGAACGGTCACGCGGTCCTCCCGGCGAGCTGCGCCGGCCGGGCGAGCAGGACCAGGGCGAGGAGCAGCACGACCGACAGGTCGCCGACTCCCGTCGAGTAGTAGTTCACGTACTGCTGCGTGAGCGCGACCACCACGGAGGCCAATGCGGAGCCCTTGATCGAGCCCAGGCCGCCGATCACGACGACGATGAACGCGAAGATCAGCAGGCTGGTCCCCCGCGTCGGCGTGACCGACGTGAAGTAGACGCCCGAGAGGACGCCCGCGAGCGAGGCGGCGACGCCTCCGATCGCGAAGACGAGCGTGAACGATCGCTGCACATCGATGCCGAGCGCCGTCACCATTGCCCGGTTCTCCACTCCCGCCCGGATGATCAGGCCGTATCGCGTGTAGCGCAGGAAGCCGAGGATGGCGGCGAGAACGACCGCCGCCGCCGCGATCTCGATCCAGCGATCGTTCGGGATGTGCGCGCCCGCGACCGTGGTCGTCCCGTTGAACCACGCGGGCACGGCGTAGAAGCGTGCATTGCTGCCCCAGACCCCCTCGACGAGCGCCACGGTCGCGAGCGAGAGCCCGACCGTCACCAGCACCTGCTCGATGTGCCGGAGGTAGAGCGGACGGATGAGCACGAGCTCGGTGAGCGCAGCGAACACCGCGCCGGCGAGGACGCCGATCAGCGCAGCGACCAGGAAGCGAAGCGTCACCGAGCCGATCCCGCCGAGCTTCGTCTCGGCGAACCACGCGCCGTACGCCCCGACGGTGAGGAACGCACCGTGCGCGAAGTTGAGGACTCCCATCAGCCCGTAGATGAGCGAGAGCCCGGAGCTGACCAGGAAGTACATCGCACCGAGGCCGAGACCCGTGATCGCGAGCAGGATGGGCGTGCTCATCCGGCGTGCCCCACTCCGAGCAGCCGGTGGACGAGCGCCTCGTCGTCGAGATCCTCGGCGTTCCCCAGGTGGACGACCCGCCCCTGGTCGAGCACCACGATCGAGCGCGCGAGTCGACGGACGACGCCGAGGTTCTGCTCGACCAGGAGCGCCGTCTCGGTCTTCGCGATCTGTTCGAGCACCTGCGCCACGTGCGAGACGAGCGCGGGGGCAAGTCCCTTCGTCGGCTCGTCGATCAGGAGCAGCCGGCTCGGATTGAGCAGCGCTCGGGCGATCGCGACCATCTGCTGCTGCCCGCCGGAGAGCGTCCCCGCCCGCTGCCGGGCCCGCTGCTCCAGCTCGGGGAACAGGTCGTAGACGAGCCCGTACCGGGCCGAGCCGTTCCTGACGGCGAGCCGGAGGTTCTCCTCGACGGTCAGCCCTGCGAAGACATCGCGATCCTCCGGCACGTAGCCCACCCCGCGCCGCACGATCCGGTGCGTGGCCTCGGCCTCGATCGCCTCGCCGCCCAGCCGAACCGAGCCCCGGCAGCGTACGAGGCCAAGCACCGCGCGCAGCGTGGTCGTCTTTCCGACCCCGTTGCGCCCGAGCAGCGCGGTGATGCCGCCCTCAGGGACCTCGAACGAGACGCCCTGGAGCACGTGGGCGCCCCCGAGGTCGACGTGGACGTCCCGTAGCTCGAGAACCGGCGGTCCGTTCGAGCTCACAGCGGCTCTCCCACGTACGCCTCCTGGACCGTGGCGTTTCGCATCACGTCGGCCGGTGTGTCGCAAGCGAGCAGCCGGCCGTGGTGCATCACGGCGACACGGTCCGCGAGGCCGGTGACGACCTCGATGTGGTGCTCGACCATGAGCACGGTCTTCTTGCGCTCGCGGTTGAGCGAACGGATCACCTCGACGAGCCCGGGCACGTCCTCGGCGCTGACGCCGGCCATCGGCTCGTCGAGCAGGACGACCGCGGGATCGGAGGCCAGCAGCATCGCCACCTCCAGCTTCCGCTTCTCGCCTCCGGCGAGGAGCGCCGCGGGGACGCGCTCGCGGTGGTCGAGCCCGACCGACTCCAGCGCCCGATGCGCGCGCTCCACCGCCTCTTGCACCCGCGACGCGCGACGCCAGATCCGCATCGTCCCGCCGATCGACGCGTCGCCCGCGAGCCGCACGTTCTCGAACGCGGACAGGCGTCCGAAGACGCTCGAGAGCTGGAACGTCCTTCCGAGCCCGGCACGCGCCCGGGCCGACGGGGCGGTGCGCGTGACGTCGCTGCCGCGCAGCTCGATCCGGCCGGCGGTCGCGCGCATCAGCCCCGAGAGCAGGTTGAAGAGCGACGTCTTGCCGGCGCCGTTCGGACCGATGATGCCGAGGAACTCGCCCTCGGGAACCTCCAGTCCGACATCGGCGACGATGGACGCGCCGCCGATGTCGAGCCGGAGGCCCCGGGTGGCGAGGATCGGTTCAGGCGCCACGGCGGACGAGCCGGTCCGATTCCTCTCGCTCGGCTACTTGAACGGCGTGACCGGCGGCTGGACGTTTCCCGGCGAGATCGACTTCAACACCTTGGGCAGGTACTTGCCGTTCGACTGCTTGACCAGCTGTACCTGGAACATCGGCTGGATCATGGCGTGATCCTGCGGGCGGATCCGCTGCACGCCCTTCGGCGCGAGGAACTGCCAGCCCTCGAGCCCGCTGATCATCGCGTCGACGCTCTGGCTCGCGCCGCCCTTCTGGAGGGCATGGACGATCATCTGCCCCTCGACGAACCCGTCGGGCGTGAAGAGGTCGGGCACCTGCCCGCGCTTCCGCATCTTTGCGATCAGCCAGTCGTTCACCTTGTTGTGGGGCGCGCTCCAGACATAGTGCGAAAGGAACTTGATGTCGGCGGCAGCATCACCGAAGGTCTGCCAGGTGCTGCGCTGGGCGAGACCCGTGGTGACGGTCGTCGACTTGAAGACGCCCTGTTGCTGCAGCGCCCGCCACATTGCGGCAGCGGTGTCGCCTGCCCAGGCGACGAAGAGAAGGTCGGGCTTCGCCGCGGCCGCCTGCTGGGCGAACGGCGTGAAGTCGGTGGCCGACAGCGGGACGAAGATCGACGACACGGTGTGGCCGCGGCCGCCGAGGACCGCTTTCACCGCGGCGGCGTTGCCCTGGCCGAAGACGTAGTCCTGGGCGAAGACGGCGATCTTCTTCCCCACCGACTTGCCGAGGAACGAGTTCGCAGCGAGAACGTCCTGGTAGGTCTGGCGGCCGGCACGGAACGTGTACTTGTTCAGGCCCGTGATCACGTCGGCCGCGGCCGCACCCGAGATGTAGAGCACCTGATTCTGGGCCGCCACCGGCGCGATCTGCACGGCGACGGCCGACGAGCAGCTGCCGCCGATGATCTTGTAGCCCTGGCCGATCAGATCCTTCGCCTCCGACACGGCCGTGGCCGGGTTGGCCGTCTCGTCCTGGAGGTTGAGCTGGATCGGGTGGCCGTTGACGGCGTTCGTCCCGTTCGTGGCGTATGCGAGCCCGAAGCGGAGCCCCTCGATGAACTCGGCGCCGTACTCGGCCAGCGCTCCCGTGCGGCAGTAGATGATCCCGACCTTGTAGGGGCTCGCCGCGGCTCGAGACGCTGCCGAATCCTTGCGTGCCTGTGCCGTCCCCGCAAACACCGCGAGCGCCGCCCCCAGGGCGATCGCCGCGGCGACGATCAGGGCGGCTGCCAGAGGCTGCCGCCGGCGCGACTGCTTCATGCTGGATCCCTCCTCGGAAGAACTGACAGGTGATTCAGGTCTAAGAAACTACGACCCTGCCCGTCGGGTGTCAAGGCGGGGAGCCGGAGAGACCTCGCAGACGGCCGGCGCCGCGGGCCGGCTCCGCGCCGTGCGCGGACGAGCGACTTCGCTCAGGCGCCTTCGGCGGCGAGGTCGTCCGGGAGCTCGACCGCGGGCCGGCCGGCGCTCGTGACGAGCGTGGGCTTCAGGCCCTTCTGGATCGTCTCCTTGGTGATCACGCACTTGGAGACGTCCTTGCGCGAGGGCAGCTCGAACATGACGTCGAGGAGGGCGTTCTCGATGATCGAGCGGAGGCCGCGGGCGCCCGTCTCGCGCTCGAGCGCCTTGTCGGCGATCTCCCAGAGCGCGTCGTCGGTGAAGACGAGCTCGATCGAGTCGTAGTTGAAGAAGCGCTGGTACTGCTTGACGAGCGCGTTCTTCGGCTCCTCGAGGATCTTGACCAGGTCGTCGCGGAGGAGCTGATGGACGGCGGAGACGACGGGGAGCCGGCCGATGAACTCGGGAATCAACCCGTAGGCGAGCAGGTCCTCCGGCATCACCTGGGCCAGGAGCTCCGAGCTCTGGGTCGAGTGCTTGGAGTGGATCTCGGCGCCGAAGCCGACCGCGTTCCTGCCGATCCGGCGGGCGATGATCTTCTCCAGGCCCGCGAACGCGCCGCCGCAGATGAAGAGGATGTTCGTCGTGTCGATCGAGAGGAACTCCTGGTGCGGGTGCTTGCGGCCTCCCTGCGGCGGCACCGACGCGACCGTCCCCTCGAGGATCTTCAGGAGCGCCTGCTGGACACCCTCCCCGGACACGTCGCGCGTGATCGACGGGTTGTCCGCCTTGCGCGCGATCTTGTCGACCTCGTCGATGTAGATGATCCCGGTCTCGGCCTTCTTGATGTCGAAGTCGGCTGCCTGGATCAGCTTCAGCAGGATGTTCTCGACGTCCTCGCCGACGTACCCCGCCTCCGTGAGCGCGGTCGCGTCGGCGATCGCGAACGGCACGTTCAGGATCCGCGCGAGCGTCTGCGCGAGGTAGGTCTTGCCGCAGCCGGTCGGGCCGAGCAGCAGGATGTTCGACTTCTGGAGCTCGACGTCGTCCTCGGCCGAGCCCATCTGCACGCGCTTGTAGTGGTTGTAGACGGCGACCGCGAGCGTCCGCTTCGCGGTCTCCTGGCTGACCACGTACTCGTTCAGCAGCGTGTAGATCTCGGTCGGGCGCGGCAGGTTGTCGAGGTCGAGGTGCGCGGGCGGCGTGAGCTCCTCGTCGATGATCTCGTTGCAGAGGTCGATGCACTCGTCGCAGATGTAGACCCCGGGGCCGGCGATCAGCTTCTTGACCTGACGCTGGCTCTTTCCGCAGAAGCTGCAGAGAAGCTGCTCGTTGCCCTCGGATGCGCGTGCCATATCCTCGTTGTACCTCGATTTCCCGTTTCCGACTAGCCCTCGAACTAGCGGTGTTCGATCACCTGGTCGATGATGCCGTATTCCTTCGCCTCGTCGGAGCTCATGAAGTAGTCGCGCTCCATGTCCTTGGAGACCTTCTCGAGCGGCTGGTCGGTGTGCTTCGCCATGATCTCCTCCATCTTCCGCTTCAGCGCGATCGTCTCCCTGGCGTGGATCTCGATGTCCGTCGCCTGGCCCTGGAACCCGCCCCAGACCTGGTGGATCAGGATCTTGGCATTCGGCAGCGCCATCCGCTTCCCTTTCGAACCGCCGGCGAGGAGCAGCGCGCCCATGCTCATCGCGATCCCCACGCAGATGGTCTGCACGTCCGGCTTGATGAACTGCACCGTGTCGTAGATCGCGAGCCCGGAGTAGACGGAGCCGCCGGGCGAGTTGATGTAGATCGAGATGTCCTTGTCCGGATCCTCCGACTCGAGGTGCAGGAGCTGGGCGACGATCAGGTTGGCGATCTGGTCGTCGATCGGGGTTCCGAGGAAGATGATCCGCTCGTTCAGCAGGCGCGAGTAGATGTCGAAGGCGCGCTCGCCGCGCGAGGTCTGCTCGATCACCATCGGGATCAGCGGCATGCCATTTCCCTCCCTTCGGTCGGGAAATGGTTAGGAGGCCCGACCATCGTGTCGTCTAGGTATCTCATGGTTCTCTAACCATTCTGCGCAGCAGAATGGCCGGGGGTCCAGAGTTTCGTATCGGCGAGGCCTCTCTCCTTCTCGGGCGTCCACAGCTGCTCACGGGCCCGCGCGAGGTCGAGGGGGATCCGCTCCACCTCCGCGACCACCCGGTCGAGCGCCTTGCGCAGGCGCAGGTCGTCGCGGAGCTGCTCGTGCCGGCCGCTCGCGAAGACGCGGTCGACCACCTCGTCGGCCTCCTCGTCCTCCGCATCGGCATGCTCGCGGACGAACGCGCGCAGCTCCTCGTCGGTCACCTCGATGCCTGCCTGGTCGGCGACCGCCTCGAGGGCCAGCTCGCGCGCAACCGAGCGTGCCGCCTCGGCGCGGAGGCGCTCCTCGAGTTGCTGCGGGGTCTGGTCGGAGACCGCCAGGTAGGTCTCCGGCGAGATGCCGCGGCGCTCGAGCGACTGCACGAGCCCGGCGAGCAGCTCGCGCGTGCGCGCCTCGACGAGGGGCGCGGAGGGCTCGATCCTCGAGGCGTCGACGAGCGCGTCGGCCGCCGCGGCGCGAAACTGGCTCTCCACCTCCTCCTCCAGCTGCTCGCGGATCCGCTGCTCGAGGTCGGCACGCAGCTCGGTGAGCGTGTCGAACTCGCTCGCGGCGCGCGCCAGCTCGTCGTCGAGGGGCGGGAGCACCTTCTCCTTGAGGTCCGTGAGCGTGACCGCGACGGTGCCCCGCTCGTCGCCGGCGAGCTCGTAGGCGACCTCCTTCGTCTCGCCCGCCGACATGCCGATGAGCGCGTCCTCGATCTCCTCGAGCACGCGGCCCGCGCCGAGCTCGACGACGTAGTCGCGCTGGGATTCGCCGTCGGCTCCGACGAGGTCGACGACGACCGTGTCGCCGGCCTGCGCCGGGCGACCCCCGACCGGGACGAGCTCGGCGACGGCGAAGCGAAGCGCCTCGACCTGCTGGTCGAGGACCTCGGCCGGCACCTCCACCTCGGCCGCGGGCACCTGCAGGCCCTTCCAGTCGACGACCTCCACACTGGGTTGGACCAGAACGGTGGCGGTGAAGCTGAACGGGCCCTCGGCGCTGTCGGGCAGCGTGTAGTCGTACTGGGGCTGCGCGACGGGGCGGATCCTGGTGCCGGCGAGCGCGTCGCGGAACCAGCCGCCGATGTGGCTCTCGACCGCGTCCGAGTACAGTCGCGCTCTCCCGACCCGGGAGATCAGTACGGGCATCGGCACCTTGCCCTTCCGGAAGCCGGGGATCTTGACGCTCGCAGAGAGGTCGGAGGCGGCGTGCTCGACCGCGTGCTGGACGTCGTGCGCCGGAACGTCGACCGTCAGCCGGACCTTGTTCTCGGGGAGCTCCTCGACGCGGGCCTGCATGACGAGGCATCGTAGCCGTGCCTGTGCCGCTCGCCGCGGCGCCTCCGGCGCGGGTCGCTCGCTCCCATGGGGAAACGGCCGGTTTCCGATCAACCCCCTTCCCCCCAGGTGGGCTCGGGCCGCGGGTGTGCCGCGCCCGCCATGCCGGTCGCGGCGAGGCATCGCCTGCATGCGGGTGAGAGGACTCGAACCTCCACGGGGCAAAGCCCCACCGGGACCTAAACCCGGCGCGTATAGCCAGTTCCGCCACACCCGCGGCGAGAACAGGATAGACCCGCCCGTCGCCGCCGACGACCTGCGCGGCGGCGGCACAACACCGCCGGCCGCGAGCCGAGCCGGATATTCGTGTCGCCGGAAGTGCTTCGCACTTCCGGCGAAAGTGCGAAGGGGCGACGCTGGACAGCCGGCGCTTGATGATTCCCCCAGAAATCAAACACCGGTGTTCCCGGGAGAGGGAGGTTGAGGTGCGCCACCCCTTCGCTACCCTGGACATCACCACACTGCACGCTTTCTAAACGCGCTAGTCTCGCGCTGTGTCCGATCTTCTCTCCCGCAGCGTGCTCGTGATCAACCAGAAGGCGAAGCTGATCGAGCTCACCGACGAGTACCGGATCCGCGACGAGGAGGGCAACGACATCGGCTACATCCGCGAGGAGGGCCAGTCGGCGCTGAAGAAGGCGGTGCGGCTCGTCTCCGAGCTCGACCAGTTCTTCACCCACAGGCTGTCGGTCTACGACCGCGACGGAACGAAGGTCGTCCAGCTCGTCCGGCCGCGGAAGATCATGAAGTCGCGAGTCGAGATCTCGGCCGGCGACGGACGCCCGGTGGGGACGATCGTCCAGAAGAACGTGTTCGGGAAGAAGCGCTTCGCGCTCGAGGCCGCGGCCGGCGAGACCCTCGGCGCGATCAACGCCGAGAACTGGCGAGCCTGGGACTTCAGGATCGAGGACCAGACCGGGAGCGAGGTCGGGCGGATCACGAAGAAGTGGGCCGGCCTGCTCAAGGAGGGCTTCACGACCGCGGACAACTACGTGCTCGAGATCGGCGGCCAGGTCTCGCCGGATCTCCGCCTGATGATGCTGGCGTCCGCGGCCGGGGTCGACCTGGCGCTGAAGCAGGACGACGCCTGAGCCCGGGCTGCAGCGAGGCCTAGGCGGCCGCGACCCGGTCGCGCCCGGCCCGCTTCGCTCCGTACAACGCCCCGTCGGCTGCGACCAGCACGGCCTCGCTCGTCTCCGGGTTGCCGGGGCCGAGCGGCACGAGCCCGATGCTCGCGGTGGCCAGCACGATCGCGCCGCCCTCGAGACGGATCTCGTTCTGCCGCAGCGCCGCCGTCAGGTTCCGGGCGACCTTCCGGGCACGGTCGCTCCCGGCCCCGGGAATGATCGCCGCGAACTCGTCGCCTCCCAGGCGAGCGACGACGTCGGTGGAGCGCAGGCGGCGCCGGAGCAGCGAGGCGGTCCGCCTCAGCACGTCGTCGCCGGTCTTGTGCCCGAGGCGATCGTTGACCTCCTTGAACCGGTCGAGGTCGACGAGCAGCACGGCCGACTCGCCACCCTCCTTCTTCAACCGGTGCAGCTCCCGTCTCAGCTCCTCCTCGAACCTCCGCCGGTTGGCGAGCCCGGTGAGCGGGTCGGTGTCGGCCAGCCGCTGCAGCCTCCGCTCCGCCCGCCGGCGACTGCCGATGTCCTCGATCTGCGCCACGAAGTGCAGCGGCTCGCCACCTGCGCCCCGGACGAGCGTGCTCGACACGGCGACCCAGAGCGGCCGGCCGTCGGAGCGGAGGTAGCGCTTCTCGATCCGCGCCTGCACGACCTCGTCGTCGAGCTGACGGCGGCTGTGCTCGCGGCTCGCCTCCAGGTCGTCGGGGTGGGTGATGTCCTCGAACGAGAGCCCGAGGAGCTGGAGGGAGTCGTACCCGAGCAGCTCGCAGAAAGACGGGTTGACCTGGAGCCAGCGGCCGTCCGGCGAGACGAGCGCCATCCCGATCGGCGCGTTGTCGAAGGCGGCCTGGAAGCGCTCGCGCTCCCGTCGGAGCGCCTCCTCGGCAAGCTTGCGCTCGGTCAGGTCGACGCACGTGCCGACCCAGCCCAGAAGCTGTCCGTCGGCGTCGTGGAGCGCCGCCGCGAACCCCTGGATCCAGACCTCGCTCCCTCCGGGCCGGACGAAACGGTACTCGGCCACGGAGTCACGCCCCTCGGCCGCCGCCGCCTCCCACTCGGGCGCGACGTGCTTCACGTCGTCTGGGTGCAGGGCGTTCTGCCAGCCGTCGCCGAGAGCTTCCTCGTTGGTCAGCCCGGTCAGCTCGCACCAGCGATCGTTGACGAAGACGGTCTGGCCGGCGACGTTGGAGACGAACACGCCGACCCCGGTGTGGCCGGTGAGCGCCCCGAACACCGCCTCGGCGTCGAGCCCGAGGAGCGCAGCCGGGTCGATCAGCTGTGGGCCCATGTCAGGCCACCGCCGAGTCGCCCGCCCACGCGAGCGGAGCCGGACGGCCGAAGAAGTGCCCCTGCCCGCAGCGAACCCCGAGGCCGACCAGGGCGTCGACCGCCGATCGGGTCTCGATCCCTTCGGCGATCACGGTCTGGTCCATCTCGGCCGCGAAGGAGATCAGCGCCGAGGCGAGCGCGCGGCGACCCCGGTCGACCTCGATCCGCTGGGTCAGGCTGGCGTCGAGCTTGATCATGTCCGGCCTGGTCTCGACCACGTGCCTGAAGCTGGAGTAGCCCGCGCCGGCGTCGTCGATCGCCAGGCGGAGGCCGGCGCTGCGCAGCTCGAGCAGCGCCTGGTTCGTCACCTCGTAGTCGTCGATCTGCGCGTGCTCGGTGATCTCGACGACGGTCCGGGTCGGGTCGGCGGCGAGATCGGCGAGCGCCGAGGGGTGGAGCAGGGTCTCGGGCGAGAGGTTCACCGCCAGGAAGACCCCGTCCGGGAGGTCTGGCAGCTGCTCGAGTGCTGCTCTGAGCGCGACCCGTTCGAGCTCGACCTGCAACCCCACCTCGGCGGCCTGCAGGAACCAGTCGTAGGCCGGCTGTGCCGGCAGGACGTCGAAGCGGGCGAGGGCCTCGTACCCGATGAGACGCGCGCCCGCGAGCTCGACGATCGGCTGGAAGACGGCATGAAGCGCCCCCGGCTCGAGCGCCGCGCGCATGCGCTCGACCCGCGCTCGCCGGCGCGCCTCTGACTCCTCCTCGCTCTCGAGCTGGCCGGCGAGCGCGTGCACGACGTCGGAGGTGACCTCGGCGGAGAGGACCGCCTGGCCGCGAGCCGCCTTGCGGATCGTCTCGACGATCTCGGCGACCGGCGCCCCCTTGACCAGATAGCTGACCGCTCCCGCGCGGAGCATCTGGAACACGCTGCTCCGGTCCTCGTAGGCGGAGAGCGCGACCACCCGCGTCGCCGGGTGCGAGGCGGCCACCGCACGAGCGACCCTAGGGCCGCCGCCGCCCGGCATCTTGACGTCGACGAGGGCGACGTCCGGCCGGCGGCGCTCGATCAGCGCGATCGCCTGGTCGGCGTCGGCGGCGGCGCCGGCCAGCTCCAGGTCGTCCTCCTGCGAGACGAGCTCGCAGAGCGCTTCCCTGACGATGCTCTCGTCCTCGGCGATGAGGACGCGCACGGTCACCGCGCCGCCTCGCGGTCGTCGCCCGCCGGCACGGCGAACTCGACGAGCGTCCCGTCGCCCGGGACCGACTCGACCCGCCACGAGCCGCCCGCCATCTCGGCGCGCTCGCGCATGAAGACGAGCCCGAGATGGCTCCCCTGCTCCGCGGTCGGATCGAACCCGCGGCCGTCGTCGGCGACCCGGACCTCGATGGAGCCGTTCCGGCTCGTGAGCGTCACCTCGACGCGGGATGCCCGCGCGTGCTTCGCGACGTTGTGGATCGCCTCCTGGACGATCCTGTAGACGAGCGCTCGCGTCTCCTCCGCCGGCTCGGTCGTGACCCGGTTCGCGAGCGTGAAGTCGAGCCCGAGGTCGTGCCTCACCTGCTCGAGATGCATTCGCAGCGCCGCCACGAGACCGTCGCGGTCGAGCCCGGGCGGGCGAAGCTCGAACATGAGGTGTCGCAGCCGCCCGATCGCGAGCCGCGCAGTCCGCTCGGCCTCGGCGAGGTCGGCGAGGGCGACCGGATCGTCGAGTCTCCGGCGAAGCATCTCGAGGCGGAGCGCGAGCGCGGTCAGCACCTGGACGGAGTCGTCGTGGATGTCGGCGGCGATCCGCTGTCGCTCCTCCTCCTGGGCCCGGACCAGCTTCGCGAGCAGCCGCCTGCGCTCCTCGTCGCCCTCGCGGAGCAGGTCGAGCGCGCGGTTGCGCTCGGTCACGTTCATCGAGATCCCCAGCGAGCCGCTGATGGAGCCGTCGGGGTCGCGGACGGGCGCGACCGACAGGCTGACGTCGAGCCGGGAGCCGTCTCGCCTCACGCGCTGAACGGGAGTGTCAGTGATCGTCTCGCCCTCCAGCACGCGCGAGCGGTGCTCCTCCCAGGAGTCTCGCCAGTCCGGAGGGATCATCGGCGGGGCCTCGCCCAGTACCTCCCCGGCCGTCCAGCCGAACTCGCGCTCGGCCGCCGGGTTCCAGAGCGCGACGCGGCCGTCGACGCCGACCACGGTGACGGGGAGCGGCGCCGCCTCGAGCAGGGCCTGGAGGAGCGCGTTCGTCTCGCGCAGCTCGGCGGCCGCGCAATTCTGCTCCGTGACGTCCCTCAGCACCCCGAGCGAGCCGACGACGCCCTCGGGCCCGTACACGGGAGCGACCCAGAGGAGGAGCTCGATCTTCGTCCCGTCCCGGCGGAGCCCGGAAACCGGAACGGCTGTGAGGCACTCGCCTGCGAAGATCCTGGCCTGCCGCGCCCGGAGCTCGTCCACGTCCTCGGGCGTGCAGCTCGGCACGAACTCTCCGAGGACCTCGTCAGCCGTCCAGCCGAAGGCCCGCTCGCACGCTCTCTTCCAGAGCAGCACGCGCCCCTCCGCGTCGAGCATGTTGACGGGCAGGGGGAGGGTCTCCAGCAGGGAGCGGAGCAGCTCGTTGGTCTGGTGCAGGCTCTGCTCGGCGGCGCGCTGCTCGCTGATGTCCCGGACGAAGTGGCTGACGAGGCGCGCGCCTCCGAGCTCGAGCGCGGCGATCGAGACCTCGACCGGGAAGATCCGGCCGTCCCGGCGCAGGCCGAGGCCCGATCGGCGCTCACCCGCGTAGCCGCCGCCGGCGGCGTCGATCCGCGCGATCGTCTCCAGGTAGGGCTCGATCCGGTCGGGAGGAAGGATCGTGTCCGGGAGCGTCGCGCCAAGCACGTCGCCGGAAGGCCAGCCGAAGATCTCCTCCGCCCGGTGGTTCCAGCCGACGATCTTCCCGTTGCCGTTCGTGATCACGACCGCGTCGAGCGCCCGGTCGACGACGAGCTGCGCGACCAACTCCTCGCGCTCGGTCACGCGATCGGCCCCGGACTCGCCACGTCGAGGAGAGCTCGGCGGAGCGCGGCGCCGAGACCGTGCCCGGCGTTGCCGGCCGGGCCGCGGCTCATGCCGCCACCAGGCCGCCCACGCGGACGTCGCGGGCGGCGGGCGGAAGCGGGAGCTCAAAACGGAGGACGGTTCCCCGGCCCGGCGACGATCGCAGCCAGAGGTCCCCGCCGACGCTCTGCACCCGCTGGCGCGCGAGGTGCAGCCCAAGCGAACCGCGACCGAGCGCCGTGTCGGCGGACGGGCCGTCGAACCCGACCCCATCGTCGCTGACGGCACAGCTCAGCGAGCCGTGGATCGAGATCTCCACCTCCACGTTCGTCGCGCGGGCGTGCTTGGCGACGTTAGCCAGCCCCTCGACGACGACGCGGTAGGCGATCTCCTCGACCCCCGCGGGCGCGCGAGCCTCGCAGGGAGTGACGCGGACGGCGACGCCCTGCTCCCGGAGCCCCTCCGCGGCCAGCTCGACGGCGGCAGCCACCCCCTGCCCTTCGAGCACGGCCGGGTACAGCTCCGTCATCAGCCGGCGGAGCGCTCTCGTGATCTCGCGCGCCTCGCGGGCCAGCCGACCGACCTCGGGCTCGCCGATCCGACGCTCGGCCAGCTCGAGCCGCAAGCCCAGCGCTGTGAGCCGCTGCACGGCGTCGTCGTGGAGCAGCCCGGCAACACGCCGCGCCTCGTCCTCGCGGGCGCTCACCACCTCGGCCAGGAACCGGTCGCGGATCTCCCGCTCTCTCGCCTCGTGTGCCCGGAGCTCCTCGTGCGCCCGGGCAGACAGCTCCATCTGCTCCCCGAGCTGCCTGTTGACGATCATGAACCGGCCGACGAGCACGACGATCAGGGCGAATGTCGCGATCGACTCGACGAGCGCGCTGGAGCCGTGGGCGACGAAGATGCGCTTCACGGTGTCGACACGCACGGCGACGAGCGGAGTGACCATGAGCACCACCCACGCCCAGCCCGGGAATCTCGCGTTTCGCCAGCGTGCGGCAATCCGCGGCGGGGCCGCCACCAGCGCGATCACGACGAACGCCACCGTCCACCCGAAGTCGAGCGGGCTGCCCGTCGTATAGTCGATGTGGTCGTAGACGGCGTCGGTGATCGCCAGCGTCGCGAGGCCGCCGAGCAGCAGGAACAGCCTGTCGCGCTCGGCCCAGTCGTCCAGCAAGGCCGCGCCGGCGACGATTGCCGCGACACCGAACTCGGAGATCGGATAGACGATGTCGCAGACCTTCATCCACCCGCTCGAGGTGGTCGCAACCGCCGGACTGATCAGGAAGACGTACGCGGCCAGGCTGGCAGCGCCCGCGGCCAGGCCTGCCTCGACGAGCCGGCGGACGGGCCGTGGCCCACCGTGGCGCGGCCAGAAGACGAGGGCGAGGCCGAGAAGCGGCATCGCGAGCAGGTAGCCGATGTCCGCGAGCGACGGGTACGGCGTCTCCCGGCCGGCGAAGAGCTCGTAGTAGGTCCAGACCGCCTGGCCGAGAGCCCAGGCCAGCGACCCGCCGCCGAGGGCCCGCAGCGAGCGGCGCAGGCGCCTGTTCTCGGGGACGGCGGCGGCTGCGAGGCACAGGAGCCCGGCCAGCCCCACGAGGACCGTCCAGAGGACGTCCAGCGCGTCCCGCCGGACGACGGCCGGAGCCGGGAGGGCGAGCCAGGAGACTGTCCAGGCGACCGCGCTCACGAGCATCGCCTGGTACAGGCGGCGCGCCGCCTGCTTCGGCGTCGATTCCATGCTCAGACCATCGTTGGCTGATCGCAAGCGGCCAATCACGCGATCCAGGGGTATCGCCCTCACCCGTTCGCGGCGGGCGCCGCGGAGAACGACGTAGTCGAAATCGACTACATCAGCGGATCAGCGACCTGCGGATCGCGGTCGCGACGGCCTGCGTGCGAGTGTCGGCGCCGAGCTTGTCCATCGCGCTGCGCACGTGGGTGCGAACGGTCTCGGCCGCGATGTGGAGGCGGCGACCGACCTGCTCGTTGCTCAGCCCTTCGGCGAGGAGGCGCAGGATCTCGCGCTCGCGCCGGGTCAGCCGGGGCAGCCTCTCGACCGCCTCTGCTCCGACGAGGACGCCCGCGAGCACCGGGTCGACGTACGTCTCCCCGCGCGCGATTGCGCGGACGGCCCGGACGAGATCGTCGAGCGGCGCCTCCTTGAGGACAAAGCCGCGGGCGCCGGCGTCGAGCGCCTCGATCAGCAGCGCCCTGTCTCCGTAGCCGGTGTAGAAGAGGACGCCCGTGTCCGGAACCGTGCGCGCGGCCTCGCGCGCCAGGTCGATCCCGCTCGAGGCCGGCATCCGGACGTCGACGATCGCGACCCGCGGCCGGTGACTGCGGATCGCAATCAGGCCCGCCTCGCCGTCGTGGGCCACCCCGACCACGTCGATCGCGCTGCCGGCGAGCACGGCGACGATCGCCTCGACGAGCGCCGGGTGGTCGTCGACCACGACCGCCGTGATTGAGTCCAGGGTCATCCGTGAGGGCGTGGGTCCGGCCGAGCCCTTCCTCCTTCGCCGCAACTGTCGTCGACCGGCGCCTTCTTGGCAAGAGGCGCAGGCCGCCGGCCGGACGTGGGCCCGACGGAGGATGCGGGCTAGACTGTTCCTCCACGCGGTGGCCGTAGCTCAACTGGTAGAGCCCCGGGTTGTGGTCCCGGTGGTTGTGGGTTCGAGTCCCATCGGTCACCCTCGGCCCGCCACGGCCCCGTAGCTCAGCGGACAGAGCGGCAGCCTTCGAAGCTGCGTGCGGAGGTTCAACTCCTCCCGG
>CAWIMQ010000008.1:0-132661 GCA_963837265.1 uncultured Actinomycetes bacterium
ACGGCCGGAAGGCCCTCGCGGAGATAGGCGATCAGGTCGCTGACCTGGCTCTGCGAGATCACCTGGCCCCAGACGGGCATGTACGGCTTGGTCGGGTTCGCCGACTCCCCCAGCCCGTGATCGATGATCGAGCGGAGCCGCTCAGGGCTGAGCGTCCGGGCCACGCTCGTCAGCGCCGGCACGTCGGGGGAGACGCCGCCGCGGCCCTGCATGCCGTGGCACTGGGCGCAGGCGAACTGGACGAAGATGTGGGCACCGGCGGCGACCTGGGGATCGACACTTGGGGCCCCGGCGCTCGTGGTCGTCCCGGCGGCGGAGACGGTGACCGTCTTCGAGCGCCTCGTCGAATGGCCGACCGCCCACCCGGCGACGGCCGCTGCAAACGCGAGCGCGAGCGCGACCAGGACGATCGCCGCCTCGATCACGACCGCGGGCGTCTGCCGCTTCGGCATGCACTGCGATCATACGAAGTGAGCGCCTTCGGCGGAAGCCCGGGTTGCGGCGCGCCGCGGCGGACATTCCGGCCCCTGGGCGGGAGTCATGTCTGCCGCCTGCGCTATACGTGAGCAAGCCGTGCCCGAATGCCCGATCTGCAGAACGAAGATCGAGGACGTCTACGTCCTCTCGCCGCCGCACAGGGAGGCGTTCGACACCATTGCGTGCGCCCGGCGCGCGGCCGAGGCGCGGGCCCGGGAGGATAGTGCCCGCGCCGCTGTCGTCCTCCCGTCGCCGGAGACGGCCCGCCCGCGGCGCGAGACTCGGGCTCCGTCTCCCGCGGCCGGCCGCCGGCGAGGAGTCGCCACGTTCGCGATCGGCGTCGGCCTCCTGGCAGCGGGACTGTCGGCCTCGATCTACCTCTTGACGAAGCCGTCGGACAAGGGCCCGCAGGCGGTGGAGACGTCTGCCGGTGCGTCCACGTCCGCCGCGGCCGCCGGGCACCGGGCGCAGAGCACGCGGGCGACGACCCCGCCCGTCTCCCCCCCGGGGTCGAGCCACACCGGGGCGACGACGAGACCGGCACGGACCCCGACCGCCGAAGGCGAAGCCGACCCCGAAGGCGAAGCCGACCCCGAAGGCGAAGCCGACCCCGAAGGCGAAGCCGAGGGCAACCGCAGCGCCGCAGCCGCCCGCGCGGCGGGTGCCGCCGCCTCGCGAGCGGCCGATCGCGGCCGGAGTCCGTTACGAGGCCCGCTCGTTCCCGCTCGACGTGCGGGTCAGACCCCCGGACGACGCCTGGGCAGGTGCGCAGTGGAAGACGAGCTCGCACGGGAAGCCCGCGTTCGGCTGGATCGCGCTCGGCCGCCTCCCCGCCGGCAACCCACGCGGGTTGATCACGGTCGAGACGGGGTTCGCCCCGACGCCGTCGCCCGCGGCGACCCTCGCACGTCTCCGCTCCGCCGGACCGGAAGTCACCTTCGGACGGACGACTCGCGTCACTCTCGCCGGCTACGCCGGATGGCAGCTCGCCGGCCGGGTCTCCGGGCACGGCGCCGTGCTCGTGCCCTTCAGCCCGAAGACCGCGGGCGGTCGTCCGCCCGATTCCCACTCGATCGCCGGCGGCGAGGTGTTCCGGGTCATCGTCCTGGATGTGCGCGGGAAGAGCGTGGTCCTCTACCTGGAGAGCTTCCGGCTCCCGCCGAAGCAGTTTCCGGCGTTTCTGGCAGCGGCGGGCCGGATCCTCCGGTCGCTCGAGTTCCCGGCCTAGCCGGCGAGGATCTCGACCCGGCGCTCCTCCATCGCCCGCCGGGCGAGCATGAACTCCGCGACGTCGGGCCCGAGCTGGTGGAGGCCGAGGCGCTCGACTGCGCAGCCCCCGTCCAGATCCTCGGCGCCTTCCTGCCAGAACGCGCAGGCGACCGATTCGGGACACCAGCCCTCCAGACCCGCCGCCTGCTCCAACGCACAAGCTCGACGCTGCTCCATCATTCCTCCTCCTCGCAGACACGGGCACGGTCGCCCGCCGGTGCGTGAGCGCCATCCGGGAAAGCACTGATGCCTCCGAGGACCCCCCTTCCGGCCAGGTCGCAGAGGGGGCGGCGGCGCTCGAAAGATCCCCCTTTCTCGGGATGTAGTGACCTGCCATTCCCGACTTTCTTGGTGTGGTGTGGCGCGGTAGCCACATGAACCGGGAGGTTCTACGGTGATTCGTTGGAAGATGCGGTACATGCGGGTCGCGATCGCGGTCGCGGCGTTTGTGTCGATTGCGGTCGCCAGCGGCGCGGGCGCCCGCTGGACGTAGGCGCGGGTGCTCTCCGGCCTGATGCCGGTGCCGCGCGTACTCACCATCGGTCGGGCACTGCCGCCGCGGCTACGCTGGTTCGTCCTGGCGACGATCGCCACGGGCGTGCCGATCGTGGCCGCGGCGGCCGTGGCCTCTGCGCGCGCACATCTCGACTCGCGCGCGATCTTCGGGATCGCGACGTTCGCCTGCCTGGCAATGCTCGCCGAGTGGCGCCCGATGCCGATCGACATCGAGGGCAAGCGCCTCGTCTCGCTGGCGTTCGTCTTCATCGTCTCCAGCCAGCTCCTGTTCGGCTGGGAGTGGTCGATCCTGATCGGCGTGGCCGGGATCGCGATCGCGATGACGCTCGAGCGCGCTCAGCCGATCAAGGTGGCCTTCAACAGCGCCACGTACGCGATCGCCGCCGGCGCGGCGGCGCTCGCGCCTCGTGCTCACCGGCAGCAACAGCCACGAGAGCTACGGGCTGATCACGGTCTCGGTCATCGTCGGCGGCGCGATCTTCGTGCTCCTGAACGTCCTGCTCGTGTGCGGTGCGATCGCGCTCTCGAGCGGCGGGTCCGTCCTCGAGGCCTTCAGGGACCACCTCCGCTACTCCGGCCCGACGTTTGCGATCGCGGTCTTCGTCGCCGCCCAGGCCGTCATCCTCTGGCGTCTGTCGGCGCCACTCGTCCTGCTGCTCGGCGCGCCGTTCTTCGCGCTCACCCTCTACCAGCGCTCCTCCGTTCGCGGTCGGGTCGCCGAAGAGGTGGCCGCGACCGACGGCCTCACCGGTCTCAGGAACCGCCGCGCGTTCGAGCACGACTTCGCCCACCTGCTCGAGAGCGAGGAAGACCCGGGCTCCGCGGCGCTGTGCCTGATCGACATCGACCGGTTCAAGCAGGTCAACGACCGGCACGGTCACATGACGGGCGACGCCGTCCTCGACCGGCTCGCGCACGCGATCGAAGACGTGGCTCCCGGTCTCGGCTACCGGATCGGGGGCGACGAGTTCGCGCTGCTCCTCGAGCCTGCGGGTCACATGGACGTCATCGGCGCGGTGCAGGAGCGGTTCGGCGCGGACCAGGAACAGCTCCGCGACCTGACCGAGCGGGTGACGATCAGCGCCGGAGTTGCGTTCTTCCCGGAACAGGCGGACGACCTGCATTCGCTGCAGAAGCGCGCGGACATGGCGCTCTACCGGAGCAAGTACAACGGCCGGGCCAGGGTATCCGTCTACGGCGCCGAGGAGCTCGGCGAAGGTCCCGCCTCGCTGGACGATCCGAGACTACCTCCCGACCGACGCTCGCCTGCTCACCGCGCACCGCCTCGCCGCGCTCGTCGACGCGGTCGCCGAGGCGTTTGCGCGCGAGCGCGGCTGGCTCACGCCGGCGAAGCTCGCCGGCGTCCTCGACCGCAGCGATCTCGATCACCAGCACCCATTCGCAGGCGGTCGCCTCTCTTGCCGTGGCACTCGCGCGGCGGCTCGGCGTCGAGGGCGAGGAGCTCGAGCACGTCCGTGTGGCGGCGCTCTTGCACGACATCGGGAAGATCGTCCTTTCCGACCATGTGCTCGGCAAGCCTGCTCCGCTGAGCGACGACGAGCGCGCGCTCGTCGAGCGGCACACGATCGTCGGTTACGAGCTCCTCCGCGACCTCGGGATCGGCCAGTCGGCAGAGTTCGTCCTCCACCACCACGAGCGCTGGGACGGGACCGGATACCCGCACCGGCTGGCCGGTGCGGAGATCCCGTTCGGCGCACGGATCATCCTGGTCGCGGACGCCTTCGAGGCGCTCACCTCCGATCGCCCGTACCGGCGAGCCGTCTCGGTCGAAGCGGCGATCCGCGAGGTGCAGAGCGAGAGCAGCCGGCAGTTCGATCCGCTCGTCGTCTCGGCGCTCCACGAGCATTTCGCGCATCCGGCCGGCAACCACGACTCCCCGGCGCGGGAGACGGAGCTCGCATGGTCTTTGTCGACGTCGTCGTAGTCGCGCTCGTCCTCGGCAGGCTGCTGGGCGGGCGGCTGGGCGCGCTCGCGGACGCGCCGATCAGGGGGAAAGGCCTCGCGTTCGCGGCGATCGCGCTTCAGCTGGCGGCGTTCCCGTCGGACGTCCTCCCCTGGCAGACGGCCGGGTGGCTCGCCCGCGCGCTCTGGCTTGCCTCCTGCACGCTCCTGGTCGCGATGCTGATCCGCAATCTCCACCTTCGTGGGACGCCGATCATCGCGGCCGGTCTCGTCGGCAACCTCGCCGCCATCGTCGCCAACGGCGGACTGATGCCGGTTCGCGCCTCCGCGCTCGCGGACGCCCACCGTACCTATGCGGCTCACAACAACAGCATCCAGCTCGCGCGACCGCACCTGGCCGCGCTGACCGACCGCTGGGCCGTGCCCGACTGGATCCCGCTCGGGAACGTCTACTCGGTCGGCGACGTGCTGATCGCGCTCGGCGTGATCGTCGCCGTCGTCACGGCGATGCGGCTGACCGGTGAGCCGGGGGCGCGTCCCGCCCCCGGCGGGACACTCGAGACGCAACCGAGCCTGGCGGTACGGTCGGCCCGGGACGGTTGCACGCTCTGAGGCGAGGCGGTCCCGGCTCCTCTGCCCCCGCCCGGTGGGCGTGCTGAAGCCGATGCACAGCTCGCGAGCGCGCTCGCCTCTAGTCGACCATGAAGGTGGACGCGGATCCGTCGCAGGCGTTGTCGGGGTCGTTCTTCCGGTAGAGCTGGTAACGGTCGACCGCTCCTGCCACCGGGATCACCCACGTCCGTGCAAGCGGCGGGCGTCTGGCGGCGCCGCTCGGACGCGCGCTCCGGCGCACCTGGACGGAGCACGACGGGATCGCGCTCGCCCTCTCCCTGCTTGTGATGGGGGTGCTCACGATCGCCACCGCGGCCGTGATCACGGCAAGCACCTCCAACGAGCGTGCGTTCGGACGCGACCGGCAGACGAGCAGGGCGCTCAACATCGCCGCAGCCGGCCTGAACGCGGCGGTGGCAGCTCTGAAGACGCTGCCGGCGGATGCCGCTTTGATGGATCCGGGACCGGCTACGTTGACCAGGGCTCGTGGTGGAGACCTTCCGCAAGCTGCCGTTCACGGGCATCCGGATCGACGGGACGCTGGTCCCGGGAAGCGGCAGCTACGTCACCGCCGGCTCGACGGACCCGACGATCCCTCCATCGGCGGGCCAGGCGCTCGCCGGCCAGAACGGGGACGACCCGTGCCCTGCCGACAGCCAGCCGGTCGAGTGCCTGCCGGTTCAGACGGTGCCGGGGCCGGACCAGCGTCAGTACCGCATCGACACCTACGTCGACTACGTCAACAACGACCAGAATCTCACGATCCGGCCCCCCCGCGCCCGCCCTCACGCTGAAGCGCGTCACCGTGGTCGTCCGCGACGCGGCGGTGGGGACGATCCTCGCACGCGTGGCCTCGGCCTTCCAGAGACCCTGATCCGCCGCCCACGTCGAAACCGCGCGGGAACGGGAGGGGAAAGAACGACGGGGGCGGGCTCAAGCGTCCGGTGCGGGTGCCGATATCAACGACCATGCCACGCGCACGTCACGGCATCGGGCCCGCCCGGGCATTGTTCTTCGTGGTGGCTCCGGCCGTCGCGTTCGGCGTCTGGGTCGGGCAAGGGCTGGGCGGCACCGGAGCGGCGCTCTACGTCGACGACATCGCGACCGCCGTCGCCGCGCTCGCAGCCGCGTCGTTCTGTCTCCGAGCGGCGCTGAAGCACGACGGGAGGCTGCGGCTCTTCTGGGGCCTGCTGGCAGGGGCGTGCACCGCGTGGCTCGCCGGCGAGTCGGCGTGGGCGGCCTACGACCTCGGCAGCGGGGCGGTCCCGGTTCCGTCCTGGGCAGACGCGGGGTATCTCGCAGCGCTGCCGCTGGTTGCGGCCGCCCTGCTCGTCCATCCGGCTCTGCACGGCCGGACGATCGGAAAGACGAGATCGGTGATCGACGGGCTCGTCCTCGCCGCCTCTCTCTTCTTCGTCGCCTGGGCCGTCGTGCTGGAGCCGCTCCATCGCACCGCTGACCTGGCCAGCCTGGCCGGCTCGGTGACCCTCGCGTACCCCCTGGGAGACGTCGTGATCGTCTTCCTGGTCGTCCTCGTGGTCCGCGGCACGACGAGCTCCGATCGCCGAGATCTCTGGTTCCTGCTGGCGGGCCTCCTGCTGATCACCGTCTCCGACGTCGTCTACAGCTACCTCACCGACGTCCGGGACTTCTCCAGCGGGAGCGTGATCGACACGGGGTGGTTCGCCGGATACCTGGCCCTCGCCCTCGGCGGCCTCCTCAGCCGCTCACAGACCACCGAACGGTCGGCGGCGGCGCCGTCGCTCACCCCCGCAGCGATGGCGGCGCCGTTTCTCGCCGTCCTCGGGGCGCTCTTGTTGCTCACGGCGAAGCTGGAGCTCGGCCGCACCCTCGATCGCACGACCCTGACGGCGGCCTTCACCCTGATCGGCCTCGTCCTCGTCCGCCAGGCGTTGCTCGTGATCGACGTGGTTGCACGGAACCGGGACTGCGAGGGCTGCGTCGCCGACCAGCTGCTCGCAAGCCTCGGCAAGGCCGTGTCCGACCGCGACGCCGCGCCGATGCGAGTCCCGAAGGGCTCCCCGTGAAGAGCTGGGTCGGCTCCGAGGTCCTGCTCGTAACCGTCTTGACCGTGGCGCTGACCGTGATCGCCAGCTACGACCTCGTCCTGCTCGGCCTCGCAGGCCGCTAGCCCGCTCGACGAGTCGCGGCACCTCCACAACCGCCCGCCGGGAGACTCGAGAGGGCGGGTACCCCGTACGTCGCGACGGCTGGCGCTGGTTCGGTGATCCGGACAGCCTCCAGGACGCAGCGGCTCTACCTCGCACCGGCCGCGCGGCTTCCACCCGTACACGCGGACCGCGTCCAAGCCGCTCGCTCCCGGCCACCCCGCGCGTCTGCGGCCGGGCCTGATACCGACGTCCGTGCTGTTCCAGAAGGGCCACCGAATCCGAATCGTCGATCGGGCGCCGACCGCGGCACGTTCGCCCGCCTTCCGGCCACCGGCATCCTCCGGCTAGCACCTCGACGACTGCCCGGCGCCGAAAGGCGACATTGCGAAATGGGCCGTGAAGGATTCGAACCTTCGACCTTGGGATTAAGAGTAGTTGCAGGCGGACTGGTGGCTACTCGCGAGCGTTGCCAAACCCGCATGGTTGAGCCGGGTCGCTTCGGTTCGCCTCTGACGATCTCGCGGGCACTGGTTGACCTCGCGTTGACCCGAAACGCCCCGCGGCTTGGAAGATCGTTGACGCGGTCGAGTGCGCGCAGGAGGGTGGCACACCAGAGCTGTGCCGGGTGCCCTCTGCGCCAGCAGACCCTGTCCTCCAACGGCTCCCCGGGACGGCAAACGCGGGGCCCCGGGAGCGCAAAACTGCGTCTCTCGTCACGCACCGGGACGGAACGACCTCAAGCCGATGCCGCGAGCAGCGCTTCGCCCTCGCGGATGTAGCGCGTCGCGCCCACCGAGCGGTAGAACCCGAGCGCCCGGCGCACCTCCGATTCGAGCCCGGATTGCAACCGCGCGTCGGCCTCGTCCGGCAGCGAGCCGATCCTGGCGTAGAGGTCGGCCGCGCCGACATAGTCACCCGCGACGTGTGCCTTCGCCGCCTCGAACCAGACATACGGCTTTGTCGCGACGCGAGGCAGCTCCTCGCCGCGGCCGAGCTCACCGAGGGCGACTGCGAGGTCCGGGCTGGTCCATGCGGCGTCGCTCAGGCCCCGCTGCAGCACCTCGGTCACGAGCGCGTCTGCGTCGTCGCTCCTGCCTGCGGCCAGTAGGACGCGCGCATGGCCGACGAGGGCCAGTTCGAGGTATCCCCAGATGGGCATCTCGCGCCCCGTCTCGACGGCCTGCGCGCCGTCCGCGAGCGCGCCCGCGACGTCGCCGCGCGCGAGACGGACGTGCGCGCGGAGGTAGCGGCAGTTGATGTCGCCGACGGGGTGGGGCTCACCCGACTCGACATCCGCGAGAAAGGCGTCGGCTTCCCGGCTTGCTTCGTCCCAGCGTCCCCGCCAGTAGCACTCGTAGACGAGCTCGGTGCGCAGATGACGGATGCTGGCTCGCATCCCGAAGCGCTCGGCGTCGCGCCGGGCCCTCGCCTGCACGCCGTAGCAGCGCTGCAGCTCACCGCGCAGCTGGAGTTGGGCCGCGAGGTTGATCCTCGTCTGGATGCTTTCCGGCGAGTCGATCGCATCGGCGATCTCCGCCGCCTGTTCGAGAGCCTCGACCCCGCCCGGCTCACCCGCCTGCCCGCGGGCCGTGCCGATGGTCATGAGGATGTACGCGCGCAGCTCTTCGAGCCCGAGCTCTTCCGCCATCGTCAGGGCCTCCTGGGCGTACTGGCTCCAGAGAGCGTCCTGCTGAGCCGCCGCACGGTACGCGAGCCGCGCGAGCACGAACACCTTGGCGCGCGAGGGAGGGCGGTCTTGCACCAATTCGAGCGCGTGCTCCAGGCGCGCTTGCGACTGCTCGAGGCTCGTGCCCAGCCATGCCCCCAGCGCCTCGGCCTCCTCGGCGAACAAGCGCGCGGTACCGAGGCCGAACAGCACGTACGCACGCTCCGGGTCCTCTCGTGGCCAGAGCTCGAGCGCGAGACGATAGAAATGCGCGGCGGTAGCGAACGCGTTGAGAGCGCGTGCCCTGTCGCCGGCGGTTCGGAACGCAAGGCGAGCCCGCTCCTCGAGCGCCGGATCCGCTCTGCCGGCAGGCCGCGCGTACTCGAGCGCCTGCTGGTAGTGGTGTGCGAGTACCTCGGCGTGCTCCTCCTCGCGGCCCAGCGCCGACATCCAGTCGGCCACGGCCCGGTGCTTCTCGGACCTCGCCGCTCTCGGGATCTGGCCGTAGGCGACATCGCGGACGAGCAGGTGCAGGAAGGCGTACTCGCTCTCGCCCTCGACCGACGGACGCCGCTGGCGGCGGACGAACTCCTTGCGCGCCAGCGCGTGCAGGCTCTGCTCGACGGCGGCCCGATCGCGCCCGTCCATCTGCGCGACCGCCCCCGTCCAGAAGACCTTGCCGAGGACCGCGGCATCCTGCAGCAGCGCCTTCTCCTCCGGCTCGAGGCCGTCGAGCCGGGCGGCGATGATTCCCTGGACGGTCTCCGGCAGCGGCAACTCGTCTCCGGCGCCGCGCTCCGTGAACATGCGCGCGAACTGCTCGGCGTAGAGCGGGTTCCCTCCCGCCCGCGCGAGCAAGGCCGCCTGCTGTTCCGCGGGGAGGAGGGTCTGCTCGAAGAGCACGGCGAGCAGGCGCGCAGTTTCCTCGTCGGAGAGCGGCGAGAGCGAGATCGTGGAGGCATTCGGCTTCCCGCCGCCCCAGGCCGGCCTGCGCTCGAGCAGCTCCGGCCTCGCGGTGCAGACACAGAGCAGTGGAACATCCGCGGCCCAGTCCACCAGGTGATCGACGAAGTCGAGCAGATCGTCATCCGCCCAGTGCAGGTCCTCGAACACGAGCACTGCCGGGCGCTTGTCCGCGAGCTCCTCGAAGAAGCGTCGCCAGGCATAGAAGCTCTCCGCGCGCTTGTCCTCGGTTTGCTCCACGGCCGCCGCGAGGCCGATCAGAAGACCGAGCCGTGATTCGACCGCCCTGCTCTCGGACTCGTCCTCGAAGAGACGGGCAACCTCGGCCCGGAGTTTCTCCGCCGCCTGCTCGGCCGTGTCCGTCTCCAGGATGCCGACCTGGTTCTTGACCATCTCGGTCAGCGCCCAGTAGGTCACGCCGTCGCCGTACGGCAGCGAGCGGCCCTGCCGCCAGGTGACGAGCTCGGGGCTCTCCGAGACGAGCTGGAAGAGCTCGGCGACGAGGCGGCTCTTGCCGATGCCCGGCACGCCGACGAGGGTCACGAGCTGGACCGAGCGCTCGTTCTTCGCCCGCTCGAGCGCGCTCGCGAGCGACTCTCGTTCGTGGTCGCGGCCCACGAGCGGCGTCTGGCTCTCGGCGAGGTCCGAGCCGAACCGGGCACGCGCCTCGAGCGGCTCCCACACCGGGACGGGCTCCGTCTTGCCCTTCGCCGCCACCGGCTCGGCAGCGCTGTATTCGATCGCTCGCTCCGTTGCGCGATAGGTCGTCTCGTCCACGAGCACTCCGTTGGCCGGTGCGGCGGACTGGAGCCGTGAAGCCGTGTTCACCACGTCCCCGGCGGCCATTCCCTCTCCGGCCTCGGGCCGCGCGCCGAGCACGACCAGCGCCTCCCCGGTCGTGACGCCGACCCGGACCTCGAGCTCGCCGTCGTCCCGTAGCCCAGGTCGCGGATCGCCAGCGCCGCCCGCACGGCGCGCTCGGGATCGTCCTCGTGCGCGATCGGCGCTCCGAACAGCGCCACCACCGCGTCGCCGATGAACTTCTCGACGGTTCCGCCGTAACGCTCGAGCTCGGAGCGAAGGCGCTCGTGGTAGGGCCGCAGGATCGCCTCGACGTCCTCGGGGTCGAGCGACTCCGCGCGCGCCGTGAAGCCGACGAGATCTGCGAAGAGGCAGGTCACGACCTTTCGCTCTTTGCGGGTTTCGCGCCCGCTCATGGGTTGAGTCTACGACGCCCCAGCGAAGGTGCTCGACCGGTTAAGCTGCGGCGCTCGAACGCCTCGGGTCAGCGGCTTTGCTGTTCGAGCTCCTCCCGCTATGGGGTGCGGCCGGTCGGTGTGCGGCGCTCCGTTGCGCGTCGCGCTCGCATCTGCATGTTGACCTCACCATTGACCTCAACGAGGCGTCGAGACCTCAAAACCCAGCTTCTTGGCTGCCGGGCGCCCAAACGCCGTCTGGCGCTCAGGGAGTGACCTTGGGATTCGCGGTGTGGTCCCCAAGCGGCCATGCGGCGTTCGGATGAGTTCGCGCTAGGCGGGCGTCGATCTCGCGCTGGCTCGTGCCCTTTCGGATCCGATGGGCCGTGGAGGATTCGAACCTCCGACCTTGGGATTAAGAGTCCCCTGCTCTACCAGCTGAGCTAACGGCCCGCGGGCTGCGTAGTGTAGCCCCGGTGAAGGTGCTGACCGTCGTCGGCACCCGGCCCCAGCAGTCAAGCGTGGGGGAACCCGTGGTTCCCCCACGACCCCCCTCCTTCGACCGCCCATGAAGGTGCTGACCGTCGTCGGCAACCGGCCTCAGTTCGTCAAGTCGGCACCGCTCTCGGTGGCGCTGCGCGAGCGGGAGGTCGAGGAGGTCGTCCTCCACACGGGGCAGCACTACGACCGCGAGCTGTCGCAGGTCTTCTTCGAGGAGCTGGAGCTGGACGAGCCCCGTTACCGCCTCGAGGTGGGCGGCCTGCGGCGCGACGAGATGCTCGCCGCGCTCCGGCCGGGCCTGCTCCGCGCGATCGAGGCGGAGCGGCCGGACTGGCTGCTCGTGTACGGCGACACGAACTCGACGCTCGGCGGCGCGCGGGCGGCGGCGGAGGCGGCCGTTCCGCTCGCCCACGTCGAGGCCGGCCTGCGGAGCTACGACCCGGCCATGCCCGAGGAGCCAAACCGCATCGAGACCGACCGGCTCTCACAGCTCCTCCTCGCCCCGGACGAGCGCTCGCACGCGATCCTCGAAGCCGAGGCCGTCACCGGCCGGGTCGAGGTGGTCGGAGACGTGATGCTGGACGCGAACCTCCGGCTCGCCCCGATCGCCCGCGAGCGCTCGGCGATCCTCCCGCGCTGCGGAGTCGAGCCAGGCCGCTACGTCGTCGCGACGCTGCACCGGGAAGCGAACGTCGCCGACCCTCGTCTCCCAAGGCTGGTCGAGGGCCTTTCCCGCCTCGAGGAGCACGTCGTGTTCCCGGCGCATCCACGGACACGTGCTGCCATCGAACGGCAGGGTCAGACCCCTCGGGGTCTGACCCTGATCGAACCGCTCGGCTATCTCGACTTCGCCGCGCTCGCCTCGCAGGCGCGCGTGATCGTGACCGACTCCGGCGGGATCCAGAAGGAGGCCTACTGGTACGGCGTCCCCTGCGTGACCACGCGGCCCGGCACCGAGTGGGTGGACACGGTCGAGGCGGGCGCGAACGTTCTCGTCGACGACGACCCCGACCGGCTGGTGGAGGCGGTGCAATCCGCACGGATGCCGGAGGACCGGCCTCCGCTCTACGGCGACGGGCACGCCTCCGAGCGGATCGCGGCCGCTCTGTACCCTTCCCGGCCGAAGTGAGCACGTACGACATCGCCGTCATCGGCGCCGGCTACGTCGGCATGCCGCATGCCCGGACCTTCGCGGAGGCGGGCAAGCGAGTCGTGCTCGTGGACGTCCTCCCGGAGATCGTCGACGCGATCAACCGCGGCGAGAGCCACATCGAGGACGTCCCCTCGGAGTTGCTCAGGCCGCTCGTCGAGGCCGGCTCGATGGCCGCGACCACCGACTTCGGCGTCGTCGCCGGCGCGGACGCGATCGTGATCGCCGTGCCGACGCCGCTCTCGCGCCAGCGCGAGCCCGATGTCTCCTACATCGAGAGCGCCGCACGCTCGATCGGGCCGCACCTGCGCAAGGGTCACCTGGTCGTGCTCGAGTCGACGACATACCCGGGCACCACCCGTGACGTTCTCGGGCCGATCCTCGAACAGGAGAGCGGGCTGACTGCAGGCACCGACTTCCACCTCGCGTTCGCACCGGAGCGCGTCGATCCCGGCCGCACCGACTTCACGACGAGGAGCACGCCGAAGGTCGTCGGCGGGATCAGCGAGGCGTGCACCGAGGCGGCGGCGGCGATGTACGCGTCCGCGATCGACGAAGTCGTTCGCGTCTCCTCTCCGGAGGCCGCCGAGCTGACGAAGCTGCTCGAGAACATCTTCCGCTCCGTCAACATCGCGCTCGTCAACGAGCTCGCCCGCCTCTGCGGCCGGATGAAGATCGACGTCTGGGAGGTGATCGACGCGGCGGCGACGAAGCCCTTCGGGTTCATGAGCTTCAAGCCGGGGCCGGGGCTCGGCGGGCACTGCATCCCGATCGATCCCTTCTACCTGACCTGGAAGGCGCGGGAGTACGACTTCACGACCGAGTTCATCGAGCTCGCGGGCAGGGTCAACCAGTCGATGCCGTACTACTGCCGGTCGCTGATCTCGCAGGCCCTGAACCACGGCGCGGGCAAGTCGCTCGCCGGGTCGAAGGTGCTCGTCCTCGGCGTCTCCTACAAGCCCGACATCGGCGACATGCGCGAGTCGCCGGCGCTGAAGATCATCGAGCTGATCCGGGGCGCCGGGGCCGACGTCTCCTACCACGACCCGCACGTGCCGACGCTCCCACGGCTCGGCCTCGACTCGGCGCCGCTCGAGCCGGCCGCCCACGACGCGGTCGTGATCGTCACCAACCACTCGACGATCGACTACGAGCGGCTCGTCGAGGATGCGAGCCTGGTGGTCGATCTCCGCAACGCCACCGGCCCGGCGGGGACGGCCAGCCCCAAGGTCTGGAAGCTGTGACCGTCGCCTTCCCGAGCCGGCCGGGAACATGACGAGGGTCGGCGTCGCCGGGCTCGGCTACTGGGGGCCGAACCTCGCCCGCAACTTCGACGACCTCGCCACCCTCGCCTGGATCTGCGACACGTCCCCCGAGCGTCTGGCTGCCTTCGCCGGCAGGTACCCGGAGGCCAGGGCAACCGCGGATTTCGAGGAGATGCTCGCCGACGAATCGCTCGACGCCGTCGTCATCGCCACCCCGGTCCCCACCCACTACCAACTGGCGCGCAGCGCCCTCGCTGCGCGCAAGCACGTCCTCGTCGAGAAGCCGCCGGCGATGACGGCCGCGGAGATGGACGAGCTCGTCGCGCTCGCGACCGAGCAGGGCCGCGTGCTCATGCCCGGGCACCTGCTCCTCTACCACCCCGGGGTCGAGAAGCTGAAGGCGCTGGTCGACTCGGGGGAGCTCGGCGAGGTGCTCTGCGTCTACGGCAACCGCCAGAACCTCGGGATCGTGCGCACGAACGAGAACGCCCTCTGGTCGCTCGGCGTCCACGACCTCTCGGTGATCCTCTACCTGCTCGACGAGGAGCCCGAGATCGCCACCGCCCAGGGGCGCGACTTCCTCACCGAGGGAGTCGAGGACGTCGTCTTCTGCTACCTCCGCTTCCCGTCCGGGAGGATCGCCCACATGCACCTCTCGTGGCTCGACCCGCACAAGATGCGACGGATGACGGTCGTCGGGCGCGACCGGATGGCCGTGTTCGACGACATGGAGCTGGAGCGAAAGGTGACCGTGTACGACAAGTCGCCGTGGAAGCGCGCCGAGACCTACGGCGAATGGCAGACGCGGAGCGGCGACATCTTCATCCCGAAGATCGCGACGTCCGAGCCGCTGAGGCTCGAGTGCGAGCACTTCCTGCGCCTCGTCGACGGCGAGGGCGACCAGGACAAGGTCGCGCGCGACGGCGCGATGGTCGTCCGCGCGCTGGAGCGGCTGACCCACTCCCTCCGTGGCGGCTGAGATCCATCCGACCGCGATCGTCCACCCGGGCACCGTGCTCGGCGAGGGCGTGCGCGTGCTGGAGTACGCCGTCGTCGGCAAGCAGCCTGTGCTGTCCGCACGCTCGACCGCGAAGCGCGACGACCTGCCGCCCGCCGAGATCGGGGACGGCGCGGTCGTCTCGACCGGCGCGGTGGTCTTCGCCGGCGCGCGGATCGGGGCCCGCGTGATCGTGGGCGACCAGGCGTGCGTTCGCGAGCGGGTCACGCTCGGCGACGACGTCGTCGTCGGCCGTGGGTCGCTGGTCGAGAACGACACCACGGTGGGCGCGATGACGAGGATCCAGGCGGACGCCTACATCACCGCCTACTCCACGCTCGAGGACCACGTGTTCGTCGCGCCTTGCGTGGTGACGACGAACGACGACTTCATGGGCCGGACGGAGCGCCGCCACGAGCTGGTCAAGGGCCCGACCATCCGGCGAGGAGCGCGGATCGGCGGCGGCGCGGTCCTCTGCCCCGGCATCGAGATCGGCGAGGAGGCCTTCGTCGGCGCGGGCGCGGTCGTCGTCGCGGACGTCGCGGCGCGGGCGGTCGTCGTCGGCAACCCCGCCCGGCGGATCCGCGACGTTCCCGACGAGGAGCTGCTCGGCGGCTAGAGGGGCGGCACCCTGCTCTTGGCGATGCGCAGGCGGTACGCGCCTGCGCCCTGCGTGGTCAGCTTGACCTCGACGTAGTACCAGCCTTCCCGGCGGGCCCGGTGCAGGAAGTGCTCGTTCGGCCCGACGCGCGCCGACTGGGTCACGCGGTAGGACTGGATCGCGGCCTGCTGCGCAAGCGATCGGGCGTCGACGAGCTGCGTGCCCGGCCTCCACAGCGCCAGGCTCGTATCCGTCCCGGGCGGGCCCTGCAGCGACACCGAGATCGTCTGGCCCTTGCGCAGCCGCACCCGGTAGACGTCGATGTTGTCGTCCCAGTAGTCCAGGGTCGCCCTGACGTCGATCGAGCGACCGTAGAGCGCGAAGGCCTCCGTCCCGGCCTGGTCGTTCGACTCGTAGCGGTCGGCCGGCGGGATCGGGCCGCTGAGCGCCCTCAGCGCGGCGGCGACGTCCAGCCGGCCCCAGCCCGTGAGCGAGTCCCGAGAGAGGTCGCAGCGGTCGCAACCCGTTGCCGCGTTCGCGTCGGCGGCCGAGCGCTCGAGCAGCGCGGCCACCTGGCTCGGGGCGAGCGACGGGCGGACAGCGAAGAGGAGGGCGGCCGCGGCGCTCACCTGGGCGGCGGCGTACGACGTGCCGTCCGCATCCCGGAACTCGAGCGGTCCGCACGGCGAGTAGCCCTGGTCGGGGCACGCCGGGCGGGACGCCGTGAGCGCGATCGGCAGCGTGGACACGATGCCGACTCCCGGCGCGGCGATGTCGTTGTAGATCTTGTCGCGGTTCGAGAACGAGGGCACCGAGCCGTCCTCGGCGAGCGCGCCGACGCCGATCACGTGCGGCAATGCCGCCGGGTAGCTCGCCAGGTCCCAGGGGGTCTTCGGCGCCTCGTCGCCGTTGCCGACCGCGGCGACGACGACCGCTCCCTTCCCGTAGGCGTACTCGATTGCCTCCTGCTCGGGGAGCGAGAACGTGTCCTGGCCGGGGTCCCGGGAGCGAAGCCCGCCCAGGCTGAGGTTGATCACGCGGGCGCCGTTGTCGGCGGCCCAGCGGATCGCCCTCGCCTCGGCGGTCGGCGAGATCGTGCCGTCCGGCCGCACGACCTTCGCGATCAGAAGGTGGGCCGGGAAGGCGATCCCCGCGATGCCGACCCCGTTGTCGGCCTGGGCGGCGATCAGCCCGGCGACGAACGTGCCGTGCCCCTCCCGGTCGGTGACGTCCCCGCCGACGAAGCTCTGCGTCAGGGCGATCCGGCCGACAAGATCCGGATGCGTGGTGTCGACCCCGGAATCGATCACCGCGACGCGCACGGCCGGCGAGACCACCGGCAGCTGGTCGGGCCAGAAGTCGAAGGCGTGGATCGCTCCGAGGTACCACTGCCTCGCGACGAGTGGGTCGTTCGGTGCGAAGGAGGAACTCCCGGCCGCGCCTGCGGGCAGGCCCAGAGCCAGGGCGGCGAGCGCGACCCCCAGGCGGCTCATGTCGCGACGACGGCGACTTGCAGGATCGCGCTCCTGATCGTCCCGGCCACGAGCCTGAGCTGCGTCGTCTCCGTGGGCGTGACCGCGATGGAGAAGGTTCCGTCGGGCTTGATCTCGAGCGGCGGCCCCGGCTGCCACTCCCCGCCCGCGACCCGCTGCTGTAGCTCGACATCCTGCACGCGAACCGCGCGGCCCGTGATCGGGACGGCCGTCCCGGGAGCGGCGACGCCGGCCGGCCGCGAGAGCGAGAGTGCTCCGACCGTGATCCAGGTCGAGCGGAGGTTGAGGGCGCTCCGCAGCTCGGGCGCGGACACGGTGACCTCGCCGTTCCGGCCGTCGACGGTCACCGACCGCGCCCGCCCCGTGGACGGGACGGGGCGCAGGTCGGTGACAGCGGGGATGTGCAGCGTCCGGCTGGCGGCCGCGCCCGGAACCGCGACCGGGCCCCAGGTGTGGTAGGGGGAGAACGTGTCGTAGGGATCGGCCACCGGCACGAGGTACGGCGTCGGCTTCGCGTGGGCGAACGCGTCGGTGACCGCCGCCGTACGGCCGCCCGAGCTGGCGGAGAAGTACGTCATCGCGACCTTGCCGTCGTACGTCAGCACCCGGCGTCTCGTCTCTGCAACCGCCTCGTCTCCCACGGGTGTCTCCGCCGCGATCCCGCCGTACACCTGGTCGCGGGTGTCGTTGAAGACGTCGAAGGCAGCGCCGCGACGGCGTGCGAGCGCGTAGGAGCGGGCGGCGACCGCCTGCGCCTTGACGGCCTCGACCGGCCAGTCCTGCGGCATCTCGCCCGAGACGACGCCGCGGGCGTACGCGTCGATCCCGACCGTGTTCACCACCGTCAGCCACCTGCCGTCAGAGCTGAAGGTCAAGGTGCCGCGAAAGGGATGGGCGAGCCAGAGCGGGCTCGCTCCGGGCCTGAAGGTGAGCGGGCCTGGAAGCGGCACCCCGGGCTGCTCGAGATCCGACCGGAGCACGAGCTTCGGACCGAGCGCGTAGTTGCCGGCGGCGAGCTCGTGCACGGTTCCCTCTCCGTCCTCGACGCTGAACGGGTCGGGCGAGGAGACGAGGACGTGCTGTCCGTGCTCGATGAGCAGAACCTTGACCGTCCCGCCCGGCATCTCGGTGAGCCTGGTGCCGGGGTAGAAGTGGGCGAGGATCCGGTCGTAGGCGACTCCGTTCTTGGCATACCCGTAGGCGCCCCACTGGCTCATACCGACACCGTGGCCCCACCCGCGGCCGCTGATCACGAACGTCGTGGCCGTGACCTGGGCAGGGCGATCCTGGGGGCTCGCGCCCGCGGGACCGAGCAGGGCAACCGCGAGGACGGGAACGAGCGCGAGACGGCGGATGGGCATGGCTGGGGCGGAAAGCCGGCAGCTCAGGCTAGCTGACGGCGTCGATGACTCAGCCGGTTTGGCGGCTCGGGGAGCCGGCAAAGGCTCAGGCGCGGCGATGCGCGCTGAATCGAGGCTTCCTGCCCGCTAGGCTCCGCCCGATGCGGATCCTCGTCACCGGCGCCGCCGGCTTCATCGGCTCCAACTTCGTCAGGTACTGGCTCGAGCGCCACTCCGACGACCACGTCGTCGCGTACGACCTGCTCACCTACGCCGGGAACCGGGAGAGCCTCGACGACGTCGCCGGGCGGATCGTCTTCGTCCACGGAGACATCGGCGACGCCGAGCTGGCGGAGCGCACGCTGCGGGCGAACGGCGTGGAGGTGGTCGTCAACTTCGCCGCCGAGTCGCACAACTCGCTGGCGGTGGTCGATCCCGGCCGCTTCTTCAGGACGAACGTCCTCGGCACGCAGACGCTCCTCGAAGCGGCCCGGCGCGTGGGCGTCGAGCGCTTCCACCACGTGTCCACGTGCGAGGTCTACGGCGACCTGCCCCTCGAGAGCGACGAGGTCTTCACGGAGGAGTCGCCCTACCGGCCGCGGACGCCCTACAACGCCTCCAAGGCCGCCGCCGACCACGCCGTGCGCGCGTACCACGAGACCTACGGGTTGCCGGTGACGATCACCAACTGCTCGAACAACTACGGCCCCTACCAGTTTCCGGAGAAGGTGATCCCGCTCTTTGCGACGAACGCGCTCGACGACCTGGCGCTACCGCTGTACGCGTCCTCCCGGAACCGGCGGGAATGGCTGCACGTCCTCGACCACTGCCGGGCGGTCGAGCTCGTGCTCGAGCGCGGCGGGGTCGGGGAGACCTACAACGTCGGCTCGGGCGTCGAGAAGTCCGTCGAGGAGATCGCGGACGCCGTTCTGGCTGCGCTCGGCAAGCCGGGCGACCTGAAGACGATCGTCCCCGACCGCCCGGGCCACGATCGGCGGTACCTCCTCGACTCGACGAGGCTCCGCGGGCTCGGCTGGCGCGACGAGATCCCCTTCGAGCGCGGGCTCGAGGAGACGGTCGCGTGGTATGCCGACCACCGCGGCTGGTGGGAGCCGCTCAAGGAGCGGGCACCCGTCGCCGAGGGCTCAGCCTGGCAGCAGCCGCTCGAGGCAGGCACGTAGCCCTTCGCGCCAGTGGGGGAGCCGGGGCGTCTCCGGCTTCTCGGAGCGCAGGACGGAGTAGGCGGGGCGGGGCGCCGGACGGCCGAGCTCGCCGGTCGCGATGCGGCGGACGCGGCAGTCGACCCCCGCCTCGGCGAAGATCGCCTCGGCGAAGTCGGCCCAGGTGCAGTCCCCGTCCGCAGCGGCGTGGTAGGTGCCGTGCGGCAGCTCGACGATCCGCCGCGTCGCCTCGGCCAGATGGCCGACGTAGGTCGGAGACCCCCGCTGGTCGTCCACGACGGCGACCTCGTCTCGCTCGGCCCCGAGGCGGAGCATCGTCCGGACGAAGTTGTGGCCCGTCCACCCGAAGAGCCAGGACGAGCGCAGGATCCAGCCGTCCCGGACCTCCCGCTCGCCGGCGAGCTTCGTCCGGCCGTACGCGCCCAGCGGGCGAGGGCGGTCGGACTCGAGGTACGGCTCGACCTTCGCGCCGTCGAACACGTAGTCGGTCGAGAAGTAGACGAGCGGCCCGCCGGCAACCGCGGCGTTTCTCGTTCCGAGCACGTTGGCGGCCTCCGCCCCGGTGGGATCGGCCTCGGCGCCGTCGACGTCGGTCCACGCCGCCGCGTGCAGCACGAGGTCGAACTCGCCCTCGACCCGCCCGGTGACGTCGAGGTCGCCCCGCGTGCGCGCGTCCGCCCAGGGGAAGTTCTCCGCCAGCGCCCGGCCGAGCTGCCCGCCGGCGCCCGTGATCAGGACGCGGGGGTATCTCTCGCGGAGAGGGTCGGCGATGAGGTGCTCCACAGGTGCCGGACGCGCGGATCGTCCCAGGCGATCCCGTTCTCGTCCGGGTCTGCCGGATCGTACTCCTCGGTGACGTGGTAGCAGAAGACGAGATCGGTGAGCGCCTCGAAGCCGTGGGCGTGACGGCCCGGGATGTAGAGGGCGACGGGGTTCTCGTCGCCGATGTCCTCGGTGAAGGTGTCGCCGGTCTCGCGGTCGAGGACGACCACCCGTGCCGTTCCCCGGAGGCAGCAGAAGAGGTCGTCCTGGCCACGCTCGTGGTAGTGGAGCCCTCGGATCACGCCCTGCCGCGAGAACGAGACATTCGTCTGCCGCGTCGGCTTCGGCAGCGTGCTCTCCCGGCGGATCTCCATCAGCCAGCCGCGCTCGTCCTCGAAGCGGCGCAGCGGGACGCGGAGGATCCCCTCGACCATCAGTCGTGGTTGGCGCCGTTGGCGCGTACGAAGTCGTTGACCGCGTGGTAGGTGTCGATCGACTCGCCTGCGTCGCCCCAGAAGCCCTCGATCACGTCGTACTCGATCGTCCCCTGCTCGACGTACCAGTTGTTCACGTCCGTGATCTCCAGCTCGCCCCGGCCGGAGGGCTGGAGCGTGGGCAGGATGTCCCAGACGGTCTCGTCGTAGAAGTAGACACCGGTGACGGCGTACTCGCTCGGCGGCTCCTCCGGCTTCTCGACGATCCTGACGATCCGCCCGTCGCCGTTCAACTCGGGGACGCCGAGGTGCCGCAGGTGCTCCGGGTCGTATTCGCGGGAGAGCAGGATCCGGGCACCGCGCTCCTGCGCGGCGAACCGCTCGGCCGACGGCCTGAAGCTGCGCTCGAGGACGTTGTCGGCGAGCATCACGCAGGCCCGGTCGCGGTCGACGAACCGCTCGGCGAGCCCGAGCGCCTCCGCGATCCCGCCGGGCTTCTCCTGGTAGGCGTACAGCAGCTTGTCGATTCCGTACTCGTGGCCGTTTCCGAGCAGGCGGAAGAACTCGCCCGCGTGCGTCCCGCCGGTGACGAGCATCAGCTCGACGATCCCGGCGCGGACGAGCGCGTCGATCGCGTAGGAGACCATCGGCCGGTCGTAGACCGGCAGCAGGTGCTTGTTCGTGATCCGGGTCAGCGGATGCAGCCGCGAACCGGTTCCGCCCGCCAGGACCACGCCCTTCACGACCGCGATGCTACTCGCGGCCGAAACGGACACGTCGGGGGTCTGACCCCCGACGCTACGGCTCGGCCCCGGGATTCGGCTCAACCACGCGGTCGCCTGTCCCATCGGCACAGGGCCGGGGCCTGACCCCTTGGCCGGGCATGGGCACGTCCCGGCGGGCGGCAGGGGTCAGACCCCGGCCCTGGTCGTCCTAGACCCAGCCCCGCTGCCTCGCGATCTTGCAGAGCGCGCGCCGCTTCGCGTACGGCGAGCCCTCGGTGAGCCCCGCCTTCGCGTACGCACGGCGCAGCGCCGCCTTGACCGTCTCGGTCGCGCCCGGTGTGCCCAGGCGGGCGGCGATCTCCTCGTTCGTCGGCAGGTCGTCGAGCGAGCCCCCGGCGAGCCAGCCGGAGCAGAGCACCTCGACCACCTGGCGCTGGAACGGGGACAGCGGCCGGGTGAGCGCCGGCGGCCCGGTCTGGAGCGCCGTCGTCACCTCGGGGTCGATGAGCGACTCGGGCGCCGAGAAGACGACGCTCTCCGCTCCGAGGCCGATCCGGTCGCCGTGGCGCAACGGAACCTTCGAGCCGGCCTGGATCCGGCTGCCGTTCACGAACGTGCCGTTGAAGCTGCCGCGGTCCTCGACGAACCACCGATCGCCCTCCTCGGTAACGACGACGTGGTGACGGCTGACCGTCGGCTTCTCGATCAGCAGGTCGTTGTCATCGGCGCGGCCGATGGCGAACTCGGACGTGAGCTCTCGCTCGGTCCCGTCGGCAAGGATCAGGCTGGCCCTCGAGGCCACGGCCCAACTTCTACCACGGCGGAGATCAGCGGGCCCTGAGCGGGGACGGCTGCACCCGGACGACCCGCGCGACTCGCGCCGGCAGCCACCAGTTGTAGCGGCCGAGGATCGCCATCAGGGACGGGACCATCACCGCCCGGACGATCGTCGCGTCGAGGAAGATCGCCACCGCGAGCCCGGCACCGAACTCCTGGAGCCCGACGATGCTCCCGGCCATGAACCCGCAGAACGCGGCGACCATGATCACCGCGGCGGCGGTGATGATGCGGCCGGTGCGCTCGAGCCCGATCGCGACGGCGCGCGCGTTGTCCTGCGTCTCGTCCCAGGCCTCGCGCATCCGGGAGACGAGGAACACCTCGTAGTCCATGGACAGCCCGAACAGCATCGCGAACAGGAAGATCGGGATCCAGCCCTCGATCTGCGGGAACTGGTAGAGCCCGAGCACGTCCTTCCCGACCCCGAACCGGAACACGACGACGAGCACGCCGTAGCTGGCGGCGACCGAGAGCAGGTTGAGCAGCACGGCCTTCAGCGGCAGGAGCAGCGATCTGAACGCGCGCATCAACAACAGGTAGGTGAGGACGAGCACGGCGGCGACCAGCCAGGGGAAGGCGCCGTACGCCGCGTGCAGGAAGTCGACCCCCTGGGGCGGGCCGCCTCCGGCCTGCACCGAGACGCCGGGCGGGAACCGGGCGGCGCCGATCAGCGTGCCGCGCAGGCGATGGACGAAGGCCTGCGCCTGCTCGGATCCGTATTCGTGCCTCGTCGCGACGATCACCTGGGCGTACCGTCCAGTCGGATCGACGTACCGGCCCGCCGGCACGAAGTACGCCGCCGAGACCTCCGCGTCGCGCCGCACGCCCCCGAGGAGGCGGGCGATCGCCGCGCGCACCGCGGGGTCGCGAACGCCGCCCGCCCGTCCCGTGTCCACGAGCACCTGCGCGGGCGCGATCGCGCCGGGCCCGACGGCGGCCTGGAGCACGTTCAGGCCTCGAACGGACTGCGGGTGCTGCGGGATCCCCGCCGTCGCGCCCGGAGTCAGCTGGAGCCAGGCGACCGGGATCGCGCCCGCGGCGAGCAGGGCCGCGGTCACCCCCAGGTAGCGCCAGCGGAACCGCATGATCGACCGCGCCAGACGGGCCCAGAAGCGGTGCTCGACGTCGTCGGCCTGCGGCGCCACCCGGGCCGGAGCGCGCCGCCGGCTGCGCAGGAAGGCGGCCACCGCGGCGCGGCGGGTTCCACGCCGGCCGTACAGCGACAACAGCGCCGGCTGGAGGGTCGTCGCGGCCAGGATCGACATCACCGGGAGCAGGAAGCCGCCGACGCCGATCGCGCGGATGAACGGAAGCGGCATGAAGATCAGGAGCGCGAGCCCGATCGCGACCGTGCCGCCCGAGAAGACCACGGCCCGGCCCGCGGTTCGCATCGTGCGCACGAGCGCCTCCTCCACCTCGGCGCCGTGGCTCAGCTCCTCCCGGAACCGGTAGACGATCAGCAGCGAGTAGTCGATCGCGATGCCGAGCCCGATCAGGTAGACGAGGTTCGTCACGTAGGTCGGAGTCGTCATCCAGTGCGCGATCACGTAGACGATCCCGAGCGTCCCGAAGACCGTGCTGGCCGCGAACAGGAACGGGATCGTCACCGCCCAGGAGACGCCGAAGACGAGCAGCAGGACGAGCAGCGAGATCGGCAGGGCGATCGACTCCCCCTTGGCGAGGTCCCGCGAGAAGATCGGGTCGAGCTCGTCCTGGATCGCCGGTGCACCGGTCACGTACGCGTCGACGCCGGGCGGGCGTGCCGCGCGTACCGCCCGCAGGAGATCGTGGACGTGCCCTTTCGCGTCGGCGAGGTTCAGCGTCGAGATCACGTCCCCGTAGAGGACGTGCTCGCCGGCCGCCTCCAGTCCGGTCCCCTGCCCGCTCGGCACCACCTTCGCCGCCCGGTCGACGACCCGCCGGAGCCGTGCCCGCAGGGCGGCGTCGGACGAGTCGGGAACGCGGAAGACCACGGTGAACGCGCCGTCGCTGCGGTCGCCGAAATGAGCCTGGAGCACCGACCGCACGTGTTCCGAGTCGGTCCCCGGGACGCTGAAGACGTTCGACTGGAGCGCCGAGAGCCGGCCGGACGCCCAGCCTCCCACGAGCACCACCACGAGCCACGTGATCACGATCGGCCAGCGGAGCCGGATCGCGACTGTCGTCCACCGAGACAAGTTAGCGTCTGCTAAGTTAGTGCTCGCTAGCGAACGTGTCAGCCATCGACGCGAGGGTACCCTAGGGAGTCAGATGCCACACCGCCGAGACGCCGGACGACTGCAGGACGAGCTGGAGGAGCTGTTTGCCGACCTGTGGCGGGTTCCAGGCTTCGTCGGGCGCCGCCACGGCTTCAGGCCGCACGTGGACTGCTACCGGTCCGACGATCCGGCATCGGTGACGGTCGTCGCCGACCTGGCAGGCGTCGATCCCGCCGACGTCGAGATCACCGTCTCCGAACGCACCGTGACGATCAGGGGCATGCGGCGGCGGCCGTCGCACGCCTGCCGCGTCTCCTTCCGGCAGATGGAGATCGAGTACGGCGCCTTCGAGCGCCGGGTCGCGCTGGAGGAGGACGTCGACCCCGACGGCGCAGCCGCGACGTACGACCGCGGCCTGCTCACGGTCGTGATGCCGATGGCGCAGAAGCCGCGCACGGGCCGGATCTCGATCGCCATCGGCCGCGCGGGAGGCGAGCCGTGAGCGAGCTCCAGCCGGAGGTGACCCTGGACGAGCGCGACATCGAGGTCCCTTCGCTCCTGTCCGTCCTGCCGCTGAAGGAGACGGTCGTCTTCCCCCAGTCGATGACGCCTCTGGCGATCGGGCAGGAGCGCTCGATCAAGCTCGTCGACGACGTCGTCGCCGGCGACCGCATGCTCGCCCTGGTCACCGTCCGCAACGAGGAGGCGGAGTCGCCCGAGTGGGACGATCTCTACGAGGTCGGGACCGCAGCGGTCGTCCACAAGCTGATCCGCATTCCCGACGGGACGCTCCGGATCCTCGTCCAGGGCTTGCGCCGGATCCGTCTCGGGCGCCGCGTGCAGGACGACCCGTATCTCGTCGGAGAATTCGAGGAGGTGCCGGAGATCGTCGAGGAGTCGAAGGAGCTGGAGGCGCTGACGCGCAACGTCCAGAACCTCTTCGGCCGGATCATCGCCGCGGTTCCGTACCTGCCGGAGGAGCTCCAGATCGCAGCGGCGAACGTCGACGACCCGGGCGCGCTCTCGCACCTGGTCGCCTCGACCATGCGGTTGAAGACGGTGGAGAAGCAGGAGTTGCTCGAGGCCACGAACGTCGCCGACCGGCTCCGCCGGATCACGACGATCCTCAACCGCGAGCTCGAGGTGATCGAGCTCGGCACCAAGATCCAGTCGCAGGTCCAGTCGGAGATGGAGAAGGGCCAGCGCGAGTACTTCCTCCGCCAGCAGCTGAAGGCGATCCAGGACGAGCTCGGCGAGGGGGACGAGCAGCAGGCGGAGGTGAACGACCTGCGCACGCGGCTCGCCGAGCTCGACCTCCCCGAGGATGTCCGCAAGGCGGCCGAGCGCGAGCTCTCGCGCCTCGAAAAGCTGCCTCCGGCGGCAGCCGAGTACGGCGTCATCCGCACCTACCTCGACTGGATCCTGACCCTCCCCTGGGACCGGACGACCGATGACAACCTGGACCTCGACCGGGCCAGGCAGATCCTCGACGAGGACCACTTCGATCTGGACAAGGTGAAGGACCGGATCGTCGAGTACCTCGCGGTCTCGAAGCTGAAGGGCGACGTCACCGGCCCGATTCTCTGCTTCGTCGGGCCGCCGGGGGTCGGAAAGACCTCGCTCGGCCAGTCGATCGCGCGCACGCTGGGCCGCAAGTTCGTCCGCATCTCGGTCGGGGGCGTTCGCGACGAGGCCGAGATCCGCGGGCATCGCCGCACCTATATCGGCGCGATGCCGGGCACGGTCATCCGGGCGCTCCGCGACGCCGAGTCGAAGAACCCCGTCTTCCTCATCGACGAGATCGACAAGATGGGCGCCGACTGGCGAGGAGACCCGTCGAGCGCGATGCTCGAGGTGCTCGACCCGGAGCAGAACTCGACCTTCCGAGACCACTACCTCGACCTGCCTTTCGACCTGTCGAAGGTGCTCTTCATCTGTACCGCCAACCAGCTCGAGACGATTCCGGGGCCGCTCCTCGACCGGATGGACGTGATCCAGCTCTCCGGCTACACCGAGGAGGAGAAGCTCCAGATCGCGCGGCGCTACCTGCTCCCGAAGCAGCTCGAGGCGAACGGGTTGAGCTCCGAGCAGGTCGAGATCTCCGACGACGCCCTGCGCCTGATCGTTCGCGAGTACACCCGCGAGGCCGGGCTGCGGAACCTCGAGCGCCGGATCGCCGACGTCCTGCGCAAGACCGCCACCCGGATCGCGAAAGGAGAGGTGGGCGTCGCCGAGCTCGACGCGGCGGCCGTCCGCGACGCGCTCGGCCCGCGCCGGTTCGCCGGCGAGGTGCGCAGGCGGACGTCCGACCCGGGCGTGGCGACCGGCCTCGCGGTCACCGCCGTCGGCGGCGACGTCCTCTTCATCGAGGCGACCGCCTATCCGGGCGAGGGCAACCTGCGCGTCACGGGCCAGCTCGGCGAGGTGATGCAGGAGTCCGCTCAGGCGGCGCTCTCGTGGGTGCGCTCCAACGCGGCGCGCCTGGGGCTGGACCCCGAATGGTTCTCGGAGCACGACATCCACATCCATGTGCCGGCGGGCGCCGTGCCGAAGGACGGGCCCTCTGCAGGGGTGACGATGGCGACCGCGATCGTCTCGCTCGTCAGCGGCCGGACGGTGTCGGAGGCGGTCGGGATGACCGGCGAGATCACGCTCACGGGACAGGTGCTCCAGATCGGCGGGGTCAAGGAGAAGGTGCTCGCCGCCCAGCGCGCCGGGCTGGAGAAGGTGATCCTGCCGCGCGAGAACGAGGCCGACCTGGAAGACCTGCCGGAGGAGACGCGCCGGGATCTCGAGTTCGTGCTGGCCGACCACGCCGACGAGGTGCTGGAGGCGGCGCTCGACGGCGGCCTCTCGGCGCGGCCACGGCCGGCGGCCGAGCGCCAGGCCGCGTCTAGCGGAAGCTGAAGGTCGAGACGAGCCGGGCGCACGCGGCCGGCTCGCCGTCGCGTGCGCGCCAGCGGCAGGTGAGCTGGAACTCGCGCTTCGCCCGCAGGACGAACGTGATCCTGTCGACGAGGCCCGCGTGCCGGATGTCGTACTGGCGTGCCTTCTCGCCGGCCGCGACCACCGTGCGCTTCGCGCCGACCGACCCCTTCAGCCTCCCGGCCAGCGCGGCCGCGGCGCGGTCGAGCTCGGCGACGACCCGCGGGTAGAGCTCGGGGCGGTAGGAGCTGCGGAGCGGCAGGACGATCACCGAGGCGAGCGTCTCGCGGTCGCGCCTGGCCTCTGCCGACGTCGGCTTCACCGTCGCCGCCCAACCGGCGGGCGCGCTAAAGGAGAACCCCGTGCCGGACACGAGCGTCGCGGCGGCCTGCGTCGTGGTGCTCTCGCCGCCGCCTCCCCCGCAGCCCGCAGCGAGCAGAGCGGTTGCGAGGCCGAGCAAAGCTGCGCGTTTCCCGGCGCTGCCGTGGAGGTAGACTCGGCGCAGAGCGACGACGGAAAGGACGCGAGACATGGCCAAGACCAAGGATCGGGTTGCCGACGTGGCCGGTACGGCCAAACCCTACGTGGAGCGCGCGCTGCACGACGAGGAGCTCCGCAAGCACGTCAAGCAGGCGTACTCCGCCGCCCGGGACATCTACGACGAGCTGATCGCACCGCGCGGGGTGACGACCGTCGCCCAGCGGGTCGCCTCCGATCAGGACATCCAGGACAACCTGCGCACCGCGGTCGCCGAGCTGCGCCAGGCGGCCGGGCGGCTCCAGGTCCGGCGCGAGCATCGCGGTGGACGGAACCTCCTGCTGCTCGTGGGCGTGGTCGTCGGGCTGCTCTACAACCCGGTCACGGGCCCGCAGCTCCGCAGCAGGCTCAAGAACCTGTTCGGCGGCAGCGACGAGTTCGGCTTCGAGAGCGGCTCGAACGGCGCGTCGGGCTAGGCTCGGTCGAGGTTCGGAAGCGGCGTCGGCAGCTGGCCGACGCCGGAGCCGTCGAGGTCCAGCGCCCGGGGCGTGCGCAGCGCTCGCCGGAGCGACCCCGGGTCGAGGCCGCTCGCGGTCGAGATGTCGCTCGACTGGAGCAGGATCGCGCCCGGCGGCGGCGCATTGCTCGTCTCCGCGGGAGACGTCCCGAAGGGCACCGCCGGGAGGATCCTGATGTCGTCCAACCGCTTCCAGGCGTCCAGGTACTTCGTCGGGTCGACGGCGCCGTCGTAGCCGAGGAACAGCATCGCGACCGGATGCACCTCGAAGTGGAGGTGGAACGGCGTTCCCTCCGCGTCGCCCGTGTCGCCGGCGAAGCCGAGCACCTGGCCGGCCTTCACGTGCGCCCCGTCGACCGCCAGAGCCGTGTAGGCGGAGAGGTGCGCGTAGTAGAACTCGTTCCCGGCCGTGTCGCGAAGCCACAGCCGCCAGCCGCCGACGTCGTTCCAGCCCACCGAGAAGACCGTCCCGTCGGCGACCGCGAGCAGAGGGGCGCCCAGGGGGGCGAAGATGTCGTCTCCGTGGTGCCAGCCGCCCGAGACGTCGCCGCGCGGTGCGCCGAACGTGTCACCGTAGCCCGACGGGCCGTACACCGGGAAGACGTATCGCCGCGCGGTCAGCTTCGGCGTCACCTGCGGCGGGGAGACCACGAGCGGCCCGGTCCGCTTCCTCGTGGGCTTCGCCTTCTTCACCTGCGGCTTCGCGGGGGCGGGCGCCACGACCGCCGGAGGCGGCATGTGGGGCAGGGTCGCGCCCGGTGCGCTCCGCGCAGAGCGCGGCTCCGGCACGGGCTTCGGCTTCGGCTTCGAGGGCCGGGCGGGCGGCGCCTGCTCGGGCGGCCGTGCGAAGGCGTCGGCGAGCCCGACGCGAATCTCGCTGCCGGCCGCCAGCCCGCCGTGGTCGGCGTCGAGGTGGACGACGAGCCCGGTCACCGTGCCGCGCCACGACGGCCCGGCCGGCGGACCCGTCTTCTTCGACTCGATCAGGACGGTTGCATGGCCCCAGTCGGCGAGGGGCACGCTCGTCCCCGGCTGGGTGACGGGGACGGAGGTGCCGAGCACGACGAGGTTCGTCACCCAGGAGTCGCCGAGGTCGCCGACCGTGCCGGCAGACGTCACCGAGGCGTGCACGGCGTCGGCGAGGATCTCGCCGGCGAAGAGGGAGAGCCTCGAGATGTCGCTCTCGACGGTCGCCGTCCCGTCGGCACCGCTCGCGGACGCGGTCACGAGCGTGGACTCCGCCGAGACGATCGACCCGTCGTCCGGGTAGGCGAAGGGGGCCGGCGTCTGCGACACGACCGGGGGAGCAGTGCCACGCGGCGTCGAGGCGACGACCGCCCCGTCCGGGCCGACGACCTGGACCGCCAGCCCGTCGGCGGTCGCCCGTGCCGCCGGCGAGACGGAAGGCGCGGCCGCGGCGCCGATGCCGAGGATGAGACCGAGGACGGCAGCGCCGAGAGCGGCGGCGGCGGTCGGGCGCACCCTCACGGCCCCATTATCGGCCATGCGGGTGGACGCGGCCACTGCGGAATGTGACTACTCGGTGCCGAGCTGCCGCTTGGCGAACTCGCGGAAGCGGTCGCGGGCGCCGTCGTCGGGCCCGAACGGCTCCTCGTCCTCGTACCTCGGGTCGGCTGCGATCTGCTCGGCTACCGCCCGCACCTCGGCTCGCACCCGCGCGCTGTGAGCAGGGTCCCGCATCAGCTGGTCGACCCAGGTCTCGCTCCCGTCGTACGGCTCGAGGTCGTGGTCGGCGAGCAGCTGCCCCAGCAGGAGCCCCACCCGGATGTACGCGAACGTCCGGAATGCGAGCAGCCGCCGCGGCGAGTCCACGAGCGTCCGGATGGAGGGATCCGCCTCCTCGATCTGCTCGACGATGCCGCCGATCGGCTCGTCGACGAGCGGGATCCACACGTCCTCCATGGGCGAGAAGGATAGAGGACTATCGACGGCGCGCCCGCAACGCGACCTGGACGGCGACGATGATCATCAGGGAGCCGAACAGCCGCGTGAGCACGTGCTCGGGCAGGCGCTCGGCGATCACGACGCCGCCCTCGACGCCGGCGACCGCGGCCACTCCGATGACGATCGCGGGCCGCCAGCGGACGTTCCCGTACCGCTGCTGCCTCCACGTCCCGGCCAGGACGGTCGGGATGATCGCGAGCAGCGAGCTCGCTTCCGCGTGCAGCTGCGTCAGGCCGAGGCCGAGCGTCAGGGTCGGCACGAACAGGATCCCGCCGCCGACGCCGAAGAGCCCGGCGAGGACTCCTGCGGCGACGCCGAGCGCGACCGCGAGGGCAATCGTTCCCATCAGACGAGCAGCTTCACTCCGAGCCCGAGCAGGAGCGCGGCGAAGAGCAGGGACAGCGTGCGGCCGGCGAGGCGTTGCTGGAGCGCCGTTCCCGCGATCGCACCGGCGGCGGCCGGCAACCCGACGAGAGCTGCCGCACCCGGCTTCAGGTCTCCGCGCGCGGCATAGGAGACCGTGCCGGCGGCCGCGATGATCCCGATCGCGGCGAGCGAGGTCGCCATCGCCGGCCGCTCCCGCCAGCGGCCGGACAGTAGCAGCAGAGGAACGACGACGATCCCGCCGCCGACGCCGAAGAGCGCGCTGAAGAAGCCGGCGCCGATGCCGATCAGGACGAGCTGGAGCACTCCGCGCCTATTCTCCACGAGCGTGGACACGGCGAACCTGATCGCGCGCCTCGCCGCCGAGCCGAAGCGGGCCGGCCTGCTCCTCGACGTGGACGGAACGATCGCGCCGATCGTCGAGCGGCCGGAGGATGCAACCGTTCCCGAGGAGACCCGCTCGGTGCTCGGCGAGCTGGCCGGCCGATACGGGCTCGTCGCGTGCGTGAGCGGACGGACCGAGGAGGACGCGAGACGGGTCGTCGGCGTCGGCGAGCTCGTCTACGTGGGCGAGCACGGCATGGGGCTCGACCCCGCGGCCGCCGGGTGGCGAGAGGTGATCGACGAGCTGGCTGCCGAGACGGGGGACGGCTCGGCGGTCGAGCGCAAGGACTTCTCGGTCGCCTTCCACTACCGCGCGGCCGAGGACGAGCAGGCGGCGGTCGAGGCGTTGCGCCGGATCGAGCACCGGGCGGTCGAGCTCGGCCTCAGACCGCGCTGGGGGAGAAAGGTGCTCGAGGTGCTGCCACCGGTGACGGCGAACAAGGGAACCGCGGCCCGAGCGCTGCTGGCCGAGCACGGCCTCGGCCGGGCGCTCTACGCGGGCGACGACTCGACCGACCTGGAGGCGTTCCGCGGCCTCGACGGGCTCGACGTCGCCGTGCGAGTCGCCGTCGTCTCCGACGAGGGGCCGAACGAGCTCGGCCGCGCCGCCGACGTCGTCGTCGGCAGCACCGAGGCCCTGCTCCGGCTCCTGCAGAGGCTGTAGTGCACCTCAGCGACGAGGTCCTTCGTCCGATCCGCGAGCGGTACGGGGAGCCGGCCGTGCTCGAGTGGGCGGGGGAGATCAGCGAGCGCGAGTACGACCTCGCCACCTACGATCCGCGCCGCCTGCACGACGTCACCCTCTTCATCCTCAACGGCCCGCGGCTCGCGCTGATCCGGAAGCATCCGTTCCCGCCGGACGTCTGGCGGCCGCCGGGTGGAGGTGTGAAGCCGGGGGAGGATTTCGTCGATGCGGTCCGCCGGGAGGCGTTCGAGGAGACCGGCCTGCGGATCGAGCTGGAGCGCTACCTCGTCGAGGCCCGGGCGAGGTTCGTCTACCGCCCGCCGGGCCTCGACTGGCGGACGCACGTGTTTCTGGCCCGGACCGACGGCGAGGAGCTCGTGCCGCAGGACACCGTCGAGATCGCCGAGGCGCGCTGGGGCACGCTCGAGGAGCTCGCGGGCCCGCTGCGCGAGCGGCTCCTGGCCACGGGCCGGGCGCTCTGGCGCTATCGCGTGGCGCTCCACGACGCCGCCCTGGCCGCGATTCGCAGCTGAACCATTCGTCGCCGCGACCGACATGGCGGGCGCGGCTCGGCGAGGCTCGCCGTCAGCAGGCGATGCGAGCGCGGCTCGCGAGCGGAGGAGAGGGCTCGAGGGGGAACCAGGGCTTCACCCGCGATCCAGCGCGTACCAGACGACGTCGTAGCCGTGCCAGCGCGCCTCGCCGCGGTGGACCAGGCCGAGGCGGGCCATCACCGCGCGCGAGCGCCGGTTGCCGGGAGTGGTGAACGAGTAGAGCCGTGGCTCCTCCGGCAGGTGGCGGCGCCAGGCGTCGACCCCCGCCTGCCCACCCTCGGTCGCGAGCCCGCGGCCCCAGAAGTCGCGGTGGAGCACCCAGCCGACCTCGGGGACGGGCCCGTCGGCGAGCGGCCAATCGTCGTGCCGCTGGAGGCCGATCCGCCCGATCAGGCGGCCCGTCTTGAGCTCGCAGGCGGCCCACTGACAGTAGCCGTCCTCCGCCCAGGTCCGGCGCGCCCAGCCGAGCTCTGCCAGCGTCTCCTCGTGCGTCTTCGCCGGCATCGTCGCCAGATACTCCGGCTGGGTGTAGATCTCGTACAGCGGCTCGGCGTCCTCGTCGCGCCACTGGCGGAGCAGCAGCCGCTCGGTGGTCAGCTCCCGTGGAACCATCGCACCGTAGGGTAGGCCCATCGGCGGCCTCTCCACCCCGCTGCTCGTCGTCGTCTTCTTCGCCGGAGCGGCGGCGACCTGGCTCGCCGGCGTCTACCTCTCGAAGACCACCGACGCGCTCGACGCGCGCCTCGGCCTGGGCGAAGAGCTCGGCGGCCTGGTCCTGCTGGCGGTCGCTGGAACGCTGCCCGAGATCGCGATCGTCGCGTCGGCAGCGCTCGGCGGGCACCTCGACCTCGCGGTCGGGAACCTGATCGGCGGAGTCGCAATCCAGACGCTCGTCCTCGTGATCCTCGACTTCGCCTCCGGTCCGGGGCGACCGCTCAGCTACCTGGTCGGCTCGCTGGTTCCCGTCCTGGAGGCCCTGATCGTGGTCGTCGTCCTCGCAACCGTGCTCGGCGGCGCAGCGCTGCCCGCCTCGACGAGCGTCCAGGGCGTGAGCCCGACCTCGATCGCCGCGGTCGTCCTGTGGCTTGGCGGCCTCTGGGTCGTGAACCGGGTGCGGAAGGCTCCTGACTGGAAGGTCGACATGCCCGGCAGCCGGCCCGGTCGAACCCATGCGCAGAGGCGGCACCGGAACGCGGCACACCCGTACGCGGGGTCGTCGACCGCTCTCGTTGCGGTCGTCTTCGCGGCCGCTTCGGCGGTGACGCTGGGAGCCGGGGTCGCACTCCAGGAGTCGGGCAGCGAGCTCGCGGGCCGGATCGGGCTGCAGGGAGCGATCTTCGGCGCCACCGTCCTCGCGCTGGCAACCGCCCTGCCCGAGATCTCGAGCGGCATCGCCGCCGTCCGCCTCGGCGACCACCGGCTCGCGGTCGGCGACATCCTGGGCGGAAACTCGTTCCAGATCACCCTGTTCCTGCTCGCCGACATCCTCGCCGGAACGCCCGTGATCGTCGCCGCACGCCACTCCGACGTCTGGCTCGGCGCGGCCGGCCTGCTGATGACGGCGATCACCGCAACGGCGGTGATCGCACGGCCGAAGCGAACGTTCTTCTGGCTCGGGATCGACTCGATCGGCCTCGCGCTGATCTACGCGGGCGTGATCGCGCTCTTACCGAACGTCACGTAGCGCGTCCCAGGCGCGGCGGACGTCGTCCTCGGTCGTCCGCTCGCTGCCGACGGCGAGCCGAAGGACGTAGCGACCGTCCAGCCTCGTGTGCGAGACGAAGATCTCGCCACTCGCGTTCACCCGCTCGAGGATGGCCTCGTTCTCTTCGTCGGAGCCTTCGCGACGGAAGCAGACGACCGAGAACGGCCGCGGAGCGCACAGCTCCCAGCCCGGCTCTCCGCGCACCCAGCCCTCGAACAGCTCCGCGAGGCGGATCGCCTCGCGAATCCGCCGCTGGAGGCCCTCACGGCCGTAGCAGCGGAGCACCGCCCACAGCTTCAGCGAGCGGAAGCGGCGGCCGAGCGCGGGACCGTACTCGCTGATGTTGAACGCATCCGCATCCGTCGTCCGCAGATACTCGGGAACGAGTGAGAACGCCGCGCGGAAGTCGTCCGGCCGGCTCGTCCAGACAAGCGAGCAGTCCATCGGCGTGAACATCCACTTGTGCGCGTTGACGACGAGCGAGTCGGCGCGCTCGACACCCGCGAAGGCCCAGCGCAGCTCGGGACAGACCATCGCCGAGCCCGCGTAGGCGGCGTCCACGTGGAGCCAGGCGCCCGCGGCGGCACAGCTGTCGGCGAGCGCGGCGACGGGATCGACCGAGGTCGTCGACGTGGTGCCGACGGTGGCGACGACCGCGGCGACGTCGCCGAGCTCGAGGCCATCCGGCCGCATCCGGAACTCGTCGTCGACCGGCGCCTTGCGCAGCTCCATTCCGAGCATGCGCGCGTCCTTCTCGACCGACGAGTGCGCGTGCTGTGAGCAGACGACGACGTTCCGACCGGTTGCCTGCCGGGCGGCGACGAGCGCCGCGAGCGTCGAGGTCGAGGCGGTGTCCTCGATGTGCCCGTGCCAGCCACGCGGGATGCCGATCAGCTGGGCGACCCAGTCGAGTACGGTCAGCTCGAGCTCGGTCGGCGCGGGCGCGGTGCGCCAGAGAATCGCGACCGAGTTGAGCGTGGCGGCCAGGAGCTCGGCAAGGATGCCGGGCCCTGAGCCGGTGACGGCGAAGTAGGCGAAGAAGCGCGGGTGCTGCCAGTGCGTGACACCCGGCAGCAGGATCTCGTCCAGGTCGCGCAGCACGTGCTCGAAGGGCTCGCCCCGCTCCGGCGGCGATTCCGGCAGCCTCGCGCGGATCTCCCCTGGCCCGACCTGCGCGAGCACGGGCAGCTCACCCACCCGCTCGAGGTAGTCGGCCGCCCAGTCGACCGCCCGGTGCCCGTCCTCTCGGAACGTCACCTGCGGTGGTCTCCTTCGCCCGGTCCCAGGGACAGTCCCCCGGACGTGGCCGGAGGAGCCGCGTCCATCGGTCCCGAGCGGCCCAGCCGAGCTGCATCCGCGAGCCGCGGCAGCCGTGGACAAGAGCTCACAGCTCTCGGAACGTCCAGGCACGGATGCTCGCAACGAAGCCGGATCGGGCCTGTGGACGGAAAGTTCCAGGGACTGTCCCTGGAACACGGCCAAAGGGGACCCGTCATCTCTTGACCTTCGACCACGGCCGCGTGTTCACGACCTGCTCCCTGGTCAGCCAGGCACGCCGCGCCTGGCCGATGCCCAGCGTCACGTAGCCGAGCGCCGCGACCGAGTGGGCGTCGGTCGTCACGGCGATCCGGACGCCGCCCTCACCGGCGAGCCGTGCGTCGGCGTCGCGGAGGTCGAGCCGGTCGGGCTGCGAGTTGATCTCCAGCACCGTCCCGGCTTCCACCGCCCTCCCGAACACCCGCTCGAGGTCGACGTCCATCGGCGCCCGCGTGTTGATCTTGCGGCCGGTCAGGTGACCGAGGCAGTCGACGTGTGGATTCTCGATCGCGGCCAGCAGCCGCTCGGTGGGCGACGTCGAGAACGCCGCGTGGATGGACGCGACCACCCAGTCCAGCCCGGCGAGCACGTCGTCGGCCACGTCGAGCGTCCCGTTCGCCCGGATGTTCACCTCGATCCCGTGCAGCAGCCGGAACGGCTTCAGCCGAGCGTTGAGCGCCGCCAGCTCCTCCGCCTGGGCCTCCAGCCGGCCCTCGCGAAGGTAATGCGAGTGGTCGGTGATCGCGAGGTACGAGTAGCCGCGGGCCTTCGCCGCAAGCGCCATCTCCTCCATCGAGCCCTTGCCGTCCGCCGACCAGGTCGTGTGCGAGTGGAGGTCGCCACGCAGATCGCGCTCCTCGACGAGCGCCGGGAGCTCCTGCCGTCGCGCCGCCTCCAGCTCACCGGCGTCCTCGCGCAGCTCCGGCGGGATGAACTGGTAGCCGAGCCACTCGTACAGCTCCTCCTCGGTGCCGAACGTGTGCACCTCGCCCGACTCCACCTCGGTGATCCCGTACTCGGAGATCTTGAGGCCGCGACGCTGCGCCTCCTCGCGCATCGCGACATTGTGGTTCTTCGAGCCGGTGAAGTGCTGGAGGAGGTTCCCGTAGCACTGGGGCGGCACGACGCGCAGGTCGAAGCGGAGGCCCTCGTGGGAGACGACCGTCGCCTTCGTGCCGCCCCTGGCCGCGACGTCCGCGACCCAGTCGAAGCCGGTGAACGCGTCGATCAGCGCCTTCGCGTCGGTGGCGGTGGCGATGATGTCGAGGTCGCGGAACGTCTCGCGACGGCGGCGGACGCTGCCCGCCTCCGACACCTGGTCGGCGGCCGCGTTCGCCCGGAGCGCCTCGACCGCGGCGAGCACCGCGGGCAGGCCGTTTCCGAGCAGCGGCCGGGCAGGCGCCCGCGGCTTCGCGCGCTCCTTCAGAGCCTTGAGGACGTTCTCCTCGACCTTGGGCCCGAGCCCGGTGAGCGTCCGCAGCCGCTCCCGCTCGGCGGCCGCGCGCAGCTCGGAGATGGTCGTCACGCCGAGCTCGAGCCAGATCCGCCGCGCCGTCTTCGGGCCGAGCCCGGGGAGGCGCATGAACGCGACGACGTCGGCGGGAATCCGCGCCCGGCGCCTCGTCAGCGCCTCGATCTCGCCCTTCTCGACAATCTGGACGATCTTCTCCTCGATCGTCCTTCCGATCCCCTGGAGCTGCTTCGCGCGCCCGCCCAGCGCAAGCTGTGCGATCGAGCCGCCGGTCTCGGCGATCCGCTGCGCGGCCCGGCGGTACGCGAGCACCCGGAACGCCTGCTCACCCTCGAGCTCGAGCATGTCGGCGAGCAGCTCGAGCTGCTCGATCACCACGCTGTTCTTCGGGAGCGCCGCCACGACGGCGATGATAGGCGGCGTGCCCAGGGCGACCGTCTGCCTACCCACGTACAACGAGCGCGAGAACCTCGAGGAGATGGTCGCAGCGCTCCTCGTGCGGCTCGGCCCGGACGACAGCGTCCTCGTGATCGACGACGCCTCTCCCGACGGCACCGGGCAGATCGCCGATCGGCTGGCGAGGCAACACGCCCGCGTGTCCGTGCTCCACCGTGACCGGAAGGACGGCCTCGGCCCCGCGTACATCGCCGGCTTCCATCATGCGCTCGCCGGCGGAGCGGAGCTGATCCTGGAGATGGACTGCGACTTCTCGCACGATCCGGACGACGTGCCGAGACTGATCGCCGCGACGGCCGAGGCAGACGTCGTGCTCGGTTCACGCTACGTCCGGGGCGGACAGGTTCGGAACTGGGGCCTCGTCCGTCGCTTCGTCTCGCGAGCCGGCTCCCTCTACGCCCAGCTGCTGCTGCTCGCCCCGGTGCACGACCTGACCGGAGGCTTCAAGTGCTACCGGCGCGAGGTGCTGGAGTCGATCGATCTCGACGCCCTCTCGGCACGCGGGTACGCCTTCCAGATCGAGACCACCTACCGGGCGCTGCGGGCCGGGTTCCGCGCGGTCGAGATCCCGATCGTGTTCACCGACCGGGAGGTGGGCACCTCGAAGATGAGCAGGGCGATCGTGCTCGAGGCGATCTGGCGAGTGCCGTACCTCGGGGCCCTGGCCCTGCTCGGGCGGCTAGGCTGAGGCCGGTGGTCGAGGTCACGGACGCGAGCTTCGCCGACGAGGTGCTCGGCGCCGGCCGGCCGGTGGTGGTCGACTTCTGGGCGCCGTGGTGCGGTCCGTGCAAGGCCGTCGGCAAGGTCCTCGAGGAGCTCGAGGCCGAGCACGGCGACCGGGTCGGCTTCGTGACGCTGAACATCGACGAGCATCCGAGTGCCGCTGCCGAGTACGGCGTCCTGTCGCTTCCGACCGTGATCCTGTTCGAGGGCGGGAGCGCCCGGGAGACAGTGGTCGGGGCACGACCGCGGGGCTACTTCGAGAAGACGCTCGCTCCCTGGCTCGGCTAGAGCGGCGCGACCTCCGTCCGCAGCTTCACACGAGGGTCGATCAGCACCTGGAGGAGATCGCCGATCAGATTCGCGATCACGATCACGATCGACGAGACGATCACGACGCCGACGACCACCGGCAGGTCGTCGCGGACGAGCGCGTCCCGCAGCGCCCGCCCCAGGCCCGGCAGGCCGAAGGCGGTCTCGACGAAGAGCGCCGTGGGCAGCGCGACCCGGCTGATGTCCATCGCCACCATCGGCACCACCGAGATGAGCGCGTTCGGGAGGACGTGCCGCCGGAGCACGCGCCACTCGCTCATCCCCTTCGCACGGGCGAGCCGGACGTAGTCCTCCGACAGCGCCTCGGTCACGTTCGCGCGGATCATCCGCACGTAGAGGGCGGCGAAGACGAGCGCGAAGGTGAACCACGGCATCACCATGTGGGTGAACCACTGCGTCAGCCCGCTGCACGATCCCGATCCGCCGTACAGGTTGCAGTAGCCGCTGATCGGCAGGAGGTGGAGCTGGAAGCCGACCAGGTACGAGAGGATCAGTCCCAGCCAGAGGGGATGGGCCGACATGCCGGCGAGGACGACCACCGTCGCCGTGTGGTCGAGCTTCGATCTCGGCCGCACCGCCGAGAACACGCCCAGCGGCAGCGCGATCATCAGCCAGACCAGCGCTCCGCCGATCGTCAGCGCGATCGTCACCGGAGCAGCCTGGCGCAGGATGCTGCTCACGGGCCGCCGGGTGGCGGTCGAGCGGCCCAGCGACCCGCCGACGACGCCGCGCAGCCAGTGCGCGTACTGCGACGGCATCGACCCCTTGGCCAGTTGCGCCGTTCGGGCGTCGTACCGCGGGTCGTGCGGGTCCACGATCGTCTGCCGCGGGACGATGTAGAAGATCACGAAGGTGATCAGCGAGAGGATGAGGCAGAGCACGATCGCCCACGTCCCGCGCCGAGCTGTGTAGACGAGCACGCCTAGACCTTCGCCCGGAAGTGGTCGAAGCCGCCGAGGTCGACCCGCTCGCCGCGCAGCCGGAGCTCCACGCCCTCCCCCGGCTCACACCGGCCGATCTCGTGGAAGCCGCCCGCCTCCGGGACTGCGGCGAGCAGCTCGTAGTCCTCGCCGAACGCGAGATCCTCGACCGTCGCGCCCTCGGCCCGCGGGACCCGTTCGAGCTCGACGACGAGCCGGCAGCCCGACCGGGCCGCGACGTGGCCGGCATCCCGGGCGAGCCCGTCGGAGAGGTCGAGCAGGGCGTGGGCGGTGCGCGCCAGCGCCCGCCCCTCCTCGAGCCGAAGCGGCGGGCGCGCGTAGCGCCGGTCCCGGAACGCCGCACCGGCCGCTCCGAGCGGGCCGGTGACCACGAGCACGTCGCCCGCCCGCGCGCCTGCACGGCCGGGAACGCGCTCCGACCGGCCGAGAGCGGTCACGCTCAGCATCAGCCGGTCCGCGGCAGAGGTGTCGCCGCCGATCACGGGCACGCCTGCCTCGGCCAGGCCCTCATACAGCTCCACTACGTCGGCGACCGCCGTGTCGGATCGCGCCGCGAGCGTGACCACGATGCCCTCCGGCTCGGCGCCACAGGCGGCCAGGTCGCTGAGGTTGACCGCCGCCGCCCGGAATCCGAGCTCCCGCCACGAGATCCAGTCCAGCCGGAAGTGCACACCCTCGACGAGCGCATCCTGGGTGACGACCCGCCCGCCGGGCAGCTCGGCCGCGTCGTTCTCGATCCGCACGGCCAGGCCGCGGTGCTCGAGCTCCTCGAGCAGGCCGAGCTCGCCGACATCCGCGAGGCTCACCGGATCCCGAGGACGTCGACAGGGCCCTCCCCTGCTCCGATCTCCGCGAGCCCGTTCGCGACCGCGCGCGAGGCCGCCCGGGCCGCACCGCGGGCGGCCTCCTCCAGCCCGAGTCCCCGCGCGAGCAGCGCGGCCAGCGTGGCCGAGTGCGTGCAACCGGCGCCGTGCGTGGCCGCGACGTCGTGCCGCTCGACCGGGATCTCGACGTGCCTGCGCCCGTCGAAGAGGTGGTCGGCCGATCGCTCGGCGTGACCCCCGGTCACGACCACGGCTGGAGCCCCGAGGTCGTGGAGGCGCTCGGCCAGCTCCTCCGGGGACAGGGACAAGCCTGTCCCCGAGATCGCCTCGGCCTCGGGGAGGTTGGGGGTGACGACGGTCGCCAGCGGAAACAACCGACCGACGAGAGCGGTGACGGCGTCGTCCCGAAGCAGCCGAGCACCCGAGCTCGCCACCATCACCGGATCGACGACGAGCGGCACGGGATGCTCGGCGAGGAATCCGGCGACCGTCTCGATGACCGGCGCCGAGAAGAGCATCCCGGTCTTCGCCGCGTCGACCCCGATGTCCGAGAAGACCGCCTCGAGCTGCGCCTGCACGAGCCCCGTGGGGACCTCGAGCACGTCCGTCACCCCGACCGTGTTCTGGGCGGTCAGAGCGACGATCGCGCTCGAGCCGTAGCAGCCCGCGGCCGCGAATGCCTTCAGGTCCGCCTGGATCCCTGCTCCGCCGCCCGAGTCCGAGCCGGCGATCGTCAGGCAACGCGGAACTGGCGCGGGTCGCATTGTCGTCTAGCATCGTCTCACGGCCACCGCACTCCGTGGAGGATTCGATGGGAACCCCGTACACGCACACGACCTGGCAGGTGAAGCCCGGTTACGAGGACGAGTTCGTCGAGCGCTGGCTCGAATGGGTCACGTGGAGCCACCGGCAGGGCCTCCGGGCGCAGGCCCGACTGTTGCGCGACGTCGAGAGCCCGTCGACGTTCGTCAGCTTCGGGCCCTGGGAGACGATCGGTGCCGTCCGCACCTGGCGCGGCGAAGCCGGCTACCACGAGCGCGTCGCCCGCCTGCAAGAGCTCGTCGTCCACTTCGAGCCGCGCACCCTCGAGCAGGTCGCCGAGAGCTAGCCGTCGCCTGCGGCGACGGCTAAGAGGAGAAGGCCGCAGAGGAGGCCGCGGAGGAGGCCGCGGAGGAGGAGGCGGAGGAGGCCAGGCGCTACGCTCGTCCTGTGGGTGCCCGCTACGACGGACTCGCCGAGTGGTACGACGAGAACCTCGCCGGCTTCACGCTCGCGGCGACCGACGTGCTCGAGCGGCTGCTCGGCACCGGCCCGGGCTCCTGCCTCGACCTCTGCTGCGGAACGGGCCTGCACCTCGCCACCCTGACGGGGCTGGGGTGGACCGTGACCGGTGTCGACCTCTCGGCCGACCAGCTCCGGCTCGCCCGTGCGCGGGCGGGTGACAGCGTCGAGCTCGTCCGGGCCGACGCAACCGCCTTGCCGTTCGAGGACGGACGGTTCGACGGAGTCGTCTCGATGTTCACGCACACCGACGTCGACGACTTCGCAGCGGTGATCGCCGAGGCGCGCCGCACGCTGCGGCCGGGTGGCGCGCTCGTCTACGCGGGCCTTCACCCCTGCTTCGTCGGGCCGCACTCGCGCTTCGCCGGGGCGGAGGGCGTTCCGTTGCTGCACCCCGGCTACCGCGAAGCACGCCGCTACGACGACGCGCCCGGGATCGCGCCGGACGGGCTCCGCGCCCGCGTCGGTACCGTGCACCTGCCGCTCGAGACCTTGGTCGGCGCCTTCCTCGATGCCGGCCTCGCCCTCGACCGGTTCGAGGAGCACGGCGAGGGCGACTACCCGCCGCGCGTCGCCCTGCGGGCGCACCGGTGAGAGACGAAGGCGGGCACGAAGGCGGCGGCGGGGCTGTCGGCGTCGGTGCGAGCCGGTGTCGTGACGCCGGAGGCGGCAGCGCCGCTGCGCCGCTCTGGGCGGGCCTGCTCGAAGGCGAGGAGCTCGCCTACCTCGGCGGCGAGGCGGCCCGCGGGGCCCGCGCCGCGCCCTTCCCGGACGACCTCCACCCGAGGGTGCGCGCGGCGCTCCAGGCCGGCGGCGTACACGAGCTCTACCTGCACCAGGCCGAGTCCTGGGCGGCGGCGGCGCGTGGAGAGCACGTCGCCGTCGTCACCGGCACGGCGAGCGGCAAGTCGCTGGCCTTCAACCTGCCCGTGCTGGACGCGCTCGCGCGCGAGCCGAGGCGACGCGCGCTCTACCTCTACCCGACGAAGGCGCTCGCGCAGGACCAGCTCCGGTCCCTGACCGCATTGAAGGTGCCGCGCGTGCGTGCCGCCATCTACGACGGCGACACCGAGGCGGAGCGGCGCTGGCAGATCCGCAAGTGGTCGAACCTGGTGCTCTCGAACCCCGACATGCTCCACGTCGGCGTCCTCCCGCATCACGACCGGTGGGGCGACGTGCTCGCCAATCTCGCCTACGTCGTCGTCGACGAGGCGCACGTCTACAGGGGCGTGTTCGGCTCCCACGTCGGCAACGTCCTCCGGCGCCTGCGACGGCTGGCGCGGATCTACGGCGCCGAGCCGCAGTTCCTGCTCGCCTCGGCGACGATCGCGAACCCGGCACAGCTCGCCCGCTCGCTGCTCGGCCTCGAGGTGACCGTGATCGAGGGCGACGCGGCCCCGCGGGCGGAGCGGACGATCGCGCTGTGGAACCCGCCGCTCGTCGACGAGGAGCTCGGCCTGCGCGGAAGCGCGCTCGGCGAGGCGTCGCGGCTGATGGCGGAGCTCGTCTCGAGGGGCCTGCGCACGCTCTGCTTCGCGAAGAGCCGGAAGTCGGCCGAGCTGATCCATCGGTTCACGGTCGACCGCCTCGGCCGGGAGTACCGGAGCCGTCTGTCGCCCTACCGCGCCGGGTACACGCCCGCCCAGCGGCGCGAGATCGAGCGGCGGCTTGCGGCCGGCGAGCTCCTCGGCGTCGCCGCCACCGACGCGCTCGAGCTCGGCATCGACATCGGACTGCTCGACTGCGTGATCTCCACCGGCTTTCCCGGGACCGTCGCCAGCCTGCGCCAGCAGTGGGGACGGGCCGGCCGGCGCGGCCACGGGCTCGCCGTGCTCGTCGCCTCTGAGGACGCGCTCGACCAGTACTTCATGCGCGAGCCGGAGGCGCTGCTCGGACGCCGGGTCGAGGCAGCGATCCTCGACCACGCAAACCCGCGCGTCCTCGACGGCCACGTGCTCGCCGCTGCCTTCGAAGCTCCCCTGGACGACGAAGACGTCGGAATCCTCGGCACCGACGCACTCGACCGCGCAGCGCTGCAGCCGGAACTCAGGCGCACCCCGAAGGGGTACGTCTGGTCAGGCCGCGACTATCCGGCCGCCCGCGTGCCGCTCCGCTCGACCAGCCCCGACGCGTTCACCGTGATCGACACGGCGACCGGCTCCGTGCTCGGGCTCGTCGAGCGCGAGCGGGCGTACTCGACCGTCCACGACGGCGCCGTCTACCTCCACCTCGGCGAGGCCTACCGCGTCACCGAGCTCGACCTCGACTCGCGACACGGCGCTCGTCTCCCCGTTCGCAGGCGACCTGTACACGCAGGCGAAGAAGGACACGACGACCGCGATCGAGGAGCCGCAGCGGGTCGAGCGCCGCCTCGGCCTCGACCTGGCCTGGGGCCGGGTGTCCGTCACCGAGCAGGTGGTCGCCTACCAGCTGAAGAAGGCGTCCACCCAGGAGACGCTGGAGCTGGTCGCGCTCGACCTACCGGAGACGACCTTCGAGACCGAGGCGATCTGGTTCTGCCCCGAGGAACGGATGCTCGAGGGGATCGAGCGGATGCCGAGGCTGCTCGGCAGCCTGCACGCGGCCGAGCACGCGCTGATCGCCCTGCTGCCGCTGTGGGCGATGTGCGACCGCTGGGACATCGGCGGCCTCTCCACGAACGTGCACTTCCAGACCGCCCGGCCGACGATCTTCGTCTACGACGGCCACGCCGGAGGAGTCGGGATCACCGAGCGCGGCTTCGACGCGTTCGAGGGCTGGGTCGCCGACACGGCGAAGCTCCTCTCCGGCTGCCCGTGCGACCACGGCTGCCCGTCGTGCGTCCAGTCGCCGAAGTGCGGCAACCTGAACGACCTGCTCGACAAGGCCGGCGCGGGCGGGCTGCTCGAGCGAATGCTGTCGCGGCGCCGCGGCTAGGCCGCAGCCACCCGCGGCTTCAGGACGAGCGTCTCGGTCGGCGCGTGCTCCAGCAGCCAGGCGAGATCCTTCGCCGCGAACCCGTGGCCGTCGGTCGCGGGAGCGACGATCCGGTCGAATCTCTCCTCCTGCCAGAGCAGCCTGAGCGCGTGGGTGAGCGAGCGTCCCTTCTCGATCCGTGCGTCCACGGGGACGCCGGCTCGGAGCGCGGCGCGCTCGACCGCCTCGAGGAGCGGCATCGCCGCCTCCACCTCCTCTTTCAGCGGCGACTCCTCGGCGTAGCGGAGCGGCATCAGGAGCAGGTACGCGGGCACGAGCGTCGCCTCCTCGGCACGCGCGATCCTGATCGCCGCGGCGAGCACGGTCTCGTCGAGCGTCCCACCGGTGAACGGGACGAGGATGCGCCGCGCCCGGGTGTGCGGCCTCCGCAGGCGGACGCCGCTCCGGGCGGCCAGAGCCGCTGCGAGCGCCGCGACGGTCGCGGCCAGTGCGACGACCGCAACGATCACGGCGCCAGCCGGTCGCGCTCGACGCGATTGGCGACGACGCGGATGTCGATGCCGGGCAGCTCCCGCACCATGCGCGAGAGCAGCGACCCGCCGAGGATCTCGCGGCGGCGGGACTCGTCGGGGGTGCCGACGAGGACGTACGTCGAGCTCCGCTCCGCAGCGACGCGGCGCACGGTGGCGACGAGATCCTCTCCCTCCTCCTCCAGGAAGTGGACGCCGAGGATGACGGCGAGACGGCGGAGCGCGGCGAGCTGGGTGACCTCCTCGGCCGTCGGCGGCCGGCCGGGCCGCCGCACCCAGAGCGCGTCCATCTCCGCCCCCAGCCGCTGCGCCGAGCGCCAGGCGCGGCGCATGATCCGCTGGGACTTCGGCTGAGGCTCGACCAGCGCCAGCACCCGCTCGGCGACCGCCTGCCGGCTGAGCGGCTCGAGCGGCCGGGCGGTGCGACGCTGCTCGACGTCCTCGGCAACCTCGCGCAGCGCCAGCTCGCGCAGGGCGGAGAGCTTGTCCGAGCGGAAGAAGTTGTCGAGCGCCACCTCCGCCCGCTCGTGCGGATAGACCTTGCCGGCACGAAGACGCTCCTGCAGCGCCTCCGGCGTGAGGTCGACGAGGATCACCTCGTCGGCCTCCTCGAGAACGCGGTCCGGGAACGTCTCCCGCACGCGGATCTCCGTCAGCTCGAAGATCGCGTCGTTGAGGCTCTCGAGGTGCTGGACGTTCACGGTCGAGATCACGTCGACGCCGGCCGCCAGCACCTCGTCGATGTCCTCGTGGCGCTTCTCGTTGCGCATCCCCTGGGCGTTCGTGTGGGCCAGCTCGTCGATCAGCGCTAGCTCGGGCGCGCGGCGGACGACCGCGTCCACATCCATCTCCTCGAGCTCGAGCCCGCCGTGCGCGGCGCGCAGACGCGGGACGACCTCGAGCCCTTCGGCGAGCGCCGCGGTCTCGGGCCGGTCGTGCGGCTCGAGGTACCCGATCACGACGTCGCGGCCCTCGTCTCGAACCTGCCGGCCCTCCTCGAGCATCCGATAGGTCTTCCCGACCCCCGCGGCCATCCCGAGCAGGATCCGGTAGCGGCCGCGCGCCACTACTCCGGCTCCCGACGCCGGCGGAACCGCCGCCTTCGCTCCCCGGAGGCTCCGTCAAGCCTGCGCCTCATGCGCCGAGCAGGTTGTGGACGACGAGGTCGATCAGCTTGATCCCGACGAAGGGCAGAATCATCCCGCCGAGACCGTAGATCAGGAGGTTGCGGCGGAGGAGCGCGGTCGCTCCGATCGCACGGTACTTCACCCCCCGGAGCGCGAGCGGCACGAGGGCGGGGATGATCAGGGCGTTGAAGACGATCGCCGACAGGATCGCGCTCTTCGGCGTGCCGAGGTGCATGAGGTTGAGCGCGTCCAACGGCCCACGCCCTTCGGCGTGCCGCGCGTAGGTGAAGGCGAACATCGCCGGCAGGATCGCGAAGTACTTGGCGACGTCGTTGGCGATCGAGAACGTCGTCAGCGCCCCGCGCGTGATCAGCAGCTGCTTGCCGACCTCGACGATCTCGATCAGCTTCGTCGGGTTGGAGTCGAGGTCGACCATGTTCCCCGCTTCCTTGGCGGCGGTCGTGCCCGTGTTCATCGCCACGCCGACGTCCGCCTGGGCGAGCGCCGGCGCGTCGTTTGTGCCGTCGCCGGTCATCGCCACCATCCGGCCGCGGCCCTGCTCCTCCCTGATCAGCGCCATCTTCGCCTCCGGCGTCGCCTCGGCGAGGAAGTCGTCCACGCCCGCCTCCTGCGCGATCACGGCGGCGGTGACCCGGTTGTCGCCGGTGATCATCACGGTGCGGATCCCCATCTTGCGCAGCTCGACGAAGCGCTCCCGCATCCCGCCCTTGACGATGTCCTTCAGGTGGACCACGCCCAGCGCCCAGTTGTCACGGGCGACCACGAGCGGCGTGCCGCCCTGCGCGGCGATTCCCTGCACGATCGCGTCGAGCTCGCCCGGCGCGTTGCCCCCGCGCTCGGCGATGAACCTCTTCACGGCCTCGGCCGCGCCCTTGCGGATGACGCTGCCGTTCAGGTCGACGCCGCTCATCCGCGTGGTCGCGCTGAACGGGACGAACAGGTGCTCCCCGAGATCGCGCTCGCGAAGACCGAACCGCTCCTTGGCGAGCACGACGATCGAGCGGCCCTCCGGCGTCTCGTCGGCGAGCGAGGCGAGCTGCGCCACCTCGGCCAGCTCGCGCTCCTGCACGCCGTCGAGCGGCAGGAACTCGGCCGCCTGGCGGTTCCCGAGCGTGATCGTCCCGGTCTTGTCGAGCAGGAGCACGTCCACGTCGCCCGAGGCCTCGACCGCCCGCCCGGACATGGCGAGGACGTTCCGCTGGACGAGCCGGTCCATCCCCGCGATCCCGATCGCCGACAGCAGGGCGCCGATCGTCGTCGGGATCAGTGCGACCAGCAGGGCGATCAGGACGGTCTGGGAGAGCGGCGTGCCCGCGTAGACCGAGTACGGCTTCAGGGTGACGACCGCAGCCAGAAACGTGATCGTCAGGCCGGCGAGGAGGATGTTGAGCGCGATCTCGTTCGGGGACTTGCGGCGCTCCGCGCCCTCGACGAGCGCGATCATCCGGTCGAGGAACGAGCGGCCGGGCTCCTGAGTGACCTCGATCACCAGCCGGTCGGAGAGCAGCTTCGTCCCCCCGGTGACGGCCGAGCGATCTCCGCCCGCCTCGCGGATCACCGGCGCCGACTCGCCCGTGATTGCCGACTCGTCCACCGAGCCGACGCCCTCGATCACCTCGCCGTCGGCCGGGATCACCTCGCCCGCCTCGACGATCACGACGTCGCCTCGCTGGAGCTCCGGCGCGGGCACCTCGCGACCGTCCCGCAGGCGGGCGAGCGTCGTCGTCCGCGTCGCCCGGAGGGCATTCGCCTGCGCCTTGCCGCGACCCTCGGCGACCGCCTCGGCGAAGTTGGCGAAGAGCACGGTCAGCCAGAGCCACACGGCGATCGCAGCCACGAACCAGAGCCCGCCCGTGTGCCCGCGCACGAGGTCGAGGACGAAGATCACCGTCGTGATCGCGCTGCCGAGCTCGACGATGAACATCACCGGGTTCCGGACCTGGCTGCGTGGATCGAGCTTCGGAACGGAACCCCCGATCGCGGCGGCGACGATCTCGCGCGAGAAGACGCTTGCGGGCCTGCGGGCCATTACGAGCCTTGCTGCTGGTCGAGGGCGAGGTTCAGCTTCAGGACGTTCACGCCCGGCTCGCCGAAGAAGCCGAGCGAGCGGCCGTCGGTGTTCTCCTCGACCAGCCGCTGCACGGTGGTGAACGGCAGGTGCCGTACGGCCGCTACACGCCGGGACTGGAGCGTGGCATAGGCCGGCGTGATGTCAGGGTCGATACCCGATGCGGAGGTGGTGACCGCGTCCACCGGAATGTCGGCGATCACGAGACCCGGGTTGTACGGGCCCTCGAGCTTCAGGATCGCCTGGGCGCCGGCCTTCACGTTCTTCGCCAGGTCGGGATTGGCCGGCCCGAGGTTGGCGAACGTGGTGGCGCCGGCGTTGTAGGCCGGCGAGGTCGCGGACGGGCGCTCGTGGAAGTAGCGCGGGCTGGTGAACTCCTGCGCCGCGAGCTCGGAGCCGACGAGAGTCCCGTTGCGTGTGATCAGGCTCCCGTTGGCCTCGTGCTTGAAGGCGACCTGCGCGAAGCCCGTCATCACGGCCGGGTAGGCGAAGCCGAAGGCGAGAGTGAAGACGACGATCGCGAAAACGGAGCCCCTGAGGTCGCGGAGCATCAGTGCATCAGCCCCTCGACGATCGGCCCGAGGGTCAGCGCGGGAAGGATCATCAGGCCGGCGGTGAGCGCGACCACGCCGAGGAGCAGCACCACGAAGGTGCCGCCGTCGGTGCGGAACGTCCCTGCAGAGGCCGGCACCGTCTTCTTCGCCGCCAGCGAGCCGCCGATCGCCAGGGCCGCGATCAGCGGCACGAACCGGCCCAGCAGCATCGCGATCGCGCCGAAGCTGGCGGAGAAGTTCGTCGCGCCGTAGCCGGCGAACGCGCTGCCGTTGTTGTTCGACTGGGAGTCGTACGCGTACAGCGTCTCGGTGAAGCCGTGGACGCCGCTGTTGTAGATCGAAGCTAGCCCGCCCTTGGTCACGATCGCGAGCGCGGTCAGCGCCAGCACCATCGTCGGGCAGAAGAGCGCGCCGAGCGCCGCGAGCTTGATCTCGCGCGCCTCGATCTTCTTGCCCAGCCATTCCGGCGTCCGCCCGACCATCAGCCCGGCGACGAAGACCGCGATCAGGATGTAGAAGAACATCCCGTACAGGCCGGAGCCGACCCCGCCGAAGATCACCTCGCCGGTGAACATGTTCACGACGGGGACGGCGCCGCCCGGAGCGGTAAGCGAGTCGTGGGCGCCGTCGACGGATCCGTTGGAGGCGTCGGTGGTCGCAGTCGCCCAGAGGGACGTGTTGGCGATCCCGAAGCGGACCTCCTTGTCGGACATGTTGCCGCCCGACTGCCCGTGGCCCTGGGTGATGTTCACGCCCGAGGAGCGCAGCACCTGCGAGCCGTGCTGCTCACTCGGAAGCACAGCGCCGACGCCGATCGCGAACATCGCGAACATCGCCGCGAACACCATCCAGGCGTGCCGGCGCGCCAGCACCATCTTCCCGAACATGAACACCTGGCCTGCGGGAATGAGCAGGATCGCGAGCAGCTCGAAGAAGTTCGAGAGGCCGGTCGGGTTCTCGAAGGGCACCGACGAGTTCGAGTTGTAGAAGCCGCCGCCGTTGGTGCCGAGCTGCTTGATCGCGACCTGCGAGGCGGCGGGGCCGCGCGCGATCGTCTGGTGCGCACCCTCGAGCGTCGTCGCGGTCGCGTGGCCGTGGAAGGTCTGGACGACGCCCTGCGAGACCAGGATCACCGCGAGGATCGCGGCGAGCGGGAGCAGAATGTAGACGCAGGAGCGGTAGAGGTCCTGCCAGAACGAGCCGATGTCGTTGCGCGAGCGGCGCGAGATGCCGCGCACGACCGCCGCGAGCACCGCCATCCCGACCGCAGCCGAAACGAAGTTCTGCACCGCGAGGCCGGCCATCTGGGTCAGGTACGACATCGTGGTCTCGCCGCCGTAGTACTGCCAGTTCGTGTTCGTGACGAAGCTGACCGCGGTGTTCAGCGAGATGTGGGCGGGCACGCCCTTGAGGGCGTCCGGGTTCAGGAACAGGTGTCCCTGGACGCGCTGGATCAGGTAGAGGAGGCCGCAGAAGGAGACGCTGAAGACGAGCACCGTCTTCGCGTAGCCCTTCCAGTCCTGCTCTCGGACGCCGCCGACGAGACGGAGGAAGCCGCGCTCCAGAGAGCCGAACGGGAGCCGCTCGGCCGTGTAGACCCGCGCCATCCAGAGGCCGAGCGGGTAGCCGAGAGCGATCAGGACGACCGCGTAGACCACGATCTGGCCGATCCCCTGACCGCTCATACCTCGCTCCAGCGCCGGCGAAGCCGGCACCTCCGCGCCCCTCCCGCTTCATCGCCGGCAAAGCCGGCGACTGGGCTCATCGCCGCCTCTGCCGGATCCGGACGATGACCAGGCGGCGGCCGAGGTTGGCAACCGCTCCCCCAGCCATGAGCGTGAGGAGAACGACAGACGCCGTGCTCATCAGAACCGCTCCCCCTGAACGAGCGCGAAGACGAGATAGGCGAGGACAGCGAGCGAGATCGCGAGCCCGACGGCGTCACCGGCCGACATCAGATGCGCCCCAGGATCCAGACGAGCGCGAAGACGAACGTGAAGCACGCCGCGGCGATCGCGAGCGCGGCGAGGTCGTACATCAGCGCGTCGCCAGTCCGTCGAGGTCGGCCGTCTGCACGCCCCCGACGGTAGGTTCGCTCAGCTCAAAGGGTCCTCAAGACTTCGGGCGGCCGGCTCAAGGTTCGCTCAAGGACCTTGCCCAGTCGATCTCGTGTAGGGGTTTTTCCCGATGCGTTCCTCCACCCCGGCGGTTGGAATCGTCTTCGATGCCTGCGTCGGCGGAGACACGCGCGAAGCTCGACCGGGTGCGTGACGACCTTCGGCGTGAGTTTCCGTGCGTCGCAGGCGAACGGTTCGACGAGCATGTCGACGCGGTGATCTCCGGGTTTCTCGCCCAGGCGCGCTTTGCCGATTTCGTCCCGCTGCTCGTTGCCCGGAATGCACGCGCACGGCTGGCGACGGAGACGGCCACGGAGAGCTACGCAGGCAGGTCCGAGAGCCGGTAGCCTGCCCCCGGCTCGGTCAGCACGTAGCGCGGGCTCGACGGCTCGGGCTCGATCTTGCGTCGCAGGTTCGAGACGTAGACGTGCAGGTAGTGGGCCTCGACCTGGTACGACGGCCCCCACACCTCACGGAGCAGCATCCGGTGCGTGAGCAGCTTGCCGCGGTTCTGCGCGAGGACCCGGAGGAGATCGAACTCGTGCGGGCTCAGCTTCACCCGCTCGCCGCCGCGCGTGACGGCCCGGTTGGCGACGTCGATGCTCAGCTCCCCGACCTCGATCAGGGGCTCCAGCGAGGGGCCGGAGCGTCGCAGGACGGCCCGTAACCGAGCGAGCAGCTCGTCCACGCTGAAGGGCTTCGTCACGTAGTCGTCGGCGCCAGCGTCGAGCGCCGCGACCTTCTCGCCCTCCTCACCGACCGCGGAGAGAACGATCACGGGCGCCTCGCTCCAGGTCCGAAGCTTCCGGCAGACGTCGGTCCCGCTCCCGTCCGGAAGCACGAGGTCGAGGATCACCGCCTCCGGAGGGTGCGCGGCGGCGGCGGACAGTGCCGACTGGGCCGTGGCGGCGGTCTCGACGTCGTACCCGGCCGCCCGTAGCGTCGTCCCGAGCGCGCGCAGGATCTGCCTCTCGTCGTCGACGACCAGCACCCTCTGCCCGCTCACCCGACGAGCCCCGCGGGCACGGAGACGACCGGGAGCGCAAGCGCGAACGTCGCGCCCTGGCCGGCGCGTGACTCGGCCCAGACGCGGCCGCCGTTCGCCTCGACGAAGCCGCGAGCGATCGCGAGACCCAGACCCGCGCCCGAGCGCGGATCCCCGGCGCGGCGGTAGAAAGGCTCGAACACGCGCTCGAGCTCGTCGGGTGCCAGGCCTGGGCCCTGGTCGACCACGCGCACGATCGCCTCCTTGCGGGTCGCCGTGATCCGTACGTGCACCGGCACGCCCGCCGGCGAGTACCTGAGCGCGTTCTCGATCAGGTTCGCGAGCGCGCGCTGGATCTGGGCACCGTCCGCGTCGACCACCGGCGTCTCGCCGGCGATCTCGACCTGCCCCCTCGCCCCCAGGGCGTCCACCGCCTCCCGGACGAGGTCGGGGAGCTCCCACGCCTCCGGCTGGGGCGAGGCGGCACCGGCCTCCAGCCGGGACAGGTCGAGCAGATCGCCGACGAGGCGGGCGAGGCGGTTCGATTCCAGCTCGATCGTCTCGAGCAACTCCTCCCGGTCGCGGGCGGTGAGGTTCAGGGTGGGATTGCGGAGAGCGCCGACGGCGGTTCCGATACCGGTCAACGGGGAACGCAGGTCGTGCGAGACCGCCCGCAGGAGCGCCGTCTTGACGAGATCGCTGCGGCGAAGCGTCTCCGCCTCCAGCGCTTCGCGCTCGAGCCGCTCGCGGTCGACGGCGACGGCGAGGAGCGCCGCGAGCGCGGGCAGGAAGCGCCGGCGGGCCTCCAGGGCAGGCTCCGACCCGATCGGCGTGTAGATCGTCCCCACCTGCCGGCCGGCAACCTCGAGCGCGTGCGGGAGGTCACGGCCGGAGCGGCGACGCGGCGGCCCGAGCTCGATCTCGGCGTGGGCGACTCCGAGCACCCCGGCCGCGCTGCCGGCGAGCTCGCCGACCCCGTCCTCCAGGCGCCGCCCACCGAGCAGGTCGGCCGCGAGCCGCGCGAGAAGGCCGGACTCCCGCTCCCGCTGCTCCGCCGCGGCCGCCCGCCGTCTCGCCCGGGCGGCGAGCTCGCTGACGACGACCGCGGTCGTCAGGTAGACGGCGAGCGCGAACCAGTTCTCGCCCTTCGCGAGCCGGAACGTGTGCAGGGGCGGCAGGAACAGGAAGTTGAACGTGAGCATGCTCGCGACCGAGACCGGCAGGGCGAAGCGCAGGCCCCAGAGCACCGCGATCGGCAGCACCGCGAACACGTAGAGGACGCCCAGGCTGAGCACCGGGACGTAGGGCCTGACGGCGTAGATCACTCCGGTGACGAGCGCGACCGTGGCGACGCTGCCCCCCGTCCCGAGGGCGAGATCCCGGACGCGCGCGCCGCGCATGTCTGCAACGGTACTGGGCGTGGACAGGCAGGCGCGCGGCGGGACGCTGATCGCCGGCGGCGGGTACGCAGGCTCGATGGTCGCACGCCTGCTCGGCCGGCGCGGAGCGACGATCGTCTCCCCCGAGAACTTCATGCTCTTCACGCCGCTCCTACCCGAGGCCGCCTCCGGGATGCTGGAGCCGCGGCACGTGGTCGTGCCGCTGCGGATGATGTGCCCGCACGCCGACCTCGTCGTCGGCCGGGTGACCGGGCTCGACCCGTCCAGGCGCATAGCCTCGGTCGAGGGCCTCGACGGGCCGGTCGAGGTCGGCTACGACCGCCTCGTGCTCGCCCTCGGCTCGATCTCACGCGTGCTGCCGGTGCCGGGCCTGGCCGAGCACGGCCACGGCTTCCGCGACCTCGCCGACGCGATCGCGCTCCGCAACCACGTCCTCCGGCAGCTGGAGGCAGCCGACGCCGCGCTCTCGCCCGAGGCGGCGGCCCGTCATCTCGCCTTCGTCTTCATCGGCGCCGGCTACGCGGGCGTCGAGGCGCTGGCGGAGCTGTCGGACCTCGTCCGCGACGCGCTCCGGCACTACCCCGGGCTGCGCGACGCCCCGCAGCGCTGGGTGCTCGTCGACGCCGCCGACAGGATCCTTCCGGAGATCCCCACCCGGCTGGGCGAGTACGCGGCCGCCCAGCTCGAGCGTCGCGGCGTCGAGATCCACGTCTCGACGCGGCTCGACTCGGCGGACGCCCGGGGCGTCGAGCTCTCGGACGGAGCCCGCATCGAGACCAGCACGCTCGTCTGGACCGCGGGCGTGCGGCCGACCCCCGCCCTCGCCTCCCTCGGGTTGCCGCTGGACGACCGCGGCCGGGTGCCGGTCGACGAGCGGCTCAGGGTCACGGGCCTCGATGCGATCTGGGCGCTCGGCGACTGCGCCGCCGTGCCCAACCTCGCCACCCCGGGCCGCCCGGACCCGCCGACCTCGCAGCACGCGCTGCGGCAGGCGCGACGGCTGGCGCGGAACCTCGCCGGCGAGGCGAAGCCGTACCGCTACCGGATGCTCGGGCAGGTGGCGACGCTCGGCCGGTACAAGGGGATCGCCGACGTGATGGGCCTGCGGCTCCGCGGCTTCCCCGGCTGGTTCTTCACGCGGACGTACCACCTGTACCAGCTCCCGCTCGCCTCGCGGAAGCTCCGGGTCGTCGTCGACTGGACGGTCGCGCTGCTCTTCCGCCGGGACATCTCGGAGCTGGGCGCGCTCGGCCACCCGCGGCGGCTGGCATAGCGTGGGGGAAACCATGTTTCCCCCACGGGCCCCCTTCTTGTTCGCGCTTGTGGCGGATCGCCCGTCCGCTCCGGCGAGAACGCGGTCTCCCACGTGGGGAAACCCATGGTTCCCCCACGAGCCCCCTCCTTCCGCGGCAGGTGGCCGACCGCCCGTGCGCTCCGGCGAGAACGCGGTCTCGCCTCCGCGCGCGGAGGTCTCTGTCTCGGCAGGCGGAAACCCGGTCGGCGTGCGCGGCCTTGCCGCCGGTCGATCAGATCGGTCGGCGGCCGGAGCCGGGCTTTGCCCGGCGGGAGGCCAAGGGCGCTTCGATGCTCGAGACCGCGGAAGGAGGGGGCGTACGGGGGAACCAGGGGTTCCTCCGTATAGAGGAGCCGGGCTTTGCCCGGCGGGAGGCCAAGGGCGCTTCGATGCTCGACACCGGGAAGGAGGGGGCCAACGGGGGAACCACGGGTTCCCCCGTTTTGCTACTTCGGCCCGTCGGGGATGAACTCCGCCTCCAGGCCCCGGCGCCTGAACCATGCGGCCATCGCGATCTGCGGGGGCTTCTCCATCCCGTAGTGCGTCGCGTCGATCAGGCTGATGCCGGCGGCGTCGGCCCGTTCGCGGAACGCACGCACGCCCGCCTGGACGAAGTCGAGGCGGCAGTTCGTCGCCGCGTTCCCGGTGACGTACGTCTGGCATCCGCGCGCGAGCGAGGCCTCCAGGATCTCCGAGTCGGCCCCGCCGCCCGCGACCATCGCCACCCGCCCGCACTCGGGCCGCGCGCGGGTCAGGACGTGGACCGGGATCTCCGGGCCGAGGTACGAGCGCAGGGCGTCGGCGAGGCCGTCCACGCCCATCCGGCTCTCGCCGACGATCGCCGCCCCGCCCGGGATCCCCTCGCAGATCGGGAAGTACTCCTCGAGCTCCTCGAGGCCCGCGCCCGCCGCGCACAACCGCGAGGGCGAGACCTCCGGGTGCATGTCCAGCGGCGCGTGGGCGTTGTAGAAGCTGATCCCGCGCTCGCGCATGGTCTCGTACGTGGCGGGCGCGAGCGGCAGGAACCCCGGCTCGTCCGCGAAGTCGAGCGGATGCTCGGAGAAGAGGAACGTCGCCGGAGCGAGCCCCTCGACGATCCGGTCGCTCGGGAAGACGCACGTCGCTGCTCGCTCGACCTCCTCCGCGCCGCGCACCGACAGGCCGTTCCAGCGCCCCTCCCAGCCGGGCACGGTGTGCTCGCGCCAGTACGGCTCGGGGTAGACGTGCTCGAAGTTGCGAGACCAGTCGTCGCCGCGGACGTCGGGGACGCGGAAGTAGGCGTCGAGCTCGGAGACGAGCGCCGCGAGCTTCACCGGAGCGATGCCAGAGCCGGGCCCAGGCGCTGTCGAGTGGTCAGGACGCCTTCGAACAGGTCGCCGTGCTGCTCGATCCGGCGCTGGACGACCTCCATCGTGAAGTCCCGGGGGTCGAGGCCCTCGCCGACCTCCTCCCACCGGAGCGGGGTCGAGACCGGAGCTCCCGGGTGAGGCCGAACCGAGTAGACCGACGCGATCGTCTTCCCCTCCCCGTTCTGGTTCGCGTCGATCAGGACGCCTCGTCGCTTCGCCTTTGCCCACTCGGTGGTGACCAGACCGCGGTGCGTCCGGGCGAGCGTCCCGGCGACGATCTCGGCGAGCTCGCGTGTCCGCTCGTACGTGTACCGCCGCTCGACGGGCACGAGCACGTGCATCCCGTCGCTGCCGCTCGTCTTCGGGAGGCCGGCGAGCCCGAGCGCGTCGAGCACCTCCTTGACGAGCAACGCGACCTGCACGACCTCGGCGAAGCCCGCGCCGGCCGGCGGGTCGAGGTCGAAGAGCACGAAGTCGGGGCGGCCGGGCCGGTCGACGCGCGAGTACCACGTGTTCAGGTCGACGCAGCCCATGTTCACCATCCAGAGGAGCGCGAGCTCGTCGTTCACGAGCGGCGCCCGGATCTTCCTGCGCCGCCGCGGCGACTCCCGGGTCGAGACCTCGAACTCGCGGGTGGGGATCCAGTCCGGCATGTGCTTCGGGGCGTCCTTCTGGAAGAAGTGGCCGGCCTCGATCCCGTTCGGGTAGCGCTTCATCGTGAACGGCCGGTCGCGGAGATGGGGAAGCACCACGGGGGCGACCGCACGGTAGTAGGCGAGAAGATCGCCCTTGGTGATCCCCTCGCCGGGCCAGAAGACCTTGTCGAGGTTGGACAACCGGAGCACGCGCCTGCCCTTGCGAAGCTCGGACGGCAGCGGCTCCTCCCGGTGCACCTCGCCGGCCGGCTTGTCGTCGCGCAGCCCCTGGAACGACGGGGCGCGCAGACGGCCGTCGTGGGTCCACTCGACGAACTCGACCTCGCAGACGAGCTCGGGCTGGACCCAGACGACGTCGCCCTTCCGCACCTTCGGCATCTTCGGGACGGTCGGGAAGGCCGACCTCGCCTGCTCGAGCGGCCGCAGCCGCGCGAGCACCTCGTCGATGTCCCGGTCGGTGAAGCCGGTCCCGCAGTTGCCGGCGTACGAGAGCTCGCCGCCCCGCCACACGCCCAGGACGAGCGCGCCGAACCGCCCGGAGCGGCGGCCCTGGCCCCTCGTGTACCCCGCGATCACGAACTCCTGACGGCCGCGGCTCTTGATCTTCAGCCAGTCGCGGCCGCGCCTCCCCGGCCGGTAGGGCGACTCCGCCCGCTTGGCGACGATCCCCTCGAGCCCCTGCCGCCTCGCCGCCTCGAAGAGCTCCTTCCCGTCCTCGAACGCCTCCGAGAGCCGGACGGTCTCGTTCCGCCGGTCGAGCAACCGCTCCAGGCGCGAACGGCGCTCACGGAGCGGCAGGTCGACGAGTGGCTCGCCGTCGAGCTCGAGCAGGTCGAACGCCTCGTAGACGACCGGCGTCCCGGCCTTGCCCTGCTGCATCGCCGAGAAGCTCGGCCGCCCCTGCTCGTCGAGCGCGCACACCTCTCCGTCCAGCACGCAGTCCGGCGTCTTCACCGCCCGCGCGACGGCTCTCGCAACGGCCGCGAAGCGGTCCGTGAGGTCGTTCCCCTTCCGGCTCACGAGCTTCGCCTCGCCTCCCTCGACGCAGGCGAGCGCGCGGTAGCCGTCCCACTTGACCTCGAACAGCCAGCCGGGGCCGCCGGGAACCTCGTCGGCGAGCGCCGCGAGCATCGGCAGGTACCAGCGTGTCCCGCCCTCGTCCGCGCGCGCGCCGCCCTTCCTGACGATGAGCCAGTTCCTCGGGTCGCCGCCGAGCTTCGCCGGAATCAGCGACCACAGCCCCTCGAGTCGGGCGCCGTGCAGCCTGACGGTGATCCCGCCGTCTGCCTTCTCCTCGACCAGCTCGTAGGTGCCCCGGTCCCAGATCTCCACGCTGCCGGCTCCGTACTGGCCCTTCGGGATCTCGCCCTCGAACGCCGCGTAGTCGAGCGGGTGATCCTCGACGTGCACGGCGAGCGAGCGCCGGCCGGGATCGAGCGGCACGCCCCTGGGGACCGCCCAGCTCGCGAGCGCGCCGTCGCGCTCGAGCCGGAAGTCGTAGTGCAGGCGTCGCGCGTCGTGCCTCTGCACGACGAACACGGGCGACCGGCCCTGCTTCCGCGACCCGAACGGCTCCGGAGTGCGCCCCGGATCGCGCTTCCGCCGGTAGGTGGTCAGGTCGCCGCGCGCCATCGCCCAGAACACTGCTCGTACAGCGTGTCTCTCCTCGGTGAAACTCGTGTTGAGACGGTGAACAAGTCGGAATCCATACCGGGGAAAAGCCTGTGGAGAGTGTGGAATATCCCAGGAAATCCGGGGTAGTTATGCGAAAACGCCCATGCCCCGGTACTTGGCCCGCCGCTGCCGGACGAGCTCGTCCGCGGGGACGCCCTCGACCTCGTCGAGAGCGTCGCGGAGCGCGTCCTTCAGCAGCCTGGCCGCCTCGTTCCAGTCGTTCTGCGCCCCGCCGGCGGGCTCCGGCACGATCGCGTCGACGACGCCGAGCTCCAGGCAGTGAGCCGCGTCGGGCCTGAAGGCGGCCGCCGCCTTGCGTGCCTCGCCGGCGTCGCGCCAGAGGATCGCCGCGCAGCCCTCCGGCGAGATCACGGAGTAGATCGCGTTCTCCTGCATCAGCACCCGGTCGGCCAGCGCGATCGCGATCGCTCCGCCCGACCCGCCCTCGCCGATCACGCAGGCGACGATCGGCACCTCGATCCGGGCCATCAGGGCCTGCGACTGGGCGATCGCGCCCCCCTGGCCGTGCTGCTCGGCAGCGACCCCCGGGTAGGCGCCCGGAGTGTCGACGAGGCTGATCACGGGAAACTCGTGGCGGTCGGCGAGCTCCATCGCGCGCATCGCCTTGCGGTAGCCCTCCGGGTAGGGCATGCCGAACTGGCGCTTGGTCCGCTCCTGGATGTCACGGCCCTTCTGCATCCCGATCAGCACGACCGTGCGCCCGTCGAATCCGCCGAGACCGGCGACCATCGCGCCGTCGTCCGCGCGGCCACGGTCTCCGTGCAGCTCGATCCAGTCGTCGAGGATCCGCTCGACGTAGTCGAGCGTGTACGGCCGGTCGGGGTTGCGGGCGAGCTCGACCGAGCGCCAGATCTCCTCGCCGGTCGGCTCCGCCTCGAGCTGGTCGAGCTGCCGCTGCAGCCGCTCGAGCTCGCCCGAGAGCTTCGTCCCACCGAGGAGAGGGACCTTCTTCAGCCTGGCCAGCCGCTCGCGGAGGCGGCGCTCCGCCTCACCCGGCATTGCGGAAGAGCCGGAGGGCGCGGCCAAGATACGGCCGGACCTCCCCGCGGGAGACGATCGCGTCGAGATGCCCGAAGCGGAGGTTGGACTCGGCCAGGCCGAAGTCGTCGGGAAGCTTCTCGCGCGTCGTCTGCTGCACCACGCGCGGTCCGGTGAACGAGATGAGCGCGCCCGGCTCGGCGATGGTCACGTCCCCGAGGCTCGCGAAGCTCGCGAGCACGCCGGCGGTGGTCGGATGGGTGAAGACGTTGATCAGCGCGCAGCGCGCGTCGTGCAGGTCCTCGACGGCACAGACGGTCTTCGGCAGCTGCATCAGGGACAGGATCCCCTCCTGCATCCGGGCGCCGCCGGAGGCGGTCACCGACACGAGCGGGACGCGCCGTTCCGCGGCCTGCTCGCAGGCGCGCGCGAGCTTCTCGCCCACGACGCTGCCCATCGAGCCGCCCATGAAGCCGAAGTCCATCACCGACAGCTGGCACGGCTCGCCCTCGATCTCGGCCCTGCCGATCACGATCGCGTCTCCCTCCCCGGTCTTCAGCTCCGCCTCCGCGAGCCGCTCGGTGTACGGGCGCAGGTCGAAGAAGCCGAGCGGGTCGGCGGAGCGGAGCCGGGCCTCCTCCTCCGCGAACGAGCCGGGGTCGGCGAGCTGCTCGATCCGGTCGCGGGCGGCGACCGGGAAGTGGTGGCCGCACTGGGGGCAGACGCCGAGGCGCCCGTCGAGCTCGTCGTCACGGTAGTGGGATCCGCACGAGGGGCAGGTGTTCGGATGCTTTCGGCCGTCGTCCGTGCTCGGGGAGCCGCCCTTGTGCTCGATCGAGACGTCGATGCGCGGCTGGGCCATGAGCTTGGATCTTAGACCCGGGCGGGAGAGCGCCCGGTTACAGGCCCATCGCGGCGCAGAGCCGGGCTGTCGGATCGATGTTCGCCGGGTCCGGCAGGAGCCCGGAGAGGCCGGCCCCGACGACCGCGGCGTTGCCGGCGACCCAGCGCAACGTCGCCTCGGCCTCCGCCAGGGAAAGACCGCCCGGGACCGGCATGAAGGAGGTCACCTCGGCGTCGTCCAGCCCGTCTGCGTCGATCGCCACGTAGACGCAGTCCACGCCGTTCAGCGCGCGCTCGACCGCGTGCTTGCCGGTGTGGATCCCGCTCGCCTGGATGAACTCGCGCTCGGGCGGGTCGAGGTCGCGTACCCCGACGAGCGCGACGTCGGCGGGCTCGACCGAGCCGGTGTCGACGATCATCCTCAGCGGCATGCCCCACTCGTTCCCCGACGGCGACGTCTCGGGGGTGTTCAGGTCGCCGTGCGCGTCCACCCAGACGAGCGCGAGCCGCTCGTGCCGCGTCGCCAGGCCCTCGACCGCACCCACGTGCGAGCAGCAGCATCCGCCGAGGACGAGCGGCCGCTCGGGGAGCTCCGAGGCGAGCACGAGGGTCTGGTCGCCGAGCGTGTCCTCGGCCACGACCGCAGCCTCGGGATAAGGCACGGCCAGAGAGGCGGCCGCGGCCATCGCCTCGCCGCCGGTGCCCCATGCCCTCGGGACGCGGACGAGCCCGGCCCCGAACTCGCGGCCGCAGGCGTGGCACTCGTACCCGGGCCCGAGAGCGACCGCCGTGGCCGTCATGCAGTGCGGGCACTTCGCACGCAGACGCGACACGCCCTGAGCCTACACGTGCTTCTCGTGGACGTCGGCCTGCCACGCGACGCGCATCCCGACGCTCTCGTACAGGCGCGTCGCTCCGGTCTGGTTGCCGGAGTCGACCGCGAGCCCGATCCGCTTCTCCCCCCGGCGGTAGAGCTCGCCGAAGGCCTCGAGCAGGAGCGCCCGCCCGAGGCCGCGGCCGCGCCAGCGCTTTCGGGTCCCGAGCGTTCCGATCCAGCCCATGCCGAAACGGATCGCGTTCATCGCCGCCGCGACCACCTCGTCGCCCCGGCGGACGACGTACACGAGCGAGGGATCCCACCACTCCTGCTCGAAGACGGTGCGCCGCCAGTGCTCGAGGTCTCGCGGCTCGTGGCCCCAGTGGTCGGCGAAGGCCTCCTCGGTGACCGCGTGCAGGATCTCCTCCTCGCCCGGCCGGAACATCGCGAGCTCGAAGCCCGCGGGCCAGTCCGGCGGCGGCGGCGGCCCGTCCAGGTCGATCAGCATCCGGTAGAAGTGGCGAACGGGGGCGAAACCCCGCGACTCGAGGAGGCAGCGCGCGGACGAGTCCGCTGCGAGCACCGCGACGTGCATGGTCCGGAGGCGCCGGCGTCGCGCCTCGTCCTCGCCCCAGCCGAGCAGGGCAGAGCCGAGCCCCCGACCCGTGTGGCCCGGGTGGACATAGCCGTCGAGATCGAGCGTCGCCTCCTTCCGCCGCTGGACGTCCGCGCAGGCGGCCAGGTTGCCGTCGGGATCGAACACCAGCAAGGAGTCGCGGTGGAGGTCGAACCGCGCCCACCAGCCGGCCACGTCGGCGGCGCTCGTCTCGTCCGGCTCCTCGAGCTGGACACGGTCGAATGCGTTGATCAGAGCGGCGACCGAGGCGGCGTCGTCCGCGGTCGCCGGCCGCGCCGCGTAGCCGGCGGGGAGGCTGACGCCTTCGGGGTCACGACATCGCCTCGCACCGACCTCGACAGCCTCGCTGTCGGCTCTCTCCTCGGCTTCGTCTCTCATGCCGGGACGAGCTCGTCGAGCACGGCCGCGAGGCCGTCCAGGTCGAGTCGCTCGCGTGTCGGCTCGGGGTCGGCGTCCTCGCCCAGCCGGTTGATCCAGACGCTTCGCAGGCCGAGAGCGCGGGCGGGCGCGACGTCGTGAAACAGGCTGGCGGCGACGTGGACGAGCCGGTCACGGTCGGCACCGGTGCGGGCGAAGAACTCCTCCCAGTGGCGGCGCCCGGGCTTGTAGGAGCCGATCTCGGACGCGACGACCGTCTCGTCGAACGGGACCCCGATGCGCTCCTTCGACGCGGCGATGAAGTCGGCGTCGGTGTTCGAGAGGATCGCGAGCCGCCAGCCGTGGGCGCGCGCCTCCTCGAGCGCGGCGGGAACCTCGCGGAAGGGCCGCCAGGCGGGCAGCGAGCGGGCGAGCGCGTCCGCCTCGCCGCCGGGCAGGACGAGACCCTCTGCCGCCGCCAGCCGCTCGAGCGCGACGCTCAGCACGGTCCGGTAGCTCCTGGCCGGATCTTCCGCCTGCACCTGCGGCTCGATCTCGTGGTAGCGCGCGAGCAGCGGTTCCGCCGCCCCGGCTCCGAAGAGCCGCCCGAGCTCGGCGCCGATCCCGCCGTCCCAGTCGATCAGCGTCCCGTAGCAGTCGAAAGTCGCCCACCTCGCGAGCACGGGGGAACCCCTGGTTCCCCCGTGCTCCCCCTCCTCTCCCGTCCGCCTCCCGGAGCCGCACGTGGGCTCCCGCCGGGCAAAGCCCGGCTCCGCCCGCGAAAGGATTGCGACGGGCGCGCGGAAGGAGAGGGCACGCGGGGGAAACATGGGGTTCCCCCGCGCTACTCGTACCGCTTGAGCACGATCGACGCGTTGTGGCCGCCGAAGCCGAACGAGTTCGACATCGCCACCTTCACGTCGGCCGGACGAGCCTCGTTCGGGACGTAGTCGAGGTCGCACTCGGGGTCGGGGAACTCGTAGTTGATCGTCGGCGGGAGCAGGCCGTCGGCGATCGCCATCGTGCAGAAGATCGCCTCGACCGCGCCGGCGGCGCCGAGGCAGTGGCCCGTCGAGCCCTTGGTCGACGAGATCGGCGTCCTGCGCGCGTTCTCCTCGCCCAGCGCCTTCTTGATCACCCGTGTCTCGCTCGCGTCCCCGAGCGGCGTCGAGGTGCCGTGCGCGTTCACGTAGTCGATCTCGGTCACGTCCACCCCGGCGTCCGCGAGCGCCATCTGCATCGCCCGCGCCGGGTGGACGCCGGTGGGGTCTGGCTCGGTGATGTGCTGCGCGTCAGACGAGACCCCGTAGCCCGCGACCTCGGCGTAGATCCTCGCGCCGCGCGCCTTCGCCCGCTCCAGCTCCTCGAGGACGAGCACCGCGCCCGCCTCGCCCATCACGAACCCGTCGCGCTCCCTGTCGAAGGGGCGGCTCGCGCGTTTCGGGTCGTCGTTCCGGCGCGAGAGCGCACGCATCGCCCCGAAGCCGGCGATACCGACCTCGGTCACGGGCGCCTCGGTGCCGCCGCAGAGCATCACGTCGGCGCGGCCCAGCCGGATCGCGTCCGCGCCCTCCCCGATCGCCATGTTCGAGGCCGCGCAGGCCGTGCACTGCGCACTCAGCGGGCCGCGGGTGCCGAGCTCGATCGAGACCCAACCAGCGCCGAGGTTGGGGATGATCGCCGGGATCGAGAACGGGTTCACCCGGTCCGGCCCGCGCTCGCGCAACTGCGTGTGGCAGTCCTGGAACGACTGGAGGCCGCCGATTCCGGTCGCGATCGAGGCTCCGATCCGGTCGGACTCAGCGGCAATGTCGAGCCCGGCGTCCGCCTCGGCCTGCCGTGCTGCGGCGACGACCATCTGGGCAAACCGGTCCATCCGCCGCGCGGTCTTGTACTCGATCCAGGTCGTCGGCTCGAACTCCTTCAGCTCGCAGGCGAAGCCGACGAAGTAGCCGGTCGGGTCGAACCGGGTGATCGGAGCCGCCCCGGACATCCCGGCGACGAGATTTCGCCACGACGTGGGCGCGTCGTTGCCGAGCGGTGTCACCGCTCCCATTCCAGTGATCACGACCCGCCTGGCCATTTCCCTCCCTTCGGTCGGGAAATGGTTAGAAGACCTAGTTCCTCAGTCACGTTCCTCCCTAACCATTCTGCGCAGCAGAATGGCCTACATCCCCAGTCCCCCGTCGACGAGGAGGACCTCGCCGGTCACGAACGACGCCTCGTCCGAGCAGAGGAAGCGTACCGCCCCCGCGACGTCCTCCGGGGCCCCCATCCGGCCGAGCGGCGTGTTCGCCAGGATCGCCTGCTGGGCCTCCTCCGGGAGCACGCCGGTGAGCCCGGTCCGGATGTAGCCCGGCGCGACCGCGTTCGCCCGGACGCCGCGCGGGGCGAGCTCCCGGGCGAGCGACTTCGTGAATCCGATGATCCCCGCCTTCGACGCGGCGTAGTTCGTCTGGCCGGGGTTGCCGTGCAACCCGACCACGCTCGTCAGGTTGACGATCGTCCCTGAGCGGCGGCGCATCATCCCGCGGGCGGCGGCACGGCAGGTGTGGAAGACGCCGCCGAGGTTGGTGTCCAGCACGACGCGCCAGTCCTCGTCGGACATCCGGGCGATCAGGCCGTCGCGGGTGAGCCCCGCGTTGTTGACCAGGATGTCGACGTCGCCCGCCTCCTCGACCAGGTGGGCAGCCTGCTCGGGGTCGGCGACGTCGGCCCGGACGGCCCTGCCGCCGACCTCGCGCGCGAGCGTCTCGGCCTCGTCTGCGCCGCTGCGGTACCCGACGACGACGTGCGCTCCACCGCGCGCCAGCTCCACCGCGATCGCCCGTCCGATCCCGCGCGAGGCGCCGGTGACGAGCGCGAGCCTCCCGCCGAGCGAGCAGAACGAGCTCATCGCAAGCCGGGAGCGGGCTGCCCCGTCACCTCGAGGCGATGAGCTCCTTGAGCTTCTCGAGCGAGGCGAGGTCGTTGACCGAGATCGCCTTCACGCTGCGGTCGATCCTCTTCACGAGCCCGGAGAGGACGTTGCCCGGGCCCACCTCGACAAACGTGCGCGCACCCTCGCGCACGAGCTCCGAGGCGGCCTGCGTGAACCGCACCGGCGCGGTCAGCTGGTCGACGAGCAACGCACCCATCCGCTGGGCCTCCTCGAAGCGGGCGGTGACCGTGGACATGAACGCCGCCTGCGGCTCGCCGAAGCGAACCGCCTCGATCGCCGGCCGGAGCCGGTCTGCGGCACGGGCGACGAGCGGTGAGTGGAATGCGCCCGAGACCTTGAGCTTGACGGTGCGGCGAGCGCCCTCCTCCTCGGCACGGGCGCACAGCTCCTCGACGGCATCGTGCTCGCCGGAAACGACGATCTGGCCCGGGCAGTTGTAGTTCGCCGGCCAGACGCCGAGGATCTTGCGGCAGAGCCGCTCGACCACGTCGTCGTCGAGCCCGAGAATCGCCGCCATCGAGCCGGGCCGCTCCTTCGCCGCCTCTGCCATCGCCAGCCCGCGCTCGCGGACGAGTGCGATCGTCTCCCGGATGCCGACCGACCTGGCGGCCGCGAGCGCGGCGAACTCGCCGACCGAGTGGCCGATCACGTAGTGCGGCTCGACGTTCCGCGTCCGGAGGGCGGCCAGCACGGCGAGGCTGGTCGCCACGAGGGCCGGCTGCTGAACCTCGGTCTCGACCATCTCCTCGAGCGGCGCGTCGAAGCAGAGCCGGCGGAGGTCGAGCCCGGAAGCGGCGCTTCCTTCCTCGTAGACCGCCATCGCCTCCGGTACCGCCTCGGCGACGTCGCGCCCCATCCCCCGCTCGAGCGAGCCCTGGCCCGGAAAGCAGAACGCGATCTTGGGCTTTCTCCGCCCTCCGGACGGAGAAAACCTAGACACCGAAGACATACCCCATTCTCCTGCTCGCCAACGTTTTCCCCATTCTAGGTCCAGCGCATCACCGCGGAGCCCCAGGTGAGGCCGGCGCCCATGCCCGTCATCAGCACCGTGTCGCCCCGGTCGACCCGCCCGGTCGAGAGTGCCTCCGCGAGCGCGAGCGGGATCGAGGCGGACGAGGTGTTGCCGTACCGGTCGACGTTGACGATCACCTTCTCCTCCGGGATTCCGAGCTTGCCGACGGCATGATTGATGATCCTGACGTTGGCCTGGTGGGGAACGTAGACGTCCACGTCCTCCACTGACAAGTCACATTTCGCCAAGACGTCCACGGCGGAGCTGACGAGGACGCGGGTCGCGAACTTGAAGACCTCCCGTCCGTTCATCTGCACGTAGTGCGCGCCGCTCGCGACCGTCTCGGCCGTGGTCGGCATCCGCGACCCGCCCGCGGGCAGGGTGAGATCCTTGCCGCCACCGCCGTCCGCGCCGAGCTCGAACGCGAGAAACCCCCGCTCGGGAACCCGCTCGACCACGACCGCGCCCGCGCCGTCGCCGAACAGGACGCACGTGGACCGGTCGGCGAAATTCATCAGCTTGGAGAGCACGTCCGCCCCGATCACGAGCGACCGCGTGCTCAGGCCGGCGCTGACCATCCCGAACGCCTGCGCGATCGCGTAGACGAACCCGGTGCAGCCCGCGGCGAGGTCGTAGGCCGCCGCGTCGACGGCCCCGAGCTGATCCGCCAGGATCGCCGCCGTCGAGGGGAACAGCATGTCTGGAGTGACGGTGGCGACGATCAGGAGATCGATGTCGCGCGGCGAGACGCCGGCCTGGTCGAGCGCTGCGCGGGCGGCGGGCAGCGCGATGTCGGAGAGTGCCTCGCCGGCGGCGGCGAAGCGGCGCTCGCGGATCCCGGTCCGGGTGACGATCCACTCGTCCGAGGTGTCGACGAGCTTCGCCAGGTCGTCGTTCGTAACGACGCGCTCGGGGACGTGACACCCGAGGCCGGTGATCGAGACGGCGACACCGTTCGCGGCGCCGATCACGTGGCAGCCGCCGTCGCGAACGTGAGCGTGCCGCGCACGGCGAGCTCGCCGCCGACTCGCGCGGTCGCCCGTCCACGGCCCACCGGGCCGCGGGCAGCCTCGAGCTCGCAGGTGAGCGTGAGCTCCTCGCCGGGCACGACGATCCGCTTGAACCGGACGGCGTCGATGCCGGCGAAGAGCGCCAGCTTGCCGCGGTTCTCGTCGAGCGAGAGCGCCGCCACCGCACCGGCCTGCGCGAGGGCCTCGACCATGATCACCCCCGGCATGATCGGTCGGGCCGGGAAGTGGCCAGGGAAGAACCACTCGTCGCCACGAACCTGCTTGCGCGCGACCACGCGGACACCCGGGTCGAGCTCGAGCACCTCGTCGAGGAACAGAAAGGGGTCGCGGTGCGGGATGATCGTCTCGATCACCTCGCGTCCGAACGGGGGCGTCGGAGCGGTCACGCCCCGGCCAGTCGCGCGCGCAGCGAGCTCCGCGCGCGGTGCGCGTAGCACTTCGCCGTCCCCACCGGCATCCCGGAGCTCGAGGCGATCTCCGCGAACGACCAGTCGAGGGCATCTTTGAGCACGACCACCCGCGCCTGCTTCGCCGAGATCGCCGCCAGCTCGCCGGCGAGCTCGGAGCGGAGCTCGGCGAGCGCGAGCGCGCGGGCAGGGTCTCCGTCCTCGCCGCCGACGCGCCGGTCCTCGAGCAGCGGCTCGCAGCGGCTCGACCGCTGCCGGGCAGCCACGTCGTGGCACGTGTTCACGACGATGCGGTGAAGCCACGTCGTGAACTGCGAGTCGCCCCGAAACTGGCGAATCCGGACGCACATCTTGGCCAGCGAGTCCTGCGCCGCGTCGCGTGCGTCCTCGGGGTCGGAGAGCAGGTGCGCGGCCAGCCGCTCCACACGGCGGGCGTGCCGCTCGCAGAGCACGGCCAGGGCCGCGGGGTCTCCGTCTCTCGCTCTCGTGACCAGGATCGGATCGCTCAGCTTCTCGTAGACGAGCGGCGTCGCAGACCGCAGCTCCACCATCTGACGGCGGCTCCGGCCCGGCGGTTGCATCCGACGGAGTCTAGACGGCGCTACCGCGAGATCGTGAACGATGCCGCATGGCGGGTCTGGCCGTACGGGCCGTCGGCGATCACCGCCGCCTGGTATTCCCCCGCGGGCACGGGGCCGCTCGGGGTCGTCCCGTCCCAGAAGAGCTGGGATCCCCCGGCCGGAAGAACGCCGCCGAACACGACTGCGACGACTGCGCCCGCCTGCTCGATCTGGACTGCGGCGTTCGCCTCGACGGACAGCGTGAAGGCGATCCCGAGAGTGTCGTCGACCCCGTCGCCGTTCGGCACGAGCGCCGCGGTCGAGAGAGCGAGCCCGGACAGCGTCCGGTCGATCGCGAACGGCGCCTCCAGGCTCGCCGATCTGCCGTCCTCTCCGTCGGCGGCGATCGAGAGCACGTACGCGCCGTCTGCAAGGCCGTCGGCCGCGTACGGAAACGACTGGCGGCGCGCGCCCTGGAGCTGCGCGGCGAACAGGGTGCCGACGACCGACCCGCCGGCGTCCCGCACGCCGACGGTGACGGCCGCCCTCGCGGACAGCGTGTAGGAGATCGTCAGCGCGTCGGCGATCCCGTCCCCGTCGGGCGAGATCACCGGCGGATCGGCCGCCAGCTCGGAGAGCAGCGGCCGGGTGGGAGGCGGAGGGCGGAGCGGAGGAGCAGGAGCCGGAGGGCTGGAGGCCCTGCCGATCGTCCCGGTCGCCGGCCGGGTGGCCCGGCTGCCCTCGATCGTCCACGTGTACCGGCCCGGCGCCGCTCCGGCCGAGTGCCACGTCCAGGCGACCGTCCGGCCCGTGCCGCTGCCGCGGGCGACGACCGCGCCCGTCACGTCGGTGACCGTGACGGCCCAGGACGCGGGCGTCGAGAGCCTGGCCCCGAAGCGCACCTGCCCGCCGAGACGGCCCACCACGGCCGGCGCGTAGAGCTTGGGCAGGCCCGTTGCCGCCACCTCGTGGGCGAGCCGGGGCAGCTTCGCATACAGCGCCGTCCCGGGGCAGCTCGTGAACCCGGTGTCGCGGTGCCCCGAGATCGCCCGCAGGAGCACCGGAGCTCCGCGCGGGTATTTCGGATTCCCGCCCGAGGTCCACGTGACGAAGCCGAGCGGATCGACGTGCGCGACGTCCAGCCGCCAGGCGAGCAGCCGGGCGAGGGCGTGCTCGGCGGCAGGCGGCAATCGGGCGGTCGAGTAGTTCCCGATCACGGCCACTCCGGCCGAGCCGGTGTTGAAGCCCTCGGCCTGCGCGCCGATCACGTTCCGGTCGACACCGCCGGCACGGCCCTCGAACACGTCGCCGTACCTGTCGACCAGGAAGTTGTAGCCGATGTCGTTCCAGCCGTTCCCGAGGACGTGGTACAGCTCGATCCCGCGAACGATCGCGGCGGCGGCGGCCGGTCCGTAGTCGTTCGTTCCGGCCGTGTGATGGACGATCGCGAAGGCCGTCGTCGGGGCGTACCTCGGGCGGCCGCGGAGTATCTCCTCGTTTGCCTTCCAGGCCGACCGCGGCAGGATCCGCGGCGTACCGGCCATCGCCACCGTCCGGACCGGCGCCCGGCCGACCGGGCTCCAGACGTACCAGGCGCGAAGGCGGCGGACGTCGCCGACGAGTCGGTAGGCGACGAGATTCGACGGTCCGACCCAGTACGGGCTGCCGAGCCGCCAGCCGCCACGGCGTCTCTTCTCGGCGCTGCCGGGGTCGGGCTGATCCTCCTCCTCTGGCGCAGCGGGGCGCCAGGCGTTCCACCGCCCGGCGAGGCTGCGCGTCCGGAAGAGCACGTGCCCTCGCCCCTGCCAGTGGAAGGCGACCAGGTTGAAGCGGGCCGGAGCAACCGCAGCGGCGGTCGACCGGATCACCCTGATCGGCAGGTTCTCCGAGCGGATGGTCGCCTCTCCCGCCGCCCACGCCGCCGCCGGCAACGCGAAGAAGAGGGCGGCTGCAAGGCGGAGGGTTCTCATCTCCAGGAGGATCTTGGGCCAGTGTGCCTGCGGCCCGAAGCTCGCGGGCATCCCGTTGATAGAATCCTTACGGCTGTGAAAGCGGCTTTCCTGCGGGCACTTCTCGCCGCGCTGGCCCTGGTCGCAGCGGTCCTGTTCACGGGTGGGTCGGCACGATCGGCGACTCCGGCGCCTCGCGTGCTGGCAGTCCAGTTCGACAACGACATCAACCCTGTCACAGCCGACTACCTGACGGGCGAGATCGACCACGCGAACAAATCGGGCTATTCGGCGGTCGTGATCGTGCTCGACACCCCCGGTGGGCTCGTCGACTCGATGAACAAGATCGTGAAGAAGGAGCTCGCGTCGAAGGTCCCGGTGATCGTCTACATCGCGCCGGAGGGGGCGGGCGCCGGGTCCGCGGGCGTCTTCGTCTCGCAGGCGGCGGACGTGCTGGCGATGGCGCCCCAGACGACGATCGGCGCGGCAACGCCGATCGGCCAGAGCGGCAACCTGCCCTCCGACGAGCGCCGGAAAGCGGTGAACTTCTATGCGAGCAAGGCGCGCAGCCTGGCCGCCACCCACGGCCGCAACGGCACTTGGGCGGACTCCGCCGTCCGCCGCGCCTCGAGCCGGACCGCGAACGAGGCGATCGCCCAGCACATCGCAGACGTGATCGCGCCGTCGCTGCCGGCCCTGCTCGCGAAGATCGACGGGCGCAAGACCGTTCCCAAGGGGTTCGTCCTCCACACCGCCGGCGCGCAGGTGAAGACGGTGAACATGAGCTTCTGGCAACGGCTCCTCGACATCCTGATCGACCCGAACCTGGTCGCCCTGATGCTCTCGCTCGGCGTGCTCGGGATCATCGTCGAGCTCTGGCATCCCGGCCTGATCTTCCCGGCCACCTTCGGCATCCTCTGCCTCGCGATCGGCTTCTACGGCCTCGACGTCCTGCCCGTGAACTGGGCCGGGTTCGTCCTCCTCCTCGCCGCCTTCGCGTTCTGGATCACCGAGCTCTTCGTCGCATTCAGCCACGGCGCGCTCACGGTTGCGGGCGCCGCCTGCTTCGTCTTCGGGTCGCTGCTTCTGTTCCAGCCGGCCGGGTCGGGCTACCAGGTCTCCCTCTCGGTCGCGCTCAGCGTGGCGGTCACGATCTCGCTCTTCTTCTTCTTCGCGCTGGCGAAGATCGTGCAGATCCGGCGGCGGCCTGCCTCGGTCGGGGCGCACACGATCGTCGGCATGCACGGGCAAGTGCGGCGCGACGGGCTCGTCGCCGTCCGCGGCGAGCTCTGGCAGGCGCGAGACGCGGAGGGCGGGCCGCTCGACGAGGGTGACGAGGTGGAAGTGGTCGGCATGGACGGCCTGGCCCTCGTCGTCCGCCACGCCCGTTCGCCGGCCACAGTCTAGGATGGGGTCATGACCGCAGCCGTCGTCGTCGTCGTCGTCGTCGTCGTGATCGTCGTGCTGTTCCTGTTCGCGGCGATCAAGGTCGCGCGGGAGTACGAGCGCGGCATCGTCTTCCGCCTGGGGCGGCTGCTGCCGGAGCCGAAGGGCCCGGGGCTCTTCCTCCTGATCCCGATCATCGACCGGATGGTCAAGGTCGACCTGCGCACGATCACGCTGAACATCCCGCCGCAGGAGGTGATCACGAAGGACAACGTGCCCGCCCGGGTGAACGCGGTGGCGTACTTCCGCATCGTCGAGCCGAAGAACGCGATCGTCCAGGTCGAGAACTTCATGGTCGCCACGTCGCAGATCGCGCAGACGACGCTGCGGTCGGTGCTCGGCCAGCACCTGCTCGACGAGCTCCTCTCGGAGCGCGACAAGATCAACTCGATCCTGCAGGAGATCATCGACGAGGCCACGTCGCCCTGGGGAATCAAGGTGTCGATCGTCGAGGTCAAGGACGTGGAGATCCCTTCCGGGATGCAGCGAGCCATGGCGCGGCAGGCGGAGGCCGAGCGCGAGCGGCGCGCGAAGGTGATCAACGCCGAGGGCGAGTTCCAGGCGTCCGAGCGCCTTCGCGACGCGGCGAGGGTGATGTCGGAGGAGCCGATCGCGATCCAGCTTCGCTACCTCCAGACCCTGCTCGAGATCGGCTCGACGAACTCGTCGACGATCGTCTTCCCGGCCCCGATCGATCTGATCCAGCCGCTGCTCGACCGCGCCAAGCCGAAACCGACGGAGTAGCTGCGTGGGGCGGCTGCGCCGCGACCCGCTCTCCGGGCGGCTCGTCGCGATCGCACCCGCGCGGGCGCAGCGGCCGGGAGCCGGTGGGCGGATCGTGCCGCCGGCCGACCGGCACGAGCTCGACGACTGCCCGTTCTGCGCGGGCCGCGAGGACCGCACGCCGCCGGAGGTGCTCCGGATCGGCGAGCCGTGGCAGGTGCGCGTCGTCCCGAACCTCTACCCCGCGGTCGAGCGCCAGGAGGTTGTCGTCCACGTCCCGCGGCACGCGCGCTCGCTTGCGGAGCTCGACGACGGCGACCTCCGCGTCGTCGCCGAGGCGTGGCGGCGGCGTGCGCGCGAGGGCGGGCCCGGCTACGTGCACGCGCTCGTCAACGAGGGCGTCGACGCCGGCTCGAGCCTGCCGCACACCCACTCGCAGCTCGTGTGGCTCGACGGGCCGCCCCCGGCGCTCGCCGCCGAGCAGGACGCCTGCTCCGGAGACTGCCCGTTGTGCCGGCGCCCACCCGAGGAGCTCGTCGTCGCCGAGCAAGACGGCGTCGTTCTCTCGGCGGCGTGGGCGGGGCGGCTCCCCTACGAGCTCCTCGTCGCCCCGGTCGAGCACGAGGAAGATCCGTGGACGAGCCCCGGCCTCGAAGCCGCTCTCGCGCTCGCCGCGGAGGGGCTTCGCCGGCTACGAGAGGTCGAGGGCCCCCGCCCCGCGAACGTCTGGCTCCATGCGCCCGGCCACTGGCATCTCGAGGTTCTCCCGCGGCTGACGGTGATGGCCGGCCTCGAGCTCGGCGCAGGGATCTACGTGAACACGCTCGCCCCGGAGGAAGCGGCCGCGCGCCTCAGAGGCTGACCCGTCCGGTCCAGCGATGCCAGACGCGCGGGACACCGCCGGGGCGGGCGCGCCCAGTGCGTCCTGTGGAAGAAACGTGCGCCTTCCGTTCCAGGGACTGTCCCTGGGACACCGCCGGGGCGGACACGTCCGGTGGCGTCTTGAACAGGAGACTCGGCTCGGCTCGACGGGCCGGACCACTCGACTTGCAGGCTTCGGAGCCCCGGAGAGCGACGGGCAGCGCCGGGTACCGGCCGTGCCCTCCCGCACCGTGGCTGGGAACGGACGGCGGGACGCGTTCTAGGTCCGGGTGCCCGCCTGCTCGCGGAAGCGACGCGCGGCCTCGATCGCCGCGCCGAGGTTGAGGCCCTTGTCCTTCGCCTGCTTGATCAGCATCACGGTCTCGACCGCGTCCATGTCGTAGATCCGCTGCTTCTTGCCCTTCGTCGGAATCTGGGCCTTGTTCGTCCAGTAGTCGAGCTGCATCTTCGAGATCCCCGCCATCTGGCAGACCTGGCCGAGGTAGAGCTCCACCTTGCCCAGGTGCTCGGCGAGGTTTATGGGTTCCAGAAAGTCAACCTGCGTGCTGAACACCATATGAGCATCCTTTGCCGACATGCCGATCCGGCCGGGCGGTTCTATCACCCTCGCCGACGTTTGTGAAGGTGTGAACGAGAAGAACGCGCTACTCGGTGGGCACGAGGCTCTCGCCGGCGGCCTCGTCGCCGGTCTCCGGCTCGGCCACCGGCGCGATGCTGGAGACCATCTCACCGGCTCCCAGCCGCATGACGATCACCCCCTGGGTGGCGCGGCCCAGGCGCTTGATCTCGTCCACGGACATCCGGATCACCGTCCCGCCGGTGGAGATCAGCATCAGCTGGTAGCCGTCGCGCACGACCCGTGCGCCGGCGAGCTTTCCCTTCGCGTCGGCGAGCTGCACCGTCTTCACCCCCAGGCCCCCTCGGCCCTTGCGCGGGTATTCGCGAACCGGCGTGCGCTTGCCGTAGCCCTGCTCGGTGACGACGAGGAGATCGTCGGTGTCACGGGCGATCGTGACCGCGATCACCTCGTCCTCCTTGCGGAGTCGCATGCCCTGGACGCCGGCGGTCGCGCGCCCCATCGGGCGCGCCCCGCGCTCGTGGAAGCGGATCGCCTGGCCGCTGCGGGAGACCATCAGGATGTCGTCCCCGCCGGTCGAGTGCCGGACCCCGACGAGCTCGTCGCCGTCGCGGAGGTTGATCGCGATGATCCCGTCCGCCTTCAGCGGCGTGTTGTACTCCGCGAGCCTGGTCTTCTTGACCATGCCCTTCCGGGTGGCGAAGACGAGGAACTCCGATTCTTCGAAGTTGCGGGTCTGCACGACCGCGCGGATCTGCTCCTCCTGTCGGAAGGGCAAGAGGTTGACGACGGCCCTGCCCTTCGACTGGCGCGAACCGAGCGGCAACTCGTGGACCTTCAGCCGGTAGACCTTGCCGACCGAGGTGAAGAAGAGCAGGTAGTCGTGCGTGGAGGCGACGAAGAGGTGCTCGATGTAGTCGTCCTCCTTCAGGTCCATGCCCATCACGCCCTTGCCGCCCCGCCGTTGCTCGCGATACGTCGTGATCGGGAGCCGCTTGATGTAGCCCGAGCGGGTGATCGCGATCACCATGTCCTCCTCCGCGATCAGGTCCTCCAGCTCGAGCTCCTCCTCGGCGGCGACGATCTCCGTGCGGCGGTCGTCGGTCCTCCCGTACAGCTCCTTCAGCTCGAGCAGCTCCTCGCGGATCAGCCCGTCGATGCGCTTCTCGTCGCCGAGGATCGCGCGGAGCTCGGCGATCCGCTCCTCCAGGTCCGAGTGCTCCTCTTCGATCCGCTTCCGTTCCAGCTTGGTCAGGCGCTGGAGCCGGAGGTCGAGGATCGCCTGCGCCTGGATCTCGCTGAGCTCGAGCTTCTCCATCAACCCGGCCCGGGCGGCGTCGGGGTCCGCGGCCGCCCTGATCAGCGCGATCACGGCGTCGAGGTTGTCGAGGGCGATCAGGTAGCCCCGCAGGACGTGCGCGCGCTCCTCGGCCTTGCGCAGCTCGTACTTCGAGCGACGGGTGACGACCTCGCGCTGGAAGCCCAGGTACTCGCGGATCAGCTCGAGCAGCGAGAGGGTCTTCGGGATGCCGTCGACGAGCGCGACCGCGTTGTAGCCGAAGGTGGTCTGCAGCTGGGTGTGCTTGAACAGCTTGTTCAGCGCGACCTGCGGGACGGCGTCTCGCTTCAGCTCGACGTAGATGCGCATGCCCTCCTTGTCGGAGTGGTCCTGGAGCGCGTCGTCCGACATCGGCACCTCGGTCAGCGTCCCCGCCTTCACGAGGTCGGCGATCTTCTCGATCACGCCTCCCTCGCCAGCCTTCCGGACGCCGTACGGGAGCTCGGTGATGATGATCGCGCTCTTGCCCCCGCGAAGCTGCTCGACGTGAGCGCGGCCGCGGACGACGATCCGGCCGCGACCCGACCGATAGGCGTCCCTGATCCCGGAGCGCCCGACGATCACGCCCCCGGTCGGGAAATCGGGCCCCCTGACGTGCCTGCTCAGGCGCTCCACGTCGATCCCCGGGTCGTCGATCATCGCGACGATCGCGCCGACGACCTCACCGAGATTGTGGGGCGCGATGTTCGTCGCCATGCCGACCGCGATGCCCTGCGAGCCGTTGACGAGCAGGTTCGGAAAGCGCGACGGCAGCACCTCGGGCTCTCGGCGCGACTCGTCGTAGTTCGGGCCGAAGTCGACGGTGTCCGCGTCGATGTCGCGGAGCATCTCTGTCGCGATCCGCGACAGCCGGCACTCCGTGTAGCGCATCGCGCCCGCCGGGTCGCCGTCGACCGAGCCGAAGTAGCCCTGGCCGTCGACGAGCGGGTAGCGAAGGGAGAACGACTGGGCCAGGCGGACGAGGGTGTCGTAGATCGCGCTGTCGCCGTGGGGGTGGTAGTTCCCCATCACGTCGCCGACGACACGGGCCGACTTGCGGGTCGGGCGGTTCGGCTGAAGCCCGGCCTCGTGCATCGCGTACAGCACGCGCCGGTGCACCGGCTTGAGCCCGTCGCGGACGTCGGGAAGCGCGCGCGAGACGATCACGCTCATCGCGTAGTCGAGGAAGCTGGTGCGGACCTCCTGCTCGAGCTCGCGGGTCTCGACGCGGCCGGCGCCGCCGACCTCGTTGCCGAGATCAGACATGCCGTTCTCCCTTCGGGACAACGGCTAGGGCCCCGGCTCTTCTAGCCATCTTCGAGCCCTGCGAGAAGATGGCTAGACATCGAGGTTCCTGACCTCGAGGGCGTTCTGCTCGATGAACTGGCGGCGCGGCTCGACCTCGTCGCCCATCAGGCGGGAGAACCAGAGGTCCGCGGCGGCGGCGTCCTCGACGTCCACGCGCACCAGCATCCGCTGGGCCGGGTCCATGGTCGTCGCCCACAGCTCGGGTGCGTTCATCTCGGAGAGGCCCTTGAACCGTGTGATCTGGATCCCGCCCTTGGCGAGCGCGAGCGCCGTGTCGCGCAGTTGCTCGTAGGTGAGTGCAACACCGGCCTGCTTGCCGAGGGCGAGCCTGAACGGCGGCAGAGCGCCGACCGCCTCGCTCAGCGCCGCGTGCGCCCTCCGGACACGGTCGTAGATCGGCGAGCCCAGCAGCTCGCCCGGGACCACGACGTTCCGGGTCGCGTTCGTCTCCACCTCGATCACGCGCACGTGCAGCGCGTCCGGCTCCGCTCTCGGCTCGAGCTGGTAGCCGTTCGCCGGAAACGCCGCGATTGCCTTCGCGGCGGCCGCCGGCGAGTCGGCGCCCACCTCGACGAGGCGGTGCGCGAGAACGAAGTCCGCCGCCTGATGGCCGAAGTCGGCGCGCAGGCGGGCCACCCAGCCCTGGTATTCGGCGAGCAGCTTGGCGAAACGCGTGTACCGCGCCGGCGTGAGCTTGACCGCCACTCCGTCCCTGCCCTCGATCTCGAGCTCGGGGAAGCGCTCGCGCACGAGCAGCTCCTCGAGCTGCGAGTCCTTCTCGAGGTAGCTCTGCCGACTCCCGAAACGGGCCAGGTACAGCGGCGGAACCGCGATGTAGACGTGCCCCCGGTCGAAGAGCTCCGGCATGTGCCGGTACAGGAACGTGAGCACGAGCGTCCGGATGTGCGCACCGTCCACGTCGGCGTCGGTCATGACGATGATCCGGTGGTAGCGCAGCTTGGCGAGGTCGAACTCCTCGCCGATGCCGGTGCCGATCACCTGCACTAGCAGCTGGATCTCGGTGTTGGAGAGCACCTTGTCGATGCGGTTCTTCTCCGAGTTGATGATCTTCCCGCGGAGCGGCAGGATCGCCTGGTTCGCCTTGTCGCGCGCCTCCTTCGCGGCACCGCCGGCCGAGTTGCCCTCGACGATGAAGACCTCGGCGAGCTCCGGGTCGCGCACCTGGCAATCGGCGAACTTCTTTGCGATCTCGCCGCCGAACGCGCCCTTGCGCCGCGTGAGATCGCGGGCTCTGCGAGCCGCCTGCCGTGCGCGCGCCGCGGCGATTCCCTTCTGGATGATCTGCTTCGCGTCCTGCGGGTTCTCCTCGAGAAACTCCGACAGCTTCGCGTTCACCGTCTGCTCGACGAAGCCGCGCACCCACGGGTTGCCCAGCTTCGTCTTGGTCTGTCCCTCGAACTGGGGGTCGCGCAGCTTCACCGACACGACCGCGGCGAGACCCTCGCGGACGTCGTCCCCCTCGAGGTTCTCCTCCTTCTCCTTCAGGAGGTTCAGGTCGCGCGCGAACTTGTTCAGCGTTCGGGTCAGCGCGGCGTTGAAGCCGGACAGGTGCGCGCCGCCCTCGTGGGTGTTGATGTTGTTGGCGAACGTGTAGACCGCGTCCTGGTACGAGCCGTTCCACTGCATGGCCACCTCGACGCTGCCTCGGTCCGACTCGCCCTCGAAGTACGCGATCCGCTTGTGGATCGTGTCCTTCGTCGAGTTCACGTGGCCGACGAAGTCCCTGATCCCGCCCTCGTAGTGGAACTCGACCCGCTCGCCGCCGGCCCGCTCGTCGACGAGGACGATGCGCAGCCCCCTGGTCAGGAAGGCGGTCTCGCGGAGACGCGTCTGGAGGACCTCCGGCTCCCACTCGGTCTCCTCGAAGACCTCGGGGTCGGGCTTGAAGCTGATCGTCGTGCCCGTCAGCCTGGTCGGCCCGGTGGCCTTCATCTTCGTCGTCGGCTCGCCGCGGGAGAACTCCTGCTTCCAGATCTTCCCGTCCCGGTGCACCTCGGCCACCAGCCATTCCGAGAGCGCGTTCACCACCGACACGCCCACACCGTGCAGGCCCCCGGAAACCTTGTAGCCGCCCTGGCCGAACTTCCCGCCGGCATGAAGCCGGGTCAGGACGACCGTCAGTGCAGGCAGTCCCTGATCCGCCATCACGTCAACCGGGATCCCCGACCCGTCGTCCTGCACGGTCATCGACTCGTCGGGATGGATGGTCACCTCGACCAGGTCGCAGCGGCCGGCGAGCGCCTCGTCGACAGAGTTGTCCACCACCTCGAAGGCGAGATGGTGCAGGCCTCGGGAGCCCGTCGAGCCGATGTACATCCCGGGCCGTTTCCGGACCGGCTCGAGCCCTTCGAGGACCGTGATGTCCTTTGCGGTATAGGCTGCCTCAGCCATGCGCTCCGGTCGGAGGGATCAGGAAAAAAGCCCTGCAAATAAGCTATTTGCGGGGCGCGGTCAGTGTATCAGAAACGGAGGTCGGAGCGAGGCCGGGAGAGGCCCAGCGCGGCCGCCCTGACAACCCTGCGGCGGAGCTCCTCGTCCGCGATCCCGGCACCCAGCGCGGCCGCAGCCCGCAGGGTCTCGGCCGTCGGCTCCGGGATCTCCGTGCGGGCCGCACACGGCTCCCCGGCTGCCTGCTCGGGGATGTGCCCGACCGCGAATCGCAACGCTTTCGGCGCGCCCACGCCGAGCCTCTCCCGCAGCCGGCCGAGCATCTCCGGGGCCAGCTGGCCGAGCTCGAATGCCCACGCCGACGACGACGTGTTCACATGCAGCGTGCCGTCGCGTGCGATGCGGGCCGGCCAGGCATTCGCGGCCACCGTCGGGCCGACGGCCTCCGGCCACGCTGCGACGAGGTCCGGCATCCCGCCCTGCGGGCCGAAGCGCGACAGCTCGCGCTCGACCTCGCCCCCTATCCGTTCCACCGGACCTTCCCCGGGGAGACCTCGAGGAGCTGCGCCGGCTCGCCCGGAAGCGTGTCGGCAGTCGTAGCCGTGATCAGGGCCTGCCCGCATCCCTCCATCTGCTCGACGAGGACGCGGCGGCGGTGCGGGTCGAGCTCCGAGAGCACGTCGTCGAGGAGCAGGAGCGGCGGCTCTCCGCGGCGGTCCGCGATCAGCGCCGCTTCGGCGAGCAGGAGCGCGAGCACCGCCGCCCGCTGTTCCCCCTGCGAGCCGAACGCACGCAGGTCGCGTGCGGCCGACACGATCGAGACGTCGTGGAGGTGCGGTCCGAGCCCGGTCGAGCCACGCTCCAGATCGCGGGCGAGCCGCGCCTCCAGAGCGTCCCCCGTCGGCGGGTCGCCCTCGTAGGCAAGCGCGGCGGCGGGCAGTCCGAGGAGGCCGGCCTGCTCGGCGAAGGGGCCGGCGAGCGCGCTCAGCAGGTCCAGTCGGGCGGAGACGAGCGCCGTGCCGAGGTCGGCGACCTGGGCCGTCCACGGGGAGATCGCATCGCGGTCTCCCCGCTTCAACGCGGCGTTGCGCTGGGCCAGCGCGGCCGCGTAGTCGGCCGGCAGCGCCGCGCACGCGGGCAACAGCCGCCCGAGCGACCGGTCGAAGTAGGCGCGTCGCGCAGCGGGGCCGCTCTTCACGATCGCGAGCCGGTCGGGCGTGAACACGAGCGTCGCCGACTCCGACCTGAGCTGCTCCGCCGCCCGCAGCCGGGCCCCGTTCACCTCTGCGCGCTTCCCCTCGACCGTGGACAGGGTCACGGCCGACCAGAGGGGCGTCTCGCCACGGCTTCCCTCGACCCGCACCCGTGCGGCCGTCTCGCCGAACCGGATCAGCTCCGTATCGGAGCGGGTGCGCGGCGAGAAGCCCTGCGTGCCGACGTGCAGCGACTCGAGCAGGTTCGTCTTGCCGGCGCCGTTCGGCCCCACCGCGAGCACGAGGCCGGGGCGAAGCGAAAGCTCGAGCCGCGGATACGACCGGAAGTTCGCCAGGAAGACCGAGGCGACGATCAGCCGGCGAGACGGATCGGCATGATCAGATACCAGAAGTCCTCACCGGGCCCCTGGATCAGGCCGGGCCGCAACGGATCGATGAGCCGCAGCCGCATCTCGTCTCCCTCGGTCGACTCGATGCCGTCGCGAAGGAACTCGGCGTTGAAGCCGATCTCGAGCGGCTCGCCCTCGAATCGGGCGGGCAGCGTCTCCCGGGCCTCCCCGACGTCCTGGGTCTGCGTCCACACCGTCACCTCGCCGTCGGCGAAGCGCAGGCGTAGCGGCGAGTTCCGGTGGGCCAGCACGGACGTCCGCCGGACGACCTCGAGGAGCTCCTCGCGGGGCAGCGCCACCTCGTGCTTGAACTCCTTCGGCTTGAGCTCGTCGAACTTGGGGAACTGGCCCTCGATGCGGCGGGTCGTCAGCCAGACGCCGTCGATGCCGAACAGGACCTGGTTCTCCCGCACGCCGAGCTCCAGCGTGCCGCCCGGCACGGCCAGTCGCCGAACCTCCTCGAGTGCGCGGGCCGGCACGATCGCCTCGAGCTCGGGGACAGGCCCCTCGAGCAACGTTTCCTTATAGGACAGCCGGTACGAGTCGGTCGCCGCCATGACGAGCTTCCCCTCGCCGAACCGGACGAGGATCCCGGTCAGAACGGGCCTCGCCTCGTCCCGGGAGACGGCGCGCCCGACCGACGCCACGGTTGCGAGCAAGGCGTCCGCCTGAACCGTGTGGGTCGCTTCCGCGTCCGCGTCGGGCAGGCGCGGGAAGTCCTCCGCGCTGTACGTGTTCAGGCGATACTCGGCGGGGCCGCAGCGGATCTGGAGGACGTTCTCCTCCTCGTGGTACCCGAGCTCGACGTCCCCCGCCGGCAGGAGCCGCGACAGGTCGACCAGCAACCTGCCCGGCACGACGACCGCACCGTCACCCTCGACTCTGGCGTCGAGCCCGGCGCGCAGCGAGAGCTCCATGTCGGTAGCGGCGAGCTCCACCCGACCCCCCGCCGCCCGAATGAGCAAGCCGCCCAGAATCTGCACAGCGGTGCGCGTCGAGACCCCGCGGCCGACGACGGCGAGCTTCTGTGCCAGCTCCTCCCGTGCACACGTGATGCGCAAGCCCGAGCCCAGCACTGTCTCTGCACTATTCATTTGAGAGAAAAACCTTTCGTAGTACGTAGGCGGTGTGGACTGCGTGGAAGACGGCCGCATTCCCGCCCGGCGAGCCGTTTTCGGTGTGGGCTCGCGCTGGGGAGAACATCGCGTTGTCGACAGGCCGCCAGATGCCGGACCGGGAGTGCACAGGCTCAGGTGACCCGCTTGATCCGTGCGGTCAGTTCCTGCACAAGGTTGTACACAGTGCGATCCGCGCGGATCATGTTCTGGATCTTCCCGTTGGCGTGCAGGACGGTCGTGTGGTCGCGGTCGCCGAAGTGCTTGCCGATCTTGGGCAGGGACGAGTCGGTCAGCTCGCGCGACAGGTACATCGCCACCTGGCGCGGGAAGACGATGTTCTGCGAGCGCTTGTGGCTGCAGAGCTCCTCGAGACCCATACTGAACCGCTCGCACACGACCTCCTGGATGCGCTCGATCGTCACCTGGGCGACCTCGCCCTGGGGGAAGACGTCCTTGAGCACGTCCTGGGCGAGATCGGCGCTCATCGGCCGGCCGGTCAGGGAGGCGAACGCGACCACCCGGGTCAACGCACCCTCGAGCTCGCGGATGTTGGTCGAGATCCGCCCGGCGACGAACGTGAGCAGCTGCGGGTCGGGGATGTGAATCCCGTCCGTCTTCACCTTCTTGCGCAGGATCGCGATCCGGGTCTCGAGGTCGGGCGGCTGGATGTCCGTGATCAGGCCCCACTCGAACCGCGAGCGCAGCCGCGCCTCCAGCGTCGCGATCTCCTTCGGCGGCCTGTCGGAGGAGAGTACGATCTGGCTGCCCGACTCGTACAGCGAGTTGAAGGTGTGGAAGAACTCCTCCTGGAACCGCTCCTTGCCCTCGAAGAACTGGACGTCGTCGATCAGCAGGAGGTCGTAGTTGCGATACCGCTGCTTGAAGCCCTCGATCCGCTTGTCGCGGAGGGAGTTGATGAAGTCGTTGACGAACGACTCGCTCGTCACGTAGCGCACGGAGAGGCTTCCCGGGTGCTCCATCACGTACTGGGCGATCGCCTGGAGGAGATGGGTCTTCCCGAGGCCGGTGCCTCCGTAGATGAAGAGCGGGTTGTAGGCCTGCGCGGGCGCCTCCGCGACGGCGAGCGCAGCCGCGTGGGCGAAGCGGTTGGACGAGCCGATCACGAAGAGGTCGAACGTGTACTTCGTGTTCAGGCCGGACACGCTCATCCGCTGCTGGGGCGGCTGGGTGACGTCCGGGACCGCGTCGGTCTGCGTGACGGTGAGCTGGATCCGCCGCTGGTGGCCGGTTGCGTCGCGGGCGGCGGCCCGGATCAGCTCGATGAAGTGGCCCTCGATCCACTCGCGCGTGAAGTCGTTCGGCACGGCGAGGAGAAAGGAGTCGTCGGTCACCTCCATTCCCTCGACCTCGCCGAACCACGTCCGGTAGGTCGAGTCGTTCAGCGCACCCTTGAGCCGGCCTGCAACCTCGGTCCAAAGCGTCTCCGCACTCAACTCGATCGGTTGCTCCACCCGGCGGGCCCCAGCTCCTCCTAGACGACAGCGATGGGCGAGCATAGCAACGTGGGTGCGCGCCTACAATGGTCGGTCTCGACCCTCGCCCAATCGGTAAAACCAGCCCTTTTCCAGGTATTTTTGCGGTTCCACACGTCTCTCCACAGGTGTGGAAAGGGGGTGTCGAAGTGGTGACGCGCGGCCGTGAAAACACCCCGTCTGCTCGCCCTTTGCCACCTCGTGCTGTCCACAGCAGAGGTGTGGAGAACTCGTCGCGAAAACCTCGTCTATACTGGCGACCCGCGGCCCGCCGGCCGCCGTTTTCTTGTCCCGAAGGACTCTGCTGGCCTCGCTCGTGAACCGGAACCACTCGTGAAGCGCACCTATCAGCCCAATGTGCGCAGGCGGAAGCGCAAGCACGGCTTCCGGGCGCGCATGTCCACTCGCGCCGGCCGTGCGATCCTCAAGCGGCGGCGGGCGAAAGGCCGGAAGCGGCTCTCCGCCTGAGGCGGGGCACACCGCGGTCGTGCAGCGCCGCCACCGCCTCTCCCGCTCCAGGGACTTCGATGCCGTCTACCGGCACGGCCGCTCGGTCTCGACCCGGTTTCTCGTCCTGTACTGGTTTCCGCGGGACGACGACGGCGACCCCCGGCTCGGAATCGCCGTGCCGAAGGGAACCGGCACGGCGGTCGAGCGCAACCGGGTGAAGCGGCGGCTGAAGGAGATCTGGCGGGGCCGGCTGTCCCAGGTTCCGCCGGGCCGCGACTACGTGCTGATCGCACGCCCCGCTCTCGCCGATGCGCTGCAGGCTCGTGACCAGGCCTGGCTGGGCGAGCGGCTGGACGAGGTGCTCGGGAAGGCGTCGGCGTGAGGCACGTGAGCCTCGTCCTGCGCGCGTTCTTTCCCTCGCCGGGCGTGGCCGGCGCCCCCACCTGCAAGTACCACCCGTCCTGCTCGGAGTACGCCTCCCTCGCCTATCGCGAGCTCGGCCTCGTGCGCGGGACGCTGAAGACTGCCTGGCGACTCGCCCGCTGCAACCCGTGGAGCCGCGGCGGGGTGGACTACCCGGGGCGCCTGCGGTGATCGTCGCCGGCGTCCTCAGCCCGATCGAGAACGCGCTCGCGTGGCTCCTCCGCCATCTGCACGACACCGTCGGCCTCTCGTGGGGCTGGTCGATCGTCGCCCTCACGGTGATCGTCCGCGTCGTCCTCGTCCCGATCATGGTCAGGCAGATCCACTCGATGCAGCGGATGCAGGCGCACATGCCGGAGATGAAGGCGATCCAGCAGAAGTACAAGGCCGACCGGCAGCGGCTGAACGAGGAGCTGATGAAGTTCTACAAGGAGAAGGAGATCAACCCGGCCGCCTCGTGCCTGCCGATGGTCTTCCAGATCCCCGTCTTCTTCGCCCTGTACTTCGTCCTCCGGAACTTCACGCACCACGTGCCGCCCGCCGACCTGATCGGCCACAAGCTCGGCTGGCTGATGGTGCCGGACATCACCCAGAAGATCACCCACCACTGGTCGGGGTGGATCCTGCTCGTCGTCTACATCGGAAGCCAGATCGGCTATGCGATCTTCGGGACGCCGCCGAACATCCCGAGAAGCCAGAAGATGCTGTTCATCGTGCTCCCGATCTTCATCGTCCCGTTCGCGACCCGCTTCCCGGTCGGCCTGCTCATGTACTGGATGACGACCAACCTCTGGACGATCGGCCAGGGGATCATCACGCGGAGGCTGACGCCGGCGCCACCGCCGCCGCCGCGCCGCTCGTCGCGGACGCCGCCGAAGGAGCAGGCTGCGCCGGCGGACGGCGCAGGGCCCTCCGGGCGGCCGGGGGAGCGGCCCGTCCGCTCCGCCGCTCCCGGCCCTCCCCGGCGTGTGAAGAGGAAGAAGAGAAAGGGGGGTCGGTGACGGAGTCCGGCGATGCGGAGCGGCATCGTGTCGAAGCGACCGGGGAGACCGTCGGCGAGGCGAAGTGGCGAGCGCTCAACGAGCTGGAGCGCCTCGCGCCGGGGCTCGACAAGTCGGAGGTCCGCTTCGAGGTGCTCTCCGAGGGCGAGCGCGGCCTGCTCGGTGTCGGGTACGCACCGGCGCGGGTGGTCGCGACCGCCGAGGCGGTTCCGGCCCGACCGCCCGCGGCGGAGCCGCCGGGTGACGACAGCGACCTTGCGGCCGACCTGCGCGACCTGCTCGAGCGGGTGGTTGTGGCCCTCGGCCTGACCTGCCGGGTGGAGGTGGCCGAGGACGACGAGACGGTGACCGCCTCCCTGGTCGGCGGCGACCTCGGGCTCGTGATCGGCCGCCACGGCCAGACGATCGACGCGATCCAGTATCTCGCGAGCGCGGTCTCGTGGCGGGCCTACGGTGATGCCCGCAAGGCCGTCGTGGTGGACGCCGCCGGCTACCGGGAGCGCCGCCGCGAGACGCTGGAAGCGCTGGCCGCCCGCAGCGCCGCGCGCGCGAAGTCGACCGGCGGGCCCGTCGAGCTCGAGCCGATGTCCTCGATCGAGAGGCGAATCGTCCACCTCCGGCTCAAGGACGAGCCCGGGGTGTCGACGCGGAGCGAGGGCGAGGAGCCGTACCGCTACGTCGTCGTCGAAGCCGACTGACGAGCGGGTCGAGCGCTGGCTCGCGCGCCTGCTCGAGACCCGGGGCCTGACCGCGATCCGGGACCCGGCCGAGGCGAGGCGGGTGCACCTGGACGCGAGCCTCCTGGTGCTTCCGCTCGTCGAGCGCTTCCGCGGCCCGATCGTGGACGTCGGCTCCGGCGGCGGCGCCCCGGGCATCCCGCTCGCGGCGGCACTTCCGGACCGGGAGGTGGTCCTGCTCGAGGCGACCGGGAGGAAGTGCCGGTTCCTCGAATCGGTCTCGCGTGACTTCGCCAACGTCCAGGTGGTCCACGGCCGGGCGGAGGACCAGGAGATCGAACGTTTCGGGGTAGCCGTCGCGAAGGCGCTCGCGCCGCCCGTGGTTGCGCTCGAGTGGTGCCTGCCGCTGGTCGCGACCGGCGGCGCTGCGATTTTGCTCGTCGGCCCCGGTGCCGCCGGGGACGCCGTGGCGGCCGCGGCCGGACGTCTGGGCGGCGGTGTCCCGGAGGTCCATCACGGAGCCCTGGTCGTGCCGAAAGCCTCCCCGACGCCGCCGGGCTTTCCGCGCCGACCCGGGGTCGCGCGGAAGCGGCCGCTCGCCTAGAAGAGGGAGCCGTCCGCCGGCAGGGAAAGAATGTTCTCGTGTCCGGACGGATCTACGCGATCGCGAACCAGAAGGGCGGGGTCGGGAAGACGACCACGGCCGTGAACCTCGCCGCCTGCCTCGCGGAGGCAGGCGAGCGGGCGCTCGTCATCGATCTCGACCCGCAGGCGAACGCCACCTCCGGGCTGGGGGAACGCGCCAACGGCACGTCCAGCTACGATCTGCTCGACGGCGCTCCTCTCGCCGAGCTGGCGAAGCCGACCAAGTTCCGGAACCTCTGGCTCGTTCCCTCGAAGCCGGACCTGGCAGGCGCGGCCGTCGAGCTCGCGGGCCGCGAGGACGGCGAGCGCTTCCTGGCCGCGTCGCTGGAGGGTGCCGGCGAGGGCTACGCGTTCGTCTTCCTCGACTGCCCGCCGTCGCTCGGCCCGCTGACGGTGAACGCGCTGGCCGCCGCCGACCGGGTGCTCGTCCCGGTCCAGGCCGAGTACTACGCGCTCGAGGGGCTCTCCCAGCTCCTGCGGTCGGTCGACATCATCAAGGCGCGACTGAACCCGAGGCTCGCGGTCGCCGGCGTGCTGCTGACCATGGTCGACGCCCGCACGCGGCTGTCCGCGGACGTCGACAACGAGCTCCGCCGGCACCTCGGCGAGCTCGTCTTCAAGACGAGTGTGCCGCGGTCGGTGCGCCTTGCCGAGGCGCCCAGCCACGGTCTCCCCGCGATCGCCTACGACCGCCGGTCCGCCGGCGCCGAGGCCTACTGGAAGGTGGCGATGGAGCTTGTCGAGCGAAGCTGAGTCCGTGACGGGCGACGGTCGGGCGCCGGCAGTCCAGGCACGCCGCGGTCTCGGCCGCGGTCTCGAAGTGCTGATCGGCGGGGCCTTGCAGTCGGAGCTGTCCCAGCTCCCGGTCGAGGCTGTCCATCCGAATCCGCGGCAACCGCGAAAGAGGCATGACGCCGAGGCCGCGCAGGGTCTCGCCGACTCCGTCCGGGCGCAGGGCGTGGTGCAGCCGGTGGTCGTGCGCCGGCGGGCAGCGGGCGGCTTCGAGCTGATCGCCGGCGAGCGTCGCTGGCGGGCGGCGCGCACGGCGGGCCTGCCGACCGTGCCGGCGGTCGTCCGCGAGGCGGACGACCGCGACTCGCTTCTGCTCGCCCTGGTGGAGAACGTCGCGCGCGAGCAGCTCTCCCCGGTCGAGGAAGCCCGGGCGTGCGCGGTGCTGATCGACGAGTTCGAGCTCTCACTCGGCGACGTCGCGGAGCGGGTCGGCCGCTCCAAGCCGGCCGTGTCGAACAGGATGCGGTTGCTCGAGCTCTCCGACGACGTGCTCGCCATGGTCGAGCGGGGCGAGCTGTCGGAGGGGCACGCGCGTGCGGTGCTCGCGGTGCCCGACCAGGAGGGCCGCCGCCGCCTCGCCCGCGAGATCCTCAAGACCGGGATGTCGGTGCGGGCGGCCGAACAGAAGGCGCGCTGGGCGGGAGCGAGGCAGAAGCCTCGCCGCCAGGCACCGACGGTCGATCCCGCGCTGGCCGCGCGCGTCCGGAAGGCGGCGGAAGGCGTCACCGGCCTTCCCGTCCGCCTCGCCCGCGGCCGCCTCGAGGTGCTCTTCACGGACGAGTACGAGCTCGCCGAGCTGGCCGAGGCCCTCGAGCGGCATGCAGCGACGCCGTAACCGGGCGGCCGCCGAAACCCGCCGAGGGGCCGGTGCATGGGCGATCGTGGATTCGAACCACGGACCTCCGCCTTATCAGAGCGGCGCTCTAACCGACTGAGCTAATCGCCCGCGACGCGGAAGTGTAGCCATGGCCCGCCTTCGTCGCCGCGGCCGGCATGGCGGACGCGGCACACGCCGGCTTGCCGTGGGCACGCCTGGAGGGAAGGGGGCTCATGGGGGAAACCGGACGTGTCCGCGTGGGCGGTGTCCCAGGGACAGTCCCTGGAACGGAACGCGCACGTCTCTTCCACAGGACGGACTCGACGCGTCCGTCCCGGCGGGGCACCGCGCATGTGACATCGCTGGGCCGGACGTGTCGGCCTCTGAGGCGCGCAGCCGCCTCCTCCGGGGCGAGCGTGTTCACGTAGATCTAGGTCAGGCGAGCTGTTGCAGCTGCGGGAGGGCGTCCGCGGCCACCGTCTCCGCGCCCGCCTCGGCGCTGCCGCCGGTGACGTAGACGACGAACTCCGTGAAGCCGCTCGCCGCGTACGGCTCCGCGCGGGCGACCAGGCCGGCCACGTCTCCGCCGAAACCGAGCTGAACCGAGCGGCGCACCGCTGCGGGATCGCGCCCGACCGCGTCGCAGTGCTCGTCGAGGAGGCGCGACAGGCGGATCGCCTCCTCCGGCTCCTGTTCCGGGAGATTCCAGACGTCGGCGTGCTGCGCGACCACGCGCAGCGTCTTCCTCTGCACCGGCTTCGGGTTGGCGATCGCATCCGTCAGGCGGTAGCAGCGTCCAGGCCTCGAGCACGTCGCCGGTCGTGTCGGCGCGAATCGAGGCGAAATGGTCGAAGTTCCAGCAGTGGTCGAAGCCTGCCTCGTCGGCGATCCGCCACACGGCGTGCAGCTCGTCGACGGTCGTGAACTGGGGCGCCAGCTTCAGGCCCACGCGGAGAGCGGCCATGCGCCGCAGGCTACCGTCCGGTCAGACGCTCGGGAAGCCGGCGGTGGTGAGCACCTGTTCGTCGGCGAGGATCGTCATCGCCTCGTAGCCGCGGAGCCGTGCGGTCCACGCCGGTCCCTCGATCCCCATCGCGAATGCGGTGGTGGCATAGGCGTCCGCGGTGGCGAGGTCGGGCCCGGTGACCGTGACCGAGAGCACGCCCCGGGGCGGCCGGCGAGCGTGCGGGTCGATCACGTGCCGGCCGCGCTCGTAGGCGCCCGAGGTGGCGACGGCGAGGTCGGTGCCTTCGACGACCGCCGCGACAGCCCCGCGGTCGAGGGGGTGCTGGATGCCGACCCGCCAGCAGCGCTCCGGAACCGCCCGGCCGCGAAGGCGAATGTCGCCGCCGGCGTTGATCGCGAAGTGTCGGATCCCCGCTCGCTCGAGGATCGCCGCCGCTTCGTCGACCGACCAGCCCTTGACGAGCCCGGACGGGTCGAGCGTTCCACCGGCACATGCGTCGAACCAGCCGTCCGTTTCGGCGTGGAGCTCCTCGCAGCGGGCGAGGACGATCCGCACGCGCTCGTGGGCGTCGGCCTGGGCGAGCTCGCCGCGCCCGATCCGGCTGATCTCGCTGTCCGCCTTGAACGTGCTGAACACCGTGTCCACCCACCGAAGCCAGTCGAATGCGGCGTCGGCGTCCTCCGGTCCGGCTCCGGCGTCGCGCACGTCGAGGTAGACGGTCATTCCCATCACCTCCTCGACCCGGCGGAAGCCGGGGACGGAGACGCCCGCCGGGGTCATGCCTTCAGCGCCTTCAGGATCGCCGCCTGCAGGGACTCGGCGAACGCGTAGCTGGTCGCCGTCGCGCCCGAGACGAGCTGGATGTTCGTGCTCTGGGCACGCAGCGCCTCCATGCGCAGGATCGGGATCGCCTGCTCGTTGATGAACACGGACCGCCGCGTGTGGTCGGGGTACGTCGCGGCCAGGTTCGTCATCCGTCGTGTCACCTTCCGCTTGCCCTTCACGATCGCCGTGGTCTTCCGGACGGTGATCGTCACCTGGACGACGCCCCAGCGGTCCGCCTGTGCGGCCGAGCCGACGAACCGGCGCGTGACCACGCTCTTCTTCGGCGGCGCCGCCCAGGCGTTCACCGCCGGCACCGCGATCGTGACGGCGCTCAGGACAGCGACTGCTCTTCGACGCATCGAATCCCCCTTTCGCTCAGAGCGCGAACCGCTCGACGTGGACGTGGCGGCGGGGAACGTGGAGCCGCCGGACCGTCTGCTCGATCGCGGCCGTCATGGCCGGGGGGCCGCAGAGAAAGATCTCCCGGTCACGCACGTCCGGCACGAGCTCGAGCAGGTGCTCCGGGGAGAGCAGCCGCTCGCCGCCCGGTGCGGCGTGGTCGCCGACGACATAGTGGAGCGCGCCGCCGCGCTCCTCCGCCAGCCGCTCGAGCTCGCCCCGCAGTACCAGGTCCTCCGCGGCGACGACGCGGTAGACCAGCGCGACGTCGCCGCGGAGATCCTCCAGCAGGGCGCGGAGGGGTGTGATCCCGATGCCGCCCGCGATCAGGAGGGTCCGCGCCCGCCGCTGGGCGGCGGCGGTGAAGACGCCGAACGGTCCCTCCGTCACCACCCGTGTCCCGGGCGCGACCGAGCGCATCCGTGCGGTGTGGTCGCCGAGCGCCTTGACAGTGATCCGCAGCGACCTGCCGTCGGGCGCTTCGGACAACGAGAAGGGATGCGCCGTCCACCATTGGTCGCCGGTCAGGAACCGCCAGAGGAAGAACTGTCCGGCCTGGGCGCGCAGCCGGGCGAGGTTGCGACCCGTGATCCGGAACGAGACCACGCCGGGCCCCTCCACGGCCACCTCGGCGACCCGGAGACGGTAGCGGAGCGCGTTTCCGAGCGGCACGACGAGGCGGAAGGCGACGATCAGAGCAAGCGTGGCGACGTAGAGCCCCCGCCAGTAGGCGTCCACGGCGGGGCGGAGGACGAGCTCGTTCCCGGTCGGGATCTGGTGGAACCACGCGAGGGCGATTCCGGCGTAGGCGGCGAGGTGCACCGCATACCAGGCCTCGTACGGCAGCCGTCGCCGGACGATCACCACGGACGAGACCACCACGCCGGCGAGCAGGCCGGTCCCGACCCACGCCGTGACCATCCCCGGATAGGCGGTCGTCATCGTGCTCACCTCGCCCGGGATCGAGAGCCTGTCGAGCGCGGCGTAGCCGATCACGATCGCGACCACGTGCGCGGCGACGAGATAGAGGCAGGCGTGCCCGTTTCGCCGGTGCCACACGGCCAGCCGGTCGAAGCCGGCGAGCCGCTCGATCCACGGGATACGGGCGAGCAGCACCACCTCGACGAGTGCCGAGTACGCGGCGAGCAGCCCTGTGATCCGGCCGGCGCTGGTGAACGCGTCGCCGGTCGTGTGCACGGCGGAGACCCCGCCGCCGCCCAGCCAGAGCCAGGTGATCGCACCGGCGTTCCCGCCCAGCACGGCCCACGAGGCGGCGGCCACCGCCGCCCGGCTCGCGCCGCGCCGCAGGAGGCGTGGTCGTGCGGCGAGCGCCGGCAACGCCGGCGATGCGTTCAGCTCGCTCACGCCGACAGGGTGGCCGCGGTGCATGAGAGGAGCATGAGAGGAGGGGAGCGGCCGTCCACGGGGACCGCGTTCCCGGCGGGAGGGCTTGGCTAAGATCAGGGTCGAGGCCCGGGTCGATGCAGGAGATGCACATCTACGGCGTCAGCTTCGACATCGTCGGCAAGCAGCCGATCGTGCTGCTCAAGACCGCCGAGGGGAACAAGTTCCTGCCGATCTGGATCGGCCACCAGGAGGCGGCGGCGATCCTGATGAAGCTCCAGGGCACCACGACGCCGCGACCGATGACCCACGACCTCGTCACCGCGATGCTCGCCGAGCTCGAGGCGCGCGTCATCAAGATCACGGTCACGGAGCTCCGCGACAGCACGTTCTACGCGAGCATCACCATCCAGCAGGACGGGTCCGAGATCGAGGTGGACTCGCGCCCTTCCGACGCGATCGCGCTCGCCGTCCGCGCCGAGGCGCCGATCTTCGCCGACGACCGGGTGATCGAGGAGTCGGCGATCGAGTTCGAGGGCGAGGAGGTGAACGAGGAGGAGATCGTGGACGAGTTCCGCAAGTTCCTCGACCACGTCACTCCGGACGAGTTCGCCGTCGACGACGGCGACGAGTGACGCCGAGGAAGCCGGCGGTGCTAGCCGGGCGGACGCGAGACCTCACGCTTCGTGAGGTCGAGGATCGTCTCGAAGAGCTCGCGGAGCCCTTCCCCCGACAGCGGCCCGGTGTTGGCGCGGGTCAGGTACCGGAGCATCCACTCCTCCCGCTCCGGGTCGACGAAACCCATCCCTCGCGACTCCTTGTAGGCCTTGATCGCGGCCACGAGACGCAGCCGGCGGTTGACCGCGTCGACGATCGACCGGTCGGTGTCCGAGATCTGCTCGCGGAACTGGCGGAGGACGGGGTCGTCGGGCGGCGCGCTCATCGGCCTTGCCACTGTACGTACACGTGCTTTCCGGTCGCCGGGATGGTGATCAGCCGGTAGGGCGAGGTCAGACGGGGCCGGCCGGGGCCCGCGACCGTCGGCGTCACCTCACGCGCAAGGACGCGGACGTCTGCCCGGCGCTCGGTCACCCGGAGGACGACGACGCCGTAGCCGGTGCTCGACCGTGGTCCGGCCGCGACCAGGACGAGTCGCCGGTGGGCGAAGTCGAACGCAGGCGCCGCCGGCGTCCTCCGGGGAAAGGTGCGGGCGAGGTAGCGGACGAGCTGGTCCCGCTTCCAGAAGGTGCGGGTGACCGGCCTCGGCCAGAGGACGGGCCCCATCCGGGCGGTCACGTCCTCCCAGGCGAGCGGCCGCGCTCCGCCCGGCTGTACGACCTGCGTCCACACGGCGCCGCCCGCGATCGCAAGCAGTGCTGCGGCTACTACCCCGGCACCGGCCGCATGTCTCATGCTGCGACCCGGTTAGGCAAACGACCACGCTTCTTCGGTCGTTTGCCTAGTAGACGTAGACGGTCTCGCCGTAGGGCTCGGTCGAGAACAGCCTGTAGATCACGAAGTCGGGGACGCGAACGCACCCGTGTGAGGCGGGGTAGGGCGGCACCGACGGGTTGCCGTGGATCGCGTATCCGCCGGTGAAGTACATCGGGTCGAGCAGCACGCCCAGCGGGCTTCGGTCATAGCCCGTCACCTTCCGGTAGATCGCGAACCGTCCCTCCGGCGTGTAGTAGCCCGCGATCCCGGCGGTCGAGACCGGCGAGATCAACGCGATCTCCGAGTCGCGAACCACGTACAGCACCTGATGGGTCTTGTCGACCTCGAGGTGGTCGGCCGGCTGCACGTACTGGGGCCTCGGCAGGCGGGGATCCTGGAGGCGGGCCCAGAACGCCGCGTCGACGGCACCCGTGCGCTCGAGGCCCTGCACCTTCTGGAAGGCGTACACGCTCTCGACGAGGTCGCTCGAGAAGGTCGAGGCGAGCGACGGCACGGCGTAGTGGAGTGCCGCCAGCCGCCTTGCGACCTCGGTCACGGCCGCGCTCGTCGTGCCCGCCGAGAGGCTCGGCGGCCGCAGCGTCGCCGTCAGCTCGCGGCTGACCGGGTCGTAGCCGCGCCGCGGAAGCGCCGTCACCCGCACGTCGAGCGCTCCGATCTCCTCCGTCCCGAGGGCGACGCGGGCCGCCCCGGCGAAGTTGCGCTCGAAGTCCACACGCCCACCGCGGACCACCTGGACGTGGAGCCGTCCGGCGGAGGCCGGCTCGAGCCGCGCGGCGAGTCGCAACGGCGCGCCGGCGACCCGGCTGCCGACGAGCCTCGTCTCCAGGTGCGGCCTGATCCGGACGGTCACGTCCGGGGACCTGGCGTGCGGCGAGGACACGTGGAACGGCCCGGGGCTTGCGAGCCGCACCCGGATCACGAAGCTGCCGTCACCGCGGAGCCGGGTCGCGGCGACCCGAGTCGTGCCGCGAAGGAGGCGGATCTCCGCGCCGCGGGCGGCCGGGCGCATCCGGCCTGCGAAGTCGACCCTGTGCAGATAGGTGGTCGCCCGCGGCGCCTTCAACGTCAGGACCGGCCCCGCGGCGGAAGCGGCGCTCCCTGGCCACGCCAGCGCGATACCGGTCACGAGGAGGGCGCGACGCACCGTGACAAGGATAGAGCCCTCTTGCGACGGATGTGCCCGTTAGCAGCGATTTCACCGGTCAGGTCGTCACGGAGACGATCAGCGCGACCGCGTTGAAGGCGGCGTGGACGACCATTCCCGGGAAGACGCTGTTCGCCCGCGCCCGCAGGAAGGCGAGGCCGGCGCCGAACACGATCAGGACGGGCAACCCCTCCACGAGACCGTGGGCGAGCCCGAACGCGATGCCGATCCAGAGTGCGGCCGCCGTCCGGCCGACCGGAGCGAGCAGCGAGTAGCCGAGGCCGCGGAACGTGAGCTCCTCGACCGCCGGGGCAACGGCGACGAAGACGACGAAATTGACCACGAACGGGGTGGCGCGGTGGGGGTCCCAGTGCGTCGGCGTGAGCCCCTGCTCGCGGCCGGGGTCGCTGTACGTGGAGACGAGCGCGCTCGTTCCGTAGACCGCGAGGAAGACGAGGAACGCGGTGCCGAGAATGCGGCCGTAGCCGGCCGGCCTCCGCAACGCGAGCAGGTGCCAGCTCGGTCTCGCGATCGCGAGCACGATCGCGAGGATGACCGCGTACTGCACGATGCCCGAGACGGCCGTCGAGTACCGGTAGGCGACGTCGCTCGGAGGCGTGCCGCCAGCCGCCCGGCTCGCGTAGCCGAGCAATGCCAGGACCGAGACGAGCGCCGTCCAGGCGGTCAGCCTGCTCCGGTCGAGCCCGGTGGTCACGTCCGGCTCTCGAGGACGTTCACGAGCGGCGCCCGCGTGAAGCGCATCCCGGCGGCGAGCGCTCCGGCCTCGTCTGCGTCCTCGTCGCCCACGTGCAGTGCCCGCTCGGGGCCGACGCCGAGCCGTGCGAGCGCGAGCCGGAAGACGGCGGGGTCGGGCTTCGGCGCGCCCGCCTCGGCGGTGGTGACGATCGTGGAGAAGAGGGAGGCGGCGCCGAGCAGCTCGAGGTGCTCGTGCAACCCGATGTCCCAGTTGGAGACGACCGCGAGGTCGATCCCGCGGCCGCGGAGGCCGGCGACGACCTCGATCGACCCCGGTTCGAGCTCGAAGACGATGGACGACATGAAGTCGTCGACGAACGATCCCGGCTCGAGGCTCACGTGCGCGTCCTCGAGGAAGACCCGGGTGCAGTCGTGGCGCAACGCCGCCAGGCTCTCGGGGTCGCGGCCGAGGACCGCGCGCGGCCCGTAGTAGGCGACCTCGGCCGAGAACGCCGCGCGGACCGACACCGCGCCCCGCTCGAAGCCGTGCTTCCGCAGGGCTTCGACGAGCGGCGGCACCGGGTCGGCCAGCCGCAGGAGCGTGCCGTAGCCGTCGATCGTGACGGCGTCGAGCTCAGCGAGTCGCATCCGGATGGAGCACCCGGGCGACCTGGGCAAGGCCCTCCCCGATCGAGGGCCCCGGGGCGAGCAGCTCGGCGTCGACGACCGCGAAGCGGCCCTCCTTCACCGCCCGGAGCTTCCGCAGGCGCGTGTTCGCCCGCAGGTCTGCGAGCGTGAGCATCGTGTCCGACGTCGTGAGGTAGACGTCCGGGTCGAGGCGGAGCAGGTCGGCGGGCTCGATCGACGTGCCGGTCCCGGTCGAGCCGGCGACGTTCGTGCCGTGCGCCTCCCGGATCAGGTCACCGATCAGCGACTGGTCCGAGACCGTCGTCAGCAGGCCCGTGTCGACGAAGACGGTCACGTTGGGCGTTCGTGCCAGCCTCGCGTCGATCTCGTGACGATCGCTCTCGATGTGGCGCACGAGCGCCCGCGCGCGGACGGGTCTGCCGGTGAGCAGCCCGAGCTGGGTGATCGCTCGCTCGACCAGCCTGATCGAGTCGCCGGGCGCCGCGTAGACGGGCGCCCGGGTGGCCGACGCAGCACGGGAGAGGTCGCGCTCGTCGGCATCCGTCGAGGCGACGATCAGGTCGGGGCGAGCCCGCCGAAGATCGGCAGGATCGATGTGTGCCTGTGGGGCGGCGACCACGATGCGTCCCCCCGCGCCGAGGCTGCGGACGATGTCCTCGGCGGGCTGGTCGAGCACCGCGATTCGCGTGGCCGGCCCGGTCACGACGAGCGGCCGGTCGCCGGTCTGGATCGTCACCGGGTACAGGCCTGCGGTCCGGCCCGTCGGCTCGGAGCGCTCGCCGCAGGCGGTTGCGCCCGCGAGCAGCGAGGCGACGACGACGGCGAGGACCGGAGCCCGGTGCAGAGCTACGCGACCCACTGCCAGAGAGCCCACTGGGTGACGGCGACGCCGAGCAGCACGGAGCTGACGACGAGGATCGCGGTATGCACGCGCGGCCGCCCGCCGAGCGCCGCCAGCGCGAGGAAACACGGGAAGAGGACGAGACCGAAGCGCGGCATCGAGAGGAGCGGCCAGCGCTCGCTCGGAACGCTCAGCGGGATCGCCAGGCTGATCGCGGAGAAAAGCCCGTAGGGGGCGCCGAGGCGGCGCCAGGCGAGGACGGTGAGGGCGATCAGGAGGACGAGGAAGGCGAACGCCTCCAGGTTGACCGTCGCGGCGCGCATCGGGTCCGTGTCCCGGACGGGCGTCCAGTAGACGTGCGTGTGGGACCCGGACGCGAGCTGCTCGACGCCGGCCCACGCCGAGCGGAGCCCGTCCCAGATTCCTCCCAGCGGCCCGGCGCGGGAGACGTGCCGGTTCCAGAATCCCTGGGCGTGCGCGAAGGCGAGCGCGTCGCCGCGCGCGAGACCGAGGTAGAGGGGATACGCGGCGAAGAGCACCGGCGCGATCGCGAGGCCGGCCAGCGCCCGCCGGCGCTCCGGCCGCCGCCAGGCCATGATCGCCAGCGCGGGGAGCAGCGCGACCCCGGTGACCCTGGTCAGCACCGCCAGACCGGCGGCGGCGCCCGCGCCGAGCCAGTGCCGCCGCTCGGCGAGCAGGAACGCCGCGAGAGCGAGCGCGAGAAAGAGCGACTCGCTGTACACGGCCTGGAGAAAGAGGCTCATCGGGAACACGGCCAGGTACAGGACCGCGCGCCGGGCACCCTCGGCGCCCAGGCGATCCTCGGCGAGCCGGTACAGGAGCAGGAAGGCGGCGAGCGCCGCGGCGAGCGAGACGAGGATCCCGGCCAGGACGTAGTGGCCGTCGAGCGCTCGGCCCGCTCCCGCCAGCGTCAGCGGGTAGAGCGGGTAGAACGCGGCGGCCGCCCCCGACGAGGCGGCACCGTAGCCGTGCTCGGCGATCCGCAGGAACCAGACGCTGTCCCAGCGTGCCCAGACGTCGGTCACCCACCCCAGGTCGCGCGTCAGCGACGGATCGTCCCAGCGCGCGGCGAGTGGATGCCGGTTCGGCTCGAAGACGAGCCAGGCGAAGAGCGCCGCAGCCCACACCGCGGCACGGCTCCAGGCGAAGATCGCGACGCTGGCCGGGCTCCGGACCGGCGAGACTCGCAGCTCCGCGAGACGCGTCCGCACACGAGGCTCGCTCCTGTTCGCCGCAGCGCCGCCGGGCAAAGCACGCCGGCGCACGCGGGGCGGCAGGAGCCTACGTTGACCGGCGCCCACGAGGCTCGGATCATACTTTGCGGGTTGCCCCGGACCTTCTCACCGGCGGAGGCGAACGCCATGCTCCCCAGGCTGCGGCCGCTCGTCGCACGGATGGTCGAGGCAAAGCGTGCTCTCGACGAGGCTCAGGCCCGGAGTGACGAGATCGACCGGCGGATCTCCGGCAACGGCGGCGGGATGCCGCCGGCGGAGCTCGCCGAGGCACACGGAAGGGTCCGCCGCCGGGCGGAGGCGCTTGCGGAGATCGTCGACGGGATCCAGCGGCTCGGCGTGGCCGTGAAGGACCTCGACTCCGGCCTCGTCGACTTCCCGTCGGTGCGCGAGGGCGAGCCGGTGCTGCTCTGCTGGCTGCTCGGCGAGGACGCGGTCGTCTGGTGGCACCGCTACGAGGACGGGTTCGCGGGCCGGCAGCCCCTCTGAGGATTAGGCCGCTCCCGGTCGAACATGAAGGGTGGAATGCCCTACTGGGAGCGTTTCACGATCCTGGGCGCGGTCGTGGCTGCGAGCCTCGTCGTCGCCAAGCTGGTCGAGCTGCGCATACGCCGGGGCCAGGTGGCGGCGGGGACGGTCACGCGGTACCGCGTGCTCCGCCGAACGGTGATGAGCGCGATCGTCTTCGTCGCGCTCCTGTCCGGCCTGCTCGTCATCCCCCAGGTGCGTGCGGTCGCCGGCGCGCTGCTGGCCTCGTACGCGGTGATCGGTCTGATCGTCGGGTTCGCCGCGCAGCGGCCGCTCTCGAACGCGGCGGCCGGGATCCTGATCGCCTTCACGCAGCCCCTCCGCCTCGGCGACCGGATCGTGATCGGCGAGCTCGAGGGCGTGGTCGAGGAGATCCGCCTGACCCACACCTTCGTGCGCACGGACGACGAGAGCAGGCTCGTGGTTCCCAACGAGAAACTCGCCTCGGATACCATCCGCAACGCCACGATCGTCGACAGGACGCAGCGGGCGGAAGTGACCTTGCAGGTTCCATTGAGCTGTGATCTCGAGGCCGCCGTCGACGAGCTCTCGGCCGAGTTCGCCGACGTCCGAGAACCGCAGGTGTTCGTGAGCGGCCTCGACGGCGCCGCGCGGATCACCGTGCGCGCCCGCGCCGACGATCCGGCCGGCGCCGAGCGCCTGGAGCACAGCCTCCGCCTGCGTGCCCACCGGCGGCTGCGTGCTGCCGGGACGTTCGCGTGACGCGCCGGCCTGATCGGCTGGACGGCGTGCCGAACGGCGGCCGGCGACGGCGCACACGGACGCGCGGCCGGCGACGCGGCCGGCGCAACGCCGTCGTGGTCGCGATCGCGGTGCTCTGCGGGCTTCCGCTGGTGCTGGCGCTCAGCGGCTACGGAGCCTGGGCCGGGTTCAGGAGCAGCTGCTCCCTCGCCTCGCTCCGGCCCGTGTCGATCGGCGAGAACTCGTTCGTGTACGCGGCGGACGGCACGCTGCTCGGTGCCATCCCGGCCGAGCACAACCGCCAGCCCGTGCCGCTCTCGCAGATCAGCCCGTGGATGGCGAAGTCGACGATCGCGGTCGAGGACAAGCGCTTCTACCAGCACGGCGGCGTCGACTACTGGGGCATCTTCCGGGCAGGCTGGCGCGACCTGACCGCGGGGAAGGTGGTCGAAGGCGGCTCGACGATCACCCAGCAGCTCGTCCGGAACCTCTACATCTCGCGGGAGCGCACCCTCCAGCGCAAGATCAAGGAGGCGTGTCTGGCGATCAAGCTCAGCCAGCACTGGTCGAAGAACCGGATCCTGACCGAGTGGATGAACCAGGTCTACTTCGGCAATCACGCCTACGGCGTGGAGGCGGCGGCGCAGACGTATTTCTCGAAACCGGCGAAGGACCTGACGATGATCGAGGCGGCGACGCTCGCCGGGCTGCCCCAGGCGCCGTCCCTCTACGACCCGGTCCTCCACCCCGAGGCCGCCCTCGACCGACGCGCCGACGTGCTGAAGGCGCTTCGCGACATCGGGGACATCTCCGAGGGCCGGTACCGGGCGGCTCTGCGCGACACCAGCCTGCACCTGAAGCCGGGGCGGTTGTACACGCAGATCCGCGAGCCGTACTTCTTCAGCTACGTCCGCGACCAGCTGATCGCCAGGTACGGGGCGGTGACCGTGCAGTCGGGCGGGCTGCGCGTCTATACGACGATCGACCCCGCCTTCCAGCGCGACGCGCGCGACGCGATCCGGCAGACGCTGTACCTGAAGGACGACCCGGCCGCCGCGGTCGTCTCGATCAACCCCGCGAACGGTGCGATCAGGGCGATGACCGCCGTGTATCCCGGACGGGCGAAGAACCAGTTCAACCTCGTCGCCCAGGCGCGCCGCCAGGCCGGGTCGACCTTCAAGGCGTTCGTCCTCACGGAGGCGGTCGACCAGGGGATCGACCCCGCGTCTGCCACCTACGTCTCGGCGCCCTTCCACTACCAGCCGGACTCCGCGATCCCCGCCTGGGACGTCTCCACCTACAGCCACACCTACTCGGGGCTGATCAGCGTCCAGCAGGCGACGCTCCAGTCCGACAACACCGTCTACGCACAGCTCACGCTCGACGTCGGGCCGCAGAACGTCGCCGACATGGCGCACAACCTCGGGGTGCAGAGCCCGCTCGAGCCGGTGCCGTCGATCGGGCTCGGCTCGAACGCGGTCTCGCCGCTCGACATGGCCTCGGCGTACGCGACGCTCGCCGCCGGCGGCATCTACTCGGCGCCGATGGCGATCCGCAAGGTGATCCTGCCGAACGGCAAGGAGGACGACAAGGCGGACTGGGGAAAGCCTGCGCGGCATCGCGTCGTCCCGGACGGCGTCGCGTACACCGTGACGAAGATCCTCGAGCAGAACGTCCTCTACGGGACCGGTACCCGGGCGAACTTCGGCCGCTCGGCGGCCGGCAAGACCGGCACGACCGACGACCACGCCGACGCCTGGTTCTGCGGCTACCTGCCGAACCTGGAGGCGACCGTCTGGGTCGGCTATCCCCAGGGGGAGATCCCGATGGAGAACGTGCACGGGATCGCGGTCGCCGGCGGGAGCTTCCCGGCCGAGATCTGGCGCCGCTTCGTGGAGCGGGCCGTCCGCTACTCGCCGCCCCGGGACTTCCCCCTGCCGAGAACCTACCCCGTGTGGAAGCCGTTCCAGCGCGGCCCCGACGCGATCCAGTTCGTTCCCGCCACCACGACCGCGTCGACCACGACCACGACCGCCACGACTGCCACGACCGCCACGACCGAGCAGCCGAGCCTGGCGACGACCACCCCCACCCCGCCGCCGCGGCCCAAGCCGCCCCTGACGGTTCCGATCACGCCGGCCGTGCCGGTGCCCGCGACGACCGCCGAGCCTCTGCCTCCGCCCACGACCGCTCCGCCCCCGTCACCACCTCCGACCATTCCGCCGACCGTGGCGCCCCCGCCCGTGACGACGACCACGTCCGCCGTCCCGTCGCAGCCCTAGTGCGCCAGCTGCGATCGAGCGTCGCCCTGCGGGCGACGGCTCTCGCCACCCCGCTCCTGCTCGGCGCCCTGTCGGTGCCGAGCGGCGGTCTCTTCCGGGCGGGGAAGTTCCGCGACCTGCACGTGTACCAGCAGTACGGGGACGCGCTGCTCGGAGGGCGGATCCCCTACCGGGATCTGTTCGTCGAGTACCCGCCGGGCGCGGTCCCGCTGTTCGCGGCGCCGTCGCTCGCGCCGGGCGGCGCCTACGATCCGATCTTCAAGGCCTTGATGACGCTGTCGACCCTGGGGTCGATCTTCCTCGTCGCGCTCGTGCTCGAGCGTCGCAGGGCCCCGGCCGCCGCGGTCGGCGCTGCCGCCGCCTTCCTTGCGCTGGCGCCGGTCGCCCTCGGACCGGTCTCGCTGAACACATACGACGCGTGGCCGGCGTTCCTGACCGTCGCCGCGGTCGCCGCGCTCTCCTTCGGCCGCGGGCGGACGGCTCTCGCGCTGCTCGGGATCGCCGCGGCGGCGAAGCTCTACGCCGCGCTGCTCGTCCCGGCCGCGCTCGCCTGGCTCTGGCGGGCGCAGGGCGCGGCCGCCGCCCGCCGTGCCGCCTCCGCCTGCGTGGCGGCGGCCGCGGTCCTGGTCGTTCCCTGGATCGCACTGTCCCCCGGCGGTGTCTGGCACAGCCTGCACTCGCAGATCGGCCGGGGCCTCCACACCGAGAGCCTGGGGGCGAGCATCCTCCTCGCCGCCGACCGGCTCGGGCTGTACGACGCCCGCGTCGTGGCCACGTCGCCGGCGATCTCCCGTGACCTCGCGGGCGACCTCCCACACGCCCTCGCGGCGGCGAGCGCCACGGCCGCGGTCGCGGCGGCGCTGCTGCCGGCGGTCGTGCTCCTCCGCCGCCGGATCGCGCCGGGCCTCGCCTTCGCTGCGAGCGTCGCCGGCTTCCTCGCGTTCACGAAGGTCCTCTCGCCGCAGTACGCCGTCTGGCTGATCCCGCTCGTGCCGTTCGGCGGGCCCGCCGCCGCCGCGCTGCTCGTCGCGGCGCTCGCGCTGGCGCAGAGCTGGTACTTCCACTACCATGACCTGTGGGCGGCCGGGCCACAGGTCTGGACGCTGCTCGCGCGCAACCTCGTCCTCGTGGCTCTCTACGCCCTCCTCTTGCGAAAGACGATCACCCCGTCGTCCGAGAAGACGAGCTTCCAGTCGGGACTGCTGCGCAGCCTGACGAGGTCGACCGCGGACGGCAGCGGCGCCACCCGGTCGGCGTAGCTCGAGCGCGTCTCGTCCGCGACCACCCAGGTCGCGTCGCCCAGCTTCGGGAGGCTGAGCACGCGGCGGCGGCCGGAGAGGTGCGCGCCGAGCACGTTGCTCGCGCTGACCACCGCTCCCGGCGGAACGAGCGAGACCGCGCGCTCGGCGATCCGGTCGTGCTCGCTGACGTGCCACGCGTGCGCCTGGAAGTCCTCCCCTCCGGGGACGGAATGCCAGAGGGGAACCGCGCCCAGCTTCCAGTTCGCGGCGAGGGCGACCGCGACCGCGGCCGCGGCGATCGCGCCGGTGCGGGCCGGGAACCGCCGGGCCAGCGCCGCAGCTCCGAGTACCGAGGCGACGACGAGGGCGGGGATCGCGGCCGCCGTGTAGTGGAAGTGGATCGAGCTCTGGGTCGGGGTGGCCGACAGCTGGTTCAGCGCGAGCTCCGGGAGCGCCGCGACCAGCGCGAGCGGCGCGAGCGCGAAGAGCAGCCCGAGCGGGAGCAACAGGTGCAGAAGGTAGTGCAGGTCGCGGATCTGGAACGCCTGGACGAAGAGCGTCCACGGGTGCGTGACCGCGGTCCGTGCGATTCCGCCGGCCGAGCCGCCGATCGCGTCGTAGCGGCCGAAGAACGAGGATTCACCCGCGGCGTTGAAGTGCGGGATCACGACCGCGACCGCGAGCGCGGAGACGAGGGCCCCCGCAGCGGCGATCGCCGCGCCTGCCGCGCGCCGCCGCCGGAGCCAGTACCAGACGCCGATCCCGCAGACGACGAGCCCCACCTCCTCCTTCGTCGTCATCGCCAGCGCCGCGAACACCCCGAAGGGGAGCAGTCGGCCCTCGTCCAGGAACCAGAAGGCGAACAGGAGGAGCGGACAGGCGAGGGCGACCGGGTGGAACTCGTTCAGAGTCAGCCATTCGGTCGCCGGGTAGAGCAGGTAGACGAGCGCGAAGCCGAGGCCGGCCCGGTCGTCCCCGAGGTGCTTGCCCGCGAGCCGGTAGACGGGCAGTGCGCCGAGCCCGACCGCGGCCGCCTGCACGACGAGCAGCATCTCGGGGCTCGGCCAGATCCACCAGAGCGGGGCGAACGCCGCCAGGATCGGGTCGAAGTGCGCGGCCAGCCGCGAGATCTGCACGCCGTCGCCGCTCGTCATCTGGAGGAAGTGGCCGTGGGCGGTGTTCCAGACCGTCTGGACCATGTTCCCGAGGTCGTACCGCCCGGTGGCGAGGGCCCGGTGGCGGAGGATCGAGAGCGAGCCGAAGCCGCCCGCGTACGCGGCGATCGCAATCCAGAGCAGAGGCCGCACGGCCCGGGACCCGTCGCTCACGGGCTCACCACCGATTCGATCAGGCTGCGCCAGCGCGCGCCGAGCACGTCCTCGCTCGCGCGCTCGCGGTAGGCGGCCAGCCCGCCGGCCGAGACGGACCGGGCGAGCTCCCGGTCGGCCATGAGCCTCCGGATCGCCGTCGCGAGGGCGCCGGGATCGCCTGCAGGGACGAGCAGCGCGCTCTGGCCGTCGCGGAGCAGCTCGCGGGCGGCCGGCGTGTCGGCGGTGACGAGGGGAGTGCCGCAGGCGAGCGCCTGGAACGCCTTGTTCGGGATCACGCGGGCGGCCTTCGCCGAGGTGCCGAAGATCCCGAGCGCGCACGAGGCCCGGTGGAGCTCGCCCGGGAGCCGCTCGTAATCGACCCAGGGAACGTGCGCGACGTTCTCCGGCGCCGCCGCGAGCAGGCCGGCCAGCTGCCCGCTCCCGACGACGCGGAACCGCACGTCGGGCGCGAGCCGGGCCGCGGCGAGGATCGTCTCCAGCCCGTGCAGCGGGATCAGCTTGCCGACGAACAGGGCGGTGGGCTCTCCGCCGGGCCTCCACTCGGGCCGGAACACGCGTTCCTCCGCGCCGACGAAGCAGACCTCGACCCGATGTGCCCCGAGCGCTGCGAAGAGCTCGGCCTGGGCGGCGGTGTCCGAGACGACGAGGTCGGCGGCGCGAAACGCCCGCCGGTCGATCGCCGCGAGGATGCGGGCGCCGGGGCTCCCGGGACGGAAGCGGCCCCGATCGTCGACGAGAGTGTCGCCGAGCGAGACGAGCGGGTTGAAGACGACCGGGCGGCCGCTTGCGGCGCGCCGGGCCGAGCCCAGATCGAGGTGGCCCGGGTAGCCGACCAGGACCGCGTCGCACGGCTCGCGCGGCCGCCGCCGGAGCCGCGCCTCGGCTGCCGCCAGCCGCAGGGCCGTTCCTGCGCCCGCGGACCACTTGTGCTCGTGCCCCTCCCACACCGGCTCGTGATGCTCCCGGACCTCCACTCCGGCTCGCCGCAGGCAGGAGATCACCTGGGCGTTGCGAGGATACGACCGCTCGTACGTCCCGAAGTAGAGGACCTTCATCCCGCGAGCGCGAGCGTGGAGGAACCCATGCCGAGACACAGACCCTCCGCGCGCGGAGGCGAGACCGAGCTCTCGCCGGAGCGCAAGGGCGATCCGCCACGCGCGGCGAAGAAGGAGGGGGTCCGTGGGGGGACCATGGGTTCCCCCACGCTAATAGGAGAGGATTTCCTCGACCAGCGCCTCGGCCCGCTCGCGGTCGGTCGCGCGCTCCTCGTGATGGCTGGTGATCAGCTCGGTGATCAGTCCGAGCGAGAACACCTGCAGCCCGACGACGACGAGCAGCACGCCGAGGATCAGAAGCGGCCGCTGTCCGATCGCATGCCCCATGATCTTCACGATCGTCAGGTAGACGAGGATCCCCGTGCCGCCGGCGGAGAGCGCGAGCCCGAGCCCGCCGAAGAGGTGGAGCGGGCGGTGGCGGTAGCGCCCGATGAACGAGACCGTGAGGAGGTCGAGGAAGCCGCGCAGGTAGCGCTCGGGCCCGTACCGCGACCGGCCGTGTCCTCGTGGCCGGTGGTTGACGGGCAGCTCGGCGACCCTGTAGCCGCGGTGGTGGGCGAGCACCGGGATGAACCGGTGCAGCTCGCCGTAGAGGCGCAGGCCGCGCACGACCTCGGCTCGGTACGCCTTCAGGCCGCAGTTCATGTCGTGCAGACGAATCCCGGAGACCCAGCCGGTGACGCGGTTGAAGACGCGCGACAGGATCCGGCGGCCGAGCGGGTCGCGCCGGCGGGCCTTCCAGCCGGAGACGAGGTCGAAGCCCTCCTCGAGCTTGACGAGGAGCCGCGGGATCTCGGCGGGGTCGTCCTGGAGGTCGCCGTCGATCGTGACGATCACGTCGCCGCGAGCCTGGGCAAAGCCCGCGGCGAGCGCGGCCGCCTTGCCGAAGTTGCGCCGCAGGCGGATGACCGTGACGTTCTCGTGCCCTGCGTGCAGCCGCGTCAGCGCGGAGGCCGAGCCGTCGGTGGAGCCGTCGTCGACGAAGACCGTCTCCCAGGGGCCCCCGAGCTGCCCGAGCGCCGAGTCGATCTCGTCGTAGAGGAGGGCGACGCTCCGCTCCTCGTTGTGAACGGGGACGACGACGGAGATCACGTGCGCGAGCCTATCCCGGTACGCCCGACGTCGTAGTCGCGGTCGTGGTCGTGCCTGCAGACGTGGTCGTGCTTGCAGTCGTGCTCGTCGCCGCGGTCGTGGTGGTCGCCGGGCTCGTCGTGGGGGCCGGGACGGTCGTCGTCGATACCGTCGACACCGTGCCGGTTGCGCCGGTCGCGGTGGTCGAGGTCGTCGGTGCGGCTGCGGTCGTGGGCGGACCGGGAGGCGGCAGGCCACCCGCGGCCGCGGGCACGCCGGTCGGCTCGGTCGCGGCCGTCGCAGCTGCGGTTGTCGGAGCCGCCGCCGGCGTCGTCGAGGGCGCCGAGGGCACCGAGGTCGGCGCCGGGGGCACCGTTCTCGCCTCTTCGGCCGTCTCGGCCGGAGGCGCGGGCGTCACGGCGCCCCCGGTCGACACCGGTGCGGGCGTAGAGGTCGACGGCGCGATCGCCGGACCGCCTCCGTGAGAGGTGACCGCGACCGCGACGGCGACGCCGGCGGCGGCCAGCGCGGCCGCTCCGAGCAGCACCGCGGCGGTCCGGCCGCGGCTGTGCCGGACGGGCGGCAACACCTGGGTGAGCGCCGTGTCCCGTGCGGCCGGCGCGAACGAACCGAGCTCGGCGGCGAGGGCGGCGCCGTCCGCCGGTCGATCGGCCGGGCTCTTGGCGAGCGCGGCGGCGGCGAGGCTCTCGAGCAGCGGCGGGGCATCGGGGCGGAGCTCCGAGACGGGTGGCGGCTGGAGGTCGCGGTGCATCGCCGCGACCGTGATCGCGTCGGGCGCTTCGAAGGGAAGCCGGCCGGTGAGCATCGCGAACAGCATCACGCCGAAGGCGTAGACGTCGCTCGCCGGCGTCGCCTCGCGGCCTGCGGCCTGCTCCGGCGAGATCACGGTCGCGGTGCCGAGCACCGTTCCCGCCTCGGTGGCTCCGGTCGGGCCGCCCATCTGGGCGATCCCGAAGTCGGCGATCTTCGCGCGGCCCTCGGCGTCGAACAGGATGTTCGAGGGTTTCAGGTCACGGTGGACGAGCCCGTGCTCGTGGGCGCGCGCGAGGCCGGCCGCGATCTGCGACGCGATTCGACGGGTATCGGCGTCCGGTAGCGGGCGGCCCGCGGCGAGCCGGTCTGCGAGCGAGCCTCCGGGCAGGTACTCGAAGACGATGTACCGCCGTCCTGCCGCTTCGCCGTAGTCGAACAGCGCGGCGACGGCAGGGTGGGAGAGCGCGGCGACCGCCCTCGCCTCCCGCTCGAACCGCGTCGGGTCGGCGTCCGGCGCGAGCAGCTTGACGGCGACCGTCCGCTGCAGCTCGAGGTCCTGCGCCGCCCAGACCTCCGACATGCCTCCGGCGCCGAGCCGGCGCTCGAGCCGGTAGCGGCGCGCGATGAGACGGTCGGCCACCGGGGTAGCGTATGCGGCGGTGAACGATCTCCTCTCGCTCGCAGAGGCACAGGCGGTCGTGCTCGCACGGGCGCAGCCGCTGCCGTCGGAAACCGTGCCGCTGGACGGGGCCGGGGGTCGTGTGCTCGCCGGGCCGGCGCGGGCCGTGGTCGATCTGCCGCCGTTCCGGAGCTCGGCGATGGACGGCTATGCCGTCCGCTCGCAAGACACGCCGGGGAGGCTGCCGGTCGCCTTCCGCATCGCAGCGGGAGCCCCTTCGCGCCGGCCGCTCGCGCCCGGAGAGGCGATGGCGATCGCGACCGGGGGTGTTGTTCCCGACGGCGCCGACGCGGTCGTCCAGCACGAGCGTGTTGGCGAAATAGACAACCGGGTCGAGATCGCAGAGCGGGTCGAAGCCGGGGACAACGTGCGCGAGATCGGACGTGACGTGGTCGCAGGAGCGACCGTCGTCGGCCCCGGCACGCTCCTCGGCCCCGCCCAGCTCGGGGCGCTCGCCGCGGCGGGAGTGGGCGCGGTCGTCTGCGCGCGCCGTCCGACCGTCGCCGTCCTGACCACCGGCTCGGAGCTGCGGCCGCCCGGCGTCCCGCTCGGACCGGGCGAGGTCTACGAGGCGAACGGCGTCATGCTCGCCGCGCAGCTGTCCGCCGCGGGAGCGGAGGTGACTCGTCTCCAGGCGGTGGCCGATGACGAGGACGCCCACCGGACCGCGATCGAGCAGGGTCTCGCGCGAGACGTTCTCGTCACCTCGGGCGGCGTCTCGGTGGGGCCGCACGACCTCGTCCGCCGGGTCGAGGCGGAGCTCGGCGTCGAGGAGGTCTTCTGGCGCGTCGCCGTTCGCCCCGGGAAGCCCGTGTCATTCGGGGTGCGGAACGCCACCCTCGTCTTCGGCCTGCCCGGCAACCCGGTCTCCACCCTCGTCGGGTGCGAGCTCTTCGTCCGGCCGGCGGTGCTCGCGCTCCAGGGCTCGTCCGATCCCGGGCCGAAGTACGCGGTGGGCCGGCTCGCCGTCCCCGTCGCGCGCAACCCCGCGCGCGACGACCTGCTCCGGGCCCGCTCGACCGTCGGCGGCGACGGCGTCACGCTCGAGCCGGTCGCCGGGCAGGAGTCGCACATGATCGTCCGCGCCGCCGAGGCGAACGCGCTGGTGCTCGTCCCCCGCGGCGAGGGTGAGGTGACAGCCGGGACGATCGTCCGCTACCTGCCGCTCTGACCCGGCAGCACGGCGCCCGGCCCGGCCGGCTGGCCCTACCGCTCCATCGCCTGTCGCTCGACCGATGCGCGCCGACGGGCGCGCAGGCCGAGCACCACCGCGCGGACGGCGCTGCGGATCGGGCCGAGACGCGGCCGGTCGGCTGCCGACGGGTACGGCGCGTATCTCCCGGTCGCGATCGCGGTCAGCTGTGCCATGCCGGCCAGCCAGACGAGGGTGAGGAGGAAGGCCAGGGTCGGGACGTAGCCGATCGCGACCAGCTCCGCGAGGTACCACGGCGCGTCGAATCCCAGCCCGAAACGGAACATGAACGAGCCGACGAGGACGAACGGGCCGATCAGCCCGGCGAGGATCAGCGCCAGGCGTGCCCCGGGCCGGTCGCCGCGTACGTGAGGCAGCCAGAGCCAGATGTGCAGCGAGGGGAGGAGGAAGATCAGCGCGAAGGCGTTGGTGGCGACCACGAGCAGCGCGACCAGTCCGAGCCCGAGCATCGCCGCGGTGTGGCCGGCAAGCTCCTCCTCGGCCGTCGCCGGCCGGCGGGGCACGAGCCGGGCCCGCGAGACCAGCCAGCCTGGAAGCGCGAGCACGAGCAGGAGGAAGATGCCCAGCAGGGGCCAGTGGCCCGCGGCCCGGCTCTCGGGATCGAGTGGGCGTGCAGCTCCACCTGGCCAGGCGCCGGCGAGGGCGAGGAACAGGAAGATCGCGCCGGTCCACAACCAGAAGCCGAGCCGGCTCCGGTAGGCACGTACGGCCGGGAGCACCGGGATCCGCCGCCGCCGGCAGCGGGCGAAGAGGTCGACCGACGCGACCGCGAAGGGAAGCAGCATCGCGACGAGCGCAAGCTCGATCGCCCAGCCACGGACGATGCGCTGACCGAGGTAGACGTAGCTTCGGGTACCGCCGCCGGAAAGCCCGCTCTCGTCGAGGGAGCCGACGAGGCCCTGGGTCGCGCGGCCGATCTCGGTGAGCCGTGCCCGGTCGAGCCGGCCGGGGCTGTCGCCGAACGACCCGGGCGGCCGGTCTCCACCGGTCGTCAGGGTGAGGGCGGGGATGCCCCGGGCGACCAGTGGGCCCTGCTCGTACAGGCTGAACGGAAAGCCGAGGTCGGACAGCTGCCCGATCGCGCTCGTCCGGCCCGGGAGAGAGCCGGCCTGCTCGGCGATCCGTGCCGATGCGGTCTCGACCAGGGTTGCCGCCGGGGAGCGCGGCTCGTCGCCCGCGATCTCGAGCCGGGGTGGGCCTCGCCCGGCGATCGAGTCGAGGTTGACGACGGCGAGGATCCGGCCCTGCACGGCTACGCGGTCGGCGAACCGCTCCGCGCCGAGGCCGCCGAAGGCGCCGCCGTCCGTCGAGAGGAAGACGAGCTGATGCGCAGGGCCGGCCGTCTGCGGCGGCGCCCCCGGCGGCCGCCCGTAGCTCCTGGCGATCTCGATCAGCGCCGCGGTGCCGGACGCGTTGTCGTTCGCCCCTGCTCCCAGGCCGGAGTCGTCCCGGTGTGCCATCACCACGATCGACTCCGCGTCCGGCGGGCCGACCGAGAACGACACGTTCCGCAGCACCACGCGCCCGCGACCCGGGATCGTGGCCTCGAAGGTGTCGATCTGGGGGACGTACGAGTAGAGCCGCATCTTCTCGATCAACCAGCGCATCGCCCCGACCGAGCCCGACGAGCCGGGCGCGCGGTTCGGATAGAGGAGCGACAGCTCCTGCGCGAGCGAGTACGCGGAGGCGCCGTCGAGCGGCTGAGCCGGAAGCGACGGTGGCTGCAGGGCCGCAGGCCGCTGGACGCTGAAGGCGGCGAGGAGCAGCGGCAGGCCGACGAGCAGCCACGTGCCGCGGTAGAGGCGGCTGTTGACGGGACGCTCGGGGGTGCCGCGCCGCCTCCGCCGCCGGCGGGTGACTGGCGCTCCGGTGGCGATAGCGGGGCTATAGTACGCGCGGCCCTCGGTCGGCTTCTATGCCGGATTCAGCGACCATCCTGCTCGTCGACGACGAGGAGTCGGTTCAGAAGCTGCTGACGTACCCGCTGGAACGTGACGGATACCGCGTGGTGCAGGCGCGGGACGGCGAGGAGGCGCTCGCCCGGTTCGCGTCGGAGGCCGTCGACCTCGTCGTTCTCGACGTGATGCTGCCGAAGCTGGACGGGCTCGAGGTGTGCAAGCGGCTCCGGGCGCGGAGCTCAGTGCCGATCGTGATGTTGACCGCCCGGGACGACGAGCTGGACAAGGTGATCGGGCTCGAGCTCGGCGCGGACGACTACATCACGAAGCCGTTCTCGATCCGGGAGTTTCGCAGCCGGATCCGTGCGCTTCTGCGCCGGGCCGTCTCGCCCCGCCATGAGGCCGCCGGGGAGCAGGCGATCCGCGTCGGCGGCCTCGTGATCGATCCGGCGCGCCGGTCCGTGGAGCTGGACGGGGCCGCGGTGCAGCTCACCTATGTCGAGTTCGAGCTTCTGTGCGCGCTTGCGGCGCGGCCGGGCCGCGTGCTCAGCCGCCAGGCGCTTCTGCAGGCGGTCTGGGGCGGCTCGGAGTACCGTGAGCCGCGGACGATCGACGTGCACGTGCGGCACCTGCGGGAGAAGCTCGAGGCGGATCCGCAGGACCCGCGGCTCCTGCTCACGGTCCGGCGCGTCGGCTACCGCTTCCGGGAGCCGTGAGGCGCCTCCTCGGGGGGGTCGGGACGCGGCTCGGCCTCGCGTTGCTGGCCGTGCTCGCCGGCGCTCTCGCGCTCGTCTACCTGATCGTCGTCCCGTCGCTCGAGAGCCGGCTGATCCGCTCCCGCGTGTCCCAGCTCGAGCTGGCCGCGCCGGGGATCGTCCGCGAGCTACCGACCGACCGCTTCCGCTGGCCGGACTACCTCGAGGCGGCGTCCACGAGCGCGAACGCGCGCGTGGTCGTGTACGACGCGGTCGGGCCCCCGAACGCGCTCGTCGTCGCCGGCGACTCGCAGGGCTTCGACTCCACCGACGTGCAGGACGATCCCATCGCGCTCCGGGCGGCGGAGCGGCGGGCTCCCGGCGGCGGCACCACGACGCGGGGCGACGAGCGCTTCGCCGAGGCGGCGACGCCGATCCCCGGCACGGAGTCCGTCCTGCTCGTCTCGGCGCCGCTCCACGAGGTGCTCGCCACGGTCCAGCTCGTCCGCGAGCGGCTGGTCGTCGCCGGCCTGCTCGCGCTCGCCGGCGCGCTGGCGGTCGGGTATCTCGGAGCGTGGCTGTTCGCCCGCCGGCTGCGAAGGCTCGAGGCGGCGGCGGAGCGGATCGCCGCCGGCCGCTTCGACGAGGCCGTCCACGACGCCGGCTCGGACGAGGTCGGCCAGCTGGCGCGCGCGTTCGACCGGATGCGCGAGCGGCTGGCCACTCTCGACCATGCCCGCCGCGAGTTCGTCGCGAATGCCTCACACGAGCTGCGCACCCCGCTCTTCTCCCTGGGCGGGTTCCTCGAGCTGCTGACCGACGAGGAGCTGGACCAGGCGACGCACGCCGAGTTCCTGGCGACCATGCGTGAGCAGGTCGACCGGCTCGCGAAGCTCGCGACGGAGCTGCTCGACCTGTCCCGCGCCGATGCGGGCAGGCTGCACGTAGACCACGACCAGGTGGAGCTCGGCGCGGTCGCGACGGCGGTCGTGGGCGAGTTCTCCGCGCTGGCGCTGGCCGGCGGCCGGCCGCTGGAGGCGGAGACCGACGACGGTGCCCGCGCGATCGGTGACGAGCAGCGTGTGCTCCAGATCGCGCGTGCGCTCGTCGAGAACGCTCTCGTGCACACGCCGCGGGGCACACGTGTCGTGGTCAGGGCTGCAAGCGGCACGCTCGAGGTCTCCGACGACGGTCCGGGGATCCCCGCGGCCGACGGCGAGCGCGTGTTCGAGCGGTTCTACCGGGCCGAGGGGGAGCGCGCCTCGGGGAGCGGGCTCGGCCTCGCGATCGCACGCGAGCTGGCGCAGGCGATGGGCGGGACGCTGGAGCTCGAGTCCGAGCGGGGCCGGACGGTGCTCAGGCTGCGCCTGCCGTCGGCCCCGACCGTGCGGCACGCCGAGCCGGCGGTTCCGTAGCGACCGAAAACACGTGAAAACGGTGCCGCAAGCCCGGGTCGGCGCGGCCGCCCCGGGCGGCGTTGACTGGGCGGACAACAGATCGAGGGCGGCTACAGTGGGCGTGATCGTGCGCCTGCGCCTCCTCGCCGGTATCGCCGCCCTCGCCGCCGTTCTCGGCGCCGCAGCGGTTCTCCTCGGAGCGTGGGGCGCGGGATGGCTGCACCGTGGCGATCGCGCGGTCGTGCTCGAGGAGGCCGTTCCCGCCGAAGCGGCCTCGTCACCCGCCCGCATCAGGCCCGTGGTCGGCGGGGCGTTCGATCCCGCGCGGATCTACGCCGAGCGCTCTGCCGGCGTGGTCACGATCTACTCCGTCTTCGGCGCGGGAGCGGCCGCGAGCGCCTCGCAGGGCTCCGGCTTCGTCGTCTCGGCAGGCGGCGTCGTCCTCACCGACTCCCACGTCATCACCACCGCAGGCGACGGGAGCGGGAGCGTCCACCCGGCCAGGAGCGTGTTCGTCGAGTTCAAGGACCGGGACCGGGTGCGCGCGAAGGTCGTGGGGTGGGACGTCTTCGACGACGTCGGCGTCGTGCGCGTCGATCCGAGCGCGCACGTGCTCACGCCGCTTCCGCTCGGCGACTCCGGCCGCGTCGCCGTGGGCGACCCCGTCGCCGCGATCGGCAGCCCGTTCGGGAACGAGAACTCGCTCGCGGTCGGCGTCGTCTCGGCGACCCAGCGCTCGATCGAGTCCCTCACGTCGCAGTACAACCTCGTGGACGCGATCCAGACGGACGCTCCGATCAACCACGGAAACTCGGGAGGGCCGCTGTTCGACGCGCAGGGGCGGGTGATCGGGATCACGGCACAGATCAGGAGCGACTCCGGCAACGCCGAGGGCGTCGGCTTCGCCGTCCCGATCAACGCGGCCCGGCGGTCGATGGAGCAGCTCCTCGCGACGGGAAAGGTCGCGTATGCCTACGTCGGGATCACTTCCGAGGACCTGACTCCGGGGATCGCGAGAGAGTTCGGCTACCCGGTCCGTTACGGCGCGGTGATCACGTCGGTGCGGGCCGGCAGCCCCGGTGATCGGGCCGGCCTTCGCGGGGGCTCGCAGAACCGCACGTTCAACGGTATCGCCTTCACCTTCGGAGGCGACGTGATCGTCGCAATCGACGGGCAGCCGGTCCGGAGCGCGGCGGACGTCGTCCGGGCGGTGACCGAGCGGCTCCACCCGGGAGAGACGTCCAGGCTCACCGTCGTGCGCGCCGGCCACCGGCGGCAGGTGAGCGTGACGCTCGCGAACAGGCCGCTCGATCCGGCCGGCCCCTAGCGACTCGATCCCGCATGCGCGTGCGGGCGTCGAGGGATCGGTCGTCCGGGCGGGGCTCGGCTTGTTAGGCGTTCTACGCTCCCGGTTATGAACCCTGGGAGCACCTCCGGCCGCCGGATTCTGTAGAAAGGAGCGGACTCCGCAGCGTCATGGGGATTCGGGGAACAGCGCAGCACACGTTCGCAAACGGCTCCGACCGTGGTGACGGCCGGCTCATCCGGTTGCAGATTCCGGCCAAGGCGGAGTACATCACGCTCGGGCGGCTGGCGCTGACGGGCATCTCCCGGCTGCAGGACTTTCCCGAGGAGACGCTTGCCGACCTGAAGCTCGCGTTGACAGAGGCCTGCTCGAACTCGATCCGGCATGCGTACCGGGACGGCCGCGAGGGAGTGGTCGAGATCGTCTACGACTTCCAGCCCGACCGGCTCTCGATCGAGGTTCTCGACGACGGGCCCGGCTTCGACTACGCCGACTCCGAGGGGGAGGACGGCGACCTGACCGAGGGGGGTCTCGGAATCGCGATCATCCGCTCGCTCGCGGACGAGCTCGAGATCGGCGAGGGCCCGAGCGGCCGCGGCTCGCGCCTCCGATTCGTGAAGCGCCTCTCCTAGGTGCCGACCCTCGTCTAGTGCTCAACCTGGTCAACGTCGGGCGGAAGGCGCTGGCCGACTACGGCACGATCGCGAGCCGGGGGCTCATGGACGAGATCCGCCGGCTGGCGGAGCCGCTCGCGGGGAAGCGTGTCGCGCACCTGTCCGCCACCGCGTTCGGCGGCGGAGTCGCCGAGATCAACTACACGCTGATCCCGCTGATGGCCGACGTGGGGCTCGACGTCGAGTGGCGGATCATCCACGGGCAGGAGGACTTCTTCCAGGTCACGAAGGCGATCCACAACGCGCTCCAGGGGAGCCCGCGGGGCCTCACCGAGGCGGAGCAGGCCGTGTTCCGCCGCTACAACGAGCTGAACGCGCGCGACTTCGAGGACGCGTACGACTTCGTCATCGTCCACGACCCGCAGCCGGCCGGGATGATCGACTACGTTCCGGGCTCGCGCGCGCGCTGGATCTGGCGCTGCCACATCGACCTGTCGACGCCGAACCCCGACGTCGTCGCAATCCTGCTTCCGTCGCTTGCACGCTACGACGCCGCGATCTTCCATCGCCGCGAATACGTGCCGGCCGGCACGTCCCTCCGCCGGTGCTTCATCTGGCCGCCGGCGATCGACCCGCTGACGCCGAAGAACATGGCGCTCTCCGCGGAGGATGCCGCGTACATCGTCGACCAGTTCGGCATCGACGTCGAGCGACCGCTCCTGACCCAGGTTTCCCGGTTCGACCCGTGGAAGGACCCGCTGGGCGTGATCGACGCGTACCGGGCGGTGAAGGAAGCACATCCCGCCGTGCAGCTCGCGCTCGTCGGCTCGATGGCGCACGACGACCCGGAGGGCTGGGACTACTACAACCAGACGGTCGCCTATGCGGCCGGAGACCCGGACATCTACGTGCTCTCGAACCTGAACAACGTCGGCTCGGTCGAGGTGAACGCCTTCCAGGTGCACTCGCAGGCGGTGATCCAGAAGTCGATCAAGGAAGGATTCGGGCTCACGGTGACCGAGTCGCTCTGGAAGGCGAAGCCGACCGTCGCCGGCCGCGTCGGCGGGATCGTCGCCCAGATCACCGACGGCGAGACGGGTTGGCTCGTCGACACCTCCTCCGAGGCGGCCGTCGCGCTCGATGAGATCCTCGGCGACCCGGGGGCAGCACGCCGGCGGGCGCTCAAGGGCAAGGAGTTCGTGCGGCGTAACTTCCTGACACCGCGCCTGCTGCGGGACTGGCTCGCCCTCTTCAACCTGCTGCTCGGAGACCAGGCGGCCGGAGCCGGGTTGACCGTCGTCGAGGCGGCGTAGCCGGGGCTCCGGGGTTTCCCCGGAGCAGGTGAGGTTAGGCTCAGGGGGTGGGCTCGGAGCGCCGCCGCCTGATCGTCGTCTCCAATCGCGGTCCCGTCGGCTATGCGCGCGACGCACAGGGGCAGCGGACGGCCCGGCGAGGCGGAGGCGGGCTCGTCACCGCCCTGCGGCCGCTCGTCTCGCTGCAGGACGTGACCTGGATCGCGAGCGCCCTGACAGCCGAGGACCGCGCCGTGGCCGCCGACCACGGTGGCGGGGCCTTCGAGGAGACGGGCCGCGACGGCTCCTCGTACCGGCTGCGGTTCGTCGTCCACGACCCGGCGGTGTTCGACCGGTTCTACAACGCGTACGCGAACCCGACGCTCTGGTTCCTGCAGCACTACCTCTGGGACCTCGTGCGCGCGCCGTCGCACGGCCCCGGGCTCCACGAGGACTGGCTGAGCTACCGGACGGCGAACGAGTCCCTCGCGGCAGCCGTGCTCGACGAGCTCGGCGAGTCGCCCGGCACGCCGGTCTGGTTCCACGACTATCACGTCTACCTCGCTCCCGCCGCCGTTCGGGCTGCCTCGCCGGAGGCCACGCTCGCGCATTTCGTGCACGTTCCCTGGCCCGAGCCCGACTACTGGACGGTGCTCCCCGGCGCGCAGCGCCGAGCGATCCACGAAGGGCTGCTCGCCAACGACGTCGTCGGCTTCCACACACGGCGCTGGCGCGACAACTTCCTCGCCGCCGCCGAGGCGATCCTCGGCGCGGAGGTCGACCGGGAGGCGGGGACGGTGGAGCACGACGGACGGGAGACGCTCGTCACCGCCCATCCGATCTCGGTCGACACCGCCGAGTTCGACGAGCTGGCCGTGAGCGGCGAGGTTCGTGCGGAAGAGGACGCCCTCGAGGAGGTGGGCTGCGAGCGAATGGTGCTGCGCGTCGACCGCACGGATCCCTCGAAGAACATCGTCCGCGGGTTCCGTGCGTTCGAGCTCTACCTCGAGCACCATCCGGAGGCGCACGGACGGGTCGCGATGCTCGCGCTGCTCGATCCCTCGCGGCAGGACATCCCCCAGTACACGGCCTATCTGGACGAGATCGTCGTCGCCGTGCGCCAGGTGAACACGCGGTTCGGGAAGGAGGGCTGGCAGCCGATCCACCTCGAGATCCAGGATCACTTCGCGCGGTCGGTCGCCGCGTACAAGCGGTACGACGTGCTTCTCGTCAACGCGGTCTTCGACGGTCTCAACCTGGTCGCGAAGGAGGCGCCGCTCGTCAACCGGCGAGACGGCGTGCTGGTTCTCTCGGAGAACGCCGGCGCGCACGAGGAGCTCGAGCCCTGGGCGCTGACCGTCAATCCGTTCGATCTCGAAGGGCAGGCCGAGGCGATCCACGCCGCCCTCGAGCTGTCGGTGGCCGAGCGGCAGGCTCGCGCCGAGGCCCTCATGGCACACGTCCGCGAGCACGATCTCTCGGCGTGGCTGGCGGCCCAGCTCGCCGATCTCGACGGCGCGCGGCCCGGCGTCGCCCGGGACTCGCCCACGGGCTCCCTGCTCCGGGGGGCATGACCCGCCCACGCGTTCCGGGGAGAGCCCGGCCCGGCCTTCCGCCGCCGGCGGCCGCTCGCCCACGGTTCCCTCGCGCCTCGGGTGGCGGTCTTGGGGCACACTGCCCCTCGTGAGCGACCTGTCGCACGTCGACGAGGCGGGCGGCGTCCGGATGGTGGACGTCGGCCGCAAGCCGGTCTCGCGCCGGCGCGCGACGGCGGCGGCGACCGTGCGGATGGCGCCCGCGACCGCACGGCGGCTGCGAGAGCTGCCGAAAGGCGACGCCCTCGTCACCGCACAGCTGGCCGGCGTGATGGCGGCGAAGCGCACGTCCGAGCTCATCCCCCTCTGCCACCCGCTGCCCCTGTCCCGCGTCGATCTGGTGGTCGAAGCCGGAGCGGAGTCGGTCGAGATCCGGGCGACCGTGGAGGCCACCGCCCAGACCGGCGTCGAGATGGAGGCTCTGGTCGCGGCGAGCGTGGCCGCGCTGACCGTCTACGACATGGCGAAGGCGATCGACAAGGCGATGGTCGTCGAGGCCGTCAGGCTGGTGGAGAAGACCAAGGAGCCCGCGTGAGAGCGGCCGTGTTGACCGTCTCGGACGGAGTGGCGGCCGGGACGCGGGAGGACCGGAGCGGCACCGTCCTCGAGGAGCTCCTCGGCGCGGCGGGGTTCGAGGTCGTCCGTCGCGTGGTCCCCGACGAGCGGGACGCGATCGCCGATGCGCTCGCCGATCTGGCCGCGGACGTGCAGGTCGTCCTGACGACAGGAGGGACGGGCCTCGGCCCGCGCGACGTCACGCCCGAGGCGACGATGGAGGTGCTCGACCGGGCCGCGCCCGGGATCGCCGAGGCGATCCGGGCCGACTCGATCGCGCGCACGCCGCACGCCCTGCTCTCGCGCGGAATCGCCGGCGTGCGGGAGCGAACGCTCGTCGTCAACCTGCCCGGTTCGCCCGGCGGCTGCCGCGACGGCTTCGAGGTGTTGCGCCCGGCGCTGGCGCACGCGCTCGAGCTGCTCGCCGAGGAGCCCAGTCCCGCGCACCGCCAGACGTGATGAGCGCGATCGAGGCCCCGCGCCGGCTCGCGGCGCTCGTCAAGATCGAGCACACCGTCTTCGCGCTTCCGTTCGCGTACGCCGGCGCGTTCCTGGCCGTGGGCGGGATGCCCCGCGCGCACGACCTCGCCTGGATCACGGTCGCGATGGTCGGGGCGCGGTCGCTGGCCATGGCGCTCAACCGCCTGATCGACGCGGAGATCGACGCCCGCAACCCGCGAACCGCGGCCCGCGAGCTGCCGGCGGGCAGGCTGACCGCGGCCCAGGTCGCCGTGTTCTGCGCCGGGTCGCTCGCTCTCTTCCTCGTCTCGGTCTGGCAGCTCGACCCGCTCGTCCGCTGGCTCTGGCCCGTGCCGGTCGCGGCGTTCGTGGTCTACCCGTACCTGAAGCGCGTGACCTGGCTCGTCCACCTCTGGCTCGGCGCCGTGGACGGTCTGGCACCGATCGGGGCGTGGGCGGCAATCCGCGGCGATCTGCCGTGGCAGGCGTGGGCGCTCGGCGGCGCGGTTGCCGCCTGGGTCGCGGGCTTCGACCTCTTCTACGCGCTGTTCGACGTCGACGTCGACCGTTCGCAGGGACTGCACTCCTGGGCGACGCGGTGGGGTGTCACCGGCGCGTTCACCGGGGCGCACGTGCTCCACGCCCTGGCGGTCGGGCTGCTCGTCGCCACCGGCCTCGGCCTCGCGGTCGGCGTTCTCTACTGGCTCGGGGCGGGAGTCGTCGCGGCGGTCCTCGCGTACGAGCACTCGCTCGTGCGACCCGGCGACCTCCGCCGCCTCGATGCAGCCTTCTTCACGATGAACGGCGTGATCAGCATCGCATTCTTCGCCTTCGTGCTCGCCGACGCGCTCGCCTCGTGACGCTTCCGGCTCACTCCGGGCTCACATGTGTGAGCGTTTCGCCGCTACGCTCGCCGTGGGGAGGAGGCCGGGAGCGCCGGTGGAGGGACGAGGCGGGGCCGGCCGTGGCCGGAGAGGCCGATCGACGCGTGGGAGACGAGCGGTGATCGAGGCCCGGGGCCTCGGCCGAGCCTACGGCGCGAAGCAGGTGATCCGCGGCCTCGACCTGGACGTGCCGCGCGGCGGCTTCCTGCTCCTCACCGGCCCGAACGGCTCCGGCAAGACGACGCTCCTCCGGCTGATCGCCGGTCTGCTCGTGCCCACTGCCGGCGCTCTGCGCGTCGGGGTGCCGCGGGAGCGGATCGGCTTCCTGGGTCACGAGCCGCTCGTCTACCGGGAGCTGACCGCGATCGAGAACCTCGACCTGTACGGCCGGCTCTACCGCGTCCCCGAGCGGCGTGAGCGAATCGGGATGCTGCTCGAGCGCTTCGGGCTCTGGGGCGCTCGCACGGAGCGTGCCGACTCCTTCTCGCGCGGAATGTTGCAGCGGCTCGCGCTCTGCCGGACGCTCTTGCACGATCCCGACCTGCTCGTGCTGGACGAGCCGTTCAGCTCGCTGGACGAGGCCGCCGCGGCGCTGCTCGACCGCGAGCTGGACGCGCTCCGTCCCCGTGCGACCTTCGTCGTCGCCACCCATGACCCCGTGCGGATCGACGGGCTCGCCACCGACCGCCTCGCATTCGCGTGACCGCCTACCTCTCCGACGTCCTCGTCCTGGCGCGCAAGGATCTGATGCTCGAGCTGCGCGCCCGGAGCATCGTCCCGGCGATGTTGCTCTTCGTCGTCGCCTCGCTCGTCGTCTTCCACTTCGCCCTTCCTGCCGGCAGCTCCGACCTGGCGGCGAAGGGGCTGCTCTGGGTCGCGATCGTCTTCACCGCCCTGCTCGGCCTGACCCGCGCGTTCGTCGCGGAGCGGGAGCAGCGGCTGCTCGACGGCCTCCTGCTCGCCCCCTGTGACCGGAGTGCGATCTGGCTGGCGAAGTCGCTGGCCGTGCTCGGCTTCCTCGCCGTCGCCGAGCTCGTCGCGCTGCCCGCATTCGCACTGTTCTTCTCGGGGATCGACGCCGCGACGATCGCCGGCGTCGGGCTCGCCGACCTCGGCATCTGCGCCGTGGGCACGGTCCTCGCGGCGATGGCCGTCGCGGGTCGCGCGCGCGAGCTCCTGCTCCCGCTTCTCTTCCTGCCGCTGGCGATTCCGATCGTCGTCGGCGGCGTCGGCGCCGGCGTGGCCGCCCAACCCGGCCGTTACCTGGGCTTTCTCGCGCTCTACGACGCGGTCTTTGCGATCATCTCCTGGGCCTCCTTTGAGTACGTGGTCACGGAATAACCGCGTCGCGCTGAGCGCGGCCGTCGCCGCCGCGCTCCTCCCGGCGGCGATCGTGCTCGTCTTCTTCTACGCGCCGGTCGACCAGGACGGTCTCAACCAGAAGATCTTCTACTTCCATGTCCCGATCGCGCTCACCGCGTACGCATGCTTCGGCTGGGGCGCGTGGAAGGGGCTGATGCACCTCTGGAAGGAGCGCCCGGGGGCCGACCTGGAGAGCTACGTGGCCATCCACCTGGGCGTGGTCTTCGGCGCCATGACGCTGATCACCGGCTCCCTCTGGGCGAGGTTCCGCTGGGGGCACTGGTGGCTCTGGAGCGAGCGGCAGCTCGTCCTCTTCCTCGTCCTCTTCCTGTTCTACTCGGCGTACTTCATGCTCCGCTACTCCGTCGAGCCCGGGCCCCAGCGGGCCAACCTCTGCGCCGTGTATGCGATCTTCGGCGTCGTCCTGATTCCGATCAGCTTTCTCGCCATCCGGCTCGCGAACGAGTACATCCACCCGGTCGCGTTCAACCGGCACGGCCCGCAGATGGCGACCTCGCAGTTCGCCACCTTCTGCGTGTGCCTGGCGGCGATGCTCGCGCTGTTCGCCGCGCTCTACCAGTTCGAGCTGGCGGGCAAGCGCCTCGACGCGCGGCTACGGGAGCTCAGGGAGCTGCTCGCGTGAGCCGCCGGCGCGGGGGCTGGGCTGGGGTGGCCACGCCGGGCGTGCGGGCGCCGGAGCGGCCGTGAGCACCGAGGAGAAGTACGTGGCCGCCGCCTACCTCGTGGTCTTCGCGTTCGCGCTCCTCTGGTTCGCGATCATGGCGCTCAAGCTCGCCCGCCTCGAGCGCGAGGTGGGTGAGCTTGCCGAGCTTGCCCGGAAGCGCGCCGATGGCTGAGCTGCTGTTCTGGCCTGCGCTCCTTGCCTACGGGGAGGCTGCTGTTGCCTATGCCGGCGACGCTCGGCGGCCGGGCCCGGCCGGCAGGCTGGCGACGTGGGGCGTGCGGCTCGGCTGGCTGCTCCAGACCGGCCTGCTCGTCGTGCAGGCGGCCCGGGTCGACGGCTTCCCGTGGGCGAACTGGGCCGGCTCGCTCAACCTCTTCGTCTGGCTCGTGGTCAGCGTCTATCTGGTGTGGGGCTGCCGGACGCGGTACCGGTTGCTCGGCCTCGCCGTGATGCCGCTCGCCGCCGTGCTTCTCGTTCTCGCGCGGCTCGGCGGAGGCACCGGAACCCACCGGCGGAGCGGCTATTCGACCGCGTTCCTGGCCGTCCATGTCGGGCTCCTCTCGTTCGCCTTCGCGGCATTCACGCTCGCCGCAGCGCTCTCGGCCCTCTATCTGTGGCAGGAGCGGCGGCTGAAGGCGCACCGCCCGGCCTCGCTGCTCGGCCGCGCGCCGTCGCTGGTCACGCTCGAGACGCTCGCTGCCCGGACGATCGCCGTCGCGCTCCCCGCGCTCAGCGCCGGCATCGTCGCCGGTCTCGTCCGGCTGCGCAGCCACGGCGGCGCGCCGGACGCGCTGATGGCGGTCACGCTCGGCACCTGGCTCGTCTACGGCGCCTACGTCGTCCTCCGGCGCGAAGCCGGCTGGCACGGCCGCCGGGCTGCGTACCTGGCGCTCGCCGGCTTCGCCCTCGTCGTGGTCGCCCGCCTCGGCCTCCAGCTCACGCATTTCTCATGACCCTGACGCTCGTCGGCCTCTCACACCAGGGCACGCCGGTCGCCGTGCGGGAGCGGGCGTTCGTCCCGCTGCCCGAGGCAGCCGAGCTGGCCGCCTCGCTCGCCGCCGGCGGCGAGGCAGTGTGCCTGTCCACCTGCAACCGCACGGAGCTCTATCTCGTCGGAGAGAACGCCGAGCACCGTGCGCTCGAGGCGCTCGGCCGGGTCAGCGGCCTGCCGGACGAGGAGCTGGGCCCCGTCGTCTACCGCCTCTCCGACGAGGCGGCCGCGCTCCATCTGCTCCGAGTCGCCGCCGGGCTCGACTCGCTGGTCCCCGGCGAGGGCGAGATCCTCGGTCAAGTCCGTTCCGCCTTCGACGCCGGGACGACCGGGCCGGTGCTCGACCGCGTCTTCAGGCAGGCGCTACACGCCGGCAAGAAGGTGCGTGCCGAGACCGCGATCGCCGAGAGCCCCGCCTCCGTCTCGTCCGCCGCCGCCGCACTGGCCCGGCAGGTGTTCGGACGCCTGGAGGGGTGCAGCGTTCTCTTGATCGGGGCCGGTCACGTCGCCGAGCTCGCCGCGCGCAGCCTGGCCGCCCGCGGCGCGCGCATCGCCTACGTCGCCAACCGCTCGCCCCAGCGGGCCGACGAGCTCGCCGCCCGGTTCGCCGCCGCCGGGATCGCCTTCGAGCGGGCTGCCGAGGCGCTCGCCGAGGTGGACATCGTCGTCTCCTCGACCGGTGCGTCCGGGTGGGCGCTCACCCGGGCCGGCGTCGAGGGGGCGTTGCGCTCGCGCAGGGGACGGCCGCTGTTCCTCATCGACCTGGCCGTGCCGCGCGACCTCGATCCCGCGATCCACGAGCTCGAGGGCTGCTACCTCTACGACATCGACGACCTCGAGGCGGTCGTCGCCGCGGGTCTCGCCGGCCGCCGCCGCGAGGCGGCACGAGCGGAGGCGATCGTCGCCGAGGAGGCAGAGCGCTTCCGCGAGTGGCAGGCGTCGCGTGAGGTCGTCCCCGCGATCGCGTCGCTCCGTGCATGGGCGGAGGAGATCCGGGCCGCCGAGCTGGAGCGTGCCCGCGGCCGCCTCGGGCTTTCGAAGACGCAGGAGGACGCGGTCGAGTCCGTGACCGCCCAGATCGTCGCGAAGCTGCTCCACCTGCCCACGGTGCGGCTGAAGGAGGCCGCGGCCGGCGCCGACGGAGGGAGCTATGCGCAGGCGCTGCGCCACCTCTTCGGGCTCGGCGAGACGCGGGGCGACTGATGCTCCTCCGGCTCGGCTCCCGCGGCAGCCGGCTCGCGCTGACGCAGGCGTCGCTCGCCGGCGAGCTCCTGCGCGGCGCCGGCCGCGAGATCGCGCTCGTCCCGATCACGACGGTGGGCGACCGGGACCGCCGGCGGCCGTTCGGCGAGCTCGGCGCTCGCGGCGTGTTCGTGAAGGAGCTGGAGGAGGCGCTCCTGGACGGCCGCATCGACGCCGCGGTGCACTCGGCGAAGGACATGACCTCGACCGACACCGACGGGCTGACCGTGGGCGCATACCTGCCGCGGGACGATCCGCGCGACGCGCTCTGTGGAGCGGACCGGCTTCGCCCGGGCATGCGGCTGGGGACGGCGTCCGTTCGCCGGCGAGCCCAGCTGCTGGCGCTGGAGCCGGCGCTCCTGATCGAGCCACTGCGCGGCAACATCGACACCCGCCTGCGCAAGCGGGAGGAGCGCGGCCTGGACGCGGTGGTGCTCGCGGCCTGCGGGCTCGACCGGCTCGGGCTGGCAGGTGAGATCGGTCACAGGTTCGAGCCCGCGGAAATGGTCCCGGAAGCCGGCCAGGGCGCGCTGGCCGTCCAGGTGCGGGCCGGCGAGGAGGCACTGGTCGAGGCCGCCGACGATGCGGAGACGCGCCGCCGCGTCGAGGCTGAGCGACGGTGCGTGGCCGCGGTCGGCGGGGGCTGCCTGGCGCCGGTGGCGGCGCACCACGACGGGTCGACGCTCGTCGGTCTCGTCGCGGGCGAGGACGGGCAGTGGGTCGAGCGGCGCTCCGGCGACGACCCGGCCGCGCTGGGCGAGGAGCTGGCACGGCTCGCTGCACGGTTGTCCTGACGCGACCCGGGGGGCGAAACGAGCCGCTGGCTGCGCGGCTCCGCGAGCTCGGGTATGAGGTGGTCGTGTGCCCGCTCGTCGAGATCGAGCCGATCGAGACCGGGCCCGTGGAGCTGGACGGCTACGACTGGCTCGTGCTGACGAGCGCGACCGGGGCGCGCGAGCTGAAGCGACGGATGAGGGGCCGGGCCCGTCGTGTCGCGGCGATCGGCCCCGCGACCGCGGCAGCCTGGGGGGGTGCCGACCTCGTTCCGCGGGTCTCGACGCAGGAGGGGCTGCTCGCGGAGCTCCCCCGCCCGGCGGGCCGGGTGCTCTTCGCGGGCGCAGAGGGCGCGAGGCCGCTGCTTGCGGCCGAGCTCGGCGCCGACGTCGTCGCGCTGTACCGGACGAGGGCGGTGGTGGCGGTCGAGCCGCTCGTCGGCGACCTGGCGGTGGTCGCATCGCCCTCGGCGGCGCGCGCCCTGGCCGATGCGAACCCTGCGCTGCGGGTCGTGTCGATCGGCCCGGAGACGACGGCCGCTGCCGTGGCCGCCGGGCTGCGGGTCGCCGCAGAGGCGGCGGCGCCGACCGTCGAAGGCCTCGTCGCCGCCGTGGCGGAGGCCGGGTAGCCTCCCGGCGTGTTCATCAGCTTCCTGTCCGACTTCGGGCTACAGGACGACTTCGTCGGGGTCTGCCGCGGTGTGATCAAGCGAATTGCCCCGGCTGCGCAGATCGTCGACGTCACCCACGGGATCGAGCCCCAGGCGGTGCTCCAGGGAGCGATCGTCCTCGCGAACACGCTCCCGTACGTTCCGGAGGGGGTGCACCTCGCGGTCGTGGATCCGGGGGTCGGGAGCCAACGCCGGGGGCTCGTCGTGCGCGACGCGGACGGCCGTCTGTTCGTCGGCCCGGACAACGGGTTGCTCGTCCCCGCGGCAGAGCGGGCCGGGGAGATCGCCGGCACCTGGGAGCTGGCCAATGCCGCGTACATGCTCGAGTCGGTCTCGCGGACCTTCCACGGTCGCGACGTCTTCGCGCCCGCGGCCGCCCATCTCGCGAGCGGCGTGCCGCCGGAGGATCTCGGGCCGGCCGTCGAGCCCCGGTCGCTCGTCCGGCTCGAGCTGCCGGAGGCCGAGATCGGCGAGGCGCGGATCCGGGCCACCGTGCTCTACGTCGACCGCTACGGCAACGTCCAGCTCAACCTCTCGCGCGAGGACATCGGCCGCGCCGGGATCTCGCCGGGCCGGCAGATCGAGCTCGACCTCGGCGTCGACCGCTACTTCGCCACCGCCGCCCGCACGTTCGCGGACGCGAGGCCCGGCGACATCATTCTCTACGAGGACGCCTACGAGCGAATCGCGGTCGCGATCACCGACGGCAACGCCGCGGAGATGTTCTCGATCCGCTCGGGCCAGCAGCTGACGATCAACGCCGTCGTCTGACCGGAAAAAGGACGTCCGGGCCGGTGCTACCGCGCCGCGGACGTCCTCGTGGCCCGAACCCTACTCCTCCCCGGCCGAAAATCAAGCGGACCGCGAAGCGAGCCCCGAGACGGCCACAACCCCACGCGCCCGCCGGGGCGACGACGGACTCTGGCGGCAGGATGACGACTACCGCGGCCGGGACTACCTCGACGAGGATCTGCACTCGCAGGCACCGAACTCGTCTGGTACGCAGGCGCCCACGGCGACGAGACGGCCACGGTCTTCGCCACGGCACATCGGGCAACGGCGCCCCACTCCTCGAGGCGTTCGCACGCACCGGCGACGAGCGCCGGCTGGAACGCGCCCGCCGCTTTGGCTCGGCTGGAAGGGCTCGTAGCCGAGTGTACGGCCCCTGCCCGGCTCCGGCAGGGGCCACCGCGCCCGACATGTTCGGGCGCGGCACGACCAGGTTCGCCGGCAGCAGTCAATCCTTCGGAAGTCGTCATGCTCGCGCGCAGCGCGAGCGGACTTCCGAAGGGGGAGGAGGGATGGCGAGGGCCGGAATCGAACCGGCGACACCACGGTTTTCAGCCGTGTGCTCTACCGACTGAGCTACCTCGCCGCGGCGGCACAGTCTAGCCGAGGGTCGTTGCCGGGAACCTCCGGCTCACCCGCGGGTCTCGCGCAGGCGCTCGACGATCACGCCCTTGACGAAGACGCCGTCGGCGCCCGCGTGGCTCGCCGCTCGATGGAGCTCGGCGTCGCCGTCGCCGGTGAGGGCGATCAGGCAGGCGAGGGGATGGTCGGCTCGCAGCCGCCTGATCGCCTCGACGCCGCCGAGCTCGGGCATGTGCAGGTCGACGACGACTGCGTCCGGCGCGACCTCGTCGGCGAGGCGGAGGGCCTCCCGCCCGTCGCGGGCGAGACCCACGACGGCCAGGCCGGGCTGCCGGCCGATCAGGCTCTGCAGCGACTCGAGGTAGCCCTCGTCGTCGTCCGCGAGCAGAACGCGGATCATGCTTGGAGTGTCCGTCACCGCCAACTGCCGCTCACGCCATCGCTAGGTTTGCCCCGATGCCACCGGAGAAAACTCCACGCACGGCTGCGGTGATCGGTGCCGCGCTCGACCTGGGCGCGGGTCGACGTGGGGTCGACATGGGGCCGTCGGCGATCCGCTATGCGGGTCTGGCCGATCGGATCCGGGCCCTCGGCTGGGCCTGCGTCGACTACGGGAACGTCCAGACCGCGGTCGCCGAGGCGACGCCGGTCGGGGACGAGCGGTTCCGCTTCCTGCGGGAGATCCTCCTGAGCTGCGAGCGCGTGGCCGATCTCGTCGCCGGAGCGCGGGAGCAGGGCCGTCTGCCGATCGTGCTCGGGGGTGACCATTCGGTCGCGCTCGGAACGCTGGGTGGGCTCGCCCGCGGCGGGCCCGGCGGCGTCCTGTGGATCGACGCGCACGGTGACGTGAACCGGCCGGAGACGAGCCCGTCCGGGAACGTCCACGGAATGGTGCTCGCCGCGGCGATGGGGCTCGGCGGCCCGATCTTCGAGCGCCCGGGACTCACGCTTCCGGCAGTCGATCCGGGCCGGGTCGCGCTCGTCGGCGTCCGCTCGCTGGACGACGGAGAGCGGGACCTCCTCCGCGAGCTGAACGCGAGCGTGTTCACGATGAGCGACGTCGACCGGATCGGGATCGAGCAGGCTGTTCGCCGGTCGCTCGCATGTGTAGCCGGCCCGGGCTTCGTGCACGTCAGCCTCGACCTGGACGCGCTCGACCCGGAGGTGGCGCCGGGGGTCGGCACGCCGGTGCGCGGGGGCCTGTCCTACCGCGAGGCCCACCTGGCGATGGAGCTCGTCGCCGAGTCCGGATCGATGACCTCTCTGGAGGTGGTGGAGGCGAACCCGATCCTCGACCGCGAGAACGAGACCGGGAAGCTCGCGGTCGAGCTGGTCGCGAGCGCGCTGGGAGCGCGGATCCTCTAGCTCAGGAACGCCTCGAGCGCGCTCGTCGTCTCGGCGAGCGCGTCCCAGTAGACCGTGTGGCCCCCCGGGACGGTGACGACCTCGACCTGGTCGCCGAGCGCGGCCCGATACGCCTCGACCTGGTCGTCGAGCGTGAGCCACGATTCGGCGCCGAGGACGAACAGGGTCGGCGTCCTCGCAGGCGGAGGCGGTGGGCTCGCCATGATGCTCCACGCCGCGACGACCGCGCTCTTGCAGTAGCGATAGCGCAGGCGACCGTCAGGGCCGGGGTCGAGGTGCCCGCCGTCGGACTCGATCACCAGCTCGCGCGGCGCGCGCAGGACGCGTCCGGCTTCGTACCGAGCCTGCACCGCTTCCTCGACGGTCGCATACGAGACGTCGGCGCGCTCCAGCTCGGCCATGTCGAGGGCGACGTGTGGCAGCACCTGCAGCGCCGGGTCGAGGAGGACGAGGCGCTCGACGCGGTCGGGCTCGCGGGCGGCGAGCTCGGCCGCGAGCCGCCCTCCGAAGCTGTGCCCGACCCACACCGCGGACCCGGCCGGCACCGCCTCGGCGATCGCGGCCAGGTGCGCGTCGACGTCCCAGGGCGGCTCCCACGACGAGCGGCCGTGTCCGAGGAGATCGGGCGCGACGAGGTGGTGGCGCTCGATCAGCCCCGCCGCGAGCCGATCGAAGCGGCCGCCGTACGAGGTGACGCCGTGCAGGCAGACGAGCGAGGGTGCGGCCGGGTCTCCCCACTCGTGGACGTGCAGGGTGACGCCTTCGGCGTCGCGACATCGTCTCGCACCAAGGCCGAGAGCTCCGCTGTCGCCTTCGTACTCGGCTTCGTCTCTCACGGCCGGTAGTACTTCTTCCCTTTCAGCGGGTCGGGAAGGTGATCGATGTCGAACCCGGCCGGGTCGTCGTGCGGGTACACGTAGCCTTCGCCGCGGCCGAGCTTCTTCGCACCCGGGTAGCCGGCGCTCCGAAGCGCGTCCGGAGGGAGGGCGTTGCCATGCTCCCGGACGTCCCGGGTCGCTTCCTCGAGGGCGACATAGCTCGCATTCGACTTCGGCGCGAGCGCGAGGTAGGTCGCCGCCTGCGCGAGATTGAGCCGCGCCTCGGGCAGTCCGACGTGCTCGACGGCCTGCGCCGCGGCCACGGCGACGACGAGCGCCTCGCGGGTCGGCGTTGCCGATGTCCTCGGAGGCGAGCACGATCATCCGGCGCGCTATGAACCGGGCATCCTCGCCGCCCTCGAGCATCGCCGCGAGGTAGTAGACGGCCGCGTCGGGGTCGGAGCCCCGCATCGACTTGATGAACGCAGAGATGAAGTCGTAGTGGGCATCGCCGCCCTTGTCGTAGACGAGCGGCCGCTTGCGCGCGGCATCCTCCACGTGGGCTTCGGTGATCGTCGCGTCGCCGGCCGTCTGGACGGCGAGCTCGAGGATGCTGAGCGCGCTCCGCGCGTCGCCACCGGCACGGCGTGCGATCAGGGCTCGGAGCTCGGCCGGAAGCTCGAGGTCGAGGGCCGTCTCGCCCTTGGCGATCACCCGCTCGAGGTCGGAGAGCTCGAGCGGTCCGAGCTCGAAGAGCTGGACCCGGCTGAGAAGCGCCGAGTTGACCTCGAAGTAGGGGTTCTCGGTCGTCGCCCCGATGAGCGTGACGAGCCCCTCCTCCACCGCCGGCAGGAGCGCATCCTGCTGCGCCTTGTTGAAGCGGTGGATCTCGTCGAGAAAGAGGATCGTGCGCCGGCCCTGGGCGCCGAGGCGCTCGCGGGCGCGGGCCAGGACGCCGCGGACGTCGGCGACGCTGGCGGACACCGCCGAGAGCTCCTCGAACGCCGCGCCGGTGGTGGCGGCGACGATGCGGGCGAGCGTCGTCTTCCCGCTGCCGGGCGGGCCGAAGAAGATCGCGGAGCCGACGCGGTCCTCGGCGATCGCCCGTCGCAGGACGGATTCCTCGCCGAGCACGTGCTGCTGGCCGACGAAGTCGTCCAGGCTCGCAGGCCGGAGCCGCACGGCGAGCGGTGCGCGATCCGGCAGGCGCTGGGCGGCGGCGTCGGCGAACAGATCGGACACGCCGGAAGTATGCTCAGGCCGTGTCCAGGCAGGAGCAGACCGGGCCGGCGGACGAGTTCGCGCCCGTTCTTCCCGGGCCGGGCGCAAGTGACTACGAGCGCTACCTTCGCACCGACGAGCTGCTTGCGTTGCAGAAGCCGCCGGACGCGCGCGCACACCACGACGAGCTGCTCTTCCAGTGCACGCACCAGGCCTCCGAGCTCTGGCTGAAGCTGGCGGGCGAAGAGATCGAGGCGGCCACCGGGCACCTCCGGGGCGGCGAGATCGCCGCCGCGCTTCGGCTCCTGCGCCGCGTGGTGCTCTGCTTCAGGCTCGTCGCCCAGGGGCTCGACATGCTCGAGCTGATGTCGCCGTGGGAGTACACGGCCGAGGTGCGGCCGGCGCTCGGTCACGGCAGCGGGTTCGACTCCCCGGGCTGGAGCCGCGTGCGGCACGCCGCGCCGGCGCTCGGCCAGGCATTCCACGAGCTGCGCCGTCGCGCAGGGCTTTCGCTCGTCGACGTGTACACACGGGGGCGCGACCACGAGGAGCTGTACCAGCTCGCCGAGGCGCTCACCGATCTGGACGAGTGGGTGACGACCTGGCGGGCCCGGCACTTCATGGTCGTCGAGCGGATCATCGGCGGCGAGGTGGTCGGGACCCAGGGGACGCCGGTCGAGCTGCTCGGGAAGCTGATCGAGCGCAAGCTCTACCCGGAGCTCTGGAAGGTGCGCACCGAGCTGACGAATCGCGCGATCGAGCAGCCGTAGTGGCGGTCGCATCGCTACGCGACGAGACAGTCGCGCTCCTCCAGGCGCTCATCCGCCTCGAGACCGTCAACCCGCCGGGCAACGAGACGAAGGCGGCCGAGCTCCTCCGCGGCTACCTCGAGCCGGTGGGCGTCGAGTGCGAGCTGTACGCTCGCAGCCCGGAGCGGGCCAACCTGGTCGCGCGGATCCGGGGACGCGGGGAGGGCCCGAGCCTGCTGCTCCTCTCCCACACGGACACGGTGCTGGCAGACCCCGCCGAGTGGTCGGTCGACCCGTGGTCGGGCGAGGTTCGCGACGGGGCGGTGTGGGGACGCGGGGCGCTGGACATGAAGGGGCAGGTCGCGGCGAACGCGGTCGCGATCGCATCCCTCGCACGGGAGGGCTTCGAGCCGGCGGGCGACCTGATCTTCGCGGCGACCGCCGACGAGGAGATGGGCGAGGGCATCGCGTTCGGCCTCGAGTGGCTCTGCGCCGAGCACCCGGACGCGGTTCGCTGCAACTACGCGATCAACGAGGGAGCCGGGGACCGGATGGAGCTCGGCGGGCGCGTGCTCTACCTGTGCTCCACGGCGGAGAAGCGGAGCTCGCCGTTCGTACTGCGCGTCCACGGTCGCAGCGGGCACGCATCCATGCCGGCGATCGCCGACAACGCCCTCGTGAAGGCGTCGGCTCTGATCGAGCGACTCGGCCGGTTCGCGCCGGAGCCGAGGCTGACGCCCGAGACCGAGGGGTTCCTGGGCGCGCTCCTCGAGGACGTCCCCGGCGCCCCGGAGGCGCTCGAGGCGGCGAGGTCGGTCGATCGGGTCGCTGCCGAGACCCTCGAGCCGCTGCTCGGGATGACGGTCGCCCCGACGATGGTCGAGGCCTCGGCGAAGCGGAACGTCATCCCCGGGCGCTGCGAGGTGACCGTGGACTGCCGCCTGCTGCCCGGGCAGACGGAGGCCGAGGCCGAGCCGGCGCTGCGATCGTGGCTCGGCGAGGCCGACTACGAGCTTGAGTGGCGCGACGGGCAGGGCGGCACGCGGTCGGCGCTCGACACGCCGCTGTGGGAGGCGATCGAGTCGTTCGTGGCGGCGGCGGAGCCGGGTGCCCGGCTCGCGCCGATCTGCGTGGCCGGCTTCACGGACTCCCACTGGTTGCGGGAGGCGTTCGGAACGGTCGCATACGGCTTCTTCCCGCTTCGGGCGATGAGTGCCGAGCTTGCCGCGCGCCTGATCCATTCCGCCGACGAGCGGATTCCCGTCGAGGATCTCGAGCTCGGTGTCGAGTTCCTGCGCCACGTCGCACGGCTGGTGGGCGGTCGACGCGGGGCGGGCTCCGGCCACGATCCGGGCGCCTGAGCGTGGCGCCGGCCCGGGAGCGCGGGTCGGGGGTGGGATGCGGGGCGGGCACGGTCATGGCCGTTCCGGCCATGGCTCTCTCTGTCTGGTGCTCCCGGCCTCCTCCCCACGGCGAGCATAACCCGGAGGCTGTGACGCGGGTGTGCCGTCGCCGTGTCGATTGTGTGCCCTGCTGGATCCGCCCGGGGTGACGGACGCGGGTACGCTCTCGAGGGGATGGCCGGGAAGCAGGAGAAGATCCGCCTCGGCGGGATGGCGCTCCAGAACGGCGTGCTCGTGCACGGGCCGACCGCCTGGGCCGTGGCAGTCCGGACCGAGGACGGTGAGCTCCGGCTTGCTGCCGGAACGAAACGGGTCAGGGGCGCAGCGGTGTCGAATCCGCTCCTGCGTGGCCCCGCGCGGCTGCTCGATGCGTTCCTGCTCCTGCCACGCATGCGGCGCGCGCGGCCCGAGGCGCGCTTGCCCTTCGAGCGTCCGATCGTGCTCGCCTCGATGGTGGGCAGCGCTGTGATCGCGCAGGCTCTGCGGCGCTCCACCAGGCTCGGCCCCGGGGCGAGAGAGTTGCTCGGCGGCGGGCTGTCGCTCCTGCCCGCGATGCTTGCGCTCCGCGGGCCCGATCTCGCCGCGTACCACGGCGCCGAGCACATCTCGATCGGCTCGTACGAGCACGGCGAGCCGCGCGGGAAGGAGAACGAGCGCTGCGGCTCTCATCTCGTCGGGCCGTTGCTGCTCACGTCCTCTCTTGGAGCGGCTCTGGCTGCCCGGGCGCCGGCGCCGGTGCGTGGAGCCGCTCGCCTGGGCGCGGCCCTCGGCTCGATCGCGGTCGCCACCGAGGTCTTCTCGTGGATGGTGCGCAACCCGGAGCATCCGGTCGCGCGCGCGCTTGCGCTACCGGGCCACGAGCTCCAGCACCGTCTCGCCACCGCCGATCCCGCTCCCGACCAGCTCCAGGTCGCCGAGGCTGCGCTGCGGGCCTGCCTCGAGCTGGAGGAACATGGCGCTCCGCACCCGGCTGCGCCGTAAGCGGCTTCCGCCTGAGATCTTCGACCTTCCCGTCGAGAAGATGCGGGAGGGCTACTACACCGACGCGTACTTCAATCACACGCGATCGGCGCTGCTCGCGGACGGGCGCCGCCCGCGAGTCGTGATGCAGGTCTTCCAGAAGCACGAGGCGGTGCTCGGCGGGATGGACGAGGCGATCGCGATCTTCAAGCTCTGCTCGGAGGACTGGGAGGCGCTTGCCGTGCACGCCCTCTACGACGGCGACCGGATCGCCCCATGGGAGTCGGTGATGACGATCGAGGGGGACTACACGCTCTTCGCACATCTCGAGACCGTGTATCTCGGCGTCCTCGCCCGGCGCACGCTGATCTCGACGAATGTGACCAAGGTGCTCGAGGCTGCGGGCGGCAAGCCGATCATCTTCATGCCCGCGCGGCACGACCACCACCGTGTCCAGACAGGCGACGGGTACGCGGCTCACGTCGCCGGGGCACTGGTCGGCGCCGAGATCGGCGTGACCACCGACGCGCAGTCGTCGTGGTGGGGCGGCCGCGGAATCGGGACCGTCCCGCATTCGCTGATCGCCGCCTACGGCGGGAACACGGTGCTCGCGTCGACGAAGTTCGCGGAGTGGGCGCCGGACGACTTCAACATCGTCGTCCTCGTCGACTTCGAGAACGACTCGGTGCGAACCACGCTCGAGGTCGCACGGGCGCTGAGGGATCGTCTGTGGGGCGTCAGGCTCGACACCTCGGGACAGCTGGTCGACCGCTCGCTGTGGCAGGAGATGGGCGACTTCGACCC
>CAWIMQ010000009.1:0-59957 GCA_963837265.1 uncultured Actinomycetes bacterium
GCGCGGCGTGAACGAGCGGCTCGTCCGCAAGGTGCGTGACGCGCTCGACCATGACGGGTTCGAGCGGGTGAAGATCGTTGCATCCGGTGGCTTCACGGTCGATCGGATTCGCGCATTCGAGCGGGCGGGCGTCCCGGTCGACGCCTACGGGGTCGGCTCGTCGCTGATCCGTGGCGAGAACGACTTCACGGCCGACATCGTGCTCACCGACGGCCGCCCGACCCCGAAGGTCGGCCGTTACTACCGGCCGAACACGCGACTCGAGCCCGTCTCGTAACGAGCACTCCGCCGGAGGCGGGCCCAGGTTCTTCGTCGCCGGAGGTGTCAGCAGAGCCAGGTCCCGAGCGGGTCGGTCGAGCGGACGACGTATGCTCCGCGGGCCGCAAATCCCGCCACCGCCGCGTTCGCCTCCCCCGTGAAGTCGGCAGCGCCCGGGACGACGACGGGGGAGGTGCAATCCTCGAGGAGGTAGACGCGGTCCGCGGGAACGTCGTCGAGCAGGTCGGCGACCGTCCACGCGACGCAGTGGCTCTTCGCCTGGCCGGCGACGAGAACGGCATCGAAGCCGAGCAGCCGCTCAACGAGCGCGACGTTCCGGCTGCCGCCGACCTCCGGGCCGAGCGCCGAGTAGTGCTCGGTCCGCGGCTCGTCTCCCTTGAGCTCGAACACGGGGCCGGCGGCGCGCGCGATTCCGTGGAAGAACACCGCCTCCTCGACCGCGGACACGAGCGCGTGGCCGATCCCGCCCAGCATCGCGTGGTAGGGCCAGACGGTCAGCCGGTACCGTCCGCGAGCCTCCAGCGCCCCCACGTACTCGACGAGCGCGTCCTGCTCGCCCGGATCGGCCGCGCGCCATGCCCCACGCCGGACGTCGTCGGCCGAGACCGCCGTGTACGGGAGTGGATGCCGACCCTGCGAATCGACGAGCCAGGCCGGGTGGAAGACCTGCATCGCCCGGTGCGTGTCGAGCGTCGCGACCACCTGGGTGACCGTGCCGAGGCTTCGGTAGAGAAACTCGCACAGCCGCATGTTGTCGTCGGGTGCTCCCGGAACGAACAGCTCGAAGCCGGGAGTGCAGAACGTGTTCTGGACGTCGATCAGCAGGAGGCACACGCGCCGCTCGTCCTCGCGCGCCGGCCGCACTCCGTGCCGGGCCGCCCAGTCGGCGGCCTCGGCCGCCCGCTGCTCGTACGGCACCTGCCGCACCTCGTGCACCCGTCCGGGCTCCCAGTGCGGGGGCAGCGGCAGCTCCACGCGCGTGAGCCTACTAATGCAACCGTCCAGGGCTGCCGATGCAGACGCCGATGCCCTTGTGGTCGGTCACCCACGAGATCAGTCAGGGTGCCCTGGCGTGGTTGCCGATCGTCTTCTTCGCCGTGCTGGTCGTCCTGATCCTGTGGACGATCCGGCTGATGCCGCGCGTGAAGCCGAACCTGACCCAGCCGAACTCGAAGACCTCGGTCACGTTCGCGGACGTCGCCGGCGTTGAAGAGGCGAAGGCCGAGCTCGAGGAGGTGGTCGACTTCCTCCGCGACCCGAAGCGCTTCGCCAGGCTGGGCGCCAGGGTCCCGAAGGGCCTGCTCCTCCACGGGCCGCCGGGCACCGGCAAGACCCTGCTCGCCAAGGCCGTCGCCAACGAGTCGGGTGCCAGCTTCTACTCGCAGAGCGCGTCCGCGTTCGTCGAGATGTTCGCCGGGCTCGGCGCCTCGCGCATCCGCAAGCTCTTTGCCACCGCCCGCAAGAACGCGCCCGCGATCATCTTCATCGACGAGCTCGACGCCGTCGGTACCGCCCGGGCAGGCCACGGGTTCAACCGAGAGCAGGACCAGACGCTGAACCAGCTGCTGGTCGAGCTGGACGGGTTCTCGTCCGGCGACCAGGTCGTCGTCATGGGCGCCTCGAACCGGGTCCAGGATCTCGATCCGGCGCTCCTGCGGCCCGGACGCTTCGACCGCCAGCTGCTCGTCGCGCCGCCCGACCTGGCCGGCCGCGAGAAGATCCTCGAGGTGCACACCCGGGGCAAGCCGCTCGCGGACGACGTCGACCTGAACACCATCGCCCGCCAGACCGCCGGGCTGGCCGGCGCCGACCTGGCGAACATCTGCAACGAGGCCGCGATCTTCGCGGGCCGCCGTAACCTCCTGACCATCGGCCACGCCGAGTTCGAGGCGGCGATGGAGCGGGTCGTTGCCGGGCTGCAGCAGCGGCGTGTCGTCAGCGAGAAGGAGAAGCGGATCCTCGCCCATCACGAGGCCGGGCACGCGCTGATGTCGTACCTGATGGGAGACGCGCTTCCCGTCCACAAGGTGACGATCGTGTCCCGCGGCCAGGCGCTCGGTTACACGCTCAACCTGCCGGTCGAGGACCGCTACCTCCGGACGAAGGAGGAGCTGATCGACATGATGAAGGTGTTCCTGGCCGGCCGAGCCGCCGAGCAGGTCGTCTTCGGCCGCGTCACGAACGGAGCTGCCAACGACCTCGAGAAGGCGACGGCGCTCGCACGCGCGATGGTGTTCGAGTACGGCATGGGCGAGGTCGTCTCCAGCCGGACCGTGCGTGCCGACAACTACGCGCTCTCCGAGGAGACGAAGCGACTGCGGGATGCGGAGCAGGCGCGGTTGACGGACGAGGCCTTCGACGAGGCGATCCGGCTGATCACCAAGCACCGTGGCCACCTGGACGGGCTCGCAGCGAGGCTTCTGGAGCAGGAGACGCTGAACCGCGACGAGCTCGACGCGCTGCTCGCGGACGTCGAGCCCGAGTCCCGCGCCGCCGAGACGATCGGCACCGTTCGCGTCCTGTCGTAGATAGAGTCGCGGCGATGGCCGTCAAGGGCGTCCACCACCTCGGCCTCGCCGTCGAGGACCTCGACGACGCGATCTCGAGCTACGAGCAGCTCTTCGGCGCCGACCTCGAGGAGCGGCAGACCCAGGAGGATCAGGGTGTGGAGGCCGCGTCGATGCGCGTCGGCGGGGACCAGGTCGAGCTGCTCGCGGCCCTCTCGCCCGACACGCCCGTCGGCCGGTTCCTCGCCTGCCGCGGGCCCGGGATGCACCACGTCGCGTACGAGGTGGACGACCTGCCCGCCGAGCTCGTGCGCCTCGCCGGCGAGGGAACGGAGCTGATCGACTCGACCCCGCGGCCCGGGCTCTTCGGGATGCAGGTTGCCTTCGTCCACCCTCGATCCGCTCACGGCGTCCTCTGCGAGCTCGTCGCACGTGGCTGAGCGCATTCGCATCGAGATCGGATTCGACGGCGGCCAGATCATGGGCGCCCTGGTCGAGGCAGCCGCCGTCGACCGCCTCGAGCGGGCGCTCGCCTCCGGCGACGACGGCGCCCTCGCTCTCGACGTCGACGACGGCCGTTACACGGTTGCGCTCGGGCGGATCGTGTACGTGAAGCGGTTCGCACGCGAGGGGCGCGTCGGCTTCCGCGCCTAGCAGCACGAAAGAGAGGGAATCGATCGTCAGGCGAGTTACGGGCTCGCCGGGGGCGGGCATCCCCCGGGAGGTGGCAGGCGTGGTGATGGAACGATCGAAGATCGAGCAGCTCGTCGAACGGGCGCAGGCGGGCGAGCGGGACGCGCTCGAGGAGCTGTACCTGGAGCACTTCGACCGGATCTACGGCTATCTGCACATGACCGTCGGCAACCGCCACGACGCCGAGGACCTGACGACCCAGACGTTCCTGCGGATGCTGGAGTCGATCGGCCGGTTCCGCTGGGGGACGGCGCCGTTCTCGGCGTGGCTGTTCCGGATCGCCCACAACCTGGCCATGGATCACTTCCGTGCCCGCAGGCGCTGGCAGCCCGAGGAAGAGGTGCCCGAGCCGCCGGGCGCGTTCGAGTCGTCTGCCGAGGAGGAGGCGATCCGCGCGCTGTCGGGACAGCTGATGCTCGATCTGATCGAGGGGCTCTCGGACGAGCAACGACAGGTCCTGATCCTGAAGTTCGTCTTCGACTTCTCGAACGCGGAGGCGGCGACGGTGCTCGACAAGTCCGAGGGAGCGGTCAAGTCGCTCCAGCACCGGGCGATCGCCTCGCTCCAGCGGCAGGTCGCATCCGGCTGACGGGAGATTCTCGCCCGTCGATGGGCCGGCGATCGATCGTCTAGCGTGCGCCTGTGGCTCTCGAAGTAGGCATCGTCGGCATGCCCGGGGCGGGCGCGACCTCGCTCTTCAACGCGCTGACGCATGCGGGTGCCCATGCCCACGACCTGAAAGAGCACGTCGGCATGGCGACGATCGCCGACGAGCGCCTGCCGAAGGTCGCCGTGGTGGAGAGCGCGCGCAAGGTGACGCCGGCGGCGATCCGCGTGGTGGACGTTCCCGGGACCGGGCCGCAGCTGCTCGGAAACCTGCGCCAGGTGGACGCGCTGCTGATGGTCGTGCGCGAGCCGTCCGAGGCCGAGGAGCTGCGGCTCGAGCTACTGGTCGCCGACCGCGACCACGTCGAGCGGCGGCTCGAGCGCGTCCGCTCCCAGGCGAAGTCGGGCGACCCGCAGCTGCGGAGCGAGGTCGAGCACCTGGAGCGCGTGCTCGCCCATGTCGAGGGCGGGGGCATGCCGGCCGACTCCGGCGGGCCGCTCCCGCCGGAGCTCGATCCCCTGACGGCCAAGCCCGTCGTCGTCGTCGTCAACGGCGCGGACGGGATCGACCTCGACCTCGAGGCGGAGCTCGCCGAGCTCGACGAGGACGAGGCGGCGGAGTTCCGTGAGGGCGGACGGTCCGCGCTGGACGAGGTCGTGCTGCGGCTGAAAGAGGCGCTCGACCTGGTCACCTTCTTCACCGTGGGCGAGAAGGAGGCCCGGGCATGGACGCTCCGTCGCGGCGAGACGGCGCTCGACGCGGCGGAGACGATCCACTCCGACATCGCCCGCGGCTTCATCCGCTGCGAGGTGATCAGGTGGAGCGACCTGGTCGAGTGCGGCTCGCGCGCGGAGGCGGCGAAGCGCGCGCTCCAGCGTCTCGAGGGGAAGGACTACGTGGTCGAGGACGGCGACGTGCTCAACATCAGGTTCAACGTCTAGAACGGCCACGGCAGGGGTCTGACCCCGACGTGCGCGAGAGTGCGACTTCTTCGCGCCGATTCAGCCCGCGCTGATCGCGGCCGCGCCCGCGATCGCAGCGAGCACCCCGCCGCGCTGGACGACCGACAGCCGCTCGCCTAGCACCGCGCGGGCCAGGAACGCGACCAGCACCGGGTACATGGCGGCGAGCACGGCGACGACGCTGAACAGGCCCTTCGTGGTCGCCACGGCGAACAGCTCGGTGGCGCCGCTGTCGAGCAGGCCGATCACCGCCAGTACCGGCCAGACGCCCGCGATGCGCCCGCGGTCCCCACGGGTCCCGGCCAGGATGGCGGCGACGAGGGTGCAGGACGCCGCCCGGAGGACGAACGTCGCCCAGTACGGATCGGCGCCGCTCGCCGACTGCAGGCCGACCTGGGAGCCGCCGAAGCAGCCGGCGGCGAGCAGCGCGAGCCCTGCGCCGACGGCCGCCCGCCCGCGCAGCCCGGCTCCCCCGGGCTCCAACCCCGCAAGCGCGATTCCGACGAGCGCGACTGCGATGCCGGCGAGCTGCAGCGTGCTCGGCCGCTCGCCGCGGGCCAGCCCGACGACGAGCGGGATCAGGGGCGCCGTGGAGGCGATCGCGGCGACGATTCCCATCGAGCCGACGGCGAGCCCGCGGTAGAGCGCTCCGATGCCCACCAGGCCGCCCAGCCCGCCGAGCACGGACCAGAGCGGCCACCAGCCGCCCGGCGGAGCGTGCCCGTGAACTGCGAGGACGACCGCGAGCAGCGCAAGGCCGGCGGGCTGGGCGACGGCGAGAACCGTGAGGACCGCCACGCTCCGCGCCTTCAGCCCTCCGAGGAAGTCGGACACTCCCCACGAGGCGCTCGCGGCGAGCGCCAGCAGCACGGCGGCCATGTCGAGGCGCGGCTACGTGCCGTCCACGGGCCGCGTGGCCGCGACCGCGTCCAGCTGGTTCGCGTGATAGAGCACCGATGCCTCGGCCGTCTTCGCAGCGCGGGCGTCGTGGTGGCATGCGACCGCGTGGAGCAGCTCCGCGCGCGCGGCCGGTTCGAGCGCCTCCGCGCGCTCCTCGATCAGCCGCGTGCCCAGGTGCACGTGGCCGAGCAGGCGGCCCTCCGCGGTCTGCCGGAAGCCGGGGCCGGGCTCCAGCTCGGACGTCCGGCCGAGGTCGTGGAGGAGGGCGGCGGCGAGGAGCAGGTCGCTGCGCAGCCGTGGATGGAGCTGGCAGAGCTCCCGGCAGATGGTCGCGACGCCGACCGTATGCTCGAGCAGGCCGCCCGCATAGTCGTGGTGGGTGCCGGGGGCGGCCGGGAGCGCGCGCAGCCTCCTGCGAATCTCGGCGTCGGCGAGAAGCCGGTGCACGGTCGCCTTCAGCCCTTTGTGGGAGATCTCCGCGGACAGGAACTCGAGGAAGCCGTCGAGCTCGTCGGGGTCGCGGCGCATCGTCGGCGCGAACCCCGCCGGGTCGGCGTCCGGCGCGGCCTCGATCGAGCGGACCTCGAGCTGCAGCCGGTCGCGGAAGCGCTCGACGCGGCCGAGCACGCGCACGGCGTCTCCCTCGCCGAACCGCGTGTCGAGCAGGTCGACGTCGTTCCAGACCCTGCCCTCGATGCGTCCGCTCGGGTCGACGAGCTCGAGCGCCAGGTACGGCGAGCCCGCTCTCGTCCGCAGGCGGCGCTTGCGCGCGACCGCGTACACGCCTTCCACGACGCGGTCGGCGGTCAGCTCGGAGATGGTGCTCACGCCGCTTCCCTCCTGATCGGGGAGCGGCTAGAAGTACTCGTTTGGCTCGTTGGGTTCATGTCTTCCAGCCAGCTTGCGAAGCAAGCTGGCTGTGAGTCTAGGCCCGAAAGCGGACTGCTAGGGTGCGCCGCGTGGCCGACGTGAAGCCCTTCCGGGCGCTCGTCTACGACGAGCGCCGGGCAGGCCCGCTCGAGACGCTCGTCGCCCCGCCGTACGACGTGATCTCGCCCGCCGACCGGGAGCGGTACCTGGCGCGGAGCCCCTACAACGCCGTCCACCTGACGCTGCCCGGCGACGAGGGCGGTGCGGCGCTGCTGCTCGACGCGTGGCTCCGCGACGGCGTGCTCATGCGCGACGGCGGGCAGGCCTTCTGGTGGCTCGCGCAGGAGTACACGGGCCCGGACGGGGTCCGCCGCCGCCGCGACGGGCTCGTCGGCGCGCTGCGGGCCGAGCCGTACTCCGCGGGCGTCGTCCTCCCGCACGAGCGTACGCACGCCGGGCCCAAGGAGGGGCGGCTGCGTCTCCTGCGCGCGACCCGCACCCACGTCGAGCCGATCTTCCTCCTCCACGACGGGCCCCTCGCAGGGCCCTCCGACCGCGCGCCGGCGATCGAGGTCGAGCTGGACGGGGTGGTCAGCCGCCTCTGGCGGCTCGGAGCCGATCCACCGGCCGGGCTCGCCGAGGCGACGCTGCTGATCGCGGACGGGCATCACCGCTACGAGACGGCGCTCGCGTTCCACGAGGAGGACGGCACCGAGGCAAGCGCCAGGCTGCTCGCGGTGATCGTCCCGACCGCGCAGGAGGGCCTGACGATCTTCCCCACCCACCGGATCGCGCTCCGCACCGCGCCGCTGCCGCCCCTCGATCCGCATCCGGACGGAGAGGACCGTGCTGCCGTCCGGGTCTACACCCGGAACGGCGCCGGCTGGCTCCACGGCGACCCGGGCGAGCTCGACGCGGAGCTCGTCGCGCGGTTCGCCGAGGAGGTGCGCTACACGCCGTCCGCCGACGAGGCGTGCGCCGCCGTGGACGCCGGCGAGGCGGAGGCGGCCTTCCTCCTGCGCCCGCCGACGGTGGCCCAGGTCGCCTCGATCGCCCGCGCAGGCAGGACGATGCCGCAGAAGAGCACGTTCTTCTACCCGAAGCTCACGACCGGCCTGCTCTTCATGCCGCTTGAGTGACTGGCTCACAACCTGCCGTCTCGCCGTCGACGACGTTCGTGCGGTGCTGGCGGCTCTTCCTGCCCGCTCCGACCGCGAGCCGGTCGTCGGCACCGGCAAGGGGGGCGACGACACCACCGCCGTCGACGCGGCTGTCGAGCGGGCGGTGGTCGAGCGGCTCGACCGGAACGGGAGCGGCTTCACCCTCGTCTCGGAGGAGCTCGGCGTCCGCGAGGGCGGTGACACGTGGGTGGTGCTCGACCCGATCGACGGGTCGATCAACGCGAAGCGGGGACTGCCGTTCTTCTCGCTGTCGGTGGCGGTAGCCGAGGGCGGGACGATGGACGACGTCGTCTTCGGCTACGTCTACGACTTCGGCAGCGGTGAGGAGTGGACGGCCGAGCGGGGGGCCGGCGCACGACTGAACGGCGCGCCCCTCTCGGGTGAGCGGCCGAAGGAGCGGATCGAGATCCTCGCCCTCGAGGCAACCCGCACCGACCTCGTCGCCCGGCACGCGCCGCCGCTCGTCGGGCTCGTCCACCGGCTGAGGATCTTCGGCTCGCTGGCGCTCTCGCTCTGCCACCTCGCGGACGGGCGGGTGGACGCGGTCTGCTCGCTGAAGCCGGCCCGGTCGGTGGACGTCGCCGCGGCGCAGCTCCTCGTTCGCGAGCGTGGGTACGCGATCGACCTTCCGGAGGCGCCGCCGTTCGGCGCCGCACCGCTCGACCTCGGGCAACGTTCACGTGTCGTCGCGGCGGGAACCGACGAGCTCTGCCGGGCGCTCGCCGAGGCCCTGGCCTAGCTGCTACCACGAGGTCCTGGTCGAGCATCAGCGGCTGATGCAAAACGGCGTTCGCGGAGCACGGCGGGCACGAGATCGATACACCCACTGGCGGGACGTCGTCTACGCACGCGCGCTGCCTGCCCCGCCGCCGGCTCGAGCACTACTCGACGCTGTTCCGGACGGTCGCGGTGAACACGACGTCCCACCGGCTCCCGGCCGCGGCGGCGGTTGCGGGCTGGGTCGAGCAGACGCCCGGAGGCCTCGTGCTCGCGGTGAAGGCGAGCCGGTTCCTCACGCACGTGAAGCCCCTCACCTACCTCGACCGGGACGTCCGGCGCCTGTACGAGCGTCTCGATCCGCTCGTACGGGCGGCGAGGCTCGGACCGGTGCTCTGGCAGTTGCCGCCCCACTTCCACCGCAACGATGAAGGACTCGAGACCGCGCTCGCCCAGCTTCCGAGGGCCGCCATCGCTTCGAGTTCCGTCACCCGAGCTGGTTCGTGCCCCAGGTCTACGAGCTCATGCGCCGCCACGGCGCCGCGCTCGTGATCGCCGACCCGCCCGAGACCAGGCGGTTCCAGGCGTGCGAGCCGACCGCCGACTTCACCTTCCTGCGGTTCCATCACGGCGGCCGGGACGGCAGCTACCCGCACCGGCAGCTCGGCGTCTGGACGAGGCGAATCGAGGAGTGGCGAGCACTCATCGACGTGTACGCCTAGCATTGTCAGGGTGAGGCTCCGGCTTGCCGCGCTGTGTCTCGCCGCGCTCGCTCTCCCCGGCGCCGCCGTCGGCGCGCCTGCGCCCCCCTTCAAGGCGACGCTGACGGCGTCCACCCACACGCCGAAGGTGAAGAGGAACTGGTTCTACGTCGTCAGCGTCACCGACGGGCACGGCAAGCTCGTCAAGGCGACGGCCACGGTCCGGATCATGGATCCACTGGGCGGCGCGCACCCGGTCGAGTTCGGCTGTTGCAAGATCAACGTCGTCGACCACGCGTTCACCGGCGTGTTCGGCGACGTGGTCATCTTCCCGCCGGAGGCGCAGGGCTTCAGGGTCAGCTTCCAGGTGATCGTCAAGGCGCTGGGGGCGAAGCGGGTGCTCACCTACTGGGTCAAGCCGAGATGAGCTCGCGCACCGGCGGCGCGGAGGTCGTCGTCGAGCGGGTCTCGCGGTCGTTCGAGAACGGCCGGATCGCGGCGCTGTCGGATGTCTCGCTCCGTGTCGAGCCGGGCGAGTTCGTCGCCGTCACCGGACCGTCCGGCTGTGGGAAGAGCACGCTGCTGAACCTGATCGGGGCTCTCGACCGGCCGACCTCCGGCGAGGTCACGGTCGGCGGGAAGCGCGTGGGCCTGCTCGACGGCGCGCGCTATCGCGGGAGCGTCGTCGGCTTCGTCTTCCAGTTCCACAACCTGATCCCGACGCTGACCGCGCTGGAGAACGTGCAGTTGCCGATGCTCGGCCACCGGCTGTCACGCGGCGAGCGCGTGGCCGCCGCGCGCGAGCTCCTCGACGAGGTCGGCCTCTCGCACCGCAGCTCTGCCTACCCGCCGACGTTGTCCGGCGGCGAGCGGCAGCGGGTCGCGATCGCCCGCGCGCTCGCGAACGAGCCGCGGCTCCTGCTCGCCGACGAGCCGACCGGCGCTCTCGACAGCGCGACCGGCGAGCAGATCGTCGAGCTCCTGGGCGGCGTGCGCGCCCAGCGGGGAACGACGATCCTGCTCGTCACGAACGACCCGGACGTCGCCGAGGCGGCGGACCGGATCCTGCGGATCCGCGACGGCCGGATCGAGGACGGCGGGCTTCTCGCGGACGCTCCCGCGGGAGGTCTGGAGACGCGTTGAGAGAGGTCTACTAGCCTTTCGTCCGCAGGAGGAAAGGCTGTCTATTCCCGCTGGAGCGCCTCGATCGGCGTCAGGCTGATCGCCCGCCAGGCCGGGTAGAGGGCGCCGAGGAGGGCGACGCCGAGCGCGAACGCGAGGCCCCACGCGAAGACGCCGCCGGTGAAGTCGGCCTGCGTCAGGCTCGAGAGCGAGCTGTGCTCGGTGAAGAGGACGGCCGCGCCCCACCCGCCGAAGAGCCCGATCGCCAGGCCGATCAGCCCGATCCCGAGCGCCTCGCTGACGATCAGCGCCGCGATCCGCGGCGACGTCCAGCCGACCGCGCGCATGATCCCGATCTCGCGGACCCGCTCGAAGACGGCCATCGCCATCGTGTTCGTCACCCCGATCCCGCCGATGATCAACGCGAGCAGCGAGAAGATCCAGCCGGCGCTCACGATCAGGCGGCTGGACGTGTCGATCTTCACCGCCTGCCCGGGCTCGGTCACGGCGCTGATCCCCGGGAACCGCTGCTCGAGCCGCTTCGCGACCGCGTTCGGCGTCTCGCCGGGCTTCACGATCACCCCCAACGTGGTCACCTCGTGCGGCCGCTGCGCGACTGCCTGCACCGTCGGCAGCGGCAGGACGACGCTGCGGTCGACGAAGAGGTTGCCGCTGTGGAACGTGCCCACGACCGGGAAGGTGCGCCCGGCGACGCGGACGGTGCCGCCGACACGGAGGTGGTAGATCCGGGCCGCGCCGTCGCCGACGAGCGCCTCGGCACCGGTCGGCCGGCTGCCAGAGAGGATCACGAGCCGCTGCTCCGGGAACTCGCTGGGCACGTAGCCGAGGAGGAGGGAGGAGTCGCTGTGCTCGACCGCGCCGACGAGCAGGAAGATCCGGGCGACCCGGGCGACCCCCTGTGTCGAGCGGACCTTGGCGGCGAGGCTCTCCGGGAGCAGCGACCGGGTGAGGTCGGCCGCGCCGGTCTGGAACAGCCCGAAGTCCGACCGGCCGACATGGATCAGCTCGGCGGCCGTGTTCTTCACTCCGTTGGTGATCGAGAGCAGCGCGACGATCAGGCCGACGCCGATCGCGACGCCGGCGACGGTGAGGGTGGTGCGCACCTTCCGGCGCAGGAGGTTCTTCAGCACGAGACCCGCCCAGGTCACCTGCACATCCTCTCGCACGCGATCGCCTGCGACCACGCTACCGGGCAAGCGAAACGGCCGCGTCCCTTCGGGCGGTGTCCCAGGGACAGTCCCTGAAACAGGGGCGTGACGTGTTCTCCACAGCCGTCGCCGAGGGACTGTCCCTGGGACGTGGCCGGCTCGGCTCTGTCCCTCTGGTGCGGGGCGGCGGGTCGCATGGGCTAGGCTCAGACCGTGAGTCCCTCCCGCGACGAGATCCTGAAGGCGCTCGAGAACGTGATCGACCCCGAGCTCCGCCGGCCGGTGACCGAGCTCGACATGGTCCGCGAGATCGCGATCGACGGGGGCGACGTGTCGGTGACGATCGCGCTCACCGTCGCCGGGTGCCCGCTCCGCGCGAGCTTCCAGGACCAGGTCGTCGAGCACGTCGGGAAGGTCGCCGGCGTCGAGCGCGTCCGGCTCGGCTTCGACGTGATGAGCCCGGAGGAGAAGGCCGCCCTGTCCGCGAAGCTGCGCGGCGGCGTGGCCGAGCGCAGCAAGGGGATCTCGGTCGACCGGACGACGCGGGTGCTGGCGGTCGCGAGCGGCAAGGGCGGCGTCGGCAAGTCGTCGCTGACCGTGAACCTCGCAGCCGCGTTCTCGCGTCTCGGCCACAGGACCGGCGTGCTGGACGCCGACATCTACGGGCACTCGATCCCGCACATGCTCGGAATCACCCAGCGCCCCGTGGTGGTCGACGAGATGATCGTCCCGCCGGTGAAGGACGACCTGAAGCTGATGTCGATCGGCTTCTTCCTCGAGGACAACTCTCCGGTGATGTGGCGCGGCCCGATGCTCCACCGCGCGCTCGAGCAGTTCCTCTCGGACGTGCACTGGGGCGAGCTCGATCTCCTCCTCGTCGACATGCCTCCCGGCACCGGCGACGTCTCGATCTCGCTCGGCCAGCTCCTGCCGCGCGCAGAGGCGGTGATCGTGACCACGCCGCAGCCTCTCGCCCAGGAGGTCGCCGCCCGCGCGGCGATCATGGCCCAGAAGACGAACATGCGCCTGATCGGCGTGATCGAGAACATGACCTCCGACGTGTTCGGCACGGGCGGCGGGGACCGGCTGGCGGGACAGCTCGGCGTGCCCTTGCTCGGCCGCGTCCCGCTCGACGCGCGCCTCCGGGAGTGCGGAGACGAGGGCGAGCCGCTCGTCTGGGCGGAGCCCGGCTCGGCGACAGCGAAGACGATCGTCGACATCGCCGAGGCGATCCACGCCGGCAGGCAGACGTTCAGGCCGCTGCCGGTGCTGAGCTGAGCGAGCCGCTCGAGCGGCTGCGGGCGCTCGGCTTCTCCGAGCCCGACGCATCGACGCTCGCCGACCACTTCCTCGACGCCGAGCGGCGTGGGAAGACGGGCCACGGTCTCGCCCGGATCGACTGGCTGGCGACGCTGCCGGGCCTGGACCCGGCGGCACGGCCGAGACTCGAGGTGGAGCATCCCGGCTTCGAGCAGTGGAGCGGCAACGGAGCAGTCGGGTACCTGACGCTGGCGGCGATCTGCGAGCGGATCGTCGCTCGGCCTCCCCGGCCGGCGAGGGTGATCGTCGCGCGCGACACCTTCCCCACCGGCATGCTCGGCTACTGGGTGCGGTGGATCGCCGCCGAGGCCGGTTGCGTGGCGATCCTCACGGCCACCTCGCCGCCGCGTCTCGCCCACCCCGACGGCGGTCCCCCGCTCGTCGGGACGACGCCGCTCGCGATCGGCATCCCGGACCCCGGCGGCGACCCGGTCGTCGCCGACGTGTCGATGGGGAAGGCGACCCACGGCGACGTGATCGCCGGCCTCGCGCGCCAGGAGGACCTGGTGCCGTTCGGCGGCGAGCAGGCGCACAAGGCGTTCGCGCTGGCACTCGGGCTCCAGCTCGCCGTCGAGTCGTGCGTCGCGCCGGGCTACGGCGCGTTGCTGGTCGTGATCGCGCCCGGGACGTCGACCGTGTCGGAGCTACGAGCCCGTGCCGCCGGCGTCCGCCTGCCCGGCGATCGCTGACACGCGCGGGTCGTCGCGGACGGGGTCGAGGTCGGAGTCCCGGGCGGCGGCTTCCGCGACGCGCTCGGGGCTGAGCTCGTGCGCGCGCCGGAGGGCGGCGATCCCGGCCTCCCGGTCGCCGTAGCGCACCTCGAAGCACGCGGCGTTGAAATGGCCCTGCCACTCGTCCGGCCGCCGCTCGATCGCCCCGCCGATCATCGCGCGCGCCTTCTCCGTCTCGCCCTGCTCGGCGTAGGAGAACGCGGCGAAGATGTCCTCCCAGGGCGAGGGCTCGAAGACGGCGCCGGGCTTGGCGCCGACCGCGAGCACCGCGGTTCCGTCCTCGGCGGCGATCGCGCCGCGCCTCGTCCCCGGACGCGCGAAGACGATCGTTCCCGCCGGCGCATCCACCTCGTCGCCGCCGAGCGTGAAGGTCGCCCGGCCGCGGAGGACGACGTACATCTCCTCGTGCCCGTCCTGCTCCGAGTGCTCCTCGACCACCCGCTGCCCGGCCCTCGCCGTGTACGCGTTCGTCCCGAACGCGCTGATGCCGAGCCGGCGCCGGATCGGCCGCCAGACGAACTCGCCGCCCGAGATCGGCAGCTCCTCCAGCTCGTCCAGGTGCACGATCTCGTACCCGTCGCCGACGCTTCGGCGTCACGACATCGCCTCGATTTCGCCTTTGCCCTCGGCTTCGTCTCTCATCGAGCCTCCCTCAGCGTTTGCAGGACGACGGGATCGATGCGCGCGATCCCGTCCACCCGCTCTTCCAGGTTCTCGCTGCCGGACCAACGTGCGAACGCGTCCGCCAATTCCCCTTCGTAGCCGAGGCGGGCCAGGTGCTCCGCGACCTCGGCGGCCAGCTCCTCGTCCACGTCGACCCACTCGTCGCGAGGCGTTCGTCCGAAGAGGGTCTGGTGGATGCCGTGGATGCGGCGCAGCTCCTCGAGCGGACGGGGATGGTCGTCGACGCGCAGGTCGACGAGCGCGTCCGAGAGCCCCGCGTAGCCGCCGCCCTTCTCGACGACGAGGAGGGCGGCCGACTGCTGTCCCCGCCGGTCGCCGCCGGCGGCCTGGGCGGCGTCGAGGCAGTCGAGCAGCCGCTCGGCCAGCGGGCGCGCGGCAGTCGCCTCGAAGGTCTCCGCGAGCGCGTCGACCGTCGCGCCCGAGACGAGGATGTTTCCCTGGGCCGCGTAGCAGCGCCCGGTGCGGCCGCCCGCCCAGGCGTGGCAACCGGCACCGGTGAAGCTCGCCGAGCGGCCCTGGGCGTCGACGACCCCCAGCTGGCGCTGGTCGCGACCCTCGTCGGATGCGGTGAGGCGCGAGACGGTCTCCTCGGCGGAGAGCCCCTCGCCGAGCAGCCGCAGCCCGTCCGGGCCGTAGCTCGGGTTCGCGTAGGACTGGGTGGCGACCGCACCCCGTTCCGCCTCCGCCCACGGCACGACCGAGCCGACGGCCAGGAACCTGGACTGCGTCGCGACCCCCCAGTGGCCCGCGCCCAGGTCGCACGCGACGATCGAGTACGTCGCGACGACCGGCTCAACCATAGGTGAGAGCAGTCAGGTCGAGGTCGAGCAGGTCGCGACGGTCGGGCGGGACGAGGACGCAGGCGACTTCGGGGTGAGCCAGCGCCTCGATCACCGTCTCGGGCGTCGAGGCGCGGGCGACGACGGGCCGGCCGGCGGCGTGCGCGGCCCGGATGCCGTCGGGCTCGGCCAGCTCGAGCCAGAGGACGTCGTCCGGCAGCTCGAGCTCGCCCTCGACCGCGATCTCCGGGACGCGGGTGCCGGTGGCGCCGAGCCAGCGCTCTCGCATCGCTACAGCTCGATCGTCTCGCCCGGCTCGGGCGTGAGCACCTCGACCCCGGGCGCGAGGCTGCGAAGCTCGTCGGGCGTTCCGACCAGGATGGGGAACGTCCCGTAGTGGCAGGGCACGCAGCGCTTGACGCCGAGCAGCTCGAGCGCGACCGCCGCCTCCCGCGGGCCCATCGTGAAGTGGTCGCCGATCGGGAGCACTGCGACGTCCGGCTCGTAGATCCGCCCGATCAGCTGCATCGACATGAAGACGTTCGTGTCGCCGGCGAAGTAGATCGTGAAGCCGTCCTCGAGCTCGACGACGAGGCCGGCCGGCTCGCCGGTGTACGTCCCGTCGCGCGTCGAGGAGGAGTGGTTCGCATCGGTCAGGGTGATCCTGATCCCGTCCACGTGGGCGGTGCCGCCCTTGTTCGGCGCGTGCGCCATGTCGCCGGTGACCCCCTGGCCGTCGAGCCAGCCGCGCAGCTCGACCAGCGCGACCACCGGCGGCCGGAACTTCTTCCAGAGCTCGACCGTGTCGCCGACGTGGTCGTCGTGACCGTGCGTCAGCGCGATCAGGTCGACGCGCTCGGGCTCCTTCTCCGAGTCGGGGCACTTCGGGTTGCCGAGCCACGGGTCGACGTAGATGCGCTTGCCGCCGGGGCTGTCGAGGCGGAACGAGGCGTGTCCGAGCCAGGTGAGCGGGACGGCCATCCGGGTCGAAATCTAACGGAGGAACGTCCGGTCCGGCGGCGAAGCTACGCGTCGTGACGCGTCGAGAGCTTCTCCCGGTGGCGCTCGTTGCGCTGGCGACCGTCGCCGACGCCGCCGACGAGGCGAACCTGGCGTTCTACCTCCTGCTCTTCACCGTCCCGGCGATCGTCGTCGCAGGGCTCGCCGCGCTGGAGGAGATCCTGACCGACGCCTTGCCGCACCGGCGAATAGTCGGGATGCTCCACGTCGTCACGCTGCTGCTCGTGCTGGCCGCCGCCGCGCTGCGCGCGCCGCTTCGCACCGAAGGAACGGTGCCGCGGGCCGCCGTGTCGGCGTTGATCGCGTGCCTCGTCGTCTTCGCGGTCCAGGCGGTGATCGGCTCGCTGCCCGCGCTCAGGCGGCTGCTGGCGCGGCCCGCCCCGCGCGGCGTCGCTTCCTAGAGCGTGACGAACGCGTGCCGGGCGAGGTCGATCAGCGGCTGCACGCCGAAGAACGACCCGATCGCCACCGTCACGCAGGCGAGGACGCCGAGCTGGAGCAGGAGGTCGCGGGGCGGTTGTCCGCCGGCCGCGAACTGCAGCTCTGCGCTCGGGCGCATGTAGAGCGCGCGGATCACCGCGAGGTAGTAGTAGAGGCTGACCGCGGTCGCGCCGAGGCCGACGATCACCAGCCACAGCCAGCCGCGGTCGTACGCGGCGGAGAAGACGTAGAACTTGCCGAGGAAGCCGCCGGTCGGCGGCAGTCCCGCGAAGCCGAGCATGAAGGTCCAGAGTGCCGCGCCGAGGAGGGGCCGCTCCCAGCCCATGCCGGCGAGGTTGTCGAGGGTCACGCGCTGGGCGAGCTCGCGCTCACGGGCGGCGACGACGGCGAACGCGCCCAGCGACATGGCCGAGTACGGGATCAGGTAGTAGAGGAGTGCCCGCACGCCGAGCGCGTTGTTCGCGGCCACGGCGATCAGCATGAAGCCGGCATGCGAGACCGACGAGTAGGCGAGCAGCCGCTTGACGTTCCGCTGGACGAGGGCGGCCAGGTTCCCGATCGCGAGCGAGGCGCAGGCGAGCACCGCGACGGCAACGGTCCAGAGCCTCTGTTCCTGGGGAAACGCGGTCTCGAGGATCCGCATCGTCACGAGCAGCGCGGCGACCTTCGTGGCGGCGGACATGAACGCGGTCACCGACGTCGGCGCGCCCTCGTACACGTCCGGCGTCCACATGTGGAACGGAGCCGCCGACGACTTGAAGCCGAGGCCGACGATCATCATCGCCAGGCCGATCAGGAGCAGCGTGTCGTGGGAGAGCCCGTTCGCGCTCACCGACGCCGCGATCCCCTGGAACGTCAGCGCGCCGGTCGCCCCGTACACGAGCGCCGATCCGAAGAGGAGGACGGCCGAGCCGAAGCCGCCGACGACGAGGTACTTGAGCCCCGCCTCGAGCGAGCCCTCGCGCCCGTAATCGATCGCGCAGAGAATGTAGAGGGAGATCGAGAGCCACTCGAGCCCGAGGAACAGCGTCAGCAGGCTGTTCGCCTGCGTCAGGAAGATCATCCCTCCGCCCGCCGCGGCGAGGAGCGCGTAGAACTCGGCGATGTGGCCCTCGGCCCGCTCCCCGTACGAGACGGCGACCGCGACCAGGCCGGCGCCGGCGACGATCAGCGCGGCGAGGGCGAAGAAGCGGTCGCGGCGGACCGCCTCGGCGATCACGCTCGTCCCGACCGGACTGCGGTCGTACAGGAGCGCGGCCGCGACGAACGAGCCGGCGAAGCCGCCGGCTGCGAAGGTGGCGGCGGCGGCACGTCTGGCCGCCTGGGGGACGAGCACGGCGACCATCAGGCACAGGCCGGAGACGCCGAGCAGGACGAGCGACGGCGAGAGCGCGAACCAGTCGACGGGCGGGCGCGGGACGGAGGCGATCACTTCAACCTCTTGTCGGCGCAGTCTGCTTTCCTGGTGTTCGGCTTCTCGACGCAGTAGGTCTCGATCAGGCGACTCTCGATCAGATAGCTCCTGCCGGCCGACGTCCTCTCCGTGATCGCGGCCGGCCACGCCGAGAGGAAGAGCAGGATGCCGACGAGCGGGACGAGGATCGCGAGCTCCGCGGGGCGGAGGTCGAGCGCCGACTCGGTCACCGACGGCCCCGGCTTCCGGTGCAGCACGGCGGAGATCATCCGCAGGACGTACATCGCCGCGAGCACGATCGCGACCGCGCCGACGACGGCGTAGAACCAGCCCTGGCGGAAGACGCCGGCCAGGATCGCGAACTCGCCCGCGAATGCGCTCGATCCGGGCACCGCCAGCGCGATGACGCCGGTCGTCATCATGACGGTCGCCAGCGCCGGCCGGCCGCGGGCCATCCCGCCGAGCAGGTCGAAGTCCCCGGTCGCCGCCCGCCGCTCGACCGCGCCGGCGAGCATGAACAGGACCGCGGAGATGAGCCCGTGGTTGACCATCTGGAGCACGGCCCCGTCGATCCCGAGGTCGTTCGTCGCGAACAGGCCGAGGGTGACGAGCCCCAGCTGCGCGAGCGAGGAGTACGCGACCACGCCGCGGATGTCCGGCGCGCGGAACGCGAGCAGCGACCCGTAGACGAGGCCGGTCGCGGCGAGGACCAGGATCGGCGTCCGGAAGTCGTGCACGCCGACCGGGAAGAGGGAGAACGTGATCCGGAGAAAGCCGAACGCCGCCGCCTTCGAGACGACCCCGGACAGCACCGCGGAGACCTCTGCCGGGGACTCGCGGTAGGCATCCGCCAGCCAGCCGTGGAAGGGGAAGAGCGGCGCCTTGACCGCGAACGCGGCGGCGAACCCGAGGAACACCCAGTCGCTCACGTTCGTCCCGCCGGAGACCATCGAGAAGGTCCCCGCCTGGAGCCCGTAGACGATCACCGCCGCGAGCATCGCCAGCGAGCCCACCATCGTGTAGATGACGAACTTGACCGTCGCGCCCATCCGGCCGGCGCCGCCCCAGACTCCGATCAGGATGTACAGCGGGATCAGCATCGCCTCCCAGAAGACGTAGAAGAGCAGGAGGTCCTGCGAGGTGAAGACGCCGACGATCGCGCCGGTCAGGAACAGCATCAGGCCGTAGTAGGCGCGAGGGCGGTCACGTCCGGCCCAGACTCCGTACGCCACCGCGGCCGCGAGCACGACCGTCGTCAGCCCGGCGAGCCACACCGAGAAGCCCTCGAACAGGCCGACGTGGTAGGAGACGCCGAGGTCCTTGAACCAGGTCAGCTCGCTCGACTCCTGGAGCCCGCCGCGGGAGAAGTCGTAGCGGGCGAGGGCCTCGATCCAGAAGCCGACCTCGAACAGGGAAAGCAGGAGCGCGGTGGGGGCGACCCAGACCCGCGGCATCGGCACGAGCCAGATCAGCAGCGCCCCGCCGAGCGGGAGGAGGATCAGCGTCGTGGTTATCCAGCCGTGTGCGTTCAAGCCATTTCCCTCCCCTCGGTCGGGAAATGGTTAGCGAGACCCCTGGGGGTTTCTAACCATTTTGCGAAGCAAAATGGCCTCATCTGACCGCGATGAAGACGAGAACGAGGACGGCCAGGCCGGCAGCCAGGCCGAAGACGTATAGGCGGACGAGACCGGTCTGCAGGGCCCGCGCCCGGCCGCCGGCGAAGCGCGCGAGGCCGGCGACGCCGGCGATCGAGCCGCCGACGAGCGGGCCCTCGATCACCCAGAAGAGCGCGCGCGACAGGCCGACCGCCGGCCAGTAGAAGAGCCCGTTGTAGAGCTCGTCGAAGTAGAACTTGTGCTCGAGGATGCGCGAGGACCTCGGCGCCGGCGCCCGGCGAGCGGAGTAGATCCACCACGCGACCGCGATTCCGGCGGCGGCGAGCACGACGGCGAGCACGCTCGCGACCGCCTCCTTCGTCCCGCTCGCCTCGACGAGCGGCCGCGCGACCGGGTCGAGCCAGTTCGACACGGCCGTCCACCGGTCGGCGAACTGGATCCAGCCGCCGAAGACCGCCAGCACGGCCAGCGTTCCCACCGTCAGGTACATCGACTGCTGCGCGACCCGGTCGCCGTGCGGGTGCGGCGGGTGCTCTTCGATCGTCTTCGACGGCAAGCCGCCGAAGACGACAAAGAGCATGCGAAACGTGTAGAGGCCTGTGAGGAACGCACCGACCTCCCCCGCGGCGAAGAGCACGTCGCCGTAGCCGCCGCGCGCCAGCGCGGAGGCCAGGATCGAGTCCTTGGAGAAGAAGCCGGAGAGCGGCGGGATCCCGCTGAGGGCGAGCCCGCCGGCGAGCATCGCCCACCACGTCCGCGGCAGCAGCTTCGCGAGCCCGCCCATCTTGCGGATGTCCTGCTCGTCCGAGAGCGCGTGGATGACGATGCCGGCGCCGAGGAAGAGGAGCGCCTTGAAGAAGGCGTGCGTCATCAGGTGGAACATCGAGCCCGCGTACGCGCCGATCCCGGCGCCGAGGAACATGTAGCCGATCTGCGACATCGTCGAGTACGCGATCACCCGCTTGATGTCGGTCTGGACGAGGGCGACCAGCCCCGCCAGGAGCAGCGTCGCCGCGCCGAGCCCGGCGGCGACGTCCTGCACCCTGGGCGCCAGCTCGAAGAGCACGTGGGTGCGGACGATCAGGTAGACGCCGGCGGTGACCATCGTCGCGGCGTGGATGAGGGCACTGACCGGCGTCGGGCCCTCCATCGCGTCCGGAAGCCACGTCTGGAGGGGCAGCTGCGCCGACTTCGCGACCGCGCCGCCGAGCAGCCCGAGCGCGACCAGGTTCAGGGTCAGCGAGCTGAGGCCGTGCGCCTTCTGGAAGGCGACGGCGTAGTCGAGGGTGCCCGTCTTCTGGATCAGGACGAAGAAGGCCAGGGCCATCGTGGCGTCGCCGAACGCGTTCATGACGAACGCCTTCTTGGCGGCGGCGACCGCGCTCGGCCGCTCGTGCCAGAAGCCGATCAGCAGGTAGGACGAGAGGCCGACGAGCCCCCAGCCGACGAGCAGGAGCAGGAGGTTCCCGCCCTGGACGAGCATCAGCATCGAGAAGACGAAGAGCGACATGTACGCGAAGTAGCGGCGCTCCTCGTCGTCGCCGTCCATGTAGCCGATCGAGTAGGCGACGATCAGCGAGCCGACCCCGGCGACGATGAGCATCATCATCACCGACAGCGGATCGGTGAGCACCGAGAGGCCGGCGCGGAAGTTGCCGGTCGCGAGCCAGGTCCAGGCGGTCGACACGCTGTCTCGCTCTTCCGGCTTCCGGCTCAGCATCTGGGCGAACGCGACCACCGCCGCCGCGAACGACCCCGCGCAGGCGAGCGTCGCGATCCAGCCGGCCGTCCGGCGCCGGATGCTCGTTCCGAGCAGCGTGATCAGCCCGGCGGCGCCGAGCGGCAGGAAGAGGCAGACCCAGGCGGCCGGGTACGAGGCGCTCGTGAGCATGTGGATGCTCGGGCTCATCCGCGCAGGAACGACAGCTTGTCTACGTCGAGGTCGAGCCGCTTCCGGGCCATCGCGACGATCAGACCCAGGCCGACCACGACCTCGGAGGCGGCGACCGCCATCACGGCCAGCGCGAAGATCTGTCCGTCGCCGCGCCCGAAGTGCCGCGAGAACGCGATCAGGGCGAGGTTCCCTCCGTTCAGCATGATCTCCAGCGAGAGGAGCACGATCAGCGGGCTGCGCCGGATGAGGACGCCGAGCGCCCCGGTGCAGAACAGGAACGCGGCGATGATCAGGTAGCCGGAGACGTCAGGGCCGAGCATCGCCGCCTTCCAGCGAGGCCTCCTCGCGCGAGTGGCTGCCGAGGATCACCCCGCCGACCGCGGCGACGAGCAGGACGACCGAGGTGATCTCGAACGCGAGCAGGTGATCCGTCAGGAACAGCCGGCCGATCTCGCCCGGGCTTCCGAAGGCACCTTCGACCTCGGTCGAGGTGGAGAGCGACCCGTTCGCCTTCGAGGCGATCACGACCACGATCTCGACGAGCAGCGCGGCGGCGGCCGTCACTGCGGCGGTCGCCTGCCAGGTCGGGCCGCCGGCCCAGGGCGCGTCCGCCCGGCCGCCGAGGTAGGCGATCACGAACAGGAACATCACCATCACCGCGCCGGCGTAGACGAGCACCTGCGCGGCGGCGACGAACTCGGCGGAGAGGAGCAGGTAGAGCACGGCGAGGGAGCCGAGGTTCCCGATCAGCGCGAGCGCCGAGTAGAACGGGTTCGAGAAGCTGATCACGGCGAATCCGGAGGCGAGGCACGCGAATGCCGCGGCCACCCAGACCATCCAGACCAGCACGTTGGCGACGGAGCTCAGAACCATGGGGACTGGTCTTGCCGCCGGGCGGCATCGCGGGTACGGGATCGACGTCGATGCAGGACGGAGCTCAGAACCATGGGGACTGGTCTTGCCGCCGGGCGGCATTGCGGGTACGGGATCGACGTGGATGCAGGACGGAGCTCAGAACCATGGGGACTGGTCTTGCCGCCGGGCGGCATTGCGGGTACGGGATCGACGTCGATGCAGGACGGAGCTCAGAACCATGGGGACTGGTCTTGCCGCCGGGCGGCATTTGCGGGTACGGGATCGACGTGGATGCAGGACGGAGCTCAGAACCATGGGGACTGGTCTTGCCGCCGGGCGGCATTGCGGGTACGGGATCGACGTCGATGCAGGACGGAGCTCAGAACCATGGGGACTGGTCTTGCCGCCGGGCGGCATTGCGGGTACGGGATCGACGTGGATGCAAGACCTGTCCCCTAGGAATTGACTCTGTAGTAGGGCACCGGCGTGTCGAACTCGTCCGGGTCGGCGACCGGCACGCGCTTGATCGGCTCCGCGAGCAGCATGTCCTTCGTGTAGATCAGGTCGTCCCGCGAGTACTCGGAGATCTCGAACTCGTTGCCGAGCGTGATCGCGTCGAAGGGACAGGCGAGCTCGCAGTAGCCGCAGAAGATGCAGCGGCTCATGTTGATCTCGTAGATCCGCGCGTAGCGCTCGCCGGCGGAGACGCGGTTGTCGGGCGTGTTCTCGGCGGCGACGACGCGGATGCAGTCGGCCGGGCAGGCGGCAGCGCAGAGCGAGCAGCCGACGCACTTCTCCAGGCCGTTCGCGTGGCGGTGCAACCGGTGCCGCCCGCGGAAGCGCGGGTAGACCGGCCGCTTGTACTCGGGGTACTCCTGCGTGATCGGCTTGCGGAAGAGCTGCGAGAAGGTGACGGCGAAGCCCTTGAGGCTGTCCTGGGGCCGTGGGCTCATCAGAAGAGAACCACGAAGAAGGCCGTCACGACCGCGTTCACGGTTGCGACGGGCAGGAGGATCTTCCAGCCGAAGCGCATCAGCTGGTCGTAGCGCAGCCGCGGGAGCGTCGCCCGGATCCAGATGAAGACCGAGACGGCGAGGAGGAGCTTGATCAGGAACCAGAGCGGGCCGAGCGGCGCCCACGGGCCCTCCCAGCCGCCGAAGTAGAGCGTCACCGTGAGGGCGGAGAGGATGATCACGTTCACGTACTCGGCCATCTGGAAGAGGCCCCAGCGCATTCCCGAGTACTCGGTCGAGTAGCCGCTGACGAGCTCGGTGTCGGCCTCGGGCAGGTCGAACGGCGGCCTGTTCGTCTCGGCGACGCCGGCGATGAAGAAGGTGACGAGACCGACGAGCTGCGGGGCCGCGTACCACCAGGTCGCCACCTGCCGCTCGACGATCGCGGAGAGCGAGAGCGAGTGCGCCATCAGCACGACGCCGAGCACGGAGAGGGCGAGCGAGACCTCGTAGGAGACCATCTGGGCGCAGGTCCGCATCGAGCCGAGCAGCGAGAACTTCGACTCGGACGCCCACCCGCCGACGATGAAGCCGTAGATCCCGAGCGAGCCGAGGGCGAAGATCAGGATGAGGGAGATCGGCACGTCCGCGACCTCGCCGTTCACGTGGTAGTGCCAGATCTGCCAGCCCTCGCCGAAGGGGATGACGCTGAACGCCGACAGGGCGGTGAACGCCGAGAAGGCGGGCGCGAGGTAGTAGAGGACGTCGATCGCCGCCACCGGCGCGAACGCCTCCTTGCGCACCATCTTGAGCAGGTCCGCGAACGGCTGCAGGATCCCCTTCGGTCCGGCGCGGTTCGGACCGTAGCGGAGCTGCATGCGGCCGAGCAGCTTGCGCTCGAGCAGCGTCAGGAACGCCATCGCGAGCAGGAGGACGTTGACGATGATCGCCGCCTTGATCAGCCCGATCCACCACGGCTCCCTCATGCCAAATCGCTCCCTCTGGTTGCGATCTGGTTAGGGGCCCGCGTGACTTCGACTGCTCCGCCGAGATCTCGAACGTGTTCTTCTGCAGCTCGTACGACGCCGTCGACGAGGGTCTTGGTAACCATCGCGCGAAGCGCGATGGCCGTGCCGTTGGAGCGGACGACCACCTCCTCGCCGGTCGAGATGCGCCGGGTCTCGGCATCGCGTGCGGAGAGCTCGATCACCGGCCCGGGCCGCTGGAACTGAAGCTCCGAGACGCGCTCGACGGCGGCGCCGGAGAAGAGCGGGCGGTAGCGCAGGAGGCGCAGCGGGCCGCCGTGCGCGGTGGGCGGGATGCCGGTGCCGGGCACCCTCGGCTGCTTGCCCGGCTCCGTGCGGGCCGGAAGCTCGGCGCGCTCGGCGGCCGGCGCGGCGCGGGCGTGCGGATCGATCGCGACGCCGAAGCGCTCCGCCAGCCTGGCGATCCAGGCGACCTCGTCGGGAGCGGGCGGGATCACCGCCCGGCGCAGCCGCTGGCGGCGGCCCTCGAGGTTCACGATCGTCCCGTCCCGCTCCAGGTAGCTCGTAGCCGGCAGAACCAGGTCGACCCACTCGCGCACCGGGTCGGCGAACATCGTGATCGCGATCACCGCGTCCGCCCGCTCGGCGAGCGATCGAACGGCGGGTTCGGCCGCCGCGTCGTCGCCGGAGACGAGCAGCACGCCGATCCTATCCGGGCGCGTCGCCGCGCCTTCACCGGCGGCTTCCCAGGCTGAGGCGACCGCGCGGCCGTTCGGTGTTGCCGGGAGGTAGAAGGCGGCGGCCGCGCCGAGCTTCCCGGCGAGCTGTGCGACGCGCGCCCCGCCCAGCCCACCGGGGCCGGACCAGACGAGCACGGCGTGCTCGGCTGCCCGAATGCGCTTCGCGACGTTCCCGCGGAACGCGTCGGCTGCCGTCCCCGGAGCGGTCGGGTGCGTTCCCGCGGCGCCGACGGTGAGGATCTCCGCTCCCTTGCGCCTGGCGGCCCTGATCCAGAGCCCGACCACGGGCGCGCGCTCCTCGACCGGGTCGTCGCCGACGACGACGACGAGGTCGGCGTCGCGGATCGTCGAGAGCGGCGCGCGGAACGGGTCGAGCGCGGTGCTCGCCTGCTCCGGGAGCACGACTGCGTCGGAGTCGAGGCCCTGCCGGACGAGCTTCGCGAGCGCCTCCGCCTGCTCGACCGTCTCGGAGCCGGACAGCGCGAGCAGCACGGGGCCGCCGCGGAGCAGCCGCTCGGCCTCGTCGAGGGCATCGTCCCAGGAGAGCTCCTCGAAGCGGCGCCTGCCCACCCTGCGCAGGGGGTCGCGGACGCGGTCGCGCGCGTACAGGTGGGCGAACCCGAAGCGGCCCTTGTCGCAGAGCCAGCCCTCGTCGATCTCGGGGTGGTTGCGGGAGAGGATGCGCTTCACCCTCCCCTCGCGGGTGGTCGCGGTGACGTTGCACCCCACCGGGCAAAGGCCGCAGACGGTCGGCACGTTCTGGATCTCCCAGGGCCGGGCCTCGAAGCGGTACTGGGTCGAGGTCAGCGCGCCGACCGGACAGAGCTCGATCACGTTCCCGGAGAAGGGCGCCCGGTAGGGCTCGTCCTCGAAGGTGGCGATGATCGACTGGGCGCCGCGGTTGCGCGCGACCAGCTGCCCGTCCTCGGCGACCTGCTCCGAGAAGCGGGTGCAGCGGTAGCAGAGGATGCAGCGCTCGCGGTCGAGGGCGATCGCGGGCGAGATCGGGATCGGCTTGTCGAACGTCCGCTTCGGGAACGTCATTCGGGTGTTGCCCGGGCCCCAGCGGAACGTCAGGTCCTGGAGCGGGCACTCGCCGCCCTTGTCGCAGACCGGGCAGTCGAGGGGATGGTTGACCAGGATGAACTCGAGCGTCGCCTCCTGCGCCTCCGCCGCCATCGCGGAGGTGGCGGCCGTGCGCACGACCATCCCGTCGGCGGCGGCGAGCGTGCAGGCGGCCTGCGGCTTCGGCGGCCCCGGCTGCACCTCGCACAGGCACATGCGGCAGGCGCCGACGGGCGGGCCGAGCCGCGGCTCGTAGCAGAAGACGGGGATCTCGATCCCGGCCGTGAGCGCCGTCTCGACCAGGCCGGTCCCGGCGGGCACCTGGACCTCGACGTCGTCGATGGTCAGCGTCACGAGCTGCACTTCCGCGGCGGTCACGTCACGCTCCCGTAGCGGGGTCTGACCCCGATACGAATGGTGCCCAGACGGTCGGAGCCGCTGCCGGGCTATACGGCGCGGCCGTGCGCCTTCCGTCACGGATCCGTTCCAGTCTCGTCATGGGGTCTGACCCTGGGCGGGCGGCAGGGAACGAGCACCGGGCGTCGGACCCGCATGCGCCGGGAGGCGAAGCCCCGCTCACACCGGTACCTCGACGGTCGGGTGGTGGGCGTGCTGGTCGCTGGGGGCGAGGATCCCCTCCAGGGACGATGTGCCGCCGAACGGGCAGCGGCCCTGCTCGACGTGCGCGCGGAACTCGTCGCCCCACTTGTCCAGGTAGCTCGCAACCGGGTAGACCGCGAACTCCCCGAGGGCGCAGAGCACCTTCCCGAGGATGCCGGAGTTGATCGAGCTGAGCAGCTCGAGGTCTCCCGGCTCGCCGTTCCCGGACTCGATCTTCTCGAGCAGCTGCACCATCCAGCGTGTCCCCTCGCGGCACGGCGTGCATTTCCCGCACGACTCGTGCATGTAGAACCGGGTCGAGCGCAGCGCGAGCTGCACCATGCAGCAGCGGTCGTCGACGACGATCAGCGCGGCCGCGCCGAAGAACGTCTTCAGCGCGGCCAGCGAGTCGTAGTCGAGCGGCACGTCGATCTCGTCTGCCGAGAGGGCGGGCACCGACGAGCCGCCCGGGAGCACGGCCTTCAGCTCGCGGCCTCCGGGAATGCCACCGGCGCAGTCGTAGATCAGCTCCCGCATTGGCGTGCCGAGCTCGAGCTCGTAGTTGCCTGGACGGACGACGTTGCCCGAGATCGAGAAGATCGCGGTGCCGGGAGCGGTCTCCGCACCGGTCTTCGAGAACTCCGCCGCTCCCACCTCGAGCATCGGCGGCAGCGTGGCGATCGTGCAGACGTTGTTCACCTGGGTCGGCGCGTTGTAGAGCCCCTGCACCGGCGGGAACGGCGGCCGCGGCCGCGGCTGCCCGCGGCGTCCCTCGAGCGAGTCGAGGAGCCCCGTCTCCTCGCCGCAGACGTACGCGCCGGCGCCTCTGTGCACGACGACGCGGACCCCGCCGAAAAGACCCGCCGCCTCCGCCTCGTCGACCGCGCGCCGGAGCACCTCGTACTCGCTGAGGTACTCGCCGCGGATGTAGATGAAGACCTCCCGGGACTCGATCGCGTGCGCCGCGATCAGGCATCCCTCGATCAACCGGTGCGGGACCCGGTTCATCACCTCGCGGTCCTTGAACGCGCCCGGCTCCGACTCGTCGGCGTTGACGACGACGTACGTCGGCTTCGACGAGCCGCGCGGGATCAGGGACGCCTTGCGTCCGATCGGGAATCCGGCGCCGCCCCGGCCGCGGATGTTCGCCGCCTGCATCTCGTCGATCAGCGCCTCGGGCGTCAGCCCGCGCGCGCGTGCGAGCGCGGAGTAGCCGCCGATCGCCTGGTACTCCGACAGCCTGGTCAGATCCCGATCGGCCGCCCCGGCGAGCAGGACGTCAGCTCTGCCCACGGATCTCCTCGACGATCCCGGATGCGTCCTCAGGCTTGACGTGGTGGCGGTAGCGGTTGTCGACGGCGACGACTGGCGCATACCCGCAGCCGCCGAGGCACTCGACCACCCGGAAGGTGATCGCGCCGTCCCCGGTGGTCTCGCCCGGCGCGACGCCGATCGCCTCCTCCAGCGCGTCCACCACCCGCTGCGCACCGACGAGTGCGCACGGCATGTTCGTGCAGACCTCGACCATGTGCCGCCCGACCGGCTCCAGATAGAACATGTCGTAGAAGGAGGCGACTGCCTGACAGTACGCCGGGGTCAGGTCGAGCGCGTCCGCGACCTCGCGGAGAGCCTCCGGCGGCAGCCACCCGTCGTGCCGCTCCTGCGCGAGCCGAAGCGCCGGCAAGGTGGCCGAGCGCGGGTCGGGATACCTAGAGGCGATCTCCGCCACCTGTCGGCGGAAGTCCGGAGGACTTTCGCCGATCATCAGCGATCAACTTCGCCCATGACCGTGTCGAGCGAGCCGACGATCGCGATCATGTCCGCGATCAGCGCGTCGCGCATGCACGTCGCGGTCGCCTCCAGGGCGACGAACGAGGGCGCCCGGAACTTGACGCGCCAGGGCTTCGGCCCGCCGTCCGAGACCACGTAGCAGCCGAGCTCGCCGCGCGGCGACTCGACCGCGACGTACACCTCGCCTTCGGGCACCCGGTAGCCCTCGGTGACGATCTTGAAGTGGTGGATGAGCGATTCCATCGAGGTGTGAAGCTCGTGCCGAGGCGGGAGCACGACCTTCCGGTCGTCGGCGATCCACGGCCCGCTCGGCATCCCGTCGAGGCACTGCTCGACGATCCGTGCCGACTCGCGCATCTCGTCCATGTGCACCCGGTAGCGGTCGTAGACGTCGCCGTTCGGGAACACCGGCACGTCGAAGTCGAGGTCGCCGTAGGCGAGGTACGGCGCCGCCTTCCTCAGGTCCCAGTCCACCCCCGAGGCGCGCAGCACCGGGCCCGACTGGCCGAGCGCGATCGCGTCGCCGGCCGAGAGCAGGCCGATGCCCTTCGTGCGCTCCAGCCAGATCTTGTTCCGGCTCAGGATCGTCTCGTACTGGTCGATCGCTGCCGGTACCGACCCGATGAACTTCCTGCACTCCGGGAAGAAGCCGCGCGGGACGTCCTCGGCAAGACCGCCGGCCTGGAAGTAGCGCGTGTGCATCCGAGTGCCCGCGACCAGCTCGGAGAGGTCGAGGATCCGCTCGCGCTCGCGGAACGCGTACCAGAACATCGAGATCGCCCCGAGCTCGAGCGCCGAGGTGGCGAGCCAGATCAGGTGCGAATGGATCCGGTTCAGCTCGCAGAGGAGCGTCCGCATCCACGCCGCCTTCGGCGGGATCTCCATCTCCAGCAGCTTCTCGATCGCCAGGACGAAGACGAGCTCGTTGTACTGGAAGGCGACGTAGTCGATGCGCTCCGGGTAGGTGATCGCCTTCCACCACGTCTTCTGCTCCATGTTCTTCTCGAAGCCGGTGTGCAGGTAGCCGACCACCGCCTGGAGCCCGACGACGTCCTCGCCGTGCAGGTCGACGATCAGCCGGAGGACGCCGTGCGTGGACGGGTGGTTCGGGCCGAAGTTGACGGTGAGCACGTCCTCGAGGTCACGCGGGGCGAGGAGCGCCGTCGGGATCGGCGAGGGGATCCGCGTGCCTGTGTAGATCACCGCATCGGTGCCAGAGCTTGCCCTGGCTCCGATCCCGCTTCTCTCGGGGGCGACCGCCACTACTCGTCTCCCGAGAACCGGACCGGCTCGCCGCCGATCGGGTAGTCCTTGCGCAGCGGATGCCCCTCCCAGTCGTCCTCCAGCAGGATCCGCGTGAGGTTCGGATGCCCCTCGACCGGTATGCCCATCATGTCCCAGGCCTCCCGCTCGTGCCAGTCGGCCGTCGGCCAGACGGAGACGACGCTCGGAACCGCCTCGCCGTCGTCGAGCCAGGCCTGTACGCGGAGCCGCGGCGCCCCCGGCGCGAGGCGCAGGAGGTGATAGCTCACCGAGAATCGCTTCGGCTTCGGGGCCGGCGCCCGTGCCAGGGCGGCGGTGCCCGGCGCGTTCAGGTCGCGCCCCCCGGCGGTGCCGTAGTAGCCGGCCGGCGGCCGCGCGCCCCAGTCGAGGTAGTCGGTTGCGCTGACGTCGGCGAGAAACCCGAAGTCGAGCTCGTCGCGCAGGTAGGTGCATGCCTCGACCAGCCGCGCCGGGTCGACGACAAGCGTCGTCTCGCCGTGCGCCTCCCTTGTCTCGACTAGCCCGGGTACGCGCTCGTAGCTCAGCTCGCCACGCCCCTGATCTCGTACGCGGGCGGGACGCCGACGGCGACCTTCTCGTGCAGGCGGATGATCCCCTCCATCAGCGCCTCCGGCCGCGGCGGACAGCCGGGCACGTGGATGTCGACGGCGATGATCTTGTCGACCCCCTGGAGGACGGCGTAGTTGTTGAACATCCCGCCCGAGCTCGCGCACGCGCCCATCGCAATCACCCATTTCGGCTCGAGCATCTGGTCGTAGATCTGCCGGATCGGCGCTGCCATCTTGTGCGCGACGCGGCCCGAGACGATCAGCAGGTCGGCCTGCCGCGGCGACGACCGGAAGGCCTCCATCCCGAACCGCGCGATGTCGTACCGCGACGCGACGATCGACATCATCTCGATCGCGCAGCAGGCGAGGCCGAACGTGTCCGGCCACATCGACCTCGACTGCGACCACGCGACCGCCTTCTCCAGGGTGGTGAGCATCAGCTTCTGCTCGAGCTCCTCCACGCCGACCTCCTGCTCGAACACGCCCGGCCCCTTGGTCGGCCACAGGAGCCGCTCGGACTGGAGCCCGTAGTCGCGCAGCCGCTTCACCGCCACGCTGCTACCTCCACTCCAGTGCTCCCTTCCGCCAGATGTAGACGTAGGCGACGGCGAGGATCGCGACGAAGAACAGGAGCTCGAGGAAGGCGAACCAGCCGAGGGCGTTGAGGGTGACGGCGAGCGGGTAGAGAAAGACGATCTCGATGTCGAAGACGATGAAGAGCATCGCCGTCAGGTAGAAGCTGATCGTGAACCGCTGCTGCTGCGGCGGCCCCGTCGAGACGCCCGACTCGAACGGGAGCACGCGGGCGCGGGTCCGGCGGCGGGGACGCGTCGAGAAGACGAACGAGAAGACGAGCATCGAGGCCGGGATCGCCAGCGCCATCAGCCCGTAGATCAGGAACGGCAACCAGCTGTCGAGCACGCTCGAGCTTCCTCCTCCGTAGGCCCTCCGCGGTCTGACATTAGCAACTCGCGTCTGAGCGCACGAAGCGAGCGAGAAACCGCTCAACGATGCCTGCGCCGGGTGTCACAAAGTGCCCTGTTCGGGGGGTTCCGGGCGCCCTGGACCGCCTGCTACGATGAATGCGTGGCCACCGTCGAAGAGACCGCGGGCATCGTCAACCTCACCGAGCGCGCCGCCGCCAAGATCAAGGATCTCCAGGCCGACGAGCCGAGCGGCGACGCGGCCGTCCTGCGCGTGGCCGTGCAGGGAGGCGGCTGCTCCGGCTTCGAGTACGCGCTCGGGTTCGACCGCGCTGCGCAGGAGGGAGACCACGAGAACGAGGCGTTCGGCGTTCGCGTCGTCGTCGATCCGTTCAGCGCTCCCTACCTCCAGGGCGCGAGCATCGACTTCCTCGACGGCCTCGAGGAGTCCGGGTTCAAGATCGAGAACCCGAACGTCGTCTCGTCCTGCGGCTGCGGCCACTCGTTCCAGGTCGAGGACGGCGAGGCTCCCGAAGGAGCCGCCGGCTGCGGCTCCGGCTGCTCGCACTAGGCTTTCGCTTCGCGAAAGCCTGGACATCGTCCTGCCCACCTCGTAGAGTCGCGCGATCGTGAAGGCACTGCGGGCGATCTACAAGGTCTGGTCGGGAGTGATCGCGTTCGCCGTGCTCGTCCAGATCGGCGCCGCCGGCTACGGGGCGTTCTACGCCGCGAACCACCTGAAGGACGACGGGGACACCTTCACCCACAAGGGCTGGGACCACGGCTTCGACTTCCATGTCGGCCTCGGGTGGCTGACCGTCTACGGGATCCTGCTCGCGCTGCTGCTGGCGCTCGTCGCCCGGGTCGGCCGTCCGCGGATCTGGTGGCAGCTCGGCCTTGCCGTCGCAGGGGTCGTCCAGATCCTGCTCGCGTGGCTCGCCGAGGATCACCCGGGATTCGGGTTCCTGCATCCGCTGAACGCGCTCGTCATCCTCGCGATCGCCGGGCAGATCGCCGTGCGCGAGTGGCGGCCGGGCGCATTCGCCGAGCCCGCGGGCACGGCTGCGGCCTAGCCACTTCCGCCTGGCTCTAGGATCGACCCCGTGACCTCGCCGCTGCGCGTCGCCGTGGTCGGATCCGGGCCCGCGGGCTTCTACGCCGCCGGCCACCTGCTCGACTCGGACGTCCCCGTCGAGGTGGACGTGATCGAGCGCCTTCCGACGCCGTGGGGTCTCGTCCGGCTGGGCGTCGCCCCGGACCATCCGAAGATCAAGGCGGTCTCGAAGGCCTTCGAGAAGATCGCCGCCCGTCCGGGCTTCCGGTTCCTCGGGGACGTCGAGATCGGCCGCGACCTCACCCACGAGGACCTCGCGCGGCTCTACGACGCCGCCGTCTACGCGGTCGGAGCGCAGACCGACCGGCGGATGGGGATCCCGGGCGAGGACCTCCCCGGCTCGTGGGCGGCGACCGAGCTCGTCGCCTGGTACAACGGCCACCCCGACTACCAGGGGCTCGAGTTCGACCTGTCCGGCGAGCGCGCGGTCGTGGTGGGCGCCGGGAACGTCGCGCTCGACGTGGTCCGGATGCTCGCGCTCTCCCCGGAGGAGATCGGGCCGACCGACACCACCGACGCGGCGATCGAGGCGATTCTCGGCTCCGGCCTGAAGGAGATCGTCATGCTCGCGCGCCGCGGGCCGGCGCAGGCGGCCTTCACCACCCCGGAGCTGAAGGAGCTCGTCGAGCTCGCCGGCGCGGACGTCGCGGTCGATCCCGCCGACCTCGAGCTCGACCCGGTCAGCGAGGCCGCGCTCGGCAACGACACGAACGCGCGCCGGAACATGGAGGTGCTGCGCGAGTACGCCGCGCGGGAGCCGGAGGGGAAGCGCCGCACGATCCGCCTCCGTTTCGCCGTCTCACCCGTCGCGATCCTGGGCGACGGGCGCGTCGAGGCGATCGAGACCGTCCGCAACCGTCTCGTCCCCGACGAGCACGGCCGGATTGCCGCCGTGCCGACGGACGAGCGGGAGACGATCCCCTGCGGGATCGTGTTCCGCAGCGTCGGCTACCTGGGCGTCGCGCTGCCCGGCGTCCCCTTCGACGAGCGGCGGGCGACCATCCCGAACGAGCACGGGCGGGCGCTCGACCCCGGCGGCGACCCGATTGCCGGCCTCTACTGCGCGGGCTGGTGCAAGCGGGGCCCGAGCGGCGTGATCGGGACGAACAAGAAGGACGCGACCGAGACCGTCGAGGCGCTGCTCGAGGACGCCCGGGCCGGGCGGCTGCAGCGCGCGGATCCCTCCGCCACGGCGGAGACGGTCCTCGCGCTCCTCGCCTCCCGCGGCTGCGAGCCGGTGCTGTACGAGGGCTGGGCGGCGATCGACGCCGAGGAGCGCCGCCGCGGGGAGCCCCACGGCCGTCCGCGGGTCAAGCTCGCGAGCTGGGACGAGCTGCGTGCCGCCGCCCGCACGGTCCGCGCCGTGATGAAGGAGGCCCGCGGGGGAGCCTGAGTCCCGGTTCCCGGCGACGGGAGCATCCCTCGTTCTGGGGTCGTCCCGCCGGCGCCGGCGCCGATTCCCTCACCATGGAGAGCCGCTTCCGCCAGGTGGAGTGCCTGAGCTGCGGGCATCACCGGGCCGTCCGCGCAGAGGAAAGGCGGTCCGCGCTGGACGAGTGCCCCAGGTGCCGCTACGTCGGCTGGGCCGGGAGCGCGGAGCTCTCCGAGCGGACGAGGCGGCTCATGCGCGAGCGGCCCGTCGACCGGCGCCGCCTGTACGCGATCCAGGCCTCGTAGTTCGCCCGGCGGGCAGTGCCCCTCCGGCGAGCGCCGCGAGCTACGATCGGGGGCATGGCGCAGACCCGGGAACGCGCGCAGCTCTGGGGCGGCGAGACCGCCAAGGCGATCGACAACTTCCCGGTCTCGGGCGAGCCGATCCCCGCGCCGGTTGCCCGCTGGCTCGGCCGGATCAAGGCCGCAGCCGCGCGAGTGAACGCCGAGCTCGGCCTCCTCGACGGGGACAAGGCGGAGCGGATCGCGGCTGCCGGCGACCGCATCGCGGCGGGCGAGCTCGACGACCAGTTCCCGATCGACGTCTTCCAGACGGGCTCGGGTACGTCGTCGAACATGAACGCGAACGAGGTGATCGCCACGCTCGCGGGCGACGGCGTGCACGCGAACGACGACGTGAACATGGGCCAGTCCTCGAACGACGTCTTCCCGTCGGCGGTCCACCTCGCGGCCCTCGACGGGCTGACGAACGACCTCCTGCCCGCGCTCGCCCGCCTGGCCGACTCGCTCGCCGCGAAGGCCGAGGAGTTCGACGACGTGGTCAAGTCGGGCCGGACGCACTGGATGGACGCGGTGCCGGTCACGCTCGGCCAGGAGCTCGGCGGGTACGCCGCGCAGGTGCGCGAGGGCGTCGCCCGGGTGGAGTCGACGCTCGGGCGCGTGGGGCAGATCCCGCTCGGGGGAACCGCGGTCGGCACGGGCCTCAACACCCATCCGGAGTTCGCCGCCCGGGTGCGCGAGAAGCTGTCCGCCGAGACCGGGCTGACGATCCTCCCGCCCGCCGACCCGTTCGAGTCGCAGGCGGCCCGGGACGCGCTCGTCGAGGCGTCTGGCCAGCTGAAGACGGTCGCCGTCTCGCTGACGAAGATCGCGAACGATCTCCGTTTCATGGGCTCGGGCCCGCGCGCCGGCCTCGCCGAGCTCTTCCTGCCCGAGCTCCAGAAGGGAAGCTCGATCATGCCGGGCAAGGTCAACCCGGTGATCCCCGAGGTCGTCACCCAGGTCGCGGCCCAGGTGATCGGCAACGACGGCGCGATCGCGATCGGAGGGATGCAGGGGCACTTCGAGCTGAACGTGTTCGTGCCCCTGATCGCCCGCAACCTGCTCGACTCGATCAGGCTGCTCGCCTCGGCCTCGCGCCTGCTCGCGGAGAAGTGCGTGGACGGGATCGAGGCGAACCGGGAGGCGTGCGAGCGTTACGCCGAGCTGACCCTCTCGGCGGCGACCGCGCTGAACCCGTACATCGGCTACGACAAGGCGGCGGAGATCGTCAAGGCCGCCGCCGCCTCGGGCCGTCCGCTGCGGGAGGTCGCACGCGAGGCCGGGGTCGAAGAGGCGGTCCTCGACGAGGCACTCGACTTCCGCCGGATGGCGAAGCCGCACTCCGCCTGAGCATCCTCCGCCGGAATCGCTCCTTGACAACGGTCGGCCGGGGGGCGTATAAGCAGCCGTCACTCGATGGGTCGAGCCGGGTCTCAGCCGCGAGAGAGAGGGAGGCACTTGAATCGACAGTCGCTCCGTGAGCGGGTCGTCGTCTTTCTCCTGCGCAGCGGACCCGGTCGTCGGCGACCCGAAACCGATCGGAGGGGGAAGATGCGAAGGAGGCATAGAACGGCTGTCTACTCGGCTGCGGCCGTCGTCGTGGCGGCGCTCGCGGCGACGCTGGTCGTGGTCCTGGTCGGCGGCTCCGAGCACGAGCCGTTTCGGGGAAAGTTCGCCGGCGGCGATCCCGATGCGGTGCAGGCCTCTAGCTCGGGCACGACTCCGGGCGAAGGTCCGGCCGGCGGCTGGGAGGCCTACCGGTCCGCGGCGCGCACGTATCCGGCGAACGTGATCCCGCCGGACGTCGTCGACAAGGCCGAGACGACGTTCCAGGCGATCGTCAACCGGGACGCGAAGGCCCGCAGCAAGGGCTCCGCGCACAAGTGGAGCCTCTACGGCCCGACGCAGGACGCGACCCAGCCGGGCGTGACCGCGTTCTCGGGAGCGACGAACACGACCGCGAGCCGGACGACCGCGCTCGTGGCCGATCCGAAGTGCACCGCGAAGCACTGCCGGCTCTGGGCCGGAGTGTCGGGCGGCGGCGTCTGGCGGACGGACAACGCCACGGCGAGCAACCCAGACTGGAAGCAGATGAGCCCGGAGGAGCTCGACCAGAACTCGGTCGGCACCCTCGTCCTCGACCCGACCGACAAGAAGGGCAACACGCTGTACCTCGGCACCGGTGAAGGTCACCGCTGCTCCTCCGGCTGCGAGGCGGGGGTCGGCATCTACAAGTCGACCAACGGGGGCGAGACCTGGACGAAGCTCCCCGACGCGTGCGTCGGAAACGCGACCTACACCTGCGTGAACTCCGGTGACGCGTTTCTCGGCCGCGCGATCAACGCGATCGTGATCGACCCGCGGAACTCGAACCACATCTTCGTCGGCTCGGCCCAGGGCATCCGCGGCCTCTCGCACGTGATCGGCAACGGCGGACAGACGCGCCTCGAGCCGAACGCCAACGAGGCCGGTCTGTACGAGTCAACGGACGGCGGCGCCACCTTCACGGAGGTCTGGAACGGAAACGTCCCCGGCTCGTTCGGCATCACCGACGTCGGTCTCGACCCGCTCGACCCCGACGTCGTCTACGCGGCCGCGTTCGACCAGGGCGTGTGGCGCCGGGACGCGGGGGCGGCGCAGACCGCGTTCGGCCAGGTCTTCGCTCCGCAGTTCAACCAGGGCGCCGGGATCGACCGGGCGATGATCGCGCTGACCGTCAAGAACGGCCACACTCGGATCTACCTGACCGAGGGCACGGCGAACAGCGGCGGGATCAGCGGTGCGCTGGCCTCGAACTTCTGGCGCCTCGACGACGCCAACCAGCCGGCGGCGACGCTGCTCGCCTCGCAGGCCGCCGGGGCGACCCCGCCCGATCCGACCACGCACACGTTCCCGGCCACCTACACCGGCTGGCAGGTCCTGACCTCGCAGACGACCGGCGACCCATACTTCGCCACCGACGACTTCTGCACGGGGCAGTGCTGGTACGACCAGGAGGTCTACACGCCGGCAGGGATGCCCGACACCGTCTACGTCCTCGGCTCGAACGAGTACGGGGAGCAGCCCTGCAACACGAACGGCGTCGGCTGCGGGAACGGCCGCTCCAACGGTCGCGAGGTGCTCTACTCCGACACGGCGGGCGACCCGGACGGTGCGAGCAACATGCGCACCTTCACCGACCTCTCGTACGACGCGACGATCAACCACCCGTCGTGGTGCGCGTACGCGCCCTACTTCGACAACGGGTGCACGAACGCCCCGAACGGGATCCATCCCGACCAGCACGCGATCGTCGTCAACCCGGGCAACCCGACCCAGATCTTCGAGGGATCGGACGGCGGGATCATCCGCACGAGCGGAGCGTTCGCGGACGTCTCGTCGCAGTGCGACGAGCCGCACCGGAACGGCGGCACGCCGCTGCCGCCGAGCTCGGGGAGCTACGCCGCCTGCCAGCGGCTCCTGTCGCGGGTGCCGACGGTGCTCACGCACGTGGACAAGAAGCTGTCGAGCTCGCTGCAGTTCATCAACGTGGCGATCAACCCGTCCGACTCGCGTGACGTCGAGGGCGGGACGCAGGACAACGGCACCTGGGCGAACCTCGGCCACGCCACCAAGACGTTCACGCAGGTCATCTACGGCGACGGCGGCAACGCCGGCTACGACGCGACGAACCCGAGGTGGCGCTTCAACGAGTTCACGAGCGGGTTCAGCGACTCGAACTTCGACAACGGCAATCCCGAGAAGTGGGTGATCACGTCGGCTCCGATCGTCGCCAGCGGCGAGGCCGTTGCCTTCTACTGGCCGCAGATCGGCGACCCGAACCCGGTGCCGGGCACCCACCCGATCTACTCGGGCGCGCAGCATGTCTGGCGGACGTGGGCGTTCGGCGCCGGCACGCCGGGAGCGGTCCCGCAGGACACGGCCCCGAACATCGCCTTCTACGAGGCGAACTGTCAGGAGTTCATCACGTTCGGCGGCCAGCTCGGTTGCGGCGACTACCAGCCGCTCGGCGGCCCGGCCGGGGCCAATAACCCGGGCGACCTGACCGGGACCGTCTACGGAGCAGACCGCACCGGCGGCTCGCTGTCGTGGCTCGCCCGCGACGGGGCCGACCACGGGACGCTGTGGGCGGCCACTTCGGCCGGCCGCATCTTCGTCACGCACAACGCGGACGCCTCCGACCCGGCGGCCGTCGTCTGGCAGCGGATCGACAGCTCGACCTCGGGCGCATCGCCGACCCGGTTCCCGAGCGGGATCTACGTCGACCCGGCCGACACCGGCCATGCGTGGGTGACCTACTCCGGCTACAACGCCGCCACGCCCACCACGCCCGGGCACGTGTTCGACGTCCGGGAGAACGGCACCTTCACGAACCTGAACGTGGAGTCGGGCACGTCCACGTTCCCGACGCCGACGAACGACGGCGACCTGCCGGTGAGCGACGTCGTCCGCGACGACGCGAGCCATACGCTGTACGTGTCGACCGACTTCGGCGTCCTGTGGGCTGCGAACGACGGGACCGGCGGCTGGCATGTCACGGAGGGCATGCCCCGCTACGAGGTGATGCACCTCGAGATCCAGCCGTCCTCGCGTGTGCCGACCTGCACCGGCAAGGGAGGGTGCAAGCACGTGCTATACGCGGCGACGCACTCGCAGGGCATCTGGCAGATGAGCCTCGGCGGCTAGGCCGCGCGACGGCTCCGGAAGAAGAGGGCCGCCCCCGGGCGGCCTTCTTCGTTTCTTCCGTCTTGCCTGCGCTCAGGACACGGGTGGCGCGAGCGGCCCGCACTTCTCGCCCGCCAGGCTCAGCCTCGCCGTGTCGCCGCGTGCCCCTCGCGCCACGACGAGGAGTCGGCCGAGGCACTTCGGATGCGGCGGGATCCGTGTCTCGAACGATCCCGTCGCCGTGGTGCGGGCCCGCCGCGTACGCCGGAAGTCCCGGCCGGTGAACGAGACCACGACGGTCTCCCCGGCGCGAAAGTGGCGTCCCTGCACGACGAGCGGCCGCGAGACCCGCAGGATCGGGGTCGTCCCGCACGCGACCGAGGTTGCCGAGGCCGCGGCGGCGGTCACCAGCACGAGCGCAAGCGCGATCATTCTCGCCTGCATGAGGTCCAGGATGCCAGATGCCGGCGGCTCCGCGACGAGCCGGGCCCGGCTGCGCCTGTGGGATCATCCGCGCGAGGTGGCCGGGAGTTGACGGAGCGCTGTGCCTGGGTGCCCGAGGGCGATCCGCTCTACCTCGCCTACCACGACGAGGAATGGGGCGTGCCTTCGCACGACGAGCGGCATCTGTTCGAGCTGCTCGTGCTCGAGGGTGCCCAGGCGGGCCTGTCCTGGTCGACGATCCTGCACAAGCGCGAGGGCTACCGGCGGGCCTTCGCCGGCTTCGACGTCGAGCGCGTGGCGCGCTTCGGCAAGGGCGACGTCGAGCGGCTGCTCACAGATCCCGGGATCGTCCGCAACCGGCTGAAGATCGAGTCGGCGGTCGCGAACGCGCGCGCGACGATCGAGGCGGGCGGCCTGGACGGGCTCCTGTGGTCCTTCGTCGGCGGAACGCCGCGGCGGAACCGGTGGCGCACGCTCGCCGAGGTGCCCGCCGAGACGGCCGAGTCGCGGGCGATGTCGAAGGAGCTCAGGCGGCGCGGGTTCAGGTTCGTCGGCCCGACGATCTGCTACGCCCTGATGCAGGCCTGCGGCCTGGTCGACGACCACACGACGGGCTGCTTCCGCTTCGCCGAGCGCTCGACTGGTTGGTGAGCGGGCGGGGCCGCCCGCGCCCACCCGGCAAATCAGCAGATGCGACGTTGACTTTCGGAATATGATCGTCGGCAGGGGGAAAGGCGGGCGTGGACGATCGCGCCCGGAATTCTGAGCCAGATGTGAAAGGGAGGGGGTATGTCTCCAGGCAAACGGAGAGCGAGCCTCAGGCTCCTTGCCGGGCTCGTTCTCGCCTGCGCCGTGACCGTGGTTGCGACGACGACTGCGTCAGGTGGGAGCAGTGCGTCGCCGCCGTCCAGGTTCACGGCAACCGACCTGAGCTCGGCGTCGACCGGGACGATCTCGGTGGCGAAGTCCGAGTCGGGTCGCCTCGCACAGACCGACCCGGCGCTCCTCGGGCGCACCGACGCGACGCCGGTCAACGTGATGATCAAGTACGACTACGACGCGACCGCGTCGTATACCGGCGGCGTCGCCGGCCTCGCTGCGACGAGCCCGAGCGCCACCGGCAAGAAGCTGAAGGACAACAAGGCGGCCGTCAGCGCCTACGAGTCGCACACGGCCAACGTCTCCGGGAAGATCAGCTCCGACATCCTGCGGACGGTGCCGGGGGCGACGATCCACCAGTCCTTCCAGACGGTCTACGGCGGCGTCGCCGCGACGGTTCCGGCCAACTCGATCGCCGACCTGCTGAAGGTCGACGGCGTCGTCGCCGTGCAGGCGGACGATCTCCGGCAGCCGCTCGACGACAACACCGCCTTCATCGGCGCGACCTCGGTCTGGCCGTCGCTGGGCGGATCGAAAGTCGCCGGCAGGAACGTGATCGTCGGCGTGATCGACACCGGCGTGTGGCCGGAGCATCCGATGCTGTCGCCGGCGGACGTTCCCGCCCCGGACGGCGGGCTCCGCGGGTGTTCGGACTTCGCGACCGGCGGTGACACGGCCCATCTCGGTCCGGCGTTCATCTGCAACAACAAGCTGATCGGTGCCTACGCGAAGACCGCCACGTACATGGCGGTGCACGGCTCCGACGGTCAGGAGTTCTGCAACGACGTCACCGGCGTGTGCTCGCCGCGCGACTCCGAGGGTCACGGCACCCACACGATGACGACCGCAGCGGGTGACTGCGTCTCCTCGGCCGTGCTGTACGGCGTCGAGCGTGGGCCCGTGTGCGGTATCGCCCCCGGGGCGCACGTGATCGAGTACCGCGTCTGCCTGGCGGCGGGGTGCTACAGCTCCGACTCGGTCTCGGCGGTCGCGCAGGCGATTCTGGACGGCGTCGACGTGATCAACTTCTCGATCTCGGGGGGCGCGCAGCCCTACACCGACTCGGTCGAGCTCGCGTTCCTCGACGCCGTCAACGCCGGCATCTCCGTGAACGCCTCGGCGGGCAACAGCGGCCCGGGGGCGGGAACGTCCGATCACGGCGGTCCGTGGACGACGACGGTGGGCGCCTCGACGGGCCCGCGGTTCTTCACCTCGACACTGCATCTGACCGCCGCTGGCCCCGTCACTCTCGACAAGCCGGGAGTGACCCTGACCGACGGCATCTCGACGCCGGCGCCGGTCGTTCTCGCGTCGGATCTCGGCGACACGCTGTGCCTGAACCCGTTCGTACCTGGATCGGTGACCGGCAAGATCGTCGCCTGCCAGCGGGGCACGAACGCCCGCATCGACAAGGGCTACAACGTCCTGCAGGGCGGCGCGGTCGGGTACATCCTCTACAACACCGTCAAGCAGGACGTCGAGAGCGACAACCACTGGCTCCCGGCGATCCACGTCGACGGGCCGAACCAGGATCTCGTCGACTTCATCTCGATGAACACGAACGTGATGGCGACCTGGGTGCAAGGGACGGCGACGGCGACGCAGCCCGACGTGATGGCGGCGTTCTCGTCTCGAGGCCCGCTCGGTGACTGGATCAAGCCCGACGTGACGGCTCCCGGCATCCAGGTTCTCGCCGGGATGACGCCGCAGCCCGACGAGACCACTCCGACGAACGGGCCGCCCGGCAACCTGTACCAGGCGATCGCCGGCACCTCGATGTCCAGCCCGCACGCCGCCGGCGTCTCGGCGCTGGTCAAGGCGGTGCATCCGAACTGGACGCCGGAGATGATCAAGTCGGCCCTGATGACCTCGTCCGTTCAGAGCGTGGTCAAGGAAGACGGAACGACTCCGGCTGACCCGTTCGACATGGGTGCCGGCTCGATCCGGGCCGACCGCGCGGTCAATCCGACCCTCGTCTTCGACGAGACGTACGCCGACTTCGTGGCGGCGGGCAGCGACCCGTTGCACCGGGTCGACCTGAATCTGGCGAGCATCGACGTGCCGACCATGACCGGCACGATCACCACGAAGCGGACGGCGATCAACGTCAACGGCAAGAAGCGGGTCCTCACGGTGTCGACCCAAGCTCCTGCAGGCGCCGAGATCATCGTCTCCGACCGGCCTGACAAGAAGGGTCAGGTCAAGCCCGTGAAGACGATCAACCTGAAGCAGAAAGGAGGCACCGAGTTCTGGGTGACGATCCGTGGAGCCGCGCTCGCGAACGGGCAGTACTTCGGCCAGATCACGCTCACCCCGAAGGAGAACGGGCTGACCCCCGTCGTGATCCCGGTTGCCTTCGTCAAGGGTCAGGGCATCGTCACGCTGGACCACAGCTGTAGCCCGGCGACCTTCGTGAAAAAGACGGGTAGTGCACATTGCTCGACGACCGTCGCGAACTTCGCGGCCGTGAGTGCGAACACGGACCTGACCGTGACCAGCCTCGACAAGGGCCTCGAATTCACGAACGTCATGCCGCCGGGTATGCCGATCGAGAAGAAGAAGGACGGCGTCCGGTGGAGCGGGACGCTGACCCCGGCGGTCCCGCCGACGGTCGACTCGATCACGCCGACGACCGGGCCGGCGGGCGGCTACCTGGGCCTGTCGGGTTTCGGCGTCACGCCGATCGCCGGCGTCGGTGACGAGACGATCACGAACTTCGGCGTGCCGACGTTCTACTTCGGCGGCGAGCCGTACACGCAGATCGGCGTCGTCTCCGACGGCTACGTCGTGCTCGGCGGCGGAACTTCGGGCGACGTCAACTTCGTCCCGCAGCTCTTCCCCGACACGGCCCGGCCGAACAACGTCGTCGCGCCGTTCTGGACCGACCTCAACCAGGCCTTCGGCGGCAACGTGTACATCGCGACGCTGACCGACGGCTCGAACACGTGGCTCGTGGTCGACTACGAGGCCGTACAAAACTACGACACGACCGACACGCACACGTTCGAGATGTGGTTCCAGCTCTCCGGCGGTGCCGCGGGCACCGGGCCGGCCAGCGAGCAGACCACGATCTCGTACGGGTCGAACGGCATCGCGGATCCCGCCGTGGGTGGGAACTGGGGCGCCGAGAACCGCGCCGGAACGAGCGGAGTCAATCTCCCCTCGTATCCGGGTGACGGCACCGAGTACGCCGTCAACACCAGCCCGCCGACCGCGGGCGGTACGGTGGTGCTCGAGTACGACGTCTCCGCCAAGAACGCGGGGACGTACCGCTCGATCGCGAGCATGACGTCAGACGTCACGCCCGGTACGACACAGGTGATCCAGGCGCTCACGGTGACTCCGTAGCGCCGGGAACCTGAAAGCGACAACGCAGCGAGGGGCCGCCCGTGGCGGCCCCTCGCCCGTTCAGGCAGGCTAGCGTGCCGGGTCTGACGGGGGCTCGGAGTCGCGCTCGAAGTCGACGCCGCCGGCCAGGCCGCGGGCGTCGGCCCGCTCGTCGTCCAGCCGTGCTTCGTAGTCCTCCTCGACGACGTCGCGCTCGGCCTGCGTCATCGTCGCCTCCTCGCGCGCTTCCTCGACCGTGTCCTTGCTCCACCACGCCCGGAGCCGTGACAGCAGCTCAGCCATGTCAGTACGCTACTGCGCCGCGACCGGCCTGGGCCGCGCGGCGCTGCTCGTCGGCGCGGTAGGACGAGCGGACGAGCGGGCCGGCGAAGACGGAGCCGAACCCGAGCGCCTCGCCCTGCTCGCGGAGCCAGCGGAACTCGTCCGGGTGCACCCACCGGTCGATGGGCGCGTGCTTCGATGAGGGCTGGAGGTACTGGCCGATCGTGACCACGTCCACCCCGTGCCCGCGCAGGTCGCACATCGTTTCGACGACCTCGTCGTTCGTCTCGCCGAGCCCGACGATGATTCCGCTCTTGGTCAGGACCGGGTAGTCGGCCAGCTCCTTCGCGCGGCGCAGCAGCCAGAGGGCAGTGTCGTACGACGCCTTGGCGCCGCGCATCCGCACGTGGAGCCTGCGGACGGTCTCGATGTTGTGGTTGAAGACGTCGGGCCGTGCAGCGAGCACAGTGCATAGCGCCTCTTCCTCGACGCCGAGGAAGTCCGGGGTGAGCACCTCGACCGACGCGCCGGGGACCTTCACCTTCAGCGCGCGGATCGTCGCCGCGTAGTGGCCGGCGCCGCGGTCGGGGAGGTCGTCGCGGTCGACCGAGGTGACGACCACGTGCTTCAGCTCCATCTGCGCGGCGGCCTGCGCGAGGCGCAGCGGCTCGAGCGGGTCGGGGGGGCCGTCTGGCCTCCCCGAGTGCACGTAGCAGTAGCGGCAGGCGCGCGTGCACGTGTCGCCGAGGATCTGGAAGGTGGCGGTGCCCTTGCCCCAGCACTCGCCGATGTTCGGGCAGCGCGCCTCCTCGCAGATCGTGTGCAGGCTCGCGCCGTGCAGCAGCTTCCGGACGTCGAAGTAGCGGGAGTCCGCGCTCGGCGCGCGGACCTTCATCCACTCCGGCCGGCGGGGTCGCTCGGCGACGGGAAGCGACTTGCTCATCCTCTCATTGTAGTTTCGGTAGGCAAGATCAACCCCTACGCGTCCGTCTTGCCGCCGAAGACCGAGCTCTCGACGATGTAGAGCGCGGCGATCGCGAGGTAGAGGATCGCGCTCGCGGTGGAGCTGGCGAAGGCGACCAGGGTCGCACCCAGGTAGATCAACGGGCCGGGCAGGTAGGTGCGCGTGAGGCCGGCGACCACGCGCTCGTCCGCGTCTCCGCGCAGGAGCCGGCCTCCGCGCGCGGCGTAGAACCAGACCGCGTCGAAGCAGACGGCCGTCGCCGTCATCGTGAACCCGTACGCGAGCGCCGCGTCCCGTGCCGAGGCGTCCTGGACGTGCTCGGCCAGGAGGCGAGTCGGGAACGGCACGAAGGCGATGCACACCAGCAGGCCGATCGTCGCCACCATGAACCGGCGGTCGACGCGGGCGACCTGGCTCATCACCGTGTGGTGGTTGATCCACATGATCCCGATCGTCACGAAGCTGACCGCGTAGGCGACGTACGACGTCCACGCGTGGGTGAGCTCGTGTGGCGTGCCGACGCGGCCGTCCACGCTGAGGACGAGCAGCGTGGCGGCGATCGCGAACACGCCGTCGGCGAAGGTCTCGAGGCGGCTCACGCGCCGAGCGCGGCGGGAACGGGCTGCTCCTCGAGCCCGAGGTCGAAGACCTCGGCGATCGCCGCCGCCGCGGCAGGCCTGACCTCGGCCACCTCGACCGGCCGGCCGAGCTCCCGGGCCATCGTCGTGAAGGCGGCGTCCTCGAGCCCGCACGCCGTGATCCACCGTGTGAACGGAGCCGGGTCGAGGTCGACGTTGAGGGCGTAGCCGTGCGTCGTCACCCAGCGGGAGATGTGCACGCCGATCGACGCGATCTTCCTCGGAGGGCTCAGGAGCCAGACTCCCGTGAGCCCCTCGATCCGAGCACCCTCGAGCGCAAAGGCTGCAAGCGTCTGCACGATCGCCTCCTCGAGATCGCGGATGTACCTCCTGACGTCGCGCCCGTGCCGGTTCAGGTCGAGGATCGGGTAGCAGACGAGCTGTCCCGGGCCGTGGAAGGTCGACTTCCCGCCGCGGTCGGTCTCGACCACCTCGACCTCGGTGCCCGCCGGTACGTGCAGCTCCTCCGCTGCTGCGCGCCGCCCGAGGGTCACCACCGGCGGGTGCTCGAGGAACACGACCGTGTCCGGGAGCGTGCCCTCCTTCACGGCGGCGGCGAGCGAGCGCTGGAGCTCCCAGGCCTCGACGTAGGGAGTCAGCCCGACGTTCAGGAGGTTCGCGGGGCGGGGCACGAGCCGAGCTTAGCCGCCTGGGCAGAGGTGCCGATGCGCCGTTCCGGAACCGGGGCTACGGTTGTCGTGCCGTGCGGGTGCTCGATCTGGTTCGTTGCCCGGAGCTCGGATGCGCCGACGTCCGCCACAGCCTGTACCGCGTGCCGGAGGTCGCCCTCGACCCCGATCTCATCCAGATCGTGATGGTCTCCGAGGCTGCACCGGCGAGGCCCGAGGACTGGTTCTTCGGCGGCGGGGACGCGCTGTTCGCGCGGACGACCGTCGAGACGTTCCGCGACGCCGGGGAGGACGTCTCCGCGATCGAGGACGTGCTCGCGCTGGGCGTCTACCTGACCACCGCCGTCAAGTGCGGCAAGACGGGCTACACGATCGCGACGCCGACGATCCAGGCGTGCTCGCGGCTGCTCGAGTCCGAGCTGCAGCTCTTCCCCCTCGCCCGCGTGCTGATGCTGATGGGCGACGCGGCTATCAAGGCGGTGAACGCGATCGCGAAGCGGAGCGGAGAGCCGCGTGTCGTGCCGGCCGGCGCGACGTACAAGCTGCGCGGCGGCGACTACTCCTTCCGCGGCCTGAAGGTCTTCCCCTCCTACGTGCAGGCCGGCCCGGCGTTCTTCGTCGAGAAGAGCAAGCGGCGGATGATCGCCGAGGACATCTCCGCCGCGCTCGCCTACGTCCGCGGATAGCGGACCGCGGCTAGCGCCGGCCGTCGAGGAAGATCGTCCAGCGCTCGACGCTCACGGTCGTCAGCATCCCGTTCGCGGTCCAGTTGTCCTGCGCGAGCCGCTCGTGGACCGCCTCCTGGGACGGCGCGTCGAGGATCAGCAACACCTCGCGGTCGCTTTCGAGCGGGCCGCCGAGCACGATGGTGCCCTTCTCGACGAGCCCGTCCATGATCCGCGCGTGCTCGTCCCAGCCTTCCTGCTCGCGCAGGTCGCGCGACCAGTCCCACGGCCCGCCGCGCGCGCGCCGCACGGCCCAGTAGGTCAATACCGGTCCTCGCCCCAGGTCTGGAGCTTCTCGCGGAGGTCGTGCAGGAAGCGACCGGCGAGGGCCCCGTCGACGAGGCGATGGTCGTACGTGAGCGTGAGGTTCATGATCGGGCGGATCGCGATCACGTCGTCGCCGAGCTCGTCCCGGACGACCCACGGCCGTTTCACGACTGCGTAGGTGCCGAGGATCGCCGCCTGGGGCTGGCTGATCACGGGCGTCCCGTGGAAGGTGCCGTACCCGCCCGGGTTGGTGATCGTGAACGTGCCACCCTGAACGTCGTCCGGCGTGAGCTGCTTGTTCCGCGCCCGCGCCGCGGTCTCCGCGATCGAGCGCGCCAGGCCGAGCAGGTTCAGGCCCTCGGCGTCCTTGATCACCGGGACGATCAGCCCCTTGCCGTCCGCCAGTTCGACCGCGATTCCGAGGTTGACGTACGCGTGCGTGACGATCTGGTCGCCGCGCAGCTCGCCGTTCACCCACGGGTAGTCGCCGAGCGTGTCCACGGTCACGCGGGCGACGAAGGCGAGGTACGTCGGGTTGACGCCGTAGCCGTCCTGGTAGGCGGCCTTCAGCCGCTCGCGGATCGAGACGACCCTCGACATGTCCACCTCGATCGCGCTCGTCACGTGCGCGGCGGTGTCGAGCGAGCGGCGCATGTGCTCGGCGATGCCCTTCCGCATCGCGGTGACGGGCTCGAAGCGCTCCTCCCCGGCCTGCGGCTGCGGGCCGGGTGGTGCCGGCGGCGCAGACCGAACCGTGGGAGCCGGCGCCTCCGCGTGCGTTGGGGGCGCGCCCTCTGTCGCCTTCGCCGGGGCCTCGCCGGCGGACTCGACGAAGGCGAGGATGTCCTTCTTGGTGACGCGGCCGCCGCGGCCGGTGCCCTCGACCGAGCCGACGTCCACGCCGTGCTCGGCCGCGATCCGGGCGACGACCGGGGAGACGAACGTCCTGCCGTTTCCGCTCAGGGGCGAGGCCGGGGCCGGAGCAGGGGCCGAAGGCGCTGCCGGCGGTGCGTCCCGAGCCGGCTCCGGCTCGGGCTCCGCCTCCGCCTCGGGCTCCGCCTCCGCCTCGGGCTCCGCCTCCGTCTCGAGCTCCGCCTCCGCCTCGGGCTCCGCCTCGGCGGGCTCCGGGGCCGGGGCGGCGCCCTCCGGAGCGATCTCGGCCAGCTTGGTGCCGACGTCCACGGTCTCTCCCTCCTGGACGATGATCCTCGAGACCACGCCGGTGCCCGGGCTCGGCACCTCGGTGTCGACCTTGTCGGTCGAGATCTCGAGCAGGGCCTCGTCGGCATCGATCGTCTCGCCCTCGCCCTTCAGCCACTTCACGATCGTCCCCTCGGAGACGGAGACTCCCATCTGCGGCATGACGACGTCGATCAGCGTGCCCGTCGCCATCAGTACGCGGCGAGGTCCCGCAGGCCGTCGACGACCGTCTGTACCTGGGGGATGAACGCCTTCTCGAGCGGAGGCGAGAACGGGACGGGCGTGTCCGGAGCGGCGATCCGCTTCACGGGCGCGTCGAGCGACTCGAATGCCTCCTCGGCGATCGTCGCCGCGATCTCGGCGCCGAAGCCGCCGGTGCGCGTGTCCTCGTGGAGGACGAGCACCTTCGAGGTCTTCGTCACGCTCTCGAGCACGGCCTCCTTGTCCCACGGAATCACCGTGCGCAGGTCGATCACCTCGACCGAGACGTCCTCCTCCGCGAGCTGCCCGGCCGCCTCGCCGGCCGTGTGCACCATCGCGCCCCAGGTGATCACGCTGACGTCCTCGCCCTCGCGGTGGGTGCGCGCCCTGCCGATCGGCACCGTGAAGCGCTCCTCGGGTACCTCGGCCTTGATCCGCCGGTACAGGTGCTTGTGCTCGAAGTAGAGCACCGGGTTGGCGTCCTCGATCGCGCTCGCGAGGAGGCCCTTCGCGTCCTCGGGCGTTGCGGGACAGACGCACTTCAGGCCGGGGACGTGCGCGAACGAGCTCTCCGGGTTCTGGGAGTGGAACGGCCCGCCGGCGAAGCCGCCGCCGGACGGGAGGCGGACGACGATCGGCACGGGCGTTCCGGCCCGGTAGAACTGCTTGGCGGCGACGGTGACCAGCTGGTCCCAGCCGCACGAGACGAAGTCGGCGAACTGCATCTCGGCCACCGGGCGCATGCCGACCAGGGCCGCGCCGGTGCAGCTGCCGATGATCGCGGTCTCGGAGAGCGGCGCGTCGATCACCCGCCACGGGCCGAACTCCTCCTGGAACCCCTGCGTGACCTTGAACGCGCCGCCGTACACGCCGACGTCCTCGCCGATCACGTAGACGCGGCGGTCTCGCCGGAGCTCGAGCCTGAGCCCGTCGGAGATCGCCTGGAGGTACGTCAACTCCGCCATCGCGATCTACTTGTGGTGGGGCGTGTCGAGGTCCTCCGGCGAGGCGTAGACGCCGTCGGTCACGGTGGACGGATCCGGGAGCGGCGACTCCTCGGCGCGCTTGACCGCGTCGTTCATCAGCTTCTTGATCTCGGCGGCGATCTGCTCCTCCTCGTCGTCGGTCAGATCGGCCTTCTCGCGCAGCCACGAGCGGTAGCGCTCGATCGGGTCGCTCTCCGCCCAGCGCTCGAGCAGGTCCCTGGGGACGTAGAAGGCGTCGTCGTGCACCGCATGGCCCTCCATCCGCAGGGTCAGGCACTCGATCAGCGTCGGTCCGCCGCCGGCCCGCGCCTTCTCGATCGCCCGTTTCGCCTCGCGATAGACGGCGAGCACGTCGGTGCCGTCGACGACCACGCCGTCGAACCCGTACGCCTGCGCCCGGTCGGCGACGTGCTCGATCGGGAACTCGAGGTAGGTCGGCGTCGAGTAGGCCCACTGGTTGTTGTCGCAGACGAAGACCATCGGCAGGCGCTTCACGCCGGCGAGGTTCATCGCCTCGTGCGTGTCGCCCCTGGCGGAGGCGCCCTCGCCGAACCAACCGACCGCGACCCGGCTCTCCTCGCGGATCCGGAAGGCGAGCGCCGCGCCGACGGCGACCGGCAGCATCGCCGGCAGGTGGCTGACCATGGCGATCAGCCCCAGCCGCGCGTCGGCCATGTGGACGTTGCCGTCCTTGCCCTTCGTCGGCCCGTCCGCGCGACCCATGTACTGCGCGATGATCCGCCAGGGCTCGACCCCGCGCGTGATGTGGACGCCCATGTCGCGGTGGAGCGGGGCGCCGACGTCGTCCGGTCCCATCGCCGTCGCGACGCCGACTGCGGCCGCCTCGTTCCCGCGCCCCGTGTAGAAGGAGCCGGGAATCTTGCCCTGCTTGTAGAGGATGTGGCCGCGCTCCTCGATTCCCCGCGTCACCAGCATGTTGCGGTACACGCCGAGCAGGTCGTCGCGGTCCATGCCCGTCTCCTTCACCTCGGTCAGCGACCCGACCGGCTCCGCTTCGCGCGCGATCGTCATCCGAGCGCACACTTTATCGGGCGCGCTGCGTCCGGCCGCGCAGCGGTGCCTGACGTAGGCTTGCGGCGTGGGCAAGGCCGCCGACTGGCTGCGGGAAGAGCGCCGCAAGGTGCTCGGCGACTGGGTGGCCGTCTGCCTCGGCTGCGGGTTCGCCCAGCGGTACTTCGCCGGGTTCGAGGATCAGCTCCCGTCCGCGTGCCCGGCGTGCGGCGGCGAGCTGCGCGTGCACTGCCCCGCCTGCGACGCGCCCTTCTCCTCGGCCTTCGCGGTCGAGTGCGAGCAGTGCGGCGGGCCGCTCCGGCCCGCGGAGCTCCAGGGCCTGAGGATCCGGCGCGAGGCCTGAGCACTTCAAGGTCGCCGAAAGACTGCGGCTAGCTGCAGCGTGGGACACCGGCTGCCGCCATTGGCAGGTGGCCCTCGCGGAGGCAGCCTGGAAGGTGGATGGAACGCATCGCCTCACCCAGGGTCAACATCGCCGAGCGCGCCGCACGCTGGAGCGCCGCGCACTGGAAGACGGCCACGTTCGGCTGGATCGCGCTGGTCGCAGCCGCGCTGGTGGCCGGCCAGACGGTCGGCACGAGGTCGCTGACCTGGGCCGAGTCGTCCCAGGACGGCTCCGCCCGCGCCCTCGGGATACTCGACAAGGCGGGCTTCCAGACGCCGGCCGGCGAGAGCGTCCTCGTGCAGTCCGCCAGCTCGCGGCCGGGACAGCCGGCTTTTGCGGGCGCGGTCCGCGACCTGACCGCGGCGCTCCGCCGGCTGCCCGAGGTCGAACGGATCCGCGGCGGCGCCGTCTCGAAGGACGGCCGCTCCGAGCTCGTCACCTTGAGCATCGCGGGGAGGATCGACACCGCCGACACGCGCGTCCAGCCGGTGCTCGACAGCGTCGCGGCCCTCCAGCGGACACACCCGGGCTTCACCTTCCTGGAGGTCGGCGACGGGAGTGCGAACCACGCCGCGAACGACGTCATCACACAGGACCTGCACCGGGCCGAGCTGACCTCGGTGCCGGTCACGTTCGCGATCCTGCTGTTCGCCTTCGGCGCGTTCGTGGCCGCCGGGGTGCCGGTCCTGCTCGCGCTCTCGGCGGTGCTCGCGACCGTCGGCCTCGGCGCGCTCGTCAGCCACGTCGTGCCCGCCTCCGACAGCACCTCGAGCGTCGTCGTGCTGCTCGGGATGGCCGTCGGCGTCGACTACTCGCTCTTCTACCTCCGCCGCGAGCGAGAGGAGCGCGCCAGCGGCCGCGCGCCGCGCGAGGCGCTCCTGGCGGCGGCGGCGACGTCGGGTCGGGCGGTCCTGATCTCCGGCTTGACCGTCGTCGCCGCGTGCATGGGGATGCTCTTCTCCGGCTCGGGCGACTTCGTCTCGATGGGGGTCGGCGCGATCATCGTCGTGCTCGTCGCCATGCTCGGCTCGCTCACGGTGCTGCCGGCGCTGCTCGCGCGGCTCGAGGATCGTGTCGACCGCGGTCTCGTCTCCGTGCTCGCCGCGACCGCGTGCCGGGTCCTGCGCTGGGAGCCCGCCTGGCTCGTGTGGCTGCGCGAGCGGCGGACGCTCGTGCAGCGGCTCAAGCGGGGCTCCAGCGGCGAGTCGCGGCTCTGGCGTGTCGCGCTGCGGCCCGCGCTCCGCTTCCCGCGGACGGCGGCGCTCGTCGCCGTGGCGGGACTCGTTGCGCTCGCCGTGCCCGCCCTGCGCATGCACACGGCCAACCCGAGCGTCGACGCGTTCCCGCGCAATCTGCCGATCGTGAAGGCGTGGAAGGCGACCGACAAGGCGTTCCCCGGCACGTCGACCCCGGCTGAGGTCGTGGTCTCGGCAGCGGACGTCACCGCGCCGCCGGTGCAGGCCGGGATCGCCGACCTGAGGCGGCGGGCGCTCGCGACCGGGCGGATGCACGCGCCGATCCGGGTCGCCGTGAGCCCCTCGCACACGGTTGCACGGATCGACGTCCCCCTCGCCGGCAACGGCGACGACCCGGCCGCGGTCGCGGCGCTGAAGCTGCTCCGCTCTCGCGTCATTCCGGCCAGCCTCGGCTCCGTTGCGGGCGCCGAGGTCGCCGTCACCGGGCAGACCGCGGACAGCTACGACTTCCGGCAGACGATGGACCGCCGAACGCCGCTCGTCTTCGGTTTCGTCCTGCTGGTCGCCTTCGGGCTGCTGCTGCTCTCGTTCCGCTCGCTCGTGGTGCCCCTGACCGCGATCGCGCTGAACCTGCTGTCCGTCGGCGCCGCCTACGGGATGCTCGTCTGGATCTTCCAGGAGGGCCACCTTCAGGGTCCGCTCGGCTTCCACTCCGTGGGCGCGATCGTCACCTGGATGCCGCTCTTCCTCTTCACGGTGCTGTTCGGGCTCTCGATGGACTACCACGTGTTCATCGTCAGCCGGATCCGCGAGCTCGTCCGGCATGGCCGCTCGACGGAGGACGCGGTCGCCAGCGGCATCCGCACGACCGCCTCGACCGTGACGAGCGCGGCGGCGGTGATGATCGCCGTGTTCGCGATCTTCGCGTTCACGCGGACGATCTTCATGAAGGAGCTCGGCGTCGGGCTCGCGGTCGCGGTCCTCGTCGACGCAACCGTCATCCGCGGCGTGCTCTTGCCGGCGGTGATGACCGTGCTCGGCGAGCGGAACTGGTACCTGCCGCGCGTGCTTCGCCGGCTGCCGAGGCTCGAGCTCGAGCCCCGCCGGGCACCCGCCGCCGGAGAGCTGGACTAAGGTCGGGCCGCCGATGCGCTCACCATTCCGTCCCTTCGTCGAGCGGCGCACCTACCGGGAGCTCTCGTACCTGCTCGCCGGCGGGGTCTTCTCGGCCGTGTGGTTCGGGCTCCTGCTCGGCGGGTGGATCGTCGTCGGGGTCTCGGCGATCACTCCGCTCTTCGTCCCGATCTTCGTCTCGTTCCGCGCCCTCTCCCGGTTCGCGGTACGGGTGGAGGCCGAGACCCTGCGCAACCTGCTCGGCGACGAGGTGCGGATCCCCTGGCGCGCGCCGCTCAAGGGCAGCTTCTGGGGCCTGATCCGCGGTGCGGCCGCTGACCCGTGGTTCTGGCGGCAGCAGGCCTACCTCATCATCCGCGTCGTCGGCGGGTTCGGGACCGCGGTCGCGGCGGTCTCGGCGGTCGGCAGCGGCGTCTACTTCCTGTGCGCCCCCGTCGCCTACCGTTGGAGCGACCAGAGCTTCGGCTCATGGCATGCCGACACGCTCCCTCGCGCGCTCCTGCTCGTCCCGGGTGGAGTTGCCATCCTCGTCCTGACCGCGAACCTCGTCCACCCCGCGGCGAGACTCTGGGCATCGCTGACACGCACCCTGCTCGACGAGCCCGAAGGCGTGGAGCAGCCGGCGCCTCTGCCCGGGCTGAGCGTTCCGCTCCGCCGGGCGCTCGTCGCCCATGCCTCGCTCTACCTGCTGCTGAACGCCGTGCTGATCGTGATCTGGGCGGTGACGACGCGCGCCTACTTCTGGCCGGAGTGGACGCTGATGCCGCTCGGGATGGCGCTGGCGATGCACGCGTGGGTGGTATGGGCGATCTCTTCGCCGGGCCGTCGGATTGCCGGCAGCATGGCGCTGCTGATCTACGCCGGCCTCGCCTCTGCCCTCTTGCTCTTCTTCGTCGGGATCTGGACGGTGACGACGCGCAGCTACTTCTGGCCGATGTGGCCGCTGCTCGGCCTCGGGCTTGTCGCCGGGGTCTGGCTCGTCGTCGCGCTCGCCGGCCGGAACCGGGCCGCGCTGAGCGTGCGGATCGGAGAGCTCGAGACCAGCCGCGCGGGCGCGGTCGACGTCTCCGAGGCGTCGCTCGAGCGGATCGAGCGGAACCTGCACGACGGCGCCCAGGCGCGGCTCGTGTCGCTGGGCATGAGCCTGGGCATGGCGGAGCGGAAGCTCGCGACCGACCCGGACTCGGCACGCGAGCTCGTCGCCGAGGCCCGGGCCGGGCTCGGCGAGGCGCTGCGCGAGCTGCGCGACCTCGCCCGCGGGATCCGCCCGCCGATCCTCGCCGACCGGGGTCTCGAGGCGGCGGTAGCCGGGCTCGCATCCGCCAGCCCGCTCGACGTGGAGGTGCTCGCCTCGGTCGCGACGCGTCCGGCGGTTCCCGTCGAGACCGCAGCGTACTTCGTCGTCGCCGAGGCGCTCGCCAACGCCTCGAAGCACGCCGGCGCGCGTCGTGTGACGATCCGCATCGTGCGCGAGCCGACGCGTCTCACGGTCGAGGTCGTCGACGACGGCCGCGGCGGCGCCGACCGTGACGGCGCCGGGCTGACCGGGCTCCGGCAGCGGGTGGAGGCGCTCGACGGGACGCTCACCGTGTCGAGCCCGCCCGGCGGGCCGACGGCGATCGAGGCGGTGCTGCCGTGCGAGTCGTGATCGCGGAGGACCTGGCGCTCCTGCGCGACGGCCTCACGCGGCTCCTCCGGGACAACGACTTCGAGGTGGCCGCCGCCGTCTCCGACGGGGACGCGCTGGTCCAAGCGGTCCTGAGCGAGCGCCCCGACGTCGCGATCGTCGACATCCGGTTGCCGCCGACCTTCCGCGACGAGGGGTTGCGGGCGGCGCTGGAGTCGAGGCGGCTGCGGCCCGAGACCGCGATCCTGATCGTCTCCCAGTACGTCGAGCAGGCGTACGCCGACGAGCTGCTCGCAGACGGAAGCGGCGGAGTGGGCTACCTGCTCAAGGACCGGATCATGGACGTGGAGCAGTTCGTCGACGCGGTGCGGCGGGTGGCGGCGGGCGGCACGGCTCTCGACCCGGAGGTCGTCGCCAGGCTCGTCTCGCACCGCCGCGCCCGGGGGCCGCTCGAGCGGCTCACGCCGCGCGAGCTCGAGGTGCTCGGGTTGATGGCCGAAGGACGGTCCAACTCGAACATCGCGGAGGCGCTCGTCCTCACCGTCGGCGCGGTCGAGAAGCACATCGCCAGCATCCTCACCAAGCTGAACCTGCCGCCCTCGGAGGCCGACCACCGCCGGGTGCTCGCGGTCCTGGCGTTCCTCCGCGCGGCGGGCTAGGCGCGGATCTCGGAGAAGCGGATCAGCGTGACGACGTCCGACTCCGAGACCTCGCGGTTGTAGAGCGTGCCGAGGAACTGGGCCATCTCCTCGACGCGGCGGATCTCCGGATTGTCGTGCTCGATCTCGTTCGGGGAGAGCTCGCCGAGCCTCTTCACCTCGACCTTGTCGATCACCGCGTCGAAGATCTTCTTGCGCGGGCCGAAGCGGGCTCCTGCGAGCACCGCGACGATCATCCCCTTCCGGTACTTCGCCGACTTGTCGCCGAGCCTGATGGTCGCCGACTTGCGCCCGCTGCGGAGCTGGCTCTCGACGATCGGCGAGTAGAAGTTGAGGGCGTACATCGCGTTCATGGACTGCCTTGCGGCGCGGCCATCATAGAGCCTCGTCTTCCACCGCCGCGAGCGCCCTTTCGGCCATCTCGCGCTCGCCCTTGTAGGCGAGGAGCCTTGGCGCCTCGTCGAGCGGCAGCCAGCGCGCCTCGGCAACCTCGACCTCCATCCCGTCGGGCAGGTCGCCGATCCGACCGTGCACCGGTCGGAGGAGGAAGAAGGTCACCACCTTGAAGACGCGCTCGCCGCGCTCCGCTCCCCACGTCTGTGTGTAGACGTAGCGGATGTCCCCGAGCTTGCCCTCGACGCGTCCCTCGATGCCCGTCTCCTCGCGCACCTCGCGGGCGGCCGTGTCGGCGGCGGTCTCGCCCGGGTCGATCTGCCCCTTGGGGAGCGCCCAGACGGCCGGCCGGCCGTCGTCCCGCCGCGGCCGGATCGCGGCCACGTGCCAGCGGCCTCGGGCCCGTCGCACGAGAACGCCGCCCGCCGAGAGCTCGCGCCGCATCTCCCGAACCTACCGGTCCGGAGCGATCTCAGTCGCTCGCGCTTAGATCGCTTGCTAGGCCGGCCGAGTGCAGCTAGACTGCGCTGGCACTCTCGGGGAGAGAGTGCTACCGGAACAACACTTACAGACGGAGGTCGTGGAATGGATCTGCAGCCGCTTGGCGATCGTTTGATTGTCGAGGTCCTCGACGAGGAGGAGCAGACGTTCAGCGGGATCGTCCTGCCGGACACGGCCAAGGAGAAGCCGCAGCGCGGTCGCGTGCTCGCGGTCGGCCCCGGCGCGCGCGCCGAGTCGACGGGTGAGCTGATCCCGCTCGAGGTAGCCGAGGGCGACGAGGTCGTCTTCTCGAAGTACGGCGGCACCGAGATCAAGGTCGGTGCCGACGAGCTTCTGATCCTGCGCGAGTCGGATGTGCTCGCCAAGGTCGTCGTGTCCAAGAGTGCCAAGGGCAAGGGCAAGCGCGAGCTCGCCGGCGCCAAGGCCTAGCCATTCGCTCCGCGAACGGCTAGCAACGCAACGAGTAAACGGAGGAATCGCTGACATGGCTCACAAGGAGCTGAAGTTCAACGAGGATGCGCGCCGCGCGCTAGAGCGGGGCGTGAACATCCTCGCGGATGCGGTCAAGGTCACGCTTGGCCCGAAGGGGCGTTACGTCGTGCTGGACAAGAAGTTCGGCGCGCCGACGATCACGAACGACGGCGTCACGATCGCGCGCGAGATCGAGGTCGAGGACGTGTTCGAGAACCAGGGCGCGCAGCTCGTCCGCGAGGTCGCGACCTCGACGAACGACGTTGCCGGCGACGGGACGACGACCGCAACGGTGCTCGCGCAGGCGATCGTCCGCGAAGGGCTCAAGAACGTCGCGGCGGGCGCGAACCCGATGGCGCTGAAGCGCGGGATCGAGCAGGCCGTCGACAGCGTGGTCGAGAACCTGAAGTCGCAGTCGAAGGAGATCTCGGGCAAGGAGGACATCGCCCGGGTCGCGACGATCTCCGCGCGCGAGCGCGAGATCGGCGACGTGATCGCGGACGCGATCGAGAAGGTCGGCAAGGACGGCGTCGTGAACGTCGAGGAGGGCCAGACCTTCGGCCTCGAGCTCGAGTTCACCGAGGGCATGCAGTTCGACAAGGGCTACCTGTCGCCGTACATGATCACCGACGCCGAGCGGATGGAGGCGGTGCTCGACGACCCGTACGTCCTGATCGCGAACCAGAAGATCGGCGCGGTCAAGGATCTGCTGCCGGTGCTGGAGCAGGTGATCCAGGCCGGCCGTCCGCTGCTGATCGTGGCCGAGGACGTCGAGGGCGAGTCGCTCGCGACCGTCGTCGTCAACAAGCTGCGCGGAACGTTCACCGCCGTCGCCGTCAAGGCGCCGGGCTTCGGCGATCGCCGCAAGCGGATGCTCGAGGACATCGCGATCCTCACCGGCGGCGAGGTGATCACCGAGGAGATGGGCCTCAAGCTCGAGAACACGAAGCTCTCGCAGCTCGGCCACGCCCGCAAGGTCGTGATCGACAAGGACACGACCACGATCATCGACGGCGCCGGCGACGCGGAGGCGATCAAGGGCCGGATCAAGCAGCTGAAGTCCGAGATCGAGAACACCGACTCCGACTTCGACCGCGAGAAGCTGCAGGAGCGGCTCGCGAAGCTGGCCGGCGGCGTCGCCGTCGTCAAGGTCGGCGCTGCCACCGAGACCGAGATGAAGGAGAAGAAGCACCGCGTCGAGGACGCGCTGCAGGCTACGCGGGCGGCCCTCGAGGAGGGCATCGTCCCCGGCGGCGGCGTCGCGCTCCTGAACGCGACCGGGTCGATCAAGCTGGACGGGTTCGGCGATCCGGACGAACGGACCGGCGCGCAGATCATCGTCCGCGCGCTCGAGGAGCCGCTCCGCCAGCTTGCCTACAACGCCGGGCTCGAGAGCTCCGTCGTCGTCAACAAGGTCCGGACGGCCGCCAAGGGCCAGGGCCTGAACGTCGACACGAACGAGGTCGAAGACCTCGTCAAGGCCGGCATCATCGACCCGACCATGGTCACGCGCTCGGCGCTCCAGAACGCAGCCTCGATCGCGAAGAACATCCTCACCACCGAGGCTGTCGTCGCCGAGGCTCCGGAGAAGCAGTCGGCGATGCCGGCCGGGATGCCGGGCGGCATGGACGGGATGATGTAGCCAGATGCCTTCGGCGTCTGGCTAGAGGACAGCAAGAGGGCCGCTCGCGCGGCCCTCTTGCTTTCAGGGTGCAGTCAAAACGAGTAGCGCTCTTCCTGCCGGTAGTCCGCGTCGTTGTGGTAGCCGTAGCGCTCCCAGAACCCGGGCTCGTCGTGATCCAGGAGCTCGATCCCGCGGAGCCACTTCGCACTCTTCCAGAAGTAGCGGGAGGGGACGACCAGGCGCACGGGCCAGCCGTGGTCGGGGGTGAGCGGCTCGCCGTCCGCCTCGTAGGCGACCAGCGCGCTTCCGTCCTCGATCGCGGCGAGCGGCATGTTCGAGGTGAAGCCCTGCTCCGCGTGGGCGACGACGAAGCTTCCGCCCGGCTTCGGCGAGACGAGCTTGGCGAGCTCGCTCCAGTGGACGCCCTTGAAGACGGTGTCGAAGCGGCTCCAGCGGGTGACGCAATGGATGTCCACGGTCACTTCCCGGCTCGGGAGCTCGAGGAGCTGTGCCCAGGTGAGCGTGAGCGGCCGCTCGACCTCGCCCGAGATCGTCAGGTCCCAGCCGGCGAGATCGACCTTCGGCACCGTGCCCGCGTGCAGCACGGGCCACTTCTCGGTCAGGTACTGGCCGGGCGGCAGGCGCGCCGGGTCGTAGCCGGCCTCGGCGACCTTCGCCTCGGCTTTCGACCTGAACAGGGGCACGGTTCCTAGACTAACGAGCGTGGCGAGCGTTTCAGTCCGGGCCGCGCGGCGGCTCCGCGAGTACGTCCGGGTCTCGGGTCCAGATGCCGAGGACTACCTCCAGCGGATGCTCTCGAACGACGTCACCGCGGGGCCGTTGGTTCCCGCGCTGCTCCTCACCCCGAAGGGGAGGCTGATCGCGCCGCTCCTCGTGTGGCGGCGGGCCCCGGACGACTTCCTGCTCCTCACCGAGCCCGGGCTCGGCGAGGTCGTCAGGGCGCAGCTCACGCGCGCGCGGTTCGCGGCGAGGTGCGAGATCGAGCCCGAGGACCACCGGTCCGCCGTCGTCTTCGCCCACGGGGAGGGACTTCCAGGCGAGCTGCCGGGGACGGTGGAGGTGCTGGACGCCGACATCGAGCCGACCGTCGAGCCGGAGGAGCTCGAACGGGCGCGGATCGAGGCCGGCGTCCCCGCCTGGGGCAAGGAGCTCGACGACTCAATCCTGCCGGCCGAGGCCGGGCTCGACAAGACGCACATCTCGTTCACGAAGGGGTGCTACCCGGGCCAGGAGCCGATCGCCCGGCTGCACAACCGTGGCCACGCCAACCGCCGGCTGCGCGTGCTCGAGGTGGAGGCGGCGAAGGCCGGCGACGAGGTCGTCCACGGGGGCAAGCCCGTCGGCCGGGTGACGAGCGCCGTCCCGGGAATCGCGCTCGGCTACGTCCGCGTCGAGGTCCCGGACGGTGCGGAGCTCGAGGTCGGCGGCGCGCCCGCCCGGCTACACTGAACCTTCCGACGCGCCCGTAGCTCAGGGGATAGAGCGCTGCCCTGCGGAGGCAGAGGCCGCAAGTTCGAATCTTGCCGGG
>CAWIMQ010000010.1:0-32702 GCA_963837265.1 uncultured Actinomycetes bacterium
GAGACGAGCCTTTCACCTTGAGCTTGAGCTCAAAGGTCGCGTTCCACGTTGACATCTCGATACAGAACGCGACGAGGTTGATTCCCATGCCGGAATCGCACCGATCCGTGGAACCGGTCCAGCCCCGTGGGGCTGGTCCAGCCGGGATCGAAAAGCGAGCCGCCATGGTCTCGACGTAAACGCACGCTGCTGAGTTTTCAAAGACCGCGCTGTCTGACCGGGAAGCGTGAAAAAGGCCCCCGACACGCACCGGAGGCCCCAAAAACGTCGCACCCTTCGACTTTCGTCTCGGTCGCTTGGTTTGGGAACTCCTGGTCGTGGGACAGTTCCACGCCGCCCTTTTCGGGCAGCCGCGGAATGATACCAGCCCTCAGGACGGTGTCAAGCGGACGAAACGGCGCTTCCCGGCTTGAACAAGCGCATTTTCGATCGTCGAGCGAGGCATGTCGAGGTCGGACACGGAGGCCCCGTCGATCCTGACCGCCCCGTCGCGGATCAGCCGCCTCGCCTCGCTGGTCGAGAGCCCGAACGCGGCGGCCAGCACTCCGGGCAGATGAACCGGATCACCGGCCGGCAGCGGCAGCTCCGGCACCTCCTCGGGTGCGCGGCCCTCGCGCACGACGCGCGTGAAGTGCGCTTCCGCCGTCCGGGCGGCATCCTCCCCGTGCGAGCGCGCGACGATGAAGCGGGCCAGCCCGAGCTTCGCCTCGAGCGGATCGCCCTCCGGCGGCTCCTCCTCGAGCACGAGGCGGTACCAGTCCGGGATCTGCCCATCGGAGATCCGCATCGCGCGGCCGAACTGCTCCTCCGGGGCCGCCGTCAACGGGATGTTGTTTCCGACCGACGAGCTCATCTTCTCACCGTCCCACGAGAGGAGCAGCGGTGTCGTCAGGACCACCTGCGGCTCGACGCCGTAAGCCTCCATGACGTCGCGGCCGGCGAGCAGGTTGTAGAGCTGGTCGGTGCCGCCGAGCTCGACGTCCGCCTCGACCGCGACCGAGTCGTACGCCTGCATCAGCGGGTAGAGGAGCTCCGAGACGGAGATCGGCTCCCGGGCCGCGTAGCGCTTCGCGAAGTCGTCGCGCTCGAGGATCCGGGCGACCGTGATCGTGCGCGCGAGGCGGACGACCTCGGCGTACGTGAGCCTCGACAGCCACTCGCCGTTGTACCGCACCTCGGTGCGCTCGGGGTCGAGGACGATCAGCGCCTGCTCCAGGTACGTCTGCGCGTTCTGCTCGATCTCCTCGTCGGTCAGCACCGGGCGCTCGGCCGAGCGACCCGAGGGGTCGCCGATCCTCGTCGTGTAGTCGCCGACGATCATGACCCCGATGTGGCCCTCGTCCTGGAAGGCGCGCATCCGCTGGAGCGGAACCGCGCGGCCGACGTGGATGTCGGGGGAGGTGACGTCGATGCCGAGCTTGACGCGAAGGGGCCTGCCGAGCGCGAGCTTCCTCTCGAGCCCCCCCTGCGGGAGCACGTCGACCGCGTTCCGGGTCAGCTCGGCGATGCCCACGCGCCGAGTCTAGAGGGAGAGGCGGGCTAGAATCAGCGGGCTCTGGCTGGTCCGAAGGCTCCTCTCCAGGCGAGCGGCACGCGCCGGCGCCGGATCCGCAAGCTTCGACTCCTCGCCCTCCTGGCGCTGGTGGGCCTGTTCTGCTTCGTCTCGTTCGCCTACGGGGTGGTGCTCGGGATCCGCGGCGACATTCCGCAGCTCGACCCCGCGCGCAGCCACCGGCTGGAGCGGAACGGCTACATCTACGACTCGACGGGAAAGCGCGTGCTCGCGGTCCTCCGCGGCTCCGAGGCCCGGGTGGTCGTCGACTCGAGCGAGATCGCGCCGGTGATGAAGCAGGCGATCGTCGCGATCGAGGACAAGCGGTTCTTCGAGCATCACGGGGTGGACGTGCGCGGGATCGTGCGGGCGATCTGGCAGGACGTCCGCAACAAGAAGGTAGTCCAGGGCGGCTCGACGATCACGCAGCAGTTCGTCAAGAACGCGTACGTCCGGAGCTCGCGCTCGATCAGCCGCAAGTTGAAGGAGGCGGCCCTGGCCTGGCAGCTCGAGCAGGTCTGGCCGAAGGACCGGATCCTGACCGCCTACCTGAACACGATCTACTTCGGCAACGGCGCCTACGGGGTCGAGCAGGCGGCCCGCGTCTACTTCGACCACGGCGCGTCGAAGTTGACTCTCCCAGAGGCGGCGATGCTGGCCGGGATCCCTGGGGACCCGAGCCTGTACAACCCGGTCACCGACCCGAAGGCCACGCACGCGCGGCGGCGCGAGGTGCTCCAGGCGATGCTCGACCAGAAGGACATCACCTACAACGAGTACCGGCTCGCGAACCGGACGCCGCTCCCGAACCCCGAGGACGTCCATCTGCCCGGGACGCGCGGCCCGGCGCAGTACTTCGTCGACTACGTCAAGCAGCAGCTGGTAGACGGGTACGGCACGCGCGAGGTCTTCGGCGGCGGCCTGAAGGTGACGACGTCGATCGACCTGGGGCTGCAGGAGCTCGCCCGGCAGGCGATCTCGCACTCGTTGACGAACGACCCCGGCCCGGCCGCGGCGCTCGTCGCGATCGACCCACGAGACGGTCGCGTGCTGGTGATGGTCGGTGGCGACAACTACCGGCAGAGCCAGTTCAACCTCGCCGTGCAGGGCGAGCGGCAGGCAGGCTCGGCGTTCAAGCCGTTCGTGCTCGCGACCGCGCTCCAGCAGGGCATCTCGCCGACGACGGTGCTCGAGTCGGGACCTGTGACGATCCCGCTCGGCGACCGCAACTGGTACGTGCACAACTACGAGGGCTCGGACCTCGGGCCGATCGACCTGACGACGGCGACGGTGTACTCCGACAACACCGTCTACGCCCAGCTGACGCACATCGTCGCCCCGAAGAACGTCGCCGAGACCGCGCGGAAGCTCGGGATCACCCGGCACCTGAACCCCTACTTCGCGATCGGTCTCGGAGCCGATCCGGTCAGCCCCCTCGAGCTGGCCCGGGCGTATGCGTCGCTCGCGGACGGCGGGAAGCGGATCGACGGCTCGATCTTCAAGAACGAGCCGCGCGTCGTTCTCTCCGTGGACGGAAAGGAGAACGCCCCGGAGCCGCAGCAGGTGATCGGCGAGGCGAGCGCCGAGATCGTCAACCAGATCCTCCAGCAGGTCGTCCGGGCAGGCACCGGCGAGCGGGCGGCGCTGCCCGACGGGCGACCGGTCGCCGGCAAGACCGGGACGACCGAGAATTACGGGGACGCGTGGTTCGTCGGCTACACGCCGCAGCTCGTGGCCGCGGTCTGGGTCGGCTATCCGAACCGGCTAGTCCCGATGCTCACCGAGTTCCACGGGCGGGCGGTCGCGGGTGGGACGTTCCCGGCCGAGATCTGGCGAACGTTCATGGAGAAGGCGCTTCCGTATCTGCGGGACGAGCCGGAGAGCTTCGCGTACCCGAGCCTTCCCTCCACGCAATCGGAGCGGCTCGTACTGCGCGACGGCACCTTCCAGCGTGACAACGGGCTCTGCCGCGACACGATCCGTGTCGCCTACTTCGAGGGCCGCTCGCCCGCGAAGACGGCGAACTGCAAGCCGAACGAGGTCGAGGTGCCGAACGTCGTGGGCGACACGTACCCGGTCGCGCAGGCGCGCCTCGCGGCGCAGCCGCTGACGCCGGTCGTCGTGTACAAGCCGGCATCGGCCGGCCAGGCGATCCACGTCGTCGTCAAGCAGCTCCCGCCACGCGGCCGGCTCTCTTCCCACGACAAGGTGACGATCGTGTTCGCGAAGCCGCTGCACGGCGTCATCCCCCGGATCGTCGGCCTGCGGGTGTCGAAGGCGCGGCAGATGCTCGAGCGGCTGAAGCTGCGCCCCGTGCTGCGGGGCAACGGATCGAGGATCGTCCGGCAACGACCGCGGGCGGGGCTCGCGGCCGCGCCCGGGCTGCGGGTCACGCTCTGGGTACGCCGCGGCTGAGGAAGCGCGAGCCGGCGAGGACGTACCGCCACGGCCGGTCGGCGGCGCGAGTGATGCCGATCCTCGGGACGGCTGCGATCTCGGGCTCGAGGGACCGCGCTCTGAGCTCGAAGGGCGGCCTGTCGAGCGGGAGACGGTCGTGGTCGCCGGTCACGGCCAGCGCCTCGCAGAGCCGCCCGGGCCCTGCGGCCAGGAGTCGCGTCTCGGCCGTCCCGCGCCGGTCCCTCATGCGGGCTACACCGCTCGTCGGCTCCAGCGCGCGGATCAGCACTGCAGCCGCGACCCCCTCGTCCTCGCAGACCAGGTTCAGGCACCAGTGGACGCCGTACGAGCGGTAGACGTACGCGTGGCCCGGCGGGCCGAACATCGCCTCGTTGCGCGGCGTGCGCCCCCGGAACGCGTGGCTCGCCGGATCCGCCGGTTCGTACGCCTCGACCTCGACGATCGTCCCGCCCACCCCGTCGACGAGGAGCGTCACTCCGATCAGGTTGGGTGCGACCGCGTGGACGCTGCGGGCGAAGAAGGCTGTGGAGAGCCTGTCACTCATTCGTTTCAGGGACTGTCCCTGGGACCGGTCCCGCAGAGACATAGCGCACCAGGCTCGGCACCGCGGCCAGAATCGCGACTGCCCCGGCGGCGCAGGCAACGCCGCCGGAGACGATCGAGAACCGCAGGCTGGTCAGCGAGGCGAGGACGCCGGCCTCGACGTTTCCGAGCGCGGGGGTGCTCGCCACCTGCGCGAGCTCGAATCCCTGCATACGGCCCCGCATGTGGTCGGGCGTCGACGCGAAGAGGATCGTCGAGCGGAGGATCGCGCTGAACTCGTCCGCAAGCCCGGCGAGGGCGAGCATGGCGACGCCGAGCCAGAGCGCCGTCGAGAGCCCGAACCCCGCGATCGCGCCTCCCCACGCGACGATCGCGACGGCCACGGCGACGCCCTGCCGGCGGACGTGCGCGATCCAGCCGGACGCCAGCGCGGCGAGCAACGCCCCCGCCGACGGCGCGGCGTAGAGGACGCCGACGACTCGCGCGCCGGAGTGGAAGTGGTGCACGGCCACGGCCGGAAACAGCGCCTGCGGCATCCCGAAGATCATCGCGTTCGTGTCGAGCACGAACGTCCCCAGGATCGCCGGCTGCCGCCGCAGGAACCGCCAACCCTCCCGGAGCGACTCGATCGCCTCCTTGGCCACCATCCCCTTCGGCGGCGCCGGGGCGATCAGCCAGACCGCGAGCAGCGAGGCGCCGAAGCTCACCGCGTCGAGCGAGTACGTCCACCCGACGCCGACCGCCGCGATCAGCACGCCGCCCAGTGCCGGCCCCACGATCGCACCAACGCTCGAATAGATCGACTGGAGCGCCTGCGTGGCCGCGAGCTGTTCCTCCGGCACCAGCCCCGGCATCAGCGCCCGCAGCGCCGGCGAGCCGAGCGCCCAGAGCGAGGTGTCGACGGCCGCCAGGACGTAGAGCGCCCAGGCCCGAGGATGCGGCACGAACGCGTTCACGGCCAGCAGCGCCGAGAGGACCGTCAGGCCCAGCTCCGACGCCAGGACGAGCCTGCGGCGGTCGACCCGGTCGGCGATCGTGCCGCCGATCGCGGCGAACAGCAGCAGCGGCACCGCGTCCGCGATCGACAGCAGCCCGACCTGGAGCGCCGAGTGGGTGAGCGCGTACAGCTGGTACGGCACCGCGACGAAGGCGACCATGCTCCCCAGGTACGAGACTCCCTGGCCGCACCAGAGCAGGCGGAAGTCGCGGGACTCGCGCAGCGGCCGCGTGTCGATCGCGAGCAGCCGGAGCCGGGCGAGCCGCCCGGGTCGATCGGTCGTCGGCGGCGCCTCCTCGCCCGCCGGCGGCAGCTGTTCGAAGCCGTTCAGATCCTCAGAAGAGCTTCTCGGTCCCGGCCGGCTTCGCCGTCTTCTCGAGCAGCCGGCGTGCGCGACGTCCGAGGTCGCCGAGATCGACCTTCCCCTGCTCCGCCGCCTCGGCGAGCCGCTCCGCGAGACCGAGGGCCTCGTCGATGATCGCCGAGCCGGCGCCGAGGTCCTGACCCATCTCGTGCAGGATCGTCCGCTCCGTCCGCGAGGCGACGATCGGCTCGGCGATCCCCTCGACCCAGACGCGGGTGCGGCGCCCGCTGCCCCGCTCAACGCTCTCGATCGGCTCGAGCGCATAGATCCGGTCCGCGCGGGCGAACTTGCCGAACCCGAGGAAGATCATCCTGGTCGCGCCGTTCGCCACCAGGTGATTATGCAGCCTGGAAAACGTCTCGGCACCGGCGGCAGCCTCGCGTCCGGGAGCCGCCGGGCGACACCCGGTGTCGGGGCGCGGGCGGGTAGGCTCGCGCGCGGTGGCACGCGTCTACCTCTCTCCCCCGCACCTGTCCGGCCGCGAGCTCGACTACGTCAGAGACGCCGTCGAGTCGAACTGGGTCGCGCCGCTGGGACCGCACGTCGACGCGTTCGAGCGGGAGCTCGCCGGGCTAGCGGGGGTGCCGCACGCGCTCGCGCTCTCGAGCGGCACGGCCGCGCTCCACCTCGCGCTCGTCGTGCTCGGGGTGGGAGCCGGTGACGAGGTCGCGTGCTCGTCCCTCACCTTCTCGGCGAGCGCGAACCCGATCCGGTACGTGGGTGCCGGACCGGTCTTCGTCGACGCCGACGCCGAGACCTGGACGCTCGACCCGAGCCTGCTCGCGCGTGCTCTCGCCGAGAGACCGGCGATTCGCGCCGTGATCGCGGTCGACCTCTACGGCCAGTGCTGCGACTACGACGCGCTCCGCGAGGCCTGCGCGGCCCACGCCGTGACCCTCGTCCAGGACGCCGCCGAGTCGCTCGGCTCGACGTACCGCGACGCGCCGGCCGGCGGTCAGGGAGAGCTCGCCGCCTTCTCGTTCAACGGCAACAAGGTGATCACGACGAGCGGCGGCGGCATGCTGGTCTCCCGCAACGAGCGCTGGATCGAGCACGCGCGCAAGCTCTCGACGCAGGCCCGCGAGCAGGCCCCGCACTACGAGCACGCCGAGGTCGGGTTCAACTACCGCCTCTCCAACCTGCTCGCCGCAGTCGGCCGCGCCCAGCTCGAGGCGCTCTCGGAGCGGCTCGCCGCGCGCCGGCACGTGAACGACCTCTACCGCGCGCTGCTCGCCGACGTCCCGGGAATCTCGTTCATGCCGGAGGCGCCCTACGGACGGTCGAGCTGCTGGCTGACCTGCATCCTCGTCGACGCGGACGACGCGGGCACCGACCGGGAGACGATCCGAATCGCCCTCGAGGCCGAGGACGTCGAGTCGCGCCCGCTCTGGAAGCCGATGCACCTCCAGCCGGTCTACCGCGAGGCGCCGGTGTACGGCGGCGGCGTCTCCGCGTCGCTGTTCGACCGGGGGCTGTGCCTGCCGAGCGGCTCCGCGCTGACCGAGGCCGACCAGCGCAGGATCGTCGAGATCCTGCTCTCGACCTGGCGCTGAGCTACGCGCCCGCGCGCGTGGGGGCGCCGTAGTCGAGCCAGTGCGACCAGCGCTCGCTCCGTCCACGCACGGTGTCGCCGTAGGCCTTCTGGAGCGCGAGCGTGACCGGGCCGACGCCGATCTCGTGGTCGTCGATCGACCGCACCGGTGTCACCTCGACCGCCGTGCCGGCCATGAACACCTCGTCGGCGGTGTAGAGGTCGGTGCGGATCAGCGCCTTCTCGATCACCGGATAGCCGAGATCCTGGCCGATCTGGATGATCGTGTCGCGCGTGATCCCGGGCAGGATCGAGGCGCTCAGGTCGGGCGTGAGCACGGTCCCGTTCTTGACCATGAAGATCGTCTCGCCGGGACCGTCGGCGATGTCGCCGTCCTGGGTGAGCAGGATCGCCTCGTCGTAGCCGGCACGGCGCGCCTCGTGCGTCGCGAGCATCGAGTTCAGGTACACGCCGGTCGCCTTCGCCGCGTGGGGAATCGTGTTCGGGCCGACCCGCCGCCAGGATGAGATCATCGCGCGGATCCCCGTCGTCTGGCTCCCCTCGCCCAGGTACGCGCCCCACGGCCAGCTCATGATGATCACGTCCACGGTGTTCGCCCCCGTGTGGACGCCCAGCTCGCCGTAGCCGTAGAAGGCGATCGGGCGGAGGTAGCACTCGTTGAGGCCGTTGGCGGCGATCGTGTCGAGGCAGGCCGTCCGCAGCTCGGCGGCCGTGTAGCCCAGGTCCATGTAGAGGAGCAGGGCGGAGTTCTCGAATCGCCTCAGGTGGTCGCCGAGCCGGAAGACTGCAGGCCCCTGCCCGGTGTCGTAGCAGCGGATCCCCTCGAAGATGCCCGTCCCGTAGTGCAGCCCGTGCGAGCCGACGTGGATCCGGGCATCGGCCCAGTCCACGAGCTCGCCGTTCATCCAGATCTTCTCGGTCTCCTGCATCTCAGGCTTCCCTTCTCTCGGAATGGTATGGGTCTCCGGTGACGTCCACCGGCTCGGCGCGCGCGACCCGCACCAGCTCGGACGCCGGCAGGGCGGCCATGTGGCTGGTCGAGCCGGCGCCGACCCAGAGGACGCCGTCGGTCAGAAGGCTCTGGTCGATCAGCACGCGACCGACGCGCGGAAGGTCGAACGGCGCGACCGCCCCGGGCGCGTACCCGGTCGTCTCCTCGACCTTGGCTGCGCCGGCGACGCGGGCCTGCGCCGAGTCGGTCGCCCGCGCGATCTTCCCCGGGTCCGCGCGGCGGTCGCCGGGAACGAGGACGAGCACGGCGCGGCCGTCGCAGTCGAAGAGCAGGGACTTGACGATCTGTCTCAGCTCGCATCCGACCGCCGCGGCCGCCGCCTCGGCGGTTGGCGTGCCGGTGCGGAACTCCTCGATTCGCGCCTCGGCGCCCGCGTCGCGGAGCGCCGCGCTGACCCGCTCGACGGGATCGGGCCAGGCCTCCGCGGTCGGGGGCGGCTTCATTTCCTGAAGCGTAGCGGCGCCGTCTAGCCGAGCGAGATGAACCGGGCGTCGTCGAAGCCCTCGGCGTGGACGCGGTCGACGAGCTCGGGCGGCGCGGGAGTGTCGATCGCGAAGGCCATCAGGGCCTTGCCGCCCTCCTTCGTCCGCGAGACCGCCATGTTCGCAATGTTCACGCCGGCCTCGCCGAACATCGTCCCCACGCGGCCGATCACGCCGGGCACGTCGTCGTAGCGGAAGAAGACCAGGTTCGGAGCGAGCTCGAGGTCGATTCCGAAGCCGAGCGCACCGGCGAGGAACAGGCGGGGATCGGGGCCGATGGTCGTGCCCGAGACCCCGACGCCGTCGGCGCGGACCTCGACCAGGTTCATGTAGTCGTGCGAGACGCTGAAGCGCTCCTCTGCGACCCGGATCCCGCGCTCGGCGGCGATCACGGGTGCGTTCACGTAGTTGACGGCCTGGTCGACGCGTCCCTGGAAGACGCCGTTCAGGGCGGCGACGGTGAGCAGGCGCGTGTCGTACTCGGAGAGCGGGCCGTGGGCGGCGACGGCGATCTGCTCCGGCCAGCCGCCGGCGAGCTCGACCGCGAGCCGCCCCAGCTTCGCGGCGAGGGGAATGAACGGGCCGAGCATCTCCAGGTCGGCGGCGTCGACGACCGGGATGTTGACCGCGTTCGTGACCACGCCGCCCGCGAGCGCGGCGACGACCTGTTCTGCCACGATCACGCCCGCACGATCCTGCGCCTCGCCGGTCGAGGCGGCGAGGTGCGGGGTGACGACGACCTGATCCAGCTCGAGCAGCGGCCCGGAGTACGGCTCGGTCGGGAAGACGTCGAGCGCGGCGCCGGCCAGCTTGCCGGAGCGGATCGCGTCGACCAGCGCGATCTCGTCGACGAGCGCGCCGCGGGCGGCGTTGACGAGACGGGCGCCGTCTCGCATGCGCGCGATCGCGTCGGCTCCGATCAGGCCGCGCGTCTCCTCGGTCAGCGGGAGGTGGAGCGTGACGAACTCGGCGCCGCCGAGCACCTCGTCGGCGGTCCCCAGCCGCTCGACGCCCGCCTCGCGGAATCGTTCCTCGCCGACGAACGGGTCGTGGCCGATCACCCGCATGCCGAGCCCGAGCGCCCGGCGCGCGACCTGCTGGCCAATCCGCCCGAAGCCGATCACGCCGAGCGTCTTGCCGGCGAGCTCGACCCCGCTCCAGCGCGAGCGCTCCCAGCTTCCCTGCTTCAGCGCCGCGTGTGCCTGGGGGATGTTGCGCGCCAGGGCGACGAGCAACCCGATGGTCTGCTCGGCCGCCGAGACGATCGTCGAGTCGGGCGTGTTCGCGACCACGATCCCACGGCGGGTGGCCGCGTCGACGTCGACGTTGTCCACGCCCACTCCCGCCCGGCCGATCACCTTCAGCCGGTCGGCGCGATCGATCAGGTCGGCGGTCACCTTCGTCGCCGAGCGGATGACGATCGCGTCGTAGCGGTTGATCGTCTCGGCGAGATCGCCGTCCGGGTCGATGTCGACGTCGAAGTCGCGGCGGAGGAGCTCGACGCCCGCGTCGGCGATCGGCTCGCGGACGAGGACGCGGGGCCTAGCCATCCCCGCGTCCAGCGGGAACGGCCGAGTACGCCTCGAGTGCCCGGGAGACGGCGGCGCCGCGCCGGACGTCGGCGCCTGCGTCGACGAGTGCGAGCTCCACGGCGGCCAGCGCGGTCGTGATGTCGAAGACGTCGTAGTAGCCGATATGGCCGATGCGGAACATCCGACTCTTCAGGTCGCCGTGGCCGCCGGCGACCGTGACGCCGTAGCGGTCGCGAAGGGCGAGGCGGAGCTCGGTTGCGTCCACCCCCTCGGGCGTGAGGATGGCGGTGACGACCGCCGAGCGGTCCTCGTCGGGCGAGAAGAGCTCGAGCCCCATCGCCTTCGCTCCCTCGCGGCAGGCGCGACCGAGGCGCACGTGGCGGTCGAAGGCGGCTTCGAGCCCCTCCCCGAGCAGGAGCCCGAGTGCGACGTCCAGGGCGCGCACCAGCGAGACGGCCGGGGTGAACGCGCTGTCGAGCTTCTCCTGCCCGGCGCGGGTCCTCTCCCAGTCGAGATAGAAGCGCGAGCCCGTGCCGAGCCGCTCCCAGGCCCTGGCAGAGACGGAGACGAGGCCCAGCCCGGGCGGCGTCATCAACGCCTTCTGCGAGCCGGCCGCGACGACGTCGATCCCCCATGAATCGGTCTCGAGCGGGACGGCCCCGAGACTGGAGACGGCGTCGACGACGACGAGCGCACCGGCCGCCTTCGCCGCCGCCGCGAGCGACTGCAGGTCGCAGACGACGCCCGTGGAGGTCTCCGAGTGGGTGAGGAACACCGCCTTTGCGCCACCGGCCTCCTCGAGCCGGACGGTCAGGTCGCGAGCGCTCGGCGTCTCCCCCCACTCGTACTCGACCGCCTGGACGTCGCAGCCGAAGGCGTCGGCGAGGCGCCGCCAGCGCTCGCCGAACGCACCCGCCGACACGACGACGACCCGATCGCCGGGCGAGCAGAGGTTGGCGACGGCGGACTCCATCGCCCCGGTGCCCGAGCAGGTGAAGAGGAGGACGTCGGAGGCCGTCCTGCAGACGGCGCCGAGTCGCTCCAGTGTCTCGCCGAAGATCGCACGGTAATCGGGGCCGCGGTGGTGGACGACGGGCTCGGCGAGCGCGGCCAGCACCTCGGGCGGAACGGGCGTCGGCCCCGGCGTGAACAGGTACCGCTTCTCGGCCACCTGACTCTCAGCCTACCGGGCAGTCCGGCCCGTCCGGCCCGCCCGGCCCGTTCTCCACAACCCGTGCCTGGCACCGGGCGTGTGACGATTTGGCGCCGATTCGCCAACCGCCAGTGCCTGGCACTCCGGGTGTGACGATTCGCGAACGCTTCTTCCACCGGTAGTGCCTGGCACTGAACGTGTGGCGAGATTGGAGCGCTTCTTCCACCGGTAGTGCCTGGAGGTCGTTTCGCATTGTGAAACGACCTCCAGGCACTCGAGGCGTGACGATTTCGGAACGATGTCTTCAGGAGCGGCGCTCCGCGCGCTCTCTACCGGTGGTCGCCGAAGCTCACCACCTGCTGGAAGGTGGGGCGGTTCGTCCAGCGCATCGTGTCGGTGAGGAGGCCGGGCGCGAACCGGATCCGCTCCCTCGTTGCGTCCGCGCGCCAGGCGGCAGGGTCGGTGCCCTGCGCGGCCTGGAGCTCGGCTCCCGCCCGCTCGAACGCGTCCCAGAGTGCCGTCCGGCAGGCGGCGAGGTCGCCGCCGCCGCAGAACCTCGTCTTGAACGGGCGCGACACCGGCTTGCCGAGCAGCGCGCGCAGGTCCTTGTCCACGTACCCGTACCAGCCGTCTATGAACGCCGAGCCGCTCGCGCCGGGGGCGTCGTCGACCTCCATCAGCGAGGCGAGCCGCCCGGTGAGCGAGCCGAGCACCGGTGTCATCACGGCTGCGGCCACCTTCGGCCAGGTCCCGTCCATGATCGCCGCGCCCGGGTCGTCGATCTTACCGTCCAGGTTCCTGTCGAGCCGGCTCGCGCCCTTCGCCGCCCACGCCTCGAGCAGGTCGAGCATCCGCTGGTCGCGCGCGCTCGGAGCGGTCCCGGTCTTCAACACAGCGGCGATGTCCGGCAGCACCTCGACGGCCCGGAGGTCCTGCGTCGCGGCCTTGTTCATGATCGAGACGACCTGCGCAGGCGTCAGCTTCCTCTTCTGCGCGAACCCGGCGGCAAGCAGCTGCACCCGCTGGACGGGCCCGTACGACCAGTTGTCGTCGGCCGCGCCGAAGCCCTGCGCCGGCCGGTTGTTCCAGTTGACGATGTAGCCGGAGGGCGGGTCGATCGTCTGCGGGTGCGCGGACGCCGGCGCGAACCCGCGCCAGTCGAAGGCGCCGGTACCCACCGTCGGCAGCTGCGGATCGACTCCCGGAGCCCGCAGCGGCAACCGGGCGCTGGAGAAGGAGGCGATGTGCCGGGAGTCGGCGTAGTGCCAGTTGAAGGCGAGCTCGATCTTGCCCACCGTCTTGACGAACGTCTGCGGGGAGGTCGGGACGTTCTCGTCCAGCTCCATGAACGGGACGAGGTTGACCGCTTCGCGCCCGCGCGTCGAGCGATCCTCGGCGAGCGCGACGCGCACGCCCTTGACCCTGCCGTACCCGGCGACGGGCCCGTGCACCGTCTCGTGGAAAGTCACCCGCGTGTCCGGCTGGCCGGGAGCGCCCTTGAGCACGCCGGCCTCGAACGCCGTCATCGGACGGCAGGTGCCCTTGTAGAGGTAGTGGAGGTCGTCCCCGCCGCACAGCGTCTCGGCGAACGTGTCGACGATGTCCGACTGCGACGAGGTCGCACTCCAGGCGAAGTCCTTGCCGCGGCCGATCACGACGTACGGCATGCCCGGCACGGCGACCCCGCGCGTGTCGATCCCGCCGCCGTGGAGGTCGTACTCGAGGACGACCTCGGGAAAGAAGTAGCCCAGCTGTGGCCCGGCGACGAAGATCGGGTGGCCCGATGCCGAGCGTGAGGCGCCGACCAGGAGCGCGTTGCTCATCGTCGACGGCGCGCTCGGCGCCGTCGGGGACAGCAGGGCGTCGTCGTCGAGAACAGCCGTGCCGGCACCGCCGAGCGCATGGGTCGCCCCGAGCCCGAAGCGCCCGGGCACCGACACCGGAGCCTCCGGATCGTCCAGCTCGCTGAGGTCGGTCCACGCCTGGTCGCCGGTCGTCGCCCCGAGCTTCGTCCGCAGGGCGGACAGGAACACCGAGCGCCGGGCCTCGTCTCCCCCGCCCGCCCCGAACAGCGCGGCGATCACCGTCGATACCGCGAGCACGTCGTTCCGGGCCCACGGCGTGACGGGCAGTCCCGCCTTCCTGTTGAAGGCGTTGAGGCCGACGAGGAATGCGTCGATGTCGGCGAGCGCGCGGCGACCCTCCGCACCCTGCGCGCGAACGAGGTCGAACTGCCTGGCGATGAACGCCTCGGTCTGCGCGCTGGGGACGAATCGGCGCCCGGAGAGCGCGACCGAGAAGGCGTCGAGCCCCGGTGCGTCGATCGCGGACAGCCGCCCCGCCGAGCGGAGCAGCTCCATCAGCAGGCCGCGGTCCTCCGCCGCGGTCCACCCGGCTGCGTACATGACGGCGGCCCGGGTCTTGCCGGTCACGTGCGCGACGCCGAAGCCGTCGCGGATCACGGTGACGTCCCTCCGGGGCAGCGTCTCGGTGCGGCCGGCGCTGCCGAATCGGTTCGGCTTGAAGTACTTGGCCAGATCGGACGCGTTGACCTTGTCGAAGAGCGGCGTGAGCGCGTCGTAGAGCTTCGCCTGGTCGTCGGTGTTCGCATCGAACCGAACGCCGCCGTTCTCGCCCGGGACGAGGATGTCGTAGGCGACGCCGGCGAAGTCGGTCCGGGGCGGGGCGGCGCCCGCCAGTCCCGCTGCCGCAGCGGCCGACAGCACGGCGACCGTCAACCACTTCTTCACCCAGGGAGCCTATAGGGTTGAGAGGAGATGAGTGCCGACGGATCGGTCGTCGCCGCGCGGGATCTCGCGCGGCGCTACGGAGAGGGAGACACCGCAGTCGACGCGCTCCGCGGAGTGTCGCTCGAGATCGCGGGCGGCCGGCTGACCACGGTGATGGGGCCGTCCGGCTCGGGCAAGTCCACGCTGATGCACATCCTCGCCGGCCTCGACCGCCCGACCTCGGGCACGGTGACGATCGGCGACCAGGAGATCACCGACCTCGGCGACACCGACCTGACCAAGCTGCGGCGGGAGCACATCGGGTTCGTGTTCCAGTTCTTCAACCTGCTGCCGATGCTGTCGGCGGAGGAGAACATCCTCCTGCCGCTCTCGATCGCCGGTAGGAAGCCGGACCGCGAATTCCTCGACGAGCTGCTCGCGCGGGTCGGACTGGCCAAGCGGCGGACGCATCGCCCCTCCGAGCTGTCGGGCGGCGAGCAGCAGCGCGTCGCGATCGCCCGCGCCCTGATCTCGAAGCCGACGGTCGTCTTCGCCGACGAGCCGACCGGCAACCTCGACTCGAAGACGGGCGGCGAGATCCTCGAGCTGCTCAGGCACGCGGTCGAGGAGACCGGGCAGACGACCGTGATGGTCACGCACGACGCGCGCTCGGCATCGATCGCCGACCGCATCCTCTTCCTCGCCGACGGGAACATCGTCCGCGAGCTCCCCCGCTCCGAGCCGCACGACGTGATCCAGGCGATGGAGGAGATCACCCCGACGTGATCCGGTTCGCGCTCAAGGGCCTCGGGACGCGCAAGCTGCGGACGGGGCTGACCGCGATCGCCATCGTCCTCGGCGTCGCGATGGTGACCGGCACTTACATCCTCACCGACTCGATCAAGGGAGCGTTCGGGGGGATCTTCACCGAGATCTACCGCGGCACGGACGCGACCGTGACCGGCAAGGCCGCATTCGACCTCTCGAACGAGAACAACACCACCGCGCCTCCGTTCGACGAGTCGCTGCTGGCGAAGGTGCGCACGCTGCCGGATGTCGCCGACGCGGTGGGCGGCGTCGGCGGCGAGGCGCACCTGATCGGCAAGAAGGGCAAGGTGATCGTGTTCGGCGGCGCTCCGAACCTCGGCTTCAGCGTCGATCCGACCCGGCCCGAGTTCAACTCGCTGTCGCTGGTCTCCGGCGCCTGGCCGAAGAGGGACGAGGTGGTGGTGGACACCGCCACGGCGGACAAGAAGGATCTGGCGATCGGCCAGCGGATCGGCGTCCAGGCGAACGGGCCGACCCTGAACATGCGCATCTCCGGGCTCGTCCACTTCGGAGGCGCGAGCAGCCTGGGCGGGGCGACGCTCGCCGGCTTCGACCTGCCGACCGCCCAGACGCTCTTCCAGAAGGAGGGGAAGCTCGACCAGATCCGGGCGAAGGCCAAGCCGGGCGTGACGCCGGCGAAACTTGCGAGCGAGATCCGGCAGATCCTCCCGGCCGGCACGCAGGTGCGCACCGGCGAGGCGCAGGCGCGCGAGGACGCCAAGGACACCGAGAGCTTCCTCAACTTCCTGCAGGACTTCCTGCTGGCGTTCGGCGGCATCGCGCTCTTCGTCGGCAGCTTCGTGATCGCCAACTCGCTCTCGATCACGATCGCGCAGCGGACGCGCGAGCTGGGGACGCTGCGGACGCTCGGCGCCTCGCGGCGCCAGGTGATGGGCTCGATCGTCGTCGAGGCGCTCGTGATGGGGGCCTTCTCGTCCGTGGTCGGGATCTTCCTCGGCCTGGGGCTCGGCACCGGGCTCTTCAAGCTGTTCGACGCGGTCGGCTTCACGCTGCCGAACAACGGGCTCGTGCTGCACACGCGAACCGTGATCGTCGCGCTCGTCGTCGGGATCCTCGTCACGCTGGTCGCGAGCCTGCGGCCGGCCTTTCGGTCGACCAGGGTCGCGCCGATCGCGGCCGTCCGCGAGGGAGCGACCCTGCCCGAGTCGCGCTTCGCGCGCTTCCGCACGCCGGCGTCGGCGGTGCTCGCAACCGGGGGCTTCGCCGGGCTGGCCTACGGGCTCTTCGGCCACGGGCTCGGAACGACCAAGGTGCTCGTCTACATGGGGCTCGGAACGGTGCTGGTCTTCTTCGGGGTCGCGCTCCTCTCTGCCCGGGTCGCCCGGCCGCTCGCGTGGGCGCTCGGCTGGCCCGCCACCCGGCTCGGCGGCGCGGCAGGCTCCCTCGCGCGCGACAACGCGAGACGCAACCCGCAACGCACGGCCTCGACCGCGTCCGCGCTGATGATCGGCCTGGCGCTCGTCACCCTCGTCGCGGTGCTCGCCGCCGGGATCACGAAGAGCTTCCGCGGCGCCGTGGAGGACCTGTGGATCTCGGGGTACGCGGTCACCGCCCAGAACAACTTCTCGCCGATCCCGATCGCGGCCGGCGAGGCAGCCGCGAAGACGACGGGCGTCTTCGCCTACGCGAACGTGCGCGGGGGCGACGCGAAGGTCTTCAACAAGGTGATCCAGGCATCGGCGGTCAACCCGCAGTCGGCCCAGGTCTTCAACCTGAAGTGGAAGACCGGCTCGAACCGGGTGCTCGCGACGCTCGGCGCACACGGCGCGTTCGTCGACAAGGACTACGCGAAAAAGCACAACCTGTCGATCGGCTCGCCATTGACGCTCACCTCTCCGAACGGGACCGTGCTCGCGCTCGAGGTGCGGGGGATCTTCGACCCGCCGACGGGCGGCTCCCCCTTCGGCCGCGTGACGATCTCCGCTTCGGCGTGGGACCGGATCTACGACCAGCCGGAGAACCTGTACACGTTCGTCCGCATGCGCGGCGGCGAGAACGACGCCAACCGGGCCGCGCTCGAGCAGCAGCTCGCACGCTTCCCGAACGCGAAGGTGCAGACGAAGCAGCAGTTCATCGACAACCAGATCGGGGGACTGAACGCGATCCTGAACGTCCTCTATGTCCTGCTCGCACTGTCGGTCGTGGTCAGCCTCTTCGGGATCGTGAACACGCTCGTCCTGACCGTGTTCGAGCGCACACGCGAGCTCGGCATGCTGCGGGCGGTCGGCATGACGCGCCGCCAGGTGCGCCGCATGATCAGGTACGAGAGCGTGATCACGGCGCTGATCGGCGGCGCGCTCGGGATCGTGCTCGGAATCGTGCTCGGCGTCCTGCTGGTCGCCAGGGTCGACTTCATCGTCTTCTCCCTGCCGATCGGCCAGCTGGTCATCTTCGCGATCGCGACGATCGTGGTGGGCGTGCTCGCCGCCATCTTCCCCGCACGCCGGGCCGCCAGGCTGAACGTGCTCCAGGCGCTCCAGTACGAGTAGCGCGAGAGCCGTCGTCAGGCGAGTGCGCCCGCGAGGAACACCAGGCCGACGATCACGCCGGCGAGGACGGCGACGAGCAGCGCGACGCCGCCGTACGAGAGCATGGGCGTCGTCTCCTCGCGCCCGCGGCCGACGAGACGCCAGAGGTTCCGGCCGGGCTCCTCGACACGGGCCATGCGCCCTCGATCCCCGCCGTCGCGGACGCGAAACGCGTCGGCCACAATAGGCGGGTGGACTCGTTGAAGGGACAGCTCCTGCTGGCGTCGCCGTCGCTCTTCGACCCGAACTTCCGGCGCACCGTCGTGCTCGTCACCGAGCACACCGACGAAGGTGCCGCCGGCCTGGTGCTGAACCGGCCGTCCCAGACGGCGGTCGCGGACGCGGTGCCCGACCTGCTCCCGCTCGTCGAGGACGACGAGCGCGTGTACGTGGGCGGCCCGGTGCAGGAGTCGGCCGTCCTCGTGCTGGCCGAGTTCGACGACCCGGAGGACGCGGCGATGCTCGTCGTCGGCGATGTCGGCTTCGTCCCCGGGGACGGCGACTTTCAGCTCCTGGCAGGCTCCACCCGGCGCGTGCGGGTGTTCGCCGGCTATGCAGGCTGGGGACCGGGCCAGCTGGAGGCTGAGCTGGACGAGTCCTCGTGGATCGTCGAGGGGACCGCTCCCGGTCGTGACCTGTTCGTCGGGCCGGAGGCAGATCTCTGGGGCTCGGTGCTGCGCGGCAAGGGCGGCGTCTACAAGGTGGTCGCCCTGATGCCGGAGGATCCGTCCCTGAACTGATGGGCCTGCGCGAGCACCTGGAGCCTGCGCTCTACGACCTGACCGTGCGCGGCTTCGAGCGGCGACCCGACATCGCGGCCGTGCGCGACCGGCTGCTGGCCGGCGCCCAGGGCCGCGTGCTCGAGGTCGGCGCGGGGACGGGCTTCAACGTCTCCCACTACCCGGCCGGAACGGAGCTGGTGCTCACGGACGAGCTGGACGGGATGGTCCGGCGGGCGGCGCGACGGGCAGGGCGTGCGGGCCGGAAGGTGGAGACCGTCGCCGCGGCGGTGGAGCGCCTCCCCTTCCCGGACGACTCCTTCGACACGGTCGCCGCGTCGTTCCTCCTCTGCTCGGTGCGAGACCAGGACCGGGCGCTCGCGGAGATCCGGCGGGTGCTGAAGCCGGGCGGCGGCTACCTCTTCCTCGAGCACGTCCGCTCGGCCGAGAGGAGGATCGCCCGGCGCCAGGACCGCCTGCAGACGCTGTGGAGCGCGTTCGCGTTCGGATGCCGTCCGAATCGGGACACGCTCCCGCGGATCGAGGCGGCGTTCGCCCTGGACGAGATCGAGCGCGGCATCCTCCCCGCCGGCCCGACGATCGTGCGGCCGTACGTGCTCGGCCGCGCCGTCGCCCGCTAGACCTCTCGGGGCGGGAAGTCGTGACCGTGTGACAGCTCTTCCGCCTGTCGCGACAACGACCTCCGCGCGCGGAGGCGAGACCGCGCTCTCGCCGGAGCGCAAGGGCGATCCGCCACGCGCCGCGAAGAAGGAGAGGGCCCGCGGGGGAACCATGGGTTCCCCCACGCTAAGTGGCCAGGTGCATCGAGACGGCGCGGAGCTTGTTCGCCGCGTCGAGCGCCGCGACCTTGTAGGCCTCGGCGAGCGTCGGGTAGTTGAAGACGGTGTCGATCAGGAAGTCGATCGTCCCACCGAGACCCATCACCGCCTGCCCGATGTGCACGACCTCGGTCGCGCCCGCACCGAAGGCGTGGACGCCGAGCAGCTTGCCGTCGGCCGACGAGACGATCAGCTTCACCAGGCCGTGGCTCTCGCCGAGGATCTGGCCGCGGGCGAGCTCGCGGTAGTGCGCGACGCCGACCTCGTAGGCGACCGACTCCTCGGTGAGCTCGCGCTCGGTGCGCCCGACGTAGCTGATCTCCGGGATCGCGTAGATCCCGAAGGGCAGGAGCTCGGGCATCGTGTGGGCCTCGAGCCCGAACGCGTCGCAGGAGGCGAGCCGCCCCTGCTCGGCGGAGGTGGACGCGAGGCTGGGGAAGCCGATCACGTCGCCGACCGCGTAGACGTGCTCGGCGGCGGTGCGGTAGCGCTCGTCGACCCCGATCCGCCCGCGCGCGTCGGCGGCGAGGCCTGCCCGCTCCAGGTCGAGCGCATCCGACGCTCCGCGCCGCCCGGCGGAGTAGAAGACGGCGTCGGCCGGAATCTGCTTCCCGCTCGCGAGGCTGGTGAGCGTCCCGAGCCGGGTCTCACGGACGGCGGTGACCCGCTCGCCGAACCGGAAGACGACGTTCAGGTCGCGCAGGTGGTACTGCAGCGCCTCGACCACCTCGTGGTCGCAGAACTCGAGCAGCTCGCGACGGGCGTCGACGACGGTCACCCGGGTGCCGAGCGCGGCGAACATCGAGGCGAACTCGATCCCGATCACCCCGGCGCCGACGACGAGGAGCGTGTCCGGGATCCGCTCGAGCCGCAGGACGATGTCGTCGGAGTCGAGGATCGTCCGCCCGTTGAACTCGATCTCCGGCGGGTGCTCCGGCTCGGAGCCGACGGCGATCACGACCCGCTCGGCGGCGATCCTCCGCTCGCCGCCGTCCCGCTCGCCGATCGCGAGCGTGTGCGGGTCGACGAAGCTGGCGGCCCCGTCGAGCAGCGTGACGTGGTTGCGGAGGAGCTGGTCGCGGATCACGCTGCGCTCGCGCTCGACGACCTGGCGGGTCCGGAGGGCGATGTCCTCGATCCCGATCTCGTCCTTGAGCCGGTAGCCCTGGCCGTAGACGGCACGCTGGTTCAGGCCGGTCAGGTAGAGGACGGCCTCGCGGATCGTCTTCGACGGGATCGTCCCCGTGTTCACGCACGCGCCGCCGACCGCGCGCCGCTTCTCGACCAGGGCGACGCGCCGGCGAAGCTTCGCCGCCTGGATCGCGGCCTTCTGCCCCGCCGGGCCGGAGCCGATGACGAGCAGCTCGAAATCGAAGCCGCCGTCCATGCGGGTGTTATACGTCAGGTGCGGGTGACGATGCGGTCGACCCCCGGGGGCGGGTCAGCTCGTCCCGAGGCACGCCCGCAACTCGTGCGGCGTCAGCACCCGCCGTCCGAGCTCGTCCACGGGAGGGACGCAGTCCCTGGCCGCTCGGAGAACCGTCTCCGGCGAGTCGGAGAACGGGCTGAGGATCTTCGTGCCCTTCAGCAGCACCCGCCCGGGCAACGGCGCAGCGACCGCGGTCAGGTGCGCCGGCGAGTAGCCCTTCGAGCGCAGGATCTCGTTCGCCTCGTCGATCAGGTCGGCCACGCGTCCAGCTTCTCACGCAGGAGCTCGTTCACGACCTTCGGGCTCGCCTTCCCGCCCGTCTCCTTCATCACCTGGCCGACGAAGAAGCCGAGCAGGCCCGCCTTGCCGCCGCGGTACGCCTCCACCTGGCCCGGGTTGGCGGCCAGGACGGCGTCGACGAGCGGCTCGAGCTCGGCGGCGTCCGAGACCGCACGCTCCGCGAGGTAGGCATCGGCGCCGAAGCCCGGGCTCGCGGAGGCGGCAACCGCCTTCTGCAACGCGTCGCGGGTCAGCTCCTTCGCCGCGGCGGCAACCTTTGCCAGCTCGCCGAGATCCGCACCGGGCGGCACCGGCTGGTTCATCGCGAAGTTGAACGCCTCGCGCTCGGCCAGCCCGGCGGCGACGAGGCCGGCGTACACCGGGTCTCGCTCGGTGGTGACGAGCGCCCAGGCGTCCTCGACTCCCAGCGCCCCCGCCCGGGCGCGAATCGTCTCCCCCGGAAGCGGCGGGAGCTCGCCGCGCAGCCGCTCGACCAGGGCCGGCTCCGGCGCCAGGGGCACGAGGTCGGGCTCCGGGAAGTAGCGGTAGTCGTCCGCCTCCTCCTTCGTCCGGTGCGGGGTGAGCGTGTCCGTCTCGGGCTCGTAGTCGTAGGTGTGCTGCTCGACCGTTCCGCCGGACTCGTACAGCGCGACCTGGCTCCGGATCGCGGCGTCGACCCCGCGGCCGATGAACCGGAAGGAGTTCATGTTCTTCAGCTCCCAGCGCGTGCGCAGCTCGTCCGAGCCGGCGGGCCGGACGGAGACGTTCGCGTCGCACCGGAGCGTCCCCTCCTCCATCCGCGCGTCGGAGATCCCGAGCGACACGACGGTCTGGCGGAGGAGCTGCAGGAAGCGCTCGGCCTGACCGGCGGACCGGATGTCCGGCCGGGTGACGATCTCGACGAGCGGCGTGCCGCCGCGGTTGAAGTCGATCAGCGAGCGCTCGGCGCCGATCTTGCGGCCGGTACCGCCGCCGACGTGGACGGTCTTCGCCGCGTCCTCCTCGAGGTGGGCGCGGACGAAGCCCACCTCGAACGGCTCGGTGCCGGGCACGGCTAGGGCGCCGCCGACGCAAAGCGGCTCGTCGTACTGGGAGATCTGGTAGCCCTTCGGGTTGTCCGGGTAGAAGTAGTTCTTGCGGTGGAAGACCGCCCGCCCGGCGATCTCGGAGCCGAGCGCGAGCCCGAGCTTGATCGTCCACTCGACGGCGGTGCGATTCGCCACCGGGAGCGCACCCGGATGGGCGAGGCACACGGGACAGGTGCGGGTGTTCTCGGGCGCGCCGAAGCCGGTCTCGCAGCGGCAGAACATCTTCGTCCGCGTCTTCAGGTGGACGTGGATCTCGAGGCCGACGACCGCTTCCCAGCTCACCTGAGGCGCTCCGGGACGCAGTCGAAGCCGAGCGCCTGCTCGAGCGCGTACCCGGCCCGAAACAGCGTGTTCTCCGACAGCTGGGGGCCGACGAGCTGGAGCCCGACGGGCAGGCCCTCGGACAGTCCGCACGGGATCGAGAGCCCGGGCAGGCCGGCGACGCACGACGGGATCGTCAGCAGGTCGGAGGCGTACATCGCGAGCGGATCGTCTGCGCGCGCCCCGATGGGGAACGCCACCGTCGGCGAGGTCGCCGAGACGATCAGGTCGAAGCGCTCGAACAGGGCGGCGTGCTCGCGGATGATCACCGTCCGCACCTGCTGCGCCTTGCCGTAGAACGCCTCGTAGTACCCGGCGGAGAGCGCGTAGGTGCCGAGCATGATCCGGCGCTTCGGCTCGTCGCCGAACCCCTCGTCGCGCGTGCGCTCGTAGACCTCGGTCAGGTCGTCGCCGGCGGCCCGGTACCCGTAACGGACGCCGTCGTAGCGGGCGAGATTCGAGGACGCCTCGGCGGGAGCGATCAGGTAGTAGCAGGGAAGCCCGTACTCGACCGAGTGCGGCAAGGAGCACTCGCCCACCCCTGCGCCGAGCTCCGCGCACAGCTCGAGCGCCCGGGCGACGGCGTCGGCGACGCCGGGCTCGATCCCGGGCAGGTCGCGCATCTCCGCCGGCACTCCGATCCGGAGGCCACGCAGGTCGACTGCAGCGGGCACCTCGGTGGCGGGAACGTCGACGGTGGTCGAGTCGCACGGGTCACGACCTGCGATGACCGAGTACAGCAGGGCACAGTCGCGGACCGTCTTCGCGACCGGGCCGACCTGGTCGAGCGACGAGGCGAACGCGACGATCCCGTAGCGGCTGACCGTGCCGTACGTCGGGCGGAGCCCGACGTTGCCGCAGAGCGCCGCGGGCTGCTTGATCGAGCCGCCCGTGTCGGATCCGAGCGCCCACGGGGCGAGGCCGGCGGCGACCGCGGCCGCAGAGCCGCCGCCCGAGCCGCCGGGGACGCGGCTCGGATCCCACGGGTTGCGGCTCGGGCCGTAGGCGGAGTTCTCGGTGGACGAGCCCATGGCGAACTCGTCGGTGTTCGTCTTGCCGAGCAGGCGCAACCCGTCGGCCTTGCAGCGTGCGGCGACCGTCGAGTCGTACACGGGCACGTAGCCGGCGAGGATCCTCGAGCCGGCCGTGGTCTCGGTCCCAATCGTTCCGATCACGTCCTTGAGCGCGATCGGGATCCCGTCTCCGCCCGGATCGTCGCACGTGCGCAGGAAGCAGTGCAGCTCGGGGTCACGCTCGTCGATCGCCGCCCGGTAGGCGGCGAAGAGCTCGGCGCCCGACACCTCCCTCCGCTCGACCAGGCGCCGCGCCTCCTCGGCGGTCAGGCGCAGCGTGTCGATCACCTCCGCGCCGCTCCGGTTCGCTCCGCCGGACGTATCCGCGCCCCCGGATCGGTCCGCTCCGCGCGATGGGTCCGCGCTCCGGGGTGGGGACGCGAGCCCCCCTTGCAGACAGCATGCCCGGCAAACACGCGCGTGTCTGTGGCGGAAGAGCGCCGGGGCCCGCGCGGCCGCAACGCCGACCCGTGGTCGGGCCGCCTCATACCGGCGGCACCCCGAAGAAGCCGCCTTCCGGGTCGGGCGCGTTCGCGAGCGCCGCCTCCCGGGAGAGGGACGGATTCGGCTCGTCCTCGGCGAGAACGTTGACGAGATCGAGCGGGTGCGAGGTCGGCGGGACGCCCTCGAGGTCGAGTTCGGACACTTTCCCCACCGCCTCCAGGATCGCGCTCAGCTGGACACGGAAGCGCTCGACCTCCTCGTCCGTCAGCGCGAGGCGCGCGAGCCGCGCGACGTGCAGCACCTGTTCTCTGCTGATCTCCACGAATCGACATCCTCCCAAAACGAAGGGGCCCCCTTTCGGGGGCCCTGTTCCTCGGTTCCGAAAGGGAAGCTCTAGAGCGCAACGACGTTCGCCGCCTGCAGGCCCTTCTGGCCCTGCACGACCTCGAACTCGACCTTCTGACCCTCGGTCAGCGTCTTGTAGCCCTCGGACTGGATCGCACTGAAGTGGACGAAGACGTCCTCGCCCTCACTCCGCTCGATGAATCCGTAGCCCTTCTCGTTCGAAAACCACTTAACGGTGCCCTCTGCCAACACATCCTCCTTCACTGCAAAAGCGAACGACGGCCCGGGCACCGAGCCGCCGACCTCGGGTTGAAGCCGCGGGAACGTTAGCGTCACCCTCCGGGGAACGCAAGCGCACCGATGCGGTATTTCGCAGCCTTGACCGTGTTCCGTAACAGCATCGCGATCGTCATCGGCCCGACGCCGCCCGGCACCGGCGTGATCAGCGCAGCGCGCTCGGCCGCGTCCGGGTCCACATCGCCGCGGAGCCCCGCCTCGGTGCGGTTCATGCCGACGTCGATCACCGCCGAGCCGGGCTTGACCATGTCCGCGGACACGACCCCGGCCTTGCCCACGGCGGCGACCAGGACGTCCGCCTCGCCGACATGGCGCGCGAGGTCGGCGGTCCGGGAGTGGCAGATGGTCACGGTTGCGTTCGCCCGCAGGAGCAGGAGCGCCGCCGGCTTGCCGACGATCGTGCTGCGGCCGATCACGACCGCCCGCTTGCCCTCGAGCGCGACGTCGTACTCGGCGAGCAGCGCCATGATCCCGACCGGCGTCGCCGGCACGAAGGTGGGCTGGTCGAGGTACAGCTGACCCGCGCTCGCGGGATGGAAGCCGTCCACGTCCTTGCGCGGCGAGACGGCGCGCAGCACGCGGCTCTCGTCGATGTGGCCGGGAAGCGGAAGCTGGACGAGGATGCCGTCGACCGCGTCGTCCGCGTTCAGCTCTGCGACCAGCGCCAGCAGCTCCTCTAGGGTGGTCTCGGCGGAGAGGTGATGATCGTGCGGCTCGATCCCCGCCTCCCGTGCTGCCTCGTGCTTCTTGCCGATGTAGATCTGCGAGGCCGGATCCTCGCCGACCAGCACCGTCGCGAGGCCGAGCCGGCCGATCCCGGCGACCTCGGCAGCCACCTCCTGCCGGATCCGCGCCGCGAGCGCGGCCCCGTCCATCCTCGTCGCAGCCACGAGGCAAGCGTAACCTCGTCCCGAGCCCGTGCGTTGATCTTCCTGGATGCCCTGAGATCACGACCTTCACGCGAAAGCCGTCGCGACCGAGGAGGAGAGCATGGGAATCGGAGTGAGCCTGATCCTGATCGCAGTGGGCGCGATCCTCACCTGGGCGGTCGACGCGCACGTCTCCGGCCTGAACGTGACCGCGATCGGAGTGATCCTGATGGTCGTCGGCCTGGTCGGCTTCCTGCTGTCGCTCGCGTTCTGGTCCAGCTGGTGGGGCCCCGGCTACTTCGGCCGGGCCGCGGCGCCCGCCGGCCCGGGCTACCGCCGTCGGCGGATCGCGCGGCAACGCACGTACGCCGGCGAGCCGCCCGCCGACGAGGAGATCGTCGAGGAGCGCTACTGAGGAAGCAGCAGGCGCGGAGCGGATTCGTCGGCGCCGCCGTCCTCCTCAGAGCGAGACGACGAGCTTCCCCTGCGCGTGTCCGTCGCCCATGGCGCGAAGCGCAGCTCCGATCTCGGCCAGCTCGAAACGCCGCTCGACGACCGCCCGGATCCTGCCCGCCGCGAGCAGCACCCGCAGCTCCTCCAGGTCGGCGCGGTTCGGGCTGCAGACGAAGAAGACCACGTTGCGGCTGCTGCGCAGCGCCGCGAGGCGCATCGCGGCGATGTGGCCGAGCGGCCCGACGAGGCGAGCCATCGGCCCGCCGACCACGACGACCGTTGCTCGCGGCTTCAGCACGCGCCTGCAGGCGGGCCACGACCTGCTGCCGGCGATGTCGAAGATCAGGTCGTAGCGCGCGTCGCCGCGCGTGAAGTCCTCCCGCGTGTAGTCGATCGCCCGGTCGGCGCCGAGCGAGCGCGCGAGAGCCACGTTCCGCGCGCTGCACACCGCGGTCACCTCTCCGCAGAGCACCTTCGCGATCTGCACTGCGAAGGTGCCGACGCCTCCCGAGGCGCCGTTGACGAGCACCTTCTGCCCCGGCTCCAGCCCACCGTGGTCGCGCAGCCCCTGCAGCGCGGTGAGCGCTGCGATCGGCACCGCGGCCGCTTCCTCGAAGGTCAGGTTGGCGGGCTTCTTCCCGATACCGCGGTCGTGCGGAACGCAGACGTACTCGGCGAACGCGCCGTGTCTGACGCCGAACACCTCGTCGCCGGCACGGAAGTCCGCGACATCGGCGCCCACGGCTTCCACTATTCCGGCAAAGTCACCGCCGAGCGAGCGATCCTTCGGCTTCACGATCCCGCCCATCAACGGTCGGACGACGAGCGGCTTCCCCGCGAGCGTGTACCAGTCCTTACGGTTGAGCGAGGTCGCGCGCGCCCGCACGAGCACGCCGTCGTCCGTCAGTTCCGGTCGCTCGACCTCCCGTACCTCCACGACCTTCTCGGAGCCGTATCTGTCGTGAACGGCCGCCTTCATCGCGTCTCCCTTCGTACACTGTAAGCTTACGCTGTAAGATAGCCGTACGACGTAAGGTGTGTCAAGTGGCCGCCGACGCCTCCACGCAGCCCCGCCTTCCCCTCACCCGCGACCGGATCCTCCGCGCCGCGCTCGAGCTCGCCGACGCCGACGGGGTCGAGTCGATCACGATGCGGAAGCTCGGCCGGGCCCTGAGCTTCGAGGCGATGTCGCTCTACAACCACGTCGCCAGCAAGGACGACGTCCTCGACGGCATCCTCGACCTCGTCCTCGACGAGACCGAGCTGCCCGCGCCGACGGGTGCGTGGGACGCGGCGATCCGGAGCAGCGCGATCTCCGTCCACGACGCGCTGCGGCGTCACCAGTGGGCGTGTGCGCTGCTGATGTCGGCGGGCTCGATCCGCCCCGCGCGGCTGCGCTACATGGACGCGCTCCTCGGCCGCCTGCGCCGGGCCGGCTTCTCGGCTGAGACGACCTACACCGCCTACCACGTCCTCGACGCGCACATCTTCGGGTTCTCGCTCTGGCTGACGGTCCACACGTACACGCCGGCGCAGGTCGCCGCGATGACCGACCTGTTCGACCGGACGATCACCCCCGACGCCTACCCGTACCTGCACGAGCACGCGCAGCAGCACTTCGCCGAAGGCCCCCACCGCGACGTGAACGCGTTCGAGTTCGGCCTCGACCTGATCCTCGACGGCCTCAGAAACGCGCGCTGAACGCCGTCGCACCTCGCCCCCGCGGTGCGCTCGTGCTGGTCGGGAAGCGGGCCACCTGGTCTCGCTCCGGCGCGAAAGAGCAGGCGCCTCCCCCCTGGCCGGCACGGGGCATCGAGACCCTGCCGAGAGACGGCTCGGATATGCGTCGAGCTTCGGATCTGTGACGCAGCGACGCAAAGGGCGGGAATCAAGGCGCCGAGCGGATTCGAACCGCTGTACGAGGCTTTGCAGGCCTCTGCCTAACCTCTCGGCCACGGCGCCGGGCCGGGACATGGTATCCGCCGCCCCCGGGAAGAACCCGCCGCGTGGCGGCGGTCCTAGCCGGGAGCGGCGACGTAGAGGTGAGCGGCGAGCGGCGCGAAGTCGTCCTCGAACGAGTCGCCCGACGACGGGACGGTCCGTCCCTCCTCCAGGACTCCAAGCGACCGCCCGCCGAGCCCCCGAGCCTCGATCCTGGCCCGGATCGACCTGCGGGTCGGGTTGACCGCGATCACGTAGAGCGCGCCGTTCGCGGTCCGCGCCGCCGCGATCACCGGCGGGGTCGCCGAGGAAGGCGAGTCGGGCCCGACGAGCCCCGCGCCGAACGCTTCCGCGTCCTTCGCCACCTGCGCGATCGCGGGCGTGACCGCTGGGTCCCACTCGGCGGGGAAGAAGCCGATCCCGCGCGCGCCCCCGGCAACCGACAGCCAGCTCTCGGCCCGCACCGTCTCCGGCGTCACGCGTAGAGCGGGGGAGCCGCACTTCCAGGTCTGGGCCTCGATCCACTGAAACGTCGGGCGGCCACCTGCGAGCCGCACCAGCTCCGCCTGCGACCGCGCCACGTCGGGCAGCCAGTCGGCACGGCAGAACTCCTGGAGCGGGTAGAGGTCGAAGCCGACCACGTCCGCCTTCGCGATCAGGCCGGGGTAGATCCCGCGCCCGCCGGCCAGCGGGGCCGTTCGCGAGTAGAAATGGTTGGTGACCGTGAGCACGCGGAGCCGCGCGGTCGCCGCCAGCGTCGGAAACTGCGGCAGGGTCGCGCCGGTCATCCCTTTCAGGTCCGCCTCGTCCGGGTAGTACCAGCCGATCACGCCCGGGCCGCCGATCCCGGCCTCGTCGGCAGCCGTGAGCGACAGGGCGCGGCCCGCGAGCGCGGCAGACTGGTCGGCGATGCCGCCGCACGGATTCTCGGCGTACAGCGAGATCCCGGCGGCGAGCGTGCTCCCGTAGCCGCTCGGGCACTGTGCCAGCACGATCAGCGGGAAGAACGGCTGCCCGTCGAGCAGGACGGCGCCGCCGCCGATCGCCGCCGCCGGCGAGTCGGGCGGCGGCGCCGTCGTCAGATCGAGGGTTACGCCCGGTCCCCAGACCCGGTAGACGGTCGAGAACCGCAACCCGGTCAGGCTCGCCCGCCCGCTCTCGACGGGCGCCCACATCGTCGGCCCGAGGTCGGGAAGACCGTAGGCGAGCCGCGGAGGCGGGCTCGCCCCGGCCCACTCGACCGTCGCGGAGAACGGCCCGACCGACACGGCCTGCAGCGGCCCCGGCGATGGTGGCGGGGGTGGTGGTGGCGGTGGCGGCGCCGTCGTGGTCGGCGGCGGAGCGGTCGTCGGAGGAGCGGTGGTGGTCGGCGGCGGGGCGGTGGTGGTCGGCGGCGGGGCGGTGGTGGTCGGCGGCGGGGCGGTGGTGGTCGGCGGCGGGGCGGTGGTGGTCGGCGGCGGGGCGGTGGTGGTCGGCGGCGGGGCGGTGGTGGTCGGCGCCGTGGTCGTGGTCGAGGGCTGCGTCGCGGTCGTCGGGGCGCCCTTCTTGCCGCCGCCCGGAACGAGGATCGCGACCAGGATTCCGGCGAGCAGGAGCAGCCCGCCGGCGAAGGCCGCGAGAAAGATCAGCGCAGGCCGATCTCGGAGAAGACGCCGCATCCCCGTCGAAGGCTAACGGGCGCTCCCGCGGCGGACGCGGGAGGACCTCCACGGACCACGTCGGGTCTCGCCCGGCCTCATCGCAGGCTCGCAGAATCGTGAAGATTTCTTTACCTCTCGGCCGATTGAACCGGCGGCCACTGGGTACGAGTGGGGTGACACGCATCGGGTAGCCGCCCCCCAGATGGCCGCCCGGGACAGGATTCCCCCGGCGCCTCAGCGTGGCGGCCACCCGGATCACAGACAAAGGAGTTGATGATGAGACGCCATCCGGCACAGAGAGGCGCTGCGCGCTCGCGGGCCGCCGGCGCCGGAACGGCATTGCTGACGATCGCCGCTGCCTTCGTTCTCGCAGGAGCCGCCCGCGGCTCCTCGACGGCGCCGAAGAGCGCGTCGGGCGCGAAGGCAGATCCCGTGCCCCAGGCGGCGCCCGTGCTGATCGGGACGGCGCGAGAGGGCAACAGGCTGGCGACGAGCCAGGGCAAGTGGAAGAAGTCGCCCTCGAAGTTCGCGTACCAGTGGCAGCGCTGCCATCCGGGCTGCGCCCCGATCGCAGGCGCGACCACGGCGACCTACGCCCTCGCGGCGGCGGACGTCGGCGCGATGGTCAAGGCGACCGTCACCGCCTCGAACAGCGACGGCTCCACCTCGGTGGACACGGCCGCGATGGGACCGGTCACCGCCGCACCGAGCGGCGCCCCCGAGAACACGGCCGCGCCGACGATCTCCGGGACCGCGAAGGAGGGACACGCGCTCTCGGCCTCGGGCGGCTCGTGGATCGGATCGGAGAACGCCTACGCCTACCAGTGGCTCCGCTGCGACGCGAGCGGCGCCGGCTGCTCCGCCATCGCCTCCGCCACCGGCCTCACGCACGTGCTGACGACCGCCGACGCCGGCGCGACGCTGCGCGTCACCGTCACCGCGACCAACAAGGCCGGCTCGGGCACTGCGGTCTCGCCCCGGACCGGCACGGTAGTGGCTGCGGCGAAGGCGCCCTCGAACACGAAGGAGCCGTCGATCTCGGGGACGCCCAGGGACAACAACACGATCAAGGCCAACCCGGGCAGGTGGGACGGGGACACCCCGATCACGTTCACGTATCAGTGGGAGCGCTGCGACACCCACGGCGGCAACTGTGCGGCGCTGGGCGGGAAGACCGGCAGGAAGTACAAGGTCCGCTCGTCCGACGAGGGGCACACGCTCCGCGTCCTCGTCACCGCTCACAACGCCGCCGGGACGGGCACCGCGCTGTCCAACCCGGTGACGGTGCAGAGCCCGACCGAGCCGCGCAACACGTCGCGGCCGTCGATCTCGGGCAACCTGACCCCCGGTCAGGTGCTCACGGCGAGCCCCGGCGCCTGGGACGGTACGGCGCCGCTGTCGTTCTCGTTCCAGTGGCAACGCTGTGACGCCAACGGGCAGCACTGCTCGAGGATCCAGGGCGCGACCGGCCAGAAGTACAAGGTGGCCGCCGCCGACGCCGGTCACCGCATGGCCGTACAGGTCGCGGCGAAGAACCGCTACGGGACCGACAAGCAGCTGTCGTCCCCGACCGCGGTGGTGCAGCCGAACGCGCCGATCAACACGTCGCGGCCGGCGATCGCGGGCACTCCGCGCCAGGGAAGCACCCTCACGACGAACCTGGGCACCTGGTCGAGCCCCGTCGCCCTCTCCTTCTACTACCAGTGGGCGCGCTGTGACGCCAGCGGCAACAACTGCGCCCCGATCACCGGCGCGAGTCACCAGACGTACGCGCTGGGCGGCGCCGACGTCGGCCACAGGCTGATCGTCCAGGTGAAGGCGCAGAACAGCCGCGGCTCCTCCTACGCCGACTCGAGCCCGACGGCGGTGATCGCCGCGGCACCGGTGTCGCAGTCCCAGACGGTGTCGATCGGAAGCGTGTCGCTTCCCGACCGGCTGGTGATCGACAAGATCGACTTCTCGCCCGATCGCATCCGGTCGCGGCAGCAGCCGCTCGTCGCCCGCTTCCACGTCCGCGAGACCGTCCACGGCAAGTCCGTCAGCGGCGCGCTCGTGTACGGAGTCGCGGTGCCGTTCAACCGGCTCTCGCCCGCACCCGAGGTGCAGACGGACGGCCAGGGGTGGGCGACCATGACGTTCAACGTCAAGCCCACCTTCCCGATCCGGAAGGGCTACCTCGTGGTCATGTTCGTCCGCGCCCGCAAGCCGGGCGGCAACGTCCTCGCCGGCGTGTCCACCCGCCGGCTCGTTTCCGTCCGCGTGGGCTAGGCGCACACGGGGGGCAGAGGAGGGCTCTTCCTGGCCCCCTCTGCCCCCCGACTAGACTCGACCCCGTGGCGGTCCCGGTCGTCGACATCTCCGGCGAGACGCGGCGCGTCGCGGGCGAGGTCGGTCGGGCGTGCCGCGAGATCGGCTTCCTGACCGTCGTCGGCCACGCCGTCCCGGAGACCCTCGCCGAGCGGACGGCGGCAGCAGCGCGGGCGTTCTTCGACCTTCCGGAGCCGGAGAAGCGCGCGTTCGCGGCGGGCGAGCCGACCCCCGGCCTGCCGGTGTACAGGCCGCTCGCCAGCGAGAGCCTCGCCGCCAGCCTCGGCCCGACGGCGCCCGGCGACCTGAAGGAGTCGCTCGACTGGGGAGCTGCGATCGACGGGTACGGCTGGCCGGCCGACCCACCGGAGCTGCGCGCGCTCTGCGAGGAGTACTTCCGTGCCGTCAGCGGGCTCGGCACCCGGCTGCGCCGGCTCTTCGCTCTCGCGCTCGACCTGCCCGAGGACTGGTTCGAGGACAGCTTCCGCGACCACTCGTCGAGCATGCGGGTGATCAACTACCCGGAGCCGGAAGGGCCGCTGGAGCCGGGCCAGCTTCGCGCCGGCGCGCACACCGACTACGGTTGCATGACGATCCTGTGCATGGATGGAGCGCCGGGCGGCCTCCAGGTTTGGACCCGGGGCGGCGACTGGTTCGATGTCGGTGCCGTTCCGGGCTCGTTCGTCGTCAACCTCGGGGACATGATGGCCCGCTGGACGAACGACCGCTGCAGGCGACCCTGCACCGCGTCGCCGTCCCGCCTGCGGACGAGAGGCGCGGAAGCCGCCGGCAGTCGATCGTCTTCTTCCACGACCCGCGAGCGGACGCGGTGATCGAGTGCCTACCCGGCTGTGCGGGCGAGGACCACCCCCCGCGATATGCGCCGGTGACCGCCCTCGAGCACGTGCAGGCGAAGGCCGCTCGCGCGCTCGCCTGACGTGCGGCGC
>CAWIMQ010000011.1:0-349958 GCA_963837265.1 uncultured Actinomycetes bacterium
CGGAGGCAGAGGCCGCAAGTTCGAATCTTGCCGGGCGCACTCTTTCGGCTCCGTCCTTCTCGAACCGAGGCGGTGGAGCTGTCGACAATTCCAATGCGAACGGGCCCGGTGCGGCCCCCGGCTTTCCGGACGGCGTACCTGCCGAGATCCGGTTTCCGTTGCACATCGGGAATGGCCGACCTTCCAGAGGGCCTCGTACCCGGCCGGCACCGCGACCTCGTCGGGCGGCGGAACGAGGTCTGGGTGCGGCGGGGGCTGCTCGCGCTCGTCGCGGCCGTGCCCGTGCTCGCGTTGCTGAACGCCTTCGGCCAGCGCTCGCACGCGACGACCGCCGACTCGCCCCGGGCGGCGCTCGAGCTCTACGCCACCGGTCACCTGCGCAGCGGCCTGCTGTGGGAGGCGAGGTTCTCCGTCACCGCGCACCACGAGCTGAAGGACGCGGTGCTCGAGCTCGACCAGGGCTGGATGGAAGGCATGCAGATCAACACGATCGAGCCGTCTCCGGTCGGCGAGGGCTCACACGACGGGGCGCTGGTGCTCGACCTGGGGCACGTCCCGAGCGGGGAGAGGCACGTCCTGTACATGCAGTTCCAGGTCGACCCGACCAGCATCGGCCGCCGTTCACAGAATGCGCGGCTCTACGACGGGCGCCGGCTCCTCGCAACCGTCCGCCGGGTCGTCACGATCTTCCCGTAGCCGATGGATCTTGCTCTCCGCGCCACCGTTCTGTTCCTCTTCGTGTTCACCTTGACGCGGATCGTCGGTCGGCGCGAGCTCTCCTCCCTCGAGCCCTTCGACCTGATCCTGCTGATCGTGATCGGCGACGCCATCCAGCAGGGCCTGACCCAGGACGACTATTCCGTGACCGGTGCGGTCATCGTGGTCGGCACCTTCGCCGTGCTCCAGGTGGTGGTGTCCTTTCTCAGCTACCGATACCGCAGGCTGCGGCCGATCCTCGACGGAGAGCCGATCGTCGTCGTCGAAGACGGGAGGGTGATCGAACGGAACATGAAGCGGGAGCGGATCACCATCGAGGAGCTCATGGTCGAGGCGCGCCGGCAGCAGGTCACCACGCTGGACGACATCGCCTGGGCGGTGCTGGAGACGAGCGGTACGATCAGCGTCATCCCGAAGCGGTCCTGATCACCAGTACAGGTCGCTGCCGCGCGGGACGGCTCGGGCCGTCCGGCCGATCTCGACACGTTCAGCCGGCGCCGGTGAAAGCCTCCGCCTCCGCCGGTCCCTGCCGAGATCCTCCGCCGGTCCGGCCGGGAAGCGTGTGGATGCGGGTCACCTCGACCAGCACGAGCAAGCCGACGGCGGCCCCGATCGCGGCGCCGATCGACCGAGCGTTCCCGGCGTGGACGGCGCGGAGGAAGCCCCAGGCGACGACGTAGGTCCACCCTGCCAGGGCTGCGCTGTAGACCAGGGCGAGACCTCGATCGCGGTTGACGGCGGCCAGCCCGGCGATCCGAAGCGTCCGCTCCGGGCGGTCGCTGAACAGCCCGCCGGATGCTCCGCCGTCGCGAATCGAGCGCAACCCGAGGGCAGCCTCGATCCGCTGGGCGCGGCGGATCGCGTAGTCCGTGAGCTGGCTGTTGCGAAGCTCGTAGAGGAGGATGCCGACGGTCGCGGTGAGGCCGAGCACGCCGAGGGCGAGCAGCTGCACCGCCGAGCTGGAACGGCCGAGCAGGGCGACGGCAGTGCCGCTCAGGGTGGGAACGAGCGCGAGCAGCTTGAACTGGACGTCGGTCAACGACCGCAGGAAGTCGGTCGTCTGCTGGTAGTCCAGCCGCAGCCGCTCTGTCGGGCTCAAGCCGCCTTCCATGCCGCCACCCGCTCCGGTGAGCTCTCGTGTCACCGTCGTCCTCCCGGTCGGAACACCGTGGGGGGAGAGTCTGACAGCCGGTGCGGATCTCCCGGGGGGCCCCGCCGAGGCTCGACCGGCGAGACGGGATCGTTGACTCCGGGCCGAGGACCGTCTACGTTCCTAGCCGCCGTGTCAGCCCCAGGCCTCGATCGTCGAGCCCGATCCGGGTGCACCGCCCCCTTCGTGACGGTGGCAAGGGACCGGCGGCCGAGGCGGACGAGAGTGAGGTGAGCATTCGATGAGCAACACGACGGAGGCGCCGCGCCAGCGTTCCCCGCAGCGCTACGGCTGGCTGCCCGACATTCCCGACGCGCGCGACCTGATGTACGCGGCGCCCGCGCCGGTGCTCGCGGAGCTGCCGGACAAGGTCGACCTGCGTGCCGACCTCCCGGCGGTCTACGACCAGGGCGAGCTGGGCAGCTGCACCGCGAACGCGATCGCCGCGGCGTTCGAGTACGAGCAGGACCGGCAGGGCCTGCAGGACTTCATGCCCTCGCGGCTGTTCATCTACTACAACGAGCGCGTGATCGAGGGGACGGTCGACAGCGACAGCGGGGCGATGATCCGGGACGGGATCAAGAGCGTCGCCAAGCTCGGCGTGTGCACCGAGACGACGTGGCCCTACGAGATCGCGAAGTTCGCGGCCAAGCCGCCGGACGACGCGTTCACGGAGGCGACCCAGCACACCGCGGCCGTCTACCGCCGGGTCACCGCTACTCCCGAGCAGCTCAAGGGCTGCCTGGCGGCGGGGTCGCCGATCGTCTTCGGCTTCTCGGTCTACCAGAGCTTCGAGAGCGCCGAGGTCGCGAAGAGCGGAGAGGCCCAGATTCCCGCGGCGGACGACGTGCTGATCGGCGGCCATGCGGTGGTGGCGGTCGGCTACGACGACGCCGACGAGCGGTTCGTCGTCCGGAACTCGTGGGGGCCGAGCTGGGGGCAGGAGGGCTACTTCACGCTGCCCTACGACTACCTGACCAACCCTCAGCTCGCCCGCGACTTCTGGGCGATCTACGCGGTCGCGGAGTAGAGCAGGGGATCCGGCCGGCCGGATCCGCGGCCGGCCGGATCATCTCCGGGGCGTGCGTTGGCCGATGTACGTCCCGTCCGAACCGTCTAGACTCGCTCCGTGGCGGAGATCTCGTACGAGCAGGTCGCGAAGATCTACGACGACGGTACCCGGGCGGTCACCGATCTCGACCTCGAGATCAGGGACGCGGAGCTCATGGTTCTCGTCGGCCCCTCTGGTTGCGGCAAGACGACGGCGCTCCGGATGCTGGCCGGCCTGGAGGAGATCAGCGAAGGCACGATCCGGATCGGCGACGTCGTCGTCAACGACCTCACCCCGAAGGAACGCAACATCGCGATGGTCTTCCAGAGCTACGCGCTCTACCCGCACATGACGGTCGAGGACAACCTCGCCTTCAGCCTGAAGCTCCACAAGATGCCGAAGCACGAGATCCACGAGCGCGTCCAGGGCGCTGCGAAGACCCTGCAGATCGACCAGTTCCTGAAGCGCAAGCCGCGGCAGCTCTCGGGCGGCCAGCGCCAGCGGGTCGCGATGGGGCGCGCGCTCGTCCGCGAGCCGCAGGCGTTCCTGATGGACGAGCCGCTCTCGAACCTCGACGCCAAGCTGCGGGTGCAGATGCGCGCCGAGATCCACCAGCTCCAGCGGCGGCTCAGCGTGACGACCATCTACGTGACGCACGACCAGGTCGAGGCGATGACGATGGGCGACCGCGTCGCGGTCATGAACGCCGGGCACCTGCTGCAGGTCGACACGCCCCAGGTGCTCTACGACCAGCCCTCCAACGAGTTCGTCGCCGGCTTCATCGGCTCTCCCTCGATCAACCTCGTCGAGGCGCAGCTCGAGCAGACGGACGGCCTTTACTCGCTTGCCTTCGGCGAGCACCGGTTGACGGTCGACGACAGAGCGGCGCGAAACCGCTCGCGGCTGAAGGAATACGTCGGCAGGACGATCATCCTCGGTATCCGGCCCGAGGACTTCGAGGACGCGAGCCTGGAATCGGACGTCCCGGGCGACCGGCGGCTGAAGGTCGACATCGACCTGACGGAGCCGCTCGGCGCCGAGGTGCTGCTGTACTTCGGCACCGCCGCCACGGGCGTCGTCTCCAGTGCGGCCACGGCGGACGTCGGCGAGGACGCAGCGGTCCATCTCGGCGGGGACGGCGACGCCGGAGACAGGGCGCGGATGTGCGCACGCGTCAGCCCTCGCACGCACATCGCGATCGGCCGGTCCGCCGAGCTCACCGTCGACACGAGCCGCCTCTACTTCTTCGACCCGGAGACGCGCGAAGCGATCTAGCCCCGCGTCCGGTCTGGCCTGCGGCCAGCCCGGAGAGCTCTGCCCCTTCGGGTCAGAGCCTCGAAGGCCAGTCCCGCGTGGCGGGACTGGCTCTACCCCTTGACCGCGCCTGCGGTCAGGCCCGCGATGATCCGCTTCTGCAGGATCAGGACCCCGAGGATCAGCGGCACCGTGACGATCACGGTGGCGGCCATGATCTGGCCCCACGGCACCGCGAAGGCGCTCCCGGTCTTGCTGACGAAGGACGTGATCGCGAGCGGCACCGTGTAGTTCGACGGCGTCTGGATGAACGAGAGCGCGTACAGGTACTCGTTCCAGGCGGCGATGAAGGCGAGCAGCCCCGTCGTGACGAGGCCCGGGGCGATCAGGGGCAGGAGAACCTTCCAGAAGACCTGCAAGGGCGTCGCTCCGTCGACGTAGGCCGCTTCCTCGAGGTCGCCCGGCAGAGTGCGCATGAAGCTCGTCAGCACCCAGATCGTGAACGGCAGCGTGAAGATCAGGTAGCTGAAGATCAGCGCGCCGAGCTTGTCGTAGAGGTGGAGCGTGCCGATCGTCGTGTAGAGGGCGCCGAGGATGGCGATCTGCGGGAAGATCGTCATCGACAGCATCAGGTACATGACGAACGAGCGGCCGTGGAAGCGGAAGCGCCCGAGCGCGAAGGCGGCGGACGCGCCGATCGCGAGCGAGAGCAGCGTGACCGATCCGGCGACGATCGCGGAGTTGAGCAGGGCATCCGTGAAGAAGGACGCGCTGAACGCTCCGCGGTAGTTGGCCCAGGTCGGGTGCGACGGGAAGTACTGGATCGGGTGCGAGAAGAGGTCGCCCTCGGGCGTGAAAGAGGAGCGAACCGCCCAGTAGAACGGGAACAGGCAGTAGACGAAGATGACGGCGATCAGGAGGTAGAAGGGGCTCCTGAAGAGCATCCGCCCGAAGCGGCTCTTCCGCAGCCTGCGGCTCCGGCTGACCGGCCGCACAATCGGCCGCGCTGCTGCTTCCGCGGCCGTGCTCATAGGCCCGCCCTCGGACTATGAGCGGGGAGGGGTCCGAGGGGAACCGGGAGGTTTGCATCCGGGGGAACCCATGGTTCCCCCGGATTCCCCCTCCTTAAGAAGGGGGTCCATGGGGGAAACATGGTTTCCCCCATGTGGGCCCCCACGGGAGCGAGCCGGAGGCGAGCGACGGTCATTGCTCCCTCACCCTGGTGAGGGTCACGTAGATGACGACGAAGATTGCGATGATCAGGAAGATCGCGACGCTGATCGCGGCCCCGTACCCGACGTGGCCGTCACTGACGATCGTGCTCTGGTCGTAGATCGCCATCGTCTGCGTGTCGGGCCGGTTGCCGAAGAAGACGTAGAAGACGTCGAACACGCGCAGCGCGTCGAGCGTCCGGAAGATCAGCGTCACCAGGATCGCCGGCTTCAGGAGCGGGAGCGTGATCTTCCAGAACTGGTGCAGCTTGTTCGCGCCGTCCACTTCGGCCGCCTCGTACAGGTCGTTCGGGATCACCTGCAGGCCCGCCAGCAAGAGCAGCGCGACGAACGGCGTCGTCTTCCAGATGTCGACCGCGACGACCGAGCCGAGTGCCGTGCTCGGGTCGGAGATCCACGCGTGCGCGTGCGCGATCAGGTGCAGGCGGACTCCGAGATCGTTGATGACGCCGAAGACGTCGTCGAGCATCCACTTCCACATCTGCGCCGCGACGACCGTCGGGATCGCCCACGGGACGAGCATGACGGCGCGCATGACGCCGCGGCCCTTGAAGTTCGAATTGACGACGAGGGCGACGATCAAGCCGAGCACGAACTCGGCCGAGACGGTGATCAGGGTGAACTTGATCGTCGTCCAGACCGCGTCGCGGAAGAACGTGTCGTGGTACAGCTCCCGGTAGTTCCTCAGCCCGACCCACTTCGTCGGCGTCAGGCCGAGGAACTCCTGGTCGGTGAAGCTCTGGTAGACGGTCTTGCCGAGCGGGTACATCGCCACGAGCGCGACGACCGCCAGCGACGGCAGGAGCAGCAGCCATGCCAGCCGCGTCTGCCGGCGCTGGAGCTTCGTCCCGTGACGACGGCGGCGGCTGGGTGCGGGTGTGGCTACGGAGGCCATTGAAAGGGCCGAGGGAGGATGGCAGGGGGCCATCCTCCCTCGTTTCGATTCAGCGTGCTCGGACTACTTCAGGAGCGCCTGGAGCTGGGACTGGATCCGCGGCAGCACGCTCTTCGCAGAGGTGCCGTTGAGGATCTGGTTGATCCCCTGGTAGATGTCCTTCGAGCCCTCGTTGTAGTGGGTCTTGAGGGAGTTGGACGGGCGCGTGACCCGGGCAACCGTCGCGATCTGCGGCTTGAGGTACGGGTTCTTCGCGACGACGGCCCGGTCCTTGGCCACGGACGGGATCGTCGGCACGTTCGTGTTGGTGATCGCGTCGAACTTCTCGACCGCCGGGCTCGTCATGTAGCGGACGAACTCGATCGCCGCGTCCTGGTGCTTGGAGTACTTCGAGACGGCGAGCTGCCAGCCGCCGACGGTGCCGACGGAGTGGCCGCCTGCGCCGTGCGGGAGCACGGTGACGCTGAACTTGCCGACGATCTTCGACTGCTTCGGGTCCGCCGCGATGGAGTACGCGTACGGCCAGTTGCGCATGAACGCGGCTTCTCCGCTGACGAAGGCGGTGTGCGCCTCCCCTTCCTGGTAGGTCGTCACGCCGCGCGGCGTGATCTGCCCGATCTGGTCCCGGAAGCTGTCGAGGACCGCGGCCGCCTTCGGGGTGTTGATGGTGACCTTGCCCTTGTCGACGAAGCTGCCGGCTCCCGACGAGGCGAGCCACTCGAGCGCGTCGCAGGTCAGGCCCTCGTAGGCGTTGCCCTGGAACACGAAGCCGTAGAAGTTCGGGTCCGACGCCTGCTCGCCGTCCTGGATCTTCTTCGCCATCGCGAAGAGCGCGGTCCAGGACGTGGGCGGGTCCGTGTAGCCGTACTTCTTCAGCAGGTCGGTGCGGTAGTAGAGGATCCCGAAGTCCCCGAACCACGGCATCGCGACCAGCTTGCCGTCGACCGTGTCGTTCTGGATGATCCCCGCCGCGTGGAGCTTCGCCTGCGCCCCGAGCTTCGGCTTGAGGTCGAGCAGGAACGGTGCGAGCGCGCCCGGCCAGACCACGTCGATCATCGCCACGTCGATCGACGACGAGTGCGCCGAGAACGCTCTCACGAGCTGTGCGTACGACGCGTCCGAGGCGGTCGGATGCGGCACCACCTTCACCTTGATGCCGGTCATCTTCGAGAAGCGGCCCGCGAGCGCGAGGTCGCGTACGTGACCACCGCCGACGGAGTCGCCGACGAACGTGATCGACTGGCCGCCGTACTTGGCCTTGATCGCCTTGGCGTTCGGCACCGGCGGGGCTGCGATGCTTGCCGCCGCCGACGCCTTGGGAGCCGCGGTACCCGCGCTCCCGGTCGCCGCGATGCTGAGCGAGACGGCGAGGGCCAACGCCAGAATCAGCCCTGCCGTGAGAAGCACCGGTCTGAGCTTCACTACACTCACGTCCTTTCTCTCGTGTTGCTGACTGTGCTGGGCGCGCCGGTCAAGTCCGATCGATGCGAGGCCTTCGCCCCCTTTGTGGAGCGCCGAGGCCTCCCCCTGTGGAGCTCCCCTTGTGGAGCGCGCGGCCCGCCCGTCACTCCTCTTGGCTACCAGATGGCGGACGATCATGCTGCACGAGCAACTCGACCCTAGAGCCTCTCGAATTTGGTGTCAAATCCCGACCGGCCCGATCGCACGACGGTGGCCCGGCGGTCCGTGGCCGAGCCGGGCGCCGACGCCGTCGCCCGGCCGCCTGCCGACATCCGCGGCGTCGATCCGGGCTCAGGCGCCGGGTCCGTAGAGGGCGCCCGACCATGGCTCGCCCGGGTCACCGACGGTGAGCAGCGGCTCGCCCTCGACGGTGATTCGCTGTTGACGGTCCGAGAGGTTGAGCGCGACGGAGTGACCGGAGCCTCGCCGGTACAGCCACACCCCCGGCGGCGAGGGCAGCGACGTGTAGCCACCCGCGAGTTCTCGTCGGCGCGCGATCAGCTCGCGCGTGAAGTGCAGCGTCGAGCCCTGGTCGGCGCGCTCGTCTGCGACGTTCCGCCCGGTCGGGGTGAACGGCAGCCACGGGTTGCGCCACTCGGCGCCTGCTCCCGTCCACGGGAAGGGCGTCCGGCACGGATCGCGCGGCGGGTCGGCGACGTCGCGGACCCGCTCCGGCGGGACCGCGCCGTCCTCCAGCGCGAGCTCGTCGCCCATGTAGAGGACCGGCACGCCGCGCAGCGTCAGCAGCATCATGAGCGCGAGCCGCGCCCGCCGTTCGTCGCCCCCGGCCCAGCGTGTCGCGAGCCGCCCGGCGTCGTGGTTCGACCCGGTCCAGGCGGGGAGAGCAGTCGGTACGGGCAGATGCGCCTCGATCGCCTCGACGGCCGCGCGGAGCGGCGCCGCTTCGAGGCGGGCGTGCGTGAGCGCGAAGTCGAAGGCGAGGTTGAGCTCGTCGTCGCCGGAGCCGTAGTAGGCCGCGAGCAGGTCGGGCTCGAACACGTACGTCTCGCCGAGGAGCACCCGCGGTGGGTCGTAGGCCTCGCAGATCGCGCGCCAGCCCTTCAGGACCTCGTGCGTCTCCGGGCGGTTCATCGAGTGGACGTGGCGCAGGCCGCCCCGGCGAACCGGGAGCGGGTCGCTCGGCGACGCCGGGACGTCGTCGCGCAGCTCCCGGTCCTTGACGAGCGCGTTTGCGACGTCGATCCGAAACCCGGCGACCCCGCGATCGAGCCAGAAGCGCAGGATGCGCTCGAACTCCTTCCGCACCGCCGGGTTCCACCAGTCGAGGTCGGGTTGCTCGGGCGCGAAGTTGTGCAGGTAGAAGCGACCTCGATCGGGGTCGAACGTCCACGCGGGGCCCGTCCCGAATGCACGTCGCCAGTTGTTCGGGATCCGGTCGGCCCAGACGTAGAAGCCCGGACGCTCGCGAAACCACGGATGGCGGTCCGAGGTGTGGTTGGGGACGATGTCGAGGAGCACGCGGATCCCGCGCGGCCTCGCCTCGACGATCAGCCGGTCGAGGTCTTCGAGCGTGCCGAAGTCCGGATCGACGGCGGTGTAGTCGGACACGTCGTAGCCCCAGTCCACGTTCGGCGACGGCGTGATCGGACTGAGCCAGACCGCGTCGATGCCGAGCCACTCGAGATAGTCGAGCCGCTCGATCAGGCCCGAAAGGTCACCGAAGCCGTCGCCGTTTCCGTCCGCGAACGAGCGAGGGTAGATCTGGTAGACGACGGCGTCCTGCCACCACTCCACCGCGCGCACTGTACGTGTCGGCGGATCGGCCTACACACACTCTCTCGTGCGCTGCGTCTCCGAAGGCCTATCCTCCTGGGTGGGCGAGGCGACGCGTACACGCTGCCCGAAAGAGCGACCCCTGATCGGAGGCGGACGTGAAGCTGCAGCTCGTCGCGAGGACCGGCCATCCGGACTTCCTCGACCTGCCGTGGGGCGAGCCGCTCGAGGACTGGACGTCCGACCGCCTCGTCGAGGTCGTCCGGGGGATCGGCCGGCACGTCGTCCGCTTCGTCGACTACGACGGGGCGCTCTACGCCCTCAAGGAGCTGCCCGAGCGCCTCGCCAGGCGCGAGTACCGGCTCCTGCGAGAGCTCGCCGACCAGTCGATGCCCGTCGTCGAGGCGGTGGGAGTGGTCACGGCCCGCGGGACCACAGACGAGCAGGCCGTGCTGGTCACGCGCTACCTCGACTTCTCCCTTCCGTACCGGATCCTCTTCACGGGCCGCGGCGTCCCCGACCTCCGCAACCGCCTGCTCGACTCGCTCGCAGACGCGCTCGTGCGCCTCCATCTGGGTGGGTTCTTCTGGGGGGACTGCTCCCTGTCGAACACCCTCTTCCGCCGCGATGCGGGCGCGCTCACCGCGTACGTCGTCGATGTCGAGACCGGCGAGCTTCATCCCGAGCTCTCGGACGGCCAGCGTGCTTACGACCTCGAGATCGCCCGGGAGAACGTAGCCGGGGAGCTGATGGATCTGGCGGCAACAGGGGGGGCTCCGCCCGAGGTCGACCCCGCGAAGACGGCCGCCGAGATCTGCTCGCGGTACGACTCGCTGTGGTGCGAGCTCACCCGCGAGGAGGTCATCGGTCCGGGCGAGCGCTACAAGGTCGACGAGCGGCTCCATCGGCTGAACGAGCTCGGCTTCGACGTCGACGAGGTCGACCTCTTCGGCGACGAGCAGGGCCTTCGACTGCGGCTGACGCCCAAGGTCGTCGAGGCGGGACACCACCGGCGGCAGCTCCTGATGCTCACCGGGCTGAACGTGCAGGAGAACCAGGCGCGCCGGCTGCTCAACGACCTGTGCAGCTTCCGCGCATACCTGGAGCGCAAGGAGGGCCGGCAGCTCCCGGCATCCGTCGTCGCGTATCGCTGGCTGTCGGAGGTGTTCGAGGCGGCTCTTGCGGATATTCCGGCCGACCTGCGTCCGAAGCTCGAGGCCGCGGAGATCTTCCACGAGATCCTCGAGCATCGCTGGTACCTGTCCGAGGCGGCCGGCAAGGACGTGGGCCTGAGGGCGGCGGTCGCCTCCTACGTCGACGACGTGCTACGGCAGGCACCCGACGAGCGCAACGTACTCTCGCGCGACTCTCGTCGCAGTCGAGCGTAGAGGGGCGGGCTCTCCCGGTACCGTCAGCCCGTGCCCACGTACCTGACGGAGGCCGACGTCGAGCGGCTGCTCACGTCCGCGGACGCGATCGACGCGGTCGAGGACTCGTTCCGGCGGCTCGCGGACGGCAGGATCGAGAACGTGCCGCGGTATCGCGTCGGGCTGGACGGCGGGGCGCTGGCGGTGATGTCCGCCGTCGACCGGGAGCGTGGCCTCGCCTGCGTGAAGACCTATACGGCGACCGCGGAGGGCGTGTCGTTCGTGGTCGTGCTCTTCGCGGGGCCGGAGGTGCGGGCGGTGGTCGAGGCCGACCGGCTCGGACAGCTGCGAACCGGCGCGGCGAGCGCGGTCGCGGCGAAGCATCTGGCGCGGGAGGGTGCGCGTACGCTGGGGGTGATCGGCTGCGGCCTGCAGGCGCGCACCCAGGTCGCGTGCATCCGTGAGGCGCTGCCCGGGATCGACGAGGTGGTCGCGTACTGCCGCTCGGAGGAGCGGCTCGCGGCGTTCTGCGCCGAGGTCCGCGCCGAGGCGGGCGAGAGCCACCGCGACCCGGCCGCCTGCGACGTCGTCGTCACGATCACCACCTCACGTGACCCGGTGCTGCGTGGCGAGTGGCTGAGGCCGGGGGCGCTCGTCTGCGCCGTCGGCGCGAACCGCCCACAGGCCCGCGAGCTGGACAACACGGTGCTCGACCGTGCCGCGTTCGTCTGCTGCGACTCGCTGGACGACGCGAAGATCGAGTCGGGCGACCTGATCGAGCCCGTCTCGCAGGGGCTCCTCGACTGGCTGGAGGTGCACGAGCTCCAGGAGGTCGTCGCCGGCGGGCTCCCCGGCCGTCAGACCGACGACGACATCGTCGTCTTCAAGTCCAACGGGCTCGCCGCCTGGGACCTCGCGGTCGCCGCCCGGGTCGCCGACCTAGCCGGATAGCGACGCCTTGGCGGCTTCGGCCATGTCGTCGCCGATCGCCTTCATGACGTCGGGACGGTCGAGCAGCCTCGCGATCTCCCGGGTCGAGCAGCGGTTGCGCACGTACGGGTCGTCGAGGATGTCGGTCAGCGACCGCCCGCGGTCGTGCTCCCTGATCAGGTACGCGGCGATGCGCTCCTCCTGGGTCGAGCGCGCGCCCAGAAAGGAGAAGAGGCCGCGAAGCATCCTGGCGATCCCCTCCACGAGGCCGATTGTATCCTTGTCACCTTGGTCAAGAAGACGCAGACAGGCCGTTTCGCCGAGCGCGTGATCGAGGGCGTCGACGACGCCGGCTCACCCGAGCGCATCGTGATCTGGATCGAGCGCAAGGAGGGCGGCGTCTGGGGGGTCGGCCGCGCCGTCAACCCGCAGCACCGCCCGAGCGACGAGCCGCGGCCCGACGACTACCTCTTCGACGGCTACGAGCTCCAGGACGCGCTCGACGCGGCGAACGAGGCGCTCGAGGACGACGCCGAGGTCGCCGAGCAGGACGGGAGCACCGTCCGCCACCAGCCCTTCAAGCGCAACGAGATCCTCGGCCCGCTCGAGCGCTGGTTCTTCGGCCGGCGCTGATGAGCGTGGGGGAACCCAGGGTTCCCCACCGCCCCCTTCTTCGGAGCGCGTGACGAATCGCTCTTGCGCTAGCCTCCCGCGGCGATGCTGATCCGTCTCGGCCACAGCCCCGACGCCGACGACGCCTTCATGTTCTGGGCGCTCGCCGAGCAGCGCGTGGACACCCGTGGGCTCGAGTTCGAGCACGTGCTCCGGGACATCCAGACCCTCAACGAATGGGCCCTCGAAGGCCGGCTCGAGGTGACGGCGATCTCGTTGCACGCGTACCCGTTCGTCCAGGACCGCTATGTGCTGCTGCCCCACGGGGCGAGCATGGGCGCGGGCTACGGGCCGGTGGTCGTCGCGCGCCGGCCGATGACGAGAGACGAGCTGCGCCGGGTCGAGATCGCCGTGCCGGGGAAGATGACGACCGCGTTTCTCGTCCTGCGCATGTACCTCGGCGACTTCGAGCACCGGGTGGTGCCGTTCGACCAGATCCTCGACGCGGTGAAGGCCGGTGACGCGGAGGCGGGCCTCCTGATCCACGAGGGACAGCTCACCTACGAGGCCGAAGGCCTGGGGAAGGTGGTCGACCTCGGCGAGTGGTGGCTGCTCGAGACGGGCCTGCCGCTGCCGCTGGGCGCGAACGTCGCGCGCCGTGACCTCGGCGAGGAGACGCTGCGCAACCTCTCGGCCGTGCTCGCAGACTCGATCTCGACCGGGCTCGCGAACCGCGCCGAGGCGATGCGGTACGCGCTCCGGTTCGGCCGCGGCCTCGACACCGCGCTCGGCGACCGGTTCGTCGCCATGTACGTGAACGAGCTGACGCAGGACTACGGCGAAGAGGGCCGGGAGGCGGTTCGCGAGCTGTTGCGGCGCGGCGAGGCGATCGGGGCGTTCGACTCGCCCGTCCAGGTCGACTTCGTCGGCTAGCCTCCGCTGCATGACGAGGGCGGTCATCCTGTCCGCCGTCCGGACTCCGGTCGGCCGCTACGGCGGCGGGCTCTCGGAGGTGAGGCCGGACGACCTCGCCGCGACCGCGATCGCGACCGCCGTCGAGCGCGCAGGCGTGCCGGCCGGAGAGATCGAGGACGTCTGGCTCGGCTGCGCCAACCAGGCGGGGGAGGACAACCGCAACGTGGCGCGGATGGCCGCGCTCGTCGCGGGGCTTCCGGACTCGGTCGCCGGCGTCACCGTGAACCGCCTCTGCGCGTCCGGCCTCTCCGCGGTCGTCGGGGCCTGCCACGCGGTCGCGGCCGGGGACGGCGATCTCTTCGTCGCCGGCGGCGTCGAGTCGATGAGCCGGGCGCCGCTCGTGACGGCGAAGCCGGAGCGCGCCTTCCCGCGCGGAAACCAGACGATGTGGGACACGACGCTCGGCTGGCGCTTCCCGAACCCGCGTCTCGAGGAGCTGTTCCCGCTCGAGGCGATGGGGGAGACGGGCGAGAACGTCGCCGAGCGCTTCGGAGTCACGCGCGAGGACCAGGATGCCTTCGCGCTCGTCTCCCAGCGGCGCTGGGCGGCTGCGGACGCGGCGGGCCGGTTCGCCGACGAGCTCGTCCCGGCCGGAGGGCTCGAGCGTGACGAGCACCCTCGCCCGGACACGGATAGGGAGAAGCTCGCCGCTCTGAGGCCGGCCTTCCGGGCCGGCGGCACGGTCACCGCCGGCAACTCGAGCGGGATCAACGACGGCGCCGCGGCGCTCGTCGTCGCGAGCGAGGACAAGGCCCACGAGCTGGGCGTCGCGCCGCTCGGCGCCTTCGTCGGCAGCGCCGTTGCGGGCGTCGACCCCCGGGTGATGGGCATCGGCCCGGTGCCGGCCGTGCAGAAGCTGCTGGGCCGGGTCGGCATCGACCCGGCCGAGATCGACCTGGTCGAGCTGAACGAGGCGTTCGCGTCGCAGAGCCTGGTCGTGATCCGCGAGCTGGGGCTCGACCCCGAGCGCGTGAACGTGAACGGCGGCGCGATCGCGCTCGGCCACCCGCTCGGGATGAGCGGCGCCCGCCTTGCCGTCACGCTCCTCCACGAGCTCCGCCGTCGCGACGGGCGGTACGGGCTCGCCACCCTCTGCGTGGGCGTCGGCCAGGGGCAGGCTGCTCTCTTCGAGCGTGCCTAGCCAGGTCGAGAGCTACGTTCTCCTCGGCCTGCGGCTCGGGCGGCACGTGGACGGCCTCGTCGATGCGTACTACGGGCCGGCGGAGCTCGAGGAGCAGGTGGAGGCCGAGCCGCTCGCCGACCCGGCCGAGCTCGTCGAGCAGGGCGACGCGATCCTCGCCGCCCTCGACGACGGCTGGCTCCGCGACCAGGCACTGGGTCTCCGCACCTACGCCGCCGTGCTCGCGGGTGAGGAGATCTCGTACTCGGACGAGGTCGAGCGCTGCTACGGCGTCCGGCCGGCGCGGGTCGGAACGGAGGCATACGAGGAGGTGCACGCGCGTCTCGACGAGCTCCTCCCCGGCAGAGGGGACATCCGCGAGCGCTACCGGGCCTGGCGGCAGGCGAGCATCGTGCCGGCCGCGGCGGTCGTCCCCGTCCTGCGCGAGCTCGTGGACGAGCTGCGGGCCCGGACCGCGGGGCTCATCGAGCTGCCCGCCGGCGAGGGCGTCGTCGTCGACGAGGCGCGCGACGAGCCGTGGTGGGCGTTCAACTACTACCTCGGCGATCTGCGGAGCCGCGTCGTCGTCAACGTCGACGTGCCGACCACCTGCGACGACGTGGTCGAGCTGGCCGCGCACGAGGCCTACCCGGGGCATCACACGGAGCGGTCGGCGAAGGAGCAGCGCCTGCTTCGCGACGAGGGCCTTCTCGAGGAGTCGATCCAGATGGTCCCGACCCCGGCTGCGCTGGTCAGCGAGGGGATCGCCGAGCTCGGCCCCGTCTTCGTCCTCGACGGCGACTTTCCGGAGCGGCTGGCGGCGCTCCTGCGGCGCCGCGGGCTCGAGTACGACCACGACGGGGCGCGGGCGGTTCGAGAGGCGCGCAGGCTGCTGCGGCGGGCGGGGCTCGACGCGGCGCTGATGATCCACGAGGAGGGCGCCTCCGTCGCCGAGGCGGAGGCGCACGTGCGGCGCTGGTCGCGGATCACGCCCGAGGAGGCGTCGCGGAACGTCCGGTTCGTCGTCGACCCGACCTGGCGGGCGTACGCGATCAACTACTCGGCCGGCCACGACCTCTGCCGGGCATGGGTGGGCGGCGACCCCGCGCGGTTCGTGCGCCTGCTCACCGAGCACGTCCGCGTCGGAGACCTCCTGGCCTCGGTATCGTCAGCGCCGTGAGCGCGACCGCCGAGCACGAGGCGGGCCTGTTCGTCGGCGGCGAGGTCGTCGAGGGCTCGGAGGCGCGCGAGCTCGTCGAGCCGGCGACCGGCGAGCCGCTCGCGACCGTCCAGCTCGCGGGCGAGCAGGACGTCGACCGAGCGGTCGAGGCCGCACGGGCAGCGCTCGACGGCGACTGGGGCCGGACGGGGCCGACAGAGCGCTCCCGTCTGCTGCACGCACTCGCCGACGCGATCGTCGCCAACCGCAACGAGCTCGCCGAGCTCGAGTCGCGAAACGTCGGCAAGGCGATCTCCTCGGTCAAGGCCGAGCTCTTCGGCAGCGTCGAGAACTTCCGCTTCTACGCCTCGGGAATCGCGACGATCGCCGGTCGCTCGAGCCCGGTCGGCAGCTCGCTGGTCTTTTACTCGCTGAAGGAGCCGGTCGGCGTCTGCGGCCAGATCGTGCCCTGGAACTACCCGCTGCTGATGTCCGCCTGGAAGCTCGCGCCCGCGCTGGCGGCCGGCTGCGCGGTCGTGCTCAAGCCGGACCCGCAGACTCCCCTCAGCGTGCTGCGGGTCGCCGAGCTCGCCGCCGAGGTCGGGTTCCCGGCCGGCGCGATCAACATCGTCCCCGGCGACGGGCCGAGCACCGGCGCCTACCTCGTGCGCCATCCCGGAGTGGACAAGGTTGCGTTCACCGGCTCGACCAGAACGGGCGGCGAGATCATGCGGCTGGCCTCCGACCCGATCAAGCGGGTCACGCTCGAGCTCGGCGGCAAGAGCCCGAACCTCGTCTTTGCCGACGCCGACCTCGCGAGCGCGGTCCCGAGCTCCGTGTGGTCGATCTACTACTCCGCCGGGCAGAGCTGCGAGGCGCGCTCGCGCGTGCTGGTCGAGAAGCCGCTCTACGACGAGTTCGTCGCGGAGTTCGCCGCCAGGGCCGGCACGGTGAAGATGGGCGACCCGCTCGACCCGGAGACGCAGATGGGCTCGCTGATCTCGCAGGGCCACCGCGACCGCGTGCACGGCTTCGTCGAGCGCGGCCGTGAGGAGGGCGCCGAGGTCCTGCTCGGCGGCGAGGCCCCCGACGGCCCGGGCGCGTTCTACCCGCCGACGGTGATCGCGCAGGTGGATAACTCGATGACGGTCGCGCAGGAGGAGATCTTCGGTCCGGTCGTGACCGTGATCCCGTTCGACGACGAGGCGGATGCGATTCGTATCGCGAACGCCGTCCGGTACGGGCTGATGGCGACGGTCTGGACGGGCGACCCGGCGCGAGGGCACCGGATCGCGTCGCGGATCAAGTCGGGCACGGTCGGGATCAACATGCCGTACACGGCGTTCCCCGGAATCCCGTTCGGGGGCTACAAGCAGTCGGGGTTCGGCCGGGAGCTCGCTCTCGACACGCTCGATCTGTACCTGGAGACGAAGAGCGTGATCGTGAACACCGGCGCGAAGCCGATCAACCCGTTCGGGCTCTGAGCCGGATCCTCGACCGGCTCGAGCAGCTCTACGCGATCGGCGGCGGTCCGGGAGCGAACCGGGTCTCCGGCTCCCCCCAGGAGGACGAGGCCCACGCGCTCGCCCTCGGCTGGCTCGAGGAGGCCGGGCTCGAGGTCGAGGTCGACGAGGCGGGGAATCTCTTCGGCCATGTCCGAGGGACAGTCCCTGGGACGAGCCTGGTCTGGACGGGGTCCCATCTGGACACGGTGCCGCAGGGTGGGCGCTTCGACGGCGCCCTCGGCGTGGTCGCCGCGATCGAGGCGGTCGAGCTCGCCGGACGGGGTACGGTGGCGGTCTTCCGGGGCGAGGAGGTCGGCTGTGTCGGCAGCCGCGCGCGCGTCGCGCGCGGAGGCCTCCCCGACGTCTTCGTCGAGGTTCACGTCGAGCAGGGCCCCCGCCTCGCCGCCGCCGAGGCGCCCCTCGGGGTCGTGACCGGCATCGTCGGGTACGCGCGCGGGGAGGTCGTCGTGGAGGGCCGGGCGGGTCATGCGGGGACGACGCCGATGGGCGCCCGTGACGACGCACTCGTCAAGGCCGCCCGCCTCGTCCTCCGTCTGGAAGAGGCGGCGTCCGCGATCCCGGAGGCCGTCGCCACCGTCGGGCGCATCGAGGCGGAGCCGGGCGGCGTGAATGTCATTCCCGGCCGGGTCCGCTTCAGCGTCGACGTCCGCGCGCCCGACCGCGAGCGCCTGGAGGCGCTGATCGCGCTCGCCGGCATCGACGGCGAGCACGCCGTGCCGCCGGTCGGAATGAGCCCGTCGGTCGCCGGCGCGCTTCGCGACGAGCTGCGGAGCCGCGGCCTTCCCTTCGTCGAGCTCGCCTCCGGGGCGGGCCACGACGCGGGTGTCCTCGCGCGGGCCGGTGTCCCGAGCGGGATGCTGTTCGTACGTAGCCTGGCCGGCGGTGTCAGCCACTCCCCGGACGAGCTGTCGTCCGAGGAGGACGTCGCGCTCGCGGCCGACGTGCTGGCCGGGGCCCTAGCTCGTCTGTAGCCGCACGTCGACGCCTCGCAGCCAGACCTCGTTGCGCTCGGGGTAGTAGACGATGTCGTTCGGCTCCCGGATGCCGTAAGCGAGGTGCGTCATGCCGTCGGGACCGGGCACGAAGCAGTGGGGGACGCCGGTCCCCGGTGGCCGCGAGATCGCGTGACCTGCTCGGATCGAGTGCTCCTCGTCGCCCAGCCGGAGGGTTCCGGAGCCCTCCAGCAGGACGAAGATCTCCTCCTCGGCCGAGTGGCAATGTGGTACGTAGGGCATTCCTCCCGGCGACTGCGTCAGCGTGTTCAGGCCGGTACGAACCGAGCCGCCCGTCGCGCCGAGGATGCGAACGGTCCCCTCGAGGATCGTCGGCGCGTCGGCGAGGGCGACCACGTTCGCCGGCCGCGGGCCCGGCTCGGGGAGCTCGAGCTCACCAGCAGCAGCCTCGCGCTCCCAGGGATGCGGCCCGCCCGAGACGTCCACGGTCGCGGCCATCCGCAGCACGCCGGCGCGGGGCAGCCAGGTCGCGGTCGCCCGGGCTCGCTGGCCGAAGGCGAGGACGTCGAGCCCGTCCGGTCCGGCGACGAGCGTGTGGTACTCGCCCTCGGCCACGTGGACGATCGTGTCTCCAGGGCCGACCTCGCAGGTCGCAGGCCCGCTGCCGTCGTCCTGCCACAGCAGGCCCGAGCCGCGGAGGACGTGGAAGATTTCCTCCTCGGCGAGCTCGCAATGGACCGGCGACGAGCGGCCGCCGGGCTGGATCTTCAGCAGACCGACTCCGATCCGATCGGAGCCGATCGCGTTGCCGAGGTCGATGCGCGTGAGACGCATCGGCCCGGTTTCGAGCACGCGACCCTCGACCTCGTCCCAGTGCGCGATCATGCCTCTTCGAAGCGAATCGGCTGCGCGCCTTGCCAGAGGACGAGCTCGCCGATCGCCGGCAGCTGCTCGAGCCCTTCGACGACGGTGGCGAAGTGGTTGCCGGCGAGCTGCCCCGCCTTGCTGGCGAAGCACGTGTCGCCGTAGGGGAAGAGGATCTCGACCTCGCTGAGGCCGCCCGGGTAGAGGAGCAGCTCGCCCGGCGCGGGGTAGCTCGTCGGGTCCTCCGGGCCGAGGCCGCCGACGTCGAAGTCGCCCATCGGGATCCACGCCGCCTGCCCGCTCCAGCGGGCGTGGATCAGTCTGCTCTCGTACGGGAGGATCGTCCGGAAGAACGCGACCGTGCGTGGGGAGGCCGCCTCCTCGAGGTGGGCGGCGAGCACGTGGCCGGCGACGCTGATCCGGAGCACGGCGGGAGCCTAGCGCCGGTTCTCGAGGTACGAGCCCTCGACGACGAACGGCGCGTCCGCCTCGATGCGGGTGAAGACGCCGGCCGAGCCGAACGGATGGACGATCGCCAGGCACAGGCGGCCGCCGGGCTCGAGCACGCGCGCCGCCTCCCGGATCGCCGCGGCCGCGTCGTCGACGTCCTGCAGCGACATGAAGGCGACGACGAGATCGGCGACGTCGTCGGCGAACGGGAGGCGGGCCGCGTCGGCCAGGCGGACCTCGATCTCGGGATCGGAGGCCCGCGCGTGCTCGACCATCGTCGGCTACAGGTCCTGCGGATCGGAGAGGAGCTCGCGCTCGAACCGGCGTGGCGGCTGCGTCACTGCGTGTTCGCGCCCCGGGCGACCCACCGCCCGAGCAGGTCGCGCTCCTGCTGCGTGATGCCGGTCGTGTTGGCGGGCGGCATCGTCGTCGAGTCGACGGCGAGCTCCCGGATCTGCGCCGCACGAGCCCGGATCTCGGCGGGCGTGTCGAAGGCGACGCCGAGCGGAGGCGCGGAGATCCCCGGGTGGGACGGGTGTTGCGAGTGGCACGGCTGGCAGCGCGCGGCGACGACCTGGCGTACGCGGGAGAAGGGCACGGGCGCCGCTCCGGGCTGCGCCGGAGCGGCGCCCGGCGGCCGGAGCCACACCGCGATCGCGGCGATCGCGCAGGCGCAGCCGACCGGGATCCACCAGAGCGTCTCGCCGGCGTGACGGCGGTTGAAGTAGTGGCGGATCGCCGCGCCCACTGCCATCAGCGCGACGAGGACCGCCCAGGCGTGGTCGTGGGTGTACGTGAACGTGAAGTGACCGGCGAGCATCGAGAAGAGCACCGGCAGGGTCAGGTAGTTGTTGTGCACCGAGCGCTGCTTGCCGACGACGCCGGGCCGGGGATCCGGGTCGCGGCCGGCCTTCTTCGCCCGGACCAGCTCCCGGTGGCCGGGAATGATCACGAGGAAGACGTTCGCGGCCATGATCGTCCCGAGCATCGACCCGACCTGGAGGTACGAGGCACGGGCCTGGTACAGGCACCCGACGCCGTACGCGGCCGCCGTGACCAGGCCGAGGATCGCGGCGGCGAGGAGGAGCGGCCGCCCGGCGAGCAGCCGGCAGACGAGGTCGTACACGAGCCAGCCTGCTGCGAGCAGGGCGATCGAGATCAGGATCGCCTGCCACGGCTCGAGGTCGGCGACCGACGGGTCGATCAGCCGCAGCCGCGCGTCGGCGTAGTAGAGGACGCAGAAGAGCGCGAAGCCCGAGAGCCACGTCCAGTATGCCTCCCACTTGTACCAATGCAGCGGGCGGGGAAGCTCGGGCGGGGCGACCAGGAACTTGTGGATCCGGTAGAAGCCGCCGCCGTGGATCTCCCACGACTCGCCGCCGACTCCCGCGTCGCGGTCCTCCTGCCGCTCCGGCTCGTGCAGGTGGTTGTCGAGCGCGACGAAGTAGAACGAGGTGCCGATCCAGACGATCGCTGCCGTGACGTGGAACCAGCGGAAGACGAGGTCCAGCCAGTCGGTGGTGTAGTCGGCCAGGAGAGCGCGGCCGGCTAGGAGCGGCGCCATCGGTCCTCCGCGATCGCGACGAGCTCCTCGACCGCGGTCGCGAGCTCGTCTTCCCGGCTGCGCCGGAGGCGGTGCCGGAGCACCTCGAGGATCTCGGCCTTCGTTCGCCGGTCGACGAAGACGACGAACCGGAAGCCGAAGCGCCGCTCGTACTCGCGGTTCAGGCGGGCGAGCTCGGCGAGCACGTCCGGGTCGGCATCCGCTCCCTGCTCGGCGGCCGAGCGCGCGGACAGGCCGGCGCGCGCGCCGATCGGCGGGTGGGCGTTCAACGCCTCGAGCTTCTCGGCCTCGGTGAGCCCGGCCGCGACGCGGCGGGCCCGGCCGAGGGGGTCTTCGACCCCCGCGAGACGGCGCGCCAGGGTGGTCTCCCCCTCGAACAGCTCGCAGAGCTGCTCGAGGTCTAGCTGCCGCGGTAGATCGCGCACGCGTAGGGCGAGAGCAGGAGCGGTACGTGATGGTCGCGGCCGGCCTCGACCTCGATCTCCGCCTCGACCCGCTTGAAGAAGGGCGAGCCCGGGTGGAAGACCAGCCGGTAGGTTCCCGGCTCGACCTCGGCGAGCTCGCGGATGCGCCCGTCGCCGTCGGTCTCCCGGTCGGCGACGAGCTCGTCGCCGCGGAAGAGCTGCACCCGAACGCCGCGGGCCGGCTGGCCGCGCCCGGTGTCGAGGACGTGCGTGGAGATCACCTGCGCATCTTCGCGTGCCGGTCCGACGGACGCGAGCGCCCGGCCCCTGTGGACGATTCGTCACACAAACGTTTCAACCCGGTGTCAGACGCTGGGTTGCAAACGTCACATGTGGCGCGCGGCTGCGAGCGCTCGGCGAGGCGCCGTCAAGGGAGGCGGGCGGCCTGCTTCCGGTGCTCGCGGGCGATCTCGTCCTCGTCCGCGCGGACCAGGCGGCCGCCCGAGACGACCTCCGCACCGCCGACATAAAGACGGTCGACGCGGTGCGGCGCAGAGAGGACGAGCCCGCCGACGGGGTCGTGCGCGCCCCCGAGCTCGAGGCCGTCGGTCCGCCAGACCGCGAGGTCGGCCCGCTTCCCGGGGGCGAGCTGCCCGATGTCGTCGCGCCCGAGCACGGCCGCGCTGCCGCGGGTCCCGAGCCACAGCGCCTCGCGTGCCGTCATCGCCCCTGGCCCGCCCCGGCCGCGGGCGACCAGCAACGCCTGCTTGACCTCGAAGAAGAGGTCGCTGCGCTCGTTCGAGGCAGAGCCGTCGACGCCGAGCCCGACCGGCGCGCCCGCGTCGAGGAGGTCCCGCACCGGCGCCACCCCGGCGCCGAGCCGCAGGTTCGAGGTCGGACAGTGGGCCACGCCCACCCCGGCCCGACCGAACGTGGCGACGTCGTCCGCAGAGAGATGCACGCAGTGCGCGCACCACGCGTCGCCGGCAAGCCAGCCGACCTGCTCCAGGTACTCGACCGGGCGGCAGCCGTAGAGCTCGCGGCAGTACGCATCTTCCTCGACCGTCTCCGCCAGGTGGGTGTGCAGCCGAAGGCCGAGCCTCCGGGCGAGCGCGGCCGACTCGACCATCAGCTCCTTCGTCACCGAGAACGGCGAGCACGGCGCGACCGCTAGCTGCACCCACTCGTCCTGAAGCCCGGCGAGGCGCTCGGTCTCGGCGAGCACGTCGTCGATCGACTCGACCAGCTCGTCCGGGGGCAGCCCGCCGTCCGACTCGCCGAGATCCATCGACCCGCGCGAGGCGACGATCCGCACCCCCACCTCGCGCGCCGCCTGGACCTCCGCCTCGATCAACCCCTCGCGCCCTCGCGGAAACACGTAGTGGTGGTCGAAGACGGTCGTGCAACCCGAAAGCGCCAGCTCGGCAAGGCCGGTGCGCGCCGCCGCGTACTCCGCCTCGGCGTCGATCCGCGACCACACCGGGTAGAGCTCGTGCAGCCACTCGAAGAGGGTCGCCTCCTGTGCCCGGGCGCGCGTGAGCGTCTGGTACAGGTGGTGATGGGTGTTGACGAGCCCCGGCGTGACGACCGCGCCCGCCAGGTCGACCCGATCCGCGGCCGCCGGCGCACCCCCCGATCCGACCCCGGCGACGAGCCCGTCCTCCACGAGCACCCAGCCGTCGGGCAGCTCGGTGCCGGCGTCGTCCATCGTGCAGATCCAGCCGTTCTCGAGGAGCAGCGCCACGAGTGTCCGACCTTATCGAGATCGAGGCTGTCCGTTCTTTGACCACTCTCGTATAGTCGCTGGGTGGGCAGCCTCAACTGCACTGGGAGGAGCAGAAGATGAAGAGGAAGAGGGTCGTCCTGGGCACGCTCGTGGCGTGCCTGGCACTCGGGGCAGCTGCGCTCGCCGGACTCGCAGTCGCGAGCTCCGGGGGCAAGAATGCCTCCCCGTTCAAGGTTGCGTGGATCTACGTCGGGCCGCACAACGACGGCGGCTGGTCGCAGGCACACGAGGCCGGGCGTCTGTACGTCCAGAAGATGCTCGGCGACAAGGTCGAGACCACCTACAAGGAGAACATCGGCAACAACGCGATCCCGCAGACCGTGGCGAGCCTCGTCCGCGACGGCTACAAGCTCATCTTCGGGACGTCGTTCGGCTTCTTCGAGACCGGCGTCAACGGGACGCTCTACGCGAAGTACCCGCAGGTCCTCTTCGAGCAGGCCACCGGCCTGCAGGTGAAGAAGAACCAGTCCGAGTACTTCGGGGCCGCCGAGGACACGATCTACCTGTCCGGCATGGCCGCCGGCGCCGCGACGAAGACCGGCGTGGTCGGGTACATCGTCCCCTTCGGCATTCCCGAGGTCGTCCGGCACGCGAACGCGTTCGCTCTCGGCGTCCAGAAGATGCATCCCGGCGCGAAGGTGAAGCTGATCTGGACGAACAACTGGTACTCGCCGTCCAAGGAGAAGGCGGCGGCGCAGGCGCTCGTCGCCGCGGGCGCCGACGTGCTCGGCCAGAACGTGGACAGCCCGGCGGCCGGCGTCTTCGCCGAGTCGAAGGGCATTCCGTGGGTCGGCTACGACTCGGACGCGAAGAAGTTCGCTCCGAAGCAGTGGCTGACGGCGTCGGTCTACGACTGGGGCCCGTACTACCTGAAGCGCGTCAAGGCGGCGATGAACGGCACGTGGAAGCCCGGCTTCTACTACGGCACGATCAAGGACGGCTTCACGAAGCTGGCGCCGTACGGCCCGCGCGTGTCGGCGAAGACCAAGGCCGCGATCGCCAAGGTGCAGAGGCAGATCGTCGCCGGCACGTTCAACGAGTTCCGGGGCCCGGTGTACGACCAGAAGGGCAAGCTGAAGGTACCGGCGGGCAAGAAGCCGACGATCAGCGACCTGTACTCGATGCAGTGGCTGGTCAAGGGCGTGATCGGGAGCATTCCGAAGGTTCCGGCGGGCGCGTAAGCGCATGCGGGAGGAGACTCCCCGGTCTCAGCCTGTAGCGACGAGAGGCGCCGACACCGTCGGCGCCTCTCCCGCTGTGGGCATGTACCGGATCACGAAGCGCTTTCCGGGCGTGCTCGCGAACGACGCCGTCGACTTCGACGCCGCCTCCGGGGAGGTGCACGCGCTCCTCGGCGAGAACGGCGCCGGCAAGAGCACGCTCTCGAACATCCTCACCGGCCTGTACCGCCCGGACGAGGGGGAGATCACGCTCTACGGCGAGCCGGTGAGCTTCCAGTCGCCGCGGGACGCCCTCGACGCGGGCATCGGGATGGTTCACCAGCACTTCCTGCTCGTCCAGCCCTTCACGGTCGCGGAGAACGTCATCCTCGGCGACAACCGCGGCGAGGGACGCTCCCTCGTGCTCCGGGCGCGCTCGATCGAGCGCCACGTGGGGGAGCTGGGCCGGCGCTACGGGATGGCGGTCGACCCGCGGGCGAGGATCTGGCAGCTCTCGGTCGGCGAGCAGCAGCGCGTCGAGATCCTGAAGGCGCTGCACCGCGAGGCACGGATCCTGATCATGGACGAGCCGACCGCCGTGCTCACGCCGCAGGAGGCGGGCGCCCTCTTCGAGACCCTGCGGGCGATGGCCGCGGACGGCCGCACGGTGATCTTCATCTCGCACAAGCTGCACGAGGTGAAGGCGGTCGCCGACCGGGTGACCGTGCTGCGTGGCGGGCGGAAGGTCGCCACGGTGACGGCGGCCGACGCGTCGCCGCGGGAGCTGGCCGCGATGATGGTCGGCCGGGACGTGGAGCTCGCGCACCGGCAGGAGCGACGTGGCCCGAGGCGGGAGCAGACCGTCCTCGAGGTGGACGACCTGTGGGTGCAAGGCGACCGCGGCGAGGCGGCCGTCCGCGGCGTCTCGCTCTCCGTTCGCGCGGGCGAGATCCTCGGCGTCGCCGGTGTCGCCGGCAACGGGCAGCGGGAGCTGGCCGAGGGCATCACCGGTATGCGCCCCGCGACCCGCGGCGCGGTGACGGTCGAGGGACGGCGGCTCCGGCTCGGCGACTCGCGCGCGGCGATCACCGCGGGTATCGCGCACGTCCCCGAGGACCGGCTGGGCACGGGCGTGGCACCGAGCCTGACGATCGCGAGCAACTCGGTGCTCAAGTCGTACCGTGGCCCGGAGGTGTCGCACGGGCCGATCCTCCTGCACGGGGCGATCCGCGAGCGCGCCGTCTCCCTGATCCGCCGCTACGCGGTCGCCACGCCCGGCCCCGATCTCCCGGCCCGCGACCTTTCCGGCGGCAACCTGCAGAAGCTGATCCTCGGGCGCGAGTTGAGCTCGCTCGAGCTGCCTTCGACGGCTCGAGCTTCCTCGCATCGACGCCGGAGACGACCTGGGCCCGCCTCGACTCTCGACGGCGGTCCCCGCGTGCTGATCGCGGCGTCCCCGACCCGCGGCCTCGACGTCGGCGCGATCGAGGCTGTCCACGCCTACCTGCGCCAGGCGGCGGAGGAGGGCGTCGCGATCCTCCTGATCAGCGAGGACCTGGACGAGATCCTCGCGCTCGCCGACCGGATCGCGGTGATCTACGAAGGGCAGGTCATGGGCGAGGCGGACGCCGAGGGGGCGTCGGTGGAGGAGATCGGCCTGCTGATGGCGGGCGGTGATCGCCCGTGACGATCAGGGTCGAGCGGCGGCTCACCCAGCCGCGCTGGCTGTCGCTGGCGGTCCCGCTCGGGTCCGTGGCCGTCTCGTTCCTCGTCATCGCCGCCGTGCTCGCCGCCACCGGCCACGCTCCGGTCCACACGTACCGCCGCCTGGTCGACGCCGCGTTCATCGGCAGCTCCGCGTGGTCGGCGACGCTGATCTCGGCGACCCCGCTCCTCTTCACCGGGCTCGCCGCGGCGGTCGCCTTCCGGATGAAGCTCTGGAACATCGGCGCGGAGGGTCAGCTCTACCTCGGCGCGCTCACGGCGTCCGGGATCGCGATCTGGCTTGGGCCCGGGCGGCCGACCGCTGTGACGATCCTCGCGATGTGCGTCTGCGGCTACGCGGGCGGCGCGCTCTGGGCGCTGATCCCCGGGGTGCTCCGGGCATTCGCCCGGACGAACGAGATCCTCACCTCGCTGATGCTCAACTACGTGGCCGGGCTGCTCCTCACCTACCTGATCTTCGACAGCGCCTCGCCGTGGCGTGACGTGTCGACTCTCCAGGCGCGGTCGTTCCCCCAGGCGATCGCGCTGGAGCCGAGCCAGTTCTGGTCGGCGATCGTCGCGTCGGGCGTCGTCGTCCCGCTCGGCTTCCTGATCGCCCTCGGCGTCGGGGTCGCGCTGTACGTGCTCTTCCGCTCGACGCGATTCGGGTTCGAGATGGACGTGATCGGCGACTCGCCCCGGGCGGCGCGGTACGCCGGCATGCACACGCGGAGGAAGATCCTGGCGGTGATGGGGATCTCCGGCGGCGTCGCCGGTCTCGGGGGGGCGAGCCAGATCGGCGACTTCGCGCACGTGCTCGACACGAGCCCGCAGGGCCTCCAGGGGTCGAGCTTCGGCTACACCGGCATCGTCGTCGCCGCGCTCGGCCGCTACAACCCGTTCGCGGTCTGCCTCGTCGGCGTGCTCCTCGGCGGGCTCCAGAACGCCGGCCTCTACCTCCAGGGCGTCGACTTCCCGTCCGGGCTCGTCGGCGTGATGCAGGGGATCATCCTGTTCTGCGCCCTCGGCGGCGAGCTCCTGATCCGCTACCGGGTGCGGATCGGCCGGCGCGCGTCGACGGGTGCAGCCGAAGCGGCTCCCGCGCCCGAGGCGACCACATGAGCGTCAACGACTCCCTGATCGTCGCGGTGCTCGCGCAGGCGGTCGTGTACGGGACTCCGGTCCTGTACGCGGCTCTCGGAGAGCTCCTCGCCGAGCGGTCCGGGGTGCTCAACCTGGGGGTCGAGGGAATGATGCTCGTCGGCGCGGTGATGGGGTTCTGGGCGGTGCAGCGGGCTCCCGGGCCGCCCGGGCTCGTCCTCGTCCTCGCGGTTGCCACCGCCGCCTTCGCGGGGCTCGTGATGTCGCTCGTCCACGCGTTCCTCGTGATCACCCTGCGGGCGAGCCAGATCGTCTCGGGGCTCGCGCTGACCATCTTCGGCGGGGTCGTCGGGCTGTCGTCGTATCTCGGCAACGATCTCGGGCTGGCGGACGCGCCGGCAAGGCACCAGCTCCGCGAGCTCGACGTCTTCGGCCTGAAGGACGTGCCCGTGCTGGGGCCGATCGTCTTCGACCAGTCGGCGGTCGTGTACGTGTCGTGGGGGTTGACGATCGCGGTGTCGTTCTACCTGGCGCGGACGCGCCTCGGCCTGAACGTCCGCGCCGTCGGCGAGTCGCCCGCCGCGGCGGACGCCATGGGGATCAACGTCACCGCCTACCGCTATGCGCACACCCTGGCCGGCGGGGCACTGGCGGGAATCGGCGGCGCGTGCTTCAGCCTGGCGATCACCCCGGGCTGGACGCAGGGCGTCACCGGCGGGGCCGGCTGGATCGCGATCGCGCTCGTCATCTTCGCATTCTGGCGGCCCGAGCTGTGCATCGTCGGCGCCTATCTCTTCGGCGGCCTGTCCGGCGGGCTGCCGTCCGCGCTCCAGGCGCACTCGTACAACGTCACCCCGGAGGTCCTGAACGCGTTGCCGTACCTGACGACCGTGCTCGTGCTCGTCCTGATCTCGTCGGGATGGGGCAAGAGGCGTCTGGGCGCGCCCGCCGCCCTGGGCGTACCGTATGTCCGCGAGGAACGCTGATGGAGGTCGTCAGTCCCACGAGTCTCGAGGAAGCCCTCGGGGTCAAGGCGGAGCACCCGGACGCGGTGCCGATCCAGGGCGGGACCGACGTCATGGTCGAGCTCAACTTCGACCGCCGCCGGCCCGAGGTGCTCCTCAACCTGAACGAGGTCCCGGAGCTCGCCGGCTGGTCCCGCGAGAACGGGACGCTCCGGCTGGGGTCGGGGCTCACCTATGCGGAGGCGATGGAGCCCTCGCTCGCGGAGCTCCTCCCGGCCCTCGCCGAGGCCTCGCGCACGGTCGGCTCGCCGCAGATCCGCAACCGCGGCACGCTCGGCGGGAACCTCGGCACCGCCTCTCCGGCCGGCGACGCGCTGCCGCCGCTCCTGGTCGAGAGGGCCGCGGTCGAGCTGGCGTCGGTCCGCGGGCACCGGACGCTCCCTCTGCGCGAGTTCCTGCTCGGTCCGAAGCGGAACGCGGCCGAGCAGGACGAGCTGATCGTCGCCGTCCGGGTCGAGCCGTCCGGGGCGCCGCAGACGTTCATGAAGGTCGGGCCGCGGAACGCGATGGTGATCGCCGTCACGTCGCTCGCGGTCGCAAACGACCGCGAGCGCGGGGAGATTCGGGCCTCGTTCGGTTCATGTGGTCCGGTTCCCGGTCTCGTCACCGTCCCGATCGGGGAAGCGATGTCGCTGCCGGACCGGGTCGTCGAGGCGTCCTCGCCGATCGACGACGTGCGCGGGACGGCGGCCTACCGCCGCCACGTGCTGGGTGTCCTCGCCCGGCGCGCGCTGGAGAGGACGAGCGCGTGAGGATCGGGCTGACCGTCAACGGCGAGCCGCGCGAGGCCGACGTCTGGCCGGGCGAGAGCCTGCTGTTCGCGCTACGCGAGCGGCTCGGCCTCCCGGGGTCGAAGAACGCGTGCGAGCAGGGCGAGTGCGGCTCGTGCTCCGTGCTCCTCGACGGCAGGCTCGTCTGCTCGTGCCTCGTCCTCGCGGCGCAAGCCGACGGCCACGAGGTGGTGACCGTCGAGGGCCTGGGCGCGGACGGCGAGCTGCACCGGGTGCAGGAGGCGTTCGTCGAGGCGGGTGCCGTCCAGTGCGGCTTCTGCACCCCCGGGCTTGTGGTCGCGACCGCCGATCTCCTCTCGCGCCGGCCCGATCCGACCGAGGACGAGATCCGCGAGGCGCTCTCCGGTAACCTCTGCCGCTGCACCGGCTACCAGAAGATCTTCGACGCGGTGCGCCTGGCCGCGGGACAGGCGTGAGCGTGTCGAGCCCGCCCCTGTGGACGAGGTGGACGAAGAGATCCGATGTCGGCACGCCCCCGGCGGCGACACGGCATCTTTTCTCCGATACGGTCGATTCCGGGTGGCGGGTGGAGCTCCTCCCCACCCAAGGGTGGGGCGCTGGGTGGGGGGCGCGGTGTGGGGCGCGGTGTGAAGCCGGGCGGGGAGCCGGGCGGGGAGGCGAGCGAAGGCGAGGCGTGCGTCCGGGCGAAGACAGGGGAGTCCCCGCGCGATGAGCAGCGTGACCGTCCGCGCCCTGGAGCTGGGTCGGGTGGGCGAGCTCGTCCGGCGCCCGGACGGGATCCCGAAGACGACGGGCCGGTTCGCCTACGCCAGCGACCTCTGGGCGGCCGGGATGCTCTGGGGCCACACGCTCCGCAGCCCGCACGCGCACGCGCGCATCGTCTCCGTCGACCTCTCGGCGGCGCTGGCGATGCCGGGCGTCCACGCCGTCCTGACGCACGAGGACGTTCCTGGGACCAAGACGTACGGGCTCGAGTTCCCCGACCAGCCCGTGCTGGCGATCGACCGCGTCCGCTACTTCGGCGAGCCGGTCGCTCTCGTCGCCGCAGAGCACCCCGAGCAGGCGCGCCGGGCGGCGGAGATGATCCACTTCGAGTACGAGCCGCTCGAGACGGTCGTCGACCCCGAGCGGGCCACCGAGCAGGAGCCGCTTCACCCCGACCGGCCGACCATGGGCCACGGTTACCGCGACGACCCTCGCCCGAACGTCGTCCGCACGATCGTGATCACCCGCGGCGATCCCGACGCTCCCGGTGACGTCTCAGTCTCGGGCGTCTACGAGACCGCCGCTCAGGACCAGGCCTTCCTCGGCCCCGAGTCGGGTCTCGCGATCCCCGACGGCGAGGGCGGGGTGGACATCCACGTGGCGACCCAGTGGCTGCACGTCGACCGGAACCAGGTCGCTCCGTGCCTCGGCCTTCCGGTCGAGCAGGTGCGCCTGCACCTCGCCGGGGTGGGCGGAGCCTTCGGCGGGCGCGAAGACCTCTCGATGCAGATCCACGGTGCGATGCTCGCGCTCCACACGAGCCGGCCGGTGAAGATGGTCTACGGCCGCGAGGAGTCGTTCGTCGGCCACGTCCACCGCCACCCGGCGAAGATCTGGGCCGAGCATCGTGCGACGAGAGACGGTCGCCTCGTCTGCGTCCGGATGCAAATCCTGCTCGACGGCGGCGCATACGCCTCCTCCTCCACGGCCGTGATCTCGAACGCCTCGTCGTTCGCTCCCGGCCCGTACCGGGTCGAGAACGCGCTGATCGAGGGCACGGTCGTCTACACGAACAACCCGCCCTCGGGTGCGATGCGTGGCTTCGGCGCGGTCCAGACCTGCTTTGCGGCCGAGTCGCAGATGGACAAGCTGGCGGCTGCCCTCGGGATCGACCCCGTCGAGCTGCGCCTGCTGAACGCGCTCGCGCCCGGGGACACGCTCGTCACGGGCCAGGTGCTGACCGGCGCGGTGCCGGTGGCGGAGGTGATCCGGCGCGCCGCCGGGCTTCCCGTGCCGGAGCCCGAGGAGCTTCCGCGCGATCCGATCCGGCTTCCCGGCGGCGCGGGGAACACGACACGCGGCGAGGGAATCCGCCGGGGCGTCGGCTTCGCCGTCGGCTTCAAGAACATCTGCTTCTCGGAGGGCTTCGACGACTTCTGCGCGGCACGGGTGAAGATCACGGGCGATCCGCCGGCCGCCGAGATCCACTGCGCTGCCGCCGAGGTCGGCCAGGGCGTCTCGAGCGTGATCCTGCAGGTCGCGCGCACCGAGCTCGGCTTCGACGAGGTCGTCCTCGTCCCGGCCGGGACGGCGAGCGTCGACTCGTCCGGCTCCTCGTCGGCCTCGCGGCTGACCTGGATGGCGGGCGGCGCCGTCCAGCTCGCGTGCCGGTCGGCGCTCGAGCAGCGCGAGCGCACGGGCGGCGACATCGACGTCACCGAGGTCTACCGGCACGCCCGCACCTGGCCCCTCGATCCCGAGACCGGCCAGACGACGGGCGAGCGCTCCCACGTCGCGCTGGCCACGGCGGCGATGCGCGTCGTCGTCGAGGTCGACGTCGACCTCGGCCTCACCCGGGTGGTCTGGGTCGGGACGGCGCAGGATGTCGGCAGGGCGATGAACCCGCAGGGAGTGGAGGGCCAGATCGAGGGCGGCACCGCACAGGGCCTCGGGCTCGCGCTGATGGAGGAGATCCAGACCCGTGAAGGGCTGATCACGAACGCGAGCTTCACCGACTACCTGATCCCGACCGCGCTCGACATGCCCCCGGTCGTGGCCGAGCTGGTCGAGGACCCGGAGCCTGATGCCCCCTACGGGGCGAAGGGCGTCGGGGAGCCGCCCACCGTCGTCTCGACGGCGGCGATCGTCTCGGCGCTCCGCGAGGCGACGGGTCGCGAGCTTCCTCGTGTCCCCGTGCGCCCCGACGACATCGTCGGCATCCAGACGCGCTGACCGCGCATTCTCGGCGCAGCCATTAGGCTCCGGCAGTTCCCGAGCCAAGGAGTGACGAGATGGTCCGCGCTTTCGTCCTGTACGAGCAAGACGTCGACCCGGATCGCTACCGGCAGCACATAGAGGAGTTCGTCCGGCCGATTCCCGCGACCTTCAGGCACGGCAAGGTCTTCGGTACGGCGACGGGCGATCCGCGGTACCGCTACTACGCCGAGTTCGAGTTCGCCGACCAGGACTCCTTCGAGCAGGTCGCCGCCTCGCCCGAGTTCGCCGCCGCCGGCAAGGACGCGGCCGGGATGGGCATCCCCTTCACCGTGCACTTCGCCGAGATCGAGTGACCGAGCCTCGGCGCCCCACGCCGCGCTCTCCGGACGAGCTCGGCCTCGAGTCGATCCTGTACGAGAAGGCGCCGCCCCGGGCGACGATCACCTTCAACCGGCCCGAGGTCCTGAACGCGTTCGACTTCCGGATGCTGCGGGAGCTCGCCCGCGCCTGCGAGGACGCGTCCTGGGACGACGAGATCAGGGTGGTTGTGCTCACCGGCGCGGGCCGCGCCTTCTGCGTCGGCGCCGACCTCCGCTCCTGGGCCGAGGACGGCCTCGTCGGAAACGAGCGCGAGTACTGGAAATGGTTCGGGGCGATGGACGCCGGCGTGACCGCGATCCGGCGGACGGGCAAGGCGACCCTGGCGCGCATCAACGGGATCTGCGTCGGCGGCGGCAACGAGATGCAGATGGCGTGCGACCTCGCGGTGATGGCCGAGGACGCCTACATCCGGCAGGTCGGCCTCCAGCACGGGTCGGTCCCTTCCGCGGGCGCGACGCAGTGGCTGCCGATCCTCGTCGGCGACCGGCGGGCGCGCGAGATCCTGATGCTCTGCGAGGAGATCCCGGCGGCGAAGGCGGCCGAGTGGGGGCTCGTCAACCGGGCCGTGCCGGCCGCAGAGCTCGATCGGGTGGTCGACGAGCTCGTCGGGAAGCTCGCCGACCGCCTGCCGGCGATCACCCGGTACGCGAAGACCCAGCTCGACTTCTGGCGCGACCTTGCCTGGCATGGGACCATCGGCCACGCGCGCGACTGGCTCGCGCTCTCGATGCTCACCGAGGACGCCGCCGCGGGCGTGCACGGCTTCCTGGATCGGCGAGGAAAGGAGAAACGATGAACGTCGACGAGCTGCTGAGCGGGGCACGGGACGCGATCTCGGTGCGGCGCGTCTACGGCGATCCGGTCGAGCAGGACGGCGTCGTCCTCGTTCCGGCGGCCGCCGTGGGCGGCGGCGGAGGCGGCGGTGGTGACGGCGAGTACAACGGCGGCGCCGGGTTCGGGCTACGCGCCCGGCCGGTCGGCGCCTACGTGATCAGGGACGGCGACGTGGCCTGGAAGCCGGCGATCGATCCGTTCCGGCTCACCGTGGGCTGGCAGGTCGTCGGTGCGCTCCTCGCGCTCGCCCTCTGGTCGTTCGCGAAGCGCCGCTGACCGGCTACCAGCGGCTGTTCGTCCGGCGCAGGCCGGTATACGGAACGAGGGCGAGGAGCACGAAAGCTCCCAGCCAGACCACGCCCGCGACGATCGGTCCGCCGGGACGGTCGGCGAAGGCCAGGTAGAGGCCGCCGACCACCGCGAGGACGCAGTCGTTCGCGACGAGCAGCAGCCGCATCACGAGCAGCGTCGTCGGCCGTTGCGAGCCGAACCACGCCTCCAGGCGGTGGGAGCGCACCCCGCCATTCGCTATCCGTCGAGCTCCTCGGGCACGAGCTCGAGCTGCAGCTCGCTCCCCTGCCGAAGCAGCTTCACCCTCACCGTCCGGCCGATCAGCTCGCCGACCATCAGCCGCTGGAGGTCGTCCACGCCCTCGACCGGCCGGCCGTCCACCTCGACGATCAGGTCCTCCGGCCGCAGCCCGCCGCGGTCGGCGGGACTGCCCTCGACGACCTGCACCACCTCGACGCCGCTCCGGCGGCGGAGCTCGGCCGCGAGCCTCGGCGGCAGGGGCCTGGGGCCGCCGGCGATGCCGAGGTAGGCGCGGCGGAAGCGGCCCTCGGTCATCAGCGCGCCGACGATCCGGCGCGTCGTCTCGTTGATCGGCACGGCCAGGCCGAGCCCGACCCCGGCGACCGCGGTGTTGATCCCGACGACGCGACCCTCCCCGTCGGCGAGCGCGCCACCGGAGTTGCCGGGGTTGAGGGCCGCGTCGGTCTGGATCACGTTCTCGACGATCCGGGTCGCCGAGCCGGAGCGCGTGGGCAGCGAGCGGCCGAGCGCCGAGACGACGCCTGCGGTGACCGACCCGGCGAAGCCGTTCGGGTTTCCGATCGCGACGACGAGCTGGCCGACCCGGAGACCGTCCGCGTCGCCGAGGCCGGCCGCGGTCAGCCCGCTCGACTCGGCCCGGAGCACCGCCAGGTCGGACAAAGGGTCGGACCCCACCACCTCGACCGCGAGCTCGCGGCCGTCGACGAACGAGGCGACGCCGCGGCCGGTGCCCGCGACGACGTGCGCCGAGGTGAGGACGAAGCCGTCGGGCGTGATCACGACTCCGCTGCCGCCGCCGTCCAGCCGACGGCCGCGGCCGACCCGGCGGGACACCCGCAGGTTCGCCACCGACGGCGCGAGGAGCCGTGCGACCTCGGTGACGACACGCGAGTAGGCGTCGAGCGGCGTCTCCTCCTGCACCGGCGCCGTCACGAGCGCGGCGTCGCGCGTGCCTCGTCCGTCGTCCGCGATCAGCCTCAGCGTTCCCATGGCCCAGTGATACCAGCAGCGGCACGGGTCGGGCCGGCGGCAGGGCCACTCGACGCACTCTCTTCGGGCTGCCGGCCGGGCGCCCGCCGACGTGGAGATCTCGTGAAGGGAGGAAGCGCCGTTCTCGCACCGGCGCAACCCGGCCACGGCCGCCGTCGACATGGCCCGGCCGGACGCGTCGGGTGACAGGCGCTGCGGTGGAGAAAATGCCACGGAATCGTCACACCTGGAGTGCCAGGCACTGCCGGTGGACGAAGAGGCACGGAATCGTCACACCTGGAGTGCCAGGCACTGCCGGCGGACGAAGAGGCACGGAATCGTCACACCTGGAGTGCCAGGCACTGCCGGCGGACGAAGAGGCACGGAATCGTCACACCTGGACTTGCGCTGATTCGGGCATGGCCGGTGCGGGAAACCGCATGGCCGGCTGCGCCGTGTTCCTGCGTGGTCTAGGCTCCGCGCCGTGGCCGAGGTCGAGACCTCCAGGGACGGCGCGGTCCTGACGATCACGCTGAACCGTCCGGACTCCTACAACGCGCTGACGACGTCGATGCACGCAGCGCTTCACGCGGCGCTCGAGGAGGCGGCGGCCGGCGATGTCCGCGCCGTCGTGCTCACCGGCGCCGGCCGCGGCTTCTGCTCCGGGCAGGACCTGAACGAGTTTCGCGACGTCGAGCACGACATCGCCGGGCAGCTGGAACGGACGTACCACCCGAACGTCCGCGCGATCCGGGCGCTCGAGAAGCCCGTGATCGCGGCCGTCAACGGCGCGGCGGCCGGGGCGGGGCTGTCGCTCGCGTGCGTCTGCGACTACCGGCTCGCCGCCGACTCGGCGAGCTTCGTCCCCGGCTTCATCGGGATCGGCCTCGTGCCCGACTCGGGCGGCTCGTACTTCATCGCCCGGCTGCTCGGCCCGTCGCGCGCGTTCACCTGGATGAGCTCCAACCGCAAGCTCACCGCCGCCGAGGCGCAGGCGTGGGGGCTCGTCGACGAGGTGGTCGAGGCCGACGCGCTCCGCGCGCGCGCGGCCGAGCTCGCGTCGGACTACGCCGCGCGGCCGACCCGCGCGATCGGGATGACGAAGCGGCTCTTCGACCACGCGCAGAACGCGACTCTCGACGAGCAGCTCGCGCTCGAGGGCGAGCTGCAGACGGCGGCGACGAGGACGGAGGACTTCGCCGAGGGCATGGCGGCGTTCCTGGCGAAGCGCCCGCCGCGCTTCACCGGTCGTTGACGGCGGTCCAGGCGACCGACTACCACACCGGCGGCGAGCCGTTCCGCATCGTCACCGGCGGGGTGCCGCCGCTCGAGGGCCGGACGATCCTCGACAAGCGCCGCTTCGCCGCGGCCGAGCTCGACCACGTGCGGCGCCTTCTCGTCTTCGAGCCGCGCGGCCACGCCGACATGTACGGCTGCTTCGTCACCGAGCCGGAGGACGAGGGCGCCGACCTCGGCGTCGTCTTCTTCCACAACGCCGGCTACTCGACCGCGTGCGGTCACGGCACGATCGCGCTCGTCACCTGGGCGATCGAGACCGGCCGGGTGGAGGGGCCCGAGGTCGTCGTCGACGTGCCCTCGGGGCGGCTGTCGACCGTGGCCCGGATGGAGGGAGGTCGCGTCGCCTCCGTGCGCTTCCGGAACGTGCCGGCGTTCGTCCACGCGCGGCGGCTCGAGGCCGCGGGCCGGAGGGTCGACGTCGCCTTCGGAGGCGCGTTCTACGCATCGGTGGCGGAGAGGGTCGAGCCCGGCGAGCTGCCGCGGCTGGTCGACCTCGGCCGCGCCGTCAAGGCCGGCGTCGAGGCTTCGCACACGATCGTCCATCCGCGCGAGCCGGAGCTCCGCGACGTCTACGGCGTGATCTTCTGGCAGGAGGAAGCCGGGTCGCCGCTGACCCAGCGGAACGTCACCGTCTTCGCCGACGGGGAGGTCGACCGCTCGCCGTGCGGGAGCGGCACGTCGGCCCGGCTCGCGCTTCTTCACGACGAGGGCCGGCTCGCGCTCGGCGAGCCGCTCCGCCACCTGAGCATCGTCGGCAGCGAGTTCGCCGGCCGGGTGGTGGAGGAGACGCCGGAAGGCGTGGTCACCGAGGTCGAGGGCACGGCCCACCTGACCGGCCGGCACGAATTCTTCCTCGACCCGGCCGACGAGCTCGGCGAGGGCTTTCTCCTCCGGTGACGGAGATCGTCGAGACGCACGACCTCGAGCTCGTCCGCACGCTCTTCCGCGAGTACGCGGCCGGCCTCGGGTTCGACCTCTCCTTCCAGGGCTTCGAGCGCGAGCTTGCCGAGCTGCCCGGCGATTACGAGCGCCTGCTGGTCGCCCGCGTCGCCGGGGAGCCGGTGGGTTGCGTCGCGTTGCGGCCGCTCGGCGAGGGGGCGTGCGAGCTGAAGCGGCTCTACGTACGGCCGCCGGCGCGTGGCCACGGCGTCGGCCGGGCGCTCGCCGAGGCGGCGATCGCCGCGGCGCGCGGGCTCGGCTACGAGCGGATGCGGCTCGACACCGTCCCGTCGATGGCAGAGGCGATCGCCCTGTACGAGTCGCTCGGCTTCCGGGAAGTCGGGCCGTACCGGCTCAACCCGGTCGCGGGCACGCGGTACCTGGAGCTGGCCCTCCGGCCGGGTGTCGACGCCGCTCGGCCCGGCCGAGCCGACCGGAAGGCCGGTAAGCTCGCCGGCGTGAGCGTCGACGAGATCGGAGACCTCCTCCACGAGGCGGCCGAGACGCACCACGTCGTGTACCGGATCGTGGACGGAGACGATCCCGACTGGGCGTCGTGGTACGCGGACTGGCTGCTGGGCCTCTCGGAGCTTCCGGAGCTGCTCGGCGCGAAGCCGGTGCGTAGCCACCTCGTCCACGCCCTCGTCCAGCTCGACCGCGACTACGTCGCAGAGAGCCCGGACGAGCGGTGGGAGGACTGGTACGCGGCGCGTCTGGCAGAGCGGCTCGGCACCGCGGCGTAGACGACCGTCACCTCGTGCCGGGGACGATCGCGAGCGGGCACGGCGAGTGGTGGGCGCACTGGCTGCTGACCGATCCGAGCAGCAGCCCCGTGAACCCGCCGAGCCCGCGGGAACCGACGACGAGCAGGTCCGCATCGCCCGCGGCCTCCAGGAGGGCGTCGATCGGCCGGGCGTTGACGACGCGCAGCTCGACCTCGATCCCGGTCTCCGGGGGAAGCGACGCGGCGACGGCGTCGGCGAGGAACCCCTCCGCCCTGCGCTGGAGCTCGTCCTCCTCGGCCGTGTAGTCCAGCTCCTCCACGGCGATCGGCACGATCATCCAGGCGTAGATCACGCGGAGGACGGCGCTGCGGAGCCGCGCTTCCTCGATCGCCCACTCCAGGGCACGCTGCGAGTGCGCCGAGCCGTCGAAGCCGACGACGATCCGAGACGCGCCTGCCATCGTCCGAGAGTCTCGCCGAGGGCTCGGCCATGGTCATCGGAGTCCCCGCTGAGGCCCAGTTCGGCGAAGTACCGATGTCTGGACGTCTACGTCGGGCAACCTTTACGGATGGGTCTCGTCGACGTCGAGCCGCGCACGGGTGGCGCCGGCCTGGCCGAGAGCGAAGCGGCCCGGCGGCTCGCGGCCCGGCCGCCGGAGCGACAGCGGTCGAGCCGCTCCTACGCGAGCATCGTCCGGGCCAACGTCTTCACCTTCTTCAACCTGATCCTCGCCGTCGCCGGCACGGCGACGCTCGTTTTCGGGCAGTGGCAGGACGCGCTCTTCCTCGGCGTCCTGGTCGGCAACGCGGGGATCGGGATCGTGCAGGAGGTGCGGGCAAAACACGCGCTCGACCGGCTGTCCGCGCTGGTTGCCGCGACGGCGAACGTCGTCCGCGACGGGACGGCGCGCAGGATCGCCGTCGGCGAGGTCGTCGTCGGCGACCTCGTCCGCTTGCAGCCCGGCGACCAGGTGGTCGCGGACGGGGACCTCGAGACGGCGGTGGCGCTCCGGCTGGATGAGTCGATCCTGACCGGCGAGTCGCGCCCCGTGGACCGAGCCGCCGGTTCGCAGGTGCGCTCCGGCTCGTTCGTCGTCGAGGGCGAGGGCGCGTTCACGGTCACGGCGGTCGGCTCGGACAGCTACGCGGCGAAGATCACGGGCGAGGCGAGGACGTTCCGCCATCCCCGCTCGCCGCTCGAGCGCGCGCTGAACCGGCTCCTGTTCGCGCTCGTCGCGGTGATGCTCCCGCTGGGGACGGTGCTCGGGTACGCGCTGTGGGAGCGGCAGGCGCCCCTCCACACGGCGGTCCCGACCGCGGTCGCCGCCGTCGTCACGCTCGTCCCGGAGGGGCTGGTCCTGCTCGCGAGCCTGACGTTCGCGGTCGCGGCGGTGCGAATGGCCCGCCGCGGCGCGCTCGCCCAGCAGCTGAACGCGATCGAGTCGCTCGCGTCCGTCGACCTGCTGTGCCTCGACAAGACCGGGACGCTGACGGAGGGGTCACTGCGTGTGGTCGACCTCGTCGGCCCCCGGGAGCTGTCGGCGCAGCTCGGCACGTATGCAGCTTCCGCAAGCGTCCGGAACGCGACGCTCGAGGCGATCGCGGAGGCCTTCCCCGCGCGGGCGGAGCCGGTCGAGGAACAGATTCCCTTCTCGTCGCGGCAGAGGTTCTCGGCCCAGCGGATCGGCGGGGTCGTCTACGTCCTCGGAGCGCCGGAGCGGTTCGGCCTGGGCGAGCTCGGAGCGGACGTCGACCGCGCAGCGGGCGAGGGGCGGCGCGTGCTGGCCTTCGGCACGGCAGCCCGGCTGGACGAGGAACGTCCGCCCGCCCGCGGGCTCGTCGTGCTCTCCGAGCAGCTCCGCCCGGAGGCGCGCGAGACGGTCGAGTGGTTCACCCGCCAGGGCGTCGAGCTGAAGGTGATCTCGGGCGACCGCCCGGAGACGGTGGCCTCGATCGCCGCGGACGTGGGCATCGCCGGTGACGCGGTCGACGGCTCGAGCCTCCCCGAGGATCCGGGAGAGCTGCGCCGGCTCGTCCTCGACCATGCGGTGATCGGGCGGATCTCCCCCGAGGGAAAGCGGCGGGTGGTCGAGGTGCTGCGGGACGGCGGCCGCTACGTCGCGATGGTCGGCGACGGCGTCAACGACGTCCCGGCGCTGAAGGCCTCACGGCTCGCGATCGCCCAGGGAAGCGGAACCCAGATGGCGCGGAGCGTGGCCGACATCGTGCTCGTCGACGGCAGGTTCGAGGCGGTGCCCGCGATGGTCGAGGAGGGCCGCAAGATCCTGCGCAACGTCCAGCGGGTCGCCAAGCTCTTCGTCACCAAGTCGGCCTTCGCGTCGTTTCTCGTCCTCTCGATCGGGCTGACGCCGACGGCGTATCCGCTTCTCCCGCGCCAGCTGACGCTCGCGGCGTCGCTCACGATCGGGATTCCCGGCTTCTTTCTCGCGCTGGCGCCGAGCTCCGGCCGCTGGAGCTCTCGCGGCTTCCTGCGCGAGCTCGCCGGGTTCGCGGTCCCGGCGGGCACCGCGGCCGGGCTCGGCGTGCTCTCGAGCTACCTGTTCGCGCTCAACGTCCTCGACGCGAGGGTCGTCTCCGCCCGGACGGTGGCGACGACGGTGCTCGTCGTCGTCGGCCTGTACCTGATCGTCGTGCTGGAGACCGAGGGGCGTCGCCGGACCGCCGCCGTCCTCGCGCTCTGCTCGGCGCTCGCCGCCTGCTACGCCCTCGTGCTGGCGGTGCCCTTCGCGCGGCGGTTCTACGAGCTGGCGCTGCCGTCGGCGGCGCTGATCGCCACCGTCGTCGTCGGCGCAGGAGTCGCGATCGGCGGCCTCGCGCTGGTCGATCAGAGGTTCGTCCCGTCCCCTCTCCGCCGGAGGCTGTACGGTGCGGACGGCGGCGGCGAGCTCTAGCCGAGCGCCGCGACGACGCCGGTCTCCACGAGTGCCCGCAGCGCGAGCATGACCGGAGCCGACGGCGTCGGCCCCGGCGTCTCGCGGGTCCCTGCTCCCCTCGCAGGTCGGCGCCTCAGGCCGGCTCGGGGCCTTCCCGGTTGACCACCAGAGGCCCCTCTCCGACGAAGGCGATGACCAGCTCCTGCGGCTCGTCCAGCGGGTTCACGTCGCGGTGGACGAGGCCGGCCGGGATGTGGAAGAAGCCGCCCTCCTCGACGTCGGTGTGCTGCCGGCCGCCGGGGCCGTACTCGAAGTGGACACGTCCCCGAACCACGTGGCCGTGCACCTCGCGGTCGCCGTGGTCGTGCCACCCGGAGACGACTCGTGCCTCGGCGGACGCGCGCACGAGCATCGCGCGGGCGCTGGAGAACGCCACCTCGCGTGTGAGCCCCGGCGTGGGATCGCCGGCCTTCAAACCGTCGGGCGCGACGGTGGAGATGCGGTCGTCTGGGGCCATCCCGCCACGCGGCTTGTGCTCGGAAGCGCTCCGTCCCAAACCTTCCCGGTTCCGGAGGCGCGGTCGCCGCGACCGGAGCCTCATACCGCCTGGCCGTTGCGGATGATGAAGACCTGCCGGGCCGAGCTCGTGTTGCCCCGGATGTCGGCCGCGGTCACGACCAGCTCGTAGATCCCGTTCGCGATCCTGGAAGTGTCGAGTGGGGCCCGGCCGAGCTTGTAGAGGTAGACGCCGGGCTGCCTCCAGGCACGCTGGCCGTCGAAGGTGGCCATGTTCTGGCGCGTTCCCCGGGCGTAGAGCGTCCAGAACGCGTCCCTCGGGAGCCTTGTGCGTACGTCGAATGCCGTCTGCTCGGGGACCACGATCTTGCCGTTGACGGCGCTCTCGATCCGCCACGTGAGGAGAGCGGGAGCGACAGGCAGGTTGCTCCAGGTGCCGGGGGCGGGGACGGCAGGCACGTCGAACGCCTGTGCGATCGGAACGATCCGCCCCTGCACGCACTCGGGTAGGAGCTCGGGGCCGGTGTCGGACCTGCGGAAGGAGATCGACGTGACGACGGGAGTCGTCCTGTCCTGGTAGCCGGTCAGGTGCCCGCGGCCGAGCGGGTTGACGGGGCGTCCGTGGTCGAGCTCGGTGAAGTGCACGTGCTTGTAGCCCTTCATCACGTGACCGAGCACCGTCCGGTAGGCGGTGACGAGCTGGCCGGGCCTGATCGCCGGGACGATGTGCCAGTACTCGGCGGCGAAACCGCCGCCCGAGTCGACCGCGACCGTGCGGCTGTTGTGGAACGAGGCGATGCCCGAGCGGACCGGGTACACGGGCGTGCCGTCGGGAACCGCGATGTCGACGCCGAAGTGGAGCTGGAAGATGCCGCCGCTCGACATCAGGCCGCGGAGCGTGGGCGGGCCGTCGAAGGTCGTGCGGGGATCGCCGAAGTCGCCGCGAACCGGGTGAGGCCGGTCGAACGGCTTGACTGGCCAGTCGTACCCGCCGGCGACCGCAGCGACGCCGGACACGGGGGTGAGGGCGAAGAGGACGAGCGCCGCCGGAGCGAGGGCGGGCAGAGCGAGCAGGGCGCGGCGGAGGCCGCCGCTATGGCTGCTATGTGAGCTGAGCTTGAACATGACCCCACGGTCGTGCGGGGTCCAAAGCGCGCGCTCACGGTGCTCCAACGCCGGGCTAATTTCGTCTGGTCAGCGCACGTAACGGGTGCTACGAGCTGGGTGCATGCTCGAGTTCCGGATCCTTGGGCCGCTCGAGGTCCTGCGCGACCGCGAGCCGGTCGCCCTGGGCGGCCAGAAGCAGCGCGCGCTCCTCGGGGCCCTGGTCGTCCACGCCGGCGAGGTGGTCTCGACCGATCGCCTGCTCGACGAGCTCTGGGGCGAGCACCCGCCGAGGACCGCGACGACGTCGCTCCAGAACATGGTCTCCCAGCTGCGCAAGCTGCTGGGCGCGGACGTGCTCCTCACCCGCCCGCCCGGCTACGTGCTCCAGGCCGGGCGCGACCAGGTCGATGCGACGCGCTTCGAGGGGCTCGTCGCCGGCGCGCGGGGCGCACCGCCGGCGGACCGGTCGAGGCTGCTTCGCGAGGCGCTCGCGCTCTGGCGCGGGCCGCCGCTCGCCGACCTCGAGTTCGAGCGCTTCGCCGAGGGCGAGTCGCGCCGGCTCGAGGAGCTGCGGCTTGACGCTCTGGAGGAGCGGATCGACGCCGACCTCGAGCTCGGCCTCGGCAGCGAGCTCGTCCCCGAGCTCGAGCCGCTCGTCGAGCGGCACGGCCTGCGGGAGCGCCCGCGCCGCCAGCTGATGCTGGCGCTGTACCGGTCGGGCCGCCAGGCCGAGGCCCTGCAGGTCTACCACGACGCTCGCCGGGTTCTCGCCGACGAGCTCGGGCTCGACCCGAGCCCCGCGCTCAGACAGCTGTACGCGTCCATCCTCCGGCAGGAGCAGGTGCTGGAGAAGGCACAGCCGGTAGCGGAGCCGGAGGATCACTACGGCGACGTGCTCGAGGCGCTCCTCTCCGGCCGGCTGGTCCTCGTGCTGGGAGGGGGTGTCAACGCCGACCCGCAGGGCGGCGGCGGCCTGCCCGCGTACGCAGAGGTCGCGGCCGTGCTCGCCGAGTCCTTCGGCTGCCCGCCCGAGCACGAGCGCGACCTCGCGCGCGTCTCCCAGTACGTCTCCCTGATGAAGGGGGTCGGCCCCCTCTACGACGAGCTCCACGGGCTCTTCGCCCGCGAGTACGCCCCGGCGGGCGTGCACCGGGTGCTGGCCGAGGTGACCGGACTGCTCCGGGAGCGCGGCGCGCCCGGTCAGCTGATCGTCACCGCGAACTTCGATCAGGCGCTCGAGCGCGCGCTCAGCGAGGCCGGAGAGGAGTTCGACGTCGTCTCCTACATCGCTCTCGGGCGACATCGCGGGAAGTTCCTGCATGTATCGGCGGAGGGCGTGGTCAACGTGGTCGAGGTGCCGAACACGTACGCGGACCTGGCGCCGGAGCAGCGGACGGTGATCCTCAAGATCCACGGCGGCGTCGACCCGCGGCCCGGGCGGGAGTGGGACAGCTTCGTCGTCAGCGAGGACGACTACATCGACTACCTCGCCCAGTCCGATCTGGCCGGCGTCGTCCCGGTCGGCCTGGCTGCCCGACTGCGCCGGAGCCACTTCCTCTTCCTCGGCTACCCGCTGCGCGAGTGGTACGTCCGGGTGTTCCTTCACCGCCTGTGGGGGCGCGAGAGTCCGGCCTACCGCTCCTGGGCGGCCGAGCCGAGCCTCGACCCGCTCGAGCTCGAGTCATGGCGTCGCCTCGGCATCGACGTGTTCGAGGTCGCGGTCGAGGAGTACGTCGCCGAGCTCCGGCGGAGGGTCGCCGTGGAGGTGCCGGCATGACGGGAAGCGTTGTGGAGCCGTTCAAGGGCCTTGCCCGGTTCGAGGACACCGACGTCGACGCCGCGCTCTTCTTCGGGCGCGGGCGCGACCGCGAGATCGTCGCCGCCAACCTGATGGCGTCCCGGCTCACCGTCCTCTACGGGGAGAGCGGTGTCGGCAAGAGCTCACTGCTCCGGGCTGGGGTCGCCCACAACCTGCGCCGTTCGCCGGAGCCGCTGATCGTGGTCGTTTTCGACGCGTGGCAGTCCGATCCGGTCGCGGGGCTCACGCGCTCGCTGGCGGACGCCGCCGGGATCGAGCCGGCGTCGACCCTTGCCGACACCGTGGACGCGTGCGCCGCCGTCGTCGGCGGTGACGTCTACGTGCTCCTCGACCAGGTCGACGAGTACTTCCTCTACCACCGGCACGAAGCCGGCCCGGAGACGTTCGCCGAGCAGTTCCCGGCGGCCGTCGCCCGGCCGGGCTTGCGGGCGAGCTTCCTCATCGCGCTTCGTGAGGAGACGCTGGCGAAGCTCGACTCCTTCAAGGGCAGAATCCCGAACCTGTTCGGCAACTACTTGCGCCTCGAGCATCTGGACCGTGCCGCCGGCCGTGCGGCGATCCTCGGGCCCGTCGAGCATGCCAACCAGGGTCTACCGTCCGGCGAGCGGGTTGAGATCGAGCCGGAGCTCGTCGAGGCCGTGCTCGACGAGGTCGCCGCCGGCAAGCTCGATCTCGGCCGAGCGGGGAGAGGTGTGGTGAACGGCGGGCCGGCCGTCGACGGCAGGATCGAGACCCCGTACCTGCAGCTCGTCATGCAGCGGCTGTGGGGGGCGGAGCGGGAGGCGGGATCAGGAACGCTGCGGCTGGCGACGCTGCGCGCCCTGGGCGGCGCGGAGCAGATCGTCCGCGACCAGCTCCGGGGCGCGCTGGACGCGCTCGCGCCCGGGCAGCAGGACGTGGCCGCGGCCGTGTTCAACCACCTGGTCACGCCCTCCGGGACGAAGATCGCCCACGGCGTCCGCGATCTTGCGGAGTACGCACGGATCGACGAGGACGCGCTCGCGCCGGTGCTCTCCCGGCTCGCAACGGAACGGATCCTCCGCCCCGTGGCCGGCGATTCCGGCGGCGAGCGGTACGAGATCTACCACGACGTCCTGGCCGAGGCGGCCCTGGACTGGAAGAGAGCGCACGACGTCGAGCGGGAGCTCGAGCTCCAGCAGGAGGCGGCCGGCCGGCGGCACCGGCGGCTGCTCGCCGCGCTCGCGGCGGCCGGCGTGCTCGTCGCGGTGATGGTCGGCGTGACCGTGTTCGCGCTGACACAGCGCAGCGACGCGCGCAGCAAGGCCCGGACCGCGCGCGGGCGCGAGCTCGCCGCCAGCGCGATCTCGCAGCTGGCCGTGGATCCCGGTGGCAGCCTTCGGCTCGCCGTCGAGGCGGCGCGGCTCGCCCCGGGCGCGCAGGCCGAGAGCGTCCTCCGGCAGGTGCTGCTCGCCGACCGCGGGCGAGCGGTGATGGCGGGGGGAGGGCCGCTTGCGGTCGCCCGCTACAGCCCGGACGGGACCCGCATCCTGACCGCGGGCGAGGACGGCCGCGCCCGCATCTTCGACGCACGCACCCACAGGCTGCTCGCGACCCTGCGGCACGGGTCGGCCGTTCGCGACGCAGCCTTCGCCGGCGACGGCCGCCTGGTGGTCACGGCCGGAGACGACGGCGCGGTCAGGGTGTGGGAGGCCGGCAGGGGCACGGTCCTGCGCACCCTGCGGCACGGGGCGCCCGTGAGCGGCGTGGCGGTCTCGCCCGACGGGTCGCTCGCCGTCAGCGTCGGCGGCCGGAAGGCGAAGCTGTGGCGCCTCCGTGACGGGTTGCTCGTCGCAGTCCTCGCCTCGCCGCGTCCCGTCACCCGGGCCGTGTTCAGCCCCGACGGCCGCCTCGTCGCGGTCGCGGGTCTCGACCGGGAGGCGCGCCTGTACGACGTGTTGCGAGGGTCGCTCGTCCATCGCCTCGACCAGGGCGCCTCGATCACGGGCATCTCCTTCAGCCCGGGCGGCCGCCTGTTGGCCACGGGCGGAAAGAACGGCACCGCGACGATCTGGGCCGCCCGGAGCGGAAGTCGGCTCCGCGAGCTCCGACCCGGGATCGGGGAGGTGCTCGACGTCGCCTTCAGCCCCCGCGGGACGCTCGTCGCCACCGTCAGCTCGAACGGGACCGGGGCGGTCTGGCGCGTCTCCACGGGAGCGCTCGTCTCCGGGCTCGTGGGTCACGCGAACCCGGTCACCGGCGTCGCTTTCAGTCCGAACGGCTCCTTCGTCGTCACCGCGAGCGGTGACAGGACCGCCCGCGTCTGGAAGGCCGACAACGGTGACGAGATCGCCGTCCTCGCGGGCCACGCCGACTCGGTCCGGGAGGCGTCCTTCAGTCCCGGCGGACGAGCGGTGCTGACCGCGAGCGACGACGGGACGGCGCGGATCTGGGATCCGGAGGGGCAGCCGGTCATGCCCGTGCTGGCCCGGGAGCCGGGCGCCGTCGGGAAGGCCGGGTACGCCGGCGCGGACGTCGTGCTCGTCGCGGGCGCGGCCGGGGCGCGCCTCGTGCGGGCCTCTGACGGCCGGACGGTGCGGGAGCTCGAGTCGGGCCATCCGGTGGTCGCGGCCGCCGCGACCGCGGACGGCGCGCGCGTCGCGCTCGCCCGGAACAGGCAGGTGGCGATCTACGGCAGCGCCCCGGAGCCGAGCAGGACGATCACGCAGCCGGCGGCGGTGACGGCGCTCGCGCTCTCGCCGGACGGGACGCAGCTCGCGGTCGCCGGCAGCGACGGCGTCGCCCGCATCTGGACGCTCGACGGCACGCTACTCCACGAGCTCCGCGGTCATCGGTTCGCGCTCACCGACGTGGCCTTCAGCGATGACGGCGCCCGGCTCGTGACCGGCTCCCGCGACGCCACGGCCCGGATCTGGGACGCCCGCGGGGGTGCTCTCGAGCGCGTGCTCGAGGGCCACCGCGCCGACGTCACCTCGGTCGCCTTCAGCCCCGACGGACGGCTCGTGCTGACCGCGAGCCTGGACCACGACGCGAGGCTGTGGGACGCGGAGTCGGGCGCGCCCGTCCAGATCCTGCGCTGGCACTTCGGCGCCGTCAGCGACGCGTCGTTCAGCCCCGACGGGCGGTGGATCGTCACCGCGGGGCCGGCCACGGCGCAGCTCTGGCAGCCCGGCGTCCAGAAGCCCCTGCTCCCCTTCGGGCTCAGCGGCCCGAGGCGTCCCCTGACGAGCGCCGTCTTCGACCCCACCAGTCGGACCGTCCTGACCGCGAGCCTGGACGGGACGGTGCGCACGTATCGCTGCCTGCTCTGCGGCGGCCTCGACGAGCTGCTCTCGCTCGCCGAGGCCCGCCTGGCGCAGACGGCCTAGCTCCGGACCGCGGCGGTCCGGCCGGGCGCGGCCGCGATCGCAGAGGCCGGCCCGCGGAGCCTCGCGGCCTTGCGCCGGTAGCGGGGCGTCCGCATCGCCCTTACGGCCTCCGGGGTGTAGAAGGACTCCACGAGCGCCTCGGCGATCTCGACGACGAACTCGCCGGTCAGGTCGTGCGGCCGGGCGTCGTCCGGCCCGAAGGGCGATCGCGGCAGATGCACGCCCGCCCACCTGACGATCTCGAAGGCAGGAAAGTAGTACACCCGCGGATCGGCGCGGGAGAGGACCTGGTCCAGCGCGACGCGGAGCACGGCCTTCGAGGCGAAGTCCGCGGACATGCAGGAGACGTCCCGGGACGTCGGCGTCAACGGGACCGGCGAGACGGCGAGCACGACCGGCGCGTCCGGGTTGACCTGCCGGATCAGCGCGATCGTCCGCTCGACGCAGGCCACGTTCTCCTCGACCGTCGTCAGCCGGCCCGCGTGCCGGCCGGGGTCGTAGAGCTCCTCCGGGAGCCCGTACCAGAACACGCCTCCGGTCGCCCGATCCTCGAACACCTCCGCAAAGCCGAGGGACAGGTAGAACGCACCGGCCTCGCCGAAGCGGGCGGCGTAGACGCCCTGCTCCTCGTGCGGCTCCCACTCGCGGAGCGAGCGATCCGGCCTGCGGTCGAACCGGTAGCCGCGACCGGCCTCCTTCCCGGTCACGCACCACTCGACGAAGTCGCGAATCGCGAAGCTGTTGTTCAGGTGCCGGGGAAGGCTCCGTTTCGCCGAGGCGAAGCCGGTGGGCGGCAGGAAAGCGCGCATCGCGGAGGCCAGACACCCTCCGAGCGCGACCATCGCGTCGGACTCGCCGAGCAGCGGTTCGCTCGGCGCATCCCCGGCCACGACGTAGTCCCGAATCACGCGCGCGAGCTCCCGCTCGAAGAGCCGCCGGTCGGGCGGGTACGAGCGTGGCCCGAAGCGGTGCCAGGCGGGCTTCCCGTCGCGCTCGGGTGCCGCCGCGCCCCGGCCGGCCGCGGTCCCGCGATCCTTTGCCGGCAGCGGAGGAGGTGGCGAGGTCCCGTCCACGCGTCGATCAGTCATCAGTTCATCAGATCGTCTTGAACTGCTCGAACGGCTGGCGGCACGCCGCGCAGTAGCGGATCGAGCGGCACGGGGTCGGGCCGAAGATGTTCTCCAGCCTCGTCTCGGTCGAGCCGCAGTAGGGGCAGCGGAAGACCTGGCTTCGGAGCTGCACGAGCTTCGGTGCCTGCGCCTCCCGCGGGGCGGGCGGGGCGAAGCCGGCCTGCCGGAGCTTCTCCCGGCCCTCGGGGGTGATCCGGTCGGTCGTCCACGAGTCGTCCACGACCACCTCGACGTCGGGCTCGCCGCCGACGCGCTCGATCGCCTCGGCCATCTGGTTGCGCATCACCTCCAGCGCCGGGCAGCCGAGGAAGGTCGGCGTGAACTCGACGTGGACCCGCTCGCCGTCGACCCGGACGTCGCGGATGACGCCGAGGTCGACGAGCGAGATCACCGGGATCTCCGGGTCCTCGACCTCGGCCAGCGCCGACCAGACCTGCTCGGCCGTTACCACGTCGCTCCCGGGACGGAGCGGCGCACCTCCGTCATCTCCTCCCAGAGCTCCGGCCAGCCGTCTGTGTGGACCCCGCGCTCGATCGGCTCCACCTCCGGGATACCCACCCGCTCGGCGAGCGCAGCCCGCTGCTGCGGCTCGACGAGTGTCAGCGCGTGCGGCCAGAGCTTCTCCAGTGCATCGCGGAAGCGGGGCTCGTCGCGAAGCCGTTCGCGCCACATCTCCGCGTGCATCCTGTGGTAGGCCTCCTCACGGTCGATCTTCGCCGCGAGGCCGGCGACCGCCTCGTCCGGAGAGGCTTTCAACGCCTCCAGCCGAAGCTCGTCGGCCGCCTCGTAGAGGACGCGCCGGGCGATGGTCCCCGCCCAGTCCGGCACGAACCGGAGCTCCGCGAGCTGCGAGCAGCGGTACTCCGCCGGTGAACGGTCGAAGGCGAGCGCGTCCGCGTCGTCGGTGCGTAGGCTCGACGGAGCGGCACCGGGAGCGGAGGTGCCGGCCTGGCCGGCGCCGGAGCCGGAAACGAGCAGCTGATAGATCGCCCGGGCGTGACCGATCTCGTTCTGCGCGATCGAGGAGAAGGCGACGTCCTCCTCGAGGACGGGCGCGATCCCCGTCCACTCCGAGTCGCGCCAGCCGAGGACGAGCTCGTCGTCCGCGATTGCGAGTAGCACCCATTCTTCGTCCCTGCGGGCCAAAGAATGGCTTGCAGACCCTTCGACGCCCATCGGTCTTCCTAACCGTTTCCGGCTTGTCCGGAAACGGCCGTCCGTTCACGCGCCTCCTTCAGCTTGGCCTTCAAGGAGTACCCGTCCACGCGGTGGTAGTTTCGGCCGAGCTCGTCGACGAAGTCCTCGACCTCGAGGATCGACCCGCGCGGGACGACCCAGAGGCAGACGGTTTCGCCGCGCCGGCCGTACTGCTCGTGCGCGTACGCCCTCGCGAACGCCTCGTGCGGCGCGACCACCGAGCCTGCGTGCTCGAACGCGACGCCTTTCCGCTCCTGCCTGAAGACCTCGTAGATCACGCCGCCTCGGCCAGCAGCACGCGCCGAACCCACTCGGTCTCCCCGCGCGTCGTCCGCCGGAAGCCGAGCCGTTCGGCGGTCTTCGGCCCGTGCCCGGTGACGACGTGCCTGAGCTCGTCCCAGTCCGGCTCGGTGTACTCCCAGACACCGTCGTCGCGCTTACGCAGCTTCGGGTCGGGGACGGACAGGCCGAGCTCCCGGATCTGCGGGACGTAGCCGTCGAGGAACTGCTGGCGGGCCTCCTCGTTCCCCTGCGACTTGATCCGCCAGAGCCACATCGGGTCCTCGTCGCGCGGGATCGGGTTGCCGTGGAACTGCATCAGCGGCCCCCACCAGCGGGTGAGCGCCTCCTGGACCAGCTCGCGCTGCTCGTCGGCGCCGTTCATCATCGTCAGGATCACGTCGCGGCCGTGGAGGATGTGGAACGACTCCTCCCAGCAGATCTTCTTCATGATCCGCGCGTACGGCGCGTACGAGCACTTGAGGAGCGCCTTCTGGCTGATGATCGCGGCCGCGTCGACGAGCCAGGCGATCACGCCGACGTCGCCCCAGGTCTTCGTCGGGTAGTGGAAGACGTTGTGGAACTTCGACTTGCCGGAGATCAGGTCGGAGAGGCACTGCTCGCGCGGCTTGCCCAGGTCCTCGACCACGCGGTAGATCAGCTGCGAGTGGCCGACCTCGTCCTGCACCTTCGCGGTCAGCGCGAGCTTGCGCTGGAGCGTCGGAGCGCGCAGGATCCATTCGCGCTCGGGCAGGACGCCCATGAGCTCGGAGTTGCCGTGCATCTCGATGAACTTGATCAGCCTGGCCCGGTAGTCGTCCGGCATCCAGTCGCCGGCCTCCACCTGGCCGCCCGCCTGCACGTACTCGAGGAACTCTGCTTCGGTCACGTCACGCCCCCGTTCCCTAACGATCGTTCGGAAGTATAGGCCGCAATGGTGGTCTGCCCGGCGTGCGGATTCGAGAACCTCGCCCGGGCGCGCTTCTGCGGCGGCTGCGCTGTGCCGCTCGAAGCTGCTCCGCCGCCGCGGGAGTTCGGGATCCCGGTCGTCCACGAGGACGATGCGCTCCGGGCGGTCGGCGCCACAACGGAGATGCGCGTCGCCCTCGAGGCCTTGAACGAGGACCTCGAGCGCGACTACGGCACCCGCCTCGAGGCGCGGATCGGCGTGAACACGGGCGAGGTCGTCGCCGGCACGGGCGAGCGGCTCGCGACGGGCGACCCGGTCAACGTGGCCGCGCGGCTCGAGCAGGCGGCGGCGCCCGGCGAGATCCTCCTCGGGCGCGAGACGATGCGGCTCGTCAAGGGCGCGGCGGACGTGGAGACGGTCGAGCCGCTCGCCCTGAGAGGCAAGACCGAGGGTGTGCCGGCCCGCCGGCTCCGCTCCGTCGTCGCCGAGGGCCCGCAGCGTAGGCTCGACGTTGCGATGGTCGGTCGCCGCCGCGAGCTCCGGCTCCTCGAGGACGCGTGGGAGCGGGCACGCTCGGAGCGGGCCTGCATGCTCTTCACGCTGCTCGGCGCTGCCGGCGTCGGCAAGTCGCGGCTCGTAGAGGAGTTCCTGTCGCGGGTCGACGAGGCTGTCGTCCGCGGCCGGTGCCTCTCGTACGGCGAGGGGATCACCTACTGGCCGGTCACCGAGATCGTGCTCCGGCTCGCGAGCCGCGGGCGCGAGGCCGGGTCGGGGCCGCTGGCCGGACTGCTCGGCGAGGAGACGCCGACGTCGCCCGAGGAGATCGCGCTCGCTTTCCGTCTGCTGCTCGAGCACGCTGCTGCCGAACATCCCCTGATCGTCGTCTTCGACGACGCCCACTGGGGCGAGACCGTCTTTCTCGAGCTCGTCGAGCACGTTGCGACGATGAGCCGGGGAGCGCCGATCCTGGTTCTCTGCGTCGCGCGCCCGGAGCTCCTCGACCGGCGGCCGGGATGGGGCGGCGGGATGCTCAACGCGACAACCGTTCTGCTCGAGCCGCTCTCCTCGGCCGAGACGGATGAGTTGATCGGAGCTCATGGTGCCCATCTCGACCCCGACCTCGGGGCCAGGATCCGGGCAGCGGCCGAGGGAAACCCGCTGTTCGTCGAGGAGATGCTGGACACCGGTGAGTTCGAGCGCGCCGCGGGCTTGATCGACGGCGCCGCCCTGGCGGCGGAGGCCGCCGGAGACGAACGCGTCGGTGGTCGGGCGCGGCTCGAGCTGCTCATTCTGCGGACACTCGTCGGCGGCGCAGAGGCCCATTTCGCGCCGGGCGAGATCGCCAGGCAAGCGGCGGTCCTCGAGCGGCTCGGCGATAACGAGCTCAAGGCCGACGTGCACGCGGCACTCGGCGGGGTCCTCGTGGCTGCAGGTCGCGCCGACGAAGCCGCCGCCGAGTGGCAGACGGCGCTCGACCTCTACGAGCGGAAGGGCAACGTCGTCCGCGCCGGCCAGGTCCGGGAACGGCTCGCCCGATGAGCGCCCGCCGCCGCGAGCTGACGCGCGAGGCTGCCCGGCTCTTCGCCCGCAAGGGCTACCACGGCACGTCGGTCGGCGACATCGCCGAGGCGCTCGGCGTCCAGAAGGGGTCGCTCTACTCCCACATCGCGTCGAAGGAGGACCTGCTCTACGAGACGCTGAACGATGGCGCCGAAGCCTTCCACGCCGCCCTCGACGGGATCCCGGACGACGCCCACCCGGTCGAGAAGATCCGGCTCGCGCTGCGCGGCCACCTGCGCGTGGTCGCCGAGCAGCTCGACGTCGCCACCGTCTTCGTCCAGGAGTGGCGCTACCTCGAGAGCCCGCGACGCGAGGCCTTCCTCGCCGAGCGGCGCCGGTACGAGGGTCGTGTCCGCGAGCTGCTCCGCGAGGGCCGCGACCTCGGCGAGCTCCGCTCCGACCTGGACGAGACCGCCGCCGCCCTGCTCCTCCTGTCGGCGGTGAACTGGGCCTACACGTGGCTCCAGGCGGGGCGCGACACCGACGAGCTCGCCGACCGCTTCCTAGCCTTGCTCGTCGACGGAATGCGCGGGTACTCGACCCCAAGCACGGGGAAACCCATGGTTCCCCCGTGACCCCCTCCTCGTGCTCGCTCGCTCCGCTCGCATCGCGATCTTGACGGCACGCGGATCTGGGCCGCGCCCGCGCATGTCGGGCGCGGCAACGGCTCTCCCCGTCGTGGCATGCTCGCGGGATGCGCCCGACCCTGATCGTCAACCCGTTCGCGACCCGCGTCAGCGAGGAGCGCGTGCGCGAGGCCGAGCGGCGGCTCGGATCGGCGGAGACGTTGTTCACCCAGCGGAAGGGGCACGCGACCGAGCTCGCTCGAGGCGCCAGGGGCGAGACGGTGTTCGTCTTCGGCGGAGACGGCGTGGTCAACGAGGTGCTGAACGGGCTCCCGGCGGGAAAGGCCCTCGGGATCGTCCCGGGAGGGCACACGAACGTGCTCGCCCGTGCGCTCGGCGTTCCGTCCGACCCGGCTGCGGCCACGCGCGAGCGGCGGATCTCGCTGGGGCGGGCGAACGGGCGGCGGTTCGCGTTCTCCGCGGGAATCGGCGTCGACTCCGAGACCGTGCGCGAGCTCGAGACGATGAAGCGCCTCCGCGACGGCCGCCGCCGCGGAGACCTCGCCTACGCGCGGGTCGCCGCCCGCCGGTTGCTCGCCGGGTACGAGCCGCGGCTCGAGGTCGAGGGGCTCGGCCGGGCCGCGCTCGCCTTCGTCTCCAACGACGCCGTCTTCACCTACGCCGGCCCCGTGCCCTTTCGCGTCTCGCCGGCGTCGCGGTTCGAGCTCGGGCTCGACCTCTGCGCGCCCGAGCGTACCCCCGCGTCCGCCTCGCTGCGCTACGTCGCGCGCCTGCTCACCGGTCGCGGCCTCGCCGGCCTCTCGGGCGTCCTGACCGCCCACGACGCCGATCGCCTCCGGATCGTCTGCGACCGGCCGCTCCCCCTGCAGGCGGACGGGGAGGATCTCGGCGACGTCGCCGAGGCGGTCTTCGAGGCCGAGCGGGACGCTGTCTCTGTGCTTGTGGCCTGACTTCTAGACGATTGGTCGACCTATCGACCAATCGTCTAGCATCGCCGCCGTGGCCCGGGTGCTGCCAGCCGAGCAAGGGCTCCGCCGCGTGATCGGAGACGGCGAGAGCGTCCCGGACGGCGAGGTCGACGGGCTCGACGACAGCGATCTGCTCGAGCTCCACCGGCAGCTCGTGCTGCTCAGGACGTACGACGAGCGCTCGCTCGTCTATCACCGGCAGGGACGGGTCGGCACCTACGCGATCTTCTGGAACCACGAGGCGATGCAGGCCGGCTCGGTCTACGCCCTCGAGCGCGACGACTGGATCTTCCCCAGCTACCGCGAGTCGGCGATCGGCCTCCTGCGCGGGATGCCCCCCGCCACGGTGCTGTCGTGGTGGCGCGGTCACCCGGCCGGCTGGTGGAACCCGCTCGACTACAACCTCGCCTCGATCTGCGTCCCGATCGCGACCCACGTGCCTCACGCGGTCGGGCTCGCGTGGGGGAAGAAGCTGCGCGGCGAGCAGACGGTGGCGATCGCGTACTTCGGCGACGGCGCCACCTCCGAGGGCGCCTTCCACGAGGGCGCCAACTTCGCCGGGGTGATGCGTGCGCCGGTGATCCTCTTCTGCAACAACAACCAGTGGGCGATCTCGACGCCGCTGTCGGCGCAGACCGCGGCGCCGACGCTCGCCGACAAGGCGGTCGGGTACGGGATGCCGGGCGTCCGCGTCGACGGCGCCGACGTCCTCGCCGTGTACGAGGCGACCCGGGACGCGGTCGCGCGTGGGCGCGCCGGCGACGGTCCGACCCTGGTCGAGGCCGTCACCTACCGGACCGCGCCGCACGCGACCGCGGACGACCCGAGTGTCTACGTCGATCCGGAGCGGGTCGAGGAGGAGAGGCGGAACGAGTGTGTCGGCCGCTTCGAGCGCTATCTGCAACGGCTCGGCATCCTCGACGAGGCGGCGGCCGAGCAGGCGCGCGTGGAGGCGGCCGAGGCGATGCGCGCGGGCATCGCCGCCGCCGAGGCGGAGCCGCCTGCCGACCCGGAGTCGATCTTCGCGTACGCCTACGCCGACCCGCCGCCGGCGTTGCGAGAAGGCTGGCTTGGCTGAGCTCACGCTGCTCGAAGCGGTGAACGACGCGCTGCACACCGAGATGGAGCGCGACGAGAACGTGCTGGTGATGGGCGAGGACGTCGGCCGCGCCGGGGGTGTCTTCCGGGCGACCGCCGGCCTCTCCGAGCGCTTCGGCCCCGACCGCTGCGTGGACACGCCGCTCGCCGAGGCCGGGATCCTCGGCACGGCGGTCGGTCTCTGCATGGCCGGCTGGCGGCCGGTGTGCGAGATGCAGTACGACGCGTTCAGCTATCCGTGCCTCGACCAGCTGATCAACCATGTCGGGCGCTACCGCTGGCGGACCCGCGGCGGCATGGAATTCCCGGTGGTCGTCCGGATGCCCTACGGCGGCGGTGTGCGTGCGCCGGAGCTGCACGACGACTCGCCCGAGGCCTACTACGTGCACACACCCGGGGTGAAGGTCGCGATTCCGTCCACGCCGGCCGACGCGAAGGGGCTGCTCGCCGCCGCGATCCGCGACCCGGACCCGGTCGTCGTGCTCGAGCCGAAGCTGGTCTACCGGACCTCGCGCGGCGAAGTTCCCGAGGGCGAGCACGTCGTCCCGCTCGGGACGATGCGGGTCGTCCGGGAGGGAACCGAGCTGACGATCGTCGCCTACGGGGCGATGGTGCCGGTCGCCGAGCGGGCGGCAGACGAGCTCGACGGCTCCGTCGAGGTGCTCGACGTGCGGACGCTCAAACCGCTCGACGAGGAGACCCTGCTCGCGTCCGTGGCGAAGACCGGACGCGTGGTGATCGTCCAGGAGGCGCCTCGCGTCGCCGGGTTCGGCGCCGAGCTCGCCGCGGTGATCGCCGAGAAGGCGATCCTCGACCTGCGCGGGCCCGTCGTGCGCGTGACGGGTTTCGACGTTCCGTATCCGTTCTGGCAGCTCGAGGACGCGTACATGCCCTCTGCCGAGCGCGTTGCCGCCGCGGCGCGGCGCCTGCTCGAAGACTTCTAGTGGCGTACGAGCTCAAGCTTCCCGACCTCGGCGAGGGCCTGACCGAGGGCGAGATCGCCCGCTGGCTCGTCCAGGAGGGCCAGGAGGTGGCCGAGGACGACCCGCTCGTCGAGATCCAGACCGACAAGGCGACGGTCGAGATCCCCTCGCCGGCGGCGGGGAAGGTCGCACGGATCCTGGTCGAGGAAGGTGAGGTCGTGCCCGTGGGTACCGTCCTGGTCGTGATCGGCATTCCGGACGAGATCACGCCTGCGGCGCTGGATCTCGTCCGGAGCCAACCGGTCACGAGCCCGCGCGCCGCGCAGGTCGGCGCGCGGGGCACGGGTCCGAAGGCGACCCCGCTCGTACGCAGCATCGCGCGGGAGCTCGGCGTCGATCTCACGTCGGTCTCCGGAACCGGGCCGGAGGGACGCGTGACCGAAAGCGACGTCCGGGGGGCGGCTGCGGGTGCGGCAGCACCAGCAGCCGGTGAGCGGCGGGAGAAGCTCCGCGGTGTTCGTCGGCTGATCGCCGAGCACATGGCCCGCGCGCACCGCGAGGTGGCGCCGGTGACGTGGGTGGAGGAGTGCGACTTCGAGCGGGTCGACCTGAAGCTGCTCGTTCCCACCGTCCTGAAGGCGTGCGCGCTGTCGCTGCGCGAGTACGGAGAGCTGAACGCACGGCTCGACGGCGACGAGATCGTCTATCTCGAGCGCTACGACCTCGGGATCGCAGTCCAGACCGACCAGGGGCTCGTCGTCCCCGTCGTCCGCGCCTGCGACGCGCGGCCGGTCGAGGATCTCGCCGCCGACGTCACCCGCCTCGCCGAGAGGGCGCGGGCCGGAACCCTCCGGCCCGAGGAGCTCCGCGGCTCCACGTTCACGGTCACGAGCGCCGGGAAGCTGGCCGGGCTCTTCCACTCCCCGATCGTCAACTTCCCGGAGGTGGCGATCCTCGGCGTGGGGCGGGTCGCGCCGCGGCCTGTCGTGCGCGACGGCGAGATCGTCGTCCGCCGGGTCGGGACGATCGCGGTCACCTTCGACCACCGTGTCGTCGACGGCGCGCGGGCGGCCGAGTTCGGCCTCGCCGTGATCCGCCGCCTCGGGGATCCGTCGCGACTCTAGGCGGCGCTCGCGAGCCGTTCGTCGAGATGCTGGCCGAGCATCCGCGCGATGCGCGGCGCGCTCGCCCTGCCCTCGATCCGCCCGACCACGCGCTTCTCCTTGATCAGTACGAGGCTGGGGACGACCTCGACCTGAAGTCGGCGTGCGGCCTCCGGCCGCCTGCTGACGTCCACCCGGGCGACGCGCAGCCGCGACCGTTCCTTGCGCGCGAGATGGGCGAGGAGGCTCTCCATCCGTCTCGCAGGGCCGGAGCGCGGATCGGTGAAGAACACGAGAAGCGGAGTCTGGGCACCCACGAAAGGCTCGGTTACCCACGGCTGCCGAACGGGAAACGGCGGCGGATGGGTCACCAGGTGGCTGCCACTAGACTGGCCAGGACATGAGCCTTCTCTCGAGATGAGCTCCTGGTACTGGATCGGGGTCGCGGCCGGGATCGGCGTCGGGGTCGGTGTCGTGCTCGGAGCGCTCGTCCCCGAGCGCCGGCCCGCGGCCGGCGCGGGCCTGGCCGCGTTGCTCGGCGCCGCCGCGGGGACCGGCATCGGCCAGGTCGTCGGGGCGTGGCCGGAGGCGGCCGGGGGCGGCTCCGGCGGCCTGCTGGGCGCGCTTGCCTCGGTCCCGGTCGTCGCCGGCGCTCTTCGGGGCGGAGGGACACGGCTCGGCGTCGCCGCTCTCGTCGCGCTCGCCGGGCTCGTCGTGGCCGGGCTCGGCTTCGTCCCCGGGCTCGGGTATGCCGAGGCCGCTGCGGCACCGCTCGTCGCCCTGCGCCTCCGCCGGCGAGAGGCGGGTCGCTACAAGGGGCTGCGCATCCTCGCGCGCGACTGATGAAGGGGGTCGTCCTGGTCGTGATCGACGGCCTGACGCCGTCCGTGTTCGAGCGTGAAATCGAGAGCGGAGATCTCACCGCCCTCTCCTTCATCGCCGAGAACGGCGCCTACCGCCGCGCCGTCTCGACGTTCCCGTCGCTCACGCCGGTCTGCGCGTCGTCGATCGCCACGGGCGCCCACCCCGACGTGCATCGGATCCCGCACCTCGTCTGGTACGACCGAGGTGACCGCCGGCTCGTCGAGTACGGCTCGTCGTTCGGGGCCGTGGTCGCGGCCGGAGCGCGCCGATCGATCCTCGACACCATCTTCAACATGAACGGCCGCCATCTCTCTTCCGAGGCGGTGACCGTCTTCGAGGCGCTCGACGACGCCGGCCTCCGGACCGCCGCGGTCAACTTCACCTGCTACCGCGGCCGGACCGAGCACAGGACGACGCTCCCCGGAGTGACGCGGACGGCGCGCGGGCCGGGACGCTTCTTCTTCTACAACCTCTTCGAGTCGGACGTCACCGGTGCCCCGCTCTCGGTGCGGCGCCGCGGCGCCGGGACGATCGACGGGTACGCGGCCGCCGTGGGTCGCTGGCTGGTCACGCGCGACTGCTTCGACTTCTTCCTGTACTACCTGTCCGACTACGACTACGCCTCGCATGCGCTCGGTCCGGAGGGTGCGGTGTCGAAGCTCGGCGACGCCGATCGCGCGGTCGGGGCGCTGCTCGAGGCGGCCGGCGGTCCGGAGGAGTTCCTTGCGCGCTACGACGTGCTCGTCTGCTCCGACCACGGCCAGACGAGCGTCGAGCACGCGGTGCGGCTCGAGGCCGCCTTCGAGGGGCTGGAGGTGCTCAGGCACAGCCGCGAGCGGGCGGACGTGGCCGTGTGCGCGTCGAACCGCGCGGGCCAGGTCTACCGGCTCGCCTCCTGTACACGGCCGGCCCGGTCGCTCGCCGGGTGCCTGACCGGACGGGCCGGGGTCGACGTCGTGCTCTTCCTCGAGGACGGCGACGGGGTCGCGCAGCGCGGGGGTTCCGAGCTCCGCTTCCGGCCCGGTGCGGCCGGCTGGGAGCTGCACGGCGAGCGGTCGGTCCTCGACCAGCCCGACGGGCTCCTTCGTGCCTGGGCGGCCCTCAACAACCCGAACGCAGGGGACGTCCTGGTCTCGGCTGCCGACGGCTACGAGTTCATCGACCTCGGCGGCCGGCATCACGCCGGCGGGGGCAGCCACGGCTCCCTGTCCGCCGGCGACTCGGAGGTGCCGATGCTTGCGACCGGCTCGCTCGAGCCGCCGCCGAGCATCACCGGAATCGCGCCCGCAGTCCTCGCACACTTCGGCGTCGTGCTCTCCCGTGCAGCCTGAATCCGCGGCTGCCCGAAGCCGCATGGTCGAGGAGCAGCTCCGCGCCCGCGGCATCGCAAGCGAGCGGGTGCTCGCGGCGATGGGGCGCGTGCCGCGCGAGCTGTTCGTGCCGGAGCCGCTCCGCCGGCGTGCGTACGAGGACGCCGCGCTGCCGATCGGCGGCGGCCAGACGATCTCGCAGCCGTACATGGTCGCTCGGATCTGCGAGGCGTTGTCGCTCCACGGCTCGGAGCGGGTCCTCGACGTGGGCACGGGCTCCGGCTACCAGGCGGCCGTCCTCGCCGAGCTCGCCGCGGTCGTGCACACGATCGAGCGTCTGACCGGCCTGGCCGGGCGTGCCCGCGAGGCCCTGGCCGCGGCCGGGTACGAGCGCGTGCAGGTCCACGTGGGGGACGGCACGCTCGGCTTGTCCGAGCACGCGCCGTTCGACGGCATCGCAGTCGCCGCCGCCGCGCCCGAGGTGCCGCTCTCGCTCTACGAGCAGCTCGAGCCGGGAGGGCGTCTCGTGATCCCGGTCGGCGGCCGCCACGGCCAGGAGCTGCAGCTCGTCGTCCGGAGCCCGGAAGGGCCGGCGATCGCGAGGTCGGTCCCCTGCCGGTTCGTCCCGCTCGTCGGCGCCGAAGGGTTCGACCGCGAATGATTCGCCGGGCGGGCGACGGGCATGAGATGGGTCGTGCGGAGGGGCGGCGGGATGAGGGGTGAGACGATCCTGCGGCTGCCCGTGCGCGCGCGGGGCGTCGAGCTCGGCCACCCGACCGACCTGATCATCGACCTGGACGCGGCGAGGGTGCTCGGCGCCGACGTCTTCTGCGGCGACCGGCGCCATCGGTTCCTGCCGTTCGCGGCGGCGACGATCGAGCCCGCGGCAATCGAGGTCACGTCGGCCCTGATCCTGCTCGACGAGCTCGGCGCGTCCTTCTACCGCGAGCGGGCCGACGCGCTGCGGGCGCTGAGGGGACGCGAGGTCGCGCGCGGCGGCCGCCGGCTCGGCCGGCTCGTCGACGTCGTCCTCGGGCCTGGCGCGACCCTCGATGCCCTCCTCGTCGACGGCGGCGGGGGCGAGCTGAGCGTGCCGCTCGAAGAGCGGCCCGTGATCGCGCCCGTGTAGGTACGCTCGCGCCGTGGCGCGCTCCACCGCAGCGGGGTTCGCGCGCACGCGCGCCGGCCGGGCCCTGACCCGTTCGCAGAACTGGATCGCGCTGCTCAAGTTCTCGGTCGTCGGGACGAGCGGCTACCTGATCAACCTCGGTGTCTACGTCGGGCTCCTGAAGGGGGCCGGGCTCCACTACCTGCCGTCGGCCGCCTGCTCCTTCGTGGTTGCGGTCTCGAACAATTACTTCTGGAACCGGCACTGGACCTTCCGCGCCCACCGCGGGCCCGTCTACTACCAGGGCCTGCGCTTCCTCGCGGTCTCGCTTGCCGCGCTCGGGCTCAACCTGGGCCTCCTCCGCATGCTCGTCGCGCTCGGCGCCGGCAAGATCGTCGGCCAGGCGGTGGCGATCGTCCTCGTGACGCCGTTCAGCTTCACCCTGAACAAGCTCTGGTCCTTCCGGCCGTGATGCGCGCGGCCGTCGCAGCGGCTGCGCTCGTGCTCGTGTGCGTCCCCGCCGCCCTCGCCGCGGCCCCGCCCGGCGCGCCCGTGTACGATCAGTCCGGGCGCCTCGTCAAGACCCCGTTCGTCCCCACAGAGCCGAAGCCCGCCCTCAACGAAGCGAGGGCGCTCGCGATCTTCCTCGCCGTGCCGAAGGTCGCGGACTGGATCGGGCGCTACCCCCGAAAGACCCTGGTCAAGCAGGCGACCTACGATTCCCGGTACCGCGACTGGGACGTCGGGATCTGGTCGGAACCCGCCGGCGAGATCGCGCAGGGCCGCGTCGACGACGCGACCGGCGTCCCCACCGAGGCATGGACCGGGCCGCAGGTGGCCTGGAAGATGGCACGGGGCGGGTCGGGCGCGTTCGGCGGCACCCAGATCAACAGCCCGGGGTTGTGGCTCGCCCTGTGCGGCGCCTTCCTGGTCGGGCTCGCGGACCTCCGGCGGCCCTTCGCCCTGCGCAACCTCGACCTGCTCGCCCTGCTGTCCTTCTCGGTCTCGCTCTGGTACTTCAACCACGGCCGGATCTTCACGAGCGTCCCGCTCGTCTACCCGGGTCTCGCCTACCTTCTCCTGCGGACGATCTGGATCGGCGTGCGGGACCGGCCGCCGCGCGTCTCACGGCCCGTCTGGCCCGTGTGGCTGCTGGCGGCGGCGACCGTGTTCCTCGGCGGGTTCAAGGTCGGGCTGAACGTGTGGGGGCACTCGAACGTGATCGACGTCGGCTACGCGGGGCCAATCGGCGCGGAGCGGATCGCGCACGGCCAGTCCCCCTACGGGCACTTCCCCGTCGAGGACACCCGGACCGCGTGCGGGCCCGCCGACCGCGAGGGCGAGATCCGCGAGCGGATCCAGGCGAACGGCCGCTGCGAGGCGGCGAACCCCGACGGTGACACCTATGGGCCGATGGCGTACATCTCGTACCTGCCCGGCTACGCGTTCTTCGGCTGGAGCGGGAAGTGGGACCGCCTGCCCGCATCCCACTTCACCGCGATCGCCTTCGACCTGCTCTGCCTGGTCGGGCTCGGCCTGGTCGGACGGCGGTTCGGCGGCACCCGGCTGGCGGTGACGCTCGCGTACGCGTGGGCCGCCTATCCCTTCACGCAGTACGTGTCCAACTCGAACACGAACGACGCGATCATGCCCGCCTTCCTCATCTGGGGGTTCCTCCTCGTCACCTCGCATCCGGCCCGGGGCCTCTTCGCAGGGCTCGCGGCCTGGACGAAGTTCGCGGCGCTCGCCGTCGCCCCGCTCTGGGCCACCTACCCGGAGGCCCGTCGCGACCGATGCGGTCGCCGCTCCGTGTTGCTGTTCTGCGGGGGCCTGGCGCTCGCGGCGATCGGGAGCTTCTGGGTCCTGCTGCTCGAGCCGAACCCGCTCCACGCCGCCCGCGTCTTCTGGGATCGGACGATCCCGACGCAGGTGAACCGGCACTCCCCGTTCTCGCTCTGGGACTGGGGCCAGTACCACGCCGGCCTGCCCGACCTCGCGTGGCTGCAGAAGGCGCTCGAGGCCCTGCTCGTCGCCGGCGCGATCGCGGCCGCCTTCCTGCCCCGCCGGAAGACGCCGCTCCAGCTCGCGGCCCTCACCGGTGGGCTTCTGATCGGCTTCGAGCTCGTCCTCACCCACTGGTTCTACCTGTACCTCCCCTGGTTCTTCGCCTTTGTCGCCTACGCCGTTCTCGCCGCCGAGCCGCGGACGGCGGAAGTCCGCCTCGCCCAGCCTCGTGAGCACCGAGACGATCTCGTCGAGGTCGCGGCCGGCTAGCGCGCCGGCCGGGAGCGCGGGCCGCTGGTCGCCGCGATCTGCGCTGGCGGCCGCCGGGCTCGCCGTCGCGGCCTTCGTAGGGGCGTGGATCGCCCTGCACCACGGCTTCTACCGCCATGACCAGATCGTGGACACCCCGATCTACCAGCGCTACGGGGACGCGATCGCGGACGGCCGGGTGCCCTATCGCGACTTCGGGCTCGAGTACCCGCCGGGCGCCTTGCCCGTGTTCGCCCTCCCGTCGCTCGTGCGCTCGCCGGCCGGCGACCTCGGCGGCTACCGCACGTGGTTCGAGGCGGAGATGCTCGCCTGCGGCGCGCTCGCGCTCCTGTTCGTGCTCGCGACGCTGTTCCGCCTGAACGCCGGCTTCGTCCGCGCCGCCGGCTCGCTCGGCCTGGTCGCGCTGGCGCCGCTCCTGCTCGGCTCGGTCGTGCTCTCGCGGTTCGACCTCTGGCCGGCCGCGCTCACGGCCGGAGCGCTCGCGGCGCTCGTCTCGCGGCGAGACCGGCTCGGCGCAGGAGCGCTCGCGCTCGCGGTCGCGGCGAAGCTGTACCCGGCCGTGCTCGTGCCCCTCGCCGGCGTCTGGGTGTGGCGGCGGTCCGGGCGCCGCCGGGCGATCGCCTGCCTCGGCGTGTTCGCGGCCGTCCTGGCCGCGTGCTTTCTTCCGTTCGTCGTCCTCGACTCGCGCGGGGTCTGGCACAGCCTGACCACGCAGGTGAGCCGGCCGCTCCAGATCGAGACCCTCGGTGCCGGGATCCTGCTCGTCGCACATGCCGTCGGAGGGCTCACCGTGACGATGCGCTCGAGCCACGGCTCGCAGAACCTGGCCGGCGCGGGCCCGGACGCGATCGCGCTCGTGCAGACGGTCCTCCAGGGGGTGGCGCTGGTCGCGGTCTGGGTGTGGTTCGCCCGGGGGCCGGCCGAGCGCGAGCGGCTCGTCCGCGCGTCCGCCGCGGCGGTCTGCGCGTTCGTCGCGTTCGGCAAGGTGCTCTCGCCTCAGTTCCTGATCTGGCTGATCCCGCTCGTGCCGCTCGTGCGGGGCCGCCGCGGGCTGGTCGCCGGCGGCTTGCTCGCCCTCGCCTGCGTGCTCACGCAGCTCTGGTTCCCGTTCCGGTACTGGGACCTCGCCCTGCGCTTCGCCGCGTTCCCATCGTGGCTCCTCCTCGCCCGCGACCTCGTCCTGGTCGCGCTCCTCGCGGTGCTCGTGTGGCCCTTCGAGCCACGACTCAGGGACAGTCCCTGAGCCGCGCGGTTGCGCGGAACAGCCGGACGCGTCCGTCACACCTTCCACCGGAAACAGCGAGATTGGGCGGTTCGGCCTGTGGAAAGTGCGTTTCAGGGACTGTCCCTCGGACACGGCCGGAACGGCCGTGTGTCAAACGACTACGCGACCTCGACCCGGAGCGGCTCGATCGCGGTCGCGCGGCCGTCCGGCCCGCAATCGACGACGACGCCCTCGATGCGGACGCCGCCCTCGGCCGGGCGGAAGCGAACCGGCATCCCGGTGCGCATGCGACGGATCGCGAGGTCCGCCTCGACGCCGATCACGGAATCGTGCGGCCCGGTCATTCCCGCGTCGGTGATCGCCGCCGTTCCGCCCGGCAGGATCCGCGCGTCGCTCGTCTGCACGTGCGTGTGCGTCCCGATCACGGCCGTGACCCGGCCGTCGAGCCAGCGCGCGACCGCCACCTTCTCGCTCGTCGCCTCGGCGTGAAAGTCGACGACGACGACTCGAGCCCGCCGGCGCGCCTCCTCGACGAGCTCGTCGAGGACCTCGAACGGCCCGAGCGGGACGTCGAGGAAGAGCCAGCCGAGCACGTTCGCGACGGCCACCGGCGTTCCGTCCGTCGCCGGGACGACCGCGAGCGCCCGGCCCGGCGAGCCCGCGGCGACGTTCGCGGGCCGGATGACCCGCTCGGACTGCGCGAGGTACGGGGCGAGCTCGTTGCGCGCCCAGACGTGGTTGCCGAGGGTGACGACGTCGGCTCCCGCGGACAGGAGCTTGTCGGCGAGCTTCGGGGTCAGGCCCCGGCCGTCCGCGGCATTCTCGCCGTTGACGACGCACACGCTCGCCCCGAGCTCGTCGCGCAGGGAGGGGAGCCGCGCCTCGACGGCGCGCCGGCCGGCCGAGCCGAACACGTCGGCGAGGAAGAGGATGCGCAACGCTGCGTCTTCTAGCCCAGCGGAACCGTCGCGGCGGAGTGCAGCACCATCTCCACGTAGTTGCCCGCATCGCGCGTGTAGCGCGCGAGGGCCAGCCGCTCGACGCCGGAGAGGTCGATCACGCTCCCGATCTTGGACGTGCCCCTGGCGAGCGTCGAGCCGACGGTGAGGGCCGGATCGGCCTCGAGGTGCGCGACCGACAGGACGGTGGAGGGCTCGCCGGTGGGCTGGATGTCGATCACCGACCCGTACGTCTTGTCGTCGAGCACGTAGTCGCGCAGCGCGACGACGGTTCCGTCCACCGGCGCGTAGACGTCCGTTCCCGGCGCCACGCCGACGTCCAGCGCGCCGGTCGAGGGCCCCTGGCCGCCTCCGAGCTGGTAGTAGGCGATGCCCCCGCTGCCCCCGCCGAAGATCCGGTGGAACACGCGTGCGAAGAGACCCTCGTTCGCCTGGCGCCCCACCGGCTCGAGCTGGAGCGCGTCGTCGCCGGCGCCGTGGTAGCCGATCGCGGTCACGACCCTCTGGTTGACGGGCAGGTTGATCTGGAGCTGGCCGTAGGAGGCGATCGAGAGCTGGCTCGGGGGCGGCGGCGGCAGCAGCCGCGTTGCGCTGGCCGGCGTGCTCACGCCGATGGTCGGGCGGCCGTCGGGACGGAAGGCCGCGACGGCGATCACGCCGAGGACCGCAAGCCCGATCACGAGGAGGAGCGCGCGGCGGCGCGCGCGCACGGCGGTCGAGGGACGCCGTGGCGACCGCCGGTAGGCGGTGGCGGTTTGCATCGGGGCCACCGTAGCCGAGGTGTCCAGGCCTTTCAACCGCCCTCTCGGCTCCGGCAAGCCCGACGGCTCGACGGAGTCGAGCCAGAGACGATGACGCTCGAGCGCGAGCGAGCCGTCGACCTCCTCGGTCCAGTCCCAGGTCGACGATAGGGCGCGTACGCTCGGCGCGGTACGATTTCCGCGATGCCCCCCGGCGCGGCGCCGAAGATCCAGATTCCGCGCTGGATCCAGCTGGTCGGGCTTCCGCTCCTGCTGATCCTCGCGTGGGCGGTCGCGGGACGGGTCTTTCACGTCGTCTTCCTGTTCCTGGTCGCGACGCTGCTGGCGCTCCTGCTCGACCCGCTCGTCAAGGTGATCGGCGCCGTCCGGTTCGGCCGGTTCCGGATCCGGCGCGGCATCGCGGTCGCGATCGTGTACCTGAGCTGCGCGGCGGCGTTGATCGTGAGCATCTGGGCTCTCGCCACCGTCGTCGTCGATCAGACGAAGACGGCCGCTAACCGGTTCGACACCTACTTTACGGAGCCCCATGGACGAACCGGCCAGACGGACGCGGACCGCGACGTCGACCGGCTCCAGCACTGGCTCGACACGCACGGGCTCGGCTCGATCCAGATCCAGCAGCGCGGTCACCGCTGGGTACAGCAGATCCGCGACAAGAACGTCGGCAAGTACACGGACAAGGTCGTGAACTTCGTCGAGGGGGCGGCGATCTCGATCGGCAAGCTGCTCTTCTCGGTGATCGTGATCCTCGTCGTCTCGATCTACATGCTGCTCGACTTCTCGAAGCTCGCGACCGCGATCGACCGGCGCTTCCCGCCACGCCCCGGCTCGCAGCCGCTGCTCGTGCGGATGGAGCACGCCGTCGCCGGCTACGTGAAGGGCCAGGCCCTCGTCTCCCTGATCATCGGCGCCAGCGCCGGCCTCGGCATGTGGGTGCTCGGCGTCCTCGGGTGGGTCCCGGGCGCGGACAAGTACGCGCTGCTCTTCGGCGCCTGGGTCGCCGTGACCGAGCTGATCCCGTATCTCGGGCCGTGGCTCGGCGCGATCCCGGCCGGCATGTACGCGGCCGTCGTCCACCCGATCTCGGTGCTCTGGGTGACCGTTCTCTTCCTCATCATCCACCAGGTCGAGGGGCACGTCGTCGTCCCGAACGTGATGGGGAGCGCCCTGCGGCTCCACCCGCTGCTCGTGATCTTCGGCCTCCTCGCGGGCGGCGAGATCTACGGCCTCGCGGGCATCCTCGTCGCGCTGCCCCTGCTCGCCGCCTCGCGCGCCGTCTACGAATTCTTCTCGGAGCGGGTCGAGCTCGAGCCGTGGGCACTCGAGGGGCCGATACCGGTCGAGGTCGAGGTCGAGCCGCCGCCGGTCGTGCCCGTGCCGGGGACACCGTCCGCGAAGCCGCGCCGGTCGCAGCGCCGCGCGTGACGTCCCGCCCGCTACTCGCGGCACGAGGGGTCTCGCGCCGGTTCGGCCAGCACGTCGCCCTCGAGCCGGCCGACGTCGAGGTGCACGCAGGCGATGCGCTCGCGCTCGTCGGCCCGAACGGGGCCGGAAAGTCGACGCTGCTCGCGATTCTCGCCGGGGCGCTTCGCCCGACCGGGGGGACGGTCGAGCGGGCCGACGGCGTGCGGGTCGGCTGGATGCCGCAACGGCCCGCGCACTACGGGCGCCTCTCGCCGCGGCAGAACCTCGAGCTGTTCGCTCGGCTCGAGGGGGTGGGCGATCCCGACGCACTACTCGCCCGTCTCGAGCTGCCCGACGACGACCGGCCGGCGGCGACGCTGTCGGTGGGAAACCGGCAGCGTCTCGACCTTGCGATCTCGTTGCTCCCGGGCCCCGAGGTCTTGCTGCTCGACGAGCCCACGGCGGCCCTCGACCCGCGCCAGCGGCGGCGTCTCTGGGAGACCGCCCGGGGGGTACGGGACGGCGGCGGCGCGGTCGTGCTCGTCACCCAGAACCTGGAAGACCTAGAGCACGTCGCCGACCGGGTGGCGGCCCTGCTCGAGGGGCGGGTCGTCTTCGACGGAGCCGTCGCCGCCTACCTGGCGTCGGACGAGGCCAGGACACTGGTCTGACGATGCTGCCGTCGCTCCTGATCCTGCGCAAGGACCTGCTCGTGCTTCGGCGCTCGCCCGCGCTCCTCGGCGTTCTGGTCGCCTACCCGCTCGTGATCGCGCTCCTGATCGGGCTGACGGCCGCGTACGCGAACGCCAAGCCGCGGGTGGCGTTCGTCGACGAGGACGGGATCCCGCACCAGATCACCGTCGCCGGCGAGACGTTCAACATCGACCATCTCATCCGCGACGTCGCCAAGAATGTCGAGATCGTCCACATGTCGGCCGGGCAAGCGGCGAGCCAGCTCGCCTCCGGCCGGGTGGCAGCCGTCGTCACCGTGCCTCCCGGCTTCGTCGAGGAGCTGAAGGGGCTCGTGGCCAGCCCGCACCTCACCCTCGCGACCGGCACCGGCGGGATCACCCCGCGGGTGCGCCAGCAGATGCAGGCGCTCGTCTACAACCTCAACCTGAAGCTCCAGAAGGCCTTCATCACGGCGGACATCCAGTACGTCAACCTGCTCCTGCACGGCGGCAGGGGGCGGGTGCTCGGCCACGAGTTCTCGATCATCGGGCTCGACGGCACGGCGCGGCTGCTGAAGCGGCTGCCGCCGTCGCCCCAGCGCGCGGCGATCGCCGACTTCGTCCACGACGCGCGGCTCGCCCTCGCCCTGACCAACAACGCGATCCGCGCGACGGCAGCCCCGATCGTCCTCGACGAGCAGAGCGGCCGGGGACGGACGTCGGCGCTCTCGGCGCAGGTGCAGGCCTACGGCCTCGCGATCACGGTCAGCTTCCTGGGCCTGCTTCTCGCCGCCGGGGCCCTCGCCGCCGAGCGGGACGAGAACGCGATCGGCAGGCTCGTGCGCGGCCTCGTCGGCCTCGGCCAGCTCGTGGCGGCGAAGGTCGCCCTGGCCGTGTCGGTCGCGGTCGGCGTCGGGCTCGCGATCGTAGTCGGCTTCGGGATCGCGGTCGAGGCGGGCAACGTCGCAGGGGGCGAGCCCTGGCGCCGGCTCCCGCTCGTCCTCGTCGGCGTCGCGCTGGCGGGCGCGGCGGTGGGCGCGGTCGGCGCATTCGTCGGCGCGCTCGCGCGCGAGTCGAGGACCGCGTCGCTGGTCGGGATCCTCGTGGTGCTCCCGGTGGTCTTCCTGGGGCTCGTCCCCCGGGAGATCGTGCCGGCCGCGTACTGGATCAGCGACGCCTTCCCGTTCGCGCACGGCGCGCGCTTCTTCGCCTCGGCGCTGTACGACGCCTCGCCGTGGGGCACGCTCTGGCGGGAGGCGCTGTGGCTGCTCGGGCTCGGCGCGCTGTTCGGGGCGCTGGCGCGGCTGTCGGCGCGGCGCCTGGCCGTCTGATCGACGGTCGTCGTCCACGCTCGGCATGTGCTCGGGCGCCGAGGCGTACTCTTTCGACTGGTGAGCGCGTTCCCGGTCACCCGCCTCCGGCGTCTGCGCCGCACCGGCGCGCTGCGCTCCCTGGTCCGGGAGACCCGCCTCGACCTCGAGGACTTCGTCATGCCGCTGTTCGTCGGTCCGCGCACCGAGCCGAACGAAGCCCTGCCGGCGATGGGGCGCCTGAGCGTGGACGATCTCGGCGAGGAGGTCGAGCGGCTCGCCGCGGCGGGTGTCCGCGGCCTGCTCCTGTTCGGGATCCCCGACGAGAAGGACGAGGAGGGCTCGGGCGCGTGGGACGAGGACGGTGTGATCCAGCGTGCGCTCCGGGCACTCCGGCCGCGCTTCGGTGAGCTCGTCCTCCTCACCGACGTCTGCCTGTGCGAGTACACGACGCACGGACACTGCGGCGTGATCCGGGCCGGAGGCGACGAGGTCGACAACGACGCGACGCTCGACCTGCTCGCCCGCACGGCGGTGAGCCACGTCGAGGCGGGGGCCGACGCGGTCTGCCCGAGCGACATGATGGACGGCCGAGTCGCCGCGGTTCGCGAGGCGCTGCCCGAGACGCCGGTCGTCGCCTACTCGGCGAAGTACGCATCGGCCTACTACGGCCCCTTCCGGGAGGCGGCCGACTCGGCGCCCGCGTTCGGCGACCGCCGCGGCTACCAGATGGACCCGGCGAACGTCCGCGAGGCGCTGCGCGAGTGCGAGCTCGACGTCGCCGAGGGCGCGGACGTGATCATGGTCAAGCCCGCGCTTCCGTACCTGGACGTGATCCGGGCCGCACGCGAGCGCTTCGACCTCCCGCTCGCCGCGTACAACGTCTCCGGGGAGTACGCGATGGTGAAGGCGGCGGCCGCGCGGGGGTGGCTCGACGAGCGGGAGGCGGCGCTCGAGTCGCTGACCGCGATCAAGCGCGCCGGCGCCGACCTCGTCTTCTCGTACTGGACGAAGGACCTCGCCGCGTGGCTTGTCTGAGCCCCCTGTGAGCTCTCTGACGGAGCGCTCGGCCCTCTGGGCCCGTGCGCTCGAGCTGATCCCCGGCGGCGTCGACTCCCCGGTGCGCGCGATGAGGGGGGTCGGCCTCGACGAGCCGCTGTTCGTGCGCCGCGGCGCGGGCGCGGAGATCGAGGGCGTCGACGGCCGCCGCTACGTGGACTGGGTGATGTCCTGGGGGCCCTTGATCTTCGGCCACGCCGACCCGGAGACGCTGGCCGCGGTGACCGAGGCGGCCGCGCTCGGGACGAGCTTCGGGGCGCCGACGGAGGCGGAGGTCGAGCTGGCCGCCGAGATCGTCGACGCGGTGCCGTCGGTCGAGAAGGTGCGCCTCGTCTCCTCGGGGACGGAGGCGGCGATGAGCGCGATCCGCCTCGCCCGCGGCGCGACTCACCGCGACCGCGTGCTCAAGTTCGCCGGCTGCTACCACGGGCACGCCGACGCGCTACTCGCGGGCGCCGGCTCGGGCCTGGCGACGCTCGGCATCCCCGGCTCGCCGGGCGTGCCGACCGGCGCCGCCGCCGACACGATCGTGTGCCCGTTCAACGACACGGACGCGGCGGCGGCGGCGGTCGCCCGCTGGGGGGAAGGGCTCGCCTGCGTGATCGTCGAGCCGGTCGCCGGGAACATGGGCGTCGTTCCTCCCCAGCCGGGGTTCCTGGAGGCGCTGCGCGCGCTGTGCGACGCGTCCGGCGCGCTGCTCGTCTTCGACGAGGTGATCACGGGCTTCCGGCTCGCGCGCGGCGGAGCACAGGAGCGCTTCGGGGTTCTCCCGGATCTGACCATCCTCGGGAAGATCGCGGGCGGCGGACTTCCGCTCGCAGCCTTCGGCGGCCGCGCGGACGTCATGGACTGCCTCGCGCCGGCGGGCGAGGTCTACCAGGCGGGCACGCTCTCGGGGAACCCGCTCGCGACGGCGGCTGGGCTGTCCGTTCTCAGACGCCTGCGCGACCCGGCGGTCTACGAGCGACTCGAGACGACGGGGGCCCGGCTGGAGGAGGGGCTCGCGCCGTTCGGCCGCGTGCAGCGCGTCGGCGGGATGCTCACGCTGTTCATGCGAGTCGAGCCGGTGCGTCGCCTCGAGGATGCGCAGGGCGCGGACGCCGCCCGCTACGGTGGGCTCTTCCGCCACCTGCTCGGGCGCGGCGTCTACATCGCGCCGTCCCAGTTCGAAGCGTGGATGATCTCGACGTCGCACGGCGACGCCGAGATAGAAAGGACGGTCGAAGCCGTTGCCGAGTTCTTCCGTTGAGCTGTGGGACGTGATCGCCGAGGAGGCGGCGGGCGAGAGCCCACTCTGGGCCGAGGCGCTGCTCCCGGGTGACGAGCGTCAGCTTGTGCCGGTCTTCTCGCCTCTGCTAGCCCAACTGCAGTATGCGGTTGGGCTGGAGACGATCTACGAGGGGTACCTGCTCCACTACGGCCGGCCGCGGCTGTTTGCGCCCGTCGACCGCGACACGTCGCTCCTGCTCGGCGACTACCTGTATGCCCATGGGCTGGTCCGGGTCGCCGAGCACGGGGAGGTGGACGCGGTCGCCGACCTCGCCGCGCTGATCTCGCTCTGCGCGCAGCTTCGCGCCGAGGACCGGCCCGGCGACGGCGAGGCCTGGGCGGCGACGGCGGCCCTGCTCGGCCGCGGGCCGCTCCACGGGGGCGGCGACCCGGCCCCCCTCCGCGCCGCCGCGAGCGAAGCGGCGGGCGGGGACGCGGTCGAACAGGCCCTCGCCGTGCACGGGCGCCTGGTCGGCTAGACTCGCCGCCGATGCTCGCGCTGCTCGCGGACGCTGCCAGGGAGGGCCGGGACGTGATCACCGGCATGCTGATCGTCGGGCTCGTCTTCCTCGGCGTGATCGCGCTCGGCACCCTCTCGAAGACGCTCCGCAAGAAGCACTAGCGCAGGCCGGCTTCGCCGCCCTGCGCTAGTAGAGTGACTTCGTTCGGGCCGTTTCGCCGGACGCGGCGCCCCCGCCTGGCTAGCCGTGCCTCAGCCCCTTGCTGACCCGCTGGGCGAGCTCCTCGTCGGGGAGGTCGGCCCAGTTGCCGGCGGCGAGCCTGCTGCGCTCGGCCTCGTCCAGGCCGGCCTCGATCATCGTTCCCTCCGGGTCGCCGCGGAACTTCGTCCGCAGCCCGGGGTCGGCGATCATCCGGTCGAGGAAGCGGCTGGCTGCGTCCGTGCTCATGATGTGCTCCTTTCGGTCGGGGTCGCAGCGTGCATGGCCGGAGCGTAGGAGGGGTCGCCGCGTCTGTCGTTCGCCGGGGCGACAGAGCGAGTGTTCGCGCGGCGACACTCGCGCCCGGCTTTGTCCGGGCGCTCTGGCGCAGTAGGCTCTGCCGGTGGAGTGGCCGTTGCTGGCAGGCGTGCCGGCGGAGGAGGCGCGGCGGATGCTGGCCATCGCCCGGCGGCGCACGTTCTCGCGCGGCGAGGTCGTCTTCCACCAGCACGACCCGGGCGACTCGCTCCATCTGATCGGCACGGGCCGGTTCGCGATCCGGGTGATGACCCCGGTCGGCGACGTGGCGATAATCGCGGTGCGGGGGCCGGGCGAGAGCTTCGGGGAGATGGCGCTGGTGGACGACGAGGCGCGCCGGTCGGCGACCGTGTCGGCGCTCGAGGAGGCGGAGACCTTCGCTGTCTACCGGGACGACTTCGCCCGCCTGCGCCGTGAGTACCCGACCGTGAACCAGGTGCTGCTCGCGTTCCTGGCCAGCGAGGTGCGGATGCTGAACGCGCGGTTGCTCGAGTCGTTGTTCGTGCCGGTCGAGAAGCGGGTGCGCCGCCGCCTGCTCGAGCTGGCCGCGCTGTACCCGGGCAAGGACGGAAGGCTGCTGATCGTCCTCACGCAGGAGACGATCGCCGAGCTGGCGGGCGCCTCGCGGGCGACCGTCAATCAGGTGTTGCGCGACGAGCAGGAGCGGGGCACGCTCGAGCTTCGTCGCGGCAGCACCCGTGTGCTCGACCTGGACGCGCTCCGCAAGAGGGCCTGAGACGGCAGTGGTGCAGCCGGCGGGGACGGTGACACTGGTGTTCACCGACATCGAGGGCTCGACCCGGCTGCTCGCCGAGCTCGGCCAGGAGGCCTACCGGGAGGCGCTCGCGGCGCACCGGCGGGGGGTGCGGGAGGCGTTCGGGCGCTTCGGCGGGTACGAGGTCGACTACGAGGGGGACGCGTTCTTCTACGCGTTTGCCTCCGCCTCGGACGCGGTCGCGGCGGTGGGCGAGGCGCACGCGCGGCTGGACGGCGGCCCGGTCCGGATCCGGGTCGGGGTGCACACGGGCGAGCCGGGACTGGATCCGCCCAAGTACGTGGGGATGGACGTGCATCTGGCAGCGCGGATCATGAGCGTCGGCCACGGCGGGCAGGTGCTCCTCTCGAGGACGACCCGCGCGCTGGTGGACACGGAGGTGCTCGACCTGGGTGAGCACCGGTTGAAGGACATCGACCGGCCCGTGCGGCTATACCAGCTCGGCCGGGAGGCGTTCCCGCCGCTTCGGTCGCTGAACAACACGAACCTCCCGGTACCGGCCTCGTCGTTTCTCGGCCGGGAAGCGGAGCTGGCCGAGGCCGAGCAGCTGCTCGCCGAGGCTCGGCTGCTGACGGTGACCGGCACGGGCGGGACGGGGAAGACGAGGTTTGCGATCGAGCTCGCCTCCCGCCAGCTGGGGCGCTTCCCGAACGGGGTCGTCTGGGTGCCGCTGGCGCCGATCAGCGACCCCGCGCTCGTGCTCGAGACGGCCGGGCACACTCTCGGAGCGAAGGACGCCCTCGCCGAGCACATCGGCGAGCGGCGGATGCTGCTCGTCCTGGACAACTTCGAACAGGTGGTCGAGGCGGCGGCGGAGGTCGGTGCGCTGCTTACCGCGTGCCCGAGCCTGAGCGTGCTGGTGACCAGCCGGGAGCTGCTGCGCGTCCAGAGCGAGGCCGAGTACCCGCTCGCTCCGCTCCAGCCCGACGAGGGCGTCGGACTGTTCTGCGAGCGAGCCCGGCTCGAGCCCTCGCTGGTGATCGTGGACCTCTGCTCCCGACTCGACCAGCTCCCGCTGGCGATCGAGCTAGCGGCGGCGCGGGCGAGGCTGCTCACCCCCGAGCAGCTGCTCGAGCGGCTCTCCCGGCGGCTCGACCTGCTCAAGGGCGGCCGTGACGCCGAGCCGCGCCAGCAGACCCTCCGGGCGACGATCGCCTGGTCGCACGACTTGCTCGAGCCGGAGGAGCAGGCGCTCTTCGCCCGCCTGAGCGTCTTCGCCGGCGGCTGCACCCTGGAGGCGGCGGAGGAGGTCTGCGACGCCGACCTGGACGCGCTCCAGTCGCTGCTCGAGAAGAGCCTGATCCGCCGCACCGGCGAGCGCTACTGGATGCTGGAGACGATCCGCGAGTACGCGACGGAGCGGCTCGAGGACGCGGGCGCGGACGTTCTCGACCGCCACCTGGCCTGGTTCCTGGCGCTCGCCGAGGAGGCGGAGCTGGACTCGCGCACCGGCGACCGGGACCGCTGGTTCGACCGGCTCGAGGCCGACCACGACAACCTGCGTGCCGCGCTCGCACGGGCGCGCGCGGCCGGCGGGGCCGAGCTCGAGGTACGGCTCGCGGGCGCGCTCTGGCGGTTCTGGGCCGCCCGCGGCTACGTGAGCGAGGGACGGCGCCGCCTCGAGGAGTCTCTCGAGCGCAGCCCGGCGACGCCGCTCGGAGCGCGGATCGGCCGCCTCTACCTCGGCACGATGACGGGGATGAGCTTCACCGACGCGCTCCACGAAGCCGAGGAGATCGCCGACCTGTGCGACACCGACGCCGACCGGTTCGTCCGCGTCCAGGCGTTGAGCATGATCGGGATGATGAAGCAGTCGCTCGCCGACCCCGCCGAGATCGACGAGGCGCTCGAGGAGGCGATCGCCCTCTCAGGCGGCGACTACCCGGCCGAGGAGGCGGAGGCGGTCGGCTGGCTCCTGATCTGGGCGCTCTACGGGCCGGGCCCGGCCGAGGAGGGGATCGCCCGCTGCCGCGAGGCCTACGAGCAGGCGGGCGGCAACCGGACCGTGCAGGCATTCGCGCTGGTCGAGCGCGCCGCCCTCGAGGCGATGCGCGGCGAGTTCGACACCGCCCGCCGCCTCCTCGCCGACGGGCGGGCGATCTTCCGCGAGCTCAACCTGAGGGTGTTCGGCGCCAACACCGCCCAGGAGGGGTACTTCGTCGAGATGCTCGCCGGCGATCCGGAAGCAGCGGCGGGGGATCTCCGGGCCGCCTGCGACCTCCTCGCCGAGATGGGCGAGCGCGCCTTCCTGTCCACGGTCGCCGGCTACCTCGCCCACGCCTGCCTCGCCTGCGGAGACCCGGCGGAGGCAGAACGCTACGCCCGCCTCTGCGCAGACGCCGCCGCGCCGGACGACAACATCTCCCAGTGCCTCTGGCGAAGCGTCCGCGCCAAGCTGGTCGCTCGCGAGCGGGACTTCGACCGGGCTCTGCAGTACGCCCGCGAGGCGGTGGCGGTGATCGCGCAGACCGGCGACGTCCCCACCCGCGCCGACCGGCTCGTCGACCTCGCCGAGGTCTCCCGGCTGGCGGGCCGGCCGGAGGAGGCGGCGGAAGCGCTCCGTCGTGCCCTGGCGCTCTACGAGCAGAAGGGGCACCTCGTCGGCGCCCAGCGGGCACGCGCGGCGCTCGCCGGGCTGGGTCGCGAGTAATGCTGCGGCGTCAGGCAATCGCCTCGCGAACCGCGCGCGCGAGCGCCGGTTCGACCAGGCCCGGGCGGTAGCCGAGCTCGCGTTCCGCCTTCGCCGACGAGAAGTACGCGGGTGTTCGCGCCAGGATCGCCTCGTTCCGGTTCACGAAGCCGAGCGCGGCGCCGAGGCGGATCGCCGGGTACGGGACCGGCAGGCGGGGCCGGGGCCGTCCGGCCAGCCGCGCGAGGGCCGCGAAGAGCTCCCGCATCGTCAGGTCGACGCCGCCGAGCAGGTAGCGCTCGCCCGGCCGGCCGCGCTCGAGGGCGAGCACGTGGCCCCGGGCGACGTCGCGGACGTCGACCACGTTCAGCCCGATCCGCGGGTAGGCGCGGTAGCGGCCGGCGGCGACGCCGCGGATCATCGCCCCGGTCGGGGTCGGCGCCAGGTCGCCCTCGCCGACCGGCGTCGTCGGGTTGACGCAGACGCCGCCGGCGGCGAGCACGAGCCGCTCGGCCTCGATCTTCGTGCGCTTGTACGGGACGCGAAGCTCCCACGTGGGCGGTGAGTCCTCCTCGGTCGCCTGCCGGCCCGGCACCGGCCCGCAGGTCGCACACGAGCTGGTCGCCAGGAGGCGAGCGCCCTCCGCCCGGCAGGCCTCGATCACGTTCCGCGTCCCCTGCACGTTGACGAGCTCGAGCTCGCGCGCCGGTGCCCTGAAGCTGTACAGCGCGGCGACGTGGAAGGCGGCGTCGCAGCCGGCGACCGCCCGGCGCAGCCTCGCGAGGTCGCGGACGTCCACCCATTCGTCCCGAACTTCGTGGCCGTGCTCGCGCAGCGCCCGAGCTACGTGCCCGCCGACGAACCCGCTCGCTCCGGTGACGTAGACCTTCACCCGTCACGCCGGCAGCACGCGGAAGCCCTCGCGGCTCGCGGCGAGGGCGAATCTGTCGTCCAACGTGACGAGGTCGAGTGTCTCTGCGCTTTCCTCGGCGGCGACGAGTGCGGCGGCAAGCTGGAAGGCGTCGGCTGCCCGAAGGTCATGAGTTCGCACGAGCCTGGAGGCGATGTCCCGAAGGCGGGCACCGGGCGGGATCTCGTTCCACCCGGCGGCGAGCTCGGCCAGCTCGACGAGCGCGTAGCGGGCCTCCTCCGTGACCATCGCACCGGAGCGCTCCCGGCGCGCGACCGCTCCGGTGCACTCGACGCGCGTGGCCCACCACGCCGTCATCTCCGGGTCCTCACCGAGAAGTCGGTCGACCGCAGTTGACCTTGGCTCCCGGACGAAGAGCGGCACGACCGCAGAGCTGTCCCAGAACCTCAGCGCTCGCTCTCCCGACGCTCCTCGAGGAGGGCTTCGAGGACGCTCTCGCGCGACTTCGCCTTCGGCCTGGCCAGAAACGCCTCGACGTCGAGCTTCTTCCGCGGCCGGCGGAGAAGGCCCGCGCGCTCCAACCGGGCGATCCGGCCCTCGTCGTCGCCGAGCGCGACGGCCGGGACGATCTGGGCCACCGGCTTGCCGCGGTCGGTGATGGTCACCGTCTCGCCGGCGCGAACCAGGTCGAGCAGCGCGCTCAGCTTCGCCTTCGTCTCGCTGATCGAGGCGATCGTCATCGTGATCATAATAGTCAATTACTCGAGAACTACAAGCGCATAAAGTTGGCGCGTCCGCCGGTGGCTCGACTCTCCCAGCCGGGCGGCGCATGATGGCGTCGTGACAGATCTCCCGGCGGGCACGGTGACGTTCCTGTTCACCGATATCGAGGGCTCGACGCGGCTGCTGGAGGAACTGGGGCCCGAGAGCTACCGGGACGCGCTGGCGGAGCATCGCCGCTTGCTGCGGGAGGCGTTCGAGCATCACGGTGGGTACGAGGTCGACTACGAGGGAGATGCGTTCTTCGTCGCCTTCCAAGACGCGCGCGCCGGGGTGACGGCCGCACTGGAGGGCCAGGCCGCGCTTGCAGACGGCCCAATCCGGGTGCGGATGGGACTCCACACGGGAGAGCCGTTGCTCGATCCGCCCAAGTACGTCGGGCCGGATGTGCACCTGGCGGCGCGGATCATGAGCGCGGGTCACGGCGGGCAGGTGCTGCTCTCGAAGGCGACGCGGGATCTGGTCGAGGAGGAGCTGCGAGACCTGGGCGAGCATCGGCTGAAGGACTTCGGCGAGCCGGTGTGGCTCTTCCAGCTGGGCGGGGAGCGGTTCCCGCCGTTGAAGACGATCTCGAACACGAACCTGCCCAGGCCTGCGTCGAGCTTGGTCGGACGGGGGCGGGAGCTCGCGGAGGTCGTCGCAGTGATTCGGGACGGAGCCCGATTCTTGACGCTGACCGGGCCGGGCGGCTCCGGGAAGACCCGGCTGGCGATCGAGGCCGCGGCGGAGCTGGTGCCGGAGTTCAAGGCGGGGGTGTTCTGGGTCGGACTGGCTGCGCTGCACGATCCGGCGCTGGTGCTGGAGACGGTCGCGCAGACGCTGGGCGCGAGGGGCGAGCTTGCCCGGCACATCGGGGAGCGGGAGATGGTCCTGCTGCTGGACAACCTGGAGCAGGTGGTCGAGGCTGCTCCGGAGCTGGCGGGCCTGGTCGAGGCCTGTCCGAACCTGGTCGTCCTGGTCACCTCACGGGAGCTGTTGCGCGTCCGGGGCGAGGTCGAGTACCAGGTGCTGCCACTCGCGGAGCCGGACGCGGTCGAGCTCTTCTGCGCGCGTGCCAGGGTCGAGCCCTCTCCGGCGGTCGAGGAGCTTTGTCGGCGCCTGGACAACATGCCGCTGGCGCTCGAACTGGCCGCCGCGCGCACGAGTGTGCTGACGGTGGAGCACATCCTGGATCGCCTCGGCCAGCGGCTCGACCTGTTCAAGGGCGGCCGGGACTCCGACCCACGCCAGCAAACCCTTCGCGCGACGATCGAGTGGAGCTACGACCTGCTCTCGGCCGAGGAGAAGCAGCTGTTCGCGCGCCTGTCCATCTTCGGCGGCGGCTGCACGCTCGACGCTGCCGAAGAGGTCGTCCACGCAGACCTGGACGCCCTCCAGTCCCTCGTCGACAAGAGCCTCGTGCGCCGTACGGGGGCCCGGTTCTGGATGCTGGAGACGATCCGCGAGTTCGCATCCGAGCTGATGGGCGCCCTCCCGGACGAGGAAGCGCTCGAGCGGCGCTTCCACGCGTACTTCCTGGCGTTGGCGCGAGCTGCAGAGGTGGGCGAGCGGGGATCCGAGCAGGCCGCCTGGTGGAGCAGGCTCGAGAACGAGATCGACAACCTCCGGGCGGCGATCGACCGCGCCCGGCGTCGCGGCGACCACCTCGACGAGCTCGAGCTCGCCGTTCTGCTCAAGCGTTTCTGGCATACACGCAGCCGCCTCCGCGAGGGCCAGCGGCGGATCGAGGCGGGGCTGGCCGCCGGTCCAGACGTGCAGGGCGTGTCCCGAGCGCGCGCTCTCGCCGCGCTTGCCTACTGCATCGGCCAGACGGGGGGTGACGCGGCGACCGCCGCCGCGCTGACAGAGGAGGCGCTGCACTTCTACGAGGGCGTCGGCGACCCCGGTGGAGTTGCCCGCATGACGCTCGACCTGGGCGTCGCCGCCGACGTCGGCGGCGACCTCGAGAGGGCGCGCGAGCTGTACGCGCGGGCCGGCGTCCTGTCGCGTGAGGCCGGCGACGGACGGTACGAGTACTTCGCCGCGCACGACCTCGCCAACGTGGCGTTCCAGGAGGCCGACTACCCGCTCGCGGTCGAGCTCGGAAGGGAGGCGCTCGCGGTTGCCCGGGCGGCGAGCGATCCCACCAATGTGCAGTCGGCGTCGCTCCTGTTCGCGTACATCCTGGCCGGCGCGGGCCGCAATTGCGAGGCGCACGAGCTCGGTCTGGCCGTACTCCGCGAGACGGCCGCGACCGGGGTTCAGTGGGTCGCGAGAGATGCGCTCGAGCTCCTTGCGATCACGCAGATCTGCGCCGGGGCATCGGAGCGGGGCGTCCTGCTCGCGGGACTCGCCGAGCGGCTTCGCGACGAGACCGACGAGCCCCGGCAGTCGAGCGGCGACCGCCTCTACCGGCCGGCGGTGGAGCGCGCTGAGGCCGAGCTTGGTCATGCGCGGTTCCTCGACGTTCTCGCCCGCGGCGCCGAGCTTTCCCTGGAGGATGCGGCTGCGGTCGCGGCGGGGTCGCTGCCCGTCCCGGCCTAGACTGGCCCTCGATGGCAACCTCCCGCGACCTCCGCGACTGGATCGCGCTCCTCGAGCGGGAGGGCGAGCTCGTCCGGGTCTCCGCCGAGGTCGACCCCAACCTCGAGGTCACGGAGATCGTCGACCGGGTCGTCAAGTCGGCCGGCCCGGCGCTCCTCTTCGAGCGCCCGAAGGGCTCGGAGCACCCGCTCCTGATCAACCAGTTCGGCACCGAGCGGCGCATGTGCCTCGCCTTCGGGGTCGAGCGGCTGGACGACGTCGGGACGAGGATCGGAGACGTGCTCGAGATGCAGCCGCCGCAGGGCCTCGTCCAGAAGGTCAAGGGCCTCGCGAGGCTGAAGTCGATCGCCGACTCGATGCCGAAGACGGTGCGCAGCGGCCCGGCTCAAGAGGTCGTCCTCACCGGCGACGAGGTGAGCCTCGACCTGCTCCCGATCCAGACGTGCTGGCCCGGCGACGCGGCGCCGTTCGTCACGCTGCCCGCCGTCATCACCCGCGACCCGCGCACCGGCGGGCGCAACGTCGGCATGTACCGGCTGCAGAAGATCGACCGGCGCTCGACCTTCGTGCACTGGCAGATCCACAAGGACGGCCGGATGGACTACCTGGCGACTGACGGCCGCCTCGAGGTGGCGGTCGCGCTCGGGCTCGACCCGGTAACCACGTACGCCGCCTCGGCGCCGCTGCCGAAGCACGTCGACGAGCTGATGCTCGCGGGGTTCCTGCGAGGCGAGCCGGTGGAGCTCGTGCAGGCGAAGACCGTCGACCTCGAGGTCCCTGCCGCCGCCGAGATCGTGCTCGAGGGCTACGTCGAGGCGGGAGACGTCGGGATCGAGGGGCCGTTCGGCGACCACACCGGCTACTACTCGCCGCCCGAGCCGTTCCCGGTCTTCCACGTGACCGCGCTGACGATGCGGCGGGACGCGGTCTACCCGTCGATCGTGGTCGGGAAGCCGCCGGCCGAGGACGCCTGGCTCGGCAAGGCGACGGAGCGGATCTTCCTCCCGGCCGTTCGCATGTCGGTCCCGGAGATCGTCGACTACGACCTGCCGGTCGCCGGGGCCTTCCACAACTGCTGCATCGTCTCGATCCGCAAGGCCTTCCCCGGCCATGCCCAGAAGGTGATGCACGCGATCTGGGGCCTCGGCCTGCTCAGCCTGACCAAGTGCGTGGTGGTCGTGGACGAGTGGGTGGACGTCCACGACTACGAGGAGGTCTTCTTCCGCGTGACCGCGAACGTCGACCCGCAGCGGGACGTGCTCATCTCGGCGGGGCCGCTCGACCACCTCGACCACGCCCCGACCCGCCAGTTCGTCGGCGGCAAGCTCGGCATCGACGCGACCCACAAGGGGCTTGCCGAGGGGACCCGGGAGTGGCCGGACGAGATCCAGATGTCCGCCGAGGTCCGGACGCTCGTCGACCGGCGCTGGGAGGAGTACCGCATCGGCCGCGCGGTCCGGCGCGATCCGTCATAGTTGGGCGGCGTTGCGGCAAGTGTTACGTCGTTGACATCGCGCACGAGCGACCGTTTGAATCCGGCCCGGTAAGCCGAAAGGAGGCGCACGAACTTGGAGCCCAGGTCGGGCGACGATAGGCCCCACCTCCCGCCCCCGACACTGTGGCCGGCCGGCTTCGCCGTCGGCATCGCCTGCGTCCTCGTCGGGCTCGTCGTCAGTTGGCCGGCGGTGGCGGTGGGAGGGGCGATCGCCCTGGTGTTCGGCTTCCTCTGGGTCCGCGACCTCTCGACCGGGCAGCGGCACGCCGAGCCGCCGCCGCCGCCCGCTGCGGCGGCCGGCCCGGCTCCGCCCGCGACCGAGGGGCCGGCGGGTGCGCCCCCGTCGGCGCCCGAGGAGCGCTTCCCGCGCAGCCGGTTCCTCGAGGGCTCGACGCTCGGGCTCGGGGCGCTGATCGGCGGGGTCGTCACCGTCCCGCCGGTCGGCCTGCTCGTCGCCTCGGCGTTCGAGGGTGCCAAGTTCAACGACATCGACCTCGGGCCACTGTCCGAGTTCCCCCAGGGCCAGTACCTGATCACGACGTTCGTCGAGGATCCGGCCGCGGGCGAGGTCTCCCGCCGGACGGCCTACGTCCGCTACAACGGCGCGCTGAACGGCCGGCCCAGCTTCACGATCATCTCCAACCGCTGCGCGCACCTGGGCTGCCCGGTGCAGCCCAACGGGCCCGTCGACGCGAAGCCCGCCAAGGTGGTCACCGACAAGGCCGGCAACGAGGTGCTGAAGCTGACCGGGGCGAAGCCGGCCGGGTTCGGCTGTCCCTGTCACGGCGGCCAGTACGACACCGAGGGCAACCGCATCGCCGGGCCCCCCGTCCGCGCTCTCGACCGCTACCAGTACTCGATCAAGAACGGCCACCTCGTGCTCGGCGGTGCGTACAGCGTCGACTACGTCCACGGGACGGGCAAGGACGCGCGGATCAAGAAGTACCCGTTGCACAACCCGGGCCAGCACGTCGCGGGGCCCGAGTTCTGGCTCTGGCCGATCCCGGAGATCCGAGCCTAGTGCCCCGCGCAGCAACACACGTCGGCTTCTGGCCCGCTAGCGACCCAGAAGCTCAACAGCGTCGCTGGGCGGGGCACTGATGCCCAGGTCGGAGCGGCGCAAGCAGGTCGAGGCGATGGTCCTCTACCCGCTCGACTGGCTGGAGGAGCGGTCGGGCCTCGTCGGCGCGACCAAGTACTTCCTGTTCCGCAAGGTGCCGGGCGACACCGGCTGGGGCCACACGCTCGGCTCCGCAACGCTGACCGCGTTCCTCGTCCAGGCGATCACCGGCGTGATCCTGGCGATGTTCTACAAGCCCTCGCCGGACGAGGCGTACGCCTCGATCCAGCACATCACGAACGACGTCACCTTCGGCTGGCTCGTTCGCGGGATGCACCGCTGGGGCGCGAGCGTCTTCATCATCCTGCTCTTCTTCCACATGGCCCGCGTCTTCCTGTACGGCGCCTACAAGTACCCGCGCGAGCTGAACTGGATCATCGGCGTCTTCCTGCTCATCCTGGGCATGTTCGAGGGCTTCACCGGGTACCTGCTCCCGTTCGACCAGACCGCCTACTGGGCGACCGTGGTCGGCATGAACATCACCGCCAACGGGCCGTTCGTCGGCGGGATACTCGGCCAGATCCTCCAGGGCGGCCCCGACATCGGATCGACCACGCTCGCGCGCTTCTACTCGCTGCACATGCTCGTCGCGCCGGCCGCGATCTTCGCGCTGATCGGGCTGCACCTGTACCTCGTCATCCGCCTCGGCGTCTCCTCGCCGCCCTGGTCGAAGGAGGCCGCGGGCGCCGAGCACCTGGAGCCTGAGCCGCCGCCGCCCGCACGCGTCGGGCTGGTCTCGCCCACGATCCGGTCGAGGCCGCAGCCGTGATCACCAAGCCGAGCCCGAGCCTGCGCGCGCGACGCGCGCAGTTCGCCCGCTACAAGCAGGACGTCCAGAAGCGGGGCAAGCCGTTCTACCCCTACGCGATGTTCCACGACACGGTGATGAGCCTGGTCGTGGTCGTCGTCATCGTCGTCCTGGCGTGCATCTGGAAGTGGACGACGCCCGGCAGTCACACCGGCACCGGCGCCGGCTGGCTCGGGCCGCTGTACGCGGACAAGGCGGATCCGGGCACGACGAGCTTCGTCCCGCGCCCGGACTGGTACTTCTACTTCCTCTTCTACCTGCTCCGGATCTTCAAGTGGCCGGACTCCGTGATCCTGGGCACGGTCGGGATCCCGACGATCATCATGGTGCTGATGCTCGTGCTGCCGTTCGTGGACGTGCGGCGCGAGCGGCGGCTGTCGCGACGGCCCGTGGCGGTCGTGATCACGATCCTGACCGTGATCGCGATGGGCACCCTCACCTACAAGGGGGCGACCGCGAAGGAGGCGCTGGGGTCCGAGCTGAGCGCCGCTGTGCCGAACTGGGTGAAGAAGGAGCAGCTGCCCGCGAACGCGGTCGCCGGGGCGAAGCTCTTCGCGCAGTCCGGCTGCCTGAACTGCCACACGTACCTCGGCGCGGGCTCCTCCAACCTCGGCGCTCCGGACCTGACCAGCGAAGGGACGAGGAACCGCGGGATCCAGTTCCAGATCGACCACCTGAAGTGCCCGTCCTGCGTCCACCCCGGATCGCCGATGCCCCCGTTCGCCTCGCTCGGCGAGGACAACATCCGGAAGATCGCGACCTTCCTCGAGGCCTCCAAGGGCCCGAAGTAGCGATGATGCCGGTATGCGTCTCTTTCTCGGCGTAACCGGAGCGTCCGGTGCTCCCTACGCAGCCCGCATCCTCGAGGCCCTGACGGACACAGGCTGCGAGGTAGGCCTCTGCGCGTCCAGCGCGGGCGTCGAGGTGCTGGCGACGGAGCTGTACGGCAACGCGCGGCTCTCGCGCGACGAGACGCTCGCCCGCTTCGCGGAGCACGCACGCGGCGAGGTGATCGTGTACGAGCCGAACGACTGGCACGCGCCGTACGCGAGCGGGTCGGCGAAGGTGGACGCCTACGTGATCTGTCCGTGCTCGATGGGAACGCTGGGGACGGTGGCGTCCGGGGCGATGTCGAACCTGATCCACCGCGCTGCGAGCGTGGCGCTGAAGGAAGAACGGCGGCTGATCGTGATGCCGCGGGAGACGCCGCTGTCGGCGATCCACCTCCAGAACATGCTCACGCTTCGGCAGGCGGGTGCGACGATCCTTTTCCTCGCGCCGGGCTTCTACCACGGCGCCGAGACCGTGGACGACCTCGTCGACTTCATTGCAGGCCGGGCGCTCGACCTGCTCGGCCTCGACCACGCGCTCGTCAGGCGGTGGGGCGAGCCATGACCGCGCGGGACAGCAGGGGTCAGACCCCGGCCATGGCTCCAACGGACGGCGTGGCGCGTAACGACGCCGTTGCCGGCGCGGCCGGCGTGAACCGCAGGGGTCAGACCCCGGCCGTGTCCGAAGCAGCCATGGCAGCCGGAACGCTCTCTGCCCGGGAGGTCCAGTCGATGTTCGACCGGATCGCGCCCGTCTACGACGCGATGAACCGCCTGATGACCATGGGGCTCGACCTGCGCTGGCGGCGGATCGCCGCCCGGGCGGTCGTCCGGCCCGGCGACCGGGTGCTGGACGCCTGCTGCGGGACCGGCGACCTCGCCCTCGCCTGCGCGCGCGCCGGCGGAACCGTGACCGGCCTCGACTTCGCGCCGCGGATGCTGGAGCGGGCACGCCGGAAGCTTCCAGACGCGACCTGGGCGGAGGGGGACCTGCTCGCGCTTCCCTACGGCGGCGAGTTCGACGTGGTCACCGTCGGCTTCGGCATTCGCAACGTCTCCGACCTCGGCGGAGCCCTGCGGGAGATGCGCCGGGTGCTGGCCCCGGGCGGCCGTGTCGCCGTTCTCGAGATCACCCGGCCGCGCGGCCCGCTCGCGCCCTTCTACCGCGTCTGGTTCGACCGGATCGTCCCGCTGCTCGGGAAGGCGCTGAAGGGCGGCGGCGCCTACTCGTACCTCCCCGCCAGCGTGCGTCGCTTCCCGGGGCCGGACGACCTGGCCGGGCTGATGGCCGCCTCCGGCTTCGCGGACGTCTCGTACCGGACGTTCGCCGGCGGGATCGTCGCGCTCCACATCGGGAGAGCGGCATGACGAGCGCCCTGGCGACGATCCGTGAGACGCCCGGTCTCGACCTCTACCTCGAGGAGCTGGAGGACCGGCTGCAGCGCACGGTCCGATCCTACGACGGGCTGGTCGCGGCCGTGTCGCGCGACGCGCTCAGCGCGGGCGGCAAGCGGCTCCGCCCGCTGCTCGTCTTCTTCGCGACGCCGCCGGGCGAGGAGCCCTCGGTTGCGGCGGGAGCAGCGGTCGAGCTCGTGCACATGGCGACGCTGGTGCACGACGACCTGATCGACGGCGCCGAGTTCCGGCGCGGCCGCGCCTCCGCCTGGACGGCGTACGGGCCTGCGGCCGCTCGCGCGACCGGCGACTACCTCTTCGCCCGGGCGTTCGCCGAGCTCGCCGCGACCGGCGACGCCCGGGCGGTCTCGGTGCTCGCCGACGCGGCGCTCTGCCTGGCCCGCGGGGAGGCGATGCAACGCCGCCAGGCGCACGACCCGGACACGACCGTCGAGGCATACCTCGACCGCTGTGGCCTGAAGACGGGGAAGCTCTTCGAGGCCGCGTGCCTGCTCGGCGGCGGACCGGTCCGCCGGCATCTCGGCGCCTTCGGCCTGGCCCTCGGGATCGCGTTCCAGATCACCGACGACATCCTCGACTGCGCGGGCGAGACGGTCGAGACCGGCAAGATCGCCGGCGTCGACCTGCGCGAGGGCACGCCGACGCTCCCGCTGATCCTCGCCGCGCGCGAGGACGACGTCGTCCGCGCCGCGCTCGCCGGCGGGCCGCTCGAGGGGGCGCTCGTCCGCGTGGCCGCCACCGGCGCGCTCGACCGTGCCCGCGAGGTCGCGCTCGACTACGCGCGCCGGGCGAGAGCAAGCCTGAACGGCGAGCTCTACCGGGAAGAGCTGGAGACTCTCACCCACCTGGTCGTTCACCGGGAGTCTTGAGCCATGATCCGCCTGGGGCGAATCGCCTACGTGAACATGGCCCCGGTCTTCTTCCGGCTCGAGCACGAGGTCGAGGAGGTGACCGGCGTCCCGACCGACCTGAACGCGCGTCTCGTCGGCGGCGAGCTCGACCTGGCGCCGATCTCCTCGATCGCGTGGGCCCGGCACGCGGACCGGCTGCGAATCCTGCCGCGGCTCTGCGTCGGCTCGGAGGGCGCGGTCGACTCGATCCAGCTCGTGTCGAAGCGGCCGCTCGAGCAGGTCCGGCGCGTCGCGGTCACGCCGGAGAGCGCCACGTCGGTCGTCCTGACCAGGGTGCTGCTCCCCGAGGCCGACCACGTGCCACTCGGAGAGGAGGCGGACGCGAAGCTGCTGATCGGCGACGCGGCGCTGAAGAGCGCGTTCGAGGACCCGACGCCCCACTACGACCTCGGCCGGCTGTGGCTGGAGCGCACGGGCCTGCCGATGGTCTTCGCCGTCTTCGCGGCCCCCGAGCCGGTGCCGGCGGGGATGTCGGCGCTCGAGGACGCGCTCGTCGACTCCGTCCGCCGTGCGCGCGCGGAGCCGGAGCGGCTCGCGCACGAGGCGAGCGAGCGCTACGGCTACCCGCCCGGCTTCCTCGCCAGGTACTTCGAGAAGCTGCGTTACCGGTTCGGCCCCCGCGAGCGCGCGGGCCTGCTCACCTTCCTGGAGATGGCCCGCGACGTCGGGGAGCTGGACGAGGTGCCGGAGCTCCGGTTCGTGAGCGAGGCGGTGACGGCATGAGAGACGAAGCCGAGTACAAAGGCGGCAGCCAAGCTGTCGGCCCTGGTGCGAGGCGATGTCGTGACGCCGAAGGCGTCAGCCGTTCCGAGCTCGTCGAGTCGCTGATCGTCCGCCACCCGTCCGTGCCGCCGGAGGCGGTGCTCAAGGAGGACCTGCTGCGGACGGGGATCGCCTTCGACGACTCCGCGCTCAGCGACAACCTCGACGGCGCGGTGAAGCCGAAGTCGTACTTCATCTTCTCGTTCGACCAGCAGCCGCTCGCCGAGCTGGGCGAGGCGGCGAGGCGCCGCCCGCCCGAGGAGGTCGCGCTCACCGGCGGGCCGTACCGCCTCCGCAGGACGATCGTCTCCGTGCGCGTGAACCCGGCCTCCCCGTACCGGATCGAGGAGGGGCTGCGGCTGACGCTGGAGGGGCGCCACGTCGCCGACGTCGAGCTGCCCCCGATGCCGGACTACTACCGGCACACGCTCGCGAACGGCAAGACGGTGATGGAGACGGCGCCGACGATCCAGTGGGGCTACCTCATCTACCTGACCGTGCTGCGGCTCTGCCAGTACTTCGGTGCCCACGAGGAGTGCAAGTTCTGCGACATAAACCACAACTGGCGGGCTCACAAGCGCGCCGGGCGGCCCTATACCGGGATCAAGCCGGTCGAGGACGTCCTCGAGGCGCTGGCGATCGTCGCCGAGCACGACACCGAGCAGGCGAGCAGGGCGTACACGCTCACCGGCGGCTCGGTGACGACCACGGTCGACGGCCTCGAGGAGGCGGACTTCTACGGGCGATACGCGGAGGCGATCGAGGCTCGGTTTCCCGGCCGCTGGATCGGCAAGGTCGTCGCCCAGGCGCTCCCACGCGAATCGGTCGAGCGCTACCGGTCCTACGGGATCACGATCTACCACCCGAACTACGAGGTCTGGGACGCGCGGCTCTTCGCGCTCATCTGCCCCGGCAAGGAGCGCTACGTCGGCCGGGACGAGTGGCACCGGCGGATCCTGGACGCCGCGGAGGTGTTCGGGCCCCGGCACGTGATCCCGAACTTCGTTGCCGGGATCGAGCTCGCGCGCCCGTTCGGCTTCGACAGCGTCGAGCGGGCGATCGCGTCGACCGCCGAGGGGCTCGACTACTTCATGAGCCACGGCGTCACCCCCCGGTTCACGACGTGGTGCCCGGAGCCGTCGACGCCGCTCGGCCGCGACAACCCGGAGGGCGCGCCGCTCGAGTATCACGTCCGGCTGCTCGAAACCTACCGGGCCGCGCTCGAGCGCCACGGCCTCGGGCCGCCGCCCGGCTACGGGAAGGCCGGTGCCGGCAACGCCGTGTTCTCGGTCAGCTCGTTCATGGACGTCCTTCCCGCGGAGGAACCCATGGTTCCCCCGCGAGCCCCCTCCTCCGCTCGCTCGCTACGCTCGCCTCACCTGCTGCCGGCGGACGCCGCCGCGGCCGCGCCCGCCATGTCGGTCGCGGCCGCGGATTCCCCCACGAACACCGGGCTCGACACATGAGCCGTCTCGACGTCAACACGGCACGCCGGCTCTGGCTGCACGCTCCGACGAGGAGTTGATAGCGCGCGCGAGCGAAGCGCGCGCGCGCTGGCACCGGCCCGGCCATGCGACCTACATGGTCATGCGGATCGTCAACTACACGAACGTCTGCGTCGCCCAGTGCGACTACTGCGCCTTCTACGTCCTCCCGAATCAGGCCGGCGGCTACGTCCTCTCTCGCGAGGACGTGTTCGCGAAGATCGACGAGCTGGTCGAGCTCGGCGGCGACCTCGTCGGGTTCAACGGGGGCTTCAACCCGAAGCTCCCGCTCGACTACTACTGCGACCTCTTCCGCTCGGTCCGGGAACGGTACGGCGAGCAGGTCGAGTTCTACGCGCTCACCGTCGCCGAGTTCGTCTTTCTCGCCGACCGGGCGCGGCTCTCGTACGCCGACGCCGCCGTTCGGTTGCGCGACGCGGGCGTGCACTGGGTGACGGGCGGCGGCAGCGAGATCCTCACCGAGGACTTCCGCCGGCGGCACGCGAAGTGGAAGTACACGGTCAAGGACTTCCTCGAGGCGCAACGGGCGATCGTCGAGAGCGGGATGCGCACGACCGCGACGATGGTGATCGGCTTCGACGAGACGCTCGACGAGCGGCTCGAGCACCTGCAGCGGACGCGCGACTTCCAGGACGAGTGCCTCGCGGACGGCTACGCGGGGCTGTTCTCGTTCCTCTGCTGGACGTACAAGCCGTACGGAACGGCGTTCGGCGGCGAGGAGGTCTCTGCGCCGGAGTACCGTCGCTGGATCGCCCTCAGCCGGATCTTCCTCGACAACGTCGAGCATGTCCGCACCTCGGTCTTGACGCAGAACGAGGACGCCTTCCTCGCGCTCGACTACGGCGCCGACGACTTCGACCTGCCGATCGAGGACGAGGTGACGCAAAAAGCGGGTGCCCGCATCGACCTCGACCTCGAGCGGCTGCTCGAGGTCCCGCGCCGGCTCGGCTACACGGTCGAGTACCGCCGCGCCGAGCGCCCTCCCGCGGTGGCGGCTGCCTGACACAGCGCTCTGGCGACAGCACCGCCGCCCAGTCGAGGGGATCAGCCGCGAGCCCACATCAGCGTGCTGCCGATCGGGCGGTACCCGAGCTTCTCGTTGACGCTGAGCATCGGACGGTTTGTTTCATCGTTTTCCGTCGAGACCAGGTGCACTTCCTGCCGAGCGGCGTTTACGAGCGTCGCGCGCTTGACCAGCAGCGCTAGTCCTCGGCCGCGATAGGCGCGCAGTGTGCCGGTCATGTCAGTCACTGCCCGGCCGCCAGAGCCGACGCGAAGATGCGAGAAGGAGACAACTCTGTCATCGATCACCGCCGCAACGCTCGCTTCAAGATCCGTGTCCGGATGTCGCCAATAGTCCTCGAACCATTGTTCAAAGGTGACGTCGTCCATGGCGACCTCACCGGGAACGTCCTGCATCGCCTCCGCATCGAGCTCGTACACCTTGTGTGGGTCGAGAGACCCCAGCGACCGGAGCTCGACACCGGACAATCGACCGGGCTCCGGTTTGACCGTGCGCGGACCCACACCGGAAATCCTTGTCGTGTTGGTGTGGCGGAATCCCTTTGCGGTCGCACGCCTCCGCGACGCCTCCTCAGGAGTCGTGACCGTCAGCATCGTCGCCACCTCGAGCCCTGCCAGGTGTGCCTCGCAACAATCAAACAAGGCCGTCCCCACGCCGAGGTTACGCGCATCCGGTGCCACGCTCACCTCGAAGAAGCCAGGACGCTCTGCGCTCTGGTGTTCGATCGCCGCCGTCGCCCAACCAACGAGCCTCCCGCCATCCTCGGCTGCCCAGTAGCGGCGATGGGCACCCGCGGGTGCGACCTCAGCAGTGTGTCGGAGCGCCCCCTCAGAACCAACACGATGGGGCCAGACGACATTCAGCAGCTCCACCGCTGACCCGAAATCGCCGCAAACGCCATCCCGCACCACGTGTCCCACCCTATTCCACCGACGGCGATCGCGAACTGAATGCTCAGGCATCGCCACTCCAACGCTGCGGCAAGCGACGGAGCCAGCCGAGCGGCGAGAACCGTCAGCGCAGCGCGGCCGAAGAGTGACGACCGCGCTCACGCGTCATTGCGGAACACTGGCGCAGGCAGCGTCTCCGTGTCGGTAGGTCGCGGCTGGCGGCCAAGTGCGGCGCCTCCGTCGACACCCCGTTGCGCTCGCCCGCGAGGTGTACGCAGACCGACCACCGATCGCACCGGCAGCGTTCCCCTGGCCGCCGGAGTAGCTCGGCCGTGTGGCACCAGAGGACGCCGGAGCGGCCCGCTCGCGGTCGTGCCGATACCCCTCGGGCTCGCTGGACTTGCGGCTGCCGACCGAGCCTCGCACGCGGATGCGACCACCCGCGCGCATCCTCAGGTGAGCTCGGGCCCCCGACCGAGCGGAAGGAGCGGGGCGGCGCCCGGCTAACCTGAAACCAGGGTCGTGCTTCGCCGTGCCGTCATCGTCTGCGTGCTGGGGCTGGTCCTCGCCGGGCCCGCCGCCGCCGCTCCACGGGAGCTGATCCCCGGGCTGGCGTTCGATCGCCAGATCCTGTTCACGACCCACGGCCCGGTGGTCGTCAACGTCCTCACCGTCCCCCGGCCGGGCGGGCTCTGGCAGGTGAACCCGGTGCTCTCGAACGACACGGTCGTCGGCACCGAGCGGCTGACCGACATGGAGAAGCGGTACTCGGCCGGCGCAACCGTCGCCGGGATCAACGGCGATCTCTTCGGCGCGAAGGGCGTTCCGAGCGGGATCCTGATGAGGAGCGGTGCGCTCGACCAGCCGCCGCTCGCCGGCCGCTCGAGCATCGGCCTCGACGCGGGCGGCACGCTCAACGTCGGCCGGGTGACGATGCTCGCCACCTGGCAGGGATCGGGGCCGCGCCGCGCTCTGAACGACGTCAACGGCCCGGCCGGGTCGAACGGGGTCTCGCTGTTCACGACGGCCTACGGCCCGGCGACGCCGTCGACTCCCGGCTCGGTGGAGCTCGTCTTCGGCTCGTTCCCGGCGACGACCCCGAACGGCGAGATCGCCGCCACCGTTACCGCCGTCTCCGGCGGCGGGGGAACGGCGATCCCGGCCGGCGGCGCGGTGCTCGAGGCCCGCGGCGTCGCCGCCACGAGGATGCAGGCGGAGGCGCCGGTCGGCCAGACGGTGAAGGTCCGGCTGATCCTCAAGCCGGCCTGGGCCGGAATCGTGGACGCCCTCGGCGGGGGGCCGGTGCTGGTGCGGAACGGCAAGCCGGTCTTCCGCGCGAACGAGCAGTTCACCCCCGGCCAGCTCCTCCCCAGGACGGCCCGCAGCGCGGTCGGCCAGCTCGCCGACGGTCGCCTTCTGCTCGTCACCGTGGACGGCGCCCTGCCCGGCTACAGCGCGGGCGTGACCAACTTCGAGCTCGCGCTCCAGCTCGTCCGGCTGGGCGCGGTCACGGCGGCGGCGCTCGACGGCGGCCGCTCGGCGACCATGGCCTTCGACGGGACGCTCCTCAACCGGCCGACGGGCCCCGAGCGCGCGATCGGCGAGGCGTTGCTGGTCCTCTACGGCGGCGTCTACGTGCCCGAGCCGGTCGCACCGGTGGTGTCGCCGAACGGGGACGGCGTCGCCGACGCGCAGCAGCTTAGGTACAAGGTCGTCAGGCAGTCCAACGTGACGGCGAGCCTGATCGGCCCGGACGGTCTCGCCCGCGTCAGCATCTCCGGCCCGGCCGCCCCGGGCACGTATCCCGTCGACTGGCCCGGGACGAAGCCCGACGGCACGCCCGAGCTCGAGGGGCGCTGGCGGTGGGTCGTGAGCGCGACCGACGACGCGGGCGTCTCCTCGTCCGCCGAGCGCGACTTCCAGCTCAACCGGACGCTCGGGTTCGCCGCCCCGATCCCGCCCACGCTCGTCGTTCCGCGCCTGAAGCCCCGTGCGGTCGCCGTCGTCCAGCTCTCGCGGCCCGCGACGATCACGGCCAGGATCGAGACCAGCTCGGGCGTCGTCCTGCGGACGCTGCCGAAGGTGGCCGCCCCCGCCGGCGCGTACGACGTGCTCTGGGACGGGAGGACCGACGGCGGCGCGGTCGTGTACTCGGGCAGCTACGTCGCACGGGTGACCGCGACCAACGCGGTCGGCTCGGTCAGCCTCGGCGCGACCTTCCCCGTTCACCGCCTGACCGTCTTCAGGATCGAGCCGCCGAAGCCGACCGCCGGGAAGAAGTAATCTCGCCGGGGTGGTCGTCGCCTCCCTCACACACGGCATCACCTCGTTCGTCGGCAACCACGGGCTGTACGCCGTCTTCGTCCTGATGGTGATCGACGCCGTCTTCCCGGCGGCCAGCGAGCTCGTGATGATCTACGGCGGAGCGCTCGCGGCCGGCGCGCTCGCCGGCGGGCACGTCGTCCTGTTCGGCACGACGATCCGGAGCGCGGCCTGGGGGTTCGTCGCAGTCTCGCTCGCCGGGACGGTCGGCTACCTGCTCGGCTCGCTCGCCGGCTGGGGAATCGGCGCCTACGGCGGCCGGCCCCTGCTCGAGCGCCGGGGGCGGGCGCTCCACCTCCCGCCGGAGAAGCTCGACCGCGCGGAGGCCTGGTTCGACCGCCGCGGCGACTGGGCGGTGTTCCTGGGCCGGATCACGCCGGTCGTCCGGTCGTTCATCTCGATCCCGGCCGGGGTCTTCCGCTCTCCGCTGCCGCGCTACACGATCCTCACCCTCGCCGGGTCGGCGATCTGGTGCTTCGCGCTCGCCGGCGCCGGCTGGGGTGTCGGAACCGGCTACCGGCGGGTACACGACGAGTTCCGCTGGGTGGACTACGCTGTCGTTGCCGCGGTGTTCCTGGCCGCGGCCTGGTTGCTGCTCCGCCGCCGGCAAAGGAATCTGCACGACCGTGCCCACGAGTCCACGCGTGCATAAGGAAGGGGCCCGCGGGGGAACCATGGGTTCCCCCGCGTTGATCCCGCTGGTCGACGTCAAGGCGCAGTACGCGCCGCTGATCCCGGAGCTGAAGGAGCGCTTCGGCGAGGTGCTCGAGTCGGGTCGCCTCATCCTCGGCCCGAACGTCGCCGCCTTCGAGGAGGAGGCGGCCGCCTACCTCGGCGTGCCGTTTGCAGTCGGGGTCGCGAACGGAACCGACGCGCTCGTGCTCGCCCTCCGGGCGATGGGGATCGGCGCCGGCGACGAGGTGATCTGCCCCGCCTTCACCTTCTACGCCACCGCGGAGGCGATCGTGCAGGCAGGCGCGACCCCGGTCTTCGCCGACATCGACCCGGCCACCCTCAACCTCGACGCCGAGGACGTCTCGGGGCGGATCACGTCGCGAACGAAGGCGATCATGCCCGTGCATCTCTTCGGCCGGCCCGCTCCGCTCGCCGACCTCGCCGCGCTCGGGCCTCCGCTGATCGAGGACGCGGCGCAGGCCTTCGGCGCGCCGGGCGTGGCCGCGGCCGGCGTCGCCTCGACGTTCAGCTTCTTCCCGACGAAGAACCTGTTCGCGCTCGGCGACGGCGGCCTCGTCGCCGCCACCGACGAAGCGCTCGCCGATCGTGTCCGGCTCCTTCGCTTCCACGGCTCGCGCGACAAGGTCGACTTCGACCTGATCGGCTTCAACTCCAGGCTCGACGAGATCCAGGCCGCGGCGCTGCGGCTGTTCCTGCCGCGCCTGCGCGGCTGGAACGAGGCGCGCCGGGACGCGGCCGCGACGTACGCGGCGCTCGGGCTCGGCGAATCCTGCGAGATTCCCGCCGACGATCCCGGGCACGTCTTCCACATGTACGTCGTCCGCTCCACGGAGCGCGACCGGCTGGCCGCCGCGCTGAAGGCGGCGGGGATCTCCTGCGCCTCGTACTACGTGACGCCGCTTCACCTGCAGCCTGCCCTGTGCTACCTGGGCGCCGAGAGGGGCTCGCTGCCCGAGACCGAGCGCGCCGCGCGCGAGAATCTCGCGCTCCCGATGTGGGCGGGGATCGACGAGGCGACGCAGGAGCGCGTGGTCGCCGCCGTTCGCGAGGCGGCCGCCGTGGGAGCCGCCCGGTGATCACCCTGCCGATCACGCGGCATCGCATCTGGCAGCTCGTCGTCGACGCCGGGCTCGCCGCCGCCGCCTGGTATCTCGCCTTCCGGCTGCGCTTCGACCCCCGGATCCCGCCCTACTACGACACCCTCTTCAACCGGACGATCTGGATGGTGATCCTGATCCAGGTCGCCGTCTTCGTCGTCTTCGGCTTCTACAACCGCTGGTGGCGCTACGTGTCGACCCGCGACATGTGGGGCGCCGCGCGGGGCGTGACCGTCGCGTGCCTCGTCTCGAGCTTCGTCGTCTACTTCGCGAACCCGGTGCACCAGGTGCGGTTGCCGCGCTCGGTGGCGATCATGGACTGGGTCCTCCTCCTGGCCTTCGTCGCCGGCGCGCGGATGCTCGCCCGTACGCTGATGGAGCGGCCGACCGCCCGCGGGCTCGTCGCCCGCGGCAAGGAGGTGATCGTCGTCGGCGCCGGCGACGCGGCCCAGCTGATCGTGAAGGAGATGCTGCGCAGCCCCTCGCTCGGATACACGCCGATCGGCTTCGTCGACGACGACCCGCGCAAGAAGAACCTGCGCCTGCACAACGTGCGCGTGCTCGGCACCACCCTCGAGCTGCCGAGGCTGCTCCACGACAACCGGCCGGACGAGGTCCTGATCGCGATCCCGTCGGCCTCCGGCGAGGTGCGCCAGCGCGTCGTCGACATCACGAGGAAGACCTCCGTGCCGGTGAAGACCCTGCCCGGGATCTACGAGCTGATCTCCGGCGAGGCCGACCTCGCCGGGCAGATCCGCCCCGTGCAGGTGGAGGACGTCCTCGGCCGCGAGCCGGTCGAGGTCGACCTGCCCGCCGTCGCCGCCTATCTGGCCGACGCGACCGTTCTCGTCACCGGCGCCGGCGGCTCGATCGGCTCCGAGCTCTGCCGGCAGATCGCACGGATCGGCTGCCGGCGCCTGATCCTCGTCGACCAGGGCGAGACGCCGCTGTTCGAGATCGAGCGCGAGCTCGTCTCGGAGCGCGGGTTCGCGCCGAGCGTGCCGGTGCTGGCCGACGCCGGCAACCGGGAGCGCATGCGGCGCGTCTTCGAGCGCTACACGCCGTCGGTCGTCTTCCACGCCGCCGCGTACAAGCACGTCCCGCTCATGGAGGCGAACCCGCTGGAGTCGGTCCGGAACAACACGCTGGCGACGAAGGTGATGGCCGAGGTCGCGGCCGAGTTCGGGGTCGAGCGGTTCGTGCTCGTCTCGACCGACAAGGCCGTGAACCCGAAGACGGTGATGGGGCAGTCGAAGGCGCTGTGCGAGTGGATCGTCGAGGCCTACGGCGCCAGGGAGGGCCCGACCCGCTTCGTCGCCGTCCGCTTCGGCAACGTGCTCGGCTCCTCCGGGAGCGTGATCCCGATCTTCCGCCGCCAGATCGAGCGCGGCGGCCCGGTCGGCGTCACCCACCCGGAGATGTCCCGCTTCTTCATGACCATCCCCGAGGCGGTGTCGCTCGTCGTCCAGGCGGGCTCGATCGGCCGTTCCGGCCACGTCTTCGTGCTGGACATGGGCGAGCCGGTCTCGATCCTCGAGCTCGCCCGGAACATGATCCGGCTCTCGGGCAAGGAGCCCGACCGGGACATCGCGATCGAGTTCACCGGTGTCCGCCCGGGCGAGAAGCTGCACGAGGAGCTGTGGGGCGGCGGCGAGACCGTGGGCCCGACGCTGCATCCGAAGATCCTGGCGGTGACGCGCCCGCCGATCGACGCCGGGTGGCTGGAGGACGAGCTCGTCGCGCTCGAGCGCCTCGTCGCCGAGGGTGAGACGCTGGAGCTCGTCTCGAAGCTGGCAGCGATGATGAAGGCCCCGCAGCGTACGGGCGCGTCCGCGGCCGTTGTCGAAGACCGCGTCGGGTAGCCGGGCAGGCGCCCGGCGGCAGCCGACGCGCTGGACGCGGCAGCGCCTGGCGCTCGCGATCGGGCTGATCTTCGTCGGCGGGATCGTCGCCGCGGCGCTCGACCTCAGGTTCGTGATCGGAGGATCGCCGCGGCGCGTCGAGCCGGGCTCGCTGCTCGTGCTCGACCCGCGGACGATGGCAACGGTCCGCAACGTGAAGGGCGAGCGCGCCCCGGGAGCGCCGGCGGTCGTCCGCGGTGCCGGGCTCCTGTGGGTCGTGAACGGCGCCAGGAACGAGCTGATCGCGATCGAGCCGCAGACGAAGCGGGTCGCGCGCCGGGTGACGGTTGGGAACGACCCGGTCGCGGTCGCGATCGGCTTCGGCGCCGCCTGGGTCGCGAGCGCGGGCAACGGCACGGTCACGAGGGTCGCGCTGGCGGGCTCGAAGGTGGAGACGATCGGCCTGAGCGACCAGCCCTCGGCGATCGCCGCGGGCGCGGGCTACGTGTGGGTCGTGAGCACGCGCGGCAAGACGCTGATCCGGATCGACCCGAAGATGAAGCAGGTGACGAAGACCGTGCGGCTCGCCAACCCGCCGGAGGACGTCGCCGTCCGGGGCGGCCAGGTGCTGCTGACGATCGGCGACTGATCCGCGCTGAGGCGCACGTTTCGCCCTGGCGTGTCCTGTTTGGCACCTTCACGCGCCCCCGGGGTTGTGCCGAAGTCGAGACGGTCCCGGCACGAAGGCCGGCTGACCCGATTTCTAGGATGGCCCGGTGGAGCTGAACGCCGAGCAGCGGCGGGCGGTCGAGGCCGTCCGCGGGCCCGTCTGCATCCTCGCGGGAGCGGGCTCGGGCAAGACGACGACGATCACGCAGCGGATCGCGCGGCAGGTCGCCTCGGGTGCCTTCGGCGCGTCGCAGATCCTCGCGGTCACGTTCACCGACAAGGCGGCGCGGGAGATGCGCGGGCGGCTGGAGCGGCTCGACGTCACGGGCGTCCGAGCCTCGACGTTCCACTCGGCCGCGCTCGCGCAGCTCCGCTACTTCCGCCCGGACGCGGTCGGACGGATCCTCGCCTCGAAGGCGCTCGTCGTCCGGCAGATCGCCAACGGGCTGCCCGCGCCGTACAGGTTCCGCGCCGCCGGCGACCTCGCCACCGAGATCGAGTGGGCGCACAACCGACGCATCCCGCCCGGGCGCTACCTCGGCTCGCTCGACGGGCACGTGCCGCCGATCCCGGCCGACCTGATGCACCGGGTCTACTGCCGCTACGAGGAGCGCAAGCGCGCCGAGGGGCTGATGGACTTCGAGGACTTGCTCGAGCGCGCGATCGAGGTCTTCGAGGACGAGCGCGCGGCGGCCGAGTTCCGCGAGCGCTACCGCGCCTTCACGGTCGACGAGTACCAGGACGTCAACCTGCTGCAGCAGACGCTCCTCGACCGCTGGCTCGGGTCCCGCGACGACCTCTGCGTCGTCGGCGACGACTACCAGTCGATCTACGGCTTCACGGGCGCGACGCCCGACCACCTGCTCGGCCTGCCGCAGCGGTTTCCACACGCGCAGGTGATCCGGCTGGAGGAGAACCACCGCTCGACGCCGGAGGTGCTCGCGCTCGCGAACCGGCTCGTCCCGAAGCTGGGCGGTGCGGAGAAGGTGCTTCGCGCGACCCGGCCCGCAGGTCCCGAGCCGGAGGTGCGCCCGTTCTCGACCGTCGAGGCGGAAGGCGCGTTTCTGGTCGAGACGATCCGGGGCGCCGCTGTCGCCTTCGAGGAGGTCGCGGTCCTCTGCCGCACGAACGCGCGCCTGGCCGACTTCGAGGCGATCCTCCACGAGTCGGGCATCCCCTACCAGGGCGCCGCGCTGCTCGCGCGCGAGGCGGCGCGGCGCGTCCTGCGGGCGTTGCGGCCGGACGATCCGGCGGCCAGGGTGCGGGCGGTCGCGCTCGACCTGGGCTGGCTGCCCGGCCCGCTGCCGGAGAAGCTCGGCGACCGTGAGGAGACGAGGCAGAAGGACCTGGGGCGGCTCGTCGGGCTCGCAGAGGAGATCGGCGGCATCGGGGCGGACTTCCGCGCCGAGCTCGAGCGGCGCTACGGCGACGGCGGCGAGTCGCGCCGAGGAGTCCACCTTCTCACCTACCACGGCGCCAAGGGGCTGGAGTTCGAGGTCGTCCTCCTGCCCCGGCTGGAGGAGCGCGAGCTGCCGTGCCGCCAGGCGCGAACCGAGGCCGAGACGGCCGAGGAGCGCCGGCTCCTCTACGTCGGGATGACGCGGGCGAAGCGCCTGCTGGCGATCACGTGGGTCGGCAGCCCGAGCCGGTTCCTCCTCGAGCTCGGGCCGGCGAAGGCGTCCCCGGATCGACCGGTGAGCTTCGAGGCGCTGAAGGCGTGGCGGCTCGCCCGGGCACGCGCCGAGGAGATCCCGGCGTACCGGGTCTTCCACAACTCGACGCTGGAGGAGATCGCCGGCCGCCGCCCCCGCAGCCTGGCCGAGCTGGCGGCGGTCCCGGGGGTCGGCCCGGCGAAGCTGGAGCGCTACGGCGAGGAGGTCCTCGCGGCGCTCGCGGCGGCCGGCTGAGCCGGTTCTTCCTCTCGTCAGGCCCGCGGGGAGTACTTCGTCAGCGTCCCGGTCACGTCGACCACGTAGACGGCTCCCGACGAGTCCAGCGCGATCCCGGCGGCCTTCGATTCCGTCTGCCAGTAACCGGTCGGCTTCCCGCTCGGGAGGTCGAATCGCACCACGCGCTCGTGGTCGTTGTCGGACACGTACCGCGTGTTGCCGTTCAGCGCCATCTCGGTCGGAAAGGCGAGCTGGCCGGGTGCGCTGCGGGCTCCCCGAAGGTCCGGCTCAGGCGGCCGTCAGCGGAGAAGACCCTGATCACGTTCGCGTCGTCGTCGGCGACGATCGAGTCGCCGGCCGTGTCCACGACGATCCCGCCCGAGTCGACGATCTGGCCGCGACCGAACGCGGTCAGAAACGATCCGGCCGGGTCGAACTCCTGGATGCGACCCTGCCCGGCGAGCCGGTCCTCGAGCGCGTAGACGGTGCCGGTCGGCCCGACGGTCAAGTCGGTGATGCGGGTGAACTCTCCCCTCGCGAGGCCGGGCGCTCCCCACGCGAGCCGGAAGCCGCCCTGCGGGTCGAATCGCTGGATCCGCTGCGGCTCGGCGACGTAGACGGTGCCGTCCCGCTGGTCGACGGCGACGCTCGCAAGCGGGAGCGTCGCCTCGGAAGGGTCGGGATTGTTCTCGAACCGGAACTGGCCGGGTGCGTTCCCGCGAGCCCCAACGCCGCAGCAGGTTCCCGTTCGCGTCGAACACGTCGATCTGGTCGTCTGCCGCATCGGCCGCGTAGAGGTTCCCGTCCGGCCCCTCGGCGATTCCGTACAGGCCGAACGTGCCGGTGCTGCCTGACACGTCGCGTTGCCAGACCTTCTTCGCCGGGAGCCGGGGCACCGCCGTCCGGGCGACGATCGCCAGCCGCTGATCGCGGTGTGTCGCCCGGCGGGGTCGACTGCCTGCACGCGAAGGAGATGCCTGCCGGGGCCGAGTCGAAGCGTGAGGCGGCGAGGGCACCCGTGCAGGGTGGTGCTGATCTTCGCCGGCGGCGCGATTTCGGATCGACCGGCGAAATCAGTCGGTGAGGGCCGTGAGCAGCTCGGCAGGACCCCGGCGTATTGGTGCCCGGCGCGGCGGCAGGGCGTCGAGGTCGAGTTGCGACGGGTCCGTGAGCCGGATGAGCCGGCCGTTCCGGATCAGCCCCTCGTCGACCGCACCGAGGCGGCCGCCGAACGTGGTGTAGACCGGCGTTCCGAGCGCGGCCGCCTCACGGTTCATCGTCCCGCCGGCCGAGACGACCGCGGCCGCGGCAGCGATCTGGCTCTGCGCGTCGACCGCCCGGTCGGGGACGACGAGCGACGGGAGCCCGAGCGCGCGGATCGCCGCCCGCTGCTCGTTGGTTCGGGGGAGGACGAGCGCGTGCACCCGCTCGTCGCGGCCGAGCCGCTCGAGCACCCGGGCGAACAGCGGGTTTCCGTGCCGGTGGTAGAGCGAGACCTCGGGCGGCGTGCGGACGACGACGAGCAGCTTTCCGGCCGGCACGTCGACGGGCTGCGGCTCGAAGTCGGCGAGGTAGTACTCCTCCTTCAGGCCCGGGTAGCGGCGGAGCTTCGGCGGCCGCACGCCGTAGCGCGCGAGCCGCTCGGGCGGGATCGCCTCCGGGACGACGACCCGCGTGGCGGCGCGGCAGCCGAGCTGGTGCTGGAGCCAGGCGAACTCGTAGTCGAATGTGGTCGCGCTCGGGATTCCCAGCGACCGGGCGGTCAGCGTCAGGTCGTGCGAGCCGTGTGCGAGCGCGAGGTCGAACCGGCGGCCCTGCGCCCAGCGGCGCAGGACGGGCAGCCGGCCGAGCTCGCCGGCGGCCTTGCCGAGCGTCGAGCGCCCCCCGTGCCGGCCGATCGGCGTCGCCTCGATCCCGTGCAGCGCGAGGAGCTGCATCGTCTGTGCGTACTCGCGGGCCGTCACCTCGACCTCTGCCCCCCGCTCGCGCAGGAGGCGGATCAGCGGCCGGAAGACGAGCACGTGCGGCGAGTTGGTCAGGTCGACCCAGACGCGCATCAGTCGAGCCTCAGCGGCGGCAGCTCGAGTGCGCGTGCAAACGCCGCCCGGTCGTAGACAGGCTCGCCGTGAGAGACGACGACCCGCTCGAAGGGCAGCTCGAGGAGCTTCCTGAGGGCCGGAAGGACCCGCTCCTCGTGCCAGGGCGTCCACCAGACGCGCCCCGCCGTCCAGTCCGGGTGCTCCGTCAGCCAGAGCCACAGGCCCGGCGCCACGTCTCGTACCTCGATTGCCACGGCGTGATTCTCTCAGCCCCTCCGGGATAAGCTTGCCTTATGGACACGCGCCAGCTCGCCGCCTTCTGCGAGGTCGTCGAGCGCCGCAGCTTCTCCGAGGCCGCGGCCCGGCTCGGCGTGACGCAGCCCGCCGTCTCCCAGCAGGTGCGGGCGCTCGAGCAGCGGCTCGGAGCGCAGCTGCTCGACCGGTCCGGGCGCCGCGTCGAGGCGACCGAGGCGGGCCTGCGGCTGTACCGGGGCGCGCAACGGCTGCTCGCGCTCGAGGAGCAGCTCCTCGAAGAGCTGGTCGAGCCGGAGGCGCCGCTCCGGGGCACGTTCGAGATCGGCGCCTCGACCGGCCCGGCGGCGGTCGTGCTCCCGGTCCTCCTGTGCGAGTTCCAGCGCGCCAATCCGGAGCTCCGCGTCGAGTTGACGGTGTCCGACACGCAGTCGGTGGTCGAGCTAGTCGCCGACCGGCGGCTCGAGCTCGGGATCGTCGGGGCCGCGCGGCGTCACCGGTCGGTCAGCTTCGAGCCTTTCTTCCGGGACGAGGTGATCCTCGCCTGCGCGCCCGGGCACCCGTTTGCCGGCCGCACGGTCGGCCTCGACGAGCTCCCGCGAGGCCCGCTGATCCTGATGCAGCACGGCGCGGGCGTCCGGCAGATGGTCGAGGACGAGCTGCGGAAGAGCGGGCGGAAGCTGCGCGATCTGGACGTCGCGCTCGAGCTCGGCCTCCAGGAGTCCGTCCGGAGCGCCGCCCAGGGAGGCTACGGCGTCACCTTCATCTCCCGCCGCGCCGTCGAGGCCGAGCTGGCAGCGGGAACGCTCGCCGAGGCGCGCGTGCGCGGCCTCGACCTCGCCAGGGAGATCTCGATCGCCCGGGCGTCCGGCCGCACCGGCTCGGCCTCTGCGCAGGCGTTCGTGTCGTTCGCTCGGGAGCGGCTCGGCCCATGATCGTGCGGTGGGGGCTCGAGGAGCTGCCCGGCGTCCTCGACGACGCCGGGGTCGACCGGCCGCTGCTCGTCGCCGGGCCCCGCTGGGACAAGCTCGCGATTCCCGCCGCGGCGCGCTGGAGCGAGATCCCCTCCGACCGGATCGCCGTTCCGCGCGAGGTGGACGGCATCCTCGCCGTCGGGGGCGGGAGCGCGATCGACACGGCCAAGGCTGCGTCGGCGGCCTCGCGCCTGCCGCTCGTCTCCGTTCCGACCACCTACTCGGGTGCGGAGTGGACCGGCTTCTTCGGCATTCGCACGCCCGAGCGGCGGCAGGTCGGCGGCGGTGCGGGCGCACGGCTGGCCGGCATCGTCTACGAGCCGGAGCTGACCCTCGACCTGCCCCGCTCCGAGACCGGCGGCACGGCGATGAACGCGCTCGCCCATTGCGTCGAGGCCCTTTACCCGGGCGAGCTCGAGGAGGCTCGTCGCGGAGCATCCGGCATCGACCGCTGGTTGCCCGCCGTGCTCGAGGACGGCCACGATCTCGAGGCCCGCCGGCGACTGCTCGAGGCGGCGGGCGACGCGGGGCAGGCGCTGGCCAGGAACGGCCTGTACCTCGGGCATGCGATGGCGCAGGCCGTCGGGGGCCGCTACGGGCTTCCGCACGGAGCGATGAACGCGATCTGCCTCCCGCCGGCCATGCGGTTCAACGAGCCCGTGGTCCCGCGCGCGATGACCGCCGTCTCCGTCGAGCGCGTCGAGGAGCTGGCGAGGCTCGGCGGATTCGAGCGGCTGCGCGACTTCGGCGTCCCCGAGGCGGACCTCGACGACCTCGGCGCGGCCGCCGCGGCACGTTCCGGGGCGCAGGCCAACCCCAGGCCGGCGAGCGCGGCGCTGGTCGCAGAGCTCTACCGCTCGGTCTGGTAGCGGTATCGTCCCTGCGCGGCGGGCCAACCGAGGGAGGAGTTCGATGCCGAAGAGCCGTTTGCTGACAGTCGCCGCCGTCGTGGTCGGCGTCGCGCTGATCGTCGTCGCGGTCGTCTACTGGGCCGAGCCGGCCAGGTCGCTGCCCGGCTTCTTCCCCGGCCACGAGGCGGGGTCCGGCCACCACCACGCGAAGCACGGCATCGCCTCCTTCCTCGTCGGCCTGGCGGTGCTCGCCTTCGCGTGGTTCCAGAGCGCGCCGAAGCGCTCGAAGGCCGCTTGATCTCCTACTGGCAAGCGATCGTCCTGGGCCTGCTCCAGGGCTTCTCCGAGCTGTTCCCGATCTCGAGCCTCGGGCACAGCGTGATCGTCGCCAAGCTGGTGGGCTGGCACATCAAGCAGAACGACAACTTCTTTCTCACGTTCCTCGTCGGGACGCACTCGGCCACCGCGCTCGTCCTGCTCGGGTTCTTCTGGCGCGACTGGGTGCGGATCCTCAAGGGCCTCGGTCGGAGCCTCCGCGACCGCGAGGTCGCCGACACGGACGCCAGGCTCGCCTGGCTGCTGATCGTGGCGACGATCCCGGCAGGGATCCTCGGGCTCACGCTCGAGCACAAGCTCCGCCACGTCTTCACCTCGGCGGAGTCGGCCTCGATCTTCCTGGCCGCGAACGGGTTTCTCCTCTACGGCGCCGAGCTCCTCCGCCGCCGTGCGCCGTCGGCCGAGACAGGGGACCCGGACGAGCGGATCGCCCGGCGGGTCGGCTGGAAGGAGTCGTTCGGGGTCGGCGCCGCCCAGGCGCTCGCTCTGATCCCGGGCTTCTCGCGCTCCGGCGCGACGATGGGCGGCGGGTTGCTGGTCGGGCTCTCGAACGAAGACGCCGCACGGTTCGCGTTCCTGCTCGCGACGCCGATCATCGGCGCAGCCGCTGTTCTCAAGCTGCCCGACCTGTTCGGCTCCACCGGCAACGGCGTTCGGGGACAGACTCTCGTCGGCGCGATCTGCGCCGCGGTAACGGCCTACCTCGCGGTCAGGTTCCTGATGCGCTTCTTCCACACGAACCGGCTGACACCCTTCGCGGTCTACTGCCTGTGCGCGGGCGCGGCTGCGGCAATCTATTTCACTCTCTAATTTCTTGCATTAGGTCTGCTATCGTTCGGCAATGCCCGAGCGGCCCTCGTTCGACGTGCTCGTGATCGGCAGCGGGGCCTCGGGCCTGGCCGCCGCCGTCTCCGCCGAGCGGGCCGGCGCACGGGTCGCGCTCGCGACGAAGGGCACGCTCCAGTCGTGCAACTCGGCGAAGGCACAGGGCGGGATCCAGGCCTCGTTCGGCGAGGACGACTCGCCCGAGCTGCACGCCGAGGACGTCCGGCGTAGCTCGCACGAGACCGCCGACCGCCGTCTCGTCGAGGTCCTCACCGGCGAGGCGCAGAGCGCGATCCACTGGCTCGAGGACCTGGGGGTTCGCTTCACGCGCGACATTACGCCCACCGCACGGGGTGCCTTGGCGGTGGGCGGAACGGCAATGCGGCGAAGCCGCGAGACGAACGGCGGCTACCGGCTGGCGCGCTGCGGCGGCGCGAGCCGGAAGCGCCTGCTCCAGGTCGGCGACCGCACCGGGCACGCCATCACCACCGCACTGCGCGAGGCGTGGGAGTCGGGCGGCGGCACGACGTTCGCGAAGAGCCCGCTCGCGGGCCTGGAGCGGGGCGAGAACGGGTGGGTCGCGCGGTGCGGCGACCACGAGCTCGAGGCCGGGTCGGTCGTCCTCGCCGCCGGCGGCCGCTGCTTCCGCGAGGCCGAGGAGCGAGGCGAGCTCTCGACCAACCATCCCGGCGCGACGGGCGAGGTGACGCGAATCGCGCTCGACCTCGGTGCGGAGGCGCGCGACCTGGACGCTCTGCAGTACCACCCGAACGGCGGCGCCTGGCCGCCCAACATGCAGGGCTACTCGATCCCGGAGACGACACGCGCCTACGGGGCCGTCCTCCTGAACGCCGACCGGGAGGAGTTCACCGACTCCCTCGGGCCTCGCGACGCCGTCTCGCAGGCGATCTTCGACGAGGTCGCGGAGGGGAACGGGGTCGAGACGCCCGACGGCCGCCCCGCGGTCCTGCTCGACACGACGCGGATCCCGGAGGCCGATGCCGACGTCTCGCTGCCGTACATGCTGCGCCGCTACCGGGCGGCGGGAATCGACCCCCTGACCGAACCGATCTACACGTACCCTGTTCTCCACTACCAGAACGGCGGCCTGGTGATCGACACCGAGGGTCGGACGACGCTCGAGGGTCTCTTCGCCTGCGGCGAGATCGCGGGCGGCACGCACGGACGCAACCGGATGATGGGGAACAGCCTGCTCGAATGCGCGGTCTTCGGAAGACGCGGGGGGAAGGCCGCAGCGCGCTCTGCCGGCGCAGCGCGCGCTAGGGGAGCCGCGTGAGCGCGACTGTCTCTAACCACCTCGAGGACGCGGTCGTCGAGGTGGCTGCCCACCTGTACGTCTGGGCGCTGAAGGACATCCCGCAGGATCTCCGGGATGCGCTGGCCGATGCGGCTAAGCGTGAGACGTCGGTTCCGGGGCGACGGGTGCTGTCGACGATCTTGAAGAACGTGCAGGTTGCGGACGAAGCCCGCAACCTGGTGTGCCAGGACACGGGGATCGCCGTCTACACCTGCCGGGTCGGCGAGGGCTTCCCGCTCCACCCGGCCCGGATCTACCAGGCGCTGAAGGCCGGCACCGAGCGCGCCACCGTCGAGCATCCGCTGCGCTCGAACGCGGTGCACACGATCACCCGCGAGAACACAGGCCCGAACACGGGCTACCGGCTCCCGATCGTGCACTGGGAGTTCGTGGCCGGCTGGGACGGCCTCGACGTCAAGTGCGTGCCGAAGGGCTCGGGGTCGGAGAACATGAGCTTCCTGAAGATGCTCAATCCCGCGGACGGCGTCCGCGGGATCAAGGAATTCGTTCTGGAGTCCATCGTCGGAGCGGGGGGGAAGCCTTGCCCTCCCGGAATCGTCGGCGTGGGGATCGGAGGGTCCGCCGACTACGCCATGTACCTGGCAAAGGAGGCAATCGCACGTCCTGTCGGCACTCGAAATTCAGATCCTCTGGTTCGTGAGCTCGAACAGGAGCTGTTCGAGCTCTTGAACGAGACCGGGATCGGCCCGATGGGCCTCGGCGGCGACGTCACCGTTCTCAACTGCCACATCGAGCACGCGGACACGCACATGACCCTCAATCCGGTGGCGGTCAACTACCAGTGCTGGGCCGCGCGCCGCGCGACCGCCCACGTCGCCGCCGACGGCAGCGTCGAGTACGACCGGGAGGCCTAGCCGTGCGCCTGTGGAGGCTTCGTCACACAAACGTTTCAACCCGAGTGCCAGACACCGGGTTGGAAAGATCACGAGCAAGGGCACGGCTCTGATGGCCACCCACGAGGTCACCTTCCCGGTCCGGGACGAGGCCGAGATCCTGAAGCTCCGGGCCGGCGACGAGGTCGTCGTCCAGGGGCATATGATCGGGATCCGCGACCGGACGCAGATGCGGATCTTCGACGAGGGAATCGAGCCGCCCATGGACCTCTCCGGTGCGTTCCTCCTCCACACGGCGCCGAACGTGCGCAAGGTCGGCGACGGACGCTACGAGAAGATCTGCATCGGCACGACGACCAGTGCGCGCATGGTGCGCTTCACGGAGCCGCTCGGCGCGCTGTACGGTGTCCGCGCGATCTGCGGCAAGGGCGGCTTCCCGGACGAGGCGATCGAGCCGATGCGCAGGCTCGGGATGGTGTACTTCGCGATCGTCGGCGGCGCCGCGGCGCTGGAGACGACCCAGATCGAGGAGATCGAGGAGGTGGCCTGGGAGGAGCTGATGCCCGAGTGCCTCTGGAAGTTCCGCGTCAAGGACTTCGGGCCGCTCACGGTCGGGATCGACGCCCACGGCGCCTCGCTCTACCACGACGTCCAGGCGAAAGCCCTCGAGAAGCTGAAGGAGCTCCATGCCCGCCTCTGAGAACTTCGACCTCGGGATCAAGCGCGACGGCGGCCTCACCCACGTGCTCGACAAGGGCCTCGGGCCGCGCGCCTGGGAGGACCTGCTCGAGACCTGCGGCGACTACATCGACATCATCAAGCTCGGCTGGGGGACCGCCTGGGTGACCGGCAACCTCGAGCGGAAGCTCGAGGTGCTCCGCGAGAAGCCCGTCGTGATCGGCGGCACCTTCTTCGAGGTCGTCTACGCACGCGACAAGCTCGACGAGTACAAGCGCTGGCTGAGCCGGCGCGGCCTCACCTACGTGGAGATCTCGGACGGCACCGTCGAGATCCCGCGCGAGCGCAAGCTCGAGCTGGTCGCCGACTTCGCCCGCGACTTCACCGTCCTCTCCGAGGTCGGCTCCAAGGACTCGGAGGTCGTCTTCGCCCCCTACGAGTGGGTGCAGTGGATCCAGGAGGAGCTCGCGGCCGGCGCCTGGAAGGTGATCACCGAGTCGCGCGAGGGCGGCACCGCGGGCATCTTCCGGCCGAGCGGCGAGATGCGCACCGGCCTCGTCGACGAGATCGCACACTCGGTCGACTTCCACGACCTCGTCTGGGAAGCGCCGACGAAGGCGTCGCAGGCGTGGTTCATCAGGCACTTCGGCCCCGAGGTCAACCTGGGCAACATCCCGCCCGAGGAGGTCATCCCCCTGGAGACGCTCCGTCTCGGCCTGCGGGGAGACACGCTCAAGGAGGTCTTGCTTGGCGACGCCGAGCCTTCTCCTGCCTGAAGACACGATCTCGGCCGAAGACCTCCTCGCCTGGGCGTACGAGCAGTTCGGCGAGCGTCTCTGCCTGACCTGCTCGTGGCAGAAGCAGTCGTCCGTGCTCGTGCACATGGTCTCCGAGCTCGGCCTGCCGATCGACGTGATCGAGCTCGACACTCAGCTCTTCTTCCGCGAGAGCTACGAGACGCGCGAGCGGCTCGTCGAGCGCTACGGCCTGAACCTGATCCAGCCCGAGGTGATCACGGTCGCCGAGCAGCACCGGCGCGAAGGCCCGAACCTGTGGGAGCGCGACCCGGACCGCTGCTGCCACATCCGCAAGGTCGAGCCGCTGCTAGAGGCGCTCGAGCCGTACGAGGCCTGGGCCTCCGGGATCCGCCGCGACCAGTCCCCGAGCCGCGCGGGCACCCGCAAGGTCGAGTGGTCCGAGCGCTACGACGTCTGGAAGCTTCACCCGCTCGCCGACTGGGACGAGAAGCGGGTCTGGGCCTACATCCACGTGAACGGGATCCCGTACAACCCGCTGCACGAGACCGGCTACCGGTCGATCGGCTGCATCCCGTGCACCCGGCCGACCACGCCGGAGGAGGAGGAGCGCGCCGGCCGCTGGGCCGGCTCCGACAAGCTCGAGTGTGGCATCCATTCCAAGGCTTCGCCCTGGAATGGATAGAGAAACGAAAGGAGAGGCGATTTCTTTGAACAAGCCTGCCAACCAATCTGCGCAGCAGATTGGCGGCCACATCCATCCGCACGACCATCCCGAGTCCGACCGCGTTCGCGCCGGCGGCTTCACGCTGTGGTTCACCGGACTGTCCGGCTCGGGGAAGTCGACGGTCGCCCACCTGGTCGGGCCCGAGCTCGACCGCCGCGGCCTGGTGGTCGAGTACCTCGACGGCGACAGCGTTCGGCAGCACCTCTCGAAGGGGCTCGGCTTCTCGAAGGAGGACCGGGACACCAACATCGAGCGGATCGGCTGGGTCGCCTCGCGGCTCACCCGCCAGGGGGGCGCGGTGATCGCGGCCGCGATCTCGCCCTACCGCGAGACGCGCGCGAAGGCGCGCGAGCTGGTCGAGGAGTTCGGCCCGTTCGTGGAGGTGTTCGTGAAGGCGTCCGTGGACGAGTGCGCGCGGCGGGACGTCAACGGCCTGTACGCGAAGGCGTTCGCGGGCGAGATCAAGGGCTTCACCGGCGTCGACGATCCCTACGAGGAGCCCGCGGATCCCGAGATCGTCCTCGACACCGAGGGCCAGGAGCCCGAGGAGTCGGCGGCGGCGGTCGTGGCGAGGCTCGAGGAGCTGGGGCTCGTCCCGGCGCAGGTGACCGCATGAGAGACGAAGGCGTCGCGACGGTCGCCGCCGCCGAGCGGCTGATCCGCCCCCACGGGGGGCATCTCGTCGACCGGCTCGGCGACCGCCCCGACGGCGCCGAGCGTCTCGAGACCCTCACGCTCACCTCGCGCGAGCTCTCCGATCTCGACCTGCTCGCCACCGGGGCGCTCTCGCCCCTCGAAGGCTTCATGGGGCGCGACGACTACGAGCGCGTCGTCGACGAGATGCGGCTCGCGAGCGGGCTCCCGTGGGCCCTGCCCGTGTGCCTGGCGGTCGACGCCGCGCCGCAGGGCGACCGTGTCGCCCTCGCCGACGAGTCCGGGCGCCTGGTCGCCGTGCTCGAGGTCGACGAGGTCTACCCGTACGACAGGGAGCGCGAGGCGGAGCGCTGCTTCCGCACCACCGACGCCGAGCATCCCGGCGTCGCCCGCCTGTACGCGCAGCATCCCCTCTACCTGTCCGGCCGTGTGACGGTCTTCGACCGCGTGCCGCCGGCGTTCGGCGAGTTGGCGATGGACCCGGCCGAGACGCGGACGGCGTTCGCCGAGCGGGGCTGGAGGCGCGTCGTCGGCTTCCAGACCAGGAACCCGATCCACCGCGCGCACGAGTACCTGACGAAGGTCGCGCTCGAGACCGTGGACGGTCTGCTGATCCACCCGCTCGTCGGCGAGACCAAGTCCGACGACGTTCCCGCCGCGACCCGGGTCGCGTGCTACCGGATCCTCGTCGACAACTACTACCCCGCCGACCGCGTCGTCATGTCCGCGTTCCCTGCGGCGATGCGCTACGCGGGCCCCCGGGAGGCGATCTGGCACGCGATCTGCCGCAAGAACTACGGCTGCTCGCACTTCATCGTCGGGCGCGACCACGCCGGCGTCGGCAGCTACTACGGCACCTACGACGCGCAGCTGATCTTCGACGAGTTCGAGCCGCACGAGCTCGACGTCGAGCCGATGTTCTTCGAGCACTCCTTCTGGTGCAAGGTGTGCGGGTCGATGGCGAGCGCGAAGACCTGCCCGCACCCGGCCGACCAGCACGTCCACCTGTCCGGAACGAAGGTGAGAGAGCTGCTGGCCACCGGCCACAAGCCGCCGGCCGAGTTCAGCCGCCCCGAGGTCGCCGACGTTCTCATCGACTACTACGGCAGCGTCGCCGGTGGCTAGGAGATGCCGCCTCGCGGCCTTCTAGGTCACGGTTCCCGCCGGAGGCGGGAAGCGTGACCTGGCAGTTCGTCCTCACCGGTCTCCTGATCGGCGTCCTGGTCGGGATGACCGGGATGGGCGGCGGCTCGCTGATGACGCCGATCCTGGTGATCGTCTTCGGGTTCAAGCCGACCCTGGCGGTGGGGACGGACATCTTCCACGGGGCGATCTTCAAGACGGTCGGCGCGATCCGGCACCGGCGCCTGGGTACCGTCCACGCCCAGCTCTCCGGTTGGATGCTGCTCGGCAGCGCGCCGATGTCGATCGCCGGAGTCGCGCTCGCCACGCACCTGAGGCACGTCTACGGGGACGGCGCCCAATCCGCGATGGGGTACGTCCTCGGCGGCGCGCTCCTGTTCGGCGCCACCGGGCTGGCCGCGAAGGGCCTGCTCAGGGCCAGGGTGATCGGCGAGGACGATCGCTTCGACATGGTCTGGCGCGACCGGTTCGCCGCGCTCGCGATCGGCCTCTTCGGCGGTTTCATCGTCGGGTTGACCTCTGTGGGCAGCGGGACGTTCTTCGGGCTGACGATGCTGTTCGTCTTCCCGCTGCGGGCGCACAAGGTCGTCGGCACCGACATCCTCCACGCGGCCGCCCTGCTCTACGTCGCCGGCTTCGGGCACATCGTCGCGGGCAACGTCGACCTGCACGTGGTCGGCTGGCTCCTGATCGGATCGGTTCCCGGCATCCTCATCGGCAGCCACTACGCCGTCCGGCTGCCCGAGGAGGTGCTGCGACTGACGCTTGCCAACGTCCTGGCGCTGAGCGGGCTGAAGCTTCTCCAGCTTCCGAACCTGTACCTGGTCGTGGCGCTCGGGCTGTCGGTGGCCGCGATGGTCGCGATCCTCGTGCGCGAGCGGCGCCGGTGGCGGCGGCGGAGGCGTCTTGCCGGACAGCCGCCCGAGCCCGGGCGCGCCGTCGGCTGAGCACCGGGGAACGCCCGCTGCGTAGACTCGCGGCGGCTTGCCTCGCCCGGTCTCGACCTTGCCCGCCGCCCGACCGTCGGGTCGACGGCGACGTCCCCGACGGCGGGGCAGGTGATGAACGTCGAGGTCGCCCGCGCCGCCGCGGCGCCGGAGGAGTCCCGGGGCCAGCCGGGCGAGCGGAAGGAATCGAGGCGGCGCATCGCGATCACGCTGCTCGTCCTCGCCGTCCTCGCCGGAAGCGCCGCCGCCTTCGCCGTCAGCGAGGGGCTCAAGGTCCAGAAGTCGGCGATTACGGGCACCCACGTGGACAAGACGTTCTCGCCCGTCTGCGACTGTGCGACGGGCCGGGCGACGATTGCCTTTCGCCTCACCCGTCCCGAGCGGCTCTCGATCGGCGTCGTCGACTCCGACGGCCGGGTGGTGCGCTCGCTCGTCGAGAACGGCCTCTATGGCCGGGGTCGCCATCACTTCACCTGGAACGGCCGCGACGACGCAGGCGCGATCGTGCCGGAGGGGAGCTATCGCCCCCGGATCCACATCGGCGGGTCAGGTCGTACGCTCGTGCTTCCGAACCCGATTCGGGTCGACGTGACACGTCCTCGCGTCACGGCGTCGTCCGTGAGGCCGCCGTCCTTCTCGCCCGACGGCGACGGCCACGCCGACGTCGTCCGCGTCTCCTACCGGATCTCCGAGCACGCGCACGCGATCCTGTTCGTGAACGGCAAGCAGCGCGTGCTGACGCGCTTCCAGCCCGTGCGCGGCGAGGTCGTGTGGTACGGGAAGGTGGCAGGCAAGGCGCTGCCTCCGGGTCGCTACCGCCTCGCCCTGGGGGCCGTCGACCGGGCCGGCAACCGCTCCCGCCCCGTGAGGGCCGGCGCCGTCGTGCTGCGGTACGTGGCGCTCGAGCCGCGGGCGCAGACCGCCCGGCCGGGGCAGCGGGTCACGATCCGGGTCTCGACGGACGCGAGACGCGTCGGCTGGACGCTCTACCACGGCTCCAGCGCCGTCGCGCGGGGAACCGGGGGCCGCTCTCTGGTGCTCAGCGCCCCCGCGCGCCCCGGCCGCTACACGCTCGTCGTCAAGTCGGGCCGGCACCAGGCCCGCTCCGCCGTCGTCGTCCGCCGCAGCTGACCGGGCATCCCCCCCTCTTCGTGCTCGGAGTGCGGCGCTCGGGGACCACGCTGCTCCGCGTGATGCTGGACGGCCACTCGCAGCTCGCGGTGCCGGACGAGTCGTACTTCGTGCCCCAGCTCGCCGACCGCCACCGCGGCCGGATCGGCGTCGAGGCGTTCGTAGACGACCTGCGGCGCCTGCCCACCTTGCGCGAGTGGGACGTGCCCGTGGAGGAGGTGGAGCCCCGCCTGCGCGAGCGGATGCCGCTCGGGGAGGCGATCGCAGCCGTCTACGAGACGTACGCCGCCCGCCGGGGCAAGCCTCGTTGGGGCGACAAGACTCCCATGTACATGGAGCATCTCCGTCTGCTCGAGAGGCTCTTCCCCGACGCCCGCTTCGTGCACCTGATCCGGGACGGCCGCGACGCCGCGCTCTCGTTCCTGGCCATGCCGGACGGGATCGTGACGAGGACGTGGGCCCATCCCCGCTCGGCGGCCGCCTTCGCGTGCCAGTGGCGGTCCGAGGTGGCGGCGGCGACGCGGCTCGGCCGGCGGGTCGGAGCCGGCCGGTACCTCGAGGTCCGGTACGAGCGGCTCGTCGCCGCGCCGGACGAGGAGCTGGGCCGGATCTGCGATCTCGCCGGGCTGGGGCTCGAGCCGGGGATGCTCGACTACGCCGGGCACGTGGACGTCTCGGCGAAGCCGCACCAGCAGAGCCTGACGAGGCCTCCGACGCCGGGCCTCCGGGACTGGAGGAGCCAGATGGCGCCCGCCGACGTCGCCGCGTTCGAGGCCGTCGCCGGCGACCTCCTGCGGGAGCTCGGCTACGAGGCGGCCGGCCGGACGACGCTCGGCGGCTCGGCGCGCCGGCTCACTTACGCTTCGCGGGCGGCTGCGTGGCGGTACGCGGGGGCTGCCGTGCGCCGGTCGCCGCTCTGGCGCCGGCGCCACCCGCCGGTTGCGTGACCGTCTGCTCCGGGGGGCTGTACCGGCCGCGGTAGGCGACGAGGATGCCGTTGAGCGAGAAGAAGTAGTGGCGGTCGGTGGCGATGCCGGGCGCGTACTTTCCGATCCCGACCCGCCAGACGAGCTTGCCGTCGGAGAGCCGGACCGCGTAGGTCTTCTGCTCGAGCGTCGAGAAGAAGACGAGCTTGCCGACGACGAGCGCCGGGCCGAGGATGCGCCCGCCGACGTATCTCCGCCAGAGCTCGATCCCGGTGGCCGCGGCGTAGCAGTGGAGCGTCCCGGCGAAGTCGCCGACGAAGACCCGGCCGCCCGCGACCGCGGGCGTCGAGTACCCGGTCGTGTTCAGGTCGTGGGTCCAGAGCACGTCTCCGTTGGAGGCGCGCAGGGCGACGACCTTGCCGGAGCGCGAGATCGTGAACAGGCGCGGCCCGTCGGTGGACGGGCTCGCGTAGAAGCTCTCGTAGCGGGCGAAGTCGCGCTTGATGTAGCGGTCCCAGAGCTTGCGTCCGTTGCGGCGATCGAGGCAGAAGATCGAGCCCGCATAGGTCGTGATGCAGATCCGGTTCCTCCAGATGGACGGGCTCGAGTTGATCCGTCCGCCCGTGTCGTACGCCCAGCGGATGTGGCCGGTCTTCACGTCCACCGCGAAGAGCCGTCCGTCCGTCACCCCGAAGTAGGCGACCCCGCCGATCGCTACCGGCGACGACTCGACGCGTGCCTTCGTCCGGATCTGCCAGAGGGTGCGACCGTTCTCGCGGTCGAGCGCCGTGACGGTGCCGTCCTTCGAGGTGACGATGAGGCGAGAGCCGGCGATGGCGGGCGTCGACGCCTTCGGCCCCGCGCCGCCTTTCGACCAGAGGATCTCGCCGGTGAGAGCGTCGATCGCGAAGGTCCGCCCACCGTAGGTGTTGACGTACAGGCGCCCGTCGCAGTAGCTGGGTGGGTACTCGATGTAGTCGTGCAGCCCCTTTGCCCAGACCGTGGTGGTCGGCTGCCCGAGGTTGATGTCCGTCCGGGCGAGCGTGCGCTGGGGGTTTCCCCCGAAGTTCAGCCAGCACGGCTTGTCGGCGGCGAGGACGACGCGCGGCCTGGCGGGTCGCTTCGGCTTCGGCTTGGGCTTGGGCTTCGGCTTCGCCGGCACGACCGAGACCCCCTTCAGCTCCGTGTCGATGTGCCCGCTGGGCCGCGTGGTCACGACGAGAAACCAGGCGGCGACGAGACCGCCCGTGACGAGCACGACGGCGGCGACCCCGGCGGCGATCCAGGTCCTGCGCGACAACGACCGCTACAGAGTGCCTTACGGGATCGCCGACCGGCGGGAGGTGCGACCGCGCGCGGAGCTCAGGCTCGCTGCTCCTCGGCCGGCGCCGCCCGGCCGAGGAGCCGGGCGACGCGGCCCGGGCTCCACCGAAACGGGCCCGTCGACTCGGGTGTCTCTTCGCGTACTCCTTCCGGGAGCGGGACGGCGAGGATCGCGGCTGCCACGGCGAGCACGCCCCAGGTGATCGGATCCTCGAAGAAGCCGCTGTAGAAGATCGAGTGGAGGAGGAGGACGAGGAACGCGGCCGCGAAGCCGAGGCCGGCGGCACGGTGCCGCCGCGAGACGAGCTGGAGGAGGCGCCCCGCGGCGCCGAGGAGCACCAGGTAGAGGACGACGCCGAGCGCGCCGAGCTCGGCGGCGACGGTCAGGGGAGTGGTGTGCGAGGCGTTCTTGGCGGCCCCGGACCTCGTCTTCGCCTCCTCCCGGCTCGCGAGCGGCTGCGAGCCGACGCCGACGCCGACGAGCGGGTGCTTGCTGATGACCGTGGTCGTGACCGCGACGAGGCGCGACCGCCCGCTCGTCGCCTTGCGCAGCGAGTGGCCGTGGGCGGTCGTGGCGGCGATCGCGCCGCCGGCGAGGGCGGCGACCAGAGCGGCCGTGACGACGATCCGGCGCGAGCGGTGGTCGCCGAGCACGAGGGTGATCGCGAGAGCGCTCACGAACAGGACGGCCATGCTCGACTGGGAGTAGGAGAAGTACAGCCCGGCGAAGAGGACGCCGCCGAGCCCTGCCGCGAGCAGGAGGCCGATGCGCCCCAGCCACAGCAGAACGAGCAGCACGGCGATCGCGAGGACGAGGTGACGTCCGTAGATGCTCGGGTCCTTGAAGACAGCGGTCACCCGGAAGTAGGAGGTGTACGTGTTGGCCACACGCAGGTCCTGGGCGAAGAAGATCGTGCGCGTCCACTCCTGCCACAGTCCGATCCCGGCGAAGACGACCCCGAGCCCGACGATGATCACGGCGAGGGCCCTCGGCAGCCACCCCGCGACCGGCGAGCGAGCGACGACGCCGATCAGTGCGGCGAAGGGGAAGATGAAGAAGGCGAGCTCGATACTGCCCTGCTGGAGGTCACGCGCCCAGAGGAGCGACGACGCGTCGAGCGCGATGAAGGCGGCTGCGGGAATGGCGATCAGGCGGGGAATCGGAACGACGGGCTTCCCGGCGGCTCTCAGGAGCAGCGCGACCGACGCGGAGGCGAGCACGCCGTAGAGCGGGATCAGGAGGAACGCGTGCTGGCTGCCGAGGTCGACGGGGAGCCGGAACGGGGCGGCGAGGAGCACGAGCGGCGGGACGAAGCCGGGCCACCGCGCGAGCGCGACACCGAGCCCGACGACCGCGAGGGCGACCACGGAGATCGCCGCGAGACGGACAGGAGAGTTCAGGTGCTCGAGATCGTTGCGGGGGACGAGCGCGACGGTCAGGCTCGCCTCGGCCGCCGCGAGCAGAGCGAACCCGGCGACGAGGGCGGGCCTGCCTCGCGTCGCGAGCGCGAGCGCGGAGCCGCACGCGCCGAGCAGCGCCGCAGTCTGGGCGAGGTCGCCGTGGGCCATCGGACGGAGGGAAGAAGCCTATAGCGGCGGCCGCGCCGACCGACGAGAGGCGGCGGTGAGAGAATCCCCCGGGTGAAGGAGGGCTGGGAACGGGCGCTTGTGCTCGCGCCGCACACCGACGACGGCGAGTTCGGCTGCGGCGGGACGATGGCGCGCCTGGTCGAGGCCGGCGCAGACGTGCGTTACGTCGCCTTCTCGATCGCGACGAGGTCGCTGCCCGACGGCTTCGCGCCGGACACGCTGGCGCGTGAGGTGCGCCAGGCGACGGCCGAGCTGGGCATCCCTGACGCGAACCTGACGGTTCACGACTTCGACGTGCGAACGTTCCCGGAGCGCCGCCAGGACATCCTCGAGCTCCTGATCGCCCTCTGGGACGAGTGGCGGCCGGACGTCGTCTTCCAGCCGAGCCTGCACGACATCCACCAGGACCACCAGGTCGTGGCCGCCGAGGGCCTGCGGGCGTTCAAGCGGACGACGATCCTGGGCTACGAGATTCCCTGGAACAACTTCGACTTCGCCTACCAGTGGTACTCGGCTCTCGAGAAGAGCCACGTCGAGCGCAAGGCGGCGGCGCTCGCCCGGTACGCCTCCCAGCAGCATCGCCGCTACGCCGACCCCGAGTACATCTGGAACGTCGCCCGCACGCACGGGATCAACGTGAACCGCGAGTACGCCGAGGTGTTCCAGGTCTACCGCGTGGTCGCCTGATCATCCCGGCGCCCGAAGGAACGGACCCTGATACGGTTCCGGCCGTGAGTCTCTTGGGGGGGCCGGGAGAGAGTCACCCGGACGGGAGGCGGCGGCACTCGGGCCGCGATCGCGATCCGGCGTGGACCCGTGCAGAGCTGCTCAGGCGCGCGGCCGGCGGGGCCGGTGGCCTCGCGCTCCTCGGCGGCGGGATTCCCGGCGCCGGGCGCCTGCTCGGGCCGGCTCTTGCCCACGCCGCTCCCGCCGCCCAGGGAGACGTCCACGGGTTCTTCTCACGCCCCGACCTGAAGCCGCCGGTCGTCACCGTCCTGCACCCGGCGGCATCGGTCGCCGACGGCTTCATCTTCCTGGCGCCCTCGTCGGGGCCGGGTCAGCGGGGCGCGATGATCCTCGACGACGACGGCAAGGTGGTCTGGTTCCACAAGACCTACCCCAGGACGGCGATGGACTTCAGGGTCCAGCTCTACAAGGGCAAGCCGGTCCTGACGTGGTGGGAGGGCAAGCACGAGAAAGGCATCGGACAGGTGGGCGAGTACGTCGTCCTCGACGGGACCTACCGCGAGATCGCGCGCTTCGAGCCCGCGAACGGGCGCAAGCCCGACTTCCACGAGTACCTGCTCACGCCGAGGGGGACGGCTCTCGTCACGAGTCACGAGATCAGGCCGGCGAACCTCTCGAGCGTGGGCGGCAAGCCGGGCGCGCGCGTGCTCGGCGGGGTGATCCAGGAGCTCGCGATCCCGAGCGGGCGCGTCCTCTGGGAGTGGAAGAGCCTCGACCACGTGGCGATCGAGGAGGCGCGCCAGACCGACGTGGGCGACCCGTTCGACTACTTCCACCTCAACTCGATCGGCTTCGACCACGACGGCAACCTGATCGTCTCCGCCCGCAACACCTGGGCCGTCTACAAGCTCGACCGCCGCACCGGGCGGGTGATCTGGCGGCTCGGCGGGCGGAAGAGCGACTTCAGGATGGGCCCCGGGACGGCCTTCGCGTTCCAGCACGACGCCCGCATGCACGACGGCGGCAAGCTGCTCAGCCTCTTCGACAACGGCCCCGACCCGCACACGAAGCCGCAGTCGTCGGGCCTGATCCTGGCCGTCGACACCGCGCGCCGGCGTGTCGCCCTCAGCCGCCGGCTCAGGCACTCGCCGCCGCTCTACGCACGCGTGACGGGCGACACGCAGTTTCTGCCGAACGGCAACGTCTTCGTCTGTTACGGCTCGACGGGCTACTTCACCGAGTTCGACGCCGAGGGACGTGTCCGATTGGACGCGAAGCTCCCCAAGGGAGGGCAGAACTACCGCGTCAGGCGATTGCCGTGGACGGGCCGGCCGGTCGAGCGGCCCGTGCTCGCCACGCACTCGACCGCCGCCGGAAAGGCCCTGTACGCGAGCTGGAACGGCGCGACCGACGTCGCCGCCTGGCAGCTCAGGGCCGGGTCGAGCCGCAACCGGCTGGCAGACGCGGCGAGGATGCCGAAGGACGGGTTCGACACGGCTCTACCCGCTCCGCCGGGAGCGCGCTACGCGGTCGCGGTCGCGCTCGACACGGGCGGGAAGGCCCTCGCCACCTCCGCGGTTGTCCGGGTCTAGCTCGGTCGCGATCTAGCTCTCCACGACGCGGAGCACGACCTTGCCCCGCTTGCCGCGCGCCTCGAGGCGCCGGAATGCGGCCCACGCCTCGCCGAGCGGGAACACCGAGTCGACCGCGGGTCGGAGCGCACCTTCGTCGGCGAGGCGGGCGATCTCGACGAGCTGCTCGCGGCTCGGCTCGACGACGAAGTACGCTCCGGGCGGAGCCGGCTCCTCCGCGACCGAGACCACGCGGCGGGCCCGTGCGTGCGCGAGCGCCTCGCCTCCGGCCGTGTCGAGGGCGAGATCCGCGTCGCCGTCGACGACCAGGTCGGCGCCGGCCCAGCGCGCGAGCTGCACGGCGAGGTGGCCGACGCCGCCGTGCGCGCCGGTGACGAGCACCCGCTCGCCGGGCTTCAGGTCGCCGTGGTCGAACAGCGCCTGCCATGCGGTCAGGCCGCCCATGGACAGCGCCGCGCTCTCGACATGGCCGAGGGCGCGCGGCTTCGGCGCGAGGACGGCGGCGGGCGCGACCACGTAGTCGGCGGCTCCGCCGTCGCGGTCGAACGGAAGCAGCGCATAGACGTCGTCCCCGCTCGAGATGCCGGCGGTGCCCGGCCCGAGCGCCTCGACGGTGCCGGAGATCTCGTAGGCCGGTGTCGCAGGTAGCCGGTCGAGGGCCCACGTCAGCTCGTCGCGGGTGATCGCCGCGGCGGAGACCCGGACCAGCGCCTCGCCCTCGCCGGGGGTCGGGACGGCCATCTCCTCGATGGTGAGCTGCTCGGGGCCTCCGGGCGCGGCGAGCCGGACGGAACGCAATCGGCCTCCTTTCTCGTGAGAAAGATTCTTGCGCGAAAGATACTAGCGCGAACGCTATGCTGCTGCGATTGGCCACGGAAGACCACGTCGACCGGATCGTCGCCCAGTGGCGTCGCGAGCGCCCGGACCTCGACGTCCGCGCCCTGGAGACCTTCGCTCGGATCTTCCGGAGCGCGCACCTGGCGGACGCGCTCCTCTCCAGCGGGACTGCGCGCTTCGGCCTCCGGCCCGGCTGGTTCGACCTCCTCGCCGCGCTGCGGCGCGCCGGCGAGCCGTGCGAGCTGAGCCCGACCGAGCTGATGCGCGCGACGATGCTCTCGTCTGGAGGGATGACGAAGCGCCTGGACCGGCTCGCGGAGGCCGGGCTGGTCGAGCGGCGATCCGATCCCGCCGATCGGCGGGGGACCCTGGTGCGGCTGACCCGGAAGGGCAAGCGGACGGTCGACCGGGCGGCCGAGGCGCACGTGGCCGCGGAGGAGAAGCTGCTCCGCTCGCTCTCCGCGGCCGACCGGCGTGCGCTCGACGTCCTGCTCAGGAGGCTCCTGCGCCGCCTCGAGCCTACGAGGGACGGGTCACCAGCGTCACCGTCGCGGTCCGGGTAGCCCCGCCGCGCACGTAGGTGAGGGTGACCCGGTCGCCCGGCTTCTTCGCGTCGATCGCGCTGCCGAGGGCGGCGGCGCTCGCGACCTTCTTTCCGTCGACCGCGGTGACGACGTCTCCGGCCTGAAGGCCGGCATCGGCAGCCGGGGTTCCGCTCCGGACCTGTGTCAGCTGGACGCCGTTCGACGCGGTCGCGATGCTCACGCCGAGGTAGGCGTGCTGCACGCTTCCACCGCCGATCAGCTGGGAGACGATCGAGCGGACGGTGTCGGACGGGATCGCGAAGCCGACGCCGTCGTTGCCGCCGGAGTCGCTGCGGATCTGGGCGTTGACGCCGATCACGTTGCCGGCCAGGTCGAGCAGCGGTCCGCCGGAGTTGCCGTGGTTGATCGCCGCGTCGGTCTGGATCGAGTCGGGGATGGTGAAGTTGTTGGGCGCGGTCATCTCGCGGTGGAGGGCGCTGACAATGCCCGAGGTGACCGTCTCCTCGAGCCCGAACGGGCTGCCGATCGCGACCACCCCCTGGCCGACCTGCACCTTGGCCGAGTCGCCGAGCGTCAGGGGGTGGAGCACCGAGCCGGGCGCGTTCACCTTGATCACGGCCAGGTCGGTCGACGGGTCGGTGCCGACGAGCGTCGCCTTGTACGTGGCCCCGTTCCAGAGCTTCACCGCGATCGAGTTCGCTCCCTCGACGACATGCTCGTTCGTGACCACGTGGCCGGCCGAGTCGTAGACGAAGCCCGAGCCCTGTGCCTGCGCCTGCGAGTCTCCGAACGGGAACGACGACCGTGTCGTCGAGACCGTGATCTCGACGACGCCCCTGGAGGCGCGGTTGTAGACGTCGGTCACCGAGCCGGCGCTCTGCGCGACCGTCGCCGTCGAGCCGGAGACGGTCACCTGGCGGACCACGGTCTTCGTTCCGCCGGTCGAGAACGCGGCGTACGTGCCGACGCCGAGCGCGGCGGCGGCGAGGAGAGCGGCGGCGAGGGCGAGGGTGCGGGTCATGTGCGGTCCTTTCTATCCGGTACCCGGACAGGGAACCAGTCACGCCTGAGCAGTGTCTGAGAGCAACCTGAGAGCCGGCTAAGAGTCCCACACTACAATCGTCGGCTTGACCGCGATCCTCGGCCTGAACGCGTACCACGGAGACGCCGCCGCGGCGCTCGTCGTGGACGGCGGGCTCGTCTGCGCCGCCGAGGAGGAGCGGTTCAACCGCGTCAAGCACTGCGCCGGGTTCCCGTCGCAGGCCGCCGCCTGGTGCCTCGCCGAGGCCGGGCTCGCCGCGTCCGACCTCGACCACGTCGCGATCGGACGAGACCCGCGCGCGAACATCGGCCACAAGGTCCTCCGGACGCTGCTGCACGGGGCGAGCCCGCGGTACGTGAAGGCCAGGCTCGAGAACGCCGCCCGCGTGCGCGACGTGCGCAGCGAGCTGGAGGCGGCGCTCGGCGGGGAGGTCGCGGCCGAGCTCCACCACGTGGAGCACCACCAGGCACACGTCGCGAGCGCGTTCTTCGTCTCCCCGTTCGAGGACGCGGCGATCCTTTCCGCGGACGGGTTCGGCGACTTCGCCTCGACGATGCTCGCGGAGGGACGCGGCTCGTCGTTCCGCGTGCTCGAGCGCGTCCTCTTTCCGCACTCGCTCGGGATCTTCTACACGGCGGTCACGCAGTGGCTCGGCTTCCCGAAGTACGGGGACGAGGGCAAGGTGATGGGCCTCGCCCCGTACGGCACCCCCCGCTTCCTCGACGAGATGCGGCAGCTCGTGCGCGCGAAGGGCGACGTCTTCGAGCTCGGGCTCGACTTCTTCCGGCACCACAGGGAGGGCGTCGAGATGACCTGGGACGAGGGCACCCCCGCGATCGGACTGCTCTTCTCCGAGCGGTTGGAGCAGGCGTTCGGGCCTGCGCGCGAGCCGGGTTCCGACCTCGCCGCGCTGCACGAGGACGTCGCCGCCTCGCTCCAGGCGATGCTCGAGGAGGCGTACCTGCACCTCGTCCGCGCGCTGTGGGAACGGACGAAGGTCCCGCGCATCTGCCTGGCCGGCGGCGTCGCGCTGAACGCGGTCGCGAACGGGCGGATCCGGCCGGAGACCCCGTTCGAGGAGGTGTTCGTCCAGCCGGCCGCCGGCGATTCGGGGATCGCGGTCGGCGCCGCCTTCCACGTCTGGCACCAGGCCCTCGGCAACCCTCGCGGGTTCGTGATGGAGCACGCGTACTGGGGCCCCGGGTACTCCGACGAGGAGGTCGCCGGCGCGATCGCGGCGGCCGGCCTCGAGGGTGAGCCGCTCGACGACGACGAGCTCTTTCCGCTCGTCGCGGAGCGGATCGCCGCCGGCGACGTGGTCGGCTGGTTCCAGGGGCGGATGGAGTTCGGCCCACGCGCGCTCGGCAACCGATCGATCGTCGCCGACCCGCGCAGGTCCGACATGAAGGACATCCTCAACGCGCGGATCAAGCACCGCGAGCCCTTCCGCCCGTTCGCCCCTTCGATCCTCGCCGAGGCGGCCGGCGACTGGTTCGAGCAGGACTACGCCTCGCCGTACATGGTGCTCGTGTACACGACGCGCGCCGACAAGCGCGAGCTGATCCCGGCCGTCAACCACGTCGACGACACCGGCCGGCTGCAGACCGTGACCGAGGCGGCCAACCCGCGGTACCACCGCCTGATCGAGGAGTTCGCCCGGCAGACCGGCGTCCCGATCGTGCTGAACACGTCGTTCAACGAGAACGAGCCGATCGTGATGACCCCGGAGCAGGCGGTGGAAACGTTCCGGAAGACGCGGATGGACCTGCTGGTCCTCGGCAACCGGGTCGTCCGCAGGTCAGGCGGACGCGCCGAAGAGCGTGCGGAGCCGGCGACGCTCCGCGGGCAGGTAGAAGCCCAGCGGTAGCAGCGCCAGGGGGTACGCGAGCACGATCAGGATCGCGACGCCCAGCGGGACGTCGAGCCCCTCGCCGAGCGCGCACATCGCCCCCGCGGCGCCGACGGCGGTGAGCACGCGGCGCCACTGGTAGGCGACCGGGTAGACCCGCTGCGAGTTCAGCCACATGCCCGCGAAGAGGACGACGTACGCCGCCGCGGTCGAGATCGCCGCTCCTTCCAGCCCGTACGGCGGGATCAGCACGACGTTCAGGCCGACGTTCAAGGCCGCGGCCGTGCCGGACACGATCCAGTTGAACTGCGTCTGCCGCGCACGGCCGATCCCGATCGCGAGCACCGTGTAGCCGGCGTAGAACGCGGTCGCGAAGGACAGCAGGGCGACCGCCTCGTAGGCGCGGTGGAAGCCCGGGCCGCGGGCGAGCAGCCGGACGAGCCACGGCGAGAGCACGCCGAGGGCGAGCGACAGCCAGCAGCAGATCGCCATCAGGTAGGTGAGCACGAACGAGTAGGTGCGCCTCGCCTCGCGGTCGTCCTCGATCGAGTACGCGAACGCCGGCCAGGCGAGCCGGAAGGCGAGCATCAGGAACGCGATCGCCGACGAGATCCGCACCGCCACCGAGTAGACGCCGACCTCCGCCTGCCCCTTGTACTGGGCGATGAAGACCCGGTCGATCAGGTTGATCGCCCAGAGCGCGAGCGCCGAGGGGACGAGCGGCATCCCGAACCGGTTCATCTGCCTGAAGAGCCCGCGGTCGAACTGAAGGCCGAGCTGGTAGCGGCGGTAGGCCAGCAGGACGACGTAGACCGAGAGCGTCCCGACGAAGTTGCCGACCACGGCCCCGGTCGCGCCCTTGTGCAGGGCGACGACGAGGACCACCGTCGCGGCGACGGTGAGGAGCACGTTCGCCACGGACGCGAGCGCGAACTGGAGGGAGCGCTCCTCGACGCGGAACAGCGAGGTCAGCTGCTCGTAGTTCATCTGCGCCCACAGCCCGACGAATGCCGCGCGGACGAGCCACGGGTCGTCGCCCAGCTCGAGGCCGTGGGCGATCGGCGTCGCCAGGACGAACCCGAGCACCAGCCCCGCGGTCGCCATCGTCATCGTGAACCAGAACGAGGTGCGGACGACGAGCACCCGGTGCGCCTCGTCTCTCGTGTCGAAGTAGAAGCGGAAGAAGGCGCTCGAGATCCCGAGGCGGAGGACGATCACGAGCACCGTCGTCAGCGCGACGACCGTCTCGATCTTCCCGAAGCCGCGCGGGCCGAGGTAGTGCGTGTAGAGCGGGAGGAGGAGGACGGCGAGGATCCGCGAGACGAGCCCGCCGAGGCCGTAGACGGCGGTGTGCTTGCCGAGCCGCGTGACCTGCGCGCCGAGGGCCATGAGCTAGAGGCGAGAGTAGATGTCGAGCAGGCGGTCGGCGATCCGGTCGGCGTCGTGGATGCGCTCGACGTACGCACGGCTCTCCGCCCCGAGCCGGCGGCGCTCGCCGGCGCTCTCGACGAGGGGCCGCAGCCGGTCGGCGAGCGTCTCGGCGGTCGCCGAGACGATCGGCACCCTGGTCCGGAACGCCGCCTCGGTGCGGGCGACCGCCTCGTCGCGCAGGAAGGTGACGACCGGCTTGCCGAGCGCCATCGCCTCGATCGCGAACAGGCCGTACCAGCCGGCGCCCAGCTGGTCGACGACGATGTCCGCGTCCTCGTAGCGGCGGCGGGCCTCGTCGTGGTGGAGGCCCTCGACGATCCGAAGGTCGACGGGCAGCTGCTCGCAGGCGGCGATCACGTGCTCGGTGCCCTTGCGCCGGCGGCTCGACGGGGCGTGGACGACGACGGGACGGGCGCGGTCCTGCGGCGGCCGGGCCGTGTAGTCGCGGAGATCGATCCCCGGCGGCACGACCTCGGCGTCCGGCACCCAGCGGACCGCGTCGTACGAGCCCACGACCCTGGCGCCGGCCCGGGCTGCCCAGGCGAGCTTCGCCGGGGGCTTGCCGCGGATGTCGGAGCCGAGGAAGTGGATCACGGATCGCTTCCGCGCCGCGCGCAGGAGCGGAAACTGCAGGGACTTCGGTACCAGCGTGAGCCCGAAGTAGAAGTGGAAGACGTCGGTCTGCGGCAGCAGCCGTGCGAAGGCGCGCCACTGCGTGAGCTGCTGCCGCGCGAAGCCGCCCCGCCGGTCGAGGTCGACGTCCGCCTCGGGATGAAGCCGGTAGCGCTCGAAGACGACGAGGCGGGCATCGACACCCTTGCGCCGCAGGGCGAGGACGTTCTGCCACGGGACGCCGGCGGTGTTCACGGGGCAATGGGTGACGCGCAGCGACATGTCCGGGATTCAACCTTTTGGGGCACTGGCCGATCTGGACATCATGATGCGCAAACTATTGCATCGCGATGCTAGGCTGGGTGGCATGAGAACGACCGTCAATCTCGCCGACGACGTCGCTGCCGCGGTACAGGAGCTCCGAAAAGAGCGATCTCTAGGCTTGAGCGACGCGGTGAACGAGCTGATCAGGCGCGGGCTCAGCGCTCCGCGATCCGGTCGAAAGCGCTTCAAGCAGCGTTCGTATCCGATGGGTCTCGACATCGACGTCACCAATGTCGCCGAGGCATTGGAGATCCTGGAGGGCCCCGCCTACCGCTGATGCTCGTCGACGCGAACATCCTGCTGTTCGCCACCGACGATGCAAGCCCCTTCCACGAGCCTGCGGCGGAGTGGCTCGCGGAGCGACTCAACGGTCTACGCCGGGTCGGCCTGCCCTGGCAGGTGCTCAGTGCGTTCCTACGCATCTCGACCCATCCACGGGCTGGGCGGCATGTTCTCTCGCCCGACCAGGCCTGGTCGCAGGTCGACGATTGGCTGACCGCCGACGTCGTTTGGATTCCTGCACCAACGGAGCGCCACGCCGAGGTGCTCCGGTCGCTTGTCCTTTCACATCAGCTCCGCGGCAACCTGATCTCGGACGCGCAGCTGGTTGCGCTCGCGATCGAGCACGGCTTGACCGTCTGCTCTGCGGATACCGACTTCGCGCGCTTCCGAGAGGTCGAGTGGAGGAATCCGCTCACCTGACGGCGACGAGGAGGGCGTCGTTGCCCCAGCGCCAGGTGACGTCGACCGAGGCGAAGCCGGCGGCGGAGAGCCGCTCCACGTGCCAGGAGGCGGGCAGCCAGAGCTCGCCGTTCCGCCCGCCGAGGCGCCGCGCCCGCTCGGCGAGCAGGAGCGAGAGGTCGTCGTCGCGGGAGAGCCGCTCGTACCACTGCTCGTAGCTCTCCGCGCCGGCCGCGAGCTCCCGCTCGAGGTGGGCTGCGAGCGCTCGCTCGGCGGCCTCGCTCAGCCGCGGGTCCTCGATCGGGAAGTGGTCGCGGTTCGCGAAGACGCCGCCCGGCCGGACGAGCCCGGCCAGGTCGCGGTACAGCCGGGCCAGCGCCTCCTCGCTCAGCCAGTGGAGCGCGGTCGCGCTGAGCACCGCGTCGACCCCGGCCGGGAGCCCCTCGAGCCATGAGGGCCGGCGAAGGTCGCGGTCGAGGATCTCGACGCGCGGCTCCCCGGCGAACGCACGGGTCACGAGCTCGAGCATGACCGGATCGACGTCGAGGGCGACGAGCCCCGCCGAGGGGAAGCGTGCGAGGGCGCGCTCGGTGATCGAGCCCGTGCCACAGGCGAGGTCGAGGATCCGCCGCGGCGGGCCGGCGACGAGCCGGACGTAGTCCAGCATCACCTCGAAGCTCCGCTCCCGGTCCGGCTCGTGCGCCGCCTGCTGGCGGTCCCACGTGTCGCGCCAGCCCTCGACGCTCACTCGGCCCTCACCCCAGATCGATCCGGTCCGCGGCGAGCTGGCCCAGGCGTCGCTCGCGCTCGGCGTCGAGCATCGCCAGCATCGTCTCGCGCATCGTCCCTCCCGGGTACGCCCAGATCTCCGGGTGGACGAGGAGCTGGAGCCGCTCGAACGCTCCCGCGCGGAGCTCGGCGTGGGGACAGCCCTGGCGCCAGTGCTGGTTGGAGTCGGAGCGGTAGACGTCTGCCCAGGGCGCCTCCATCACGTTCACGAAGCCGTCCACCGGCGCGCGCATGTACTCCGGGCCCGGGTTGTGCCAGGCGAGCACGGGGTCGAGCCGGCGGTCCCGGTCGGCATGCGGCCACACGGCGTGGATGCCGACCCGGTGGCCCAACCGCCGAAGATGCTCGATCGCATCTTCGCCGGATCGCGCGCGCAGGTTGTAGAACTCGCTCCGGGTCATCAGGAGGTAGGTCGCCGCCGCTCCGGCCTCCGCCTCGAGCTCGGCCATCGCGAGCGCCGCGTCGAGCGAGAGGTCGACGTCGTGGCGCACGAGCACCGTTTTCGGCTCGGGCCGGCGGTCGAAGAACGCGAACCGGTACCCGCCGGCCTTCGCCGCGGCGAGCAGCTCCGCGTAGTGGTCCAGGTCGAAGGCGCAGGCCATTCCCCTCCCTTCGGTCGGGGAATGGTTAGGGCGTTCGTCTCGAGGCTGGTCGGTCATGTTCCTCTAACCATCTTGCGCAGCAAGATCGCCTACTCGGTCTCCACGTACAGGAGCCGCGCCGCCGCCTCGGCGCGCTCGAGCGCCTGGACGTTCGACTGGCCGACGGCGATCACGTAGCCCCGCCGGTCGCCGTCCCGCCGGACCGGCCGGATCGTCTCGCCCTGCTGGAGAAAGACGTCCGCCTGGACGACGCCCGGCGCCCGGAGGACGCGGTCGAGACCGCTCACCCGCGTCACCGTCCCCACCGGCAGAGGCCCCGGGCGCGCGGTCAGGAACCGGATCGCCGTCGGCCGCGAGCGGCGCGGCCGGACGAGGTCGTCGGGCACCTCCTCGCCGAGCGCCTGCCGCAGCGCGATCTCGACCAGGTCGACGCCGAGCGCGTGGAGCGCGAGATCGGCCATCTGCCCTCCGGGAATCCGCGCCGCCACCTCGACGACGAGGGCCTTGCCCTGGTGGACGATCAGCTGGGGGAACGCGATCCCGTCCCGCAGCCCCAGCGCCGCGACCGCCCGGAGCGCGACCCGCTCGGCCTCCTCGAGGGCGTCCCCGAAGAGCCGGGACGGGTACGAGTGGATCCAGCCCACGCCGAACCCCTCGCCCTCCGGGCGCAGGCGGTCCGACAACAGCAGCAGAAGCGGCTCGCCGCCGCGAGCGGCGACCAGCCCGTTCAGCTCCAGCCCGTCGACGAACGCCTCGACGATCGCCTCGCCGGTCGGCGACTCCACCAGCGCGGCGTGCAGGTGCCGGTCCAGGTCGTCCGGCGAGCGGAGCATGAAGAGGCCGCGCTGGCCGCCCGAGTCGGCCGGCTTCAGCACCGCCGGGAATCCGACGGCGCCCGCCGCCGGGGCCGCCTCCCTGCGGGCCCGGACCGCGGCGAAGCGCGGCTGGGGAACGCCCTGCTCTGCGAGCATGCGCCGCATCGCGACCTTGTGCGTCATCAGGTGCGCGGTCCGGGCTCCGATGCCCGGCAGCCCGAGCGCCTCGGCGACCGCCGCCACCACAGGCACCGCCCGCTCGGCCGACACGGTCAGCACGCCGTCGATCCCGTGCCGGCGGCCGACCTCCACCACCGCTTCGATCTCGACGAAGTCGACCACCTCCGCCTCGTCCGCCTCCCCGAGCCCCGGCGCCTCCGGGTTGCGGTCGACGGCGACCACCCGCAGCCCGAGCTCCCGCGCGCGCAGGATCGCCCGCCGCTGGTGGCGCCCCGCGCCGACGAAGAGGACGCTCTTCACCCCGGGCGCGGATGCTACAGAGGCGGTGCGAAGAGGAACGACAGCCGGTTCCAGCGCGCGACCGCGCAGCCGTCCGTCTGCTTGAACCGGGCCCACACCCGCCTGCCCCGGAAGCGGCCGGTGACGAGCGCCTCCTCCGGCCCGCCGTAGATCTGGGTACAGGCGAGGCCCGGAGGGGTGGGAGCAAAGGGATTCGCCGGGAACGCGCCCAGACGCCGGCAGGCGGTCGCGGGCGTCCGTAGCGTGCCGCCGGCCGGGTTGCACCGGAGGGTCGCGACCCTGGCGGCGTGTCCGCGTCCCTGCGGCCAGACGGTGATCCGCAGGACGGCGGACGGCGACCCGCCGAGGAGCAACGCGACCAGGGCGATCAGCACGACCTCAGACTAGACTCGATCGCGAGGTGGCGCTCAGCGGCAAGAAGATCCTGATCACCGGCGGCGCGGGGTTCATCGGCACGACCCTGGCCGGGCGGCTCGTCGAGCGGAACGAGATCGTGGCGCTCGACAACCTTCACCGCGACGCGCTCGGCGGCACCGGCCTCGGCGAGCATCCGAACTTCACGTTCGTCCACGGCGACGTCCTCGACGCGGAGGCGGTCGTGTCCGCCGCGCGGGGGGCGACTCACGTCGTCCACGCGGCGGCGATCGCGGGCGTGGACACCGTCCTGGAGAGCCCGGTGCGGACGATGCGCGTGAACCTGATCGGGACGTACAACGTGCTCGAGGCGGCAGTCGGGACGATGGACACGATCGAGCGGCTGGTCGAGTTCTCCACCAGCGAGGTCTTCGGGACCTATGCGTTCCGCGTCGCCGAGACGAGCGCGACGACGCAGGGGTCGGTCGGCGAGGCCCGCTGGACGTACGCCGTCTCCAAGCTCGCCGGCGAGCACATGGCCCACGCCTACCACCAGGAGCTCGGCCTGCCCACCGTCTCGTTGCGGCCGTTCAACGTCTTCGGCCCGGGACAGATCGGCGGCGGCGCGATCAGGGCGTTCATCGAGGCTGCGCTGGCCGGGCGCGACCTGGTGATCCACGGCGACGGCTCGCAGATCCGCGCGTGGTGCTACGTCGACGACATGGTCGAGGGGCTCCTGCTCGCGCTCGAGCACCCGAACGCGGTCGGGGAGAGCTTCAACATCGGCAACGCGCGCTCGGCGGTGACGATCTTCGATCTTGCCCGCCGGATCAAGACCCTCACCGGCTGTGCGGGCGAGCTCGTCTTCCGGCCGCTGCACTACCTCGACGTCGAGCTGCGCGTCCCGAACGTCGACAAGGCCAGGACCCTGCTCGGCTTCGAGGCGAAGGTCGAGCTGGACGAGGGGCTCGAGCGGACGATCGCGTGGTATGGGGAGAAGACCGCGGCGGCGACCACGTGAGCGGGCGGGAGGGGGCGCGCGGGAAGACCGTCGACGCCCCCGCAGCGGTCCGGCTGGCGTGGCCGGACGTCGGCGCGGAGGAGGCGGCCGCCGTGGCCGAGGTGCTCGACAGCGGCATGCTCACCATGGGCGCGAAGGTGCCGGCGTTCGAGGCCGAGCTGGCCCGGGCCTGCGAGGCCGACGAGGCGATCGCCGTCTCGTCGGGCACCGCCGCCCTCCACCTGGCCGTGCTCGCGCTCGGGATCGGCCCCGGCGACGAGGTGCTCGTCCCCGCCTACACCTTTCCGGCGACGGCGAACGTCGTCGCCCTGGCGGGTGCGAGGCCCGTTCTGGTCGACTGCGACCCGGCGACATTCAACCTCGACCCCGCCCGGATCGCCGTGACGCCGCGGACGAAGGCGATCCTGCCCGTCCACCTCTTCGGCCGGCCCGCGCGGCTCGACGAGCTGCCGGGGCTGACCGTGCTCGAGGACGCGGCCGGAGCGCTGGGCGCCCGGCGCCGGGGTCGTGCCTGCGGCGGCCTCGGTGCCGCAGGCTGCCTCTCGTTCCACCCGCGGAAGATCGTCACCACCGGCGAGGGCGGCGCGGTGACGACGAACGATCCCGAGCTCGCCGAGCGCGTCCGCTCGCTGCGCCACCACGGCTGGAGCCCGTCCGGCCGCTACGACGACATGCCGGCCGGCGCCTTCAACTACCGGCTCCCCGACATCCTCTGCGCGGTCGGCATCCCGCAGGTGCGGCGGCTCGAGGAGCTGCTCGCCGGGCGCGAGCGGGTCGCCGCCGGCTACGCCGAGCGGCTGGCCGGCCTCCCGGTCGTGCTCCCGTCCGCCGACGAGGGCGATCGGCACGGCTGGCAGGCGTACGTGATCCAGGTCGAGCGCCGGGACGAGGTGCTGGCGCAGCTGCGGGCGCGCGGGATCGAGTGCCAGATCGGCACGTACGCGCTGCACCGGCTGTCCGCCTACCGCGACCAGGGGAGCTTCCCCGGGGCCGACGCCTGCTTCGAGCGTGCGCTCGCGCTGCCGCTCCACACCCGGCTGGGCGAGGCCGACCTCGACCGCGTCGCCGGGGCGCTGCGGCGATGCTTGACCTAGTGGTAAGTGAGTGATAACTTCCAAGTCGCGATGACCGCGACGACCGCACGGAAGACCGCAGAGGAGCGCCGGGAGCAGGTTCTCGACGCCGCGCTCGACGTGTTCGCCGAGCACGGGCTCTCGGGCGCGTCGACCGACGAGATCGCCCGCAAGGCCGGCATCTCGCAGCCGTACCTCTTTCGGCTCTTTCACACGAAGAAGGAGCTCTTCATCGCCTCGGTGGAGCGTTGCTTCCGGGAGACCCGCGAGACGTTCGAGCGCGCCGCCCGGGGCAAGTCCGGCGACGAGGCGCTGGAGGCGATGGGCGAGGCCTACGGCGAGCTGATCCGCTCGAACCCGAGCCGGCTGCGCGGCCAGATGCAGGCCTACGCGGCCTGCGACGACGGCGAGATCTGCGCCGTCGTCCGGCGAGGCTACGGCGAGCTGGTCGACTACGTCCAGCGCGTGTCCGGCGTTCCGGACGAGCGGCTGTCCGAGTTCTTCGCCCGGGGAATGCTGATCAACGTCGTCGCCTCGATGGACCTGCTCGACGCCGGGGACTCGTGGGCGCAGAAGCTGCTGGCGTTCTGCGAGCAGTAGTCGTGCGTGTTTTTTTCGACATCGACGTGAGTAAGCAATCACTACTCAAAGGAGGCTGAGATGAAGGGAGGAACGCCGAGGTCGAGGACGCTCTGGACGTTCGCCGTCACGTCGCTCGCGCTCGTGATGGTCACCCTGGACAACCTGGTCGTGACCACCGCGCTGCCCGTGATCCGGACCGACCTGCACGCGAGCATCGAGGGGCTCGAGTGGACGGTCAACGCCTATACCCTCACCTTCGCCGTCCTGCTCCTCACGGGCGCCGCGCTCGGCGACCGGTTCGGACGCCGGCGGCTGTTCGCGATCGGGCTCACCCTCTTCACGGGTGCCTCGGCGGCGGCCGCGCTCGCCCCGTCGATCGGCGCGCTCGTCGCCGCGCGCGCGGCCCAGGGAGTCGGCGGCGCGATCATCACCCCGCTGACGCTGACGATCCTCTCCGCGGCGGTGCCGGCCGAGAAGCGCGGCGTCGCGCTCGGCGCCTGGGGCGGGATCGGCGGCCTCGCGGTCGCGCTCGGCCCGCTCGTCGGCGGCGCCGTCGTGTCCGGCCTCTCGTGGCAGTGGATCTTCTGGATCAACGTCCCGATCGGGCTCGCCCTGATCCCGCTGGCGCTGCGGCGGCTCGACGAGACGCGCGGCGCGTCCGACCGGCTCGACCTTCCCGGCCTGGGCCTGGCGAGCACCGGCCTGCTCGGGATCGTCTGGGGTCTGGTCCGGGGGAACGGCCAGGGCTGGACGAGCCCGGAGATCGTGCTCGCGCTCGCCGCGGGCGCGGTCCTCGTCGCCCTGTTCGCGCTCTGGGAGCTGCGCACCCGGACGCCGATGCTGCCGATGCGCTTCTTCCGGAACCGCACGTTCGCGCTGACGAACGTCGCGTCGCTCCTGATGTTCTTCGGGATGTTCGGCTCGATCTTCCTGCTCGCGCAGTTCTTCCAGACCGTGCAGGGCTACTCGCCCTTCGGCTCCGGGCTCAGGATCCTGCCCTGGACGGCCATGCCGATCTTCGTCGCCCCGATCGCGGGCGCGCTCTCCGACCGGATCGGCGGGCGGCCGCTGATGGCGCTCGGGCTGGCGCTGCAGGCGACCGGCCTCGGCTGGATGGCGGCGATCGGCTCGCCGACGACGCCGTACGGCTCGTTCGTCGCCCCGTTCGTGATCTCGGGGATCGGCATGGCGCTCTTCTTCGCCCCGGTCGCGAACGTCGTGCTCTCCGCCGTGAGGCCGGAGGAGGAGGGCCAGGCCTCGGGCGCGAACAACGCGATCCGCGAGCTCGGCGGCGTCTTCGGCGTCGCGGTGCTCGCCTCGATCTTCTCCCACTACGGCGGGTACGGCTCTGCGGAGACCTTCTCGAACGGCATGAACGCCGCCGTGTACGTCGGCGCCGCGATCGTGGCGCTGGGCGCTCTGGCCGCCTTCCTGATCCCGCGGCGCCGCAGGCCCGCCGAGGTGGAGGTGCTCCGGCCCGTTTTCGACGAGGCGGCGTAGGTCACCGGCAGACGAGCAGGAGGCGCAGGGACAGTCCCCGGCCGGGGACTGTCCCTGCCCGGAGCGGCGCGGCACAGCGTCCCGTCCCCGAAGCTTCTGTAAGTTCCGCGTCAGGAACGTGGGACAGGCAGACGTCTCCTCACTCGACGAGGCCCGCGGCGAGCCCGCAGCTCGCCTCGAGCTGTCGGTCGTCGTCACCGTCTTCAACGAGGCGGCGTCGCTGGAGGAGCTGTACCGCCGCACGATCGCCGCGCTCGGCGGCCGCGACTTCGAGCTGATCTTTGTCGACGACGGCTCCACGGACGAGTCGTTCGCGCTCGTCGAGCGGCTGCACGCGGCCGATGCGCGCGTACGGGGCGTCAAGCTGAAGCGCAACTTCGGCCAGCATCCGGCGATGCACGCCGGTCTCGCCCGATCCCGGGGCGCGATCGTCGCCACCATGGACAGCGACCTCCAGAACCTCCCGGAGGACCTGCCCAGGCTCCTAGCCGCGGTCGAGGGCGGCGTGGACGTCGCCAGCGGCCGCCGGGCCGCCCGGCGGGACTCGTGGGGCCGGACGCTTCCGTCGCGGCTGATCAACGGGATGCTCCGTCGCTTCACGGGTGTGGCGATCTCCGACTTCGGCTGTGCGTTCAACGCGTACCGGCGAGAGGCGCTCGAGCCCGTGCTGGACGCGATCGGCAAGCAGAAGTTCACGAAGGCGCTCGTCCTCTCCACCGGTGCGAGCGTGGTCGAGGTCGACGTGGGCCACGCGGCCCGGGCGGGCGCCTCCCGCTACTCGCCCCTCCGCCTCGCCCGCACCGCCCTCCACGTCCTCGCCGGCTTCTGGCCGCAGCCGATCCAGTGGATCGGGCTCGCCCTGGGGACGATCTGCACGCTCGGAGCGGCTGCGCTCGGCTGCTACGGGGTCGCCTACTGGGTCGGGAACGCGAACTTCCCGGGCCCGCTCTTCGGCGGCGTCGCGATCCTCTTCGTGCTCGGAGTCCAGGGCTTCATCCTCGCCCTCGTCGGCGAGTACCTCGGTCGCATCCAGCGGGACGTCTCCGGCCGGCCCCTCTATACGGTCGACAGAGAGGTGTAAGGCGGCCGAGAGCTCCCGCGGCCGCAGAGCCGAGACGCTCGAGAGCTTGGCCCCTCCAGACCTCGTCGTCCCGCAGGGCGCTCGCCGCCCGGCCCGGGCGAATCCGCCGACGTGCAGGACGACCTGCGAGCGGCCAGGTCCCGCGGCGACACGTCCGGTGCCTGGCACTCGGACTGTGACGTTTCGGGGTCGGTTCTTCCACCGGTAGTGCCTGGCACTCGGACTGTGACGTTTCGGGGTCGGTTCTTCCACCGGTAGTGCCTGGCACCGGACGTGACGGGAAGAGCCGGGGCGATTAACGTTCGCGCATGGGCGCCAAGCGCATCCTCGTCACCGGCGGCGCGGGGTTCATCTCCTCGAGCTTCGTCCACCACCTGCTCGCGGCGACCCCGTACGAGGTCGTCTCGCTCGACGCGCTCACGTACGCCGGCAACCTCGAGAACCTCGCCGACGTGATCGCGCACCCGCGGCTCTCGTTCGTGCACGGCGACATCCGCGACCGCGATCTCGTCCGGGACGTCGTCTCCGGCGTCGACGTGATCGTCAACGCAGCCGCCGAGTCGCACGTCGAGAAGTCGATCCAGGAGGGCGCGTCCGAGTTCGTCACCACCAACGTGGAGGGGACGCAGATCCTCCTCGACGCGATCCGCGAGACCCCGGTCGACCGGTTCGTCCTGATCTCGTCGAGCGAGGTGTACGGAACCGCCGAGTACGAACCGATGGACGAGGAGCACCCGCTCAACCCGCGCAGCCCGTATGCCGCGACCAAGGCGGGCGCCGACCGGCTGGCCTTCAGCTACTTCGTCACGTACGGGCTCCCGATCGTGATCGTTCGGCCGTTCAACAACTACGGGCCGCGCCAGCACCCGGAGAAAGTAGTCCCGCGCTTCATCACCCAGGCCCTCGCCGGCGAGCCGCTGACGATTCACGGCGACGGTCACGCGAGTCGCGACTGGCTGTTCGTCGGCGACGACGCCGAGGCGATCGAGGCGGTGATCGCGGCCGACCTGGACGCGCTCGCCGGCGAGGTGGTGAACGTCGCCACGGGCGTCGACATCTCCGTCTCGCAGATCGCCGACGCTGTTCTCGACGTGCTCGGCAGGCCCGCCTCGCTGAAGACGCACGTCCCCGAGCGGCCCGGGCAGGTCGACCGCCACATCGGCTCCACGGAGAAGGCGGAGCGGCTGCTCGGGTGGCGTGCACGGACGTCGTTCGAGGACGGGCTTGCGCGCACCGTCGAGTGGTATCGCGAGAATGACGGCTGGTGGCGCGGAATCCGGAAGCGAAGCGAGCCCGTCTTCTCGTCCTAGGCGCGGGGCCGGGACAGCTCGGCCTCCTCGAAGCCGCCCGCGACCGCGGCCTCTTCGTCATCGCCGTCGACCGCAACCCGGCGGCTCCCGGCTTCCGGTTCGCCGACCGCCGGGCGATCATCTCCGTCGAGGACGAGCCCCAGATCGACCGGCTCGCCGGCGCCGAGCACGTGAGCGGCCTCGTCGCGCCGGGGATCGACTGGCCGGTTGCGATCGCGGCCCGGATCGCCGAGCGGCTCGCCCTCCCACACCCGATCGACCCGGCCGCGGCCGTGCTCGCGACCTCGAAGCTGCGCCAGCGTGAACGCTTCGCCGAGGCCGGCGTGCTCCATCCTCGCCACGTGGTCTGCGCGGCGGTCGAGGAGGCGGCCGCGGCCGCGGCGGACTTCGGCTACCCGTGCGTGGTCAAGGCGCCCGACCGCCAGGGCCAGAAGGGGTTGGTCCTCGCCCGGGCCCCGGAGCGGCTGGAGGCCGCGTTCGCGCTCGCCCTCGGGGAGTCCCGCTCGCACGTGGTGCTGGTCGAGGAGCTCGTGCCCGGCCGCGAGGTGACCGTCAACGCGTTCTCGGTCGGCGGGTCGTTCACCCCGCTGACCGTCACCGACCGCGTCGTCGCCGAGCCGCCCGCCTTCGGGGTCGCGCTCGCGCACGTCTGGCCGAGCTCGCTCTCGTCCGCCGAGGTGGGCGCCGCCGTGCGCGCGGCCGGGGAGGCGGCCCGCGCGCTCGGCATCCGCGAGGGGCCGACCTACACGCAGGTGGTCGTCGGCGAGCGGGGAGCGTACGTCGTCGAGCTGGCCGCCCGCGTCGGCGGCGGCCACGACGCCGAGCTCTGCCACGCCGCCCTGGGCGTCGACCTGAACGGGCTGGCCCTGTCGGCTGCGTTCGGGGAGCCGGTCGAGGAAGAGCAGCTTCGGCCCGTCGAGCGGGCCGGAGGAGCCTGCGTCCGGTTCCTCGTCCCCGCGCCCGGGGAGCTGGTCGAGATCGCCGGGGTCGACGATGCCAGGGCGGTCGAGGGAGTCGCCTGGGTGCGGGTCTACCCGGAGGTCGGAGACGTGCTCGGCCCCCTGCGCCGCGGGTCGGATCGGGCAGGAGCCGTGCTGGCCGCCGGCCGCAGCCGCGACGAGGCCGTAGAGCGTGCTGGGCGGGCGGCGGACTGCGTACGCTTCGTCGTTGCGAATGCCCCCGCCGAAGCTATCGTCTAGGAGATCGACCTTCCTCGGCTTCCAGCCGCCCGCCGTCGGCGACGACGAGATCGCCGCGGTCGCAGAGGCGATCCGCTCCGGCTGGCTGACCACCGGGCCGCGCGCGGAGGAGCTCGAGCGCCGCTTCGCCCGGTATGCGGGCGCGAGGCACGCGCTCGCCGTGTCCTCCGGGACCGCGGCGATGCATCTCGCGCTCGTCGCCCTCGGGATCGGGCCGGGGGACGAGGTGATCACCACCCCGATCACGTGGCCGGCGACCGCGAACGTGATCGTCCACACGGGCGCGACGCCCGTCTTCGCGGACGTGCGCGACGACACGCTGAACGTCGACCCGGAGCGGGTCGCCGAGCTCGTCACCGCGCAGACGAAGGCGATCCTCCCGGTGCACCTGTACGGCCAGCCGGCCGACCTCGAGCCGATCTGGGCGCTCGGCCTGCCCGTGGTCGAGGACGCCGCCCATGCCGCGGAGAGCGAGTACCGGGGCCGCAAGATCGGCGGCCTCTCCGACGCCACCTGCTTCTCCCTCTACGCGACCAAGTCGATCGCCGCCGGCGAGGGCGGGCTCGTGACCACCAACCGCGACGATCTCGCCGAGCGCGTTCGCGCGCTGACGATCATGCGCCGAGGCCACGGGGCCCTCTACGACATCGCCGTCCCCGGCTACAAGGCGAACCTCTCCGACGTCCTCGCCTCGATCGCGCTCTGCCAGCTCGACAAGGTCGAGCGCCACCGTGCGCTGCGGTCGAGGCAGGTCGAGCTGTACGACGAGGCGATCGCCGGTCTCGACGGGATCGAGGCGGTCGGGCGCGACCCGCGCGACCTCCACGCGCACCACCTCTATCCGGTGCGGGTCGACCCGGCCCGAGCGGGAGCGACCCGCGACGCCTACCGCCTGGCGCTCGCGGAGGAGAACATCGGCACGAGCGTCCACTTCCTGCCCGTGCACCTGCTGACCGCCTATCGCGACCGCTTCCCCGACCGGCCCCCGCTGCCGGTCGCCGAGCGCGCCGGGGCCGAGCTTCTCTCCCTGCCGCTCTCGCCCGCTCACTCGGAAGGCGACATCGAGGACGCGATCGAGGCACTCCGCCGCGTGCATGCCTCGTTCACGGCATGAGGTCGCTCCCCGACGGATCGCTCCCGTGGAGGGCCACGTGGCCGAAACCCTGCTCCAGGTACGGGCTTCCTTCGCGAGGGAGGGGGAATCCGGGGGAACCATGGGTTTCCGCGGATGCGACCCCCACGGTTCCCCGCGGCTCCCTCCACGCTCATCGACCGCAATGCGGGCGATGAGGCGGCGCGTGATCCGGGTCGGGGCGACGCTCGTCGTCACCGGCCTCTGCGCCGCCTACATCCTCTGGAAGATCGACGTCGGCAAGACGGTCGACGTCCTCCGCGATGCCAGCCTGCCGTACTTCTTCGGTGCGGTCGGGATCATGGTGGTCACCGTGTTCCCGATGGCGTGGCGCTGGCGGCAGCTGCTCGCCGGCCGCGGGATCCACGACCGCCTCGGCTGGCTGACCCGCGCGTACTTCACCGCCTACACGGCGGGCCAGGTGCTCCCGACCTCGATCGGCGGCGACGCGATGCGCATCTTCGAGACGACCCGCCGCCATCCCGGCCGGGGTGGGCCGGTCGCCGGCTCGGTGCTGCTCGAGCGCGCGCTCGGCGGTTCGGCGACGCTCGCCCTGGCCGCGATCGGCTTCGTCCTCGCGATCGGGCGGTACGACGTCGGCGCGTACCTCTGGGTCGAGCTCGGCTTCGTCGTCGCGACGGTCGTCGCCGGGGTCGTGCTGTTCTCGCGGCGAATGCGTGGGCCGCTCGCACGGACGGTCCCGCTCGCCCGGCGGCTACGGGTCGAGCGGCCGCTGCGCGCCGTGTACGAGGGCATCCACGCCTACCGCGGCCATCCGTGGCTGCTCGCCGGCGTGGCCGTGCTCACCCTCGGGATCCAGGCCGTACGCGTGCTGGCAATCTGGCTCGCGGCGAGAGCGGTCGGGGTCGAGCTCTCGCCACGCGTCTACTACGTGATGGGGCCCCTGCTCTTCCTCGTCATGCTCGTCCCGTTCACGATCAACGGGCTCGCCGTGCGCGAGGCGTTCTTCGTCAGCTTCCTCGGCAAGCTCCACGTCGGCGCCGACCCGGCGTTCGCGACCGGGTTCCTGTTCTTCGTGGTCACGATCGCGCTCTCGCTTCCCGGCGCGGGGATCCTCGCCTGGGAGGGGCTACGCGGGTCGGCACCGCCCCGGCTCGAGCGCAGTGGCTGAGCCCGCCGTCACCGCCGTCACGGTCACGCTCGACGGGCTGCCCTGGATCGAGCAGTGCCTGGAGAGCCTGCGCGACCTGGAGACCATCGTCGTCGACCACGGCTCCACGGACGGGACGCTCGAGCTCGTCCGCGAGCGCTTTCCCGGCGTGCGCGTGATCGAGCAGCCGAACAAGGGCTACGGCGCGGGTCTGAACGCGGGCTTCCGAGCATCGTCGCCGGCCTACTACCTCGTGATCAACTCGGACGCCTGGGTGGTCGGCGACGCGGTCGAGCGCCTCGTCGCCTTCGCGGAGGGGCATCCGCGGGCCGCCGTCGTCGCCCCGCGCCTCCTCAACCCCGACGGCACGCTGCAGCGCTCGGTGCGCGGGTTTCCGACCCTGTGGCGGCTCGCGACCGAGTACTTCTTCCTGCGCAAGCTGGCGCCCGGGTCGCGGCTTCTCAACGCCTTCTACGCCGGCGGGTTCGACCACGACGAGGCACGCGCAGTCGAGTGGGTGATGGGCTCATGCTTCCTCGTCCGTCGGGAGGCCTGCGACGGGGTCGGGCTCTTCGACGAGGACTTCTTCCTCTTCAGCGAGGAGACCGACTGGTTCTACCGGTTCCACCGGGCCGGGTGGGAGGTGTGGTTCGCGCCGGACGCCGAGGCGGTGCACGTCGGCGGGGCGACGCACGGCGGCCGGCTGTTCGTCGAGAACGTGCGCGGCCACGTCGGCTGGTTCACCAAGCACCGTGGCGCGCGGCAGGCTGCGCGGGCGAGGCTGTTGCTGCGGGTTGCGCTCCGGCTGCGGGGCGTCCTGTTCCGCGGTGACCGTGGCCGCACGTACCGCGACGCCGCGCGATCGCTGTGAGGCGCGTCCCCTGGGAGCTCGCGGCGCTGCCCGCGCTCGGGATCGCGCGCCTCGCCCCCGAGATCGGCTGGGGGCTCTGGCTCCGGCTGGCCGCGGCGAGCGCCTGCCTGCTCCTGCCCGGCGCGCTCCTCGCGCGGGCCCTGCGGGTGCCCGGCGTGTCGGCCGCGCTCACGTGGACGCTCGGCGCCCTGTTCGCCGCGACGGCGGTGATGTTCGCGGTCCACTCGTCGCTGGGCCTGGCGCTGATCCTGCTGGCTGCGATCGCGGGCGTCGCGCTCGTCGCGGCGCTCTCCGATACAAGTAACACTCTGTTACGAACGCCAAATCGCCCTGGAAACGGGGCACTTTCGGAGTCAAGTAACACAATGTTACAAGGGTTCGCGGTCGCCGCCGCCGGGATCGGCCTCGGGATCGCGCTCTGGTTCGTGATGCGCCACCTGACCGGCGGGGACGATCTCTTCCACCTCGCCCGCGTCCGGAAGCTGGACGACTTCGGCGGGCTGTCGCTGCGGGCGGTCGACGAGTTCGCCGACGGCGGCCTCCATCCCGGCTACGCGTTTCCGCTCTGGCACGCGTTCCTCGCCTCGGTCGCGCGTCTCGCCGGGGTGGACCCCACGCAGGTGCTGCTGCACGAGGCGAGCGTGCTCGCGCCGATCGCCTTCCTCGTCTCCTGGGAATCGGGCAAGGCGGTCTTCCGGTCGGCCTGGGGCGGGCCGGCCGTCCTGGTCGCGCAGGTGGGGATGTTCGCGCTGGCGCCCGGAAACGGCGGCTCGTACACGGCGCTCGCGCTGCCCGCCACGGCCGGCCGCCAGATCCTCGTCCCGACGGTGATCGCGCTCTTCTTCGCCTTCGTCGCCCGGCCCTCGCGGGCCGGTCTCGCGACGGTCGGGGTCGCCTCCGGCGCGCTCGCGCTCGTCCACCCGACCTATGCGCTGTTCGTCGCCGTCCCGCTCGCCGGCTACGCGATCGCCCGCCTCCTGCTCGCCCGGACGGAGCTGGTCGAGAGCGCGGCGGCGCTCGCGGCGGTTGTCGCCCCCGCCGGGGCGGTCGCGCTCTGGCTCCGGCCGATCGCCAGGGAGACGGCGTCGGTCGATCCCTCGGCGAGCGAGCTGCAGCGGGCGCTCCAGCACTACCACGGCCAGCTCGACGTGTTCTCGGACGGCAGCTACCGGCTCGCGCCCGAGGTGCTCGGCCGCAGCGGCGCAGTCGCGGTCACCGCGCTCTTCGCAGTGCCGCTGGCGCTGCTCGGCGCGAAGCGGCGCTGGGCCGCGCTCGTGCTCGGCGGCTTCCTCGCCGTGCTCGTGCTGATGCTCGTGCCGGGCCTCTTCACCCGCTTCGCCGACACGGTCTCGATTTCCCAGGCGCGCCGGGCGGCCGGCTTCGTCCCGTTCCCGTTCGCGGTCGCCGGCGCCGCCGCGGTGCTCGCGAGGCTCCTCTCGATCGGAGCGCTCGCGGTCGGGCTCGCGGCCGGGATCGCCTTCCAGCTCGCCTACCCCGGTGACTTCGGCTACTCGCTCCACCAGGGCGGACCGGCGCTCGCCGCCTGGTTCGCGCTCCTCGGCGGCGGCGCCGCGTTCGCGGCCGGGATCGTGCTGCCCCGCCGTCTCGGCGAGATCGACCGGGCGGGGCGCGTCGCCGCCGCCGCGACGGCGCTCGCGATCGTCCCGGTCGCCGTCCACGGCTTCACTCACTGGCACGAGCGGCCCACGGTCGGAAAGGAGCTGACACCGGGCCTCGTCCACGCCCTTCGCGCCGGCGTCCCGGCCAAGGCGATCGTCTTCTCCGACGACTCGACGAGCTACCGGATCGCGGCGTCGGCGCCCGTCTACGTCGCGAATGCGCTGCCCGGCCACGTGGCCGACACCCGGGCGAACCACCCGTACGACCGGCGTGCCGACGCCCGCCGCTTCTTCCGGACCGGCGACCTGGCGATCCCGCGGCGCTACGGCGCGACCTGGCTGGTCGTCGACCGCGCCCGCTCGAAGCTGAAGCTCGACCTGCCGCAACGATACGCGGACGCCGGGTACGTGCTCTACCGTCTGTAGCGCGGGGAACCCGTGGGTTCTCTCGCGCGGCGCGATCGCCTCGGCCGGTCGAAACGCCATCAACGCAGTCCCGTGGCGGAGTCGTGAAACTGGTGCCCACGTGAAGGTCCTGATCGTGTCGCTCTACTTCCCGCCGGCCGGCGGGGGCGGCGTCCAGCGGACGCTGAAGACGGCCGCGCACCTGCCCGCGCTGGGGATCGAGACGCATGTGCTTGCGCCCGACGACCCGCGCTGGGTGCACCGCGACGAGGAGCTCGCGCCGCCGACGCAGGCGTGGGTCCACCGTGCGCGCTACGTCGGCCCGCGCGGGCGGCGCCCGGCCGACGAGCTGCACGGAAAGGCCGGCATGGAACGGCTCGGCGTCCAGGTGCGCCTCTTCGGGCGCCGGCTGCTCGTTCCGGACGAGAACGTGCCGTGGACGCTCACCGCGATCCCGGCTGCGATCCGCATCGCCCGCCGCGAGGCGATCGACGTCGTCCTGACCACCTCGCCCCCGAGCTCGGTCCACTTCGTCGGCGCCGCCGTCAAGCGGGCGACGGGCGCGCGCTGGGTCGCCGACCTGCGCGACTCGCTGCTCGCTCATCAGCACCGGCGCGCCGACCGGCGGCTCGTCCGCTTCAAGGAGCGCGGCGAGCACGGCGTCGCTGCGCTCGTCGCCCGCTACGCCGACGCGATCGTCGCCGCGGCGGGCTCGATCGCCGAGGAGGCGCTGGCGCTCGAGCCGCGCGGCCGCGTGGCGACGATCCTGAACGGCTCGGATTTCGACGACTTCGCCGGGCTCGCCTACCATCCGTCGCCGCGCTTCCGGATCACGCACACGGGCAGCTTCTTCGGCCGGCGCGACCCGCGGCCGTTCCTCGCGGCGCTCGCCGAGTCGGGCCTCGACGTCGTCGCCCGGTTCGCCGGAGACTTCCGCCCGGCCGATCGCCAGTGGGCGGAGACCCTGGGCCTCGGCGAGCGCCTGGAGCTGATCCCCTACGTGCCGCGCCGGCGATCGCTCGAGCTCCAGCGCGACTCGGAGGCCCTGCTCCTGCTCATCCCCGAGGCGGACGGCCGGGGCCGCGGCGTCCTCTCCGGCAAGGTCTTCGAGTACCTCGCGGCCGAGCGGCCGATCCTCGCCGCGGTGCCACCGGACGGCGCCGCCGCCGACCTCGTCCGCGAGACGGGTGCCGGGGTGGTGGCCGCCCCGGGCGACCCTGCCGCGATCCGCGAGGCGCTGGAGGGCCTGTACGCCCGCTGGCGGGCCGGCGGGTTGCACGGGACGCCGCTCGATCCCGAGACGAAGAGCCGCCTCTCCCGCGAGGCGCGGATCGAGGAGCTCGCCGAGCTGCTCGGGAGCCTGGGATGAGGGTGACCAGGTTCCTCTTCCTGGCGGCGATCTTCTCGGTCACCTTCGAGAAGGTGCACTGGAACGTCGCCGGGACGGTCAGCCTCGCCGACGTCCTCGCGATCGGCTTCCTCGCGATGTGGGCGCTCGAGCGCCTCGCGCTCCGGGACCGCCGGCTGCCGCGCACGTCCGCGATCGTCACCTGCTTCGGGCTCGCGTTCCTCCTCGTCTACCTGTTCGGCTACTTCGCGATCGACACCGCCGACGGCAGCGGGCAGTTCGCCAAGGGGATCTTCAAGTGGGCGATCCACATCCTCTTCCTGCTCGCGGGGGTGTCGTACGTCGCCAGGCGGCCGGAGGGCTTCTACTGGCGGACGGTCGGAACATTCACCGCCGGCATCGTCTTCAACGCCCTCTACGGCGTCCTCCAGCTCGTCGCCGCCCAGGGTGGGCGCAACCTCGACAGCGCGGTGCTCTCGCCGCTCACCGGCGGGGCGAGCTCGATCAACGTCTACGGTGCGGTCGGCGGTCAGAGCGTCTACCGGCCGAACGCGCTCACCGGCGACCCGAACCACCTCGGGATCATGCTGATCGTCCCGCTGCTGGCGCTGCTCCCGGTCTACCTCCGCCTCGGCCGGAGGCACCGGCTTCGGCGGCAGCTGGAGGTCGTCCTCGCCTTCCTGCTGATCGTCGAGCTGGCGACGCTCTCGCGCAGCGGCCTGCTCGGGCTCGGCGTCGGCCTGGTCGTGCTCGCGCTCCCCTACCGGCGCCGCTTGCTCTCGCGCGACCTGCTCACGCCGCTCGCGGCCTCGCTGGCCCTCGTCGCGATCGTCGTCTTCTCCCGCTTCCACTTCTTCGAGACGGTGATCCGCTCTCGGCTCCAGACCGGCGGCCGGTCGACCTCGGCGCATCTCGGCGTCTACGACTTCGTCCCGCACGTGCTCTCGACCCATCCGCTCTTCGGGCTCGGGTTCAACAACTTCTCGGTCTACTACGAGGCGGTGACCGGCAAGACGAACTGGGGGCCCCACTCCTTCTACGTCGCGCTGCTCGTCGAGACCGGCCTCGTCGGAACGCTCGTCTTCGCCGTCTTCCTCTGGTACCTGTTCCGCCGCCTGCACGCCGCCCGCGCGATCGGGAGGGCGCTGGCGGCCGCCGGCGACCCGGCCTCGTCCCGCGTGCGGCCGCTGGCGTGGGGACTGACCGCTGCCCTGGCGGGAACGCTCGCCGCGAACCTCTTCTATCTGACGATGACCTTCTACTACTTCTACGTGCTGGCCGCGCTCGTGCTCGCGGCGCCGATCGTCTTCGGCGGCCGGCTGCCCGCCGGGACGCCGGCGACCCTTCCCGGGCCGCGTCCCCGCGGGCAGCTGAGCCCGACGGTTCCGTGAAGGTCGTCGTCCTGACGACGTCGTATCCCCGCTCGCCCGGGGACGCCGTCGGGCGGTTCGTCGCCGACGCCGTCGAGCGAGTGCGCGCGGCGGGGGTGGACGTGGAGGTCGTCTCGCCCCTCGGGTTCCGTCACTTCGGGATCGCCTACGGCCACGGCGTGCTCGGCAACCTGCGGCGCCGGCCCTGGCTGGGGCTCCTTCTGCCGGCGATGCTCGGCTCGTTCGCGGGGGCCGCGCGCGGCGCGGCCCGCGATGCCGACCTAGTCCACGCCCACTGGCTTCCCTCGGGCCTCGCCGCCCTGGCGGCGGGGCGGCCCTTCGTCAGCCAGCTCTGGGGCACGGACGTCGAGCTCGCCCGCCGCGCACCGTGGCTCGCGCGCCGTGTGCTGGGCCGGGCCAGCCTGGCGATCTGCGCGTCGCAGGAGCTGGCCGCCGCAGCGCGCGAGCTGGGCGCGCGGGCGGTGCGCGTGATTCCGGGTGGGGTCGACGTTCCCGACCGGGTCACGGCGCCGGACGAGCCGCCGCACGTCCTCTACGCCGGCCGGCTCTCGGCGGAGAAGGGTGTCCTCGAGCTCGTCCAGGCCGCCCGCGACCTGCCGCTCGTCGTCGCCGGCGACGGTCCGCTGCGCGACCGGGTCCCGGGTGCGCTCGGCTTCGTCCCGCACGACCGGCTGCTCGGCCTGTACGAGCGTGCGGCGGTCGTCGTCTGCCCCTCGCGCCGCGAGGGCTTCGGCGTCGCCTGCGCCGAGGCGATGGCGGCCGGACGACCGGTCGTCGCCTCGGCGGTGGGCGGGCTGCGCGACCTCGTGGTCGACGGCGAGACCGGTCTCCTCGTCCCGCCCGGCGATCCGGTCGCCCTGCGTGCCGCGCTCGCCCGCCTCCTCGGCGATGCGGGGCTGCGCGAGCGGCTCGGCCGGGCCGCGCGCGAGCGGGCGCGAACGGAGCTCTCGTGGGAGCGCTCGACCCGGCTCACGCTCAGCGCGTACGAGGATGCGCTGCGCCCGGGGCGAATGGGCAAGGAGGATCGATGAGCGTAGGCTCGACGGAGCTCAGCAGTGAGCGGAGGGGCCGGCTTTGCCGGCGCCGGGAGCGGGCATGAGCGTAGGCTCGACGGAGCTCAGCAGTGAGCGGAGGGGCCGGCTTTGCCGGCGCCGGGAGCGGGCATGACCGGAGCGGTCGTCACGGGCGGGGCCGGCTTCGTCGGCTCGCACGTCGCGGAGCTCCTTCGCGACGAGTCCTACGACGTGACCGTGATCGACGACCTCTCGACCGGCAGCCGCCAGAACGTCCCGGACGGCTGCCGTCTCGTCGAGATCGACATCACCGACGCTCCGGCTCTCGAGGACGCCGTCCGGGCTGCCGCCCCGGCGCTCGTCTGCCACCTCGCCGCCCAGGCGAGCGTCACCGTCTCGGTCCGGGACCCGGGGCACGACCTCGCCGTGAACGTCGCCGGGACGATGAACGTCTGCGCGGTCGCGGCCGAGGTGGGCGCGGCGGTCGTCTTCGCGTCGACCGGTGGAGCGCTCTACGGCGACCGCGTTCCGATCCCCACGCCCGAGGACGTGGCGACGGAGCCGCTGTCGCCCTACGGCGCGTCCAAGCTCGCCGGGGAGGCGTACGTGGGGACCTGGGCCCGCCTGCACGGGGCCGCCAACGTCGTCCTCCGGCTGGGGAACGTCTACGGGCCCCGCCAGAACGCGCACGGCGAGGCGGGCGTCGTCGCGATCTTCTCCGCCGCGCTCGTCGAGGGCGGACCGGTCACCGTCTACGGCGAGGGCCGCCCGACCCGTGACTACGTGCACGTGGCCGACGTCGCCCGCGCGTTCCTGCTCGCCGGCCAGTCGGGGACGGCCGGGACGTTCAACGTCGGCACGGGCGTCGAGACGACCGTGCTCGGCCTCCTCGAGTCGCTCGGGCGGGCGGCCGGCGCCGAGCCGCAGGTGAGGCTCGAGCCGCTGCGCCCGGGCGAGCTTCGCGCGAGCGCGCTCGACTCCGCGCGCATCCGGGCCGCGCTCGGCTGGGAGCCTGCGATCCCGCTCGAGCGCGGGCTGGCCGAGACGCTCGCGTGGTATCGCGACGCGTCAAGCCGAGGGCGCTAGGCTTACGCCCGTGGCGCGCGAGCTGACGATCGACGGCGTGCGGATCGCCGACGACACCGACTGCTGGGTGATCGCCGAGATCGGTCACAACCACCAGGGGTCGGTCGAGCAGTGCAAGGAGCTCTTCGCCGAGGCCGCGCGCTGCGGCGCGAACGCGGTCAAGCTCCAGAAGCGCGAGAACGCGTCGCTCTACACGCGCGAGTTCTTCAACAAGCCGTACGAGAACGAGAACAGCTACGGCCCGACGTACGGCCTCCACCGGGAGGCGCTCGAGTTCGACCGCGCCGAGTACGGGGAGCTGAAGGCGTACGCGGCGGAGATCGGCGTGACGTTCTTCGCGACCGCATTCGACTTCCCGAGCGCCGAGCTCCTCGCCGATCTCGACCTGCCGGCGTACAAGATCGCCTCCGGAGACCTGACCAACACGCCTCTGCTCAGGTGCGTCGCGGAGATCGGCCGGCCGATGATCGTCTCCACCGGCGGCGGCACGCTCGACGACGTCCGTCGAGCCTACGACTGCGTCCACGAGCTGAACCCGCAGGTCGCCCTCCTCCAGTGCACCGCCGGCTACCCGGCGGAGTGGGCCGAGCTCGACCTGCGCGTGATCGACACCTACCGCCAGCTCTTCCCGGAGGCGGTCGTCGGCTACTCGGGGCACGACAACGGGATCGCGATGCCCGTGGCGGCGTTCGTCCTCGGCGGCCGCATCGTCGAGAAGCACTTCACCCTCAACCGGGCGATGAAGGGCACCGACCACCGCTTCTCGCTCGAGCCGGTCGGCCTGCGCAAGCTCGTGCGCGACCTGAAGCGCGCGAGGGTCGCGCTCGGCGACGGCACGAAGACGCCGCATCCGAGCGAGACGGACCCGATCACGAAGATGAGCAAGAAGATCGTCGCCGCGGCGACTCTCCCGGCCGGCCACCGGCTGCTCCGCGAGGACCTCGCGCTGCGCTCGCCCGGCGACGGGCTACCGCCGTACGAGCTCGACAACGTCGTCGGCCGCACGCTCCGCCATCCGCTCGGCGAGGACCAGGCGCTGACCTTCGAGCACCTCGAGGAGCTGATCCCCGCCACGCTCGAGCCTGCCGGCGCGTCCCTCTCCGCCGACGATGAGCCCTGAGCCGCTGAGAGGAGCCCCTGACGGAGTGAAGCGCGGGCTCCCAGGCCGCGCCGGGCGGCGCGATGCAGCGTCCTCAGTCGCCCCCGTAGCGCCGCTACGGAGGCTCCCTGCGTCCTTGCCTCGCACTCGCCCATCGCACCCTGGCAGCGCGTGATCACTCCGCCAGGGGCTCTCGCGGGCCGCGTCGCCGTCGTCACCGGGGCGCTCGGAAACCTCGGCCCCGCGTGGACCGCGGCGCTCGCGGGAGCGGGCGCGACCGTCGTCGGGGTCGACGTACGCGCGGGCGACGGGATCCTCCAGGCGGACGTCACCGAGCGGCCGGCCCTGGAGCGGGTGCTCGCCGAGGTGCTGCGCGACCACGGCCCGCCGTGGATCCTCGTCAACAACGCGGGGATCGACCTGCCGCCCGGAGCCGGCGAGGAAGCCTCGTTCGTGCGCACGCTGGACGTGAACGTCGCCGGCGTCTACAACGCCACGCAGGTCTTCGGCCGGGCGATGTGCGAGGCCGGCCGGGGCTCGATCGTGAACATCGGGTCGCTCTACGCCTCGATCGCCCCGATTCCGTCGCTGTACGGCCACATCGACCCGCCGTTCACCAAGCCGGCGGCGTACGGCGCCTCGAAGGCGGCGGTGGTCAACCTGACGCGGTACTTCGCCCGGCTCTGGGGGCCGTCCGGCGTGCGCGTGAATGCGCTCTCGCCGGGAGGCGTGCTGGGCGGCCAGGACCGCGAGTTCGTCCGCAAGTACTCCGAGCGCGTGCCGCTCGGCAGGATGGCGGCCCCCGCGGATCTCGCCGGCCCGATGCTCTTTCTCGCGTCGGACGCGTCCCGGTACGTGACGGGGCAGGAGCTCCGCGTGGACGGAGGGTTCACCGCGTGAGCGTGGGCACGCTCGGGAACGTGATCGGCGGCGAGGAGCGGCCCGCGGCAAGCGGGGCGACCTTCGAGAAGCTCGCGCCCGCGACGGGCGAGCCGATCAGCCTGGTCGCGCGGTCGGGGACCGAGGACGCCGAGGCGGCCGTCTCCGCAGCGGTCGTCGCGCAGCCCCCGTGGGCGGCGCGGACGGTCGAGGAGCGTGGCCGGATCCTGCGGCGCCTCGCGCAGCTCCTCGAGCGCGATCGAGACGCTGTCGCTGCGATCGTCTCGGCCGAGACCGGCAAGTCGCCGAGGGACGCGAAGGGCGAGACCGACGGCGCGGTCGAGCTCGGCTACTTCGTCGCCGGCGAGGGGCGCCGCTTCTACGGGCGGACGATGCCGAGCGCGGTGCCGAACCGCTCGGCGATGACCGTCCGCCAGCCGCTCGGCGTCGCCGGGCTGATCATCGCCGCGAACACGCCGATCGCGAACGTCGCGTGGAAGGCCTTTCCGGCGCTCCTCTGCGGGAACGGCGCCGTGCTCAAGGCATCGGAGGACGCGCCCGCGACCGCGCTCACCTTCGCGCGCCTCGCCGCCGAGGCGGGCGTCCCGGACGGCGTCCTGAACGTCGTGCAGGGCTACGGCGAGGAGGCCGGGCAGCCGCTCGTCGAGGATCCGCGGGTCGCGGTCGTCTCGTTCACCGGCTCGACCGCGGTCGGCCGGATGATCGCCCGCGTCGCCGGCGGGCGCCTGGCGAAGGTCTGCCTCGAGCTCGGGGGCAAGAACCCGCTCGTCGTCTGCGACGACGCCGGCCTCGAGCGGGCGGCCGAGGCCGCGGCGCTCTCCGCCTTCTCGAACGCCGGCCAGCGCTGCGCCGCGGGCTCGCGGCTGATCGTCTTCGACGCGGTCTACGACCGCTTCCGCGACCTGCTCGTCGACCGGGCGCGCGCGCAGAAGGTCGGCCCCGGCGACGAGCACGACTTCGGGCCGGTGATCAACGAGCGGCAGCTGGAGAGCATGCTCGCCGCCGTCGACCGGGCGAGGGCGGCCGGCGCCACGGTCCTCACGGGCGGCGAGCGGCTCGACCGTCCCGGCTTCTACGTCGCGCCGACGATCGTCGAGGGCGCCGCCCCGGACTCGGAGATCTCGTGCACCGAGCTCTTCGGCCCGATCACCACCCTCCACCGGGTGACCGGCTTCGAGGAGGCGCTCGCGGTCGCGAACGCGAGCCCGTACGGCCTGACCGCCGCGATCTGGACGGCGAGCGTCCACCGTGGCCAGGAGTTCGTCCGCCGGGTCGTCGCCGGCGGCGTCCAGGTGAACGGGCCGACCTACGGATTCGAGCCGCACGTCCCCTTCGGGGGCGAGAAGGACTCCGGCACCGGCTGGCGGGAGCCGGGCACCGAGGCGCTCGACGTGTACTCCGACTGGAAGACCGTGTATGTCACACACGATCCTGCATCCGTCTGAGGCTGCGCCGGCCGCGGAGATCCCCTATCCGCCGGCGAAGCGGATGTTCGACCGGACGGCGGCGCTCGTGCTCACCGCCGTGCTCTCCCCGCTGCTCGCCCTCGGGGTCGTCCTCATCGGGCTCGACATGCTGCTCGTGCCACGCGACCGTGGGCGCTGGCTCTACCGCGAGCGGCGGATCTCCCGGGGACGCGAGTTCGACGTGCTCAAGTTCCGTGTCCTTCGTGAGGACGTGCTCGCCGCGGTCGCGAGCAAGGGCGAGTACGCGCGGCTGTACGAGCGGGACACCGGCAACCTCACTGTCGCGGGCCGGATCATCAAGCGCGTCTACGCGGACGAGCTGCCGCAGCTCCTGAACGTGCTGCGTGGCGACATCAGCCTCGTCGGCCCGCGCCCGTGGCCGGTCTCGATGGTCGAGGGCCAGGTCGCGGAGGGGCTCGACTACCGGCTGCACGTGATGGCCGGCTGGACGGGGCCCGCTCAGGTGCGAAAGGACTCGCACGCGAAGTCGCTCTCGACGCGTCTCGACCTCGAGTACGTCGAGCTCTGCCGGGCGCTCTCCGGCCTTCGGCTTCTCCGCCACGACCTGCGGGTGCTGAGCCAGTCGCTGCGGACGGTCGCGCGCGGCCGGGGGCTGCGCTACTGAGGGCTCTGTCCGGGGCGGAGCCGGCGGACCGCCCCGAAGCGCGACCGCCGCCCGTCCTCGTGGTCGCCGCCCGAGCGCTGTGCACCGGCGCGGGCCCGCAGCTCGGCGACCGCCTCCGGCGTGTAGAACGCCTCGACGAACGCGTCGATGATCTCGGCGACCAGCGAGCGCGTCACGTGCCGCGAGACGCCGTCGTCGACGCCGTACGCCGCCCACGGCAGGTGGCCCCCGACCCAGCGGACGATCTCGAACGAGGGCCAGTAGTAGGTTCCGGAGGGGGCGGACCCGAGCGCGCGGTCGATGGCGACTCGCAGCGTCGACTTCGAGACGCAGTCGGCGGTCATGCACGGGATGTCGCGGAAGGTCGCCATCAGCGGCACGGGCGAGAGCGTGAGGATCACCGGCGCCTCGGCGTTGGCCGTCCGGACCAGCTCGACGATGCGGAGGATGTTGCGCTCGTTCTCCTCGACCGTGCTCAGCCGGAAGGCATGCCGCTCCGGGTCGAAGACGTCCCGAGGGATCCCCCGCCAGAACACGCCGCCGGTCTCGCGGTCCTCCCAGATCTCCGCGAGGCCGATCGTGAAGACGAACGCGCCGGCGTCCCGCACGTGGCCGAGGATCCGCTCCCGCTCCGCCTCCGGCCGCCAGTCCTGGATGTCGCCGTCGGCGGTCGTGTCGTACCGGTAGCCCCGTCCCGTCTCGGCCCCGGTCACGCACCAGGAGACGAAGTCGAGGAGCGCGTACGTGTTGTTCAGGGCCGAGGGGATCCAGAAGTTGTCCGAGGCGAAGCCCGCGCCCGCGAGGAACGCGCGGAGCTCGCGGGCGAAGCACGAGCCGAGCGTGACCACGGCGTCGTCGGCCGCCAGCATCGGCTCGGCCGGTGCGTGGCCGGGGACGATGTGCTCGCGGATCAGGCGGGGGAGGTCGGCCCCGAACGACTCCGCGTCCAGCGGGTAGCGCGTCGCCCCGGCGGAGTGCCAGTGGCGCCGGTGCCACGTTCCCGAGCGGCCCTTGTCGAGCTTGCCGATCGTGCCGAACTTCGCCATCGGGCACCGAGCTTAGCGAAGGGGTGCCCGGAGCCGGCCGGGCCGGCCGGCGTGCCGCATCGGACCGCGGGGCTACGATCCGCCAATGCCGAGCGCGGTCGCCCTGATCCCCGCGCGGGCGGGCTCGCAGCGCGTGCCCGGCAAGAACGTCGTGCCGCTCGCCGGACAGCCGCTGATCGCGTACTCGATCGCCGCCGCACGCCAGAGCGGCGTCTTCGCCGCGGTGGTCGTCTCCACCGACTCCCACGAGATCGCGGCGATCGCGGAAGCGCACGGCGCCGAGGTTCCCGGGCTGCGCCCCGCCGAGCTGTCGACCGCGACCTCGCCGGACGTCGAGTGGGTCGTGCACGTGATGCGGGAGCGCGACGAGGAGATCTTCTCGATCCTGCGTCCGACGAGCCCCTTTCGCGGCCCCGGGACGATCAGCCGGGCGATGGACCGGTTTCTCGAGCTCGGCGACCGTGTCGACTCGCTGCGTGCGGTGGAGCGGTGCCGGCAGCACCCGGCGAAGATGTGGACCCTCGCCGGCGACCTGCTCGAGCCTCTGCTCCCGCAGCCGGAGGGCGAGACTCCGCTCCACTCTCGCCAGTACCAGTCGCTGCCCGCCGTCTACGTCCAGAACTCGAGCATCGAGATCGCCTGGACGCGGGTGCTCGGCCCGCCGGTGCCGACGATCTCGGGCACGCGGATCGCCCCCTTCTTCACCGAGGGGCCGGAGGGGCTGTCGATCGACTACCCGGACGACCTCGAGCGGGCCGAGCGACTCGTGGCGCAGGGCGAGGAGACGCTGCCCGTGATCGCGCCGCCGCTCGCGCGACCCGAGGAGCTGAGGCGCTCCTGAGCGCGCACGCGCCGGGACCGCTCGTCCTCGTCCACGTGCCGAGGACGGCTGGGACGTCGCTCGCGATGATCCTGCGCCACCACTACCGGGGCGGGGGATTCGCGGGCGGCGGGAACGCGTTCGCCCGGTTCGAGCTCATCGACGCGCGCCTCCGCGACATCGCACGCAGGCCGAAGGTGCGCGCGGTCGCGGGTCATCTCACCTTCGGGCTCCACAACCGCCTGCCGGCGGACGCGCGCTACGTCGCCATCCTGCGCGACCCGGTCGAGCGGACGCTCTCCCACCACCACGTGCTCCCGCGCTCGCGTCCCAACCGCGTGCCCGGACGGCAGCGGACCGGGCTCGTGCCTCCGTGGCTTCCCCCGGCGCCGGCGGGAATCTCGCTCGCCGAGGCGCTCGTCCCGGGGGGCTACATCCTCGACAACCTGCAGACGAGGATGCTCTGCGGGATCGTCTCGCCGTACGACGAGCTCCCTGCTGACGCCCTCGAGCGGGCGAAGAAGAACCTCGAAGAGCGATTCGCCCACGTGGGGACGACGGAGCGCTTCGACGAGCTCCTCGCCCTTCTCGACCTCGAGCTCGGCTGGCCGGCGATCGCGTACCGGCGCTCGCGCGCGTTCGCGGGGCGGCTGCGCAGGGAGGATCTCTCGCCCGACCTCCTGCGCCTCGTCGAGGAGCGGAACGCGCTCGACCGCGACCTGCACGCCTTCGCCGGCTCCCTGCTCGACCGGGCGGTCGAGCGGGCGGGACCGGACCTGGCGGCGGAGCTCGAGGTGATCCGGGCCGCCACGCGGCGCTGGAACGAGCCCGCGGGGCCGCCGGGCGCGGAGGAGATCCGCAGCCTCGACGTCGACGCGCGCGTCGTCCTCGCCCTGAAGGAGGCGGAGCTCGCCCGGGCCGAGGTGCAGCTGCGCAAGCTGGCGAAGAAGGAGAAGCGGCGGCGGAAGCAGTCCACCGAGCCGCCGACGTGAGCCGTGAGGCCGGGGAGCCGGTCGGGGAGCGCGGCGAGCCGCTGCCTATCCCCGACAGCCTGCAGACGAGGATGCTCTGGGGTCTCCAGTCGGCCTACGACGAGCTGCCGGCGGACGCCCTCGAGCGGGCGAAGCGGAACCTCGGCGAGCGACTCGCCCACATCGGGACGACGGAGCGCTTCGACGCGCTCGAGCCCGCGCGGGCCGGCGTCCGCCGCAGAGACGACGAGCGGCGGCGTGCTGCGGCGCGGCTGCCGCGTGAGCGGCGCGCGGCCCGCGCCGGAGAGTCCCGGTAACGTGCACCTCTAGAGATGGCTCTCCGCTTCGTGCCCCGCGAGGAGCTGGCGCGCATCCGCTCGTCGGAGGGCGACCGCTTCGAGCGCGCGGCCGCGTTCGCCGACGCCTGCCGGTTGAACGCCCTGTACATGATCGAGCGGACCGGCTCCGGCCATCCCGGCACGACCTTCAGTTCCATCGACATCGTGTCGTGGCTGCATCTCGAGGTGCTGCGAGACGGCGACCGCTACTTCTCCTCGAAGGGCCACGACGTCCCGGGGCTCTATGCCGTGCTCGCCGCCCTGGGGCAGATCGACTTCGACCTGGTCCACGAGCTCCGGCGGCTCGACGGGCTGCCCGGCCACCCCGACGTCGCCGCCACGCCCGCCGTGGTCACGAGCACCGGCTCGCTCGGGATGGGGGTCTCGAAGGCGCGCGGGTTCGTGCTCGCCGACCGGCTGCTCGGCCGCTCGGGCCGGGTCTACGTGCTCACCGGCGACGGGGAGCTGCAGGAGGGCCAGTTCTGGGAGTCTCTGCAGCCCACGGCGAACCGCGGGTTGCACGAGGTCACGGTGATCGTCGACCGGAACGAGGTGCAGTCGGACACGTGGGTCTCGGAGGTCAGCGACCTCGGCGACCTCGGAGAGAAGCTGCGGGCCTTCGGCTGGGCGGTTGCCTCCTGCGACGGCCACGAGCCGGCCTCGCTGTCCGAGGCGCTCGAGTCGCTCGCGGGCGAGAAGCGGCCGGGGGCCGTGATCGCGCGGACCGTGAAGGGGGCGGGGGTCTCGTTCATGGAGCCGCACGGCCTGCCGCGCACGGACACGGCGCTGTACGGCTACCACTCCGGTGCGCCGTCTCGGGACGAGTACGAGCGGGCGGTCGAGGAGCTCCGCACGCGGCTCGACTCGCGTCTCGGGCGGCTCGGCCAGGCGCCGGTCGAGCTCGTCGAGGCGCAGCCGCCGGAACACGTGCCGGCGACGGCGAAGCGCCAGCAGCTCGTGGCCGCGTACGGGGAGGCCCTCGTCGAGCAGGCGGAGGCGGAGCCGCGGCTCGTCGTCCTCGACGCCGACCTGCGCTTCGACTGCGGCCTGGTCGAGTTCCGGCAGCGACATCCGCACCGCTTCTTCGAATGCGGGATCGCGGAGCAGGACATGGTCTCGCAGGCGGGGACGATGGCGCTCGCCGGCCTCTTGCCCGTCGTCCACTCGTTCGCGTGCTTCCTCTCGACGCGCCCGAACGAGCAGATCTACAACAACGCGACCGAGCGCTCCAGGGTGATCTACGTCGGCTCGCTCGCCGGGATCGTCCCCGGCGGGCCGGGCCACTCCCACCAGTCGGTGCGGGACGTGTCCGCCCTCGGCGCCGTGCCGGGAATGGCCCTGATCGAGCCGTTCTGCGAGGACGAGGTGCGGGCGGCGGTCGACTGGGCCGTTCGGCGTGCGTCCGGGCCGGTCTACCTCCGCCTCGTCAGCGTGCGCTGGGCGCTCGGCTTCGACCCGCCCGCGATCGACGAGCTCGTCCCCGGCCGGGGCACGGTCCTGCGGCCTGGCGACGACCTCCTCTTCGTCGCCGCCGGGCCGGTGATGGTCGCCGCCGCCTGGGAGGCGGCGGACCTGCTCGCCGGCGAGGGGCTGGACGCGGGCGTCCTCGCGCTGCCCTGGCTACGGGACGTGGACGGCGCCTGGCTGGCCGAGACGGCCGGAGGCGCCCCGATCTTCACGGTCGACAACCACTACGTCTCCGGCGGGCAGGGCGACGCCGTCCTCGCGGCGCTCGCCGCGGACGCCCCGGAGGCGGCCGCGCGCGTGCACAAGCTCGGCGTCACCACCATCCCCGCAAGCGGCGAGAACAACGAGGTCCTGCGCGCGCACGGCCTGGACGGAGCCGGCGTCGCCGCGCAGGTCGCGGCCCGGTTGGGCGCGCGCGTCTGACCGTCGGCGCGGCCCGCGCGTCCCGGAGATGAGAGTCCTCTTCCTCATGCGGGCGCTCAACTTCGACCGCAACTTCGAAGCCGTTCTTCGCGAGCTGCTCCGCCGGGGCCACGAGGTGCACGTCGCGCTCGAGGTCGAGCGGAGGACCCTGCCTTCGGGTGCCGGGCTCGCGTTCGAGGCGCTCGAGCGCGAGTTCCCCGGCTTCTCGCGGGAGCAGCTGCCGCCGCGCTCGGATGCATGGCTCGAGCTGGCGACGCCCCTGCGGCACGCGATCGACTACCTGCGCTACCTCGAGCCGCAGTTCGCGGCCGCCTCCGCGCTGCGGGAGCGGGCTGCGGCGCGTGCTCCCCGCTCGGTTCGCGCGCTCGCCCGGGCCGGGGCCGCTCGGGCCCCGCTCGACCGCCTGCTCCGCCGGCTGGAGGGCGCGCTCCCCGTGTCCACGGAGGTCCGTTCGTACCTCGAGCGGCGACGGCCCGATGTCGTGCTCGTCTCGCCGCTCGTGCTGCTCGGCTCGGCGCAGGGCGACTACGTCCGCGCCGCCGCGGCGCTCGGCCTGCCCACGGCGCTCCTGGTCGCGAGCTGGGACAACCTCACCAACAAGGGGGTCGTGCGCGACGTGCCCTCGCTGACGGTCGTCTGGAACGCGGCCCAGGCCGAGGAGGCGGCGAGCCTCCACGGAATTCCCGCCGGCCGGGTCGTCGCGACCGGCGCGCACACGTACGACCACTGGTTCACCTGGCGGGCGAGCACCACGCGGGAGGAGTTCGCGCGGAAGGTCGGCCTCGATCCCTCGCGTCCTTTCCTCCTCTACGCGTGCTCGTCTTGGTTCATCGGCGGCGTCGAGGCGGACTTCGTCGCCGAGTGGCTCGGCCGGCTGCACGCCGACCCGCGGCTCGAGCACGTCGGCGTGCTCGTCCGGCCGCATCCGCAGAGCGCCGAGATGTGGGCAGGCCGGGACGGTCTGCGCGAGCCCGGACGGGTCGCCTTCTGGCCTCCCGGCGGCGCGGTCCCCACGGACGCGAGCCGGAAGGGCGACTACTACGACTCGATCGCTCACTCCGCCGGCGTCGTCGGCGTGAACACGAGCGCCCTGATCGAGTCGGCCATCGTCGGCCGGCCGGTCTTCACGGTCCTCGACGACCGCTTCCGGCACGCGCAGGAGGGCACCGTCCACTTCGCGCACCTCACGGGTGGGGGCGACGGGCCGCTGGTCGTCGCGGAGACGTGGGGAGAGCACCTCGACCAGCTCGCGGAGGCCCTGGCCGAGCCCGGGCTCCACGCCGGGCGGCTCGGACGCTTCGTCGCCGCCTTCCTCCGGCCGCACGGTCTCGACGTGCCGGCCGCGCCGCGAGTCGCAGACGCGATCGAGGAGCTCGTCCGCGAGCCGCCCGCCCGGTCGCGCCCGGTGGGCGGGGCCGCCGCCTCGACCGCACGGGCCCTCCTGCCGGTTGCCGTCCGTCTCGCGAGGGTTGCGCGCCGCGGCCGCGCGCTCGCGCGCCGGACGGTGCGGGCGCGGGCGAGTCAGGCCTGAGCGCCGGCCGCCGGCCGGCCGTCGAGGCCGGACGCCTCCGGGCTGCCCGCGAGCGCCAGCACCTCCCCGGCGACGATGGGCGCCACCCGCCGCTCGAGTCCGCGCGGCCGGACGAAGAGCTCGGCGAACCGGGCGATCGCCTCCCGGTCGTAGTCGCCGCCGACGCCGCGCTCGAGCTGGGTGACGTGCTCCTCGAGCGAGTCGGCATAGGTGACGCCGCCGCCGCCCCCCTCGAGCAGGTAGTAGAAGTGGCGCGAGCCGCCCTGCGCGGGCGCCGCCTCGCCGGCGGAGAACGTGTACACCGGCCTGCCGACGATCGCCGCCTCGATCTGCGCGCTCGTGTTCAGGCCGACGACGGCGCTCGCGTGGTGGAGCTGGTCGTAGAGGTCCTGGCCCGCGCGGTGCGGCCGGCTGCTCACGGAGACGCCCGTCGCGGCAGGCGTCCAGCTCCGCCACCGGCCCTCCTCGCGCGGGTGCCGCCGCACGAGCACGTTGGCCCGCGAGAGACGTCCGGGGCTCGCCCGGAGAGCGCGCAGCCACTCGTCGACGACGGCCGGCTCGTCGGGACAGACCTCGTTCGTCGAGCCCAGATAGAGGACCACCGGCTCGTCAGGATCGAAGCCGTGATCCGCCAGGAACGCCTCGCGCGTCGTTCCGGGACGCATCGCGAAGAACCCGTCCCAGTGCGGCGCACCGGCGGCGACGACGTCGCCGGGGTCGAGGCCGTGCAGCTCCGCTGCCTCCCGCCGCTGCACCTCGTTCCAGACGAACAGGCGGTCGGGGGCGACGTGGATCCGCTCCTTGTTCGAGAGGCTGTCCCAGCTGAGGACGAGGCCGGCGGTCGGGATTCCGAGCGACCGCGCCGCCTTCACGAGCTCCGGCTGGTACGGGCTCCGGACGAGCGGGCTGACGAGCACGACGTCGGGCCGCTGGCCTGCCAGGAAGCGGACCACGCCCGGGTCGGGGGGAAGCTTCGCCTCCAGCTCCGCGAGGCAGGCCTCGAAGTGGTCCCGCACGCTCGGGTCGAGGTCGACGACGGGGTCGGGCCACGACCGCTCGGCGTGCAGCGAGCCGCGGGAGGCCGCCTGTACGAGCCAGTCGAGCGCGCGCCTGCGGTTGAACGAGGCGACGGCCAGCTCCGGGCCGAGATACCAGACGTAGTCGCGGGCGTGGCGCAGCAGCCGGACCGCGTCTGCCGCCGCCGGGTCCGAGACCTCGTCGTACAGCTCGAGGCTGACTCCGGCCACCCCTCTCAGCCGCTTCAGCAGCCGGCGTGGACGCTGGCTCGGATACGCGATCACGACCTCGTGCCCCCGGCCGGCGAGCTCGCGGACGACGCCCACGAACCGCTTCAGGGTGATCCGCTTCGTGGCGAACAGGATGCGCATGGGTACGTGCGGACGCGGCGGGGGGCGGCCGGCCCCGCGGGTCAGCCTAGCTGACCGGCAGGCGCGCCCACCCGGCCGGGCCGGACGGACGTCGCCAGCTCCGTCACCTCGTCGGCGAGGATCGGGACGACGGGCCGGTCCAGGCTGCGCGGGCGGACGAGACGCCGGCAGAGCCGCCGGGTCGCTTCGACGTCGTGGTCGCCGGCGACGCCGCGCTCGAGCTGGAGCACGTGTTCCTCGAGCGTGTCGGCGTACGAGACGACCCCCCCGTGCTCCCTCAGGAGGTGGTGGAAATGCAGCGTTCCCTCCTGGCCCAGCGCGGCCCCGCCGGCCGCGAACGTGTACACGGGCTTTCCGAGGATCGCCGCCTCGATCTGCGCGCTCGTGTTCAGGCCGACGACGGCAGTGGCATGGTGGAGCTCGTCGAAGAGGGTCTGGTCCGCCTTCCCGGCGGGATCGCTGATCGAGACGCGGGGTGCCGGCGGCGCCCAGCCGGCCCATCTCGGCGCGTCGCGCTCGCCCGGGTGGGGCCGGACGAGCACGTTGGCCTCTCGAACAAGGGCGGGCCCGTGGCGGAGGGCGGCGAGCCACCGCTCGACGATCGGCGGCTCGTCCCTGCACACCGTCCGCGTGGAGCCGAGATAGAGGACGATCGGGCGGCCGGGATCGAATGCATGGCGCGCGCAGAGCTCGCTGCGCCCCTGCGCCGGAGCCAGGGCGAAGAACGAGTCCCAGTGCGGCGCGCCGGTGACGACGGCACGGGCGGGATCGATGCCGTGCAGCTCGATCGCCTCGCGCCGGTGGACGTCGTTCCAGGCGTACACGCGGTCCGGCAGCGCGTGCATCAGCCCCTTGTTCGACAGGCTGTCCCAGCTGTAGACCGGAAACGCGCTCGGGACCCCGAGCACGCGGGCGGCCTTCACCACCTCCGTCTGGTGCAGGCCGGGCCGGATCAGCGGCGTGACCAGGACCGCGTCCGGTTGCAGCCCGGCCAGGAACCGGACGACGCCGGGGTCGGGGGGAAGCGCCAGCTCGAGGCCGGCGAGCATCTCCTCGACTCCTCGCGACACCGCGGGATCGAGTGCCAGGAGCGGATCCGGCCACCTCTCGTCCCCGCCGCGGGCGCCGCCGGACGCAGCCTTGACGAGGCGGTGCAACGCGCGCCTGCGGTTGAACGTGCCCACGTCGTGCTCCGGTCGGAGGTACCAGGCATAGTCCCGCGTGCGGCGCAGCAGGTTGGCGGCCTGCCCGAACGCCTCGTCCTCGAACTCGTCGTAGCGCTCGAGCCGGATCCCGGCCGAGCGGAGATCCACATCCGGCTCGCGCCGCTCCCGGGACGGCGCCGCGACGACGACCTCGTCGCCGCGCCCGGCCAGCTCGAGCGCGAGGCCGGCGAGACGGCCGAGCGTGAGGATCTTCGTGAAGAGGACGATGCGCACCGGCTTGCGCGGCCAGCCTAGATCATCCAGCTCGTCGGTTAACGTCGAACGGATGAAGGCGCGGTCACCCCGCGAGATCGGCGCGGCCGTGCGGCGCGAGGTGGACGTGCGCGCCAGGGCGGCGCTGGCGGAGCGCGCGCTCGCCCGCGCGCCGGGGACGGTGCTCGCCGGGCCCTTTCTCGGCGAGATCGGCTACGAGCTCGAGTACTGGATTCCCTTCCTTCGCCGGCAGCTCGGCCTGAGCCGCATCGCGCCCGACCGGGTGACGGTGATGACGCGCGGCGGCGCGGCGCTCTGGTACCGCGACTTCGCGTCGCACGCTCTCGACGTGCTCGACCTTCTGACCCCCGAGCAGTACCTGCCGAAGCTCGAGGAGCGGCGCCGCCGGGCGGGCGACCTGAAGCAGCTCCGCGTGGAGAGCTTCGACCGGGAGCTCGTCGCGCTCGCGCGCGAGCGCCTCGGCCCGCTCACCGTCGTCCACCCGAGCCTGATGTTCGCGCGGCTGCGCGGGCTCTGGTTCAGGGGGAGGCCGCTCGCCGAGCTGTGGCCGCGCGTCGAGTACCGGCGGCTCGACGTGCCCGCAGACCCGGTCGCGGGGCTACCCGCGCGCTACGTCGCGGTGAAGGCCTACTTCAACGAGTGCCTGCCCGCGACCCCCGCCCTGCGCGGGTTCTTCCGCCGGGTCGTCGAGCGCATCGCCGAGGAGATCGACGTCGTGCTGCTCTCGACCGGCCTCGAAGTCGACGACCACGAGGAATGGGCGACGAGCGCGGCGCGTGTCCACCCGGTCGAGCACCTGCTCCGGCCGGCGGACAACCTCGCCGTGCAGACCCGGATCATCGCCCTCGCCCGGGGCCTCGTCGCGACCTACGGGGGCTTCTCCTACCTCGGCCCGTTCCTCGGGGTGCCGACCCTGACCTTCTACGAGGTCGAGCAGACGGTGCCCGTCCACCTCGACGTCCTGCGCGCCGCGGTCCCGGGCGCAGACTACGCGCGTACCCGGGCAGGCGACCTCGCGGCCGTCGAGTCGTTCGTCTCGCGACTGTCCCAGTAGCTCTCCTTGCTCCCCCTACCTCGTAAGCCGGCCGTTCGCGGATGCACGGCGGTGGCGGCCGGAGCCGGGCTTCGCCCGGCGGGAGGCCAAGGACGGCCGGTCGACGAGCGCGCAGAAGGAGGGGTCCGTGGGGGAACCCTGGGTTCCCCCACGCTACGCCGAGGGCGCTCGCAGCCGGTCGAGCTCGGCGACCGCCTCCTCGTAGCGCAGCCGCCACCTCCGCGCCTCCTCCTCCGCCTTCAGCAGCCGCTTCTCCGCCTTCTGCAGCGACGCACGCAACCCGTCGGCGTCCTTCCACGCGCGGGCACGGTGATGGACCGCGAAGGCCGTCTCCCGCTGGGCCTGCGTGCGGGGATAGAGGAGCTCCGCCTCGACGAACGTCACCTCCGGCCGGCCGAGCAGCAGGTCGTCGAGGAACTGCGGCCCGGTCTCGTCCTTGACGTTGGCCTCGCCGGCGCCCATCCGCATCCCGTAGGAGGTTCGGGGCCGAATCGTCGCGAGGCCGCGCTCGAGGATCGGGTGTCCGGCGACCGAGCCCATCAGCGCCCCGTTCACCCGCCCGGGTTTGCGGTAGCCGACGAAGAGCTCGGCATCCTCGATCAGGGGCTCGATCGACCGCAGGCACTCGAAGTCGGTGTCGACGTGGACGCCGCCCATGCGCCAGAGGATCTCGAGGCGGAAGATGTCCCCGCGCTCCCAGGGTGCCCGCAGGCGCTCCGCCGCCTCGGGGCGGCGCAGGTCCTCCGGGGCGGGGAACGTCTCCTCGGTCCAGAACCGCAGCTCCCAGCCCGGATGACGGTCGAGCCACGTCCGCTGGTAGCGTGCGAAGTCGTCCGGGAACGGGTCTGGTCCCACCCAGATCTGGTGGAAGATGCGGGGAATGCGCACGGCGGGAAGCTAGCAATGATCATCTCCACCGACCGGCTCGCGGACCATCGGCGCGCGGTGACCATGGTCGACGGCGCGTTCGATCCGATCCACGACGGTCACGTCGGCTACTTCGAGGCCGCCGCGGCCCTCGGTCTCGCCGTGCTCTGCAACGTCTCCCCCGACGGGTACGTGGCGCTCAAGCACCCACCGCTGCTCGACCAGGGGGCCCGCGGGCGCGTGATCGACGCCCTGCGGCCGATCTCGTTCACGCATCTCTCGCGGACGACCACGAACGAGGTCCTGCGGGCTCTCGTGCCGCGGTACTACGCGAAGGGCGCCGACTGGCGCGGCCGCCTGCCCGACCAGGAGCTCTCGACGTGCGCGGAGCTCGGGATCGAGATCGTCTACCTCGACACCGTCGTCGCCTCCTCGAGCGCGATCGTGGATCGCCTGCTCGCAGGCTATAGTCGCTCGCGTTGAGCGACGACGCGTCCGACCGACCTCCGCCTGCGGATCTCTCTTCCGGCCCGGTGCGGCGCGTCCGGCATCTCGACGGCCTGCGCGGAGTCGCGATCCTGATGGTCTTCGCCGCCCATGTCTGGAACGGGATCGACCCGCACGGCGACCGGCTGATCTCCGCGACCCACAACAAGAGCGGGGGCGGCTACCTCGGCGTCCAGCTCTTCTTCGTCCTCTCGGGCTTCCTGATCACCTCCCTGCTCCTGCGCGAGCGCGAGCGGACGGGCAGGATCTCGCTGAGAGCATTCTGGGCCCGCCGCGCGCGCCGCCTCCTTCCGGCCCTCTTCGTCGTCAGCGGGGCCTACAGCGCCTACGCGCTCGTCGCCCTGCACGCCGGCGACCAGCGCGGCGCGTGGGGAAGCGTCGTCCGCGCGCTGACCTACACCGAGGACTTTCCGCAGCTCTGGACCGGGCTCGCGGACAACCGCTGGCTCAGCCACAGCTGGACGCTCGCGATCGAGGAGCAGTTCTACATCGTCTGGCCGGTGCTCCTGATCCTGGCGATCCGCTGGAGCCGCAGGGCCGTCGTCGTCGTCGCGGCGGCGTCGATCGTCGCCGACCTGGTCGTGCAGTTCACCGTTCCACACCCGGGCGACCTGCCGATGCACTGGGACGCGCTGATGGCAGGGTGCCTGATCGCCTCCTGGCCGCGGCCCCTCCGCGTCCCCCGCGTTCTCGGCTGGCTCGGGCTCGGCGCCCTGGCTGCCGGCCTCGTCCAGCTCCCGAACAAGGGCCCTCTCGTCACCACCCTGTCCGTCGTCGCCTGCGCGCTCGCCCTCCTCCATGCTCCGCGGTGCGGATGGCTGAACAACCGCTTCCTCGTCTACTTCGGGATGATCAGCTACGGCCTCTACCTCTGGCATCCGACGATCCTGCGCTTCGGCTGGCCGCTCTACCTGACCGTGCCCGGGAGCGTCGCGGTCGCCGACCTCTCGTTCCGGCTCGTCGAGCGGCGCTTCCTGAAGCGGCCGCCGTACGGGCGGGCGAGCCCGGGCGGAGGGGCGGAGCCGACCTCGCAGCCTTTGCCCGTGACGCCCGTGGCGCCCGTGGGGGTCTAGGGCCGGCCCGCCGGCGAGCGAAACTCGGCCTCGGCGACCTCGGACGCCCGCGCGTAGAGCTCCTCGGTCTCCCGCAGAATCGCCGCCGACGTCCGCCGGCCGAGCGTGCCCGGCGTGTCCGCGCGGTCGGAAAGGACGCCGTAGGCGCGAACGGGGCCGCTCGAGTCCGCGCGGATGGGCAGGCCGTTGAAGGTCGGGTGGAGGAGGGCGTCCGAGAAGGAGATGCCGAGCCGTGCGCCGAGCCGCCGCATCAGCGGCTCCGTCTCGCGGACGAGCTGCTCGAACGAGAGCAGCACGACCCGGTCGCCCCGGCGCTCCTTCGCCTCGAGCGACGACTTCGTCGACCGCCGCCACGTCTTCACCGCCCGATCGACGTCCCGGTAGCGCGGCTGGTATCGCCGGCTCGACTCGAACCAGCCGAGCGGCTCGCGCACGATGGTGATCAGCCACCCGTCCGGGTACGTCCGGAAGTAGGCGGCGAGGTCCGGCCTGTTCATCGCGAGCCGCGCGGCGAAGCCGGTGACGATGCGCTTCGGCCCGGCGGCCAGGTTGGCGTTGTCGAGCCACGCGTTGAAGTACGACGTCATGTAGGCGTCGAGGACCTCGCGCTCGGTCCGCGCTCCGCGCGCGCAGGCGAGGAAGATCCTCCGCTGGAGACCGGGATCGAACCGGAACGGCAACACGTCGTAGGTTCCCGCGCGCCGGGCGCCCGGGGCCGCCTTCGAGTACCCCTCCCGGACGAACTCGAGCGTGATCCGCTCGAAGAGGGTGTCGAACCATCGCTCCGGCGAGCGGCTCAGGTCGAGTGCCGGCCAGTGGGCCTTCCCCGGCCCGATGTGCAGCTCGCCGGGGTGGGCGTGGCATTCGGGATGCCCGTCGAAGAGCTGGCTCAGCAGGGTCCCGCCCGATCGCTGGACCTGCGAGATCAGGACGAGCGGCTCCACCACCCTGACCGGACGGGCGAGCCGGGCGCTCGAAAGCTCGGCGTCTCCGTCGGGGTGCTCTCCGCCCACGCGCGGTGAGTCTACGTCCGGCGCGGACGCCGGTGGTATACCTCGGCTCGGCGATGAAGCCCGAGACCGAGCCCGTCGGCTGGGCGCCGAACGCATCGGCTCCGCACCGCGTCGAGGCGGTCGTGACCCATCACCGGAGCGGCTTCCGGTCGGGAGTCGCGCGCTTCAACGAGCTGCTCGCGGAGCGGCTGGGGGTGCCGCTGTACGGCCTGGACGAGCGAGGCGCAGGATGGGAGCGGTCGCTGCTCTCGTTCAAGGTCAGCGAGCTGAGCGAGGAGGAGCGGCGCCGGCTCTCGAGCAGGCTCGGAGCCTGGCACGGCGAGGTCTTCCTGCACGAGGCCTCCGGGCTCGAGCTCGAGCGGGAGCTGGTCGTCCGCGCGCGGCGCGTGCTGTGCGGGAACCTCGAGATCCACGAGCGCGTCCGCACGCTGAACCCCCGGTCGGAGGCCGTCTGGGCGCCCGGTCTGATCTCCGACCGGCGCCTCTACGAGGCGGCGGAGGTGACCGTCTTCTCGTTCGGGATGGCGCACAAGATCCGGACGGACATGTTCCGCCGCCTGCGAGGCCTGCTCGACGGGCTCGGCCGGCCGTACGCGGTCTACGTGTCGGCGGCCAACCACGAGACGGCCTCGCTCGAGGACGCCGAGACGGTGTTCGAGGAGATGCACGAGATCTTCCCCAGCCTCTACTTCCTGGGGAACCTGTCCGACGTCGCCGTCCACAACCAGCTGTGCTCCGCGACCTTCTTCGCCGCCTTCTTCGAGCGGGGCGTCCGGGCGAACAACACGTCGGTCGCGGCGGCGATGGAGACCGGTGCGGTCGTGATCACGAACCTCGACGAGCACTCGCCGCCCGAGTACGTCCACCTCGAGAACGTCCTCGACGTCGAGCGGTGCGCGGAGCTTCCCTCCGATCCGGCGGTGCTCGACCAATTGCGCACGAAGGCGGTCGAGACCGCCCGCGGGCGCGGCTGGGCCGAGCTCGTCGGGCGGATGAGCCGGTGAGCGCGAGCGAGGCGCGCACGGCCCGGATCGCCCGGGTCGGGTACGACTACGCCGCCCGCGAGACGGAGACGGTCGCCGCCTGCAACCTCTGCGGCTCGACCGACCTCGAGGAGGCGGGCCGCCGCGACCGCTACGGCTACGCCGTCGGGTTTCTGCTCTGCCGCCGGTGCGGGCTCGGGTTCCTCTCTCCGCGCCTGACCGCGGCCGAGTACGGCGTGTTCTACGAGCGCGTCTACCGCCCGCTCGTCAGCGCCTACCACGGCCGCCGCATCGACGCCGAGACCGTGCAGGACGACCAGCGCGGCTACGCCGCCGACCTCGTCGCCTTCCTGCGCGAGCACCTACCCGGGCCGCCCGCGGACGTGCTCGACGTCGGCGGCTCCACCGGGGTCGTCGCGGCCGCCGTGCGCGATGCGTTCGGCGCGCGGGCGACCGTCCTCGATCCTGCGCCGGACGAGGTCGAGGTCGCCTCCGCAGCCGGAATGGAGACGGTGCCGGGGTTCGTCGAGGACTTCGACCCGGGCGACCGGCGGTGGGAGCTCGTCCTGCTCTGCCAGACGATCGACCACCTGCTCGACGTCCGGACGACGCTCGACGCGCTGCGCCGCCTGACCGCCGAGGGCGGACATGCGTTCGTGGACGTCCTCGACCTGATGATCGCCGTGCGCAGGCAGGGGCGGGTCGAGGGCGCGGTGAAGATCGACCATCCGTACTACCTGACGCGCGAGACCGCGCTCGCGTACCTCCTCGGAGCCGGGTTCGCGCCCGTCGCGGAACGGCTCTCCGCCGACGGCCACTGGGGCTTCGTGCTCGCCGCCGCGGACCGGCGCGAGCCGGACTGGGAGGCGCTGCACGGCGCGGCCGAGCGCAACCGCGCCGAGCTGGAGGCACTTGCCTGATGCGCGTGCTCGGCCTAGTTCCCGCCCGCGGCGGCTCGAGCCGGGTGCCGCGCAAGAACCTCGCCGTCATCGGCGGCCGGACGCTGGTCCGCCGGGCGCTCGAGACCGCGCGGGCGGCGGGGTGCTTCGAGACGGTCGCGCTCTCCAGCGAGGACGACGCGATCCTGGCGGAGGCGGACGGCCTGGACGTCGTCGCCCTGCGCCGCCCGGACGAGCTCGCGGGAGACACCGCACGCGCCAATGACGTCGCGCTGCACGCGCTCCGCGAGCTGGACGACGCGGCTCGGCCCCTGGAAGCGCTCGCGATCGTCCAGTGCACGTCCCCCTTCACGGCGCCCGAGGACGTCGCCGGCGCCGTCGCGATGCTCGAGCGCAGCGGCGCGGAGGCCGTCGTCACCGTCGTCCGCGTCGCCGCCGCGCAGCACCCGCTGAAGCTGAAGCGACTGGACCGCGGTCGCCTGCTGCCCTACCTGGAGGACGACCGCCTGGCGCCCTCGCACGAGCTCGAGCCGCTCTGGGTGCGGAACGGCTCGGTGTACGCCTTCCGGCGAGACGTGGTCGAGCGCGGCCTCGAGAGCGCGGGGGACGTCCGCGGCTACGAGATGCCGCCCGAGCGCTCGTTCGACATCGACACCCACCGCGACCTCGCGTTCGCCGAGTTCCTGGTCGCCAGGGGAGAACGCGCCTGATCCCCCGAATCCTCCACCAGATCTGGCTCGGCCCGGAGCCCTTCCCGCCCGGGTACCGGCGGCTCCAGAAGACCTGGACCGACCTGCATCCCGGCTGGGAGCTCCGCTTCTGGACCGAGGAGAGCCTCCCCCGGGACCTCGCGCGGCCCGAGGCGTACGAGCTCTTGCGCCAGCCGGCGGAGCGAGCCGACGTGGTCCGGCTCGAGCTCGTCCACCGAGAGGGGGGCGTGTACGTCGACGCCGACCTCGAGTGCCTCCGGCCGATCGACCCGCTGCTCGACGGCGTGTCCTGCTTCCTCGGGTCGCTCGACTCGGGTCGCGTCAGCAATGCCGTCATCGGCGCCGTCTCGGGCCATGCGCTCCTCGCCCGGGCGCTCCGCGAGCTGCGGCCGCGCTCGACCTACGGGCCCGTCGACCGCGAGGGCACCGGGCCGCTCCTGCTCGAGCGCCTGCGCGGAGACTACTCCGACGTGACGGTCTTCGGGCCGGAGGTCTTCTACGAGACCTCGCGCGAGCGCGCGGTCTACGCCTTCCACCACAGCGCGCGGAGCTGGAAGGACGCCGGGGCCCTCCGCGCCGACGTGGCGCGCGCGGAGCGAGACCGGGAGCTCGCGAGAGCGGAGCTCGCCCGGCTGCAGCGTGAGCTCGAGCTGGCGCTCCGCGAGCTCGACGCGGCGCGGGGCGGGCACGGGCTGCACGCCCTCGGCCTCCGCCTGACCCGGCTCGGCGTTCCGCGCCGCGCCCTCGCCCGCGTCCGTCGCCGCGTCGCGCGGCTCAGGGAGCCTCCGGGCTAGTCTCTCCGGGTGCAGATCGCCGCGAGACAGGTGGGGCCGGGAGCGCCCGTGCTCGTCGTCGCCGAGATCGGGAACAACCACGACGGAAGCGTCCGGCAGGCCGAGCGGCTGATCGAGGCCGCTGCCGAGGCCGGCGCGGACGCGGTCAAGCTCCAGACGCACATCGCCGAGGCGGAGATGCTTCCGTCGACGCCGACCCCGCCGCACTTCGACGAGCCGCGGTTCGAGTTCACGAGACGGATGGAGCTGTCGCGCGAAGACCACGTGAGCCTGAAGGAGCTGGCGGAGGACCGGGGCCTCCTCTTCTTCTCCTCGCCGTTCTCGGTCGAGGCGGTGCAGCTGCTCGAAGAGGTCGGAGTCCCCGCGTACAAGATCGCCTCGGGGGAGGTGACGAATCCCCCGCTCGTGGAGGCGGTGGCGCGCACCGGCAAGCCGGTGCTCCTCTCGAGCGGGATGTCGGGGATCGACGAGGTGGAGTCCGCCGCGCGCACGCTGCGCGAGGCCGGCTCGCCGTTCGTCGTCATGCAGTGCACGTCCACCTATCCCTGCCCGCCCGAGCTCGTCAACCTGCGGGCGATGGTGGCGATGGGCGAGCGCCTGGCCGTCCCGTACGGTCTCTCCGACCACACTCCCGGGATCTGGGCCGCGGTCGGCGCGGTGGCGCTCGGCGCGGCTGCGGTGGAGAAGCACTTCACGCTCTCGAAGCGGCTGTACGGGCCCGATCACCACTCGTCGCTCGTCCCGGAGGAGCTGGCGCAGCTCGTCGCGGGCGTGCGCGAGGTCGAGGCGGCGCTCGGCGACGGCCTGAAGAGGCGCGACCCGTCGCACGACCCGGTCCGCGCGACCTTCGAGAAGAGCGTCGTCACGCGCATCCGCATCCCGGAGGGCGCGGTGATCGCGCCCGAGATGGTGACGACCAAGCGGCCGGGGACCGGGATTCCCGCCGCCCTGCTCGGCGAGGTGCTGGGCCGCAGGGCTGCTCACGAGCTCGAGCCGGACCATCTGCTCGTGGAGGCCGATCTTGTCTAGCCCGAGGAAGGTGTGCGTGGTCGTCGCGAGCCGCGCGAACTACGCGAGGATCAAGACCGCGCTGGAGGCGATCGACGCCCACCCGGAGCTCGAGCTCCAGCTCGTCGCGGGCGCGTCGCTCGTCCTCGAGCGGTTCGGCAACGCCCTCGAGGTCCTGACGATGGACGGCTTCTCGCCGGATGCGACGATCCGCTTCATCATCGAGGGGGAGACCCCGGCGACGATGGCAAAGTCCACCGGCCTGGGGATGCTCGAGCTGCCGACGGTGTTCGAGCTCCTGCAGCCGGACCTGGTCGTCACCGTCGCCGACCGGTTCGAGACGATCGCGACCGCGGTCGCCGCCGCCTACATGAACATCCCCGTCGCGCACACGCAGGGCGGCGAGGTGTCGGGCTCGATCGACGAGAGCGTCCGGCACGCGGTCACGAAGCTCGCCCACGTGCACTTCCCGGCGACCGAGCTCTCGGCACAGCGGGTGATCGCGATGGGGGAGGACCCCGCGTTGGTCTTCAACGTCGGCTGTCCATCGATCGACCTCGTTGCGCGGACGCAGCTCGGGCTGCGGCGCGACGTGCTCATGCGGTCGGGGGTCGGCGAGCCGTTCGACCCGGACCGTCCGTTCATCCTCGTCATGCAGCACCCGGTGACGACCGAGTACGGGCTCGGCTTCGACCAGATCAACGAGACGCTCGAGGCGGTCGCGGCGCTCGGAACGCAGGCGCTGGTCTTCTGGCCGAACGTCGACGCGGGCTCCGAGCACGTCGCCAAGGGCATCCGCCGGTTTCGGGAGCTGGGGCTCGCGCACGGCTTCCACTTCTTCCGCAACCTGCCGCCGGAGGACTTCGTCCGCCTGATGGCCCACTGCGCCTGCATGGTCGGAAACTCCTCGGCTGCGCTGCGAGAGGGCTCGTACCTCGGGACGCCGGCGGTGACCGTCGGCACCCGCCAGCACGGCCGCGAACGGGGGCCGAACGTGGTCGAGGCCGGTCACGACGAGGACGAGATCGCGGAGGCGATCCGCGGCCAGGTTGCGCACGGGCCGTTCGAGCGGAGCACGCTGTTCGGCGACGGCACCGCCGGCCGTCAGATCGCGGAGAAGCTGGCGGAGGTGCGACCGCTCGTGCAGAAGCGGCTCCGGCTCGCTCTCGACCCGGTCACGGGCGATCCGCGGTAGATCCCGGCTCCCCGGCCGGGGCTATACTCGCCGCGTGTCTGCGGCGGCGCGAGGGCAGATGTCGGGGGGCGCCGGCCGGACCGACAGCGACGCCGGAGCGAGCAAGGCCGCCCGGGCCGAGCGCAAGGCGGATCGGGCGAGGAGGGAGGCCTTCTTCTCCGAGGCGGCGGCGCTCACTCCCTACCTCGCCTCGCGGTCCGCGCAGGGCGAGGTCTTCTTCGTCCGCAGCGGCGACACCGGCGTCGGCCGGCGGGTGTTCGTCGACGGCTGGCGCAAGGACATGGACGTCCTCGCGCGGGCGATGGAGCTCCTGGCGGATTTCGGGATCGCCCGGCCGGCCGCGCCGGTGCTGCTCGAGATCGGCGCCAACATCGGGACGACGACCGTGACCGCCCTTCGCCGCCACGGGTTCGCCTCCGCGGTCGCGCTCGAGCCCTCTCCCGACAACTTCCTGCTCCTGCGCCTGAACCTCGTCGCGAACGACGTCGACGGCCGAGTCCGGGCGATCCAGGCCGCGGCGAGCGACCGCGAGGGCGAGTTGACGTTCGACGTGTCGCACCGAAACAGCGGGACGCACCGGGTCCCGCGGCCGGGAGTCGGGCCGCTCGGCGACGCGGTGATCTCGGTCCCGGCGGTCACCGTCGACTCGCTGCTCGCGGAGGGCGTCGTCGACCTCGATCACGTCGGCCTCGTCTGGCTCGACGCCGCGGGCCACGAGGGCCACGTCCTCTCAGGCGCCACCACGCTGCTCGAGCACGGAGTCCCGATCGTCACCGCGATCAAGCACGGCTGGCCCGAGACGGTCGCCACCGTCGTGCGTCACCTCGAGCGCCACTACACCGACGTCGCCGAGCTGCGCTACCTCCGGACCCGGCACGCGGTCGGCGGGCTCACGAGCGTGCTCGCGCCGCTCGGCCGCTCGACCGACGTTCTCGCCGTGCGCCGAAGCTAGCGGGCGAGCGCCTCGATCGCCTCGGCGAGCACGGGGCCGGCGGGCGTGTCGATTCCCCGAGGACGCACGAAGCTCTCGAGAAAGCTCGCGCGCCGGTCCCGGTGAGGGTCCTCGTCGAGTGCGCGCCGCAGCTGCCCGAGGTGCTCCGCGAGCGTGCTCGCCTGCTCGACGAAGCCGCCCTCTCCCGCGAGCAGGTAGCGGAAGTGGGTCGAGCCCTCCTGCCCCGGGGCGAGGCCGCCGGCGTCGACGGTCAGGACCGGCCGTCCGACGATCGCCGCCTCGATCTCGGCGCTCGTGTTCAGGGCGACCACCGCGTCGCTCAGCCAGAGCTGGTCGAAGAGCTCCTGAGCCTGCTTCCGGACCCCGGGCACGACGACGCCCGCGACACGTGGACGCCAGCCGGTCCAGGCAGGCTCGTCCATCGCCCCCGGATGCGGACGGACGACCACGTTCGCGACTCGCACGACGTCGTCCTCGCTCGCGCGCAGCGACGCCGCCCAGCCGTCGACGAAGTCCGGCTCGCGCTTGGAGACGAATCCCGACGAGCCGAGGTAGAGGACGGTCGCGCGGGCCGGGTCGAGGCCGAGCGCTCGGCGGAGCTCCTCGCGGGGGGCGGACGGGCCGAGCCCGAAGAAGGTGTCGAACCTGGGCGCGCCCGTCACCGTGACCTTCGCCGGGTCGATCCCGTGGATCTCCTCGGCCTCGCGACGCTGGACCTCGTTCCAGACGTACAGCCGGTCGGGATGCTCGTGGATGAGCGCCTTGCTCGACAGGTTGTCCCAGCTGTAGACGACGATCGCGGACGGAATCCCGGCGGCCCTCGCCGCCTTGACGACGTCCGCCTCCTCGCCGCGGAAGTTGACCCGGCTGATGCAGAGGACGGCGTCCAGCCGGCGGTCGGCGATGAAGCGGACGAGTCGTCCGTTGGGCGGGATCAGCCGCTCGAGGTCGGCGAACATCCGATCGAGCGTCTCGACCGACTCCGCGTCGATCGCCGGGAAGGCGAGCTCGGCGCCGGGGTCGGGCCGGCGGCCGGAGACGGCCCGGACGAGGTGGCGGGCCGCCCGCAGGCGGTTCGCGTACGCGCCGCGCAGCCGGGGCGACTCGTAGCGAACGACGTCGCGGGCGACGCGGACGACCTTGATCGTCCTGTCGAGGCCGTCCTCGCGGCGGTGCGGGAAGAACGCGGTCGAGACGCGCCCGGCGGCCTCGAGCTGCCTGGGGACGCGCACCTGCGACTTGGCCTCCGGACGTGCGAGGACGAGCTCGTGACCGCGTTCCAGCAGCGGGACGAGCGCGGTCAGGTGGTAGGTGAGGTAGTACCCCGCGCCGTAGAAGACGCCGATCCTCACGTCGCCACCGCCGCCGGCTGCTGCTCGGCGGCCAGCCGGAGGAGGGTCGAGGCGACGATCGGCGCCACCGGGCGGTCGATCCCCAGCGGCCGCACGAAGCGCTCCACGAAGCGGCGCATTCCTTCCCGGTCGTGGTCGCCGCGTAGCACCCGCGCCAGGTTGCGCACGTGCGCGTCGAGGCTCGGCGAGTCGATCACGAAGCCGCCCTGCCGCTCGAGGAGGTACTCGAAGTGCACGGAGCCCTCCTGTCCGGGCGCCTGCGGACCGCCGCGGAAGGTGACGACGGGGCGGCCCGCGATCGCCGCCTCGATCTCGGCGCTCGTGTTCAGGGCGACGACGGCGTCGGCGGCCGCGAGCAGGCGCGCGAGGCCGGCCGTGTCTGTCTTCGGGCTCCGCTCCACCGCGAGGTCGTCGGTGGGGCCGGGGCGCCACCTGCTCCAGGCCCCGACGCCGGGGTACGGGCGCACGACGACGCGTGCTCGACGGACGAGAGGCTCGTCGGCGCTGCGGACCGCCGCGAGCCAGCGCTCGAAGAGCACAGGCTCCTCCCGCGAGATGTTCTTGGACGATCCCAGGTAGAGGATCGTCCGCGGCGCCCCCGCGGGCGGCGGCCCGCGGTCCGGCAGCGACGCGAGCCGGTCGAAGAAGTCGTCGAAGTTCGGTGCTCCGAGCGGGTGCACGCGCTCGGCGGGAAGACCGTGGAGCCGGACCGCCTCGGCAACCTGCCAGTCGTTCCACACGAGCAGGTGGTCGGGATGCTCGGTCAGGAGCGCCTTGCTGGAGAGGTTGTCCCAGCTCCAGACGAGCATGATCGTCGGCAGGCCGAGGTGCCGGGCCGCCTTGATCACGTCGCGCTCGGCTCCGCCGAGGCTGCACCGGCTGACGAGCAGCACGGCGTCGACCTCGAGCGCCGCCATCGCGCCGACCATGGCCGGATCGGGCGGAAGGAGCCGCTCGATGTCTCCGAGCGACCCGGCCAGGCTGGAGTGCACCTCGCCCGGCAGGGACAGCGCCGCCAGCCTGTCGGCGAGGCTCTCGGCGTCGGGGTGGCCGGCCCGGACGAGCACACGGAGGGCGGTCCTCCGCCTGGGCCAGTGCGCGTCGGTCAGCTCGGGGTCGAGGAACCGCACCAGGTCGCTCAGGCGACGGAAGAGGGTGACCGCCTCCGCTCCCGCGTGCCGTCCCCGGGAGAGGCTCGCCCGCCCGACGTGGGGATGCTGCGCGAGCCCGGCGGGGACGGGGTCCCGGTCGTCCTCCGACGCGAAGAGCAGGTGGGCTCCCTGCCCCGCCAGCTCGCGGAAGACGTTCGGGACGAAGCGCGGGAGCGCCCACGGTGAGGAGCTGACCAGAAGCCGCACGTTGGGGTGCAGGGTAGCCCGGTCCCCGGCTCAGACGAGCTCGACGGCAGCGGGCTCGCCGGCGCCCGCGAGCTCCAGGACCGCCGCTGCGACCGCCGGTGCGACCGGCCGGTCGAGACCGCGGGGACGGACGAATCGCTCGACGAACGACCGGATCGCCTCCCGGTCGTACTCGCCCCTCAGCACGCGCCCGAGGACGCGTACGTGCTCCGGGAGCGTGCGCGAGTCGACCACGAACCCTCCGTGCTCCTCGAGGAGGTAGTAGAAGTGCTTCAGACCCGCCTGTGCGGGTGCGTCGGCGCCGGCCCGGAAGGTGACGACGGGCCGGCCCGCGATCGCCGCCTCGATCTCCGCGGTGGTGCTGAGGCCGACGGCCACGTGCGCGGTGGACAGCGCCCGCGCCAGCGTGGCCGGCTCGCGCTTCGAGGCCGGCTGCTGCGACAGCAGCGGGTCGTCGGGGGGCGTCCATCGGCTCCAGAGCTCGGTGCTCCCCGGGTGCGGCCGGAGCACGACGCGTGCCCGCTCGAGGACCGGATCTCCTGCCGACCGCAGCGCCGCGAGCCAGCGGGTGAAGAGGGCGGGCTCGTCGGTCGAGGCCTTCGACGAGCCCAGGTAGAGGATCTCGCGCGGCCCGGATCCGCCCGCGACGGGGAGGCGGGCGGCGGCGTTCTGGAGCTCGGCGAAGAAGCGATCGAAGTTCGGAGCGCCGACCACCGTCACCGACCCGGGAGGGATCCCGTGGAGAGAGGCCGCCTCCTCGACCTGGAGCCGGTTCCAGACGAGAAGGCGGTCCGGATGCTCGTTCAGCACGGCCTTGCTGGAGAGGTTGTCCCAGCTGAACACCAGCATCGCCGAGGGCAGCCCGAGCGCCCGCGCCACCTTCAGCACGTCGGGCTCCGGGCCCGAGATGCTGCACCGGCTCACGAGGAAGACCGCGTCCGCACCGACCCGCTCGATCGACTCCCGGAGCCCGGGCTCGGGCGGGACCAGGCGCTCGACGTGCCTGAGCGCGCCGGCCAGCGACGCCTGGACCCGAGCCGGCACCGCGAGGTCGGCGAAGGAGCTCGCACGTGCCTTGGCGTCGGGCATCCGCGCCGCCTTGAGCAGGCGCTTCGCTCCTCGCACCCGGGCCCAGCGCGCGTCCTCGAGCTCGGGATGGAGGAGCAGCACCAGGTCGGAGGCGGCGCGGAGGAGGCTCACGGCCTCCGCGTCCGGGCCGGTCCTGGCGAGCGGGAGGTCGACGACGGACACCGCCCGCGCTCCGAGCGCCGCGACGGCCCGCTCGAGCTTCGCCGGGTTGCGCCCCGAGAACGCGAGCTCCGCCCCCGCGGCGAGGAGCTCCTCGAAGATCGCGGGCAGCGCGTGGACGTGATCGCGCGGAGCGACCACCAGGATCCGCGACGGGCGGCCGGACGCGCCGGGCTCCTGCCGCGGGGGCGGAGAGCCGGCATGGTCGCCGTCCCTGCTCGTTCCTGCGGTCGCGAGCTCGACCACCTTCGCGGCGACGACCGGCACGACGGGCAGCGTGATCCCCCCGGGGCGCACGAACCGCTCGACGAACCGGCGGATGGGCTCGCGCTCGTGTCCTCCCCGCAGGACCTGTCCGAGCCGGGCGACGTGCTCGTCCAGCGTGCCGGAGTCGACCACGAAGCCTCCGTCCTGCTCCAGGAGGTACCGGAAGTGCACCGATCCCTCCTGCCCGCGCGCATCGTCTCCCGCCCGGAAGGTGACCACGGGGACTCCTGCGATCGCCGCCTCGATCTCGGCGCTCGTGTTCAGGGCTGCGACGGCGTCCGCGACCGCGAGCAGATCGGCCAGCCGGGCCGGCTCGAGCTTCGCCTCCGGCTCGACCAGGCTCACGAGGGCGTCGGGTGGGCTCCACGCGCCCCAGCCGCGACCGACCGGGTGCGGCCGCACGACGACCCGGGCGTCCCGCACGACGGGGTCGGCGCTCGCCCGCACGGCGCCGAGCCAGCGCTCGAAGATCGGCACCTCGGCCGGGGCGACCTTCGGCGACGAGCCGAGATACAGGATCGTGCGCGGGGCGGCGTCCGCCCGCTCCGGCGCCGCCGCTCTCGCCGCCTCGAGCTCGTCGAAGAACCGGTCGAAGTTCGCCGCCCCGAGCGCGAGGATCCGTTCCGCCTCGACGCCGTGGAAGTCGACCGCCTCCCTCGCCTGGATCTCGTTCCAGACGAGCAGGTGGTCGGGGTGCTCGTTCAGGACTGCCTTGCTGGACAGGTTGTCCCAGCTCCAGACGAGCATGATCGACAGGAGGCCGAGCCGCCGGGCGACCTTGATCACGTCGGGCTCGGGCCCGCCCATCAGGCAGCGGCTGACGAGGAGGATCCCGTCGACGTCCAGGCCGGCCACCGCCTGCTCGAGGTCGCGCTCCGGCGGAAGCAGGCGCTCGATCGACCGGAAGGCAGCGCGCAGTTGGGCGAACGCCTCGGCCGGCAGCCGAAGCTCGGCCGTTCGCGGGGCAAGCGCCCTGGACTGCCGGTGTCCCGCGAGCTTGAGCACCCGGCGCGCCGCCCGGCGGCGCGGCCACTGGCCGGCCTCGAGGGCGGGGTCGAGGAAGCGCGTGAAGTCGGCGGCGGCGCGGAGCAGCCGGATCGCCTGCCCGGCCTCGCCCGGCCGCTCGAGCGGAAGCGTGGTCGCCGAGGCCCGGGGATGTTGCCGGATCCGTGCCGGGAGCCCGTCCGGGGGAAGCGAGAAGACGAGCTCCACCCCCGCGTCGAGGAGCCCTGCGAACAGCGCCGGCAGCCGCTTGACGGGCGGCGGGGTGGAGACCACGAGGAGGCGCAGCGGGCGGTCGCTCACGTCGGCGAAGGCTAGCGGCCGCCGTCGCCGGCGTCGGGTGCCGGGGAGCCGCACGGCTAGAATGATCCTGCCCGACGCGGCGCAGATCAGGTCGGGTGCGTTCCGGCATGGTTGCGACTGAGATCCCTGGTTTCGAGCGCGTCTCGCGGCGCGTCGTGCCCCGAGCGGAAGGGAGGCTGCGCTGACCGCGGTTGCAGGGGAACGAGGGCCGCGAGCCGCGCGCGCGACGACCGCGGCGCTGACGGTGATCGAGCCGTGGCGCCCCGGGGTCTTCGCCCGGCTGCACGAGATCTGGCGCTTCCGCCGCCTGCTCTCGTACCTCTCGAAGGAGCTGGTCCTCCGGCGCTACCGGAAGACCTACCTCTCGTGGCTCTGGGTCCCGCTCCGGCCGGCGCTGAACATCGCGAGCGGCGGGTTCGTCTTCGGCGGCCTGCTGAAGGTCGGCTCCGGCGACCGGCCCTACATCATCTACTTCGCCTTCGCCTCGGCCGGCTGGATCATCTTCGAGCGCTCGCTGCACTGGGGAACCCGTGCGGTCAAGATGGCCGGGAGCTTCTCCGGCGGTGCCCACTTTCCGCGCGCCCTGATCGCCGTCGCCTCGGCGGGGCCGGCGATCGTCGACTTCCTCCTGTACGCGTGGATGGCGATCCTGGCGACCCTCTACTTCCTGATCGTCCAGGGGCACAACTACCTCGCCCCCCCGCCGCAGATGGTCCTCGGCCTCCTCGGCCTCTTCCTTCTGATCGTGTTCGGGCTCGCGGTCGGGCTGATCACCGGCCCGTTCGCGGCGATCACGAAGGAGGTCCGGTACGCGATCGCCTACATCGTCCAGTTCTGGTACTTCATCACCCCGATCATCGTCCCGATCAGCGAGCTGCCGAAGAAGTACCGGCCGGTGATGGAGCTCAACCCGCTGACCGGGCCGGTCGAGATGGTCAAGTTCGGGTTCCTCAGCACCGCCCCGCCGGAGCCGCTCTCGCTCCTCAGCACGGCGATCGGGCTCGTCGTCTTCGTCGGCGGCGGCCTCACCCTCTTCAGTCGGTTCGAGGCCAAGGCCGTGGAGAGGCTCTAGCCGTGCGCGGCTCGAGCTCGTCGCCGAAGGTCGAGCTGCCCGACGGCGTGGTCGTCTCGGTGCAAGGCATCTCGCGCGCCCCGGCCGCTCCTCCGCCCGACGTGCCCAGGTGGCTGAAGAAGGTCCTGCCGAAGAGCGGGCTCGCCGGGAAGGGGGCGATCGGCCGCGACATGGACGACGCCGACGACCCCGACGACGAGCTCGTCGACGGGTTCGGAGCCGAGGAGCGCGCCCCGCTGCACGAGCTCAGCTTCGAGCTGCGCCCGGGAGAGGGGCTCGGCATCCTCGGCGGCGGCAGCGAGGTCGGCACCCTGATGAGGATCCTGATCGGCGGTCTCCCGCCGACGACGGGCCGGATCGTCGTCCGCGGCAAGATCGCGCACCTGCTCCGGAGCGACATGATGCGCTACGTCAGCAAGGAGACGGGGCGCGAGGCGGTCATGCTGATCGCCCGCTACCTGCACTGGCCCCGCTCGGTCCTGCGCGCGCGCTTCGACGAGATCCTGGAGTTCGCGAGGCTCGACGAGCTCGACAAGTCGCTCTCGGCGCAGAAGTACCGGAACCTGACCAACATGCGGCTGCTCTTCTCCGCCGCGCTGCACATGGACGCGGCCCTGTACGTGCTCGACCATGGCATCCAGGACGACTACGAGTTCGGCCTGCGCTGCTTCGACCTCATCGAGCAGCGCAAGCGCGAGGGAGCGGCGGTGATCCAGGGCGCCCAGAAGATGGTCGAGGACGTCGCCAGGCTCTGCGACCGCGTTCTGTTCTTCGAGGGGGGCCACGTGGTGTACGACGGGCGCCCGGTCGACGTCGCGCTCTCGATCGCGAAGCTGAAGAAGGACAAGGTCCACCCCCTCTCGGTTCCCGTGGCGGCGGCGGTCGCCGACGGAGGGAAGCGGGCGGACGTCGGGCCGGGTGGAGCACCGATCGAGATCGAGCTCCATCTCATGCGCAAGGAGCTCTTCCTCGGCTTCGTGCTGGAGCTGACGGACGACCTGGGGCACGTCACGCGGCTCGAGTCGCCTGGACGCGCCGAGGCGGGGCTCCCCGGGGTCTACCGGCTGCGCATCTTCGTGCCCACCGGGCGGCTCGAGGCAGGCACGTACGCGGCGAAGCTCCTCGGCGAGATCAGTCCCGGCGGCGCCGAGCCGGGCCCACCCCGCGAGCTCCTGGCCTTCGACGTCGTGTCGAGCGGCCGGGTCGCCGTCGACGACGACGACTCGGAGCCGCAGTTCGAGCTGGTTCCGTACCCGGCGGACGACCTCGAGGAGACGGAAGACGTGGGGTGGAGTGTCAGCCGCGCGGCACCCTGAGCCTGCGGCCGCCGACGTGGCCCCCGCAGCGCGGCCCCTCCGGGTGCTCTTCTTCATGGAGCACCTGGGCCGGTACCTGCGCTTCTTCGACTCCGTGATCCGCGAGCTGCTCGAGCGGGGCCACTCCGTCCGTCTCGTCTTCGAGCGCGAGGAGGGCGCGCCGGGCCCGCTGGACCAGGCCTGGCTGGCGCGGATGGAGCGCCACCCCCGCTTCGAGTGGGGGCACTCGCTGGCGTGGCGGCGCGACCCGTGGTTCCGGGTCGCGCGACCGGTGCGGGGAGCGCTCGACTACGTGTACTTCCTCCAGCTCGGCGCGGAGAGGGTGCCGTACCTGCTCCAGCGGGCGCGCCGCCGCACCCCGGTCGGCTTCCGGGCGCTCATGCGGCTTCCGGGAATGACCTCGGCTCGGGCGCTCCGCGTGTGGGCGAAGATCCTCGACGCCTGCGACCGCGCGATCCCGCTCAGCCGGCGCGTCCAGCAACTCGTGCGCGACGACCATCCGGACGTCGTGCTCGTCACCCCGCACCTGATGCCGAGCTCGACCGACACCCACTACGCGCGCAGCGCGGCCGCGACCGGCGTTCCGACGGCGGTCTGCATCGCGAGCTGGGACAACCTCTCGAGCAAGCAGCTCATGCGGGTCGTCCCGGACCTCGTCACGGTCTGGAACGACACGCAGAAGGAGGAGGCGGTCGGCCTGCACGGCGTCCCCGCCGACCGCGTGGTCGCCACGGGCGCCCAGTGCTTCGACCACTGGTTCGGGTGGCCGCCGCGGCCGCGCGACGAGTTCTGCGCGCGGGTCGGACTGGATGCGGAGAAGCCGTACATCGTCTACCTCGGCGGAGCGCTCTTCCCGACGTCGATCATCGAGGCCGAGTACTGCGTACGCTGGATCCGCGCGCTCCGCGCGAGCGCGGAACCCGCGCTCCGCGGGGCGGGCATCCTGGTCAGGCCGCACCCGAAGCGCGTCGCCGAGTGGAGGACGGTCGACTTCGCCGGCTTCGACGACGTCGTCGTCTGGCCGGAGAACGTCGAGATGCCGGTCGAGCCGGCGACCCGTGCGGACTACTTCGACTCGATCTACCACAGCGCGGTCGCGTTCGGGATCAACACGACCGCGCTGATCGAGGCGGGGATCATCGGGCGAGCCGTGCACACGATCACCGTTCCCGAGTTTGCCGCCTCCCAGGGCGGCGTCCTCCACTTCCGCTACCTCCGCGAGATCGGGGGCGGGCTCGTCCAGGTCTCGGCGACGCTCGAGGAGCACGTCGCCCGGCTCGCGGAGGTGCTCGCGGGCCGCGACACCGAGGGCGAGGAGGCGGCCCGGCGCTTCACGGAGCTGTTCGTCCGGCCGCAGGGCGTCCAGGTTCCCTCGACGCCCGTCTTCGTCGACTCCGTCGAGGAGCTCGCCAGGCGCGGGCCGCACGAGCGAGCCCGCGAGCCGCGCTGGCTGGTCGTGCTCCGGCCGCCGCTTGCCCTGCTCCGGGTCCCGTTCTTCCTCAGGCGCGTGCGGCTGAAGGTCGCCCTCGAGGCGCGCAGGCTGGCCGGCCGGGCCCTCCGTGCGCCGGCGTCCGCCGGCGACCGCTAGGCGGCCGTGCGGGCTCTCTTCTCGGTCGAGACGCCGCTCTCGCTCGTTCCCTACCAGTCGGTGATCTCCGAGCTCGCCGCGCGCGGCCACGAGGTGGTGGTCGCGATCCACTCCGAGCGCGCGTTCGGCTGGCGGGAGCGCCTGCTCGCCGGGCTCGACGACGCGCAGGTGACGGTCGAGGCGGCCGTCTCGCCGCCGCCCGATCGCTGGCTGGAGCTCGCCGCCGACCTGCGCTCGTCCCGTGACCTGTTCCAGTTCCTGGCGCCGGGCTTCAACGAGACCTACCGGTCCCGGGCCCGGCGGCGCGCGCCGCGGCCGGCCGCCGCGCTGGCGCGGACGCGGCTCGGGCGCACGCGCCCCGCCAGGCGGGCGGTCGTCCTCGCTCTCGGGGCGCTCGAACGCGCGGTGCCGGCGAGCCCGGAGATCGAGCGCTACCTGCGCGGGCAGCGGCCCGACGTCGTGCTCTTCACCCCCTACCTGGGGCTCCGCTCGGTCCAGCCCGATTTCCTGCGCGCAGCCCAGGCGCTCGGGCTGCGCACGGCGATCTGCGTGCGGAGCTGGGACAACCTCTCGAGCAAGTCGGTCGTCCGCCCGATCCCTGATCGGCTCTTCGTCTGGAACGAGATCCAGCGCCGGGAGGCCGAGACCCTCCACGGCTTTCCGTCGCGGCGCGTGGTCGTGACGGGCGCCCAGTGCTTCGACGAGTGGTTCACCTGGGCGGCGAGCCCGCGGGAGGAGTTCGCGGCGCGGGCCGGGCTCGATCCCGCCCGGCCGTTCGTGCTCTACGTCTGCGGCTCGCCGTGGACGGGCCAGACGGAGGTCGACTTCGTCCGGCGGTGGGCGGCGGCGATCCGCGCCGACCGCGCGCTCGCGGGGACGTGCATCCTCGTCCGCCCGCATCCCAAGCGGCCCGATGCCTGGCGCGACGTCGACCCCCGGGACCTGCCGGACCTGACCGTCTTCCCGGCGGACGCGCATGCCCCGGTCGACCGCCGGTCCAAGGCCGACTACTACGACTCGATCTACCACAGCGCCGCGGTCGTCGGCCTGAACACGAGCGCGATGATCGAGGCGGCGATCGTGGGCCGGCCCGTGCTCACCGTCCTCGACCCCGAGTACGAGCGCGTGCAGGAGGGGACGCTCCACTTTCGCTACCTCCTCGAGGTCGGCGGCGGGCTGCTGTCCGTCTCCCGGACGCTCGGCGAGCACGTCCACCAGCTTGCCCGGGCGATCGAGGCCGGAGCCGGCACGCGTGCCGACGCATTCGTCCGCGAGTTCGTGCGGCCGTACGGCCTCGACACGCCGGCGACGCCGCTCTTCGTCGACGAGGTCGAGCGGCTCGCGGCGGCACGACCGCCGCGGGTCGCCCGGACGCCGCTCCCGCTCCGGCCGCTGCGGCCGCTGCTGGCTCCGCTCGCGACCCGATCGGCCCGGTACGCGGGCGTGGGCCGGGGTTGACTCCGGCGCGGGGCGGTGACCATCCTGTTCCAGCTCGCGTTTCCCGGCTACCTGCGGATGTACGGATCGGTGATCCGGCTGCTCGCCGAGCGGGGACACCGCGTGCTCGTCTCCTACGACGATCCGGACAAGCGTCGCGATCCCGCCGTCGCCGAGCTGGAGGCCGTCCCCGGCGTGTGGGTCGTGGCGCCGCTCCCGGCGCCGGCACGGCGGGCCGAGCCCGCGATCGAGCGGCTGCGCGCGGCGACCGACTATCTGCGCTACCTCGATCCCCGCTTCGCCGGCGCACCCCACCTGCGCCGACGGCTCGACAAGTACCTCGACGGGCGCCTGCAGGTGCTTCGGCGGCTCCCCTACGGCTCGCGGCTCGCGGCGCCGGCGCTGCGGCTCGGGCTCGCGCTCGAGCGGCTCGTGCCGAGCGACCGGGGAGTCGAGCGAGCGGTCGCGGCGCTCGCGCCGGACGTCGTCGTCGTCACGCCGCTGATCGGCCGGAGCCGCCGCAACCGGCGGCAGACCGACACCGTGAAAGCGGCGCGAAGGCTCGGGATCCCGAGCGGCTTCGCCGTCGCGAGCTGGGACCATCTGACGACGAAGGGAGTCCTCAAGGCGCAGCCGGACGCGACGTTCGTCTGGAACGAGATCCAGCGGCGGGACGCCGTCGAGCTGCACGGGGTGCGCGGGGACGGCGTCGTCGTCACCGGGGCGCAGCTCTTCGACGGCTGGTTCGAGCGCCGGCCGAGCGAGTCGCGCGCCGGCTTCGCCGCCCGCGTGGGGCTTCCGGCGACGCCCTTCGTGCTCTACGCGGGGTCCTCTCCGAACGTCGCTCCTGCCGACCTCGAGATCCGGTTCGTCCGGCGCTGGCTCGCCGCGCTCCGCGAGAGCGGCGAGCCGCTGCTCGCCGGGCTCGGCGTCCTGGTTCGCCCGCACCCGTACAACGTTCCGAGCTGGGCGAACGTCGACCTGGGCGCTCTCGGGGGGGCGGTCGCGCCGCGCACGCCGCCCGAGCTTCCGATGACGGAGGAGGACGAGGCGCTGTATTTCGACTCGGTCCACTTCTCGTCGGCCGTGGTCGGCATCAACACGAGCGCGATGATCGAGTCGTTCGTCCAGAGGCGGCCCGTGCTGACGATCCGCAGCCCCGAGTTCCGGGAGACGCAGCAGGGCACGCTCCACTTCAACGAGCTGCTCGGGGCCGCGCGCGAGGCGCTGCAGGTGGCGCCCACGATCGAGGAGCACCTGGCGCAGCTCCGGGCGACGCTGGAGCGCCCGGAGCCCGTCGTGGCCGGGATCGAGGCGTTCCTCCGCGCCTTCGTCCGGCCGCACGGCCTCGACCGGGCGGCGACGCCGGCTCTTGCGCGCGCGATCGAGGGCCTCGCGGCGCGCCGGCGGTAGGTCAGGCGGCGGCCGACTGCGCGGCCGCCCGCTCGTACAGGCCGCCCGCGAGCTCGTCGATGCGCGCCAGCGTCGCGGCGTCGAGCTCGTCGCGGTAGGCGGCGACGGGCTCGCGGCGGATGCCGTGGCGGTCGACCGGCCGGATGGAGTTCGCCCTGATCGGCCGGCCGTTGAAGGTGGGAACGAGCAGCACCGGCGACATGGTGATGCGGAGGCGTTCGGCGACCTGCGTCATCGCCCGCTCGACGTCATCGACGAGCTGCTCGTACGTGAGCACCAGCACGCGCTCGGGGTGGCGCCTCTGCGCCTCCAGCGCGGCCTCGGCGGACGTCCGCCACGCCGCCAGGCTCGACTCCAGGTCGGGCCATTTCGCGCGCATCGACTCGATCGTCCTCATCGACGCGTACCACGCGCGGGGATCGCGGACGAGCGAGATCAGCGTCCCGTCGGGATACGCGGAGAAGAGCCGCTCGACGTTCTCCGGCCTCGTCCCGAGCCGCGGCGCGAAGCCTGTCACCACCTTCTTCGGCTCCGTGTAGAGGTTGTGGTTGTCGAGCCACGCGTTGAAGTAGGAGGTGAAGTAGCAGTCGAGGACGTCGCGCTCCCGCTCGATCGGCCGCGACGACACGCACCGCATGAAGATCGCGTGCTGGAGCCGCGGCAGGAAGCAGAAGGGGAAGATGTCCTTGTCCTCGAGAGCCGACTTCCGGTACCCCTCGCGCAGGTGTCCGGAGACCTTCTTCTCGTACAGGACCCGGAAGCAGTGCTCGGGGTCGTCGAGGACGAGCGGCGGCCAGTCGCGGCTGGCCGGATAGCCGATGTGCAGCTGCTGCGGATGCGCGTGGCACTCGGCGTGACCGTCGAAGAGCTGGCTGAGCAGCGTGCCGCCGGAGCGCTGGATCTGCGAGACGAGGACGAGCGGCTCGCGGACCTCGACGACATGGTCGAGCCGGGCGCGGGAGACGGCGTCGTACTCCTCGAGCTTCGAGAGCCGCTCCCACTCCCTGCGCCGGACGCGCCCGCCCGACGCCTTCCCGGCCTGCTCAGGCACCGGCTCCGTAGCTGCCGACCCCTTCACCGTCGGGCGGGGCGCCGTCGCGGGCGGCCGGATACCGGAGCGGTGCCTCCGGCCCGGCTCGCTCCGGGACGGGCGGCTCGCGCCGTGCCAGGCGGGCGACGAAGCCGGCGGCCGCCGCTCCGAGCACGGCCGGCGTGAGGGCGGCCCGCAGCAGCGTCGCTCCGGCGCCGCGGCGGCCGGGGGCCGCCCGGCTGCGGGCGAGCTGCTCGATCTCGTCTGCGAGGATCGGCGTCGCGGGGCGGTCGAGCCCGTGGGGGCGCACGAACGAGCCGACGAACCGCCGCGTCCGCTCCCCGTCGGCGCCGGGGCCGTCGATCGCGGCGGCGAGCTGGTCGAGATGCTCGTCGAGCGTGCTGCTCGTGTGGACGAAGCCGCCGTTTCCCACGAGCAGGTGCTGGAAGTGGAGGGTTCCGAGCTGCGTCCCCGCGAACTGCGGCGGGAGAGGCACCAGGACGCTCTTGCCGAGAATCGCCGCCTCGATGAGCGCGCTCGTGTTGATGCCGACGACGGCGGCGCTGTGTGCGAGCGAGTCGAAGAAGTCGCTGCGCGCCCGGCCGGCGTCCGGCTGCGCTGCTTCAGGCGGCCAGAGAACGGCGTTGCCGAGGTCCGACACCCCCGTGCCCGCCCACTGCGCGGCGTTCTGCGGGTGGGGCCGAACGAGCACCCCGATGTCGCGGAGGCCGGGGCGCGCATCCGACCGCAGCCGGGCCAGCCACGCGCGGACGAACGGGACCTCGTCCGGCGCGATGAACGCCGACGAGCAGACGTAGAGCAGGTACGGCCGGTCGGGAGCGAGGCCGACCTGCCGGGCGAAATCGGCGTAGCCGCAGCTCGGGGCGCGCTCGAACCACTCGTCGAGCTTCGGCGCGCCGGTGGCGCTCACGCGGTCCGGCGGGACCCCGTGCAGCTCGACCGCCTCGCGTGCCTGGGCCTCGTTCCACACGAACACGCGGTCCGGGATCGTCCGGATCAGGCCCTTGCCCGTCAGGTTGTCCCAGCTCGCGACCGCGACGGCAGAGGGGATGCCGAGCGCGCGCGCGCTCTTCAGGTACTCGACCTGAGAGCTCGCGAACTCGACGACGGGGGAGACGAGCACGGCGTCGGGCCGGCGGCCGCGGAGGAACGCGTCGATCTCGCGCGACGTGGGGATCGCGCGCTCGACCGCGCCGAGCAGGCCGGTCGTCGTCCGTGAGACCCGCTCGCTCGTGTGCGACTGCACGAGGCGCACCAGCCGGAGGGCGAGCCATGCGCTCACCGGGTCGACGGCGCGGGCCGTGCGGATGTGGTCGGTCAGCTTCCGGGCCATCCGGGACCGCAGGGCGGGTGAGTCCGCGTACCGCGGGTGCGCGTAGCGGCCGAGATCGACCAGGCCGCGGGCGAGCGAGGCGAGCGGGCGCCAGCCGTCGTGGCGGCGTCGCAGCGGCGCCTCGCCGACCGAGACCCGCTCGTGGGCAGCGGCGAGCTCGGTCGCCAGGCGGGCGTCGCCCGGGTCCTTCTCGAGCTGCGTGAAGGCGAGGTGCACCTCGTGCCCCCGCTCGTCGAGCTGCCGCACCACCGAGCCGAAGTGCCTGAGGTACCCGCTGTGCAGCATGAACCAGACGATCCGCAGCGGCCGGGTGTCCCGATCCATGCGCGCTGAGTCTAGCTTCGCGCCTGGAAGGGCCCGGGTGTGCGCGTCGCCACGGCGGCTACCATTCGTGCGCGAGCTCCGCCGGGCCCGCAGGAGCGACGCCATGAAGATCCTCTTCGTCATCAAGAACACGGCGAACCTGCGCACCCTGGCCCCGGTTGTGCGACAGCTGGACGACCGCGGGCACGAGATCCGGATCGCCTGCCGGGACGTCAAGTCGACCGAGTCGCGCGAGCTCCTCGAGCTGCTCGCGCACGGGAGCTCGGGCACGAGCCTCGTCCCGCACCCGTTCCCGCGGGTCGCCGGCTGGAGCGAGCTCGCCGCCTCGCTCCGCCGGACGATCGACTACCTCCGCTACCTCGAGCCGGTGTACCGCGACTCGGCCAAGCTGCGCGCACGGGCCGAGGCCGAGGCACCGGCGTCGCTGCGCGCGCCCGCCCGGCTGCTGGGCAGGATCCCGTACGGCGCCGGGGCCGGCCGGCGGGTTCTCCAGGCCGTGGAGCGCTGCCTCGAGCCTCCTCCGCAGACGGTGTCGTTCCTGGCCGAGCACTCACCCGACGTGCTCATGATCACGCCGCTGATCGGGTTCGGCACGCCCCAGGCGGAGATGGTCCGGGCGGCGAGGCGCCTGGGCATCCCCGTGTGCTTCCCCGTTCGCAGCTGGGACAACCTGACGAACAAGGGCCTCCTCCGGGACGCGCCCGATCTCGTCCTCGTCTGGAACGACCTGCAGGCGGCCGAGGCGGTCGAGCTGCACGGGGTGCCGGCAGGGCGGGTCGTGGTCACGGGCGCCCCGGCCTACGACCACTGGTTCGACTGGCGGCCGAGCCGGGGGCGGGCGGAGTTCCTGGCCGAGGTGGGTCTCGATCCGGGCCGCCCCGTGGTTCTCTACGTCGGCTCCTCCGAGTTCATCGCCCCGGACGAGGCCTCGTTCGTCGGCCGCTGGGTCGAGGCGATCCGCGCACACGGCGGCGTCCTCCGCGACGTCGGGATCCTGGTGCGCCCGCACCCGCTCGCGGTCTCGGGCTTCCGCGACCTCTCCTTCCGGGATCCCCAGGTGGCGGTCTGGCCGCGGACGGGTGAGTTCCCGATCGGCGGCTCCGCCCGCCGGAACTTCTTCGACTCGATCTTCCACAGCTCGGCGGTCGTCGGGATCAACACCAGCGCGCAGATCGAGAGCGCGATCGTCGGCCGGCCGGTGCACACGATCCTCGCCGGCGAGTTCCGCGAAACGCAGCGGGGAACGCTCCACTTCCGGTATCTCGCCGACGAGGACTTCGGCCACCTGCGCGTCGCGGGCACGCTCGAGGAGCACGCCGCGCAGCTCGAGCGGTCCCTGGCCGAGGGCGACGACGACGACCTGAACGAGCGGTTCCTGCGCCGGTTCGTCCGGCCGTTCGGGCTCGACGTGCCGGCCACCCCGCTCGCCGCCGACGCGATCGAGGCGCTGGCGGAAGGCCCGCGCCCGTCGCCGCGGCGGGAGCCGATCCTGGCTCCGGCGGTCCGGGTCGCCCTCCGGCCGCTCGCAGACCGTCAGGCACGGATTCGCCGGCAGGCGAAGCGCGCGTCGGCCTCGATCTCCCCTCTCGACGAGCTGAAGCGGATGGTCCGCAAGGCCGCGCGGGCCGGAGAGCCGGTCGCCGCCGGCCCCTGGCTCGGCGACGAGATCGGCGAGCTCCTCTACTGGATCCCGTTTCTCCGCTGGTCGACGCGGTCGGCGTTCGGTCTGGCGGAGCGTCTCCTGGTCGTGGCCGGCGCCGGCAGGGCGCCGTGGTACGGAGGGCTCGGTGCCAGGGTCGTGGCGCTCGACGATCCGCAGGACGATCCGGAGGAGGCGATCGCCCGGACGCTCGGGAGCGCCGACGTCGTCCGCCTCGATCCGAGCGCCGTCGGGTCGCAGCGCCACGCCCTCTCCGGGCACGACCCGCTGGCGCTCCTGCCGCAGCGCCGACTCGAGTTCGCGCCGTTCTCCGTCCCGGCGCTCGGCCCGGCCCCGGACCTGCCGGCCGGCGCCGTGCTCGTGCGCGCCGGTACCGCGCGGGCGTGGGCCCCGGCGGCGGTCACGCGGCTCCTCGAGGAGGGGCCGGTCGTGGTCGTCGACGCGCCGGCTCCGTTGCGCGAGGAGCTCGAAGGCGACCAGGGAGTCGAGTGGCTCGACGGCCTCGACCGCCGCGCGGAGGCCGCGGCGCTCCTGCGCGCGCGCGGCTTCCTGGGCGACTACTCCGTCTCGGCCTACGTCGCCGTTCTCGCCGGCGTGCCTGCCGTCGCGGTCGCCGACCCCTCCGAGCCCGACGAGCACGACGTGCGGCTCGCCGGGGTGCTGCCACGGCCTCCGTTCGGCTCCTTGCGGATCGTCCCGCCTGCAGAGGCCGGCCCGGACCACCTCGCCGGCCTGCTGCAAGAGGACGCCGGCGTTCCGGCGTCGGTCTAGACCCCCGGCCGATGCGGATCCTGTTCGTCATGAGCCACCCGGGCGTGAACTCCTTCACGCCCGCCCTGCGCCTGCTCGCGGAGCGTGGCCACGACGTCCACCTCGCCTTCCAGTCGATCAAGACCGGCGAGTCGCACCGTGCGCTCGTCGAGCTCGCGGAGGAGTGTCCCAGGGTGACGTTCGGCCAGCTTCCGTCCGCGGGCCGCACCGACTGGACCTCTCTGGCCTCCGAGCTGCGACTCGGGATCGACTACCTGCGCTACCTGGAGCCCCGCTATCGCGGGGCGGTCAAGCTCCGTGCGCGTGCCGAGGCGCGGGCGCCGGCTCCGATCGTGCGGGCGGGATCCGCCGCGCGGGTCGCCGGGGCTCCCGGGGTGACGGCGCTCCGCCGGGCGCTGCAGGCGCTGGAGCGCACCATCCCGCCTCCGCCGAGTGCGCTCCGGTTCCTGTCCCGGCAGCGGCCGGACGTGCTGCTCGTCAGCCCGCTCGTCGAGCTCGGGTCGGGCCAGGCGGACTGGCTCCGTGCGGCCGGGCAGCTCGGGATCCGCACCTGCTATCCGGTCTTCAGCTGGGACAACCTCACCAACAAGGGGCTGCTCCGCGACGTCCCCGACTCGGTGATCGTCTGGAACGAGCTCCAGGCGGCCGAGGCGGTCGAGCTGCACGGGGTCCCGCGCGAGCGCATCCGCGTCACGGGGGCGCAGGGGTTCGATCACTGGTTCGACTGGTCGCCGAGCCGCACCCGCTCCGACTTCTGCCGGGAGGTCGGCTTGCGTGACGACCGGCCGATCGTCCTCTATCTCTGCTCGTCGGGGTTCGTCGCCCCCGGCGAGCCCGAGTTCGTTCGGAGCTGGATCGAGCGGCTGCGGGGCCGCGGCGGCCTCTGGGACGCGGTCGGGCTCCTCGTCCGCCCGCACCCGCTCGAGTCGTCGAAGTGGAGCGGCGTCGAGCTCGGGGCCCAGACGGCGGTCTGGCCGCGGCACGGCGAGGACCCGCACGCGGCGACCTGGCGCCGCAACTACTTCGACTCGATCCACCACGCCGCGGCCGTCGTCGGGATCAACACCACGGCGCAGATCGAGAGCGCGATCGTCGGCCGCCCGGTGCACACCCTGCTCGCGCCGGAGTTCCGCACGACCCAGGAGGGGACGCTGCACTTCCGCTACCTGCGGGACCGGGACTTCGGCCACCTCCACGTCGGCAGGACGTTCGAGGAGCACGTCGAGCAGCTGGAGGCCTCGCTCGCCGGACGCCCGGACGACGGTCGGAACGAGCGATTCCTCCGGAGGTTCGTGCGGCCGCTCGGCCTCGACGTCCCGGCATCGGAGCGCTTCGCCGCTGCGGTCGAGGAGCTGGGCTCCCGCGCGGCCCGGATCGAGCGAGGCCGGCCGCTCGCACCCCTGGGACGCGCAGCCCTTCGTCCCTTCGCGTCGCGGGCCGCAAGGCGGTCCGGCGGGCGGCGAGAGGAGCCCGCGGGGGCGGGCACGCCCGTCCGGCTGCTGCAGCGCTCCGTCCGCAGGCTGGCCCGGGACCGGGACCAGGGCGCCGTCGTCGCCGGCCCGTGGACCGGAGACGAGGTCGGCGAGATCCTGTACTGGATTCCGTTCCTGCGCTGGGCGCAGAGCGCGACGTTCGGCCTCCGTGAGCGTCTGGTCGTCTCCTGCCGGCCGGAGACCGCGGTCTGGTACGGGGGGATCGGCGCGCGGGTCTCCATCGGCGCCCGTCCGGAAGAGCAGTCCGCCCGGGGTCTCCACCCGGCGCTCGTCGAAGCAGCGCGGGCCGACCTCGCCGGCCGGGGTGCCGACCGGCGCATCCAGCACCGGCTCCTGGACTTCGCGCCGCTCGAGCTGGAGGCGGCGCGCTCGCTGCCCGAGCTCCCGCCTGCGTTCGTCGCCGCCCGGTTCACGCGTGGGGACGCCGAGCTTGCCGAGACCGTCACGTCGGCGCTCGTGTCGGCGGGGCTGGCGACGGTCGTGCTGTCGGAGGCGCCGGAGGGGGCCTCGCCGGGGGCGGGCGCCGGCGCGATGGTGCTCTCCGGAGCGGACCGGGAGCTCGAGGCGTCCGTGATCGCTCGGGCGCAGGCCTTCGTCGGCACCTACGGGGCGGCGGCGTACGTCGCGGTGCTGCTCGGCGTCCGTACCCTCGCCCTGCTCCCGGACGCCGACCGCGGGACCGAGACCGACCTCCGGGTCGCGCGCGAGTTCCTGGGTCGTGCCCCGTTCGGGGCGCTCGAGGTCGTGGTCGAGGCCGACCCGGAGGCTGCGGCCCGGCGCGTCCTCGAGCAGCTCGCTCCCGTGGAGTCGATCCCGGGCCGATGAGACGCGACGCCGACCTAGACTGGCGGCGCGTGCTGGACAAGGTCTGGAGCCGCTGGGCGCCGGCGGGTGCTCCACCGCTTCCCCCGTGGGAACGGCGCGACGACGGCGAGGAGTACGCCGAGCTCCGCCGGGCGAGACTCGACCATCTCGTCGAGGTGCGCGAGCCGCTCGTGCTGATCTCGCAGGTCCAGCGCTCGGGCGGGACGTTGCTCAGCCAGCTCTTCGACGGTCATCCCGAGTGCCACGCGCACCCGGGTGAGCTCTCGATCGGCAAGCCGAGGAAGTGGGACTGGCCCGAGCTCGAGCCGGGGCGGCCAGAGCTGTGGTTCGAGCTGCTCTTCGAGCCGCCGACCGACCTCTACCTTCGTGAGGGGTACGTCAAGGAGAAGCCGCTGCTCGGCCAGCTCGAGCCCGACGTCTTCCCGTTCCTCTTCGCGCCTCGTCTGCAGAAGGCGATCTTCGAGCGGTGTGCCGCCGGGCGGAGGATCGAGAGCGAGCGAGACATCCTGGACTGCTACATGACCTCGTACTTCAACGCCTGGCTGGACAACCACAACCTGTACACGGGGCCGAAGAGGGTGGTGACCGCCTTCGCGCCCCGCCTGGCGATGGAGCCGGAGCGGGTGGAGCGCTACTTCTCCGCCTACCCGGACGGGACGCTGGTCGGGATCGTCCGCGAGCCGCGTGCCTGGTTCGCGTCGGCCAGCAGGCACCGCGGGCAGTACGCGGATGTGCAGACGGCGGTCGAGCTCTGGCGCCGGTCGGCGGAGTCGACGCTCGCTGCGTTGGAGCGTTTCGGCGATCGGGTCGTGGTGATCACCTTCGAGCAGCTCGTCCTGGAGACGGAGGCGACCGTCCGGCGCGTCGCCGACCGGATCGGGATCGCGACGGCGCCCGCTCTCCTGGTGCCCACGTTCAACGGGAGGCCGATCCTCGCCAACTCGACCGCGCCCGTCGACGGATACGGGATCGTCCCCGGGCGGGTCGACGCCCATCGCGGCCTTCTCGACGGGGAGACGCTCGCCTCGGTCGACGCGGCCGCCGGCGACCTCTACGAGCGTGCCGTCGCCGCTGCGGGGGCCTGACCCGGCGATGCGGATCCTGGTCGTCATGGAGCATCCGGGGGTCGGCTCGCTGTTGCCCGCGGTGCGCTTGCTCGCGGAGCGGGGCCACCGGGTGCACCTCGCCTTCGAGGAGGTACGGTCGCTCGAGTCCGAGCGCGATCTGAACGCGCTCGCCGGCGAGTCCCCGCACGTCACGGTCGGCCTGCTCCCCGGGGCGAGCGGAGGCTGGCCGCGGCTCGCCGAGTCGCTCCGGTCGGGCGTCGACTACACGCGCTACCTCGAACCCCGGTACCGGCGGGCCGTCGCGCTCCGCGCCCGGGCCGAACGGAAGGCGCCCGCCGCGATCGGGGCCCTCGGGCGGGGGGCGGTCCGCGCCGGCCCGGCCGGCACCCGCCTGCTCAAGGGCTCCCTCGAGCTCGTGGAGCGGTGCCTCGAGCCGCGTCCGGAGATCGAGCGATTCCTGCGCGAGCAGAGCCCGGACGTGCTGGTCGCGCTGCACCTCCTGCCGATCGGCACGGGTCACGCGGACTACCTGCGGGCGGCGAGGAGGCTCGGCATCCGGAGCGTGTTTCCGGTGCGGGGCTGGGACAATCTGACGAACAAGGGACTCCTGCACGACGCCCCCGACCTCGTGCTCGTCTGGAACGATCTCCAGGCCGCGGAGGCCGAGGAGCTGCACGGGGTGCCGCGGGAGCGGATCAGGATCACGGGCGCGCCGTCGGTCGACCACTGGTTCGGCTGGCGCGTGAGCACGAGCCGGGAGGACTTCTGCCGCGGCGTCGGGCTCGATCCGGAGCGGCCGATCGTCCTGTACGTGTGCTCGTCGGGATTCGTCGCGCCGTCCGAGGTCGGCTTCGTGCGCTCCTGGATCGAGCGGCTGCGGGCCCGGGGCGGCGTCTGGGAGGACGCCGGGCTCCTCGTTCGCCCCCACCCGCTGAACGCGGCGCAGTGGGCGGGCTCGGGACTCGACGGGCGCCAGGTGCGCGTGTGGCCCCGCTTCGGCGAGGATCCGGGCGACGACCGCGCGCGGCGGAACTATTTCGACTCGATTCACCACTCGTCTGCCGTCGTCGGCATCAACACCACGGCGCAGATCGAGTGCGCGATCGTCGGACGGCCGGTTCACACCCTGCTCGCGGAGGAGTTCCGCGACACGCAGCAGGGGACGCTCCACTTCCACCACCTGCTCGACCGGGAGTTCGGGCATCTGTACGTCGCCCGGACGTTCGACGAGCACGTGGAGCAGCTGGAGGAGTCGCTCGAGGGCCGGGCGGACGAGGAGCGAAACGAGCGCTTCCTGCGCCGCTTCGTGCGGCCGCTCGGGCTCGACGTGCCGGCGACGCGGCGGGTCGTCGAGGCGATCGAGGAGCTCGGGCGCGGCGCCCCCCCGCGGCCGGAGCGCGGCCCCGCCCTCGCCCCGCTCGTGCGGGCCGCTCTGCGCCCGCTGGCCGCGAGAGCGGCCCGGACCGAGGAGGAGCGCAGGCATCGCGCCGCCGAGAAGGAGACGCCGGTCCGCGCGCTGCGGCGGCTCGTCCGGTCGCTTGCGCGCGACCGGACCGGGATGCCGGTCGTGGCAGGCCCCTGGCTGGACGACGAGGAGGGCGAGCGGCTCTTCTGGATCCCGTTCCTGCGCTGGGCGCAGCAGGAGAGCCCGGGCCTCTCCGAGCGCCTGTTCGTCGTCTCCCGGGCCTCGAGCGCCGGCTGGTACGGCGGCGTCGGCAGCGGCCTCGCCGAGCTGGAGGAGGTCGGGGACGACGCCGGGTCGGTCGCGCGGGCCTTCGGCCTCGGCAGCCGCGCTTTCCGGACCCTGGACCCTGCCGCCGTCTCCGCCGCCCGCGACGAGCTCGCCGGCGCGGAGTCGCCGCCGCTCGCCGGCGGCCTCGTCGAGGCGCCGGGCGTCCCGGGCGCGTCGAGCTGACGGCGCGTCGTCTCCGCTAGGCTCGCCCGGCGATGGGCGCCGTGCCGGGGAAGAGCCGCAGCGGCGGCTCCGGGCCGCCGTGGGAGCGGCTCGGCGAGCTCGAGGAGTACCGGCTCCTCTGCCGGGCGCGCCTCGAGCACGCCGTCCCGGTTCGCGAGCCGCTCGTGCTCGTCTCCCAGGTCGAGCGGTCCGGAGGGACCCTGCTCAGCCAGCTCTTCGACGGCCACCCGGAATGCCACGCGCACCCGCAGGAGCTCCATATCGGATACCCGAAGAAGCGCCACTGGCCGCCGCTCGACCTCGGCCGGCCCGAGACCTGGTTCGGCATCCTCTACGAGAAGGCGCCCGGGAAGCACCTGGAGTCCGGCTACCGGAAGTCACCGTCGCCCGGCGGGGTCGACGTCTTCCCCTTCCTCTTCTCGCCGCGCCTGCAGCGCGAGATCTTCGCGGCCTGCGTCGCGGAGCGGGCGATCGAGCGTGAGCGCGACGTCCTCGACTGCTACTTCACGTCCTACTTCAACGCCTGGCTCGACAACCACAATCTCTACACGGGGCCGAAGCAGGTCGTCACCGGGTTCACGCCGCAGCTCGTTCTCGACCTCGCCAACGTCGAGCGGTACCTCGAAGCCTACCCGGACGGGACGCTGGTCTCGATCGTCCGCGATCCGCGCGCCTGGTACTCGTCGGCACGCGAGCACAGGCCGGCGCGGCACGCGATCCCGGACGAGTCGCTACGTCTCTGGTGCCGCTCGGCCCGGGCCGCCCTCGACGCCGCCGAGCGCTTCGCCGGCCACGTGCTCGTCGTCGTCTACGAGCGGCTCGTGACCGAGACCGAATCCGTGATGGGCCGGCTCTCGGGTCGCCTCGGGATCGCGATGTCCGCCGAGCTTCTGACGCCCACGTTCAACTGCCGTCCGATCCGGGCCGACTCGAGCTACGAGGTCCACGAGCACGGGGTCCTTCCGGATCGAGTCGATGCGTACCGCGGGCGGCTCGACTCGTCGACGATCGCACGCATCGACGAGCTCGCAGGCGACCTGTACGAGCGCGCCTGCGACGCCGCGGGGGCGTGAGCCCCGCGGCTCCCGCGACCGCGGGAGCCGCGCGGCGACGGCGCGCCCCGCACCGGCTGGGGACGAGTCGGCGCGGGATCGTCACACCTGGAGTGCCAGGCACTGGCTGTGGAAGAAGAGTTGCTCTTCCGGAACAGCTGCAGTGCCAGGCACTACCAGTGGACAGACTGGCACCCAATCGTCACACCTGGAGTGCCAGGCACTACCAGTGGACAGACTGGCACCCAATCGTCACACCTGGAGTGCCAGGCACGGGCTGGGGTCGCGGGTCGCTCCGGGCTCGTCGCGGTCCGGTTCCCGTGGACGCTGGTAGGGTGCGCGCGTGGCCCCGCCCCCCGGTCGCCTGCGCGCTTCGATCGTCGGGCTGGGCCGCCACGGGCTCAAGCTGTGCATCCAGCTCGTCAGGCAGGGAGAGCGCTGGGACGTCGTCGGCGTGAGCGACCGCTCGCCCGCCGCCTACGCGCGGATGCAGGTCGACTACGCCGACCGGCGCATCCCCTTCGTGCGCCGGCCGGCCGAGCTGCTCGCCTTCGAGCCGGACGTGATCGCCATCGCCACGACGGCTGCCGGGCACGTGCCGGCGGCGCTCGAGCTCATCGACGCCGGCTACCGGGGAGCGCTGTTGATCGAGAAGCCCGTGGCCACGAGCCTGGCCGACGCCCGGCGGCTCGAGGAGGTAACGGCGGGCTGGGCGGGGCGTGCCGGGGTCGACTTCCACCGGCGCTGCTCGCGCATGTACGCCGAGGTGTTCCGGCTGGTCGCGGCCGGGGACCTCGGGCCGGTCCGCACGATCTCGTACGGAAGCTCGGCGCCACAGAAGATCAGCATGGACGGCTCGCACTTCGTCGACCTCGCGACCTGGCTGATGCGCGCACGGCCGGCGCGGGTGACGGCGACGCTCGACCCCACGTCCACGGTCGATCACCGGGGGGCGCGCAACTACGACCCTCCGGGAGTCGTCGAGGTCGCCTACGAGAACGGCGGCGTCTTCCGCGCCGACACGACTGGCCGCGGCGGAGACGCAGACGACGTCCTGGTCGTCGGTTGCGAGCGCGGTAGCGTCCGGCTGGGAGACGACGGCGCACTGATCGACGCGAGCGGCGCCGAGCGCCACCTCGAGAGCGACCGCCGGTCGAAGAACTTCGGCTGGATCGAATCGACGCTGCTGGCGCTGGCGGGCAACGGCGACGGCCTCGTCCCGTGCACGGTGGCCGAGGCGGCGACGGTGCTCGAGATCGTCACGGCGGCGTTTCTCTCCAGCGCGCGGGGGGGCAGGCCCGTGGCGCTGCCGCTCCCGGCGGACGAGCAGGACGCGGCGCTGAGGGTCGCGTGAGCGAGCAGCCGTCAGCCGACTCGCGGCCCGAGGAGAAGCAGGAGCAGAGGGAGAAGCAGGGCAAGGGGGCTCTTCCCTCCTGGGCCAGGACGGATCCTCCCGGCCCCAAGCCGCGCGTGCGCGTCGGCTTCGCAGGCGCAGGCCGCTACTCCACCCACCATCTCAAGGCGCTGACCGGCCTCGAGGGGGTGGAGATCGGGTCGATCCTCGGCGCGGGGGGGCTGCGTGCGGCGAGGCGGGCGGAGGAGTTCGGCATCGACCGCGTCTTCGAAGACCTCGAACGCTTCCTCGAGCAGGACGACGTCGACTGTTTCGTCCTCGTCGTGCCGCCGCGCGCGATGGTCGAGGTCGCATCGGCGTGCCTCGCGACGGGCAAGCCGGTCCTGCTCGAGAAACCGCCCGGGGTGACGAGCGCCGACGCCGAGTCGCTCGTCGGGGCCGCCGAGGACGCGGGCACGTGGGCGATGGTCGGGCTCAACCGCCGCTTCTACTCCGTCGTCGAGCACGGGCTGGCTGCGCTCGCCGATCTCGGCCCGGTGCGCGGCGCGGTCCTCGAGGTTCCCCAGCGCATCACGGAGCAGCGCGACTCCGGCCGGCTGACGGACTTCGACTACGAGCATTTCTACGTGCGCAACTCGATCCACGGCATCGACCTGCTCCGCTACGTCCTCGGCGATCCGCTCGCGGTCCACAGCCGCACCTGGCCGAACCGCGAGCTCGCCAACCGCTCGGCCTCGTACGCGGCGATCCTCGAGTACGAGGACGGCGTCATGGCCACGGTGCTCGACCTGTGGGACACCCTCGACCAGGAGCGGCTGAAGGTCGTCGCCGAGTCGGGGTGGGTGGAGTGGGAGCTGCCGCGGGGCTGGGTGACGGCGAAGAAGAAGAAGTCGAAGCAGCCGATTCCGGTCGATCCGGTCGACGACGAGTTCCGGCCCGGGGTGTGGGCGCAGGACCTCCGGTTCGTCGAGGCGGTGCGCGCCGGTCGTGAGCCCTCGCTCCCGGCCGCGACACTCCGCGACGCGCTCGGGACGATGAGGCTGATCGAGTCGATCCTGGCCGACTCGCTGGCGCCGCTCTCGCCGCTTCGCGCCGCGCCGTCTCCGGGCCCGTCGATCGCGGTGGGGTCGTGACGGCGGCGCGCCTCGCGCGTGCCGCCGGCCGGGGCGTGCGGGCCGCTCGGTAGACTCTGGCCGCGATGCTGTCGGCAGTGCGAAAGCGACTCGCGCGGCAGCCTGCGCCAGGCCCGCGGTGGGAGCAGCTCGGCGAGGCCGACGAGTACCGGGCCCTGTTCAGGGTCCGCACGGAGCACGCGGTGGAGGTGCGGGAGCCGCTCGTGCTCGTCTCGCAGGTGCAACGCTCGGGCGGCACGCTGCTGAGCCGCCTGTTCGACGGCCACCCCGAGTGTCACGCCCATCCGCGCTGCCTCTGGATCGGCTATCCGAGCAGCAGGCACTGGCCGCCGATCGCCTCGACGCCGCCGGAGCGCTGGTTCGAGATCCTCTACGAGAAGAAGTCCGGCATCGACCTCCGCGAGGGATACGACAACATGGCGTCGGCCGAGGATCCGGACGTGTTCCCGTTTCTCTTCCTGCCTCGGCTCCAGAAGGCGATCTTCGACCATCGCGTCGCCACATCCGCGCCCGCGTCCGAGCGCGAGGTGCTCGACTGCTACTTCACCTCGTACTTCAACGCCTGGCTCGACAACCAGAACCTCTTCACGCGACCGAAGAAGGTCGTCACCGGCTTCGTGCCGCTTCTGAGCATGGACCTGGAGAACGTCACCCGCTTCTTCGCCGCCTACCCGGACGGGACGTTGATCTCGATCGTCCGCGACCCGCTCGGCTGGTTCAACTCGGCCCGGAAGCTGAAGGTGCGCTACCAGGATCCGAGCCGCGCCATCCGCACGTGGCGCAAGTCGACGAAGGCCGCCGTCGAGGCCCGCGAGCGCTTCGGCGACCGCGTGATCGTCCTCACCTACCGCGATCTCGTGCTGGAAACCGAGACGGCGATGGAGCGCCTCGCGGAGCGGCTCGGGCTGACGATGTCCCCGATCCTGCTCGAGCCGAGCTTCAACGGCAGGCCGATCCGCGCGAACTCGAGCAACCGGGTCACCGAGTACGGGATCCTGCCCGAGCGCGCGGGCGCGTTTCGCGCCTCCCTCGACGAGGAGACGATCGGCCTGATCGAGGGGCTCGCGGGCGATCTGTACGAGCGGGCGTCCGCCTCGTCGATGCTGGTCGCCTGACGGCCGGCTACGCCGGCCGGGAGGCGGCGACCGGCCGTGCGAAGCTCACGATCGCCGACGCGACGGCGGGCGTCACGGCGCGGCCGATTCCGGCCGGCCGGATGAACTCCTCGACGAACGCGCGGAGCCGTCCGCGGTCGTACTCGCCCCGCAACACGGCCGCGAGGCGGGCGACGTGCTCCTCGAGCGTCGCCGCGTCGATCACGAAGCCGCCGTGCGCCTCGAGCAGGTACTCGAAGTGGGCCGAGCCCTCCTGGCCGTGCGCGTCGGGGGCGCGGAAGGTGAGCACCGGCGTGCCCGCGATCGCGGCTTCGAGCTCGGCGCTCGTGTTCAGGGCGACCACCGCATCGGCCTCTCGAAGCAGGCGGAGGAGCTCGACGGTGCTCGCCGGGTCACGCGGGACCTCGCGGTCGCGCGGGGCGACGACGACCCGCTCGTCTCCCGGTGTCCACAGGTCCCAGGCGTGGACGGCCGGATGCGGGCGAACGACGACGCGGGCTTCGCGAACCGCAGGGTCGTCGCACGCCCGCACGGAGGCGAGCCAACGGTCGAAGATCACGGGCTCCTCTCGCGCGATCTTGTGCGTCGACGCGAGGTAGAGGATCGTCCGCGCCGGCCCGGCGGTGTCCGGCCGGCGGGCGCCGGCCCCGGTCGCCTCGAAGAAGCGGTCGAAGTTCGCGGCGCCCAGCACCGACACTCGCTCCCGCGGGACGCCGTGCTGGTCGACGGCCTCGCGGAGCTGGACGTCGTTCCACACGAGGAGGTGATCGGGGTGCTCGCTGAGGACGGCCTTGCCGGAGAGGTTGTCCCAGCTCCAGACGAGCATGATCGACGGGATCCCGAGCCGGCGGGCGACCTTGACCACGTCAGGGTCGAACCCGCCGAGCACGCATCTCGTCACGAGCAGGATCCCGTCGACGTCCAGGCCGGCGACGGCCTGCTCGAGACCGGGCTCGGGGGGGATCAGCTCCTCGAGCTCGTGGAACAGCGAGGCGAGGCGCTCGCAGAGCTCGCCCGGCAGGTCGAGCCCCTCGACCGCCTCCGCGACGGCGGGCGACCACGACGCTCCGGCAAGCCGCAGGAAGCGCCGCAGCGCGCGGCGCCGGGGGAGACGTGCGCGGGCGAGGGCGGGGTGGAGGAACCTGTTCAGGTCGGCGGCGGCCCGCACGAGCGCTACCGGGCGGCGGTCGGGGCCCGAACGCTCCAGCGGCAGGGCCAGTGCGGTGACGCCCGGATGCGACCCGATCGAGGCAGGCAGGTTGTCAGGGGGGACGCTGAGCACGAGCTCGGTGCCTGCGTCCAGGAGCCCGAGGAACAGCTCCGGCAGCCGCTTCAGCGGCGGCGCTGCGGTGACGACGAGGAGGCGGGCGTGTCGCTTCTCGGGGGCCGGGGATGAGATCGCCACGATGGATGCAGGCGCCGCTCGGCGCCACGCGAGTGTAGCTCCGGCAGGCTACGGCGCAGGACCGGCGTCGAGGCCGATCAGCCTCCGGAAGGCGGCGGGGTCGGGGATCCGCTCGAGCACGGCCCACGGCTCGGCTGCGGCGAGCTCCTCGACCGAGTGCCAGCCCGAGGCGACCGCGATCGTGCGCGCGCCGATCGCCTTGCCGCACTCGACGTCCGCCGGGGTGTCGCCGATCACGTAGACGCGCTCCGCCTTCGTGGCCAGGGGCAGCGCCCGGCGGGCGATGTCAGTGCGCGAGCCGTGGTCGATGCAGAAGGCGCCCTCGCCGTCCGGGAAGAAGCGGTCGAGACCGTAGTGCGCGAGCTTGGCGCCGGCTCCCGCGGGCGTGTTCCCGGTCAGGAGGAAGGAGCGGGCCTCGGGACGGTCTGCCAGATCCTCGAGCACCTCGCGGACGCCCGCCAGCACCCGCCCCTTCCGGCGGGGCAGGCTGGCCGGCAGGCGGCGCTCATATGCCCGCAGGATCTCCTCGACGCGCCCGGGGTCGGGCCGCTCGCCCGCATGCTCCAGGACGAGGGCGGCCACGCCGGCGTCGGTCAGCCCCGGCGTGGAGAGCTCCTCCAGGTCGGCGGCGCGGCCGATCACCTCCTCGAGCGCCTCCGCGAAGGCGAAGAGGCCGGCGCGTCCCGTGACGAGGAGCGTTCCGTCCAGGTCCCAGAAGAGGACGGTCGTGGGAGCCATCGGTCGCCGCCTAGCCGGCGGTCCCCACCGGCTCGCGGGATCGGCGCTCCACGGCGGCGGCCGCGGCCCGCTCGATCGAGCCGGCGAGCCTCGCCGCGTTCCCGTCCGAGCGGTCGACCAGCACGGGCGCTCCCGGGTAGCACGCGCGCATCGCCGCGTGCAGGAAGCGGCGGATCCGCTCGGGGTCGGGCCGGAAGCCGAGAACGGCCGGCACCTGCGCCCGGATCTCTGCGAACGAGTCGACGTCGACGGTCACGCCGTAGCCGCCGTAGAACGGCCGGCCGAGCGTGAGCACCGGCTTCTCGTACAGCAGCGCCTCGAGGCCGACGGTGGAGGAGATCACGACGACCGCGTCCGCGCCGCGGATCAGGTCGTGGCTCGACGTGTGCGGGGGGACCAGCCTCACGTTCCGGCGCCGGCGGAGCCGCCGCAGCAGGCGGATGCTGCTCCGCCCCACCGACATCGGGTGCTCCTTGAGGACGAGGTCGCGACCCGCCGGAAGCGCGTCCGCGACCTGCTCGACGAGGGAGACCTGGTCGGCGCAGTGCGGGATGATCCGCGTGATCTTGTAGTCGTCGGTGACGTGGAGCGGGAAGTAGACGAACGGCCGCTCGGGGTCGAGCCGGTCGTAGAAGGGCCGCGCCGCCCGGGCTCGCAGCCACTCGGAGGCGTTCGACCGGAGCAACCGCCCGGGGCGGAGGTAGTCGTTGTCCCGGTCTTCGCCCAGCCGCCGTCGCAGGTGGCCGGCGAAGACCGCGGCGCGCCGGAGCTCGACCGGCACCCGCCGGTGGTCCCTGATCGGCTTCCCCGCCCGGGTGAAGGAGCGGCGGAAGGCCGCGAGCTCCTCGGCCTCCCCGGGCGCGAGCGCACGCAGCTCCTCCGCCTCCACGATCGGCGCGTGCAGCGTGTCCACGTAGAGGCGAAGCGGGTTCGGGAAGATGGTGTACAGGAGGAACAGCACCGGGATACCCCGCCGGAGCCCGATCAGGTGCGCTGCGACCCGGATCGTCTCGTTGCCCACCTCCGGTACGACGACGTCGGGGCGAACCTCGTCGAACACCCGCTCGAGCGCACGGAAGTGGTGCACCGTGCGCGCGATGCACCACGCCTCCGGCCGTCCGGCGCAGGCGGAGTCGGCCCGGTAGACGTCGCGGATGTGCGGCATGTCGTAGGCCCGCTCGATCCGGGCAACCTCGTCGTCGAGCGAGGCCGGGGCTCCGGCCGAGGCCTCGGCGAGCGAGCGGGCGTCGATCCCGCGGGTTCGCAGCCTCCGCGCCGAGGCCGTGGAGACGGTGACGTGGGCGGCGGCGTGCGCGCGTGCGGCGAGCTCCTCGCCGACACGGCCGTAGAAGTCGCTCTCGTAGGTCTGCAGCGTGGTGAACAGGAAGCGCATCGTCCGCCGGGCCTCAGCCTGACCGAAGCTCACGGTACACGGCGTCGTGGCGCCGTGCGCACGCTTCCCAGGTGAAGCGTGCGGCCTGCTCGATCCCGCCCGCCGCGGGGCGGTCGAGAACGTCGCGGATGCCCTGGGCGATGGACTCGACGGAGGCCGGGTCGAAGTAGGTCGCGGCCTCGCCGCAGATCTCCGGCAGCGACGCGGCGTCCGAGACGGCGACCGGACACCCGCAGGCCATCGCCTCGAGCGGCGGCAGGCCGAACCCCTCGTACAGGCTCGGGAAGACGACCGCGGCCGCGCTCCGGTACAGGGAGACGATGTCCTCCACGCCGACCGTTCCGCTCGACGCGGCTCCGTCCGGCAGCGCGAGCCGGTCGTGCCCCGCTCCGGTGAGGACGAGCCGCAGGTCCGGCCGCTCGCGCCGGACCAGCGCGAACGCCTCGAACAACCGCGGGTGATTCTTGTGCGGCCAGGCGTTTGCCGGGTAGAAGAGGAACGGCTCGCGGGGCCGGCCGTCGGGGCAGAAGCGATCGTGGTCGACGCCCAGGTGGATCGCTCGCAGCCGTTCCGGGGCGAGCCCGAGGCGCTCGCCGACGAACGCGCGGGCGTGCTCGCTGGGGGCGATCACGATCCGGCTCGCCCGCGCCGACGAGCCGTACGCGCGCCGCCGGTAGGCGAGCTGGGCACGGGAGAAGAACTCCGGGAAGGCCTCGTGCTGGAGGTCGTGGACGGTCGTCGCCGCGGGGAGGCCGTCGGGCCGCGGAATCATCACTCCGAGCGGGAAGTGCACGGCGTCGAGGCCCGCCCGGCCGAATGCCCGCCGGACGAGGCCGGGCGCGGCCGCCGCGAGCGCCATCGCGGCGAGCCTTCCGGCCCGCGTCCGGTGGGCGGGGAACGCCCGGACGACGGCCGCCGGCAGCTCGCCTGACGCCTCGGCCGCGCCACGGGGGACGAGGAGTCGGTACTCGAGCTCGCCGCTCCGGGCGAGCGCGCGCACGAGCTCGCGGGCAAAGGTCTGGGTGCCGCCGACCGTGCCGCGGTCGAGCGTGAGCAGCGAGATCCCGATCACGCGCCCTCCTCGGCGAACGCGGCGGCGAGGAGCTCGCGCAGGCGGGCGGCCGAATGCGCGCGCGCGATGTGCTCCCGCCCGCGCCGCCGCATCTCCTCGAGCCGCGGCGGGTCGTCGAGCAGCGCCCGCACGGTCGCGGCCAGCTCCTCGGGCGAGAATCCCGAGAGGACGACACCCGCCCCGGAGTCCCTGACGAGTGCCTCCGGCCCCCCCGACGGCGTCGTCACCACCGGAAGGCCCGCGGCCATCGCCTCTGCCGCGACGATCCCGAAGCCCTCCTGGTGCGAGGGGAGGACGAGGATGCTGCCCCGGTGGAGGAAGGGGACGACCGAGGGCACGAGGCCGGATGCCTCGACCCGCTCGGGGGCCGGCCCGGCGGGCGGGGCGCCGACGAGCAGCACCCGCATCCCGGGGAGGAGCGGCAGCGCGTCGAAGAGCAGGCGGACGTTCTTGCGCGGATCGCTCGCGCGCCCGACGAACACGAGGACCGGCGACTCGAGCGTCCGCCGCCAGGCCCCGTCGTCCGCGGGAACGAACCGGTCGAGATCGACCGGCAGCGGCAGCACGCCGATCCGCTCCTCGGGCGGGCCCCCTGCGCGCGCGAGGCTCGCGCGGCCCCACGGAGAGGTGGTGTACACGCGTGCCGCCTCCCGGAGGACGCGCCGCTCCAGCCGGCGCAGGACGGGGGCGTTCACGCGGATCGCCAGGCGGCGGGAGGCGCGCAGCCCTGGGCGCCGGCCTGCCCACTCGTCCTCGAGACCCGTGACCACCCAGGCCGAGTAGGGCCGCCTGCTCAGCGGCGCAGCGAGCCCGTGCGAGGCGGAGGTCGCGACCACCCAGACGCTGCGCGCGTCCCGGAGGCGGGGCGCGATCCGCACGGCCGCGGCGAGCTGGTTGCCGGCGTCGAGCCGCCGGAACCGGGACGGCATGCGCCCGTAGTGCAGCGCCGGCGCCCGCCCGAGGGCGGCGGCGGCGGCCAGGAACGAGTCCAGGTGCGCCCGCGCACCGTCGCCGAAGGCCGGATCCTGCCCGACGACGGCCAGATCACTCGTCCCTCCCGGCGCCACGGCGGTGACGTTAGCTGCCGCTCCGCGCAGACGGGCCCGGGATAGCCTGTGCGATCGTGCGCCGGCAACGCCTGCTCGTCCTCAACCAGTACTACTGGCCCGGGGTCGAGGCGACCGCGAACATGCTCACGGAGCTCTGCGAGGCGCTCGCCGTCGAGCACGACGTCACGGTGATCGCGGGGGCGGCGCCCGGCCTGCCCGGCCGGCAGGCCAGGAACGGGGTCGAGATCCTGCGCGTGCGCTCCACGTCGTACGCACGCGCGCAGCTCTCGCGGCGGGCCCTGAACTACGTCACCTACGTCCTCGGCGTGCTGTGGAAGGGCATGCTGACCCGCCGGCCCGACCTCGTCGTCTGCATGACCGACCCTCCGTTCATCGGCGCGATCGCGCGCCTGATCGCGGCCCGCTACCGGCGCCCGCTGCTCGTGATCGCCCAGGACGTCTTCCCGGAGATCGCGGTCAAGCTCGGGCGCCTCCGGAATCCGTTCGTCGTCCGGACGCTGCGCCTGCTCGTGAACTCGTCGCTCGGCTCGGCCGACCGGGTGGTCGCGATCGGAGAGACGATGAAGCGCCGGCTGGAGGAGAAGGGCGTCCGCCCGGAGCGGATCCGCGTGATCCCGAACTGGTGCGACGTGACCACGGTCGTCCCGGCGCCGCGCGACAACGCGTGGGCGAAGGAGCACCGTCTCCTGAAGCGCTTCGTGGTCATGCACTCCGGCAACGTCGGGCACGCACAGGACCTGGACACGCTGATCCGCGCCTGCACCTTCCTGCGCGACCTCGACGATCTCGCCGTGCGCATCATCGGCAGCGGCGCCCGGCGCGAGGAGCTGGTCCGCCTCGCGCAACGGCTGCAGGTCGACCCGGTGCGATTCATGCCCTGGCAGCCGTACGAGCGGCGCTCGCTCTCGTTCGCGACCGCCGACATCCACGTCGTCGGGCTCGCCCGCGGTCTCGCCGGCTTCGTCGTCCCGAGCCGGCTGTACGGGATCCTCGCGGCGGGCCGCCCGGTGATCGCCGCGGCCGACCCCGAGAGCGAGACGGCCGAGCTCGTCGCACGCGTCGGCTGCGGCGTCGTCGTCCCGCCCGGTGACCCGCTCGCGCTCGCCCGGGCGATCCGAGCCGCGCACGACGGCGAGCTCGACCTCGGCGAGATGGGGCGCCGTGCCCGCGAGTTCGCGGAGACGGAGGGTGACCGCCCGATCGCGATCGCCCGCTACGACGCCGTGCTCGAGGAGCTGCGCGCGGCGCCGTGATCCTCCGGGTCGTCTTCTGGGTCGCCCTCGGGCTCCTCGCCTGGACGCACGTCGGCTACCCCGCGGCGGCGGCCGTCGCGGCGCGGTTCCGCCGCCGTCCCGTGCGGGGGGCCGACCGGACCCCGGCGGTGACGGTGATCGTCGCCGCCTGGAACGAGGAGTCGGTGATCGAGCGCAGGATCGAGAACCTCCTCGCGCTCGAGTACCCCGCCGACCGGCTCCAGATCGTCGTCGCCTCCGACGCCTCCACCGACCGCACCGACGAGCTCGTCGAGGCGGCCGCGGCGCGAGAGCGCCGGGTTCGCCTGATCCGCTGTCCCCGCGGCGGCAAGGTGGCCGCGCAGGACCGCGCGGTCCGGGAGACCGAGAGCGAGCTCCTCGCCTTCTCGGACGCGAACGCGACCTGGGCTCCCGACACGCTGACCAAGCTGGTCCGCTCGTTCGCCGACCCCGAGGTCGCGTACGTGTGCGGGCGGCTCGTCCTCACCGACGCGGCGGGCTCCAACCGCGAGGGCGTCTACTGGCGGTTCGAGACCTGGCTGCGGGCCCAGGAGTCGGCGCTCGGCTCGGTCACCGGGGGGAACGGGGCGATCTACGCGGTCCGCCGCTCCGACTACGTCGAGGTCGATCCGCGCTTCGGCCACGACCTCTCGTTGCCCTACGTGATGGTGCAGCGGGGCCGGCGGGCGGTCTACGACCCGGAGGCGCTCGCATTCGAGGTCCCGACCCCGGAGATCGAGACCGAGTACCGGCGCAAGGTGCGGATGTTCGAGCACTGCTGGCTGGTCGTGCTCCGGGGGCGAATGCTCAGGCGGCTGCCGCCCGGCTATCTGGTCGAGATCCTCTCCCACCGCCACCTCCGCTACGGCAGCGGCCTTCTCCACCTCGCCCTGCTCGGCGTGAGCGTCGCGCTGGTCGCGCTCCGCGCCGGCGCCGTGTACGACGTCGCACTCGGGCTCCAGCTCGGCCTGATCGTGCTGGCGGCCGTCCGCCGGAGCCTGCCGCGCTACTACGCCCTCGTCACCTGGGCGACGGTGGTCGCGCTCTGGAACTACCTGCGCCGCGGGGTGCCGGCGACCTGGGCTCCCGCAGAGGGGACGCGGTGAGCGGCGCGCCTGTCGACGCACACGTCCGCCGCTTCCTCGTCAAGACGCACGGCAACCTCTACCAGGGCGTCCAGCTGACGCGCTATCCGATTCCGGACCTCCGGCTCGGGCCGGGGGAGGGACGGACGCTGCTCGACCTCGGCAGCAACTGGGGGCGCTGGACGATCGCGGCGGCCCGCGCAGGGTACCGCGCCACCGGCGTCGACCCGTCCGCGAAGGCGATCGCGGCCGCGCGCCGGGTCGCCGCCCAGCTCGGCGCGCAGGCGGACTACGTGGTCGGCGATGCGCGTGAGCTGCCGTTTCCGGACGCCTCGTTCGACGTTGTCCACTCCTACAGCGTCCTCCAGCACCTCGGAAAGCAGGACGTACGCCTCGTCGCCGCCGAGGTCGCCCGTGTCCTTGCGCCGGGCGGCCTCGCCTGGATCGAGATGCCGAACGCGGCCGGCCTGCTCAACCTCACGAGGCGGGCGGCGCGGGGCTTCGCCGAGGGCGCCGGCGCCGACGTCCGCTACTGGACGCGCGCCGAGCTGCTGGAGACCTTCGGCCTGATCGGGCCCGTGGAGCTGATCGCCGACGGGTTCCTGACGATCAACCCGCAGCTCGCCGACCTCGACCTGCTCCGCCCGCGGCACCGGCTGGTCGTGCGGCTCTCCGACCGGCTGCGGCGGGCATCCCTGCGCGTTCCGTACCTCGTCCGTCTCGCCGACAGCCTGATCGTCCGCGCCGTCCGCCGGTGAACCGCGCCGTCGATGTCGTGCTCGCCTCGGCCGGCCTCGCCGCCGCGGGGCCCGTGCTCGGCGTCGCGATGCTCGCGGTCAAGCTCGAGGACGGCGGGCCCGTCCTGTACCGCCAGCGGCGGGTCGGCAAGGACGGGAAGGAGTTCGAGCTGCTCAAGCTGCGGACGATGGTGCAGGGAGCCGAGAAGCTCGGCGCCGGCTTCGCCGTCGACCGAGACGACCCGCGCATCACCCGCACGGGCCGGCTCCTGCGCCGGCTCTCGGTCGACGAGCTGCCCCAGCTCTGGAACGTCCTCCGCGGGGACATGAGCCTGATCGGCCCGCGGCCGACCCTCGCCTACCAGGTCGAGCGGTACACGCCGCACCAGCGCCGCCGCCTCGACGTCAGGCCCGGGCTGACCGGCTGGGCGCAGGTCAACGGTCGTGCCGCGCTGCCGTGGGAGGACCGGATCGAGCTCGACGTCTGGTACGTCGACCATCGGTCGCCCCTCGTCGACCTGAAGATCCTGGCGCGGACGCCGCTCGCCCTCGTCCGGGGCACCTACAAGGGAGCCACGGGCGGCTGGCGCGGTTGAGCCCCGCGGCTAGCGGGAGGGCCGGTCTCGCGGCCGGTCCGCGAAGAGAATCTGCACCTGCTCGCGCCTGCGGCCCTCGTCGAACTCGCCGCGGCGGTGGAAGCCCATCACGTTCGCGAACACGAGGGTGTTCGCCGGCCCGGACACGACCGACTCGACGATCCCCATCGCGCGCACCTGGCGCTCGGTCGGCATCCGCACGAGGCAGCCGGGGACCTCGCTGTACATGCTGCCCTCGCGCTTCGCCTTCGCCGTGCGCACGCTGGCGTCGTACTCGTGGAGCCACCGGGCCGGGCGGAGTCGCTGCGAGCCCTTTGCGTACACGAAGGCGCCGTTGTGCTCGTCGATGTCGTTCAGGTACAGCCAGGCCTTGCCGGACGGGTAGTGCACGTCGGCGTGCAGGTAGTTCGTCCCGACGAGCCGGGTGGGCGGTGGGGCGTCCTTCGACTTCGTCATGAAGTTGACGTCGATCTTCACGCGCTCGACGGCCGGGCGCCGGCCGATCGCGGCGGCGAGCCGCCTGAACCACTCGTTCTCGGCGAAGGCCGCGCGCGTGGCGGCGAGGACCTCGGAGCCGCCCTTGATCCTGAAGTTCTCCTCGACGACGGCGTTGTCCTCGGCCACCTCCGCCGTGAAGAGCCCGGCGGCGTACGCCTCGAGGCACTCGCTCCGGACCGCCGCGAACACGTCGTCGGGCAGAAAGCTCTCGATCACGACGAACCCGTCGCGCTCGTACCTCTCGACGTGGGGCAGCAGGTCGGCGTCGACGGGACGCCGGCGCAGCGCCCACGTGGTGTTGAGCGTGGCGATCCGGGCGAGTTGCAGGCCGAGCCGGTTCGCGACGACGGAGCCGTCGTGGTAGGCCCCGCCGGCGAGGAGCGCGGGCCCGTACCAGGCGCGGTACGCGCCCTTGACGCTCGACCCGGCCCTCTTCGCGCTCCGGCCGCGCACGCGCGCTCCGACCTGCTCGGCCATAGCGCACGAGTCTACCGACGCGCAGGCTCGCGCTCCCACGGGCCGGGGGCTACCCTCTTGCCTCGTGACGTCGGTCCTCTTCACCTGTGCGGGGCAGCGCGTGGACATCGTCTCCGCGTTCCGGCGCGCGGGCGCGCGCACGGTCGCCGTCGACGTCAACCCGCTCGCGCCGGCGCTGTATCACGCCGACGAGCGCGCGATCGTCCCGCGTGTCGACGATCCCGGCTACGCGGCCGCCCTGCGCGGCCTCGTCCGCGCCCACGAGGTCCGCCTGATCGTGCCGCTCGCCGACCTCGACCACGAGCTCCTCGCCGAGCGGCGCACGGAGTTCGACGGGGCCGTCGTCCTGCTGTCCGCCTCGGAGGTGATCGAGCGGACCGCGGACAAGTACCTCGCGCATCGCTTCTTCGAGGGACGGGGCATCCCGTCGCCGCCGAGCTGGCTTCCCGGCGAGCTGCCCGCCGAGCCGCCGTACCCGGTGCTCGTCAAGGCGCGTTTCGGTTTCGGCTCGAGGCACATCTACCGCTGCGAGGACGCCGAGCAGCTCGACTTCCACCTGCGGCACACGTCCGTGGACTCGTTCGTCCAGCAGGTCTGCGCGGGTGAGGAATTCTCGATCGACGTCCTCTGCGACTTCGAGGGCCGCTGCCTGAACGCGATCCCGCGGACGATGATCGAGTCGAAGGGTGGCGAGTCGATCAAGGGCATGACGGTCGCAGAGCCGGAGCTGATCGAGTTCGGCCGTCTCGTCGCCGAGACGCTGCCGATCTGGGGGCCGGCGAACGTCCAGTGCTTCCGGGTCGCCGACGGTCGCCACGAGGTCACCGACGTCAACCCACGCTTCGGAGGCGGCTTCCCGCTGCCGCTCGCGGCCGGCAGCCGCTATCCCGAGCTCGCGCTCGCCCTGGCCCGCGGCGAGCGCCCGGAGCCCCGTCTCGGCGACTTCCGCGCCGGTGTCGTGATGACGCGCTTCTTCTCGGACCTGTGTCTGACGGCCGGGGCCGCCGGTGCGCTCGAGCCGTTCGCCGAGGAGCTGCCGGAGCCGGTGGCGAGCGAGCCGGGCGAGGCGTGACCCCCGCCGGCGGGCTCGACCCGGGGCCGAGCGCGATCCTCGTCCACATCGGCTACCACAAGACGGCGACGAGCTGGCTGCAGCGGCATCTGTTCGCGAACGAGAGCGCAGGCTTCGGCTGGCTCGGCAAGGCGGCGGCGAACCCGGTGCGGCGAATCGTCGACGTCGACCCGCTCGACTTCGACCCGGCCGCGGCGCGCGCGTCGATCGAGCCGCTGCTGGAGGAGCGCCGGGCCCGGGGCGTCGTGCCGGTCGTGTCCGTGGAGCGCTTCTCCGGTCATCCGTTCTCGGGTGGGTACGACGTGAAGGAGCTCGCCGACCGGCTCGCCGCCGTGTTCCCGGACGGGCGCGTGCTCGTCGTCGTGCGCGAGCAGCGCGCGATCATCCTCTCCACGTACAAGCAGTACGTCCGGGCGGGCGGAGCGGCGACGCTCGAGCAGTTCCTCGATCCGCCCCGCACGAAGAGCAGGCGCGTCCCCTGGTTCGACTTCCGCTACTTCGAGTACGACCGCCTCCTCCGCCGCTACCGGGACCTGTTCGGGCCGGACCGCCTCCTCTGCCTTCCGTTCGAGCAGTTCGTCGCCGACGGCCCCTCCTTCGTGGCCGCGATCGCCCGGTTCGCCGGGCCTCCGCTCCCCGATCCGGTGCTCGCGGCGCTCCCGTTCGGCGAGCGCTCGAACAGGGCTCCCTCCGCCGCCAAGATCGAGCTGGTGCGCCGGCGGAACCGGCTGGGCACCCGCAGCGAGCTGAACCCGTCGCCGATCCTGAGCGAGGCCGTCTTCGACCGGATCCCGCGGAAGCTGCTGCGCGGAGCCCTTCGGCCGCGGGGAGGCGCGCGGCTCGAGCGCGACCTGCGCCAGCGCGTCTGGGTCCTGGTCGGCGAGCGCTACGCGGAGAGCAACGGGCGCACCGCGAGGCTCGTCGACGTCGACCTGGCCGCGTACGGCTGGCCGGTGGCGCCGGCGTAGAGCAGGGACAGTCACTCGGTGACTGTCCCTGGGGGGAAGGGCCTAGCCGGCGCCGAGGAGGAGGCGGTCGAGCTCGGTCGTGCCCGCGGACGCCAGGCCGCGGAACGGCGCCTGCTGCCGGTGGTCCGCGAACCCGAAGGAGTACGGCGTCAGGTACTGGATCATCACCATCCGGCGGGGCTCGCCGTCTGCCGACACCCGGCTGCCGAAGTGGAAGCACCTGCTCGTGTCCACGAAGTCGACGGTGCCCCGGGGCCCCTCGAAGCGCATGAGACCCTCGGAGCCGAGCAGCTCCTCGACGCGGTCGTCCGGCAGCCGGTAGGACTCGCTGAAGTTGTAGGCGGCCGCCTCGGCGAGCCGGTCGGAGGCGGCGGCGTCGAGCACGGTGAGGGGCCCGGAGCGGGCGTCCACGTCGCTGAGGTGCACCCAGAGCTTGATCTGGGTCGTGTCCGCGTGGTCGAGGTGCCAGAGCTGGGAGCTCTTGGGCGCCTTCGGAGAGTGCGCCGAGTACCAGACGTCGAGCTCGGCGAGAACGGGGACGACGCCGAGGTACACGGCGATCGGTCCGACCACCCGCTCGTCGAGCGCCAGGCGCATGTACGGCGAGCCGAGCTCGAAGGCCGACTCGGGCAGGAAGCCCCGTGCGACGAAGCCGCCCTTCGTCTCCCCTTCCAGGAGCGTAGCCGGCCCGATCGAGTCGATCAGGCCGTTCGCGTGCTCGAGGACGGGGGCGGTCACGTCCGCGAGCTTGGGCGGCGGCACGCTCAGGAAGCCCTGCTCGCGGGGGATCGCCAGGCCCTCGCCGAGCTCGTCGACGAGACGCACGCGCGCGGCGTCCCGCACCTCGCTCTCGCGGCGGCGGGCGGTCGCGTATGCGCGCCGCTCCGCGACCGTTCCGCCCTTGACCGCCTTTCGCCTGCGGGTGGCCTCCCGATCGTCGGTCGAGCTCGCCATCGGCCGGACGATTATACGGCCGGAATCGCCGCCGACCGGAGTCGCGAGCGGGCTTCCCGGTCCGGCCGCTACCCTAGGGCGACCGTCCGAGCCGCCCTGTCATGCGTCTCGCTCTCGCCGCAGCCGTCGCCCTCGCGCTCGTCGCCGCGCTCCCCGCCGGCTCGGCGGCGCGCCCGACGCCCGTGCAGCTCGTCCTGCGCGGGCTCGCCCTGGGCGTGTCCTCGGGAAGGCTCGATCCCGTCGAGGCGGACGACGATCGCGGGATCCTCGCCCGGGCCGAGGCGGCCGGGAAGGCGCTACCGCCGCTCCGTGCCGAGCTGGTCGACGCCGTGGTCGGGGACGTGGCCGCACAGTGGCGCCGGTACACGAACCCCCGGGCGCTGACGCTCTTCTCGACGCTCGACGTCAACGTCGACTGGCTGTCCCACCACGCCCTGACCGGGCCGCGTCCCGACATCGCGGGCGGCGACGGAGCGGTCTACCGGTTCTTCGAGGGGCATGGGTACGTCTTCCACCCGCTCGCCAACGCGGCGAAGCTGAACGCGTTCGTCTCGGCGCAGGACGCGGAGGGGGCGGCGGGGCTCGCGCGCGCGCTGGTCTCGCGCGGGGTTCCCTCGGGCGGAGCCCTGCTGTGGGAGTACGAGTTCCCGTTCGCCTCCGGGCGCGCGCCCTGGACCTCGGGGATGGCGCAGGCGGTGCTCGCCCAGGCGCTCGCCCGGGCCGCGGACCTCGTCCGCGACCCGACGCTGCGAACGGCCGCCAACCGCGCCTACAACGCGGTCGAGCACCTGCTCTCTCCGGCGTCGCCTGCGAAGCCCTGGATCGCGCTCTACAGCTTCGACCGCGTCCCGGTGCTGAACGCGCAGCTGCAGGCGGCGATCTCGATCGGCGACTACGGGGTGATCGCCGACCGGCCGGCGGCCGTCGCGCTCGGCGCCCGGCTGACCGCCGCCGCGGAGGCGCTCCTGCCCCGGTTCGACACGGGTTTCTGGTCGCTCTACTCGCTGCACGGCGACGAGTCGACGCTCGACTACCACGACTACGTCGTCGGCCTTCTTCGCAGGCTCGCCGTGCGCACGGGCGACCAGAGCTGGCGGGACGTCGCCGACCGGTTCGCGGCCTACGAGACCCAGCCGCCGGAGATCAAGCTCGGCCCGCCGCCGCCGACGCTCTACCCGCGGCCGGCCGACGGCTACCGTGACGACGCGCCGATCCGGTTCTGGCTCTCCAAGCGCTCGACGGTGACGCTGCTCGCCGGCGGCCGGCGCGTCACCGGAGTGTTCGGCCACGGCGAGAACACCCTCACCTGGCCGGCGCTCGGGGCACGGCCCGGCGTCTACCACCCCGTCCTGACCGTGGTCGGGCCGGGCGGCCTCCGCACCGAGCAGGCGCTGGAGCCGCTCACGGTCGGGCGGATTCCCGGGCGGCCCGACGTGGACGTCGAGGTCGCCGCCCCCGCGACGCTCAGCTGGCGGTCGTCGGCGGCCGGCACGCCGTGGCTCCGGCTGATCGTCCGGCTCTCCCGTGGCTCCGAGCAGCACGTCCTCGACCTCGGACGGCGCCGCCTCGCCGGCACGCGTCACCTGCGCCTGCCGCCGGGGGTGTGGCACGCTTCGCTCGTGGCGACGAACTCGGCCGGACGATCCCGGTACCGGTCGCTCGGGTTCCTGCCCCGATGAAGAAGCTCGTCGCTCTCGCGGCACTCGTTCTCCTGCTGGCTCCCGCGGGCGCGGCGCGGCCCGGCGGCCGTCTCCAGCCGGTCCCGATCCTGATGTACCACGTGATCTCGTCGCCGCCGGCCGGGGCTCCGTACCCCGACCTGTACGTCCTGCGGGCGGACCTCGCGGGTCAGGTCGCCTGGCTCGCGGCGCACGGCTACCACGCGGTCACCCTGCAGCGGGTCTTCGACTCCTGGCGCGGTGCCGGGACGCTGCCCGCCAAGCCCGTCGTCCTCTCCTTCGACGACGGCTATCTGAGCCAGGTCGAGAACGCGCTCCCGATCCTGAGCGCGCACCGCTGGGTGGGCGTGCTCAACCTCGAGGTGCGAAACCTCCGGCCCGTCTGGGGCATCCGGCCGCCCGGGATCCGGAAGCTGCTCGCCGCCGGCTGGGAGCTCGACGCCCACACGCTCACGCACCCCGACCTCACCACCGTGGACGCAACCCGGCTCCGGGAGGAGGTCGCAGGCTCGCGCGAGGCGATCCACAGGCGCTTCCACGTCCGGGTCAACTTCTTCTGCTACCCGGCCGGGCGCTACGACGACGCCGTGATCGCCGCGGTCAAGGCGGCGGGGTACCTCGGTGCGACGACCACCCGCTACGGCCTGGCCAGGCCGGGCGAGCTGTACACGCTCGCGCGGGTCCGCGTGAACGGGACGGACGGCGTCCCCGGGCTCGCGAGGAAGCTCGAGGCGCTCGCCTCCTGAGCAAGTGGGCTCTCGCGGACGCGTCCAGCTGACCGCCTGCGCCCGGTTGTGTGGGATGGTCCCGCTGTGAGGTACGCGGTCACCGGAGCAGCGGGCTTCATCGGCTCGCATCTGGCCGAGCGCCTGCTCGAGCGCGGGCACGAGGTGGTCGCGCTCGACTGCTTCACCGACTACTACGACCCGGCGCTGAAGGAGGAGAACGCCGCCGGCTTTCCCGTCGAGCGGCTCGATCTCGCCGCCGATCCGCTCGACCTCGGCGGCGCCGACGGCGTCTTCCACCTCGCCGCCCAGCCGGGCGTGCGGAGCTTCGGGGAGCCCTTCCCGGCCTACCTGAGGAACAACGTGCTCGCCTCGGATCGCCTCCTCGACGCGGCCGTCCGTGCGGGGGCGCGCGTCGTCTTCGCCTCGTCGTCGTCCGTGTACGGGGACGCGGAGCGCTACCCGACGCCGGAGGAGGCCCAGCCGGCTCCGCTCTCGCCCTACGGGATCACCAAGCTGGCCTGCGAGCAGCTCGTGCGAGCCTACGGGCGCAGCTTCGGGCTGGACGCGGTCGTTCTCCGCTACTTCAACGCCTTCGGGCCGCGGCAGCGGCCGGACATGGCCTTCACGCGGATCGCGACCGCCCTGGCCGAGGGCCGGCCGTTCCCGCTGTACGGTGACGGGACGCAGTCCCGCGGCTTCACCTACGTGGACGACGTGGTCGCGGCGACGATCGCCGCGATGGAGCACGGCACCGGTACCTACAACGTCGGCGGAGGCACCGAGGCGTCGATCCTCGGGGCGATCGCGATCCTGGAGCGGCTCGCGGGCCGCCGGCTCGAGGTGGAGCGCGGACCGGCCGTGCCGGGCGACCAGCGCCGTACGAGCGCCGACACGACGCGGATCCGGAGCGAGCTCGGCTGGGAGCCCCGGGTTTCGCTCGAGGGCGGGCTGCAGGCTCAGTGGGAATGGGTCTCCGGTAGAGTCGCCGCCCGGTGACCGCGGATCCCCAGCGCCGGCACGATCCCGAGCTCGAGGCCGAGCAGGAGGTGGATTTCGGTCGCTACTGGCGGCTGATCGCCGCGCGCTGGGTGCTGCCGGTCGGCGGCCTCGTCGCCGGGCTCGTGATCGGCTACCTCGTCTCGCTGGGGACGCACTCGACGAGCTACGAGGCGACCGCGCAGGTGTACCTCGGCCAGCCGCTGGCGCCGGACACGGCCACACCGGTCACGAACGCCCCGACGACGCTCGGGCTCGTCTCCGACCTCGTCACGAGCGAGGCGACCGTGCGCCGGGTGGCGGCCATGGTCGGTCTCAAGCCCGGCCGGCTCAGGGGGCACATCACGACGAAGCCGATCCTGGGGATCACGACGGCGAAGGTCGGCACGCCCGCGCCTCTGCTCGCGATCACGGTGGACGGCTCGCCCCCGAGGAAGATCGCGGCCGCCGCCAACGCCCTCGCGAAGATCGTGGTCGACCAGGTCTCGAGCTACACGGCGGTGAAGATCCGGGCCCTCAACGCTCACCTCGCCTTCGACAAGCGGGAGCTGATGTCGGTGGACGCCCGGATCGCGCAGCAGTCGCAGCAGCAGTCGACCCTGCTCAGCCAGACGGGTCTGAGCTCGAGCGAGAAGCTGATCGCCTCCGTCAACTTCAACAACGTGCTGATCTTCCTCGACCAGCGCCGCTCCTCGCTCGAGCTCGGCCAGCTCTCCCTCCAGCAGCAGCTCTCGCTCGCACAGGAGGTCGAGAGCGGGCGGGTCACCGTGCAGGCGGCGGCGACGAAGACGGCCGGAGCGAACAGCCGAACCGGGGCGGCGGTGGGCGCGCTGATCGGGCTGATCGCCGGGATCCTCGCAGCGCTCCTGTGGGATCCGCTGGTCGCGCGGCGCGCGGAGTCGTAGATGCTCGAGGGAAAGCGAGTCGCCGTCCTGCACGGGGGAACCCGTGGTTCCCCCGTGCGCCCCCTCCTTTGCGAGGTCGTGTGATGCTGGAGGGAAAGCGAGTCGCAGTCGTCGTGCCGGCGTACGATGAGGAGGCGCTGCTCCCGGAGACGCTCGCCGGCATCCCGGACTTCGTCGACCGCGTGTACGTCGTCGACGACGCCTCCCGCGACGCGACCGCCGAGCGGGCCCGCACGGCGGCGGCGGGCGATCGACGCGTCGAGGTGGTCGTCCACGACCGCAACCGGGGCGTCGGAGCGGCGATCGTCTCGGGATACCGGCGCGCGCTCGCGGAGCGGGTGGACGTCAGCTGCGTGATGGCGGCGGACAACCAGATGGACCCCGCCGACCTCGAGGCGATTGCGCTGCCGGTCGCGCGCGGCGACGTCGACTACGCGAAGGCGAACCGCCTGTTCACCGGCCAGGCCTGGGAGCTCATCCCGAGACACCGCTACCTCGGCAACGCGGTGCTGTCGCTCCTGACCAAGATCGCCTCCGGCTACTGGCACGTCGCCGACTCGCAGTCCGGCTACACGGCGGTCGCGCTCGGGACGCTGGAGCGGCTCGACCTCGACCGGATCTACCCTCGCTACGGCTTCCCCAACGACATGCTCGTCCATCTGAACGTCGTCAACGCACGCGTGCGCGACGTGCCGTCGCGGCCCGTGTACGGCGTCGGCGAGCGCTCGGGGATCAAGCTGCGCAAGGTCGTGCCCCGGATCTCCTGGCTGCTCGTGAAGGGGTTCTTCTGGCGGTTGCGCGAGAAGTACGTGATCCGCGATTTCCACCCGCTCGTCTTCTTCTACTCGTTCGGCCTGCTGATGAGCGTCGCCGGCCTCGGGCTCGGGATCGCGCTGATCGTCCTGCGCAGCCTCGGCCACGGGATCACCGCGGCGACCGGCGTGCTGGTCGCGCTCCTCCTGATCTTCGGCTCGCAGTTCACGCTGTTCGCGATGTGGTTCGACATGGAGTCGAACAAGGACCTGCGCTGAGGCGGCTCCCAGAGCGGTTTCACTGACCTTCAGGAGCCGCTTGCACATATCTCTGCACATACGCGGACACCGCCAGACAGCGACCCCCGAGACGGCGGTGAAGAAAGTCCCCCCTAGGAGCGGATGAGTGCGACCTCCGCGCTTCGGCCGATCAGAAGCGGTTGGGTTGTCGTTCCACTTGGCGATCGAGGTGCGAATCGAGGCGACGAGGTCGCGGACGGAGCGGTGGGCTGTAGTGCTACGCAGCTCCGCCGAGCGCGCGTTGTGTTGAGGCGGTGTGGAAGATCGCGGCGGTGGCGACTGCGCGGGAGTGGATGCTGGGTTGGTCTTGGGCGTCGTAGGGTCGGTTGAGGAGGTGGCCGTGGTGGATGAGTGCGGTGGAGCCACCGCCGTCGAGGTTGATCGCTTGGCGGGCGCCGAGCTCGGCCATGAGGTTGGCGAGTTCCGTGAGTGTGAGTCCCGCGTCGATGCCGGTCCTTCGGCCGTCGCAGACGAGCGCGATCAGCTCGTCGTCGGAGGTGGCAAGGGCGGCCCTTGGGTGGCGGCCTGATGTGATGTCCGAGTCGAACTGGTGGGCGCCGGCGACGAATCCTTCGGGATCGCGCAGGTCGGGGAGGGGTGTTCTGTCGCGGACGAGCATCGGGCCGGCTTGGAGCAGGTGGCCGGCCGGGCGCGGTGGCAGCTCGCCACGAGCGCCGATCCGGATCTCCCCTTCGTCGATGTGAATCGCCGCGCGCGCTCTTCCGTACGGCTCGAGAATCGGCTCCGTTTCGATTCGGCGGCCGCCGATCCAGAGCTCGCCAAGCGCCGGCCCGTTTGGACGGACGAAGAAGCCGCCGACGATCGCTTCTCGGACGCCGCATTGTCGGCACCAGCGGTCGAGCTGCTGCGGGACTGCGAAGTACTGAACGCTCAGGCTCGTCTGCGCACGCGGGTAGCGGACAACGTAGACGGTGGTCTCCTGCCCGTCTGCCAGCCGGTGGCGGAGAAGGTTGTAGCGAGCGGCGGGCGTCTGCATCGGCAGCTCGCTTCCCAACGCTAGCAACGAGTGGTCGCTGATCTGGCTGCGTTCCTGATACCGGCTGGCGTGAATCTGGTGAACGCAGCGAACGCTTCAGGCGTGTCCGTTCAGGTGCGCGTGGCCCGCTGCCTGTCGAGGCCGCTGCCGAGCTCGTCGTAGATGTCGACGATGCGGGCGGCGATCAGCGGCCAGCCGTAGCTGGTCAGGCTGTGCCGGTGGGCGCGATTGCCACGCCGCTTCCGTTCCTGTGTGTCGGAAGCCGCATCCAGAAGTGCCTCCGCGAGCGCGTTCTGGTCGTCGGCGGGGACGAGCCAGCCGGTCTTCGGGGCGACGAGTTGGGCGGGTCCGTGTGCGTCGGCGGCGATCACCGGCAGGCCGCAGGCCATCGCTTCGACGAGGACGAGTCCGAACGCTTCGGCGACGGAGGGAAGGACGAGCAGGTCGGCGGCATTCAGCGCCTCCGGCAGCTCGTCGTGGGGCCGCCAGCCGGCCAGGAAGACCTGCCGGTTTCCAAGTGCGCGGGCTACAGTGACGGGGTGTTCCGCCTCCCACTCGCCGGGGCTGCCCCCGACGAGCACGAGCGGCAGCGGCCGACGGAGCTGTGTGAGCGCTTGGGCGTGTGCCCTGATCAGGAGTGGAAGCCGCTTGACGGCCGTGTAGCGGCCGACGTAGAGCAGGATCGCCTGCGCCTCCTGGAACGGCCACAGGTCGCTCCTCTGGTAGGCGACGCTGCCGGGAATGCCGCTCTCGTCCCAGCCGAGCGGCTCCTCAACCAGCCAGCGGCGCCAGTGCGCGAGTCGCTGCGCCCGGCTGCGCGGACGGCGTCGGAACAGGTCGAGCTCGACACCGCTCGGGATCTCGACTATCGCTCCCCCTGGAAGGGGGAGAAGGCGGGCGACCTCGGCGCTCGCGCCGGGCGGGACGATCAGCCGCTCGCAGGCGCTCGCCCACCGGCGCATCCGCTTCTGCCAGCGCTCCGCGAACTGCCAGCCTGCTGGCGCGCCCGCCTCGATCGCGCGCAGCAGCGCAAGCTCGGTGCCGTGCAGCTGCCCAACGACCGGCACCGCCGGGAAGGCGCGCCGCGCGGCCTCGTTGGCCGGGGTCAGATGATGGAGATGCAGCAGCTTCGCGCGCGCCGTGCCAGCACGGTCGAGCGCGTCTGCCCAGACATCGACCAGCCGCTCGTAGGTGTCGTCGTCGACCGTGGCAAACACGCGATCCGGCGCGCCCGGCCGGTCCTCGTACGACGGTGGGAACGGCGCACCGCCTACCTCGGGCGAATAGTCGACGGTGACAAGATCGACGCCGCTGAAGAAGGTCGGCGCATGCGTCTGCTCTCCCGCGTGCCCGAGCGAACCGGCCGCCAGCGTCACCTCCCGGCCGAGCTGGGCGAGGGCGCGGCTGAGTGCGCGCGCGACCTGGGCCGAGCCGCCGCGCGGGAAGAAGAACAATCCCGAGACGACCCGGCGGCCACCCAGCCGCCGCCCGGAGCTCACGCCCGGTTGCCAGTCACTCCGAGTCGCCAATCGGTGGTCGTCGTTCGTGACCACTCGTCGTACTGGACGAACGTCGAAGCATTCGTCGATCCGCTGGGCATCTTGCTCGGGACGGCCAGCCGAGGAAGGCTCGACTCGCTGACAGACCAGGATTCAGGTGCGCTGGCACGAGCGGAGCTGCGGCGTGCCAAGAGTGTTGCCTACCTCGGCGGCACGCGAGCGTCGAAGATGCTTTCAGGACTATTCATCATTGTACTCTTGGCGGCGAGACCGCGATCGACCTCGCGCTGCGATACCCGGATCGTGTCCGCGCGTTGGTGCTGCTCGAGCCCTCGCTGCTGTCGCTGACCGAGGCGGGGTTGCGCTGGGCCCAAGAGGTGAAGCAGAGGGTCTTCGTCGGGATCGTCCGGTCGAGGATGAGGAGGCTCCCGCCGTCGCTCTGGGGCACGAGCCACCGGGTCGACATCGCCGACGGGACCTTCGGAGCGAGGCACAGCAGCGTCTTCGCCTGCGACGCGCTGCTCCCGCGGTACCGCCGGACGGCGGAGGACGCGACCGACGAGGAGGCGAGGCGGTTCCGGCGGCTGCTCGCCGAGCACGTCGCCGTCCACGCGGCCACGCCGTTTCGGGCGCGCTTCCTCGACAAGACCCACGCGTACACGGTGAAGATCCCGTTCGTCTCCGCGCTCCTCGGCGAGGCCGACCCTTCTTCGTCCTCGTCGTGCGCAACCCGTACGCGTCCTGCCACTGGGCGGTCGAGCGCAAGCCCCCGAGCTTCCGGGCGGGTCTCTCCCCCGAGGAGCGGCTCCACCTGATCGCGCAGCACTGGTCGAACGCGCACCGGATCGTCCTCGAGGACGCCGCGTCGACTCCCGGGGTCGCCGCCGTCCGGTTCGAGGACTTTCTCGCCGGTCCCGAGCGTGTCGTCCGGGCCCTGTGCGAGTTCCTCGGCCTCGAGTTCGGCCCGGCGATGGTGCCCGGCCCGGGACAGGCCCTTCCGTGGGCGACCCTGCCCGGGGACCGCAAGTGGCATCCGCTGTACGCGGACGACCGGCTCGACCGGCTCACCGCCGCCGAGGCCGCGATCGTCGGCGAGCGCTGCCGCGAGCTCGCCGAGCGTTTCGGCTACGAGCCCCGGCGCACGAGCGCCGCGTCGGGCACGATCGAGGCGCTCTCGCCCGGGGCGTGAGCTCGGTCGCGGCCGGCCGGCCGCTCACCGGCGCAGCAACGCCACCACGTCGAGCGTTCCGCGCAGCCCGGAGAGGTCGATCGTGCCGGTGCTCCGGTCGACCGGCCGCGGGTACCCGTTCACGCGCACGGCGGCCACCCGCAGCCCGTTCGGCAGCCGCAGCCGCAGATGGAGGCGTCCCGGTGGCCGCCGGGAGGGCACCGTCACCGTGCCCGTGACGCGGCCCGGCTCGCGGTGGAGCTCGTACGAGAGCGGCCCGAAGCTCGTCGGCGCATCGTTGACCGCGATCGTCTTGCCGGCGCCGAGCCAGGGACGAGGCGTCGAGTACGCGAGCTCGAGCCCGACCGGCGCCCCTCTGCCGTTGCGCGCCTCGTGTACCAGCGTCAGCCGCAGCGTCTCCAGGAACGCCGAGTTCGACGCGGTGTTCGGCGGCATGTACATCGAGCGATACCTGCCGCCCCGGAGGGGCGCGACCGTCGCCGCCTCACCCGAGACGAACGTGCCCGGCGTCATCGAGGCGCCGAGCATCCCGTACAGGCTGAGCACGAGCTGGTCGGGGCGGTCGTTGTCGGCGAGGAAGCGCGCGACGTTGAGGCCGTAGACCTGGTCGGTGCCGGACACCGGGTACCTCGGCTTGCCGTACAGCGAGTAGGCGCCGGCCCGGACGAGCCCGAGCAGGCGCGAGCCGTGCCCGAGCATGTACTCGAGGATCCCGGTCGCCTCCTTCCCGTGCGGCCGGAAGAAGCCGGACGAGAGGGCATAGGGGAAGACGAGGTTCCAGTAGCTCCCCGGCCGCGAGGCGGTGACGGGGTCGAAGGGCTCGTGATCGGCGAGCAGGGCCGCGGGCACGAACAGCGAGCCGTCGCGGAGGCGCCGCTCGGACCTGCGGACGGCCCGGTGCAGGCCGGCGCCCAGCCGCGCGGCGAGCGCGTTCGCCCTGCGCGCGAGGACCGGACGGCCGGTCAGGCGCCAGACGTCCGCGAGCGCGTTCAGCCCCTGCCAGACCGCCGCCTGGGAGTGGAGCCCGTAGACGCGGGCGGCGACGTCGGACGAGTACCGCTCGGGCGGGAGCAGGCCGCCGCCGTGCCTCCGGAAGATCTGGCGTCCGAGCGTGTCGACGAGCCGCTCGAGCGCCGGCGTCGCCTGGTCGAGGTAGTCGCGGTCGCCCGAGAGCCGGACGTACTGGGCGACGGCCGTCAGCCGCTCGCCTTTCCGCCAGAGGAGCGTGGCGCCGCTGAGCCGTGAGAGCGAGCTCCGGAGGATGTCCTTCGTCACGCCGGGCAGGCTGTACTCGGCTGCGACCTCTGCGGCGTCGAGCGCCTCCGCGAACGAGAACTCCTGGTACTGGTTTCCGATGCTGTACCGCCACGTCAAGGCCAGGTTCTGGACGAGCAGGCTGCGCTCGGCGTTGCGGACGACGCGCTCGGGCACGTCGAACGTCAGCGTCTCCCCGAGCCGTGCGCTCCAGAAGTCGACGAGCCGCCGGCGGGCCAGGTCGTACGTCCGCTCGTCGATCTCGACGGGCGCGCCCCCGGTCGGGACGGCCCAGCCGGCGTAGGCGGTGACCGACTCGCCGGGCTCGACCCGGTACCGCATCGCCCCCTGCGCCGCACGCGCGTCGCCCCGGGAGCCGCGGGAGACGACCCGTACTTCCGATCCCGTCCCTGCTCCGGTCGCGGTCAGCCGGACGAAGCTGACGAGGTCGCCGGTACCGAGCCCGCGGACCGAGAACGACTCCTCGCGATAGCGGGTGCCCTGGGCGTCCACGTACTGCGTCTCGAGCATCGGCAGGTACCCCTGGGCGAGCCGGGCGGGGGTGAGCCGGGCGAGGCACGAGCCGTAGAGCTCGCGTCCGTCCGCGCCGACGTAGATCTTCAGGCTCGGCCCCTTCGCCGTCCGGGAGAGGATCTCGCTCCCGTCGGCGACGTGGAGCGCGATCGTCTGGGCGCCGCGGACGCCGAGCGGCTGCGCGAACGGCAGGTAGTAGACGCCGGTCGAGGTCAGCGGGCCGTTCCTCGCCCGGGCGAAGAGGAGCGGCTGGAGCAGGCGTCGCACCGACTCGTACGTCGGGCCGTTCGGCCGGGCGATCAGGGCGTTGCCCCAGAGGTCCTGCTTCGCGCGGAGCGCGCGGCGGACGCTGCCGGCGTAGCTCGAGGTCACCGGCGGCGCGGCGCAGGAGGGGCGGGCGGCGCCCGCCGCGGTCGCTGCGGCACCTGCCGGGACCGCGGCAAGGAGTGCCGAGACGGCTGCGAGCACGGGGGGGAACCGCATGGCCGGGGGATTCTCTCGCGCCGGCGCCGGCCGCGCCACCCTCCTCGGGAGCGGCTGGACGATGGAGGTAGAGTCGAGCCGTGCGAGACCGCATCCCGCTCGTGCTCGGGTTTGTCGTACTGGGGCTCGCCATCGGCGTCGGCTCGGTCGTCCTCGCCGACGGGATCCGCGACCGCAACCGGAGCGACACGATCACCGTCACGGGCTCCGCGAAGGCCCGGATCGTCTCGGACTACATCGTCTGGGACGCGTCCATCGCAAGCCAGGCGGACACGCCGCAGGCCGCGCTGCCGCCCCTGGCCGGCTGGACCGACCAGATGCGCTCGTTTCTCGCCGCCCAGGGCGCGGAGCCGGCGGAGATCGCCGAGAGCCCCGTGACGACGGACACGCTGACGAACAACGCCGGCCGCGTGACCGGCTACCGGCTGACCCGCTCCTTCGAGGTGCGCTCGGCGCGCGTCAGTGCCGTCGCCGCCCTCGTGCAGGCCAGCCAGAGCCTGCTCGCCCGCGGAGTCCCGGTCCAGGCGCAGCCGCCGCAGTACGTGTACACGAAGCTCGCCGGTCTGCGGCCGAAGCTGCTGGCCGACGCCACCCGGGATGCGCTCAACCGTGCCCGGGTGCTGGTCGAGGCGACCGGAGGCAAGCTCGGCGGGCTGCGAAACGTGAACGTCGGCGTCTTCCAGGTGACGGCGCCGAACTCGACCGAGGTCAGCGACTACGGCGTGTACGACACGTCCACTCTGAGCAAGGACGTGACCGCGGTCGTCAACGCCTCCTTCGCCCTGAACTGACGGCGCGTCCCGGGAAGGCGGCCGGCGGCGCCGCGCGCCAACCCGGCGGCTGCCCCTCCGCGCGCCCTGCTTCCATACACCACGTGGGTCGGGAGCGCGCAGCCGGGAAGATCGCGGAGATGCGCCTCCACACCCCCGGCAGGTCGCACGGCGCAGCCTGGGCCTGGGCGCTCGGCGCGCTCGTGATCGTGCGCGCCGCCGTCCCGCTGGCCGCGCTCGCGGCGTCGGGGCATCGCCTGCCGGGTCTTCCGTTCTACGAGTACGACGGCCTGAGCGGCGACGCCACGGGCTTCTACGCGGCCGCGCGCGAGTTCATCGCCTCGGTTCCGCGGCTCGGCAAGCCGGTGGCGATCGTGCTCGCCCTCGCGCTGATCGCGGCCTGGGCGGCGCTCGGCCTGCTCTGGCGGCAAGGCCGCCTCGCCTCCCACCTGGCCCTGATCGGGGCCGCCGCCGCCGGCGCCGTGCTGGTGACGGCGGCGGTCGAAGAGATGGCGCCGCCCGGTGCCGCCGTCTTCGGCTGGCCGCTGCTCTGGAGCCTGCCCCTGTTCCCCCTGAGGGCGCTCCACCTGCTCGGGGTCCGGTCGGCCTTCGGGGCCGGCCTCGCGCTCGCGCTCGTGGCCAACGCCGCAACCGTCGTCGCCACCGCGTACGTGGGGCTGCGCGCGACCGGCCGCCGCTCCGTCGGCCTCGGGGGGGCGGCGCTCTTCGCCTGCTGGCCGCTGCTCAGCGGCGTCGTCGCCGGGCACCGGGGCTGGGGAAACGGAACCTGGAACGTCGACGCCGGCCTCGCGCTGTACACCGAGCCGGTCTCGACGGCGCTCGTCACCGGCTCGCTCGCGATCCTGCTCGCGCCGCGGCTGACCTCGCCGTCGCTCGCCGCCGCCGGGATCACCCTCGGCCTCGCGACGCTGGTGAAGGTGTCGAACGGCCTGATCGCGCTGGTGCTCGCTCTCGTCGTCCTCGCGGAGGTCGGCCCCCGGCGAGTTGCGCCCATGGTGGCCGGGGGCCTGACGCTCGCGCCGGTCCTCGCCGCCTACTGGCCGATCGGCTACCCGGAGATCGAGGGGCCGACTGCCGCCCGTCCCGCAATCGTCCACTCGGCCGCCGCCGCGCTGCACAACTGGACGGCCTCGCTGCTCTTCCATCCACGGACGCTCGTGGTGCTCCTGCCGCTCGCCGCAGTCGGATGCGTGCTCGTCCGCTCGCGCCGGGCGCTGGCGGTGCTGGTGCTGCCCGTGATCGTCAACGCCGCCGTCTACACGCCGTACCGGTACACGGCCGAGCACCCCCGCTTCCTGTTCGTGAGCCTTCCGCCCGTGCTGACCCTCTGGGCCGCCGGGGCGGGGGCGATCGTGTTCGGAGCACGTAATTCCTGGCGGGAGCGGCGCCGGGCGGCCACTATCATCTCCGGGTGATGCCGACCTCCGTCGTCACCGGTGGGGCGGGCTTCCTCGGCTCGCACCTGTGCGAGTCGCTGCTCGCAAGGGGGCACCGCGTGATCTGCGTCGACAACCTGGTGACGAGCTCGCTGCACAACATCGAGCACATCCGCGCGGACGAGTTCACGTTCCTGAGCCACGACGTCACCGACCAGATCGAGATCGCCGGGCCGGTGGACTTCGTCTTCCACTTCGCGGCGCTCGCCAGCCCGGACGACTACCTGCGCATGCCGCTCCACTCGCTCAAGGTCGGCTCCTACGGGACGCACCACGCGCTCGGGCTCGCGAAGTTCAAGCGCGCGCGCTTCCTGCTCGCCTCCACCAGCGAGGTCTACGGCGACCCGCAGGTGCACCCGCAGCCCGAGACCTACTGGGGCAACGTCAACCCGATCGGGCCGCGCGGAGTGTACGACGAGGCGAAGCGCTACGGCGAGGCGCTGACGATGGCGTACCACAACCAGCAGGGCGTCGACACCTCGATCGTCCGGATCTTCAACTCGATCCTTGCCGACGAGCAGGTGCTCTACGACGACGGGCGCGAGCTCCGGCGCGAGACCGTCTCCGAACTGGCCGCGCGGCTGACGCTGCACGCGGCGGTTCCGGCCGGAATGACGCTTCCGGACCGCGCGCTCGGCCTCGCCGCGGTCGAGTTCCCGCTCGATCGCGTCCGTGTGCCGGCCTTCGCGGCCGACGGCGAGCTGGTGGCCGCCGGGGCGGCCTCGCTCGTCGCCCATCCCGCAGTCGGTCCAGCGTACGAGGTCCGGACGCGCTACGGCCGCTCGATTCGCGTCACGGGCGACCACTCGCTCTTCGTGGAAGGTCCGGGCGGCGAGCCGGTGGCGCGGGAGGTCAGCCGTCTCGAGGTCGGCGACCGGGTCGCCCTGGCCGGACGACTCGAGGTGCCGGAGCGCGATCGCACCGAGGTGCGCATGCTCGATGTCTGGCGGCATGCGGAGGGCGATCCGTGGGAGCTGGCGGTCGAGGCTCCCGGGCTGGGAGCGCTCGCGTGGGAGCACCGGCAAGATCTCTTCGGGCTGCTGGTCGGCGAGCGGCGGAACAAGGGTCCGAACTGGCGGAACGGTGCCTGGACGAAGCTGATCCGGATGCGGGCGTCGGATCGCCTGCCCTTGCCCGTGCTTCGCCGAGTTGCCGACCGTGTGCCGGAGGGCGCGCGCGTCCGGCTTCGCCACGCCGGACGGAGTGTCGCGTTGCCGGCGCGTATCGAGGTTACGGACGAGCTTCTTTGGCTGCTCGGACTCTGGGTTGCCGAAGGCTGTACCCAGGAACGGACGAAGAGCGCCTTCCTGACGATCAGTGGAGACGAAGAGCTCCTGGGTCGCGCGTCAGACGTCATTCGGTCGCAGCTCGGCTTGCACGTGATCGCTGCGCCGGCAAGCGCGGATCGAGCGGCCTCGATCTTCATCCACTCCAAGCTGCTGCTCCGTCTGATCGACTACCTCGGCTTCGATGGGAACCGGAAGCGCATCCCGGGTTGGATCCTCGGCCTGCCCCTGAGCCGGCTGAAGTGGTTCATCGAGGGCTATCGCGAGGGGGACGGGGTTCACTCGGGACGTCGCATGGCCGACGGGCGGCATGCCTTCGCGACGGTATCGGCCGAGCTGAAGGACGATCTCGTCGTGGCCCTTGGACGATTTGGGCTCGTGCCCTCCATCGGGCGCTACGAGACGGCGCTCACGGCCCGGACCGGAGATCGCAGGTATCCGTTCTGGCTCGTCTCGCTCTCGGGCGTCTCGCCCTGGAGCCCGCTCGATTGGGATCGCGGCGTCGAGCAGCGCCTCCAGGCACGCCGGACCGGGGACATCGTCTGGGCGCCGATCCGGGAGATCCGGGAGGTCGAGCCGACGCCGCTCGTCTACGACTTCTCCGTCCCCGGCTTCGAGAACTTCTGGGCCGGAACCGGGGTAATGGCGAGGAATACGTACGGCCCCCGGATGAGGCCGCACGACGGCCGCGCGGTCTCGAACTTCGTGCGCCAGGCGCTCGCGAACGAGCCGGTGACCGTCTACGGCGACGGCACGCAGACGCGCAGCTTCTGCTACGTCGACGACCTCGTCCGCGGGCTCGTGCTGCTCGCCGAGAGCGACGAGCACCTGCCGGTGAACCTCGGCAACCCGCAGGAGTTCACGATCCTCGAGCTGGCCGAGACGGTGCTGAGGGTCGCGGGCTCGAAGAGCGAGATCGTCTACGAGGCCCTGCCGCTGGACGACCCGCAGGTACGCCAGCCCGACATCGCCCGGGCGCGGCAGATCCTCGACTGGAGCCCCGAGGTCAAGCTCGAGGAGGGCCTGCGGCGGATGCTGCCCTCGTACGGACGAGAGCCTGTTGGTGCCTGACCGCCGGCTGGTCCTGGCCGCGGCCCTCGCCGCCGCCGCCGGCCTCTGCGTGTCTGCGGCGTCGGCCGCGCCCCACATGGCGATCGGGGTCTACGACGAGGGCGAGACCTTCTTCGGCGACGCCGAGCGGGTGTTCGCCGAGTACCAGTCCCTGCACGTCGACGTGCTCCGCGTGAACCTGTACTGGGGCGGGAAGCTGGGGGTGGCCAGGAACCGTCCGTTCAACGCCGCCGATCCGCGCGACGCCGCGTACGACTGGACGCTGTACGACCGCACGGTCACCTATGCGGCCGCCCACGGGATCAGGATCCTCTTCTCGATCGTCGGCACGCCGAAATGGGCGAACGGAGGCGCGAGCCCGAACCGGCCGCCGTCCGACTACTCGTTCCTGCGCGGCTTCGCCTACGCCGCCGCGGCCAGGTACAGCGGCATGTACATCGGGAACGACGGTCGCACGCTCCCCGCCGTCCGCCTCTGGGCGGCCTGGAACGAGCCGAACAACCCGGCGTTCCTCCGCCCGCAGTTCGCGCGCAAGGGCGGGAAGTGGGTGGTCCAGAGCGCGATCGCCTACGCGAAGATCTGCACCGCGGTCTACACGGGCGTGCACTCGACCATGTTCAGAAACGAGAAGGTCGCCTGCGGCGTCACCGCCCCCCGGGGCAACAACAGCCCGGGAAGCTCGCGCCCCTCGGTGTCGCCCGTCGCCTTCGTCACCGCCGCCAGGAAGGCCGGGATGAAGAGCTTCGACGCGTACGCCCACAACCCGTACTACGGCGTGCCGACCGAGACGCCGACGACGAGGCCCCCCGGCACGCACTCGGGGCAGGCGCCGACGGCGATCACCCTCGCGAACCTCGACGTGCTGATCAAGGTGGTCTCGCACCTGTACGGCCCGCGCCGCATCTGGATCACCGAGTACGGCTACCAGACCAGGCCGCCCGACCCGCACTTCGGCGTCTCCTGGGCTCTCCAGGCAAAGTACCTGACCCAGGCGTTCGCGGTCGCGCGCGGAAACCCGCGCATCGACCTCATGCTCTGGTTCCTCGTCCGGGACGAGCCCGCGCTCTCGGGCTGGCAGTCGGGGCTGATGACGGTGGGCGGGACGAAGAAGCCGGCCTTCAGCGCGTTCCAGCACCTGCCGCACTGATTCCCGCTGCCGAGGGCGGCGAAGCCGGCCCGGAGCTCCCCGGCGGGTCCGTCCAGCCTACGCCGGCGGCGGCGCCAGCCCCTTCCTCTCGAGCAGCTCGCGGTAGAGGGCGTCGACGTCGTCGATCAGGCGGCCGACGGCGTACCGGGCGCGCATGCGCTCGCGCCCCGCAGCGCCCATCCGCGCCCGCAGCGCCGGGTCGCGGGCGAGGCGCGCGAGGCGATCGCCGAGCTCGTCGACCGACCCCGGCTCGACGAGGAAGCCGTCCTCTCCGTCCCGCACGACGTCCGGGACGCCGCCGACGCGCGTGGCGACGACCGGGCAGCCGCCCGCCAGCGCCTCGATCGCGGTCACGGGCGTGCCCTCGTTCCCGGAGGGGAGGACGAAGACGTCGAACGCCGCGAACAGCGGGCCGACGTCCTCCTGGTAGCCGGGAAAGAGGCAGTACGGCATCAGCTCGAGCTCCGCCGCGAGCTCCTCGACGCGCTCACGGTCGGGGCCGTCCCCGACCATGCAGAGCGCTGCGTCGACGCCGCCGTCGCGCAGGAGCCGGAACGCCCGGAGGACGAGGTCGGTTCGCTTCACGCCGGTCATGCGGCCGATCCAGCCCACGACGTACCGCCCGGCGGGGACGCCCATCGCCCGCCTCGTCTCCGCCCGCGCCTCGGCCCCGGCCGCGAGCCGGCTGTCGAGCTCGATCCCGAGGCGGACGACCGCGAACTTCGAGACCGGTGCGACCCCGAGCGCGACCAGCTCGTCGCGCACCTCGGGGCTGACCGCGACGAGCGCGTCGGTGACGCGGGCGAGCAGCCGCTCCAGCAGCCGGAAGACGGCCGTCCAGAAGCGGCCGAAGTACCCGCGCAGCACGTGACCGTGAAAGGTGTGGACGATGATCGGCGGCCGTGCCCGGCCCGCGAGCAGGGCGGCGACGCGTCCGACGGCGCCGGCCTTCGCCGTGTGCGTGTGCAGGATCGCCGGCCGCTCCTCGCGGATGATCCGGGCGAGCCGGAACGTCGCGAGCAGGTCCCGGAGCGGAGAGATGTCGCGATGCAGGTGGGGGATCGTCACGACCGGCACGCCGAGCCCCCCGGCGACGTAGGCCATCGACCGCTCGCCCCGGCCGACGCCGCCGGCGACGAGCGTCGTCTCGTAGCCGCGCTCCCGCAGGCCTGCGGAAAGGTACGAGACGTGGAGCGCCGGGCCGCCCATGTTCAGCCGTGCGATCGCCCGCAGGACCCGGACGGGCCCGGAGCTCTCAGCCACCGAGGAACTCGACGGTGCGGCGCAGGCCTTCCTCGAGACCGACGGACGGCTCGTAGCCGAGCGCCTCGCGGGCCGCGGTCACGTCGGCCCAGGAGACGCGGATGTCGCCCGCGCGCGGTGGAGCGGTCGTCCTCGCGACCTCGCGGCCGAGGACCGCGCCGATCGTCTCCGCCAGCCGGTTCACGCTCGCGGGCGCGCTGGCGGCGAGGTTGAAGACGCGTCCGCTGACGCCCTCGGCGCCGCCGGCGCGAAGCGTCCCGTCGACGACGTTCTCGACGTACGTGAAGTCGCGCTGCTGCTCGCCGTCCCCCTCGATCGTCACCGGAAGACCGTCGCGGATCGCGGTGATGAAGAGAGGCACGACCGCCGCGTACTGCGAGAACGGGCTCTGGCGCGGGCCGAACACGTTGAAGTACCGGACGACGACGGTCTCGAACCGCTCGTAGACGCGTGCGAACGAGATGCAGTAGCGCTCGGCCGCGAGCTTGGCGACGCCGTACGGGGAGAGCGGGTCCGGGGCGGCGTCCTCCTTCGCCGGCAGCTCGGAGGTGCCGTAGACGGACGAGCTGGACGAGAAGACGACGCGGCGGACGCCCTCGTCCCGCGCGGCGAGCAGGACGTTCAGCGTCCCCTCGACGTTCACGGCGCTCGAGGTGAGCGGATCCTGGACCGAGCGCGGCACCGAGCCGAGCGCACCGAGGTGGTACACGGTCTCCGTCCCGCGGACGGCGTTGTGGACGCGCTCGTAGCTGCGCAGCTCGCCCTCGACCACCTCGACCTCGAGGCCGTCCAGGTTCGCCCGGTTGCCGGTCGAGAAGTTGTCGAGCACGCGAACCTCGTCCCCACGCTCGAGCAGCGCGCGCACGAGGTTGGAGCCGATGAAGCCCGCGCCGCCCGTGACCAGCACCTTCGTCATCGGCCAGCCATCGTAGTCGGGCGGCACCGGCCGGAGGGCCGTGGTCGGCGCGGGCACCGGCGGCCCGGAGGCTCGGCCTCCTCTCGGCCGGGCGTCAGGCCGTGTCGGCGACGAGCACCGACGGGGCCACGCACAGTCCCGACGCGATCCAGAGGAGCGCGTCGAGCGGGATGCCGGCGACCAGGCCGATCGCGGTCAGAACGCCCATCGCCACCAGCAGCCACGCGGCCGCCAGGAGCACGGGCGCCTCCGGCGGTCCTCTCGCCAGGCGACGCCCGGCGAGCCAGAGCGGCGCGAGCAGCGCGACCAGGAACAGCGCGAGCCCGACCGCGCCGAGATCGGCGAGCGCCTGGACGTAGGCGTTCTGGACGCCGTACGGGTGCGCCGGCGACGGGAATGCCTGGGCAGGCGTGCTCGGGAACGCCTGGTGCAGCGTCGGCAGGAGGGGCCCGTAGACGGAGGCGTCGCCGGTTGCCTGCCAGCCGGCGCCAACGGCCGGATGGTCGAGGAAGACGCGCCATCCGTAGTAGACGAGCATCGTCCGCTGGATGTAGCTCTCGACGCCGACCTGCTCGTGCTTCTTGCCGATCCCGATCAGGTTCAGGAACGACTTCACGTCGCCGCCGCGGAAGAGGACGACGCCGCCGAAGACGGCGAGCGAGACGCCGAGGACCGCGCCGGCGCGGCGCGCCGATCCGCGGGCGGCCGCGGCCACGACCACGCCGGCCGCGAGCAGCCCGATCGCGCCGGCGAGCGAGCCCGAGACGAGGAGGCCCACCGCACCGGCGAGCCCGCCGGCCGCGGAGAGCCGGCGGTCGACCTGCCATTCCGGCAGCGCGATCGCCGCGAACGCGATCACGAGCGCGAAGCCGGACAGGGCGGCGAAGTCGTGGTGGCCGAGGAACGACGGCTGGCGGTAGCCGGCCGGCCAGCCGTGCGCGATCCGCCAGCCGAAGAACTGGACCACCGCGAGCACGGAGGCGACCACGCTCGCGGCGACGATCGTCGTCACCAGGAGGACGAGGTCGGCGCGGCGCCGGACGAGGAGCGCGGAAGCCGGCGCGAGCAGCGCGTACTCGACATACTTTCCGGCCGTCACGACGTGGTCGCGCCACGGGTACGAGGCCGAGCGGTGGATCGGGTAGAAGCACGCGGCGACCACGAGCACGCCGAACAGGCCGATTGCCGCCCAGGCGGGCACCCCCGGGCGGAGCGCGCCCGGTCCGTACCGAGCGGCGGTCCCGAGCGCCGCCAGGAGGCATGCGAGGACGGCCACGTCGGAGAGCACGATGTGCGCATGGATCGCACCGGCCGACACCGTCCGCCCCGGCTGGAAGTCCACGTGCACGAGCACAACGGGAAGCGCGACGGCGAGCACCCACGCCCCCGGCGAGGCCCGCAGGAGCGTCCGAAGCGCCACCGGCGGCCACTATAGTGGACGCCCGGATGCAAACGCGCCTCCTGTGGCGGCGCTCGGCCACTGCGATCGGTCTGTACGGGAGTGTCGTCCTCGGCGTGATCGGGACGCTCGTGGTCGCGCGCGAGCTGAGCCCCGCGAGCTTCGGCCTCTACTCGCTGGCGATCACGGTCGCCGGGTTCTTCCAGATCCTGCTCGACCTGACCGTCGAGGAGGCGATGATCAAGTTCGGGTTCCGCTACACGACCGCGGAGCGCTGGGGCCGCCTGCGCCGCCTCTACCGGCGGGCGATGGCGCTGAAGACACTCGGCGCGCTCCTCGCGGGCGGGGCCCTCGCAGTCGCGGCGCCGTTCGCCGACGGCGTCTTCCACGCCCACGGCCTCAGGGATCCGATGCTGGTCGCCGCGCTCCTGCCCGTCGTCTACATCCCGGAGGCACCCGCCGGGGCCGCGCTCGTCCTCACCGGACGCTACGACGTCCGCGCCTGGTTCACCTTTCTCACCCAGGGTCTCAGGCTCGCGGGCCTGCTCGTCGGCTCGCGTCACGGGGTGGACGCGGCGCTCCTGGGCCTGGTCGCCGGGCAGGTCGTCGGCTCGACGGCGGTCGGCTCGGCGGCGCTCGCCTCCTTCCGGCGGTATCCCGCCGGCCACGAGCTCCTCGGGGAGGACCGCAGGGAGATCGTCAGCTTCGTGGTCCAGTCGAGCATCGCCTCCGGCGTCGTCTCCCTGCGCACGCAGGTCGTGCCGCTGCTCCTCGGAATGGTCTCGAACCCGGTACAGGTCGGCTACTTCAAGATCGCGCAGGCACCCCAGACGGGCCTGAGCGCACTGACCGCGCCTGCGCGGCTGATCCTGATCACCGAGCAGACCCGCGACTGGGAGGCGGGGGCGACCGGGCGGGTCTTCGCGGGCCTGCGCCGATTCAGCTACGGGGCGGCCGCGCTGATGGCCGTCTCCGCGCCGTTCGTCTACTGGCTCATGCCCACGCTGATCCGGCACGCCCTCAAGCCGGCGTACCTCCCGGCCGTCGACGCGGCCCGCCTGATGCTCCTGGCCGGCGTCGTCGGCTTCGTCTTCGCCTGGACGAAGTCCCTGCCGGTGTCGATCGGGCGGCCGGGCCTGCGGATCGTCACGCACGGGGTCGAGACCGCCGTCCTGATCCCCCTCGTGATCGCTCTCGGATCGCTCTGGAACGCGACCGGCGCGGCCGCCGCGGCGCTGATCGCGGCCGGGGTGTTCGCCGCCTCCTGGCTGGTCGCGCTGGCGCGCATCCACCGCGAGCACGGCGCCGCCGAGGCGGTGGCGTCGTGAGGGTCCTGATCGTGTCCGGCATCTGGCCGCCCGACGTGGGCGGGCCCGCGAGCCACGCTCCCGAGCTGGCGGCGTTCCTGCGCGTGCGCGGCCACGAGGTCGAGGTGGTGACGACGGCGGCGGCCGCGCCCGCTCCCGGGGACTGTCCCGTGCACTGGGTCTCGCGCCGCCAGCCGGTGCTCGCCCGCTACGCGCGCGGAGCGGCGCTGGCGGGGAGGCTCGCGGCGCGCGCGGACGTCGTCTACTCGACCGGGATGTACGGCCGCTCGCACGTCGGCGCGCTGCTCGGACGCGCTCCGCGCGTCGTCAAGCTGACCGGAGATCCCGCGTACGAGCGGGCGGTCCGGTACGGGCTCACGCGGCTCTCGCTCGACGAGTTCCAGCGGTCGCGGGCGCCGAAGACGGCGTGGCTGAAGGCGATGCGCGACCTCGCGCTCGGCGGCGCCGCCCGGTACGTGTGCCCGAGCGACTCGCTGAGGCGGGTCGCGGCCTGCTGGCGCCTCGTCGAGCCGGCGCGCCTCGTCGTGCTGCCGAACCCGGTGTCGGTGCCGGACCCTGGCGACCGCGACGAGCTCCGGCGCCGGCACGGCTTCGCCGGCCCGACGCTCGTCTTCGCCGGCCGGCTCGCGCCGCAGAAGTCGCTCGACGTCGCGCTTCGAGCGCTGGCCCGCTGCGAGGACGTCACGCTGGTGATCGCCGGCGACGGTCCCGAGCGGCCCGGTCTGGAGGAGCTGTCCCGTGGACTGGGCGTCGGCGGCCGCGTCGCCTTCCTCGGTCCCGTGCCGCGCGAGACGGTCTTCGGGCTGCTCGCGGCCGCGGACGCCGAGCTCCTCTCGTCGAGCTGGGAGAACTTCCCGCACTCCGTCGTCGAGGGCCTCGCCGCCGGGACGCCGGTGATCGCGACGGACGTCGGCGGCGTCGGCGAGGTCGTCGCCGACGGCGTCAACGGGCTGCTCGTCCCGGCGCGGGACCCCGAGGCGCTCTCCGGGGCGATCCGGCGCTTCCTCTCCGACGAGGCGCTGCGGACGCGGCTGCGCTCGGCAGCCCGCCGGTCGGTCGCCGGGTACGCGCCCGAGACGATCTACGCGCGCCTCGAGCAGCTGCTCGAGGAGGCGGCCACGTGAAGCCGCGGCTGCTCATGGTCGGCCGGACGCGCTACCGGCTGCCGCTCGACGGAAGCCTGGCGCTCAAGTTCGACGCGCTGGCCGAGCGCTTCGACGTCCGCGTGCTCGCGACCGGCGTCGAGGGCGCCCCCCGCCGGGACGCGACCTTCGAGCTGGCCGGCCCGTGGCGGCCGCACGCGCTGGACGGGGCTCTCCACTTCCTGACGCTGCCCTTCCGGACGGCCCGCGAGCTGCGCCGCTCGCGTCCGCACGCGGTGCTCGTCCAGGGAGCGCACGAGACCTGGCTCGTGCTGGTGGGGCGCGCCCTCGCCCGCCGGCGCCCGGCGGTGATCCTCGACGTCCACGGCGACTGGCGCTCGTCGACGCGGCTCTACGGCTCACCGGCCCGCCGGCTGCTGAACCCCGTCGCCGACCGGATCGCCGTCTCCGCGCTGCGCCGTGCCGACGCCGTCCGGACGATCTCGGACTACACGACCGGGCTCGTCCGGTCGCTCGGCGTCGCGCCGGCGGCGGTCTTCCCGGCGTTCATGGACCTGGAGCCGTTTCTCGGCCCGGTCGCGCCTCTGCCCGACCCGCCCCGCGCGCTCTTCGTCGGCGTGCTCGAGCATTACAAGGGGATCGAGGAGCTCGCGGAGGCCTGGCGCCTGGCGGCCCCGCGGCTGCCCGGCGTGACGCTGCACCTCGTCGGAAAGGGGAGCCGGCGCGCGGTCGTCGACGGGCTCGTCCACGACCTCCCGGCGCAGGCGGAGTGGACCGAGGCGCTGCCGACCGAGGGCGTCGCCCGGGCGCTCGACGCGGCGACCGCGCTCGTGCTTCCCTCGCGCTCGGAGGGGATGGGCCGCGTGCTGGTCGAGGCGTTCTGCCGAGGGCGGCCGGCGGTGGCCTCGAGCGTCGGCGGGATCGTCGACCTCGTCCACGACGGCGAGAACGGCCTCCTCGTGCCGCCGCAGGATCCGCAGGCGCTGGCGGACGCGCTCGTCCGGCTGCTGTCGGATCCGGCGCAGGCGGGCCGCCTGGCGGGGGGCGCCCGCGCCGGCGTCGAGCCCTGGCTCGCGACGCCGGACGAGTACGCGGCACGGCTGGAGGCGCTCGTCGCCGGACTACGATAGGCCCGTGCGCGCCGACCGGATCAAGCAGGCGCTGAAGAACGGCGTCTACCGCACCCTCGGCGAGACCGCCCTCGGCGTCGGCGCGGTCGACGGCGACGATGCGCGCACGCTGCGCGTGCTCATGTACCACAAGGTCAACGACGTGCCCGAGAACTCGGTCACGGTGCCGGTCGGCCAGTTCGACGAGCAGATGGCCCAGCTCGGTGCGTTGGGCTACTCCCCGGTCGGCCTCGACCGCGTGATCGACTACTACCTGCACGGAATGCCGCTCCCGCCGCGCGCGGTGCTGATCACGTTCGACGACGGCTACCGCGACAACCTCGAGAACGCTGCTCCGGTCCTGCAGCGCTACGGCTATCCGGCCGTGGTGTTCGTCCCGGTGGGATACCTCGCCGGCACGCGGCCGCTGCCGCACGACGAGCACCTGGCCAGGCGCGGGATCGTCAACCGGCCGCTCGCCTGGGACGAGCTCGCCGAGCTGGAGGCGGCCGGGATCCGCGTCGAGTCGCACGGGATCGGCCACCGGCCGCTCGCCGACCTCGAGGTCGACGAGGCCGCGCGCGAGATCACCCTCTCCAAGCTTCGGCTCGAGGACCGCCTGCAGCGGCCCGTCCGTGCGTTCGCCTACGTCAAGGGCTCGGAGGCGCACTACCGGCTCGTCCACCTCAGCCTCCTCAAGCAGGCCGGCTACGACGTCGCGTTCACGTCGATCTCGGGCCCGAACGGTCCGGCGACCGACCCGCTCCAGCTCCATCGCTACAACGTCGAGCCCTATCCGTCGCGGACGTTCGAGCTCGTGCTCTCCGGCGCGTGCGACCTGATCGCGGTCAAGGACACCGTCGCCGGCACGCACGCGCGCCGCATCTTCAACGCGGCGCTCGGCACCTCGACCAAGTGAGGCCGTACGAGCTCCGCTCGTACGAGCCGTCCGACCGCGGCGACTACCTGGGGTTGCTCGGCGAGGCCTGGGGGCACCAGGGGCTCTCGGCGGAGGAGTTCGACTGGTGGTTCGACCGGAACCCGGCGGGAAGCCTGAGGTCGGTCGCCGTCGCGGACGGCCGGGTCGTCGGCGTGGCGGGGCACACGCTGCTGCGGATGATGCTCGGTGGAGAGGAGCGGCTGGCCTCGTTCTCCGTTCACGCCACCACTCGCCCGGAGGCGCGCGGCCTCGGGATCTTCCGGGAGCTCGAGCGCAAGCACGAGCGAGAGGCACAGGAGCGGGGCGCGGCGGTGGTGCTCGCCTTCGCGAGCGCGCCGACGGCGCCGATCTTCCTCGGGCCGCTCGGCTGGACGGCGATCGGGCGGCCGCGGATCTGGGCCCGGCCGGCGCTGCGCCGGGGAAACGAGGGCCGGACGGCCTCGACCTCGAGGGCGACGCCGCCGCCGGCCTGCCGAACCACGTCGTCCGCGACCGGCGGCATCTCGCCTGGCGCTACCTCGACTCGCCGCGCGGGTACGTCGCGCTCCGGTCGGTCGGAGGCTACGCGGTCGTCTGGCCTCGAAAGCCGCACCGCGGCCGGACGATCGCCGTGCTCGCCGACCTGGCCGCGCCCGCCGACGAGGTGGCGGGGCTGCTCCGGCGGGCGGCCCGTGCCTCGCGGGCGCGTGCGCTGTTCGGGCTGCCCGCGCCCGAGCAGCGCGCGGCGTTCCTGCGCGCCGGTTTCGTCCCGACCCACCTCACGCTCGACCTGATGGGCAAGCCGCTCGCCGGTCCGCTCGACGCGAGCCCGGCCGGCTGGCGGTTCACGCTCGGGGACACCGACTTCTTCTGATGCGGCTCGTGTTCGTCACCCAGCAGGTCGACCCGGGCCACCCGGCGCTCGCCGCGACGGTGCCGATGCTCCGGGCGCTCGCCGAGCGGGTGGACGAGGTGGTCGTCCTCGCCGACCGGGCGCTGCCGGGCGTGCTGCCGGCGAACTGCCGCGTCCGGGCCTTCGGAGCGCGCTCGAAGGCGGGCCGCGGCCTGAGGTTCGAGGCCGCTCTCGGGGCCGAGCTGGCGCGGCGCCCGAAGCCGGCGGCGGTGGTCGCGCACATGTGCCCGATCTACGCGGTCCTGGCCGCCCCGATCGCGCGGCCGCTCGGGGTGAGGGTCCTGCTCTGGTACACGCACTGGAGCATCTCGCGGACGTTGCGCGCGGCGGAGCGCGTCTCGACCGCCGTTCTCAGCGTCGACCGCCGCACCTTTCCGCTCGACTCGCCCAAGGTGCGACCGATCGGCCACGGCATCGACATCGCCGAGTTCGCCTGCCCCGACGGGGCCCGGGCGCGGGACCACGGCGATCTGCGCGCGCTCGCGCTCGGCCGCTACTCGGAAGCGAAGGGCCTGGACGTGGTCCTGCGAGCCCTCAGGCTCGCGCTCGACGACGGGCTCAACGTGCGGCTGGAACTGCACGGCCCCGCGTTGAACCCCGACGAGCGCTCGCACCGGGCCGACCTCGAGCGCCTGGTCGAGCAGCTGGAGCTCGGCCGGCGGGTGAGGCTCGGCCACGCCGTCCTGCGCTCGGAGGTCCCGGAGCTGCTCGCACGGGCGGACGTGCTCGTGAACAACATGCGTGCAGGTGCCACCGACAAGGTCGTCTACGAGGCCTGCGCCTGCTGCCTGCCCGCTCTCGCGTCGAACCCGGCATTCGACTCCCTCCTTCCCGAGGAGCTTCGCTTCGTCCGGGAGGATCCACGCGACCTGGCCGACCGGCTGCTCGCGCTGGGCGCGCTGACGCCGGAGGAGCGGCGCGCCCTTGGCCGTGCGCTCCGGGAGCGCGTCGCCGCCGCGCACTCCGTCGACTCATGGGCCGCCGCCGTGCTGGAGGCGGCAACATGAGCCCAATGGGCCGTGTCTCGGCCAGCCGTGTCCCAGGGACAGTCCACCGGCCGCGGCCCCAACGGACGAGACCCGGCTCAACCATGCGGTGGCGGCCGTGAGGCCCGCTCGCCCGGCGGTGCGAGGGACTGTCCCTGGGACCCGTCACGAAGGGACGGGTCCGGAGGGGGCAGGGGTTCTGCATCTCCAGAAGGTCGCCGGCATCTCGGGGTCGGAGGCCCACCTGCTCTCGCTGCTGCCTCGCCTCGCGGAACGCGGCTGGCAGGTGCGGATGCTGATGCTCCACGAGCACGAGCCTGGAGCCTGGGACTTCGCCCGCGCGCTGGAGGCGCGCGGCGTCCCGATCGATGCGATCGCGCTGCGCGCCGACGTCGACCCGATCGCGTTCGTCCAGCTCGGCGCCTACCTCGCCCGCCACAAGCCGGAGATCCTCCACACCCACCTGGTCCACGCAGACGCCTACGGCCAGATGGCGGGCCTCCTCGCGCGTGTCCCGGTCCGCTTCTCGACCAAGCACGGCTTCAACGAGTTTCGCGAGGGCCGCGTCTTCGCCCTCGGCGACCGCACCGTCGCGAGCCTGGCGCACGTCCACATCGCCATCTCGCGCGGGCTCGCCCGCTACCTCGCCCAGACCGAGGGCTTCCGGGAGGAGAGCTTCCGGATCGTCCACTACGGGATCACGCCTGACGGGGACGCCGCCCCGTACGCGGGCGAGGCGCCGCGTCTCCTGTGCGTCGGCCGGCTGATCCCGATCAAGGGCCACATCGTCCTGCTGCGGGCGTTCGCCGAGGCGAAGCGGGAGATCCCCGGGCTCGAGCTGGAGATCGCGGGCCGGGGCCCGCTCGAGCCGGCGCTGCGGGCGCTCGCGCGCGAGCTCGGCGTCGCGGAGGCGGTTCGGTTCCTCGGCCACGTCGTCCCGATCCAGAGCGCGATCGAGCGCGCCGCGATCGTCGTCGTCCCGTCGATGGGCGAGGGGTTCGGAATGGTCGCGCTGGAGGCGATGGAGCGCTCCCGGCCAGTGATCGCCGCGGAGATCGGCGGCCTCGGAGAGCTCGTCCGCGACCACGAGACCGGCCTGCTCGTCGCCCCCGGGGAGGCCGGCCCTCTGCGCGAGGCGATCGTCCGACTCGCAGGCGACCTCGAGCTCGCGGCGGAGATGGGGCGGGCCGGCCGCCGCCGGGCGCTGCGCGACTTCCTGGAGGACCGCTGCGTCGACCGGACCGAGATCCTCTACCGGGCCGCGCTGACCTCCCTGTAGACCGCGACCGTCCGATCGGCCATCGCCGCCACCGAGAACTCCGATCGAGCCCGGGCGAGGCCGGCCGCGCCCATCGCCTCGGCACGGGCAGGGTCGAGCAGCAACCCGAGCGCCGCATCGGCCAGCGCGCCGGGGTCGTCGGCGGGCACGAGCACGCCGGTCTCGCCGTCGGCGACGATCTCCGGTGCTGCGCTCACGCGGGTCGCCACCACCGGTTTCTCCGCCAGCATCGCCTCGAGCAGCGCAAGCCCGAAGCCCTCCCAGCGCGCCGGGTGGAGGAGCAGCTCGGCCCGCCGGTACCAGGCCGCGACGTCGCCGACGCGACCCGGAAGGTACACGCCCTCGACGCCCTGCCCTTCGAGCCGCGCCCGCTCCGGGCCCTCGCCGAGCACGACCAGAACCGCCCGCGGCTCGACCTCCCGGATCCGCGCCAGCGCCCGCACCGCGACGTCCACGCCCTTCTGCTCGACGAGCCGGGCCACGCAGAGCACCACGAGCGCGTCCGCCGGCACAGGGACCGCCGGGCTCTCGCCCCACGGAGGCGGCAGGGCGTCGAGGCCGTAGTGGACGACCTCGATCTTCCCGGCCGGGAGCCCGACCGCGTCCACGCAGAACCGCCGGAGAGCCTCGGTGATCGCGATCACCCGCCCCGCCCGGCCGGTCAGCGCGCGCTCGGCGAACCGGAACGGCCCCGTCCGGAAGCGGTCGTCGTTGTGCTTCGTCGAGACCAGCGCCGCGCGACCCGCGCCGAGCGCGCCGTACACGTCCCCATGGACGAGATGCGTGTGCACGACCTCGGGCGAGAGGCTCCGTAGCAACCGCCGGACGCGCCGAGCCAGGCCCGGATCGACGTCCCGTGGACACCGGAGCCGCACGGCCTCCACCCCGAGCTCGCCGTAGAACGGCTCGGGCGCGCCCGCCGGGTCGTCGAGGCCGAGGAACACGACCTCGAGCCCTCGCTCCGCGAGCGCCGGCAACAGCGTGAGCAGGTGCCGCTCGGAGCCGCCGATCCCGCCGACCCGGTGCACGTGGACGACGCGCATCAGGCGTGCCGCCACCGGTCGGCAGCCCACCACAGCGCCGCCGAGGCGGCGAGCGCGATCAGGAAGTCCCACGGGACGCGATACCGGGTCGCCCCGGCGAAGCCCGTCGCCGCCAGGGTCTGGTACGCGAGCAGAGCGACCGCCAGCGCGGCCGGCCGGCGTGGAAGCAGGAACACCCCGAGCAGCCCGAGCGCGAACAGCGGGATCGAGTAGGCAGGCTGCGCCCAGCGGCGCAGCGTGTCGACGAGGCCGGTCGCCTCCGACCGCCCTTCGGTGCGGATCGCCCTCGGGCTCCAGAGCATCTCGACCGCCTGGCCCGCGAGCCTCGCCTTCTCCCCCGGGTGCTTGCGCCAGAACTCGAGCACCAGGCGCCGGTAGACGCGCATCCGGGCGCACTCGTCCACGGGCAGCACCTTGCCGTAGGCCTTGTAGTAGGCACCGGCGAACTCGGGTGTCGGCGGCTCGTGCGGCAGCGGCGGCACGTCGTCGATCCACTTGCCGGCCGCGAGGGTCGCGTACGTGTTCGCGTTGTTCGCCTTCCAGAGCGCCCGGGTGTCCGTGGTGAGGGTGAAGCAGCCGACCGAGACCTGGTTGCGCACGAGCCAGGGCAAAAGCGTCAGGGCGCAGGCGGCGAGGACGACGCCCGCCGCCGCCCAGGTGCGGCGATCGCGCCCGACCACGAACGCGCAGCAGACGAGCGGCAGGAAGAGCAGCCGCGAGTTCCCGAGGATCGCGAGCCCGAGCACGACGCCGAGCACGCCGCCAAGCCGCCACGAGCGGCGGCGGGCCAGGATCAGCACGAGGAGCACGATCCCGGCTGCGAGCAGCTGGTCGAGGATCTCCCGGTTCTCGTGGACGTCGTGCCACACCAGGTACGGGTTCAGGGTCGCGAGGAGGGCGGCGACGAGGCCCACCCGGGGCGACACGAGACGCCGGCCGGTCTCGTAGACGAGAAGCGCGGTCGCGACCGCGACTGCGGCCTGGACCAGTCCCACCGCGAGCCAGGAACGCCCGAAGGTCCAGTAGATCGGGATCAGGAACCAGGCGTAGAGAGGCTGCGTCCAGGCTGTCGGCTCGCCCGGGATGAAGCCGAACGTTCCCGAGTGGACGAAGGTCGAGGCCAGGTCGTCGCTCTTCTCGGTGAAGGAACCGAGGATCGCGCCGCGCTCGTGCAGCAGGATCGCCAGGCGGGGCAGCGCCGCGACCGCGGCGACGAGGAGCCAGGCGCGGTGCCTCACGCGGCGGCCGCCGCCGGCGCCGGCGAGTCGACGTGCTCCCTCTGCCAGAGCTCGAGCATCAGCAGGCACCACAGCCGGTGGCCGTGGTCGGCCCGGCCGGCGGAGTGGTCGGCGAGCAGCCGCTCGACCACGGCGGTGCGAAGCTGGCCGCGTCCGCGTGCCCGCTCGCCGAGCAGCGTGTCGCCGGCCAGAGCGCGGAGCTCGCTGCGCAGCCAGCGGGAGATCGGCACGCCCAGGCCCGTCTTCCGGCGGCCTGCCACGGCCACCGGGAGCACGTCCGCGAACGCGCGCCGGAGCGCGACCTTCCCGCGCATCCCCTGCACCTTGAGCGACTCGGGAAGCGACACGCCGAGCTCGAGCACCTCGTGGTCGAGCAGGGGAGAGCGAAGCTCGAGCGAGTGCGCCATCGAGGCGATGTCCGCCTTCAGGAGCAGGTCGCCCGGCAGGTACGTACGGACGTCGAGCCGCTGGAGCCCGGAGATGCCCTCCCCGGCCGGGCCGAGCAGCTCCCAGGCCGGCACGGGCTCCGGCACGAGCTCGGGATTCCAGAGCTCCGCCCGCAGCGCGGCCGGGAAGACCTCCACCAGGCGGCCGTAGCGCGCCGCCGGGGGCAGCGCGGCGGCCTCGAGCAGCCGGCCCGCGCGGTTGGCCCGGGAGCGCGGCTCGCGGCGACCGGCCCAGCGCAGCGCGCGCCCTGCCGCGCCCGCGCCCGGCGCGGAGAGCCGGCCGGCCAGGCCGACCGCCGCGTACCGCTCGTAGCCGGCGAACGCCTCGTCGCCTCCGTCGCCCGTCAGCGCGACCGTCACGCGGCGCCGGGCGAGCTCGCTGACCACCAGCTCCGGCAGCGCCGCCTCGTCGCCGAGCGGCTCGTCGAAGGCGGCGGCGAGCCGGGGCAGCAACTCGGTCACGTCCGGCTCGACGACGATCTCCTCGTGTTCGGTGCCGTACCGCCTTGCCACGGCGCGCGCGTATGCCCGCTCGTCGTACGCCTCCTCGCCGAAGCCGACCGTGAACGTGCGCAGCGCTCCCACCGCGTTAGCGGCCTCGGCGACGACGATGCTCGAGTCGATCCCCCCGGAGAGGAGCACGCCCAGCGGTACGTCGGCGACGAGCCGCCTGCGCACCGCCGCGCCGACCGCCGCGCGTACCCGCTCGAGCCACTCGTCTTCGGCGAGGTGCTCGTCGCGCCGCTCGAGCGACCAGTACGGCTCGATGCGCACTGAGCCGCGCTCGGCGACGAGCAGGTGGCCGGGAGGCAGCTTCTCGACCCGGCGCAGGGCGGTCCCGGACGGCACGTACTGCAGCGCCAGGTAGGCGTCGAGAGCGGCCGGGTCGAGCTCGCGGGAGAGGGCGGGCAGGAGCAGCAGGGCCCGCAGCTCCGACGCGAACGCGATCGTGCCGTCCGGAAGCCGGGCCCAGAGGAGCGGCTTCTTCCCGATCCGGTCCCGGCCGAGGACGAGCCGCTCACGGCCTGCGTCCCAGAGGGCGACCGCGAACATCCCCGGCAGCCGGCGCACGAACTCCGGCCCCGACTCTTCGTACAGGTGCGGGATCACGGGCGTGTCGCCCGTGCCCGGCACCTCGTGCCCGGCGGCCGCGAGCGCCGCCCGGAGCGCCCGGAAGTCGTACAGCTCGCCGTTGAAGACGGCGACGACGTCGCCCGCCTCGTTGGCGACCGGCTGGCCGCCCGTGGCCAGGTCGATCACGCGGAGCCTGCGGTGCCCGAGGACGCAGCGGCCGAACGCGTCGACCGATCCCTCGTCGGGCCCCCGGTGGACCAGGGCCGCGGTCATCAGCTCGACCGGCGCGGGGTCGGCCGGGCCTGCCGGGGAGACCAGTCCGCAGATCCCGCACATGCCGGCCCCAGCCTAGTCGGGTGTCGCCACGATCACCGGTGGACGCCGCGAGCGTCGCCGGCCGGTGCGAAGGTATGCGCTGCCATGCCAGGAGACCCGGGAGCATGCGCGGTCGTCTCGTGCCATCTCGAACGGCCGCTCGACGACCGTGCCTGGGGGCTCGTCTCGGCCTTCCGCGCCCGGCGGCCCGGTGGGTTCGAGATCGCCGCACTGATGCGGCCCCCGGACGCCGCGGCGGGTGAGAGCGAGGCTCTGTGGCTCGCGCGGGCGCGCATCGCCGCCGCCGACGGCCCGTTCGGGCTGCACACCCACTGGGGCGGCGCCGGGCGGGCGCGACCGCTCGACGGCGATCCGGCCGCGCGCGTCCGCGCCGAGGCGGCCTGGCTCTCCGAGCGGGGGCTCCGGCCTCGGCTCTTCTGCGGCGGCGGCTGGTACATGGACGAGGACGTGGCCACCGCCGTCGCCGAGCTCGGACTGGCCGACTGCACGGCGACGGCCTTCCTGCCCTCGTACCTCGCGCCCGGCGCCGCGCGCCGCTCGCTCGCCGAGCCGGCGCTTCTTCGCGTCGGCGGCCGCACGCTGCTCGAGCTGCCCTCGACCCACTCGCTGGGGATGGCGCTGCGAGCGACGCTCGCTCGGCTACCGCGCTACGTCCACGTCTACTTCCACGACACCGACCTGCTCGACCCGTTGCGCCGCCGGGCGCTCGGGGCCGCGCTCGCGATTCTCGGACGCCGGCGCCGGCCCGGCCGCCTCGACGGCCTGGAGGCCGACCGGGAGCTCGACTTCGCCGCTACGGCTGGGGCTCCGGCTTCCGGGCCCTGAAGCAGATGTCGTTTGCGAACAGGCGCGGGCCGAGGCGGGTCAGCCGGCCGGCGACGAAGCGCAGCTCCGGGTCGGCGAACCGCCTCAGCAGGCGCCCCAGGTCGCTGGGCGAGAAGAGGTGGAGATGGGTGGGGTCGGCCTCGGGGCGCCGGCCGGCGAGAAACGCCAGTCTGTTCTTCAGCCGGTAGGCGTTCGGGACCGATCCGACCAGCCGCCCTCCCGGCCGCAGGACGCGGCGTGCCTCCGACACCGTCTCATCGGGCTGCGGCAGGTGCTCGAGGAGCTCGCCCGCGACGACCACGTCGAAGCTCTCCCCGGGGAACGGGAGCGGCTCGGCGGCGTCTCCCCAGGCCGTCTCGATCCCGATCTCGGCCGCCTGCTCGAGCGCCGAGCGGTCGACGTCCATGCCGACGACCTCGTTCCCGTCGAGATACGCGCGGGTCAACCCGCCCGAGCGGCAGCCGAGGTCGAGGACACGCCTGCCCGTGCCGACCCATTCGCGGAAGAGCGGCATCCGCTGCGACGCGCAGAACACGAAGCCTTCGGGCCGCCGCGCGGCATGGTGCGTCCGGTAGAGGGTGTCGAGGCGATCGAGCTGGGCCACCCCCCGGGTTCTCGCCGGAGAGGCCCGAATGTAAACTGGCTCCGCCCGTGGCAACAAAGGAAGCTCCGCCGGCGGATCCACCGACCGCTCCCGCCGAGAGAGAGCCGGTCGCCCTCCCGATCGCGGGCGACATCAGGCGCAGTCGGCCCTATTTCCTCTCCGCGACGCCCCTGCGCCAGCTCCTCTTCCGGGTCGTGAGCGTCACCAGCCTGGTCGCGCTCGACCTGGCCGCGGTCGGGTTCGCCCTCTACGGAGGGCTCGCTCTCCGGGAGGTCTACTACGGCCATTCGCCGATCCTGTGGGGCGTCCTCTGGACCGCCGAGACGAACTGGTTCCCGTTCGTCGCGCTCGTCATGGTGCTCGTCTTCTGGCAGGGGGGGCTCTACGCCGAGCGCGAGCGCCGGGCGGGGTTCGGCCGCGTCGTCTCCTCGCTCGTCGTCGTCGCGCTGCTCGTCCTCGCCTTCGGCCTCGGCACGGGTCACGACTTCACCACCTTCGGCCTCATCCCGACGGCGCTCGTGATCGCGACCGTGCTCGACGGCCTGCTCCGGGCGAGCTACGAGGCGATCAGCCGCGAGGCTCTGCACCTGCTCGGCGTCAGGCGGCGGGCAATCGTGGTCGGGGAGGGCGCGCACCTCGACCACCTCCTCGGCGTGCTCGGGTCGGTGCGCGGCGGGATCGAGTACGAGTTCCTCGGCGTGGTCAGCGGCGCCGACGCCCCCGCCCACGAGCTGCCGCGGCTCGGCGCGCTGGAGGAGCTTCGCTCCGTGCTCGAGCGGCACGAGGCCGACGAGCTGATCGTCACCGACTCCGACTACAGCGATCGGGAGCTCCTCCAGATCGTCGACCATGCGCACCGCCGCGCCGTGAAGGTGCGGATCGCGCCGAAGACCACCGAGCTGCTCGTCCAGCGCGCCGAGTACGTCCCGGGCCAGGGGATCCCGCTCTTCGAGCTGCGCCCGCCCGCGTTCGCCGGAACCGACTGGGCGGTCAAGCGGTCGTTCGACCTGGCCGTCAGCGGCGCCGTGCTCGTTCTCGGCCTGCCGCTCTGGCTCACGATCGCGGCGGCGATCAAGCTCGGCTCGCGCGGCCCGGTTCTCTACCGTGACCCGCGTGTCGGCCTCGGCGAGCAGCCGTTCGGGATGTTCAAGTTCCGGACGATGGTCGCCGGCGCGGCCGAGCAGCAGCCCGAGCTGGAGCGCCGGAACGAGGCCGAGGGCGCCCTGTTCAAGATCCGCGACGATCCGCGCGTGACGAGCGCCGGGCGGCTCCTCCGGCGCCTGTCGCTCGACGAGCTTCCGAACCTGCTGAACGTGATCCGCGGCGAGATGAGCCTGGTCGGGCCCCGGCCCCTGCCGCTCCGCGACCACGCGCTGCTCGAGGACTGGCACCGGCGCCGCTCGCACGTGCTGCCCGGGATGACGGGTCTCTGGCAGATCTCCGGACGCTCCGACCTCTCCTTCGACGACCTCGTCCGTCTCGACTTCTACTACCTCGAGAACTGGTCGATCTGGCTGGACATCTCGATCCTCGCGAAGACCCTCCCGGCGGTGCTGGCGAGCCGGGGGGCGTATTGAGCATCGACCGGTCGTCGTCCGCAGCCTTCGCCAGAGTGGCCGAGAGCTACGAGCGGCGGCGGCCGTCGTACCCCCCGGACCTGATCGCCTGGCTCGCCGACCGGCTCCGGCTCGGCCCGGACCGCACCGTCGTGGACGTCGGCGCAGGCACGGGCAAGCTGACGCGGCAGCTCGTGCCCACGGGCGCCCGCGTGATCGCGGTCGAGCCGCTCGCGGAGATGCGCGCGCAGCTCGTGCTCGCCGTTCCCGGCGTGGAGGTGCTCGCCGGCACGGCCGAGACGCTGCCGCTTCCGGACGGAGCGGCGGACGCCCTCACCGCCGCCTCGGCGTTCCACTGGTTCGACCATGACCGCGCCCTGCCGGAGATGCACCGGGTCCTGAGGGCGGGCGGTGCGCTCGCCACGGTCGGCAACGGGCGCGACGTGTCGGACCCGCTCCAGCAGGAGGTGCAGGCGATCGTCGGCCCGTACCTGCCGGGGGCGGACGAGATCCTCGGGTGGATCCCGGTCCTCGAGTCGAGCCCGCTGTTCGGGCCGGCGGAGAGGTTCGAGACCGCCTTCGAGCAGCGCTTCGACGCGGAGGGCCTCGCGGAGCGGGTCGGGACGATCAGCTACGTCGCGCGGCTGCCGGACGCGGAGCGTCTGGACGTGCTTGCCCGCGTGCGGGCGCTCGGCGAGGCGCAGCCGGAGTCGCCGTTTCCCTTCCGGTACCGGATCGAGGCGGCTCTCTGGCGGCGCGGCTAGCGAAGCGCTCCCCGCCGGCGGGGAGCGGGTGGGCGCGGCAGGCGCCTTCGCCATACTGAGGGCGGTGAAGGCGCCGAAGATCCTCGCGGTCGCGTCCGCTGTCGACCTCGACTTCCGCTACGGCTGTACGCCGGCCTGGTGGCAGCTCTGGAAGGGGCTCCACGAGGCGGGCTGCGACCTGATCGTCACCCCGTACCGGGGCCGGCCGGTCGAGTCACCGTGGTGGCGAACCGCGCCCAATCCCTGCTATCGCGAAGGTGAGACCTTCGCGATAGCGCGCGGCTTCGCCGCGCGTTTGAAGGGCGATCGGTTCCTGCGGAGGGCCGAGCGCGACCCCGGGGACACCGACCGCTGGGTCCGCGAGGTGATCTGGCGGTGGGTGACGCCGCGCTGGCGCAACCACCTCGTCCGCCTGCTCGACCGTGAGCGGGACGTGGACGCGGTCGTCGTCTTCACGGTGCCGATGAGCCATCTGCGGGGGATTCCGGCGCTCCTCCGCGCGCGCTTCGGGGTGCCCGTCGTCTACTACGACGGCGACGTGCCGATGAGCCTGCCGGAGTACGGGGGGCACGACACCGGCTTCAACTACTACTTCGGTGCCGACCCGTCCGAGTACGACCTGGTCGTCTCCAACTCCGAGGGCGGGCTCGACCGGCTGCGCGAACTCGGCGCGCGCCGCGCGGAGGCGGTCTTCTGGGGGGCGGACCCGGAGCTCTTCCAGCCCCTTCCGGTGGACAAGGAGACCGACGTCTTCTTCTACGGGTACGGGGACAAGTTCCGCCAGGAGTGGACCGAGGCGATGATCGGCGAGCCGAGCCGCAGGCTGCCCGGGACGGACTTCTCGATCGGAGGGCGCGACTTTCGCGGCGACACCGGGCTGGCGCGGCTCGCAGGCGACGTGCCGTTCAACGTGTTCGCGCGGGCGATCGCCGGCGCGCGGATCAACCTGAACATCACCCGCCGCGCGCACGCGTCCGTGGAGGCGTCGTCCACGTCTCGGCCGTTCGAGCTGGCGATGGCGGGCGCGGCGATCGTCTCCAATCCGCACCGCGGCATCGAGCGCTGGTTCGAGCCTGGCCGCGAGCTGCTCGTGGTCGAGGACGCCGATGCGGCGACCGCCGCCTACGCGGCCCTGCTCGAGGATCCGGCCCGGGCGGAGGAGCTCGGCCGCGCCGCCCGCGAGCGTGCGCTCGACGAGCACACCTTCCTGCACCGTGCCCGGCGGCTGCTCGACCTGCTCGGCCTCGGCGCTCCGGTGGCGGTTCGTGGCTGAGGTCGTGGCCGAGGCGCGCACTCGCGACCCGCGCCTGGCCGCGCTCAGACGCGTCGCGATCGTCCCCGCCTTCAACGAAGAGGAGAGCGTTGCCGCCGTGATCGGGGAGATCCGCGCGTTCGACCCGGAGCTCGAGATCGTCGTCGTCGACGACGGGTCGCTGGACGGCACCGCCGCCGCCGCCGAGCGCCTCGGCGCGCGCGTCGTCCGGCTGCCGTTCAACCTCGGGATCGGCGGTGCCGTCCAGACCGGGTTCCGGTACGCGTTCGAACGGGGGTTCGAGCTCGCGGTCCGCCTCGACGGCGACGGCCAGCACGACCCTGCCCAGCTCGCGCTGCTCCTGGAGCCGGTGCTCGCCGGGGAGGCCGACATCGTCGTCGGCTCGCGCTTCCGGGAGACGATCGGCACCGGCTGGACGACCTACCGGTCGTCGCGCTCGCGCCGGCTCGGGATCTCGATCCTCGCCGGCACGGTGTCGATGCTCGTCGGCCGCCGCGTCACCGACCCGACGTCGGGCTTCCAGGCGCTCAACCGGAAGGCCCTCGCCCTCTTCGCAGCCGACTACCCGCACGACTACCCGGAGGTCGAGGCGACGCTGATGGTGCACCGGCACGAGCTCCGGATGACCGAGGTCGGCGTGCTGATGCGCGAGCGGGCCGCCGGCCGCTCCTCGATCGGCGCGCTTGCCGCCGTCTACTACATGGTCAAGGTGCTGCTCGCCCTGTTCGTCGGGCTCTTCCGCAAGAACGTCACGCCACTGGAGGACGTCAAATGACCCCGCTCGCAGTCTCCATCGCCGCCGCAGTCGCCTCGATCGTGCTCGTCCTCGTCGTGCTCGAGCTGATCCGCAGCCGCCGCCTGCGGGAGCGGTATGCGCTCCTCTGGCTCCTCACCGGCGTCGTCCTGCTCGCACTCTCGCTGTGGCGCTCCGGGCCGAACACGATCGCCGGGTGGCTGGGCATCCAGACGACCCCGGTCGCCGTCCTGTTCGCCGTCGGCGCCCTCTTCGTCCTGCTCGTCCTGCTCCACTACTCGACGGTGATCTCGGCGCTGCACGACCAGAACACGATCCTCGCCCAGCGGCTGGCGCTGCTAGAGCAGCGGCTGCGGGAGCCGGACAGCTAGCGCCGAACGGCGCCGGCGGCGACCGCGGCTGTCGTCGCGAGGGCGCACGCCGCCGCGAGCCCGGCGTACTGTCCGGCCGTCGAGACGGGGGTGATCGCTGCGTAGCGGTGGTTCAGCGAGACGCCCACGAAGCCGGCGATGGCGACGAGCGACGCCGCCGGCCGGAGCGCGGTGGCGCCCAGAGTCCGGAGAGCCGCTGCACCCGCGACGACGAAGAACGCCGCGCCGAGGGCGGAGAGGAGCGGCTCGCTGCCGTTGATCCAGGTCGGGTTGAGAACGAGCGCCTCGCCCGAGACGGCGATGCCGCCGGCCAGCGCGGCCCAGAAGGCGAGCGGGAGCGGCTCGGCGCGGGCCCGGAGCCGGGCGGCGAGCGCTCCCGTGACCAGCGCGCCCGCGCCGGCGATGCCGACCAGGATCCGGGCGACGTGGAGGCCGAGCGTGTGCGTGCTCCCGGGTAGGTCGCGCAGCGTGCCGAAGATGGTCAGCCCGAAGAAGCCCGGATGGTCGCGGACGGAGAAGGTGTGGTCGGCCAGGCGGACGAGGCCGTAGACCGCCAGCGGCGCGACGAGGGCGGCGGCGGCCGCGAGGTAACGCGGGCGCGTCTTCAGCCGGCGCCAGTCGCGCGACAGCGCGACGCCGATCGGCGCGAGCGCGACGAGCGGGAACACCGCCTCGCTGCGGCCGAGCGTGGCGACGACGAGACCGGCGACGAGGATCCACGCGTTCACGCGCGAGAGGCCGAGGAGCGCGAGCAGCCCGCCGCAGATGAACACGGAGTCGGCGAGCCGGCCCGGGCAGATGGAGAGGAACCGGAACAGGTATGGGTTCGCGACGAGCGCCCCGACCGTCAGCGCGTACTCGAGCCGGCCGAGGCCGAGCGGGACGACCAGGCGGTCGAGGAGCAGGACGATCGCGACGAGCAGGAGGAAGGCGCAGACGTAGTACACCGCCCGGTCGCCGGCGTGCAGCGCGTCCGACAGGAGGCCGACGAGGTAGTGGGGCACGAAGCGGTCGGCGTGCTGCGACGGGAGCGACGCGGATGGGAAGCCCGGCGCGGCGCGGGCAATCCGCTCGTACTCCACCATGTCGGAACCGAAGAGGAGGTCGACCGTCTGCTGCCAGCTGTACCAGTGGTTGCTCGCCCAGACGAACGCGAGCCAGGCGCCGGCCGCCGCGATACGGTACGCCGCGGACGACCGGCGGAAGGCTGTCGCCGGCGCCGTCAGCGGACGTCCACCGTCACCGGCCGGCTGAGCATGATCACGTCGCCCTGGGTGGGGTCGTCCACCCAGTTCGCGGCGAGGGCGACGCGGTACGTCCAGCGTCCCGCCGTCGGACGATCGACCCAGCGGGTGTCGACCGTCGCGCCGAGCCGGTCCATGAAGAGGTTGCACAGGATCGACGCCCCGTTCACGCGGTCGCGGCAGGCGACGCCCGCGATCGCCTTGCGCTGGCCGTTGCCGGTCGGGTCGACCGCGACGGCGGGCGAGCGGAAGACGACGTAGAACGGGTGGGTGCTGCCCGAGTACGGCACGTGCCACGAGAGCTGCCGCCCTGTCGCCGAGCCGGTCACCCGCAGGTCGAAGGAGCCCACGACCGGGACGTAGACGTTCTGCTGCGGATACGAGACGGCGACCGGGGCGCTCTGCGCCGACGTGCCGGCGACGAGGATCAGCGGCAGGACGACGAGCACGGCTGCGGCGGCGGCGAGCAGGCGGTTGCCGGGCCGCAAGAACGGCCCCCCCGGGGTGACGAACAGCCGTCGCGTCCAGCCGAACGCCGGCACGAGGAGCGGGATCGCTGCGAGCAGCAGCAGGAAGGCGGGGAAGCTCGGCATCAGCAGCCGGAGGAAGCTCGCGTCGGAGATGTTCGCCTTGTCGTCCGTTCCCTTGATGATCAGGAAGGTCGCGAACCAGCCGAAGATCAGCACCGCCTTCGGCCACGAGCGTCGGCCGATCGCCAGGAGGCCTGCGAGCAGCATCCACTCGAGCGGGCGCACCGCCCAGAAGAACTCCCTTATGCCGTCGATGTTCTGCTGGAGCTGATGCCAATTCAGGTTGACGTACTTGTGGATCGGGGTGAGGAGCCCGCCGAGCGGGATAGAGGCGCCGACCGCCGCCGGGCTGCCGCTCCTGGTCCCGCCGTAGCCGGAGAGCGCGGGGAGCTCGCCGAGCCCCCGCTGCTTCCAGACTGCGAGCACGATCAGCCCGGGGACGAGGGCGGCGAGGAAGACGCAGGTCTGGAGCCACCGCCTGGCGAGGACCAGGCTGAGCACGGCGGCGCCGAAGAAGAGCGTGTTCGACGGCTTCACGCCGATCGTGAACGCGCCGGCCAGCCCCGCGAGCGCCGCGTCGCGCCAGTCTCTCGTGTCCAGCGCCCGGACGATGAGGTAGGCGGTGACGAGCAGGCCGACCATGGACGGGAAGTCGCCGAGCACGGTCAGGCCGAGCTGCTGGGGCAGCGTGATCTCGACGTACTTCTGGTGGTAGCGGTGGTCGAACAGCGGGATCGCCGCGTACGGGATCACCACCCACAGGAACGCCGCCCAGTAGCCGAGCGCGCGCCCGCCGATGCGGGTCGCGATTCCGTACACGCAGAGCAGAGCGACGGGGAGCAGCACGAGCACGTTCAGCAGGACGACCGCGGGCAGGCCGACCAGCATGTTCGTCCCGGCGAAGAGCGCGATCGGCGAGATCACGTACGACCACCCGTAGCCCACGACCGTGACCGGCAGCGTCCACTGCGAGAGCAGGTGCGCGTCCGTCCAGTAGAAGGCTTGGTCGCCACCCTGGTAGAAGAGCCAGCCGTTGTGGCGGACGCTGAGGGCGAGCGCGAGGACCGCGAGCCATTGGACGACGAGCAGCGGGGCGAGCACGCTCCACGGCTGGCCAAGCTTCGCGACTGCGTCGCGAAGCTTGGTTAGGACCACGGGCCTCAAGCTCTTCTAGCCGTTCCCGACGACAGTCGGGAACGGCTGTACCAGGCGATCGTGCGCTCGAGGCCCTCGCGGAGCGGCGTCCTCGCCTCGAAGCCGAAGAGCGCCTGCGCGCGCGACGGGTCGAGGCTGCGGCGCGGCTGGCCGTTCGGCATCGACGGGTCCCAGCGGATCTCGCCGGCGAAGCCGGTGAGATCGGCGACGAGCTCGGCGGTCTCGCGGATCGACGTCTCGATGCCGGTGCCGACGTTCACCGGCTCGGGCCCGTCGTAGCGCTCGGCCGCGAGCACGAAGGCCTCGGCGCAATCCTCGACGTAGAGGTACTCGCGGGTGGGCGTCCCGTCGCCCCAGAGCACGATCTCGCCGGGGGAGTCGATCATCTTCCGGATCAGCGCCGGGATCACGTGCGAGGTCTCGAGGTCGAAGTTGTCCCGCGGTCCGTACAGGTTCGTCGGGAGGAGGAAGATCGCGTTCGTCCCGTACTGCTCGCGGTAGCCCTGGGCGCCGACGAGGAGCGACTTCTTCGCGATCCCGTACGGGGCGTTCGTCTCCTCGGGGTAGCCGCTCCAGAAGTCGTTCTCCCGGAAGGGGACGGGCGCCTGCCTGGGGTAGCCGCAGACCGTGCCCGCGATCACGAGCTTGCCCACCTCGTGCAGCCGCGCCTGCTCGAGCATGTTCACGCCCAGCTGGAGGTTCGCGTACCAGTAGCGGCCAGGGTTGGCGCGGTTCGCGCCGATCCCGCCCACCTCGGCGGCGAGGTGGAAGACGAGCTCCGGCCGGGCGTCGTCGAAGAGCCGCGCCGCGTCGTGCTCGTGGGTCAGGTCGTAGTCGGCGCGGCGGGCGACGAACGGGTTCTCGCCGGCAGCCCGAAGCCGGTCGACGAGATGCGAGCCGAGAAACCCCCCGCCGCCGGTGACGAGGATCCTCACGCCGGCCGTTCCGGGTCGAAGTGCTCCGGGGAGGGCGCGAGACCGCGCTCTCGCGTCCGACGAGAACGGTGTGCGGCGGCGCGGCCCGGAAGGAGGGGGGCCGTGGGGGAACCATGGGTTCCCCCACGCTCGACCTGGGTTCCCTCACGTTGCCAGTCGACGCGCCCGATCCAGCGGTCGCGGTTCTCCGCGTACCAGCGGATCGTCCGCAGGACGCCGTCCGCCCAGCTCACCCTCGGCTCCCAGCCGGTCTCGCGGTTGAGCTTCTCGTAGCCGACGCGGAGGGCCATCACCTCGCTCGCGCCCGGCCGGAACCGGGCCGGCGTCGAGACGACCCGCCGGCCGGCGGGCCAGAAGCCGTGCTCCTCGCCGGTCGAGATGATCAGGTCGCACCAGTCCCGCATCGAGATGTTCTCGCCCTGCCCGTACACGTACACGTCGCCGGGAATCCCCTGGGCGGCGACGGTCAGGTGCCCGCGGACGCCGTCGGTGCAGAAGCAGAAGTCGCGCAGCGGCTCGAGCTGGCCCAGCTCGATCTCCTCCCGCTCCAGGGCCTGCGTGATGATCGTGCCGGTGACGTAGCGCGGGTTCTGGCGGGGTCCGTAGTTGTTGAACATCCGGGTGACCACGCCCGGGACGCCGAAGGCGTCGTGGTAGTTCATGGTCAGGAAGTCGGCGGCGACCTTCGAGGTCGCGTACACGGACTTCGGGTTGATCGGCGAGCGCTCGTGCAGGATCAGGCTGCCCGCCTCGTCGTAGTCGTGGTGGTGGGCGACGGCCTCGCGCGGGTTGCCGTACTCCTCGGAGGTGCCGGCGGTGTCGAACTTCTCCAGCTCGAGCCCGTGGTCGACGATCGACTGGAGCAGGTTGAGCGTGCCGACCGTGTTCGCCATCAGCGTCTCGTAGGGTCGGTGCCAGGACTCCCCGACGTGCGCCTGCGCGCCGAGGTGGAAGACGAACGGCCGGTCGGGCGCCTGCTTCAGCTCCTCCTTGACCAGGTAGTCGACCGAGGTCTTGTCGGTGAGGTCGGCGAACTTGACCGTGATCCGGTCGCGCAGGTGCCAGATGTTGTTCAGCGCGCCGCTCGAGGTCGCGCGCACGAACGCCAGTACGTTCGCGCCCAGGTGGCAGAGCGCGTCGGTCAGGTGCGAGCCCATGAAGCCGTCGGCGCCGGTGACGAGCACCGTCCGGCCCCGGTAGACGTCTCCGAGCTCCGCGGTCAGGTCGGCGAGCGCCTGCTCCGTCCAGGCGACGTCGGGCACACGTTCGAGGCTCATTTCGGGATGACCAAGTGCTGACCGGGTGTGATGGGCGAGTGCGAGGCCAGGACGCAGGGAGCCGCGACAGCTGCGCTGGCCCGTGCTTCATGTCGAAGTGAGCCCTGGGCCATCTGGGCGCTTAGGTTAGCCCGCGTCGCGAACGGAGCGCCCGAACAAGGGGCGCGCGAGCTCGACCGCCTTCAGCCCCAGACGGGTGCTGAAGACACGCTGGCGGGCCGACGCGGTCACGCGGCGGCCGGGGGGCAGATAGCGGAAGCTCGTCCGGCCGCCGATCCGCTCGCCCCGCCACTCCGAGGGCGGTATCTCGTCGGCGAGCTTGCGGGCTGCCGCGGTCCGGAAGCTGACGGCCCGCTCGAGCCGCCAGGCAGGCGAGCCTCTGAGATGGTCGACCACGGCGGCGACCGGCGGCATGTAAGCGTCGTCGAGGAGCATCAGGCCGCCGACCTTCAGATACGGCGCGAGAAACCACCAGTCGATGGTCGGGTAGGGAAACGCGTGCGCCCCGTCGACGAGCACGAGGTCGAGCGGCCGCGGCTCCCACACTCGGAGCACGTCGGCCGAGGAGCCGATGCGGAAGCGCACCCGCTCCGTCGAGATGCCGCGCCGCCCGCACTCCGCGAGGATCCGGTCCGCCTCGGCCTGCGAAGGCGTGACCGCCTCGTGCTCCGCGCCGCGGGCGGCGAAGACCATCGTGCTCGCCCCGGCCCCCGTCTCGAGGGTCGCCATGCCGGGCTCGACCGTCCGCTCGATGAACGCGAGCGCCTCCCAGGCCAGGCCCCAGAGCTCGGCGTGGCCGTGCAGGCCGGGAGGCGCCGTCCTCAGCTCGTCGGTCAACGACACGCCTGGAAGCTATCGTCTCTCGCCATGGCGACGGGCCGTGCGCTGATCACGGGGATCGGCGGCCAGGACGGATCCCTGCTCGCGGAGCTCCTGCTCGCCGACGGCTACGAGGTGTTCGGGGTCGTCCGGCGGGCGACCTCGGAGCAGTTCGAGAACCTGGAGCCGGTTCGCCGGCGGATCGAGCTCGTCCAGGCCGACCTGCTCGACGAGCTCTCGCTCGTGGACGCGCTCAAGACGTGCCGGCCGCAGGAGGTCTTCAATCTGGCCTCTCCGTCGTTCGTGCCGATGTCCTGGAAGCAGCCGGTCCTGACCGCCGAGTTCGCCGCCGTCGGGGTCACCGCGCTCCTCGAGTCGATCCGGCGCGTCGACCCGGAGATCCGCTTCTACCAGGCGTCGTCGTCGGAGATCTTCGGCGAGCCGCGCGAGGTGCCGCAGACCGAGGAGACAGCCCTCTCGCCGGTGACGCCCTACGGGGTGGCGAAGGCGTACGGCCACCTGATCGTCCGCTCGTACCGCAAGCGCTACGGCCTGTACGCGTGCTCGGGGATCCTCTACAACCACGAGTCGCCCCGCCGCCCGCTCGACTTCGTGACCAGGAAGGTCGCGCACGCGGCGGCGGCCGTGTCGCTCGGGCTCGCGGGCGAGCTCTGGCTGGGCGACCTGGACGCACGCCGCGACTGGGGCTATGCGGGCGACTACGTCCGCGCGATGGCGACGATGCTCCGCCAGGACGAGCCCGACGACTTCGTAATCGCGAGCGGCGTCGCGCACTCCGTTCAGGAGCTGGTCGAGCTCGCCTTCGGCCACGTGGGGCTCGAGTGGCGGGACTACGTGCACATCGACGAGTCGCTCCGCCGGGGCGCGGCCGAGCTGCACGACCTCGTCGGAGACGCGTCGAAGGCGCGCACCCGGCTCGGCTGGGCGCCCACGGTCGAGTTCGAGGGCCTCGTGCGCCTGCTCGTCGACGCCGACCTCGAGCGGCTGCGGCGCGAGGAGATTGGGGCCGGCGCCGAGCCTGGCATGATGCCGCCATCATGATCGCACGCATCCAGATCACGCTTCCGCCGGCAGACCAGCGGCGCGTGCGTGCGCGCGCCGCCGAGCTCGGCGTGTCGCTGGCCGAGTACATTCGCCGCCTCGCCGCCCGTGACCTCGGCGAGGCGCCTGCTGCGCAGGAGCCTCGGGGGTTGTTCGACCTCGGCGACAGCGGCGGATCCGACGTCGGCCGCGACAAGGACCGCTACGTCGGCGAGGCCGTCGAGGCCGCTCGCTGAGCCTCTTCGCGATCGGCGGCGACTTCCCGGACCAGGATTTCTCGATCGTCGACCGGACGAGCTTCGCGGTGATGCAGCGGATCGGCGTCTTCAGGGCGGCGAGCTTCGACGAGCATTTCGCGATCTTCAGGTTCGGGCGGAAGCGCGACCGGGCGTTCGAGATCGCCCGCTGAGCGCCTCAGCTTCGCCGTCCGAGCTCCTCGTACACGGCGTCGTGCTCGCGGGCGCAGCGCTCCCAGGTGAAGCCCGCCGCCCGCTCGATCCCGCCGGCCGGGGGACGATCGAGGACGGTGCGGATCCCCTCGGCGATCGACTCAGGCTCGTACGGGTCGAAGTAGACGGCCGCGTCGCCGCAGACCTCCGGGAGCGACGCGACGTTCGAGCAGGCGACCGGGCAGCCGCAGGCCATTGCCTCCACGCACGGGATCCCGAAGCCCTCGTACAGGCTCGGGTACACGAGGGCGGCCGCGGAGCGGTAGAGCCCGACGAGGTCGTCGAGCGGGAGGTGACCCCTCGACTCGACTCCGTCGGGGAGGGCCAGGCGCTCGTGCGCGGCGCCGGTGAGGACGAGCCGCAGGCCCGGGCGCTCGCGACGAACGGCGGCGAATGCCTCGAGCAGGCGGGCGTGGTTCTTGTGCGGCCAGGCGTTCGCGGGGTACAGGAGGAGCTCGTCGCGGGGGCGTCCGTCGGGCGTGAAGCGCTCGTGGTCGACCGCGAGGTGAATGGCGCGGACGCGGGCCGGGTCGAGGTCGAGCCGGTCGACGAGCGCCGTGCGGGCGTGCTCCGAGATCGTGATCACGATCCGGCTCTCGCGCACCGTCCAGCGGTAGACACGGCGGCGGTAGGCGAGCTCCGCGCGGGAGAAGAACTCGGGGAAGACCTCGTGCTGGACGTCGAGCACGGTGGTGGCCGCGGGGGGCGAGCCGATCCGGGGCAGCATCACGCTGAGCGGAAAATGGACCGCGTCCAGCTCCGCGAGGCCCAGCGCGGCGCGGACGCGGCCCGGTGCGAGCGCGGTGAGCGCCATCGCCGCCGTGCGGCCGGGGGTCGAGCGGGAAGCGCGGTACTCGGAGACGACGTGGGTGGCCAGGCCGTCTCCGGCGTCCGGTGCGATCGTGGGCACGAAGGCGCGGTACTCGAGCCGCCCCACGCGGGCGAGCGCCCTGCACAGCTCGCGCGCGTAGGTCTCGGACCCGCCCACGATCCCGGGGACGAGCGTCAGCAGGGAGATGCCGATCATTGCGCGCGCGAGGTTACCGCTCTCGGCGGAGCGACCCTCGGGCGCGGAGGCGAGACCGGGCTCTCGCCGTGGCGCCCGGCCGGTGGGGCACCGCGACCGAGAACGAAGAGCACGCCGGCGCACCGTGGCCCCGCGGTCTCTCTTACAGAGCCGTAACCCCCCCGAGATAGAATAGGGCGATGCCCGGGCCCGAGTCGGAAACCCCTGCGGGAGCAGGGATTTCTCCGCCGGAAGTGGATGTGAGCGCGCTCGTCGAGCGGCTTCGCGAGGAGCTCGCGGGCGGACGGAACGGAACGCAGGCGGGCCGCGGGCAGCTGCTCGCCGCGCGTCACCGGGCGGAACGCCTCTGGGGGGTGAGCGCCGAGCGGCCGCTCGAGCGGCGGCCCGGGCCGAAGGGCTGGCTCGCCTATCCGGTCAAGAAGCTCCTCCGTCCGCTCCTCCGCTGGTACGTCGAGCCGCTGGCCGCCGAGCAGCGGACGTTCAACGACGTCGTCCTGAAGCTGCTCGACGGGGTCCTCGAGGAGCTGGACCGGGGCGGGCGCGACCGCGAGGAGGCGGCCCGGTCGCTCTCCGAGCTGGAGGAGCGCCTGACGCGGGTCGAGCGCCGAGGTCGTGCGACGGGCTCGACCGCCACCGTCGCCACCGTCGCCGCCCAGGCTGCATCCGCCACGCCGGCCGCGGTGCCCGACTACTTCGCCTTCGAGGCCCGGATGCGGGGCTCGACCGCCGACATCCGCGAGCGGCAGCGTGTCTACGTCGACGACCTTCGCGGCGCCGCGCCCGTGCTCGACGTCGGCTGCGGCCGCGGCGAGCTGCTCGGACTGCTCCGCGACGCGGGCGTCGAGGCGCGCGGCGTGGACGCGGACGCGGACATGGTCGCCTACGCCCGCGGCGAGGCTCTCGAGGTCGAGCAGGCCGACGCGCTCGAGTATCTCGACGCCCTTCCGGACGCGAGCCTCGGCGGGATCTTCGCCGGCCAGGTCGTCGAGCATCTCCGCCCCGGGCCGCTCTTCCGTCTGCTCGAGCTCGCAGCACGCAAGCTCCGGCCGGGCGGCGTCCTCGTCGCGGAGACGATCAATCCGCTCTCGCCGCTCGCCCTGCGCTCGTATTTCGCCGACCTCACGCACGCCCAGCCGCTCGTCCCCGAGACGCTCGCCCTGCTCGCGCGTCAGGCCGGCTTCCGGCAGGTGGAGACCCGGTTCCTGAACCCGCCGCGCCATGCCGACGACGTCGACGAGCGGATCCGGGAGATCCTCTTCGCGCCGCTCGACTACGCGATCGTCGCGAGCACTTGAGGCCATCTTGCTGCGCAAGATGGTTGGAAGATGACGCCCGCTAACCATTTCCCGACCAGAGGGAGGGAAATGGCATGAGGGTGGCCGTTCTCAGGCCGCAGGTGGCGTTCTCCCGCGGAGGGGTCGAGATCTTCACCGACGACCTGGCCGCGGAGCTCCGCCGCCGGGGGCACGACGCCGAGCTCGTCACCGTCCCGTTCAAGTGGTACCCGGGCGAGCGCGTGCTCACCCAGGCATTCGTCTGGCGGCTGCTCGACCTCGAGGAGGCCGACGGCCGGCGCATCGACCTCGTGATCGCGACCAAGTTCCCCTCGTACGTCGTGCGCCACCCGAACAAGGTCGTCTGGCTCGTCCACCAGTTCCGTCAGGCGTACGAGCTCGACCGCACGATGCTCGGCCAGTTCGGTGAGGCGCCCGAGGAGCGGTCGATCCGGCGGAAGGTGCAGCAGCTGGACCGGGTGGCGCTCGGGGAGGCCCGCAAGGTCTTCGCCACCTCGCGTAACGTCGCCGACCGGCTCGAGCGCTCGACGGGGATCGCCGCCGAGGTGATGCCGCACCCGCCCCAGGAGCTCGCCTACCGCTGCGACGAGTACGGCGATTTCGTCCTCTCGGTCGGGCGGCTCGACCGGGCGAAGCGCATCGACCTGCTGCTCGAGGCGGCGAAGCTCTCCGGCACCCCGGTCGTCGTCGCGGGCGACGGCCCCGACCGCGCCCGGCTCGAGTCGCTCGCGGACGGACCGGTCCGGTTCGCCGGGCGCGTGTCCGGAGAGGAGCTCGCCGAGCTGTACGGCCGCTGCCTGGCGGTCTTCTACGCGCCGGTGGACGAGGACTTCGGGATGGTCCCCTACGAGGCCTTCCTGGCCGAGAAGCCCGTGGTCACCACCACCGACGCCGGCGGCCCGCTCGAGGTGGTCGCCGACCGCGTCACGGGCCTCGTCTGCGAGCCTCGCGCGGAGGCGCTCGCCGGCGCGTTCGCGAGCCTCACCAGGGAGGAGGCGGCCACCTGGGGGCGCGCCGGCCGGGAGCTTGCCCGGCGCGTCTCGTGGGATGCGACGATCGACAGGCTCCTGGCGTGAGGGTCGCGTACTACTCGCCGCTCCCGCCGTCGAGGTCGGGGATCGCCGACTACTCCGCGCTGCTCCTGCCGGCGCTCGCGGAGCGCCTGGACGTCGTCGTCGCCCGCCCCGGCCGCTTCCGGCGCCCGCCGAGCGCCGACCTCTGCCTGTACCACGTCGGGAACGATCCCGCCGAGCACGGCTGGATCGTCGAGGCGCTGCGTCGCCGCCCCGGCGTCGTCGTCCTGCACGAGTTCGTCCTCCATCACCTCGTCTCCGGGATCACGCTCGCCCGCGGCGACGTCGAGGGGTACTGCGCCGCGCTCGAGCGCGACGCCGGCCTGGTCGGGCGGCTGCTCGGGCACGCGGTCGCCGACGAGCGGATCGAGCCGCTCTGGGAGACGCGCCCGCAGGACTTCCCGCTCGCGGGCGAGGTGCTCGAGCTCGCGACCGGGCTCGTCGTACACTCGCGGTTCGTCGAGGAGCGCGCACGGACGTCCGGCTTCGCGGGCCCGATCTGGCGGATCCCGATGCCGGCGTGGCCCGTCCCCCAGGTCGAGCCGGCTCCCGTGGAGGGGGCGCCGGTACTCGGCTGCTTCGGCCACGTGAACGAGAGCAAGCGTGTGCCGCAGCTCTACTCGGCATTCGAGCGGCTGCGCGAACGCCGACCGGAGGCCCGTCTGCTGCTCGTCGGGCCGGCGTCCCGCCGCTTTCTCGAGCCCGACCTGCCGGAGGGAGTGACCCGGCGCGACTACGTCCCCGAGCACGAGCTGTGGGCGCTCCTGCGCGCGTGCGACGCGCTCGTCTCGCTCCGCTGGCCGACGATGGGCGAGACCTCCGCCGCCGCCGTCCGAGCGCTCTCGGTGGGAAAGCCCCTGATCGTCAGTGACATCGGCGCGTTCTCCGAGCTGCCGGACGACGTCGCGGTCAAGGTGCCCGTCGGAGACGGCGAGGTCGAGGCGCTCGCGAGCGCGATGGAGCGCGTCCCGGCGAGCCCGGAGATGGGTGCGGCCGCCGCGCGTCTCGCCGAGACCGAGCACGGCCTCGCCCGCGTCGCCGATCTCTACGCGAGGGCGCTCCGAGCGGCGGCGGGCAGCCTCTCGGTCGGGGCGGACGCCGCGTGAGGGTCGCGTACTACTCGCCGCTGCCTCCGTCGAGGTCGGGGATCGCCGACTACTCCGCGCTCCTCCTGCCCGAGCTCGAGAGGCGGATCGAGGTCGTGCTCGCCCGTCCGGGGCGGTTCCGCCGTGATCCGGCCGCCGACGTCCGGCTCTACCACGTGGGCAACGACGCCGAGGCGCACGGCTGGATCGTCGAGGCGCTGCGCCGCCGCCCGGGCCTCGTCGTCCTGCACGACTTCGTCCTGCACCATCTCGTCGTCGGGCTGACGTTCGCGCGCGGCGACGCGGCCGGCTACCTCGCCGCGATGGAGCGCCAGGGCGGGCTGGTCGGCCGGCTGCTCGGGTACGCGATCCTCGACAACAAGATCCCGCCGCTCTGGGAGACTAGGCCCGAGGACTTTCCGCTCGTCGGGGAAGTGCTCGACCACGCGACCGGAGCGATCGTCCATTCCCGCTACGTCGAGCGCCGCGCGCGCGAGTCCGGTTTCCGGGGCCCCGTCGTCAGGATCCCGCACCCGGCCTGGCCGGTGCCGGAGATCGCTCCCGCCGGCGTCGAGGGCGCTCCGCTCTACGGCTGCTTCGGTCACCTGAACCAGAGCAAGCGCGTCGACGAGCTCCTGGCCGCGTTCGCCCGGGCTCGCGGGCGCCGGCCCGGCGCGCGCCTGCTCCTGGTCGGCGCCTTCACCGGGCGGATCCAGCCTCTCGAGCTTCCGGAGGGCGTGATCCGCGAGGAGTACGTCCCCGAGGGCCGCCTCTGGGCGCTCATGGCAGCCTGCGACGCGATCGTGTCGCTCCGCTCGCCGACGATGGGCGAGACCTCGGGCAGCGTGATCCGGGCGCTGTCGCTGGGGAAGCCCCTCGTCGTCAGCGACGTCGGCTGGTTCTCCGAGCTGCCCGACGATGCCGTCCTCAAGGTGCCGGTGGACGAGCGCGAGGAGGAGACCCTCGTCGCGGCGCTCGAGACGCTCGCCGACGAGGACGTGCGCCGGGCGATGGGCGGCCGTGCCCGCGACCTCGTCGAGCGCGAGCACCGGCTCGACCGCGTCGCCGATGCCTACGCCGCCGCGCTCGAGGAGCACGCCGGCGGCCGTGCCGTCGAGGATCGCGTGCTGCACGAGCTCGCTTCGGCCGCGACCGAGGTCGGGTTGGGCGCCGACGCCGCCGCCGGCCTCGCCGCGCGCCTGCGCGAGGTCGGCCTTGGCGACTGACAGCGCCGCCGCGCAGTCGCGTGCACGGGCGACCAGCCTCGTCCGCGCGGTTCCCGCCTGGGCCTGGGTCGGCGCACTCGTCGTCGTGTCGGCCGGCATCCGCTACGTGCTCGCCCGCCGGATCGTCGCGCCGTGGATCATGGTCGACGAGCTCGTCTACTCCGAGCTCGCGAAGAGCCTCGGGGCCGGCGGGCACTTCCTGCTCCGGGGCGAGTCGACCACGGGCTACGGGCTCGTCTACCCGGCCCTGCTCAGCCCGGCCTGGGCCGCCTTCCACCGCGTCCCGCAGGCGTACGCGGCGGCGAAGGCGATCAACGCGGTCGTCGTCTCGCTCGCCGCCGTGCCGGCATACCTGCTCGCCCGCCGCGTGCTCTCCGCCCCGTACGCCCTGGTCGCGGCCGCCCTGGCGATGTCGGTGCCCACGCTCCTCTTCGCCGGGATGCTGATGACCGAGAACGCCTTCTACCCGGCGTTCCTGCTCGCCGCGCTCGCGATGGTCGTCTGGCTGGAGCGTCCCGACGTGAAGCGGACCGGCCTTCTCTTCGCGGCGGTCTTGCTCGCGTACCTGACCCGGGCCGAGGCGGTGGCGATCCTGCCCGCGCTGGCGACGGCGCCCTTCCTCGTCTCCGGCCGCCGGGCGCTCTCGGAGTTCCGCTGGTTCTTCGCCGCCGGGACGGCCGCCGTCGCCCTGGTGGCCGTCGTGCAGGTCGCCCGGGGCGCCTCCGTCTTCGGCGTCTTCGGCGCCTACGAGGTCGCCGGCCACGCCGGCTACACGGCCGCCGGGGTCTCCCGCTGGCTCCTCTACCACTGGGAGGAGCTGATCCTCTCGCTCGGAGTCGTTCCGTTCGCCGCCCTGGCCGTGCTCGCGCTGACCATGCGGGGCAGACCGCGACCGGAGCGGGCGTTCCTCGCCGGCGCGGTCACGCTCTCGTTCTGGCTGGTGCTCGAGGTCGCCGCCTTCGCGTCCGAGCAGTCGCTGCGCGTGGAGGAGCGGAACATGTTCTACGTCGCCCCTCTGTTCCTCACCGCGCTCTGCCTGTGGGTGGAGCGCGGCTGTCCGCGCCCGCCGCTCGCCGCGGCTCCGGCCGTCGCAGCCGCGGTCGCGCTCCCGGCGGCCCTGCCGTACACGAAGCTGATCGGCCTGCCGGCCGTGTCGGACACGACGGCGCTCCTGCCGCTCTGGTCGCTCGCGCCGTCGGTCGGCGGGATCCCGAACCTGCGCTGGGTCGTCCTCGGCGCCGGCCTCGCCGCCTGCGCGCTCTTCCTGCTCCTCCCGCGCCGCTACGCGCTCGTGCTCCCGCTCCTCGTCCTCGCCTACTTCGCCGTCTCGCAGAAGCCGATCGAGGGGAAGTACCGCCGGACCTCGATCCTCGACCTGTTTCAGGGGATCACGGCGCCACACCCCGACTGGATCGACCGCGCGGTCGGCGGCGATGCCGACGTGACGTTGGTCTGGTCCGGCAACACCGACAAGTACTCGATCTGGGAGAACGAGTTCTTCAACCGCAGCGTGCGGCGGTTCTACTACACGAGCACCCCGCTGGCGGGCGACCTGCCCGAGCAGCCGCTGACGGCCGACCGTGCGACCGGCCTGATGCGCGGCCCGGACGGCGAGGTCGTCCGTGCCGACTACGTCCTCACCGACGGCTCGGTCGACGTCGGCGGCCTCGTCGTCGCCAGGGACGCGCGCAAGGGGATCCTGCTCCGGCGGATCGGCGGGCCGCTCCGGCAGGTCTCCAGGGTCGAGGGCCTCTACCCACAGGACACGTGGTCGGGCCGGACGGTGACCTACACGCGGCTCGACTGCTCCGGCGGAGCCGTCCGCGTCCTGGTGCACAGCGATCCCGGCCTGTTCAGGAGGCCGCAGGCGCTGACCGCGTACGTCGGCGGGCGGGTCGCCGGCCGGCGGAGCGTCGACCCGGCCGGGTCGCAGACGCTGACCGTACCGCTCCGGTCCCGGCGTGGGACCTGCTCCGTGCGCTTCGTGGTCACGCCCACGGCCGTGCCCGCGGTCGCGACCGGGGGGCAGAATCCCGACCCGCGCGAGCTCGGCCTGCACTTCGACTCCTTCGACTACCGACGCGGGTGAGGATCGCCTTCGACGTGTCTCCGCTCTCGCACCCGCGGACGGGGGTGGGGAACTACATCCGCGGGTCGCTGGCCGGCCTGGTCGAGGCGGCCGGCGCCGAGCACGAGGTCGTCGCCTTCGCGCCGACGAGTCCGCAGGGGCTGAGACGGATCCCGGAGGCGCTCGCCGGGATCCCCGTCGACACGCGGCTCCGCCTGCTGCCGTTCGCCCACTTCTGGCGCCAGGGCTGGAGCCGCCTCGGCAGGCCGCCAGTCGAGCGCTTCCTCGGCCCCCTCGACGCGCTCCACTTCTCCGACTGGATGTTCCCTCCCCAGCGCGGCGGCGTTCGCTCGACGATGGTGCACGACCTCGTCCCCGTGCGCTTTCCCGGGTGGGTCCAGGGCCGGACGAAACGGATGCACGGGGCCAAGTACCGGAATGCCGCCGGCACCTGCGATCTGGTGTTCGTCAACTCGGAGTTCACGAAGCGAGACGTGGTCGACCTGCTCGGCGTCGCGCCCGAGCGTGTCGTGGTCGCCTACCCGGGTGTCGACGGGTTCTCGCCCGACGGGCCGCGGGCCGACCTGGGCCGGCCGTACGTGCTCACGGTCGCGACGCTCGAGCCGCGCAAGAACCTGGAGGGACTGCTCGACGCGCCGCTCCCCGCGGGCCACGCGCTGGCCGTCGTCGGAGCCGCCGGGTGGGGGCCGCAGCCGCGGCTCGACCGGCCGGACGTGATCCGGCTCGGATACGTCGACGACTCGGAGCTCGCGCGCCTGTACCGGGGTGCGGCCGTGTTTGCCTATCCGTCGAGGTTCGAGGGCTTCGGCATCCCGATCGCCGAGGCGATGGCGAGCGGCGTGCCGGTCGTCGCCTCCGCCCACGCGTCCATGGACGAGGCCGCCGGCGGCGCGGCGCTGCGAGCCGACCCCGACGATCCTGCCGCCATCGGCCGCGCCCTCGTCGAGGCTCTGGCCCGGCGAGCCGAGCTCGCGGCGCGCGGCCTCGATCACGCCGTTCGGTTCCGCTGGAGCGAGACCGGCCGGAGAATGCTCGAGGCGTACTCCGCGATACTCGGCTGATGCGCGTCGGCCTCGACGTCTCGCCGCTCGTCCAGACCGGGGCGGGCACGGCCCGGTACGTCCGCGGGCTCCTCGCCCACAACGAGTACGAGCGGCTCTCGTTCGGCGGCCCGGGCCGCGTGGCCACCCTCGTCCGCGACGCATGGTGGTACCCGCACGGGCTGCCGCGCGAGGCGCGCGGGCTGGACGTCCTCCACTGCCCGACGTTCAGAGGCCCTGTTCGCAGCGCCGTTCCCGTGGTAGTAACGGTGCACGATCTCGCCGTCCTACGCCACCCGGGGACGTTCAACCAGTGGACGCGGCGCTACAGCCGCCTTGCCGTTCCCAGGGTGGCGCGGGCGGCGAGGCGCGTGATCGCCGTCTCGGAGTTCACGAGGCGTGAGGTGGTGGAGCTGCTCGGCCTGCCGGAAGAGCGCATCTGCGTGATTCCGAACGCGGTCGGCCGGCCGTTCGTCCCCGATGGCCCCGCGGCCGAGGGCGACTACGTGCTCGCCGTCGGGACGCTCGAGCCGCGGAAGAACCTCGCCTCCGCGCAGCAGGCCGCGCGGAGGGTGGGGGTCGAGCTGCGGGTGGCCGGGGCGCGGGGCTGGGGAGGGGTGCAGGTCGTCGACGGGTGGCTGGGTCGCGTGTCCGACGAGGAGCTGGCGGCGCTCTATCGCGGCGCGCGCTGCCTGGTCTACCCGTCGCTGTACGAGGGCTTCGGCATCCCCGTGCTCGAGGCGATGGCCTGCGGGACGCCGGTCGTGACGAGCGCCGGCGGCGCGACCGAGGAGGTCGCCGGCGGGGCGGCCGTCCTCGTCGACCCGCGGGACGTCGCATCGATCGGCGCGGGCATCGAGGAGGCGGCGGCCCGCCGCGCGGAGCTGTCCGCGCGGGGCCTCGAGCGCGTGCGGCAGTTCACCTGGGCCCGGGTCGCGGCGGAGACGCGTCGCCTCTACGAGGACGCGGCCGCATGAGCCTAGGCTCGACGGAGCTCACCAGTGAGCGGAGGGCCCGGCTTTGCCGGCGCCGGGAGCGGGTATGAGCCGGTTCAGGGGTCAGACCCCTGCCATGGCCGGAAGGGCCGAGCTGGGCCGGGAAGCCCGCTCCTTCGCAAGCGATCTGGGTGTGGGCGTGTTGCGTTCAGCCCGGTCCGTTCGGCCCGGAGGGGTCAGACCCCTGCCGTGGCCGGAAACGACGCTGTGAGGCCGCTCGTCGTCGTCGACGCGGACGTGCTCGGGCGCCGGCGGACCGGCGACGAGACGTACGTGCAGAACCTTCTGCGGCGCCTCCCCGCGCTCGGCGGCGACCGCTTCCGCTTCGCGGCGGTCACACGCCGGCCGGATCTCGTCCCGGAAGGGGTCGAGCCGGTCGAGCTGCCGGCACGCGTGCAGGAGCTGCGGATGGCGTGGGCCGTGCCCCGCCTGCTGCGCCGCCTCCGGCCCGGGCTCGCCCACTTCCAGCACGCGCTCCCGCTCGCCTGCCCCTGCCCGGCCGTGGTCACCGTGCACGACCTCTCGTTCGAGCGCGACGCCGGCGCGATGCGGTGGCAGGACCGGCTGGTGTTCAGGCTGGCCGTGCCCCACGCGGCCCGACGCGCCCGCCGCGTGATCGCGGTCTCGGAACGGACGAAGCGCGACCTCGTCGATCTCTACGGCGTCGCGCCCGACCGCATCGCGGTCACGCACCACGGAGTCGATCCCGCCTTCGGCCCGGGCCGTGGCACGGAACACCCCGGCGACGGCGGCCCGCGCGGGTACCTCCTGTTCGTCGGTGCGATCCAGGCCCGGAAGGACCCGCTCGCCGCAGCCGAGGCAGCCGACGAGGTCGGCTTGCCCCTCGTCGTAGCCGGCCCGCAGCGCGAGCCCGCGCTCGCCCGCGCGCTCGCCCGCCGCGGCGCGGATCTCCGCGGCTACGTGGAGAAGGAGGAGCTGGCCCGGCTCTACCGGGGTGCGGCGGCGCTCGTCCTTCCCTCCCGCTACGAGGGGTTCGGCCTGCCGGTGCTCGAGGCGATGGCGTGTGGGACGCCGGTCGTCGCCGCCGACGATCCGGCGCTGCGCGAGGTCGGGGGCGAGGCTGCCGTCTACGTCGGCCCGGACGGGGTCGCCGCCGCGATCCGCCGTGCGCTCGCCGACCGCGACCGCCTCTCCGCCGCCGGGCTGGAACGCGCCCGCCTCTTCGACTGGGACGAGACGGCGCTCCGGACCCTCGACGTCTACCGGGAGGCGCTGGCCGTTTCCGCCCCGGGGGGAAACGGTTAGGTGAACCATGCGGAAGAGCCGGCGCCGTTGACCGAGAGCCGCCCGCCGGCGCGGGTCTCGGCGGTCGTCGTCTCGCACGGCCACGCCGCCGAGCTCGCCGAGTCGCTGCCAGCGCTCGCCGCGCAGGTGGACGAGGTCGTCCTGGTCGCGAACATCGCCGGGAGCATTCCCGCCGACCTGCACGGCGCGCGGGTGGTCGAGAACGACCGCCCGGTCGGCTACGCGGCGAATCTCAACCGCGGGGTCGCCGAGACCCGGGGCGAACTCGTCCTCGTCAACAACCCGGACGCCGTTCCGGAGCCGGGGGCGGTCGCCGCGCTCGCGGCGTTCATGGAGGCTCGTCCCGGCTGCGGGATCGCCGGGCCGCGCCTCGTCGACCCGGACGGCTCGTGGCAGCATTCGCGGCGCCGCTTCCCCACCGTCGGGGGGACCCTCGTTCGCCGGACACCACTCCGGCGCCTCCTTCCGCCGCTCGAGCGCCAGCGCGCCCACTACTACCTCGACGAGCGGCCCGCCGGGCCGGTCGAGGCGGACTGGATGCTGGGCGGGTCGCTTCTCCTCCGGCGGACGATGCTCGACGAGCTCGGCGGCTACGACCCGGGGTTCCGCATGTACGGCGAGGAGATCGACCTCTGCTACCGGGCGGCGAAGGCGGGCTGGGAGCGGTGGTTCGTCCCGGCCGCCGTCGTCCGCCACCGCTGGGACGCGCTCACCGACCGGACGCTCTGGACGCGCCGTACGCTCTGGCACTGGCGGTCGGTGCTGCGGTTCGTGCGCAAGCACCCGGAGCGGCTGCTCGCCCTGTGACGGCTACCTGCCGAGCCGGAGGATCCACTCGGGAAGGAACGGCTCGGCGATCCTGTAGGAGCCCGCCCTCTCCCTGACGACCAGCTCCTCGGCGACAAGCGCGTCGAGCGCCCGCTGCACGCTGGAGCCGCCGGGCAGGCCGTGGCGCCGGCGGAAGTCCTGGCTGGTGACGGAGATCAGCGGCTCCTCGGCGAGCGCCTGGAGCGTCGCCCGCTGGACGCGCGACGCCTGGTCCCAGATGAGCGTGAAGTGCGCGTTCTCGGAGCGCAACGTGCGAACGAGGCCAGCGTCCAGCTCCGCGCGGCGCGCCGTCCTGCCGGCCGGGGTCTCCTCCCACACCGCGTAGCAGAGCTCCTGGGTCGCGTAGGGATGCCCACCCGTGACCGCCAGCACCCCGTCCACCGTCTGCTGCGCGATCGCGCGCCCGGTGCTCTCGAAGCGCTCGCGGATGAACGGCGCGAACGCCGCGTCGGCGATCGTCCCCAGCTCGACGTGTCTGGCGCTTCGCCAGAACGGCTCGTTGTCGTCGTTGAAGAGCCGGGCCATCATGCTCCTTCTGCTGCCCAGGTACACGTGCGCGACGTCGGGCTGCGTCTGGAATACCGCGCGCATCAACGCGGGCAGGTGCCGGTCGAGCTCGAGGATCTCCTGGAACTCGTCGAAGACGACGCAGACCCGGCGCCTCCGCTCGGCCGACAGCTCCGCGGGGAGCTCGAGCAGCCTCTCGAGGGTGGCGTCGATGTCCGAGGCGGCGTGCCCGGCGGCGAAGCTGAACGCGAGGGAGCCGTCCAGGGGATCCACGGTCATCGTCGGGGTGACGCGGAGGCTGCGGAAGATCTGCATCGCCCGCTCGCGAGCGCGGAAGAGCGGTGTCGCGATCTCCTCGTAGATCGCGCGGGCGAGCTTCGCGGCCAGCTGCTCCTTCGTGGCCGCGGTCATCAGGTCGACCTGCGCAACCAGGATTCGCTCCGCCGCGAGCTCCTGCGTGGCCCGCCAGACCAGGGAGGTCTTGCCGAAGCGCCGAGGTGCGAGGATGACGACGTTCTGGCCGTTCCGGATGTCAGCCTTCAGCTCGCCGAGCTCCTCGTCTCGATCGGTGAAGCCGTCGTCGCGGGCGAGGTCGCCGAAGCGGAAGGGGTTCGAGCGGGCGCGTGCGATCCCGACACGCTAGCATGCGTATCCATGTATACGCACTATCGTCATTCGCAGATATGCGAATCGCCGCTGTGCGTATGACCTGGAGCGACCGGACCTACGCCGACGCGGTGCCCTACCTGCGCCACCGGGCCGAGCTGATCCTCGCCCTCGGGCCCCCGCTCGCCCGGGGCGACCGCGTGGTCGACCTCGCCTGCGGCGACGGCGCGCTGGCCGACTTCCTTCCCGGGATCGACTACCTGGGCGTGGATGCCGACCCGAGCATGGTCGCGGAGGCGCGCTCGAGGGGGCGGGCGATCGTGCACGCCGACCTGAACGAGTTCGAGCCCGAGCGGCCGGTTGCGGCGACCACGGTCTTCCGCGCGATCTACTACGCGCGCGACCGGCCCGCGCTGCTCAGGCGGATCGCCGGCTACACCGAGCGCAAGCTCGTGCTCGATCTCAACCCGCGGCAGTACCGGGTGGAGGACGTGCTCGCCGACCTGCGCGCCGCGGGCCTCCCGAGCATCGCCCTGCGGCCGTTCTTCGTCCCCCAGACGGTCGCGCTGCCGCCGCCGCTCCGCGGTGCTCTCGTCGCCGCCGAGCGCACCGGCCCGCTCGCCCGCCTCGCGCTGCGGTTCCGGTTCACCTACCTGGTGGCGGCGTCTCGCTGAGGGAGTACGAGACCTGCGCGCCGAGCCGGCGCCGGTCGGAGCCGCCGAATTCGTGCGGCGAGAAGGTCGGGGAGACGCGAATCTCGACGCGGGCCGGCGGGGCGGCGTGCACATAGAAGACCCGCGTCTTGCCGGCATGGACCACCCAGTGCTCGACGGAGGCCACTCTCCCCATCGCCGGCTGCTTGTCCTGCCCGCGGATCAGGTGGCCGGCGGTCACGGTCACGTGGCCCGGCCGGTCCGCCCCGCGCCAGCCGCTGCGGGAGACGACGATGCGAATCCAGACCGCGCGGCCGCCCGGGGTCGAGAAGAGCGAGTAGGCGCTGAAGGCCGGTGCATCCGGCAGGTGCGCCCGGCGGCGGCGTGATCCAGCCGTCCGACTCGATGCCGATCGGCGCGCTGCTCAGGCGGAGCGGCCGCGAGATCCTCAGGACCCGCCACGGAGCGGGCGCGACGGCGACCTGGTGGATCGGGAACCCGAACGCGTCCCTCGTGATCACGGTGCGGATCTGCGGCTGCGCGACCAAGGTGCCGACGACGTCGATACCCTCGTCCGCGACGACGTACGAGACGCCCGGCGGCGCGCCCTGCGGATACGCGCGCGAGGTCAGCCGTCCGTCGGGGCCGGCGTCCGGCGTCAGGAAGAAGCCCGGCCCGGGCGCGGTCCCGTCGAGGCTCCACACCTGCCGGAGCGACCGGTTCCAGAACTCCATCAGCCACACGCCCTGCGGGTTGGTGGAGATGCGCTGGCCGAGGTAGAGGGCCTTTCCGCCGTCGGTCGCGCGGTCGAGCCAGTCCGGCGGAGAAGGGAAGGCGGCGCGGAGGTTCTGCGCGAAGGCGTTCACGCTGTTCGAGGCCGAGATCTGGCCGGCGAGGTTCCAGGCGAGGACGAGCGCGGCCGCGGTCGCGACGATCGCGGCGCCTGCCCGCGGCCGGACGTACTGCGAGGCGAGGAGCAGCGCGACCGAGACGGCGAGGGCGACGACCAGCAGCCACGTCACCGCGTGGTCGTCGAACCCCAGGTCACGGTTCGCCATCTGGACGATCGACAGCCCGAGCGCGTCGGAGTACGGTCGCAGGTTCAGCTGGTACGGGGTCGTCAGGATCACGTACAGCGCGAACCCGGCCGTCCCCGCGACGGCCCAGAGCCGGAGGCGCCCGCGCTCGAGCGCGAGTGCGGTCGCGACGAAGAGGAGAGGCGCCAGGTAGATCAGGTTCCGCTCCTCGACGAGAGTGGAGAAGACGGTCGAGACGTACGCCGCCTTCGCCGCCGCGTAGAGGCCGAAGGCGACGACGCTCGAGGCGGTGACGGCGACGAAGGCCTTCAGCTCCGGCGTCCGCTCCTCGCCGCGCGGCCTGATGAGACCGGCCAGGGCCACGACCGGCATCAGGCCGAGGCCGATCGTGAACGCGCCCGCCGCCCACAGTCCGTACACGATCATCCGGTGGCGGTAGTAGCCGGTGGCGACGAGCCAGGTCTGCGAGTGGCTGCCGACGACCGCGCTGAAGAGGATGACCAGGCCGATCCCGAGGACGGCGGCGCCCACCCAGTCCCATCGCGACCAGCCTCGGCGCCAGCGTCTGGCCCGTTCGCTCGTCCAGAGGAGCAGGAGCGCCGCGAGCACGTAGACGGCCATGAGGATGCTCAGCTCGACGCGCACCAGCCCTGCGAGCGCCGAGGCTGCGCCGGCGCCGACCAGCCACCGTCCCCTCCGGCTCGCGAGCGCCTTCACGATCAGGAACAGGGACAGCGCCGACCAGGCGTAGGCGGCCGGCTCCTCGATCAGGAAGGTCGAGTAGGCGAGCGCGGGCGCCGCGGCGGTCGCCACGGCGGCGAACAGCGCCCAGGCGCGCGAGACGACGAGCCGGGCCAGGAAGTAGGTCGGGATCATCGCGCTCGTCATCACGACGACGCCGGCGTACTTGACGGCCGCATAGCCGGTGCCCACGTCGCCGAGCCTCCAGAACGGTGCGATCAGGTACGTGTAGAGCGTGTCGAAGCTGGCCGGGTGGCCCCGCTGCGAAGGGTGGCCCGTGTAGGCGATCGACCGGGAGATCTGCGTGAACTTGAGCTCATCCGTGAAGAGCCACGGGGTGACGTGACCGCGGCTCTGCCACCCGTAGAGGGCGACGAGCCACAGGAACGCGCTCGCCGGCGGGATCGCCCGCCCGAGACGTTCCAGCCGGTCGGCAGGAGCGGCGGCGGTCGCCTGCACTTACTTCCGTGCCGCGCCGAGCACGGTGCGCGGGTCGATGTCCGTCTCGCGCCGGACGAACCGGCAGGCCACGTCCGCGGCGGCGCAGGCGCGGACGACCTCGTCGAGCCGCTCGGCCGGGGCGTTCGGGATCGTGACCAGCACCGCGTCGGGCTTGGTCATGGCCAGGATGCGCTCGATGTCGATCGTTCCGCCCCGGACCGGCACCCCGAGCAGCCGGCGCCGGTGGAGGCGCGGGTCGTCGTCGACGAAGCCCACGACCCGCTCGCCCGGCGCCTCGCGCAGCTCGCGGACCAGGCTGCGCCCCGACCGGCCGGCGCCGACGATCAGCGTGCGGCGCCCGTCCCGTTCCTTCAGGGTCGCGCGCGCGCGGTGAAGTGCCCGCTCGCCGAAGCGCGACGCGCCGATCACGACCATGCCGAGGAGGGCATCGACGACGAAGACGCTCGCGGGGAAGCTCCCGAGCGGCGTGGTCGCGACCACGATCCCGAAGGCGACCAGCTCCGAGACGGCGACGCCGATCACGATCGCCGCCGCCTCCCGCGAGCCGGCGAACCGCCAGATGCCCTGGTAGAGCCCGAGCAGGAGGAACGCGACGTAGCGCGCGACCAGGATCACCGGCAGCGCGACGGTGAAGACGTGACGCTCGTACGGGACGCCGGTGCCGTGCACGAGCAGCGTGTAGGAGGCGAGGAACGCGAGCGAGATCAGGCCGAAGTCGACCAGCACCTCGAGCAGCCGCCGCCGGTGCAGGACGATCGTGCGCAGCATCCAGCCGCCCGGCACCACCTCATCGGCCGCCTCTCCGCGCTCGAGGTCGACGAGGAAGCCGGCGAACTGCACGAGCAGCGCGAACGTGATCAGCACGCCGGCGAGGGTGATCCGGTAGTCGCCGAGCACGCTGTACGCGAGGCTCGTCGCTCCCAGCCCGGCGGCGATCGCGGAGAGCAGGATCACCGTGCGGTGCTCGGAGAGCCCGCCGCGGACGAGCCGGTGCGACGTGTGGTCCTTGCCTCCACGGTGGATCGGACGGCCCTCGACCATGCGGGTGGTCGCGACGAGGGCGGTGTCCAGGATCGGGACCGCGAGCACGAGAACCGGCAGCACGAGGGTCGCGACCGTCGTCTCCGCCACCTTCCAGCTCGTCGCGAGGCCGAGGGCGCCGAGCGTGAAGCCGAGCACCTGGCTCCCGGAGTCGCCCATGAAGACCGCAGCCGGCCTTCCCGGCCTGAAGTTGAAGGGGAGAAAGCCGAGGCAAGAGAGGCCGAGCGCGAGCGAGAGAACGAGCAGGAGGTGCTCCTTGTGGACCGTGACGGAGTCGATCGCGAAGAAGGTGGCCCCGATCGCCGCGAGGGCGCCGGCGAGGCCGTCCATGTTGTCGAGGAGGTTGAAGGCGTTCGTCATCCCGACGAGCCAGACGAGCCCGATCGCGGCGGCGAGGGCGTCGTTCCCGACGATCTGGACGGACAGACCGGTCCAGAGCGCGATCGCAGCCGCGCCGAACTGCGCGGCGAGCTTCGCGGCCGCCGGCAGCGAGAGCACGTCGTCGACGAGCCCGGCTCCGAAGAGGAGGGCGGCGCCGCCGAGGATCCCGAGCAGCTCGCCGTGGGTGTGCGGGACGGCGCCGGCGGCGACGGCGGCGGCGATGCCGGCGGCAAGGCCGAGGAAGAGCGCGATCCCGCCGAAGGTCGGGGTCGCCTGCACGCTCCAGCGCTCGCCCGTCGGCCGGGCGACGAGGAGGCGTCGCGCGCGCGGCGAGCGGAGCAGCGCCCAGGTCGCGAGGGCGCTGACCGGGAGCGCGACCGCCGCGGCCGCGGTGCTCACGGACCGTCCTCCGGTGGGTGAGCGCGGTGCGAGCCGGCGGGAAGGGTCGACTCCCGCGCGGGGCCGGGCTCTCGGCGGGCGACGCTCACGGGCGACACGGTAACGGAGCGGTGTAAGGCGGTTGTGCGGAGATACTCACAGGGTGATCCTCCCGCTCGACGTCATGCGCTGCCCCGTGTGCCGGAGCGGGCTCGACGACGCTCCCGAGGGGCTCCGCTGCCGGGGCTGCGCCGCGGTCTTCCCGGTCGAGGACGGGATCCCCCGGATGCTCGACGACCGGCTCCCGGGAATGGCGCAGAAGCGGGCCGAGATCGCCGGCTGGCCCGAGCTGGCGCGGTCGCAGGGCTGGTACGAGCCCGACGACGAGGTCGACGCCCACCTGCCGTACCTGACCCGCGACCTCGGCTGGGAGGAGAAGACGTGGCGCGCGAACGAGCACTCGTTCTCGCTGCTCCTCGATCGCCTGGTGCGGCCGGGGATGCGCGTGCTCGAGGTGGGAGCCGCAAAGGCGTGGGCCGCCCAGCACCTCGTCCCGCGCGGTGTCGAGTACGTCGCCACGGACATCCTCGCCGACCCCTTGATCGGCCTCGGTCGGGGGGCCTTCTACGAGGCGCGGGTCGGGCCGTTCGCGCGCGTGCAGGCCGACGGCGAGCACCTGCCGTTCGCCGGCGGCGCGTTCGACCTCGTCTACTGCGTCGCCGCGCTCCACCACGCGCTCGCCCTCGACCGCATGGTCGGGGAGATGGCGCGGGTGACGCGCAGAGGCGGCGCCGTCGCCGCGCTGAACGAAGGGACGCGGGCGCTGCGGGCGAGCGGGGAGGCCGAGGATCAGGCGGAGGAGAAGGAGCTCGGGATCAACGAGCACGTGCACACGCTCTACGCGTACCTGTGGGCGTTCTGGCGCGCGGGCCTCGCCGTCACGCGGATCGAGCACGCGGAGGGCGACGACGACCTCCGCCGCCGCCGGATCGGCGGGCGGCTGCGCCGCCTCCCGGTCGTCGGCCGCTCCGCGGCGACGCTGTTCGCCCAGACCTGCTACGGCTACTCGGGCGTCAGCCTCTTCGCCCGCAGGCTCTAGCGTGGGGGAACCGCATGGTTCCCCCACGGCCCCCCTCCTTCGCGTCGTCGATTCATCGGCCCCAGGAAGCCTCCGCCGGGCAAAGCCCGGCTCCGGCGACGAATCGCGATGACACAAGAGCAGAGAAACCCTTCGTGTCGTCGTGGATGCGCGGGACCAGGAAGGTCTACCCTTGGCGGGCGTGACGGTCTACGCCGACCTGTACCGCTATCGCGAGCTCTTCGGAAACCTCTTCCGGCGCGACTTCCAGACCCGCTACAAGGGCTCCGTCCTCGGGGTCGCGTGGTCGCTCGTCAACCCGCTGGTGCTGATGGGGATCTACGTGCTCGTCTTCTCGCTGCTCTGGCGGGTGGCGCGGTTCCCGCACTACGCGCTCTACCTGCTCGTCGGAATCACGGTGTGGCTCTTCTTCTCCTCGTCGGTGACGACCGCCGCCCGGTCGCTCGTGGACAGCGCGGGCCTAGTGAAGAAGGTGCGCTTTCCCCGGCAGCTCGTCCCGCTGTCCGTGGTCGCCACCCAGCTCGTCACCTTCGCGGCGATGCTGGTCGCGCTCTGCGTGGTGAACGCGATCGTCATCCCGAAGACGCGCGACACGTTCCTGCTCGCCTTCCCGCTCGCAGCATGCGTCGTCGGACTGGTCGGCGGAGCCGCGCTCACGGTTGCCTGCGCGAACGTCGTGTTCCGCGACGTGGAGCACCTGGTCTCGGCGATCCTGCTGCCCTGGTTCTTCCTGACGCCGATCCTCTACCGGCTCGAGGACCTGCCCGGAGGCGTGCAGCGGTACGACTGGGTGGTCACGATCCTGCGCTGGGTGAATCCGCTCACGCCGGCCCTGTACTCGCTGCGCGATCCCCTGTTCTACGGCCGTCTTCCACACGCCTGGGACGTCGTCTACCTCTGCGCCGCCACGCTCGTCGCGCTCGTCCTCGGCGCCTGGGTGTTCAGCCGCGTCGACGACCGGATCGTCGTCGAGCTCTAATCGCGTGGAAGAACCCATGGTTCTCCCACGGGCCCTCTCCTTCGCTCGCTCTGCTCGCGTCGCCTCGTCTCACGTCAGGCGGTTGCGGGCCGCGCCCGCCATGTCGGTCGCGGCGACGGTGGCGCGGGGGAACCCATGGTTCTGTCGCGGGGGAACCCATGGTTCCCCTGGGGGCCCCTCCTTCGGCTGCGAGGCAGGCGGCTCGTGCGAGCCGGGTGCACCGGGCTACCTGCGGAGGCGGGCGCGGATCCTGGCGTCGTAGACCCACGGCTCGTCGCCCTCAGGTCGCCACGCGGGGAGGCCCGCGACCTCGCAGTTCGGCTCGAGGGGCGGCAGGAGCGACGGGCAGACGAGTGGCCCGGCGAACGACGGGCTCCGGCCGCCTGCCGGACGGTAGGCGCGAAGCGCCCGGTCCCGGCTCTCGATTGCGCCCCCGACGGCGGCGTAGCCTTCCTCGTGGGCGGCCCGGACGAGGTCCTGCCAGCCCGGGCCCGGCTGGACCCCCGGCGGCAGGTGCGCGGCCGAGCCGCTCGCGTCCCGCGGGGTCACGTCGACGTCCGCCTGCAGCGTCGCGTTGCCGATCTCCGACAGCCACCAGCGGTGCTCGAGGACGAGGTCGAGAGCCAGCCGGTAGCGGCCGGGCGGGATCGGGCTCCGCAGGCGAAGGCGGAGGTCGGCGGCCTCACCGGGCTCGAGCGGGGGAGCGGGCGTGCGCAGCCCGTCCCAGACGATCGCGTTGCCGAGCTCGTCGAGCCAGTGGTACGCGGCGAGGAGGCCGCGCCAGCCGGCGCTGCCGGCGTTCTCGAGCCGGACGCGCGCGGCCGCGAGCGCACCGGCCTGCAGCGGATCGAGCTCGTACTCGAGCCAGCGCACGCCGAGCGGCCCGGCGGGCACGTCATGGGCGGGAACCGCCTGCATACGGGGCTAGTCTACGGCGGTGCCCGCTCCGCTCCTCGTCCGCGCGCTGCGCCGTGAGCCGGTCGAGCGCACGCCCGTGTGGTTCATGCGCCAGGCGGGCCGCTCGCTCCCGGAGTACCGGGCGCTGCGCGAGCGGCACTCGTTCTTCGAGGTCGCGGGCACGCCGGAGCTCTGCGCGGAGGTGACGCTGCAGCCGGTGCGCCGGCTCGGCGTGGACGCCGCCGTGCTCTTCGCGGACATCGTCACGCCGGTGCTCGGGATGGGCGTCGAGGTCGAGCTCGTCGAGGGGCTGGGCCCGGTCGTCGAGCGCCCCGTCGCGAGCCGGGCCGACGTCGAGCGGCTGCGGGCACCGGAACCGGAGGAGGCGTTCGCGCCGGTCCTCGAGGCGGTGCGGCTCGTGCGCGGGGAGCTCGAGCCGGGACGGGCCGTGGTCGGGTTCTGCGGAGGGCCGTTCACCGTCGCCGGATACCTGGTCGAGGGCCGGCCCAGCCGGGACTTCCTCCGCGTGAAGGAGCTCATGTACCGCCGGCCGGAGGTCTGGCACTCGCTGCTCGACCGGCTGGCCGACACGTTCTCCGGCTACGTCGCGGCGCAGGCGGCGGCCGGGGCCGACGTGATCCAGGTCTTCGACTCGTGGGTCGGCGTGCTCTCGCCGGCGGACTACGAGGAGTTCGTCGCTCCGTACTCGGCACGTGTTCTGGCATCCGTCGACGTCCCGACGATCCACTTCGGCACCGGCACCGCCCATCTGCTGCCGTCGATGGCGGCGGCCGGCGGTGACGCGATCGGGCTGGACTGGCGCATTCCGCTCGACCGGGGCTGGCTGGCCGCAGGTCCGGAGAAGGCCGCCCAGGGCAACCTCGATCCCGCCGTCCTGCTCGGCCCGTGGTCGCGGATCGAGCCGGCCGCCCTCGACGTCCTCGCCCGCGCGGGCGGGCGCCCCGGCCACGTCTTCAATCTTGGGCACGGCGTCCTGCCCGGGTCAGATCCTGCAGATCTGACCCGGCTGGTGGAGCTCGTCCACGAGCGGACCGCGAGGGTTTCGGTCTGAGCGAAGCGGTCGTCCTGATGGCGTACGGGTCGCCCGACCGGGTCGAGGACGTCCCCGCCTACTACGCCGACATCCGCGGCGGGCGACCCGTCCGCCCCGAGCTGCTCGCCGACCTGAGCGAGCGGTACCGGCGGCTCGGGATCGAGAACGGCAACCCGCTGAACGAGATCACCGAGGCGACCCGGGAGGCACTGGAGCGCGAGCTCGGGCTGGCGGTCTTCACCGGGATGAAGCACTGGACACCGCGGATCGCGGACGCCGCAGAGGCCGCCCTTGCGTGCGGCGCCGCCACCGTCGCCGGCCTGGTGCTCGCTCCCCACTACTCGCGGCTCTCGATCGGCGGCTACCGGCAGCAGCTCGAGGATGCGCTCGCAGGCCGGGCGAGGCTCGCCTTCGTCGAGAGCTGGCAAGCCGAGCCCGGATTCGTCGAGCTGCTCGCCGGCCGGGTCCGCGGCACGACCGCCCACGTCGTCTTCACCGCGCACTCCCTCCCGGCCAGGATCCTGGACGAGGGCGACCCGTATCAGGACCAGCTGCTCGAAACCTGCCGTCTGGTCGCGAAGTCCGCAGGACTTCGCGACTGGAGTTTCTCGTACCAGTCGGAGTCCGCGACCGGCGAGCCCTGGCTCGGGCCGGACATCCTCGACCACCTCGGCACCCTGAAGGAGCGAGGTGTCGAGGACGTGCTGCTCTGTCCGATCGGCTTCGTCGCCGACCACCTGGAGATCCGCTGGGACCTGGACACGGAGGCCCAGGAGCGGGCCGGCGAGCTCGGGTTGCGACTCTCCCGGATCGAGATGCCGAACGACGATCCCGCATTCGTCCGGACGCTGGCGGGTATCCTGCGGAAGACGCTCGCGGTACCCTCGACTGCATGAGCCGTAGGCTCGACGAAGGCGATCCAATGGCGGAGGTGCCGGCTTTGCCGGCGCCGGAGCGGAAATGAGACCGGGCGAGATCCGCGTCGAGCGGGCCAGCCGCCGCTTCCGGGTCCGCCCGCAGTCGGTGCGCACCCTGAAGGAGCTCGCGCTCCGGCGCGGACGGGCGCCGGCGACGGACGTCTGGGCTCTCCGCGACGTCTCCCTCTCGGTGGAGCCGGGCGACGCGGTCGGGCTCGTCGGCCGAAACGGCTCCGGCAAGACGACGCTGCTCAGCCTGATCGCCGGGATTCTCGCGCCCACCTCGGGCCGGGTCGAGGCCGGAGGCCGTGTGGCGTCGCTGCTCGAGCTCGGCGCCGGCTTCCATCCGGACTTCTCGGGTCGCGAGAACGTCTACCTGAACGCCTCGCTCTACGGCCTGAAGCGGAAGACGATCGACGCGCGCTTCGAGGAGATCGTCGCCTTCGCAGAGCTCGAGGAGGTGGTCGACCACGCCGTCCGCACGTACTCGTCCGGCATGTACATGCGCCTCGGGTTCGCCGTCGCCGCCCACGTCGACGCCGACGTGCTCCTGCTCGACGAGGTGTTCGCGGTGGGCGACGAGGAGTTCCAGCGCAGGTGCTTCGGGAAGATCTACGAGTTCAAGCAGCGGGGCGGGACGATCGTCTTCGTCTCCCACGACGCCGCCTCGGTCGAGCGTCTCTGCCGCCGGGCTCTGCTGCTTCGAGGCGGGCGCGTCGAGCTCGACGGGTCGGTTCAGGAGGCAATCGCCCGCTATCACCAGCTCCTCGCCGACGAGCGCGACCCGGCCGAGAGCGCCGCCGGGCTGCGCGAGTACGGCAGCGGGGAGGCACGGATCGTCGCAGCCCGGCTGCTCAGGCCCGGACGGGGAGGAACGGCAGCAGCTCGCCGCGGGAGAGCCGCTCGTGTTCGAGCTTCGTCTCGACGTCCGGGAGCCGATCCCGGCGCCGCGGGTCGCGCTCGAGCTCCGCGACGAGGCGGGCCTGCTGCTCGCCGCGACGTCGCAGGACACCGAGGAGCTCGGCTGGGGTGAGGCGCCGGGGGCGCGCGTGCTGCGTTTCGAGGTCGGTCGCCCTCCTCTCGCCGACGGCCGCTTCCGGGTGCGGTTCGAGGTCGGCGACGGGGGCGGTTGCCGGGTCTACCATTGGCTCGAGGACGGAGTCCGGTTCGTGGTCTACGCGGGGGAGGCCGCGAGGGGTCCGGTCCTCCTTGCAGGAACGTGGTCGCTGCAGGAAATCGCTGCTCCTGCCGAGATAGGAGGACGATGAGCTACCAGACGTGTCCCGACTGGCCGGAGCTGATGGAGATCGCGCCGAACCTCCAGTTCAAGCACTACACCGCGCGCGAGGCTCAGCTGCCGGCGGAGGCCTTGATGAAGATCCCCGACGTCAGCCTCGACGAGCTGGAGATCTGCGCGGACGTCGACCGCCACGTGTTCTTCGCCCGGCACACCGACCCGCGGCTGGTCGAGGCCCTGAAGGGATCGCACTGGTTCGACCTGACCGAGTGGACGGTCTCGGGGCCGGGCCGGGCGGTCGTCTAGGTGTAGGAGCCAAGGAGGTTGGTTCTGCTGGCCGGGGGTTGGTGGCCGAGTGCTGAGTGTCGTTTGCGATGGTTGTGGTGCCAGAGCCAGCCGTCAAGGGCGGCGGTGTGGGCGCCGCAGCGGGCAGCGCTCCACTCGCGCGGTCGAGGACGAGCGGCTGCTCGGTCGGATCCGGGAGCTGCACCAGGCGAACTACTACGCCTACGGCTACCGGCGGATGTGGAAGGCGCTGCGCAGGGCGGGCGAAAAGGCGCCGCGCTGCCGGGTGCAGCGGCTGATGCGCGAGAACGGGGTCCGGGGGGCGAAGCGGCGCGGGAAGCCGTGGCGGACGACCCGGTCTGACCCGCAGGCGCAGCGGCGACTCGACCTGGTGCGGCGCGACTTCACGGCGTCGCGCCCGAACCAGCTGTGGGTGGCGGATCTGTCCTAAACCGGTCCCCGTGGAAGCCGGTCCGGCTCAATGTGGGCGCTGCCGTTGTCGGTGAGCACGCGCTCGACGGCGATGCCGTAGCGGGCAAAGAACGCGATCGCGCGTCGCAGGAAGCCGATTGCGGTGGCCGCTTTCTCGCCGGGGAGCACCTCGGCGTAGGCGAGGCGGCTGTGGTCGTCGATCGCGACGTGCACGAACTCCCAGCCGACGGTCAGGTGGCGGCGACCGCCGACCCCGGCGATTCGTTGATGGTTGCCATGACGCACGCCGGTGATCCGTTTGCCGGCCCCGCCCTTGATCCGGCCGAGCTTCTTGATCTCGATGTGGACGAGCTTGCCCGGCCGCGACCGCTCGTAGCGGACTGGCTGCTCGAGTCCGATCCGGCCAAGCCTGCCCATCCCTGCACGGCGGAGAACCGCCGATACCGTCGAGAGCGGCATCTCGAGCGTTTCGGCGATCTCAGCCGCGGTCATCCGCAACCCGCGCAGCCCGAGGATCACCGCGACCCAGTCGGCCGGCGTCCGATTCGCGACTCGCCTCGGCGCTGACGACCGATCGACAAGACCATGCTCACCCTCAACCCGATACCTGCCTACCCACGTACGAGCGCAGCGGACGCTGACCCCGGCGGCCCCGGCCGCCGCGGTCAGCGTCCACCCCTGCGCCAACACTCGATCGGCCAACAACCGCCGGCCGCTCCAACTGAGAGCCGCGCTACCGTGAAGCCTCATCCGGATCGCCTCCTTGGGACTGAAGAGCCCTGAGCAGCCCTCAGCCTCCAAGGAGGCCCGGATGAACCAACCTGCTTAGGAACTACATCTAGGGCGCCGGCCGAGCTCGGCCTGGGACAGGAGGTAGCGCTGCGGGGAGCGGCGGCTCCGGCCTGCCTGACGAGAGCTTAGGGTTCGGCTCTCCATGGGGCGCCTTCCCTCCTACCACGTGTCCCGGCCCCGGCTGATCGATGCCCTGATCGACAGCCGGGTCGCGTTTCTCGAGGCCGGTGGTGGCTTCGGGAAGTCGGCGCTCGCGGCCGAGCTCTCCGAGACGCTCGGCCAGCCGCTCGTTGACGTCCAGCTCGAGGACACAGTCCACGAGCCGGCCGCCGTCGCGCGGCTCATGCCCGGGCGCTCGAGCGCTCCGGGCTTACCGACGCCGCCCAGGCCGTGCGGGCGCGCCTGCTGGACGGCTGCGAGGCCCTCTCGGCGCTCGTCGAGCCGCTGGCGACGACGCCGGAGACGCTACTGCTTGTCGACGAGAGCCAGCGGGCAACAGGGGCGGCGGCCGCGCTCGTGGCCGACCTCACCCGCGCGCTTCCCGGCCAGCACGCTGCTCGTCGCGGGCCGGCGCCTCGCGCCGGAGCTGGAGGCGGCGGCGGTCGGCGTTCTCAGGCTCGGCCCCGGCGACCTCGCCTTCGAGCAGCGGGAGGGCGCTGAGCTCGTCGCGGCGATCGTCGGACGTGAGCCCCGCCGGGATGAGCTTGCGGCGATCGACGCAGCAACCTTCGGCTGGCCGGCGGCCGTCGTCTTCACGGCCAGGGTGCTCGCGCGCTCGCCCGCCTCCGCGCGGCACGCCCTGGCCCGAGGGTCCGGCCTCATGCAGGACCTCGTCGACGAGCTCCTCGAGCCGCTGGGCGAGCGCGAGCGCGGGATGCTCTTCGAGCTGGGCCACCTTCCGCTCCTCGACGCGCAGGTAGCGGCGGCCGCTGTCGGCGAGGGGATCCTGGAGCTCGCGGCGGAGATCGGGCTCCCGGTCGTTCCGGCGAGGGCCGGCTGGCGAGCGCTGCCCGACCCCGTGCGGGAGGAGCTTGCCGGCCGGACGCTCCTGGGGCACGCTGCCGCCCGCCGGGCGGCAGACGTCTACGCGACGCGCGGCGAGCTCCCGGTCGCGCTCGCCTTCCTGGTCGAGGGGGGCGACGCGGAGGGCGTGGCCGGGCTGATCGCCGCGCGCCCCTGGCAGGAGCTGACGGCGCTGGACGTGTCGGAGCTCCGCGCCTACCTGTCGCTCCTCCCGCACGACGTCGCCTCCGGGCATCCGGCCGCCCTCGTGCGGGTTGCTCGAGCCGCCGAGAGCGTGGGCGCGAGGGCATACCGGGCCGAGCTGCTCGAACGGGCCGCCTCGGCCCTGCCGGCGCCCGCCGACGGGCGGCTCGGTCGCGAGGTCGCCGCCGAGCAGGCGCTCGATCTCGCCGTGGACGGACGCTCCGAGAAGGCCGACGAGCTGGTGTCCGCGCTGCTGGCCGCCGCCGGGCCGGACGAGATCGTCGTTCGAGCGCGGGCGCTCCACGCCCGTGGGCGGGCAGCCGCGTTCCGTGGCGATCCGGCGTCGATGCTCGAGGCCGAGCAGGCTCTCCTCGAGGCCGCGACCCTGCTCAGAGCCTCCGGCGAGCGCGAATGGCAGGCCGCGGTGCTCGTCGATCTCGGCTTCCACGTGCTGTACGCGCGGGGCGAGGTCGACCGGGCCGTCAAGCGACTGCGCGAGGCGCTGGCGGCCGTCCCGGCGGGGACGCGGAAATGGGCCGGCGTGGCCACGTTCCTGGCCGAGGTGCACTCGTACTACGGAGCCCTCGAGGAGGCGGCGGCGGTGCTCACCGAGACCGTGCGCATCGGGCGCGTGCTCGGAGACAGCCTGGTGCGCGGCTACGGCGCGTGGCTTCTGGCCAGGGTCGCGTCGCTCAGAGGGGACGGCCCTGCTGCGGTCGAGCTCCTCCGCGAGGCCGAGCGGCATCCCGGCACCTGGTTCGAGCATCCGACCGGCATCGAGTTCCTCGCCGAGGCCGCCGAGATGCTCGCGCGCCTCGGCGAGGCGGACCTCGCCCGCGCGTACGTCGAGCGGGCCGAGGCTCGGGCGGGCGCTCTGGGCCATCCGGAGATCGCGTGGGTCGCCCGCGGCAGCGTCGAGGTGCGGTTCGGCGATCCGCAGGAGGCCGAGCGGGCTCTGCTCGCGTACGCGGACTCTCCGCAACAGCCCGAGCGCGACGGCTGGCGGACGCTGCTGCTCCGAGCGTACGCGGCTCTGCGGGGCCGACGGGACGACGCGGGTCGGCTTGCCGCGCGGGCGTTCGAAGCGGCGGCCGGCATCGGCTATCCCGAGCTGCCGTTTCTCCACGAGCCCGACCTCGCCGGCGAGCTGGCGGCCCTCGCGCGTCGTCGGGGTCCTCCGCCGCCGAGGCGTTCGGGCACCGCGAGCCGCGCGCGGCGATCGCCGTCCTCGGCTCGTTCTCCGTGGCCGCCGACGGGAGGCAGGTACGCGTCCCACCCGGCAAGCCGGCCTTGCTCCTGAAGCGCCTGGCGCTCGAGCGGAGCCTGCCCGTCGACGTCACGATCGAGATGCTCTGGCCCGGGAGCCCGGCGTCTACGGGGCGCAAGCGGCTTCGCAACGTCGTCAACCGCGTCCGGGCCGCGACCGGCGACCTCGTCAGGCGAAACGGCGACCTGCTCGAGCTGGCGCCCAGCGCCCGGGTCGACGCGGAGCTGTTCGAGTCCTCGGCGGCGCAGGCATTCGCGGCCGTACCCCTCGAGCAGGCGAACCTCGCCCGCACCACGCTCGCCCGCTACGCGGGAGATCTGCTGCCCGACGACCGCTACGAGGACTGGAGCGTCCCGCACCGCGAGCGCCTTCGGCGCCGCCGCCTCGAGCTGCTCGACCTCCTCGCCGCCGACGCCGTCGAGCAGGGCAAGCTCGACGATGCGATCCGCTTGCTCGAGGAAGCCATCACGGCAGAGCCGCTCGACGAGCAGCGCTACCTGCTGGCCGCCGAGCTGCTCTTGCAGCAGGGACGCCGCGGCGGGGCCCGAGCACTCGTCGCGCGGGCCGCGGCCGTCCGGAGCGAGCTCGGCCTGTCCGACACGGCGCGGCTCTTGCGTCTCCGTCAGGCGACCGGGCTCTCGCCTTTGGCGGCGGGCGGGTAGCTCCCGCCGCCGAGGGCGGCGGTGGGACGCCCGTGGGACGCCTGCGGCGCACGATCCGGGCGTGCTCGCGACCTACGTTCTCTCGCTCGCCCGCGACGCTCTCGCCCGCGGCCGCGTGGCGGGGAAGGTGGAGTCGATCACCACGGGTGAGACGGCCGTGGTCAGGAACGCGGACGAGCTCATGGCGTTCCTGGCCCGCGGCGATCGGCAGGCCGAGCGTTCTGCGGAGACGAAGGAGGAAGAGCCGTGCGGAGATTCACCGGGAAGCTGAGAGCCCGCCAGCTCGCAGCGGGAACGGCGGCCCTCGTGGCGGGGCCGTCCTCGCAGGGGGCGCCGCCTCCGGCGCGCGGACGGCGACGACAGGGCCCTCGCCGGCACCGCTACTCTCGCTCTGCCCGTCCGGCGGGGCCGAGGGCTCGAGCGTCTACCGCGCCGATCCGAACGGGGGCACACCGACCGCGATCGCGAACGGAGCGTTCCCGCGGGTCTCGCCGGGCAACACCCGGCTCGCGGTCATCGCCGCCACGCCCAACGTCACGCTCGAGACGATGGACACCGACGGGTCCAACGTCCACTCCTGGGTGGGGCCGTTCGGCGCCGAGCCGCTTGCCTGGTCGCCCGATGGGACGAAGATCCTCGTCGCGACCGACACCGAGGTCCGCATCTACGACGACGTGCCGAACGGCGGCTACAGCACGATCGACACGACGAGCAACGGCACCGTGACCTCGCTCGACTGGATCGGCAACATCTGGGCCCTCGTCCACGCCAAGGACATGGGCACGACCATCCCCGCCTCCGTGGCAGCGACGGCACCCGTCGGCTCGGCCGGCTTCAGCGACCTCTTCACCCCGGTCGCGGTGCCCGGGACGACTCCGACCCAGTACCAGCCGATCGCCGGCGACATCAGGATCCGCCCGGACGGCACCGTCGCCTGGGACGGCCAGGTCAGCTGGGGTGCAACGGCCCAGCACGGCATCTTCACCGGCAGCGGCACCTTCCAGCTGAACACGGGCCCCACGCAGAGCTTCGCCTTCTCCCCCGACGGCAACGAGGTCGTCGCCGCGCGCTCCGGCAACGTCGACGTCGTCAGCTGGAGCGGGCCGTACGAGCGCACGCTGGCGACCGGCACGGTCTGCGGCGTCGACTGGACGCGCGGCGGCACGCAGCCGCTCGCCGCCCTCACCTACCGCGGCTCGGGCAACCCGGACGAGTTCGTCTTCGACGGCTCGGCCTCGACCGCCACCGCCCCCGGCGCGACGCTGACGAGCTACGACTGGCAGTTCGACGACGGCACCGACACCGGGCCGATCGTCACCCACCACTTCTCCGCGCCCGGCCAGCACACCGTCCAGTTGACGGTGACCGACTCGAACGGCCTGCAGGCCGTCGCCTCGACCGCCCTCGTCCCCAAGCTGACGATCAGCCAGGTGACGGTCAGCCCGGCCAGCCCGGCGAGCGGGAACCCGTTCGGGATAGAGGTCACCGTGCGGAACGACGGCGGGGTGCCGATCACCTCCGTCGCACCGCAGGTGTCAATCGCGCCCGGCACGGTCGCCACCGTCGACACCGGCCCGACGCCCGCGTCGGCCGACCTCGCGGCCGGCACCCAGGCCACGTTCGACTTCGCCGCCACCGCGCTCGCCGGGGGCGACGCGACCGCGACGGTCGACGCCTCGGGCGCCGGCCCGGGAGGCCCCGTGAGCGCCGGTCAGAGGCAGACGGACCTGACCGTCGGGGGCGACCTCCTCCCGCTCGACCTGACCGTCGACTCGTCGGACATCGGCGTCGGCGGCACCACCGCCGTGCACGTCCACGTCACGAACGGGACCGGTCACTCGATCACGGGTCTCGCTCCGACGCTCACCGTCACCCCGACGAGCGGCGTCACGCTCGGCGGCCCGACCGGAGGGGCGACGACGCTGGTCGCCGGCGACGACGCCACCTTCGACTACACCCTCACTGCCACGCAGGCGGCGACCCTCAGCCTGGACGCCGGAGCGAGCGCGACGGTGCCGTTCGACGGCTCCGCGGTGCAATCCGTCCACAGACGACCCAGCTCGACGTCGGGGCGCCGACGATCGTCGTCAACTCCACGGGCGACGAGCAGCTCCCCGCCGCCGCGAAGACGGCCCGCTCCTGCGACGTCGACGCGGCCACGAGCGGCGACCAGTGTACGCTCCGCGCCGCGATCGAGCTCGCGAACGCCTGGGTCGAGGTCGGCAAGGTGGTGATCGACTTCAACGTCAACGCTGGCGGCGCCGCGCCGACGATCGCCGCCGCGTCCCGCTGCCCCCGGTCACGAAGACGGTGACGATCGACGGCACCACGCAGCCGGGCGGCTGGGTCGAGCTGACCGGCGCGAACGCGGGAGCGAACGCGACGGGGATCGCGCTCGGCGCGGACGCGAGCGTCGTCCGGGGGCTCGTGGTCAACCTCTGGGACGAGAACGGCATCCTCGTCACCGGCCAGGGCTCCGTGATCGCCGGAAACCGCATCGGCACGGACGTCTCCGGCCTCGCTGCCCGTCCGAACCTCGACGGGGTGAACGTGCAGGGGCCGAACGCGACCATCGGCGGCACGCAGGGGACGAGCCCCGTCACCTGCTCGGGCGACTGCAACCTCGTCTCCGGCAACCGGGGCGACGGGATCGAGCTTGATACGGGCAATCCCGCGGGCGCGCTCGTCGTCGGCAACACGATCGGCGCCGACCTCATCGGCGAGCAGCCGCTCGGAAACAACAACGGCGTGATCGGCGGCGGGATGACCGTCGGCGGCACGGTGACGGCGGCGGGGCTCGCGCCCGGGAACCTGATCGCCGGGAACGGACGGTGGAGATCGGGGCCTGGGGTCCAAGCACGATGAGCGGGAACCTGATCGGGCTCGATCGCTCCGGGACCGGGCGCTCTGGCCGCTCGCGCAGCACGACGGGGACCCAAAGCACGGCAAGGCGGGATCGTGGTGGACTCGGGAACCGTCCTCGTCGGCGGCCCCGCCGGGCAGGGGAACGTGATCGGCGGCGAGCCGGCCGGCGTCGCTGTGGGGCCTGGCAACCGGTCGAACGTGACGATCGAGGGGAACCGGATCGGGACGACGGCCGACGGGTCGACGCCGGCCCTCGACCACTACGGCGTAGTGGAGGAGGCCTGCGCGGGCATGCAAGTGTGCGACTGGTCGCGCTACCACGTGGAGGTGCTTCGCAACCAGATCAGCGGTAACGAAACGGGCGTGGAGGGCGTCGACGTCGCCGCCGGCAGCTGATCGGGACGAACGCGGACGGCACCGCTCCCGTTCCGAACGGCACCGGTGTGTTCGACGCCGACCTGGTCGGCGGCATGCGCCCGGCGGGATCCACGGCCTGCGACGACCCGTGCAACGTGATCTCGGGGAACACCGGCCCGGCGGTCGTGTCGTCGAGGACCGAGGAGATCCAGATCCTCGGCAACTTCATCGGCACCGACCCGGGCGGCCGGATCGCAGTTCCGAACGGCACCGCGAACGGCGACGCCGCTGTCGTCGCATCCTTCGCCGGCGGGCCGAGCGACGCAGCGAGCGGCGTCTGCGACCTGGCCTGCAACCTGATCTCGGGCAACGCCGGGCCGGGCGCCGCCCTGACCAACGGCGCGTACAACTCAGAGGATCTCCTCCAGGGCAACGTGATCGGAGAGACGATCGACGGCCTGCCGCTCGCCAATGCCGGCGCCGGCGTCGAGGTCGGACCGGCCAACGCCGGCGTGCTCGTCGGCGGCGACGGCAACCTCGGCAACGTGATCGCCCACAACGGCGGCCCCGGCGTGTCGGTGCCGTCCCTCCTCGTCGACAACCGGCCGGCGATCGTGGGCAACTCGATCACGGGGAACGGCGGCGGGATCGTCTACGGCTCGAGTCCCGCCTACGCGGTCACGGCCGTGCCCGTGTTCTCCAGGGTCGCCCAGAGCGGGGCCGGGCTGGTCGTGCAGGGCAACGTGACCGACCTCGTCCAGGGCGGCTCGTTCACCGCCCGCGTCGACGTCTACGGGTCGAGCTCCTGCGAGGTCGGCCCTCAGGGCGCCGTCCCGCTCGGCCATGTGTCGATCGGCCCGATCACGGACGGCTCCTGGGAGGTCGACGTTCCCACCCTCGCCCCTGGCCTGAAGGTGATCACGGCGACCTCGACGAGGCGGCTGCGTCGCCCTCGCCTCCTGCCGGAGCTCGGCGTGAGCACGACGGTCGCCCAGGCCTCGGCGGCCGGCGCGACCGAGGTCGAGGTGGCCTCGACGAACGGCTGGCAGGCCGGCGACTACGCGCAGATCGCCGCGCCCTCCGGGACGGTCGTGCGCAAGGTGGCGGGGATCGGGTCGCTGATCTTCGCCGCGCCGCTGCCCGAGGCGCTTCCGGTGGGGACGGCGATCGTCCAGGTGCAGGCTCCCGGCGGGGACACCGACCCGCCGGCGATCGACGTCGTCCGGCCCGCCGAGCGGGGCGACCATCACCCAGGGCGAGCGCCGACCCCCAGGTGACGTCCAGCGACGAGAGCGGCGTGGGCGTCAGCGTGCCAGCTCCCGGCGAGCTCGAGATCTCGACCGTCGGCCAGCAACGTCCTGGCGCAGGCGTGGGACCGGAACGGCAACGAAGCTCAGAGTCGGTCGCCTACCAAGTCGGGGCGCCGACCCGAGCCTCGAGCTCGTGCCCGGGGCGATCAGGCCGGCGACCGGGAAGAAGCCCGCGGCTCTTGCTCTGGCCGGGACGTTCACGCCTCGCCGGGTGCCGCGGTCAGCTCGGGGAGCGTCACCCGCAAGGTCGGGCCGCTCGTCGAGACGATCGACGCTCCCGCTTCGAGAAGGTCCCGAACCAGTCGCGCTACGCTCGCGCAAGATCGGCTTGGTCTCCGAGCTGACGTTCAACACGGCGACGCACATCTGGTCGGCTGTCGGCCGGGGCTCGACCCCGAGCTTCTCCCCGCTTGCCAACCCCGTCGCCATCGGCCTCACGATCGGGGACGACCAGGGCGGTACGAGCGCTTCCTTCGTCAAGCACGGCGGAGTCTGGACCTACCCCTTCTGACCGAAGAGCGGTGCCGGCGCGCGGGCCCCGCTTCGGTCACGGCCGACCCGCGGGACCCGGGCGTCCGGGCGCATCGGGGCGGCGGCCACCCCGACCCGGGTGCTCCTGCAGGGCCACGGCGGTAGTGTCACCCGCAGATGGGCGGGATAGTCGTCCTGTCAGGCGGCGTCGGCGGCGCGCGGTTCGTGCGCGGCCTCGTCGGCGTGGTCGGGCCGCGCGAGGTGACGGTGGTCGGCAACGTCGGCGACGACGCGGAGCTGTTCGGCCTGCACGTCTCCCCCGACCTGGACAGCCTCGTGTACACGCTCGCCGATCTCCACGACGCGCGGCGGGGCTGGGGGCGCCGCCGGGAGACGTGGAACGCCCTCGACACGGCCAGGGCGCTCGGCGACGAGGAGACCTGGTTCCAGCTCGGCGACCGCGACCTCGGGCTCCATCTCGTCCGCACGAAGGCGCTGCGCGCGGGTGAGCCGCTCTCGGCGGTCACGGCCCGCGTCGCCGCCGCGTTCGGGGTCGAGACGCGCATCCTCCCGGCGACCGACCACCGCCTGCGCACGATCGTCGAGACGCCGGCGGGCGACCTCTCGCTCCAGCAGTGGTTCGTCCGGCGCCGGACGCGTGACCGCGTGGACGGCCTCCGCTTCGAGGGTGCGGCCTTCGCGAAGCCGGCCCCGGGGGTGCTCGCGGCGATCGAGCAGGCGTCGCTGGTCGTGATCGCTCCCAGCAACCCGTACATCTCGATCTGGCCGATCCTCGCCGTGCACGCGATCGGCGTCGCCGTGAGGCGCAAGCGGACGCCGGTCGTCGGGGTCAGCCCCCTGATCGGCGGAAAGGCGGTCAAGGGCCCGGCCGGCCGCATGCTGCGACGGCTGGCCGGCGGCACCTCGCCCGCCCACGTGGCGGGCTGCTATCCGGGCCTGCTGGACGCCCTCGTCGTCGACGAGGCCGACGCCGCCGGCGCGGTGGCGCTCGAGGCGATGCGTATCCGGCCACACGTAGCGCGCACGCTGATGACGGACCGCCGCAGCGCCCGCCTGCTGGCCGGGAAGGTGCTCGAGGCCGCGCGCAGCGGTGTGATGCGCGGGTGAGAGACGAAGCCGAGTACAGAGACGGCGGCGAAGCCGTCGATCTCGGTGCGAGGCGATGTCGTGGCGCCGCAGGCGCCATCGAGATCGTCCCGGTGGAGGGCTTGCCGGAGATCCGCGAGGGGGACGACCTTGCCGGCATGATCGCCGCCGCGGTCGAGCTTCGCGACCGCGACGTCGTCTGCGTGGCGCAGAAGGTCGTCTCGAAGGCCGAGGGCCGCGTCGTCGCCCTCGAGAGCGTCGAGCCGTCCGAGGAGGCCCGCGGACTGGCCGGCCCGGACGGAGACCCGCGCCGCGCGGAAGTCGTCCTGCGCGAGTCGGCACGCGTCGTCCGCAGCCGCCCGCCGCTCGTGATCGCCGAGACCCGGCACGGATTCGTCTGCGCGGCCGCCGGCGTCGACGCCTCGAATGCGCCGGCCCCGGAAACGGTCGTCTTGCTCCCCGAGGATCCCGACGCCTCCGCGGCACGGCTGCGGGCCGCGCTCGAGGCGCGCACGGGCCGGTCGGTCGGCGTGCTCGTCACCGACACGTTCGGCCGTGCCTGGCGGCTGGGGATCGTGAACGTCGCGATCGGCGCCGCCGGGATCGAGGTCCTGCGCGACCTGCGCGGCACGTACGACCCGGCCGGCTACGAGCTGCACTCGACCGTGATCGCGCTTGCCGACGAGATCGCCGCCGCCGCCGAGCTCGCGATGGGAAAGACCGAGCGGATTCCGGCGGCCGTCGTCCGCGGCCTCCGCGTCGCCGGCGGCGGCACCGGGCGCGATCTGGTGATGCCCCCGGAGCAGGACCTCTTTCGCTGAGCAGGGCTCGCGCGATCCCTCGTTCGAGGGACGCGGGCCCGCCCGCGATGCCTTATTCATGCGTTCAGTGCTGCCGATACCCGGAGAAGCTGTGGCAGTTCACCCTGCGCTCGTCTCCGTTCCGACGCCCGACGCCGAGGGGGCTGCAGCACGCGCGCAGGGCCTCGTCGAGTCGTACCGGCGGCTCGCGGCCGTCTTCCACGACGTGCTGTCCGAGCAGAGCCCCGAGGCGCTCCTCGGCCGCATCGCCGACACGATGGGCGACCTCGTCCCCTACCACGACCTGCACATCTACGAGGCCGACGACCGAATCGGCGAGCTCGTGCCCGTGTTCGCAGCCGGCGCGTGGGCCGACGAGGTGCTGGCGAGCCCGATCCAGTACGGGCAGGGCATCACCGGCTGGGCCGTCCTCCACCGCAGCCCGGTGCTGGCCAACGAAGCGCACCTCGACCCGCGGGTCGCGTTCGTGCCCGGAACGCCGCCGGACCCCGAGGCGCTGATCACCGTGCCGCTTGTCGCCCGCGGCTCGCTGAAGGGGGCGCTGAACATCTACCGGGTGGGCGAGGACGCCTCCTTCGACGAGGACGAGTTCGAGCTCGCGCGCTGGTTCGCCGACGCAGCGGCGCTCGCGCTCGACAACGCCCGGATCCGCGCCCGCCTCGAGCACCTGGCCCATACCGACTCGCTGACGGGCCTCTACAACCACCGCTACTTCCACGAGCGGATGCGGGCAGAGCTCCAGCGCGCCGGGCGCGCCCACGACTCGGCTGCGCTGCTGATGCTCGACATCGACGACTTCAAGCGCGTGAACGACGTCTGCGGTCACGGCGAGGGCGACCACGTGCTCAAGCTCCTGGCCGACCTCCTGCGCTCGACGGTGCGCGAGTCCGACACGGTCTGCCGCGTCGGCGGCGAGGAGTTCGCGATCATCCTGCCCTCCTGCACCGCGACCGACGCTCTCGGGCTCGCGGCCCGCGTCCGGAAGGCCCTGCTCGACACCCCGGCCGAATCCGTCGGAGAGATCACGCTCTCGATCGGCGTCGCCTTCGGCCCCGAGCACGCGATGAACGCCCGTGAGCTGATCGCCTGCGCCGAGGCGGCGATGATGACCGCCAAGGCGCAGGGCAAGGACCGCGTCGTCGTCTTCGCGGAGGCCGGCGGAGAGCGGCCGGAGGACCAGGACGCCGGACGAGATCTCCGCTCGATCGCGCACCTGAAGATGCTGCAGAGCCTGGCGCGGAAGCTGAGCCGCCTGAACGACGTGACCGAGATCGGCGAGGCGATCGTCGACGAGCTCCGGATGCTCGTCGACTACCACAACTGCTGTGTCTACCTGCTCGACGGCGACACCCTGGAGCCGGTGGCCGTGCGGGGGATGCTCGAGGAGATGGGCGCACCGACGCTCGGGCTCGGCGAGGGCATCACCGGCCACGTAGCGGCGACAGGAAAGCCGATGCTCGTCCCGAACACGAACGACTCCGACATCGGCGTCCAGGTCGGAGACAGCCGGCCCGACGAGTCGCTCGCCTCGGTGCCGCTCAGGTACGGCCAGCGCGTGATCGGCGCGATCGTGATGTCGAAGCTCGGGATCGGGCAGTTCGACGAGGACGACCTGCGGCTCCTCGAGGTGCTCGCCGGCCACGCCTCCGCGGCGCTCGAGAACGCACGGCTCGTCGACTCCCTGCGGCGAGAGGCCGACAACGCGAGGACGTGGCTCGAGTTCGCGGACGCCATCTCCGAGGCCGGGTCGGTCGAGGAGATCGGCGACGAGACGGTGCGCACCGTCGCCCGGCTGATGGAGGTCACCCAGGTCTCGCTCTGGATCGAGGACGCGCACGCCGGGAACTTCCGCTGCCTCGCCTCGGTCGGCTACGCCCAGGACCCCGCGGCGAAGCCGATCCTAGACTGGCGCCCCGGCCGGGCTGCCGCCGCCCGGCTGATCGACGGCCGCAAGTCGCCTTTCGTCGTCGGCATGGAAGAGATCCGGCGCGTCTTCGCCGGCCAGGAGCATGGGGCCGCGCTCAGACCGTCCACGATCGCGCCGCTCCACAGCGGCTTCGGCGTGCGCGGCTGGATCGCCGTGCGCGCCTCGGAGGGAGACGGCGAGGGTTTCGCGGACGAGCGCCTGCGTCTGCTCGAGGGCCTCTCCTACCGGGTGTCGGTCGCGCTCCAGAAGTCGGCGCTGCTCCGGTCGGAGCGGGAGAGCGCCGAGGTGGCGAGCGCGTTGCTCGAGTTCTCGCGCCGCCTGTCCGGCGTCGGCACGACGGAGGAGGTCCAGCGGCGGATCGTCGAGCTCGCCGGGCAGATGCTCGGCTCGCCGAGCACGTCGCTGTGGCTCGAGCGCGGCCGCCCGGGGTCGTTCGCGATCGAGGCCGCCTGGCGTGACGACGGCGCCGTGCCGGTCGTTCCGATCGGCAGCGTGGTCGACTTCGGCGACACCCGGCGGGTGCTGGAGCGCGGAGAGCCGTTCGTGCTCGAGCCCGGCACGGTCGACATGGTTCCGGTCGGCGACGATCCGCTCGCGGTCGCTCCGATCGTCCTGCCCTCCGGCCGCATCGGCTGCATCGCCGCCGCCGCGCCGGAGACGTTCTCGCAGCGCAAGCTTCGCCTGCTGGCCGGCATCGCCAACCAGGCGAGCCTGGCCCTCCACATGACCCACCGCTAGCGCGGGGAGGCACTCCGCCGATCGCCGTCGAGCGCGGCGCCGCACTACGCTTGCGGTCGTGCTCCAGCTCGAGGTCGTCGATGGCGACATCGCCGTGCTCGCAGTGGACGCGGTCGCGAACGCGGCCAACGACCGGCTCTGGATGGGCGCCGGCGTCGCCGGTGCGCTGAAGCGGGCGGGCGGGGAGCAGATCGAGCGGGAGGCGGTGGCCAAGGGGCCGATCGAGGTGGGAGACGCGGTCGCGACCGGCGCAGGGTCGCTGCCCGCCCGCTGGGTGATCCACGCGGCGGTGATGGGCCAGGACCTGCGGACGAGCGCGGACGCGATCGGCCGGGCGACGCGCCGGGCCCTCGCGGTTGCGGACGGGCTCGGCGCGGAGTCCCTCGGGTTGCCCGCGTTCGGCACCGGCGTCGGCGGCTTTCCGGTCGAGGAGTGCGCGCGGATCATGGTCGCCGAGGTACGCGCCTTCGAGCCGACGTCGCTTCGCCGGGTCGTCTTTGCCGCCTACGGCGCGGAGGCGGAGGCAGCGTTCCGGAACGCCCTCTGACGAGGGACAGTCCCTCGGCCGTGCCCCGAACGGACGTACGGTCGCACGGTTACGCCGTTCGTCTCCCTCGCCGTCGCCTCTTTCGGCCGATCGAGGGACTGTCCCTGGGACACGGCCGGAACGGCCGCGTCCCGTTCAGACGAAGCGGTCTCTGAGCCGCGGCGCGACGTCCGAGCAGAACTGGTCGAGGAACCGGAGCTGGTCGTCGCCCGGCGCGTGGAAGACGAGGTGGTCGAAGCCGAGCGCGACGTAGTCGCCGATGCGCTCGACCACCTCGTCGGGGTCGTTCGAGACGATGAAGCGGCGCTGGGCGATCCCGGGCGTCTCGTAGGCCAGCCGCTCGAGCTCGATCGGGTCGTCGACGTCTCGCTTCTGGTCGGGAGAGAGGGCGAGGGGCGCCCAGTACTCGCAGGCCTCCCGCGCGTAGTCGAGGTCGTGGTCGTACGACACCTTGATCTCGATCACCCGCGCCACCTCCGCCGGGTCGCGTCCCGCCGCCCGGGCGCCGCCCTCCATCGCGGCGTTCAGCTCCTCGTACAGCGCTGGCGCCTTTCCGCTCGTGACGATGAGCCCGTCGCCGGCTCCGCCTGCCAGCCTGGCCGCCAGCGGCCCGGACGCAGCGACGTAGATCGGCACCGGCTCGTCCGGGCGGTCGTAGACCGTCGCCAGGTTGGTGCGGTAGTACTCGCCCTCGAAGCTGACGCGCTCCTCCGTCCAGAGGCGGCGCATGAGCTCGATCGCCTCGGCCAGCCGCAGCCGGCGCTCCTTCGCCCCGGGCCACTCCGTCCCGGTCGCCGGCGTCTCGTTCAGCGACTCGCCGGTCCCGACGCCGAGAAAGACGCGTCCGGGGCTCAGGCAGGCGAGCGTCGCGAACGCGTGCGCGACCACGGACGGGTGATAGCGCATGGTCGGCGTCAGTACGCTCGTCCCGATGAGCGCACGCTCGGTCCGTTCGCCGAGGGCGCCGAGCCACGGCAGAGACGCCGGCCCGTGGCCGCCCGTGTGGCGGAAGGGCTGGAAGTGGTCGGAGACGGCGACGATCTCGAGCTCGTGACGCTCGGCCTCGACGCCGAGCTCGAGGAGTCGGCGCGGAGGGAACTGCTCCGCCGATGCCTTGTACCCGAGTCTCAGCGGCATGCGGCGTGCATCTTGGCGAGGTCCTCGGGCGTGTCGACGTCGAACGCGAGACCTGGAAGGTCGAGCACGACATGGTCGACGCCGAGGCTCGCGTGCACCGCCGCGCTGCCAGGCTCCCCGAAGCGGGTCGGGACGAGGCCGGGCGGCCGCATCGCGACTGCGTTGGTGCCGCCGTCGATCGCGCGCGCGATCGCGATCCCGCGTTCGGGCGTCGCCGCGATCAGCTCCTCCACCTCCTCGGCGCGAAGCAGCGGAAGGTCGGCCGAGACGACCGCGACGAGCGGCGCGGCGACCACGTCGGCGGCGGCGCAGGCGAGAGCCTCGTTCCACTCGAGCCCGCGGTCGGGCCAGACGTCGTAGCCGTCCAGCCGCTCGGCGGTGACGACCGTGACGCGCTCGACACCCGCGTCGCGGACCGCGTCGACGACCCGCCCGAGCAGCGAGCGCATCAGCTCGGCGCGCTCCTCCGGTGACAGCGCGTCGGCCAGGCGGCTCTTCCCCCGGTCCAGCGCCTTCAACGGCACGAGCGCGTGGGCGTCCACGGCGTGACCTTACCGGCACGTATGCTCACCAGGTGCTCGATCGGCCCCTCGAGGACCTGCTCTCCGAGGCCCGGAGCCTGCGCCGCGCCGCGTTCGTCACCTACTCCCCGAAGGTCTTCGTCCCGCTGACGAAGCTCTGCCGTGACGTCTGCCACTACTGCACGTTCGCCCGGCCGCCCCGGCGTGGCGAGCGGGCATACCTGACCCCGGACGAGGTCCTCGATATCGCGCGCGCGGGCGCGGCCGCCGGCTGCACCGAGGCCCTGTTCACGCTCGGCGACAAGCCGGAGCGGCGCTACCGGGTCGCCCGCGAGGAGCTTCGCTCGCTCGGCTGCGAGACGACGATCGAGTACCTGGCCCGCATGTGCGAGCTCGTCCTCGAGGAGACGGGCCTGCTCCCGCACGCGAACCCGGGAGTGATCGCCCGCGACGAGCTGGCGGGGCTGCGCGAGGCGACGGCCTCGCAGGGGATCATGCTGGAGACCGCCTCGGACCGGCTCTGCCAGCGCGGCGGCCCCCACTTCGGCTCTCCCGACAAGCGCCCCGTCGCCCGCCTGGAGACGATCCGCCTCGCGGGCGAGCTGCGGGTGCCGTTCACGACCGGGATCCTGATCGGCATCGGCGAGACCCGCCCGGAGCGGCTGGAGGCGCTCGAGGCGATCGCCCGGCTGCACCGCGAGCACGGCCACGTCCAGGAGGTGATCGTCCAGAACTTCCGCGCGAAGGCCGGGACGCTGATGGCGTCGCATCCGGAGCCGAGCCTGGACGACCTGCTCTGGACGGCTGCCGCGGCGCGCCTGGTGCTCCCTCCGGACGTCCACGTCCAGGTGCCGCCGAACCTCAGCTACGGTGACTTTCCCCGGCTGCTCGACGCCGGAATCGACGACTGGGGCGGGGTGTCTCCCGTGACCATCGACCACGTCAACCCGGAGGCGCCGTGGCCGGAGCTCGAGACGCTCCGGGCGGCCACCGAGGCGCGCGGTCTCGCGCTCGTACCCAGGCTGCCGGTCTACCCCGAGTTCGCCGACGAGCGCTGGCTCGCGCCGCGCGTCCTCACCCGGGCGCTGCGCTCGTCGGATGCCGATCGGCTCGCCCGGGAGGACGCCTGGCTGGCGGGCGCGCAGACGCCTGCCCCGTTCGTGCCCCGGGACGCGCTTCCCGCAGACACCGCCGGCGAGCTCGGCGAGGACGACGTCGTCCGCCTGCTCGGCGCGCGCGGCGAGGAGCTGCACCGCGTCTTCGCCGCGGCCGACCGGCTGCGCCGCGAGGTGAACGGGGACGAGGTCACGTACGTCGTCACCCGGAACGTCAACTACACGAACGTCTGCTACTTCCGCTGCGGCTTCTGCGCGTTCTCGAAGGGAAAGCTCGCCGAGAACCTGCGCGGGCCCGCCTACGTCGTTCCGACCGAGGAGGTGGTCCGGCGCGCGCACGAGGCGTGGGAGCGGGGCGCGACCGAGATCTGCCTCCAGGGCGGGATCCACCCCGGCTTCGACGGCCACTACTACGCCGAGGTCTGCGAGGCGGTCAAGCGGGAGGTGCCCGGCCTCCACGTGCACGCCTTCTCGGCGCTCGAGGTCTGGCAGGGCGCAGCCACGCTCGGCGAGCCGCTCGAGCCCTATCTGACCCGGCTTCGCGACGTCGGCCTCGCGTCGCTCCCGGGCACCGCCGCGGAGATCCTCGACGACGAGGTTCGCCGGATCCTCTGCCCGGACAAGGTGAGCACCGGGCAGTGGCTGGAGGTGCACGAGACGGCGCACCGGGTCGGCCTGCGCTCGACCGCGACGATCATGTTCGGACACGTGGACACGACGCGGAGCTGGGCACGTCACCTGCTCGCGATCCGCGATCTGCAGCGGCGGACCGGCGGCTTCACCGAGCTCGTCCCCCTCCCGTTCGTGCACATGCAGGCGCCGATCTACCTGAAGGGGACGGCACGCCGCGGCCCGACCTTCCGCGAGGCGCTCCTCGTGCACGCGGTCGGCCGGCTCGCGCTCCATCCCCACGTCGGGAACGTCCAGGCGTCCTGGGTGAAGCTCGGCCTCGACGGCGCCGCCGCCGCCCTCAGGGCGGGCGTGAACGACCTCGGCGGGACACTGATGAACGAGTCGATCTCGCGCGCGGCCGGCGCCAGCCACGGCCAGGAGCTGCCGCCGGAGCAGATGGAGGAGCTGATCCGGGCCGCGGGCCGGGTCCCGCGCCAGCGGACGACGCTGTACGGCGCGCCGGCGCCGGACCGAGTGACCGCGTCTTTCGGTGCCGCGCCGCTCGCCGAGCCGCTCAACCCGCCGGTGGACACGGCCCGCCTGCGCAGGCCGGCGAAGCTCGTCCGTCCGGGGCTCGCCGTCGCCTGAGCCGTGTCGCGGCGCCGTCTGATCGTCCCGCTGGCCCTGGCCGCGGCGACCGCCGTCGTCCCGCCGCCGGATCCGGCTCCGACGCAGCGCTCGAAGCGGCGGTGAAGGCCGTGCGAGGCCACGGGTACTGCCGGCCCGACACCTCGACGTGGGAGCAGCCCGGCTATTCGCGGTTCAACGTCCTGGTCGCCGTCAACTGCAAGTACCTCGGCGGCAGCGGCGCTCCCAGTCGCGCGTTCTTCTTCCACGGCCGGCGGCCGGTGGGCACCGATGCCTCGACCGACTCGACGGGCCCGCCGCGGGAGGTCTGGCGAACGGGTGACACCGTCGCCTTGCTCTACGTCCTGTGGCGGAGCTCCGACGGCCACTGCTGCCCGACGGGCGGGGGAGCAATCGTGCCCTTCCACTGGAACGGGAGACGGGTCGTCCCGCTCGACCGGGTTCCGCGCCGTGCCTGGACTGCACCGCTCGGCCGCTGAGGCCCGCGTCGCGCGGCTCGCGACGGTCGACCCGCGCGGCCGCCCGCACGTCGTCCCGATCTGCTTCGCGATCGAGGGGCGAACCCTCTACACCGCGGTGGACGCGAAGCCGAAGCGGACGCGGCGGCTGCAGCGCCTGGTCAACATCGAGCGCGACGCTCGCGTCGAGGTGCTGATCGACGGGTACGACGAGGACTGGTCGCGGCTCTGGTGGGTGAGGTTGCGCGGCACCGCCCGGATCGTGGACCATCCTCGCGCCGTGGAGCTGCTCGCCGCCAAGTACCCGCAGTACCGGGAGCGTCCGCCCACCGGCGCCGTGATCGCCGTCACCGTCGAGGCCCGGAGCGAGTGGACGGCCTCGCCTTCCTGACCGCCACCGAGCAGGCCGACCTCGTCAGGCGCGGCGAGGTCTCGCCGGTGGAGCTCGTCGAGATCTACCTCGAGCGGATCGAGCGCCTCGACCCGGACCTGAACGCGTACGTCACCGTGTGCGCGGAGCAGGCGCTCGCGGCCGCGGCCGGCGACCTGCCGGACGGCCCGTTCCGCGGGGTCCCTCTGCCGATCAAGGACCTGCACGAGACGGCGGGCGTGCGGACGACCTTCTCCTCGCGCGTCTTCGCCGACTACGTGCCGGCGTTCGACGCCGCGGTCGTTCGCCGGCTGAAGGAGGCCGGGTTCGTCGTGCTCGGCAAGACGAACACGCCGGAGCTCGGGATCACGGCGGTGACCGAGTCCGATCTGAACGGCCCGTGCCGCAACCCGTGGGACGTGTCGCGCACGGCCGGCGGCTCGAGCGGCGGCGCCGCTGCGGCCGTCGCGGCGGGGCTCGCCCCTGCCGCCCACGGCTCCGACGGCGGCGGCTCGATCCGCATCCCGGCTTCCTGCTGCGGGGTCTTCGGGATCAAGCCGGCGCGGGGCCGCGTCTCGCCGGCGCCCTACGGGGGGCTGGAAGGCTTCTCGACGAGCGGCCCGCTCACCCGTACCGTGGCCGACGGGGCCGCCCTGCTCGACGTGATGGCCGGCTACGAGACGGGTGACCCCTACTGGGCGCCGCCGGCGGAGCGGCCGTTCGTGGGCGAGGCCGGGAGCGACCCCGGCAGCCTGCGCATCGCCTGGACGAGCGCCCCGCCGATCGACGCCCCCGTGGCGCCGGAGTGCGCGGCCGCTGCGGAGGATGCCGCCGCCCTGCTCCTCGAGCTCGGGCACGCGGTCGAGGAGGCGACTCCGGCCTGGGGCGACGACCGGCTGTTCGGCCTCTTCATGCAGGTCTGGAAGGTCGGCCCCGCCCTCTACGGCGAGCCGGCGGAGCTGTTCGAGCCGATGAACCGCGTGCTGATCGAGGCCGCTGCCGAGATGACGGCGGTCGAGTACGTCCGGTCGACTGCGGCGCTCCGCGAGCTCGCCCGGCGGATCGTCGCCTTCTTCGACGGCTACGACCTGCTGCTGACCCCGACCCTGGCACAGCCGCCTGTCCCGATCGGCGCGCTCGCCGACGAGGACCCGTGGGTCTCGTTCCGAAACGCCGGCCGCTTCACGCCGTTCACGCAGGTGGCGAACATCACCGGCCTGCCGGCGGTCTCGGTGCCGCTCTCCTGGAGCGGGGACGGACTGCCGATCGGCGTCCAGCTCGTCGGCCGTCCCGCGGACGAGGCGACGCTGATCCGCGTGAGCGCGCAGCTCGAGGCGGCGCGCCCGTGGCGCGACCGCCGCCCGCCCGTCAGCTGATCCCGCCGCCCCCTCGTCCACAACCGGTGCCTGGCACTCGAGGTGTGACGATTCAGGGACGCTTCTTCCACCGGTAGTGCCTGGCACTCGAGGTGTGACGATTCGGGGACGCTTCTTCCACCGGTAGTGCCTGGCACTCGAGGTGTGACGAAACGGTGCCGGCCGGCCGGGCTCAGGGGACGGCGTTCGCGGGCGCGCGCCCGTCGAGCAGGACCGCTCTCAACGCCTCGACGCAGAGCATCCCCATCGCCTCCCGCGTCGTGTGAGTCGCAGAGCCGAGGTGAGGAACGAGCACGACGTTGTCGAGGCCGACGAGGCCGGCGTGCACCTCCGGCTCGTGCTCGAAGACGTCGAGGGCCGCACCCGCGATGCGTCCGGACGCGAGCGCGGCGACGAGTGCGCCCTCGTCGACGAGGGGGCCCCGGCTCGTGTTGACGAGCACCGCGGTCGGCTTCATCCGCTCGAGCTCGGCGGCGCCGATCAGGTGTCGCGTCTCCCCGGACAGAGGGACGTGCAGCGAGACGACGTCGGCCTCGGCGAGCAGCTTGTCGAGCGGCGCGCCGCCGGAGCGGCTCGTGTGGACGACCCGCATGCCGTGCGCGAGGGCCAGCCGCTCCACCGCGCGCGCGATGCTGCCGTAGCCCACGAGACCGAGGGTGAGCGCGGTAAGGCCGCGGCCGAGCATGAGGTTCGGCGCCCAGATCCAGCGCTCCCCGCGGCGGATCAGCCGGTCGCCCTCGGCGACGCGGCGGAGGAGCGCCAGCGCCAGTGCGATCGTCAGCTCGGCCACCGTCTCGGTGAGGACGCCGGGTGTGTTCGAGACGACGACGCCCCGCCGTCGGCAAGCGTCCAGGTCGACGTTGTCGATGCCCACCGCGTAGTTCGCGACGATGCGGAGGCCGGGCCCGGCCGCGTCCAGCAGTTCGTCGTCGACGCGATCGGTGAGCATCAGCATCAGGCCGTCCTTGCCCGCCACGCGCCGGAGCAGCTCGTCGCGTGCCGGAGGCCACTCGGAGTCGAGAAGGTCGAGCTCGAACGAGCGCTCGAGCTCCGCGCGCACGCGCTCCGGGAAGCGGCGCGACGCGAAGACCCGCGACACCCCCGTCCTAGCGTCCGGTCTCGACGATCTCGGCGCCGGGCTCGTGAGCCGGGTCGTCGGCGGACAGGACGTCTGCCGCCCACTCCCTGGTCTTCCAGGCCGGCACGGGTGTCCTGCACGCCCCCCTGGGCACGAACCGCGACCGCTCGACCAGCTGCAGCCGGTGGATGTAGCGGCCGCAGTTCGGGAAGACCTCGGTCGCCTCCACCCGGACGACGAGCTGGGCCTCCGGGTAGTCGGCGAGGAGCGGGTCCTCTTCCGCGACCGAGGCGAGCCCGTTCAGGCGCAGACGCCGCTGCCCCTCGAAATCGACGAACAGCAGCCCGACGTTCGGGTTGACGAGCGTGTTCCCGGCGGTCAGGTACATGCCGTTCCCGTCGTAGACGGGAAACGCGATCGTCCGCTCGTCGACGACGCGGACGAACCCCGGGTCGCCGCCCTTGTACGAGCACTGAGGGCGTCCCTCGCCGTCGGCCGTTGCGATGAAGAACATGTCGCAACCTTCGACGAACGCACGGTCGTCCTCGTCGATCGTCGTACGGACGATCCGCTCCTCGATCCGATCCGCCAGGCGGCGCGTGTCGAAGCGTTCCTGGAGGCGGCGACTGCCCCGGTGGTAGAGCGGCATGGACGCATCGTAGGTCGGACTAGCACCCCGTGCCGGTCCCGGCGACTGCGACCCCGGAGAGGACGACGCCGACGTCGCGCACGCCGATGGGCACGGGCACGACCGGCGGGTCGCCGATCGTCGCCGACCGGCCCGCGGAGAGCGCGAGGTCGGCATGGCCCCCCCGAGGCAGGCAGAGCGTCGTGTCGACGCTCATGCGGGCGCCGGGCGCGATGGTTCCCTGCCGGTCGCCGAGCCGGTAGGAGGCGTCGGCCGGGGCTTCCGGCGGCGCGTCGAGCACGATCGTGACGCGGACGAGCTGCGACGGTCGGCCGGGCTGTGCGTAGACGCGAATCGTCGTCGGCCGGCCCGGCCGTGTCCACCCGTCCGGGTCGAGACCGTGCGTCGCCCACGTCGCGCGGTACGGCACCGCGACGTCCCGGAGGACGAGCCCCAGGTTCGTCGTCACCGGCGAGCCGGCCAGCTCGAACCGCCCGTCGTTCGCGGCGGTCAGCACGTAGCGCGGCGCCGTGCCGGTCCCCGGGAACACCCCGCGGTCGAAATCGAGACGGAGCGTGCTGCTAGGGAAAGGGGTGTACGTGAACGTCCCGTCCGGAGCGACGAACGCTCGCCGGGCCCGGTCGTTCCACAGCTCTGTGTCCCACCAGATGATCGCGCTGTAGCCCCAGATCCGCGAGATGGGGTATGCGAGGAGGGCGACACGCTGACCGGCCGGGACGGAGCGGTCGACCCAGTCGCGGACCCGCGCCTTGCCCGTGGTCGGGACCCCGAGCGGAGTCTGGCTGGAGAGCAGGCGCTCGAAGGCGTAGCCGGCGACGCTTCCCCCGAAGGCGAAGACGGCGGCGGTGACGGCGAGGGCCGCCGCGGCCCGGGGCACGAAGGCCAGCCCGAGGCAGATCCCTCCGAGCGCCGCGCCGCAGAGGGCGACGAACACGCCGGCCGGAATCCCACCGGACTGGTCGTGGATCAGGCCGTTCAGCACCGACTCCGGTGAGTCCACCCAGAGCCCGGCGACGGGCGAGAAGTCTGCGAAGACGGCCGTTGCGGCGAAGAAGGCCGTCACGGCCGCGATCCCGGCGTGGGGAAGCCGCGGCTGGCCGAGGCAGAGAGCGGTCGCGAGCAAGAGCAGCGGCGCGAGGTAGAAGAGGTATCGGTCCCGGATCACGTCGGGCCCGCCGAAGCGGACGTCGTACGAGGCCGTCTCGAGCGCGAGCAGGGGCAGCGAGAGCGCCGTCAGCGCTGCGAACGCGCGCACCCGGACGGGCCGCGCACGCAGGCGGGCGTACGCCCAGCCGGCCCCGAGCAGGAAGGGCAGGCCCCCGAGGCCGACGGCAAGCACGTCGAGGTGGAGCGCGGCGGACTTCAGCGCGATCGCGGGGAGGACCGACCCCTCGGTCGCGGTCACCCCGTAGTCGCCGAGCAGCCGGTGGGCGTCGCCGAGGGCGGCGAGCGGGATCACGGCGGCGATGCCCGCCGCATACGCGATCGCGAGCGGGAGGTGTTGCGCCAGGGCGCGGCGCGGGCCGACGGTCACGACGGCCGCCGCCGGCAGGACGGCGGCGAGGAAGAGGAGCTGCGGCCGGGTGAAGAACGCGAGCGCCAGGCCCCCGACGGCGACCACGTCGGCGCGGGCGGAAGGCTCTGCGATCGCGACGTGGCAAGCGAGAACGGCCCAGAGGAAGACCGGATACGCCGCGGGCTCGGACATCACGAACGCCGCGTTCACCGCCCAGGGCAGGGTCAGCGTGAGCAGGGCGACCACGAGCGCCGAGGCGGGCGGCGTCAGCCGGCGCGCGAGCAGGAAGGCCGGGATCGCCGCGCTCGCGAACAGCACGGCGTTGACGACGTGGGCGGCGCGGAAGGCGCCGACGCCGTCGAGGCCGCCGTAGAACGGCGACAGCAGGATCGGGTACACGACCCCGAGAAAGCCGACGTGCTCGCCGTGCAGCGTCGGCAGCGGCGAGCCCGTGGTGCCGATGTGGCGGGCGAGCTTCGCGTACAGCAGCTCGTCGGTCATCACCACCCACTCGTGGACGCGGCTCGTGCCGATCGCGAGCAGCGCGGCCGAGCCGGCGACGACGGCCGTCAGCGCCGTCCACGGGGCGCTGCCGCGCGCCCGCTCCCCCCGGGGAAGCACGAACGACCCTAGGCCGCGCAGTACTCGTCCGCGATCGTGAGCACCTCGTCGAGGATCTCCAGGCCCTCGTCGAGCTCCTCGCGGGTGATCGTCAGCGGCGGCGTGAGCGCGAAGACGTTCCAGTGCACGAACGGGTACAGCCCGCGCTCGAGACATGCCTTCGTGATCCTCGTGATCGGCTCGGCCGCCTCGCCGCCTGCGTTGAACGGGACGAGCGGCTCGCGGGTCTCCCGGTCGCGGACGAGCTCCAGTCCCCAGAACAGCCCCAGGCCCCGGGCCTCGCCGATGCTCGGGTGCCGCCCGGCGAGGCGCGAGAGCGTCTCGCGCAGATGGTCGCCCTGCTCGGCCACGTTCTCGACCACGCCCTCCTCGCGGAAGGCCTCGATCGAGGCGACACCGGCGGCGCACGCCAGCGGGTGGCCCGAGTAGGTGAGGCCGCCCGCGAAGAAGCGGTCCTTGATCGACTCGTAGACGTGGTCGCGCACCGTCATCGCACCGAGCGGGACGTAGCCGGAGTTGATCCCCTTGGCCGTGGTGATGATGTCCGGGACGACGTCCCAGTGTTCGCAGGCGAACCAGCGGCCGGTGCGTCCGAACCCGGCCATCACCTCGTCGAGGATCAGGAGGATGCCGTGGCGGTCGCAGGTCTCGCGGATCGACTGCAGGTACCCCTCGGGCGGGACGATGATCCCGTTCGTGCCGGTCACCGTCTCGAGGATCACCGCCGCGACCGTGTGCGGCCCCTCGTAGGAGAGGATCTCCTCGAGGTGGGGGCCGCCGGAGCAGACCGGGCACGGGTCCGGGTGCCCGGCCGGGCAGCGGTACGTGTACGGGTCGAGCATGCGTACGACGCCGGGGATCCCGGGCTCGGCGAACCAGCGCCGCGGGTCGCCGGTGAGGGTGATCGCGCCCGCCGTCGCCCCGTGGTACGAGCGGTAGCGCGCGATCACCTTGTCGCGGCCGGTCACCCAGCGGGCGAGCTTGACCGCGTTCTCGTTCGCCTCCGCGCCCCCGTTCGTGAAGAACGTGTGGTTCAGGTCGCCCGGCATCACCTCGGCGACCAGGCGCGCGAGCTCGGAGCGCCGGTCGTTCGCGAGCCCAGGCGCGATCGTGCACAACCGGTCCGCCTGCTCCTTGATCGCCGCGACCAGCCTGGGATGCTGGTGCCCGAGCGCGAGATTGACGAGCTGCGAGGCGAAGTCGAGGTAGCGCTTGCCGGAGTAGTCCCAGAAGTAGCGACCCTCCGCGCCCGCGACCGCGATCGGCGCGAGCGTCGATTGCACCGACCAGGAGTGGATCAGGTGCTGCCGGTCCTCGGCGACGACGCGCTCGCCCTCGGCCTGTCTCGACTGCGTGACGGCCATGACGGCAATCCTACGCGGGTTTGCGGAAGCCCGTGCGCGCCGGCGGCCTCTGCCCTCGGGCGCCAGGACGTCTGCCGGCTTCTGGTCCGGTGGCGCCGCCGGTGAACGAGGGTACCGCCTCGCGTTAGGCTGCCGGTGTCGATTTCGAGGAGGGCACGATGACCGAGACGATCGCGGCGTCGACGACGACGAAGGCGATCCAGCACTGGATCGGAGGACGGAGCGTCACTGGGACGTCCGGGCGTACCGGGCCGGTGTGGGACCCGGCAACAGGCGAGCAGACGGGGAAGGTCGATTTCGCGTCGGTCGAGGAGATCGGCGCCGCGGTCCAGAACGCGAAGGAGGCGTTCGAGTCGTGGCGGGGCGTCTCGCTCGCCCGGCGGGCCGAGGTCTTCTTCCGCATCCGCGAGCTCGTCCACGAGCACCGGGAGGACATCGCGCGCCTCCTGACCGCCGAGCACGGGAAGGTGCTCTCCGACGCGCTCGGCGAGGTCGCCCGCGGCCTCGAGGTGATCGAGTACGCGTGCGGGATCCCGACGCTCCTCAAGGGGGAGTACTCCGAGCAGGCCTCGACCGGAATCGACGTCTACTCGATCCGTCAGCCGCTCGGCGTCGTCGCCGGGATCACGCCCTTCAACTTCCCGGCGATGGTGCCCATGTGGATGTGGGCGCCGGCGATCGCCTGCGGGAACACCTTCGTGCTCAAGCCCTCCGAGAAGGACCCGTCCGCATCCGTCTACACGGCCCAGCTGCTGAAGGAGGCCGGCCTGCCCGACGGCGTCTTCAACGTGGTGAACGGCGACAGGGTCGCGGTCGACGCCCTCCTCGAGCACCCGGACGTCTCCGCCGTCAGCTTCGTCGGCTCGACTCCGATCGCGCGCTACGTCTACGAGACCGGGACGAGCAAGGGGAAGCGCGTCCAGGCGCTCGCCGGGGCGAAGAACCACATGCTCGTCCTCCCGGACGCCGACATCGACATGGCCGCCGACGCCGCGGTGTCGGCGGCCTACGGCTCCGCCGGCGAGCGCTGCATGGCGGTGTCGGTCGTGGTCACCGTCGGCGACGCTGCCGAGCCGCTGATCGAGGCGATCAGGGAGCGCCTGCCGAAGGTGAAGGTCGGGCCCGGCCTCGACCCGCAGAGCGAGATGGGCCCGCTGATCACGCGCGAGCATCGCGACCGGGTCGCCTCGTATCTCGACTCGGCCGCCGAGCAGGGAGCGACGGTGGTCGCCGACGGGCGTGAGCTGGAGATCGACGGCGACGGGTTCTTCCTCGGCGTCTCGCTGATCGACGAGGTCACGCCGCAGATGGACTGCTACCGCGACGAGATCTTCGGGCCCGTTCTCTCCGTCGTCCGTGCCGGGACCTACGACGAGGCCCTCCGGCTCGTGAACGACAACCCGTGGGGCAACGGGACGGCCATCTTCACGCGCGACGGCGGCGTGGCCCGCCAGTTCCAGTTCGACGCGCAGGCCGGCATGGTCGGCGTGAACGTCCCGATTCCGGTCCCTGTCGCCTACTACTCGTTCGGCGGCTGGAAGGCGAGCCTGTTCGGCGACCGGCACATCTACGGGCCCGAGGGGATCGACTTCTACACGCGCGGAAAGGTGGTCACCTCGCGCTGGCCCGACCCTGCGACCTCGAGGGTCGATCTCGGGTTCCCGCAGACCCGCTGACAAGATCGCCGGAAATGCTGCGCATTTCCGGCGACACGAGGCTGAGATGACAGTGACGATCTGCGACGTGGGCCCACGGGACGGGCTCCAGAACGAGCCCGACGTGCTCGCGCCGGCGGTGCGAGCCGACCTGTGCGACCGGCTCGCCGCCGCGGGTCTTCCCCGGGTGGAGGCGGTGAGCTTCGTCCGCGGCGACCTCGTTCCGCAGATGGACGGCGCCGAGGAGGTCGTCGAGCGGCTGCATCGCCGCGAGGGCACGGTCTTCGCCGGCCTCGTCCTGAACGAGCGCGGCTACGACCGGCTCGCCGTCGCCGGCCTCGAGGAGGCTCACCTGACGCTCGCGGCGACGGAGACCTTCAACCGGCGGAACGCGAATCAGTCGATCGAGCAGTCGGTCGCCGCCTGCAGGGAGGTCACCTCGCGGGCGCGGGCGGACGGCCGGCGCGTGACCGTCACGATCTCGGTCGCGTTCGGCTGTCCGTTCGAGGGTGACGTCGATCCCGGGCGGGTGCTGGACCTCGCCGGCCGCCTCGCCGGCGTGGACGAGATCGTTCTCGCGGACACGATCGGAGTGGCGGTGCCGCGGCAGGTGAGATCGCTCGTCGCGGAGACGGCGAAGCTCGCCCCACGAGTGGGAGCGCACCTGCACGACACGCGCGGCACGGCGCTCACGAACGCGCTCGCTGCGCTCGAGGAGGGGGCGACCGTTCTCGACGCGTCGGTCGGAGGTCTCGGCGGCTGCCCGTTCGCGCCGCGGTCGACCGGCAACCTCGCCACCGAAGATCTCGTCTACCTCCTCGACGGCGAGGGGATCGAGACCGGGATCGACCTGGAGTCGCTGCTGGCCGTTTCGCGCTGGCTCGAAGACCTTCTCGGCCGGCCGCTGCCCGGGCGCGTCCACCGCGCGGCCGGTTGAACGGGCGGCGGTCCCGGAGGAGGGACCGTGCTCCGACCGCGGGAGGAGCCGAGCGACGCGCGTACCGGCGCTCCGGGGGGTCCGGCCGCCCGCGGTCATTCGGCTCGCTGCGGCAGGACCGGACGGGACCTGTCAGGGGTCAGGCCCCTGACAGGTCCGGAAGCGGCAGCCGGGACACGCAACCACGCGCCCGCGCCCAACCAGGCGTGGCCGGTCGAGCCATGACAGGGGTCAGACCCCTGTCATGGCCGAAACCGTCAGGCTGCGGCGATCTCGACGGTGTCGCCGACGGAGACGGATCCCGGCTCGACGACGCGGCAGTTCACACCGCGGAGCCGCCGGTCGCGGTGGTCGTTGACCCAGACAAGGGCCTCCCGCCCGAACCGCTCCCGGAACTTCTCGCAGCCGGTGTGCGGTACGGTCGAAACCTCGAGCAGCGCCGAGCCGAGCCGGAGGCGGGTGCCGGCCGGCAGCGCCTCCTCGGCGAGGTCGAGGTCGACCTGGAAGTTGTCTCCCGGCAGATGGAGCGGCACGCCGTCGCCAGCGATCAGCCCGGTGACGCGCACGTTCATCAGCGTCACCTGGGTCTCGGGGTGAGGCCGCCCGCCGAGCGCCCAGCGGTCGCCCTCGACGCCGCCGTCCGGCGTGAGCTCGACCCGCTCCGGCGTCACGTGTACGCCGTCGTCCGGCCGAACGCAGATCAGCCGGACCGTCCCGCGTCCCCGTGGCGCCGGCTCGGCCGCGAGCCAGCGCTGTTCCAGCTCGTCGACCGTCACGCCGCGACGGCGGTTCGCTCGGCCGAGACTTGCTCCCCGAAACGCGCGCGCCGAACGAACTGCCCGGACCCGGGCTTCGCCAGGATCTCGCCGCCCTCGACGATCACCTCGCCTCGCCGCAGGACGATCTCCGGGGATCCCGTCACCTCGGTGCCCTCGAAGATGTTCAGCTCGGAGGCCGAATGGTGTGTCGCCCCCGAGATCGTCAGCTTCTTCTCCGGGTCGAAGATCACGATGTCCGCGTCCGAGCCGACCGCGATCGTTCCCTTCTTCGGGTACAGGCCGAAGAGCTTCGCGGGGCTGGTCGCGAGCAGCTCGACCATCCGGTTGAGCGTAATGCGGCCCTCGCGGACGCCGAACTGGTGGACCATGTGGAGACGGTTCTCCATTCCGGCGGCCCCGTTCGGGATCAGCCGGAAGTCGTCCCGGCCGTCCTTCTTCTGCTCGAGCGACCACGCGCAATGGTCGGTGGAGATCGCCTGCAGCGCGTTCGAGCGGACCGCGTGCCAGAGGATCTCCTGGTTCGACTTCGGGCGCGGCGGCGGCGTGTACACGAACTTCGACGCCTCGAGGTACTCGCGTTCCAGGAAGGAGATGTCGACGAACAGATATTGCGTGCAGGTCTCACCCCAGACCTCCCAGCCCTTCTCGCGCGCGATCGCGATCGGCTCGAGCGACTCCTTGCACGAGACGTGCACCACGTACAGCGGGCATCCCGCGACGCGGGCGAGGTGGATTGCCCGATTCGTCGCTTCGCCCTCCACCTCCGGCGGCCGCGTCAGGGCATGGTCGAGCGGCGTCAGCCTCCCTGCGGCGACCGCGTCCGCCATCAGCACCTCGATCGCGTCGCCGTTCTCAGCGTGCACCATCACGAGCGCGCCGGTCTTGGCCGCGACCTGCATCACCTTGAAGAGGGTCTCGTCACTCGCCCGCAGCGAGTCGTTGTAGGCCATGAAGAGCTTGTAGGAGGTGACGCCGTGCTCCTCGGGCAGCGCGGCGAGCTCCTCGAGCGTCCCGCTCTCGATGTCGGTGACGATCATGTGGAAGCCGTTGTCGATCAGCGCCCTGCCCTCCCGCTTTCCGTGCCAGAGCTCCAGCGCCTCCGCGTAGGTCTGGCCCTTCCCCTGGATGCAGAAGTCGACGTGCGTCGTCGTGCCGCCGAAGGCCGCGGCGGCGTGGCCGTGGTAGAAGTCGTCCACGGTCGTCTTCCCACGCCAGAGCATCTCGAGGTGCGTGTGCGGGTCGACGCAGCCCGGCAGGACGTACTTCCCTGACGCGTCGATCACGCGGCAGTCGTCGGCCGTGTCGGCGGCCACCTCGATCGTGTCGCCGATCAGGGAGATCCGCTCGCCCTCGACCAGGATATCGCCGGCGAACTCGTCGGCGGCGGTGATCACCCTGCCACCCTTGATCAGTACGGACATCGCGGATCTCCCTTCTCGCTCGGCTGTGTTACTTCCCGCCCGCGGTCACGTGGACGACGGCCTTCTTCCAATGTAGCCCGGTGACGTCGGTCTTGCTCTTGCGGAGCATCGCCACCGCCGCGCGGGCGAGGTCGGTCCGGTACGTCGCCGCCGACGGGGCCTTCTTGACGATCTTGAACTTCTTGGCGATCTGCGCGGTGCGCCGGTACGAGACCGGATCCATCACGCCGATCCCCTTCGGGGCCGGCCAGATGAGCGCGTTGATCTCGTTCACCTGCCAGGTCTGGTGGCCCTTCCCCAGCGTCGGGCCGTTGTCGAGCACGTCCTTCGTGCAGCCGGCCAGGTGGTCACGGCACCAGGCCCAACCCGCGAACGACGCGGCCAGGAAACGCTTCGCGACGTCCTGGTTGTGGGCGTCCTTGATCCACGAGCCCTTGACGAAGATTCCGTCCTCGAGCATCCCGGTGCCCTGCTTCTCCATCGGGAAGACGTTCAGGTCGGAGAGCTTGTAGAGCTTGCTCGTCTTCGGGTTCGTCGACTCGAGCACCTGCGCGAGCTCGTTGTAGGTCATCGCCGACGCGGCGTCGACCTGCCGCTTCAGGAACAGCTGCATGTCGAACGGCTGGGCGACGATCGTCACCTGGCTCTTCGAGTTCGGGTCGATCCCGCACTTCTGGAGGGCGGCGAACTGCTCGAACTCGTTGCCGCCGAGCCACACCCCGACCTTCTTGCCGCGGAGCTTGCAGAACGAGCTCAGGCCGGTGTCCTTCCAGGTCAGCTCGGTCAGGCCGCTGCGGGTGAACACCTGGGCGACGTTGACGAGGTCGCCGCCCTTGTCGCGCGTCGCCATCAGCGACGGGAGCCAGTCGATGCCGAACTGGGCCTGGCCGCCGAGGACGACCTGCTCCGGGATGATGTCCGGCCCGCCCGGCTTGATCGTGACGTCGAGGTTGTACTTGGAGTACAGGCCCTTCGCGAGGGCGGCGTAGTAGCCGGCGAACTGGCCCTGCGTCACCCACTTGAGCTGCAGGGTGACCTTGTCCTTCTTCACGCTCTTGACGCTCCCGCTCGAGGTCTGGATCGCCGTCGCCGCGACCGCGGCGACGACCGCGAGAGCGATCACCGTCGTCCGTCTCTTCATGCTCCTCCCTTCTCCCTCTGCTGTCATTCGTGTCCCGATCGTGTGGAGGCGTGCCAGCTCAGCGCCGACCGCTCGACCAGGCCGACCGCCGAGTAGAACCCGATCCCGATGATGCTCGCGACCAGGATCAGCGCCCACGCCCGGTCGAGCTGGAAGATCCCCACCGACGCCCGGACCTGGATGCCGAGTGCCTCCTGCGTGCCCCCGAAGTAGTCGCCGACCACCGCGCCGATCATCGCAAGCACCGTTCCGACCTTCAAGGCGGAGAAGACGTACGGCAGTGCGGTCGGCAGCCGGACGCGGCGGAAGATCGCGACCTCGCCGGCGGCGTAGGAGCGCATCAGCTCGAGCGCGGCGGGCTGCGCGGAGGTGAGGCCGCGGGTCGTGTTCACGAACACGGGGAAGTAGCAGAGGATCGCCGCGATCGCCATCTTCGAGGTCGGGTTCAGGGCGCCGAACCACGCGTTCGTGATCGGCGCGAAGGCGATGATCGGGACGGCGTTCGCCGCGACCGCGTAGGGCAGGAGCGCACCCCCGAGGCGCCGCCAGCGGGCGACCACGACCGCGGTCGCGAACCCCGCGCCGCAGCCGATCGCGAACCCGCCGAGCGCCTCCTTGAACGTGAACCAGCCCGCGCCCCAGAGGGCGCTCCGATCGTTCCAGAACTCGGTCACCACGGTCGTGAAGCGCGGCAGCAGGTAGAGGTCGATGCCGAGGGGCCCCGGGAGCCACTGCCAGCCCGCGATCCCGAGGCCGAAGACGACGACTGCGGGCAACCAGCCGGCCAGGCGCCGGCCCGCGGCGATCGTACCGCGTGGGACGGCATGCGCGAGGGCGTTCACGCGCCGACCTCCTCCTCCGCCGGCGCGTCGAACGCGTGCGCGGCGGCGAGCAGCTCGCGGATCTCGGTGACGAGCTCGAAGAAGCGCGTGTCCTCGCGGACGGCCGCCCGGCGCGGGTGCGGCAGGTCGATCTCGACCACGCCGGCGATGCGGCCGGGGCGGGCCGACATCACCACAACGCGGTTCGAGAGGAAGACCGCCTCCGCGATCGAGTGCGTGACGAAGACGACGGTGTTCTCGATGTCGTCCCAGATCCGGAGCAGCTCGAGGTTCATCCGCTCCCGCGTGAACTCGTCGAGCGCGCCGAACGGCTCGTCCATCAGCAGGAGCGCCGGCGAGAAGGAGAGCGCCCGGGCGATCGCCACGCGCTGCTGCATCCCGCCCGAGAGCTGCCAGGGATGGTGGTCGCCGAACCCGCCGAGCTCGACGAGCTCGAGCATCTCCTGCACGCGCTCGTGCCTGCGCCCGCGGCTCCAGCCCATCAGCTCGAGCGGAAGCGCGATGTTCCTCGAGACGGTCCGCCAGTCGTAGAGCACCGCGTCCTGGAAGACGATCCCGTAGTCGCGGTCGCGGCGCGCCTGCCTCGCGGGCTTGCCCTTGACCGCCACCGTGCCCGACGTCGGCTCGACCAGATCGCCGATCACCCGGAGCAGGGTGGACTTGCCGCAGCCGGACGGGCCGATCAGCGAGACGAACTGGCGCTCACCCACTTCGAGGTCGATGTCCTTGAGCGCTGTGACGTCGCCCTTCGGGAACGTCTTGGTCACGGCCCTGACTTCGACGACCGAGCTCGTCGCGCCGTCCGTCATGGGGTCAGACCCCGTCGCGAAAGCGTGGCAAGAGGCGCTCGAACCTGTGACGCCGGGAGCAGAATCGCCTGCAAAACGTCCTGAGCGACCAGACTGGCCGCGCGGAGCGCGCCCGAAGCGGGGTCAGACCCCGATACGAAGCTGCGACGGACTTCGCGCGGAAGTGTCACGCGACGTGCTCCGGGGCGCGGCGGACGACCACCTTCTCGGCGGCGACGACGACCAGGAAGAAGACGATTCCCAGGCAGGCGGCGACCACGTTCGTCGCCCACAGGCTCTTCGGCTCGGTGACGTAGTACTGGTTGAAGTTCAGGATCGCGCCGCCGAGCCCGTCCTGGATCGAGGCGGGCAGCTCGCCGATGATCGCCCCGACGACCGCCGCGGTCGCGGAGACGCGGAGCGCCGAGAACAGGTACGGCAGCGAGGCGGGAAAGCGGAGCTTCCAGAGAATCGGCCAGCCGCGGGCCGCGTACGAGCGCAGCAGCTCGATCGCGCGCGGGTCGGCGGACCGCAGGCCGCGAACCGAGTTGATCGTCACGGGGAAGAACGTGAGGTACGCCGAGATCACGGAGACGCGTACCCAGGCGGGGATGTCCCAGCCGAGGGGATGCCAGCTGCCGAGTCCGACGACGACCATCGGCGAGACCACGATCAGCGGAATCGTCTGCGAGGCGACCACGTAGGGCATCAGCCCGCGGTGGAGGAGCCGCGAGTGGACGAGGACGACGGCGAGCGCGAACCCGAACGTCGCTCCGATCGCGAACCCGACCGCCGCCTCCTTGCCGGTGAAGAGCGACGCGTGCCACAGGATCGTGATCAGGAGCGGCCCGTTCGTGCGCGAGGGCTCCCCGAGTTGGGCGAGGATCGCGTGCAGGTGCGGCATGCTCGTGTCGTCGACGACGAACGGCCAGGTCCAGCCCGTCCACGTCCAGAGCGCCCGGTAGCCCTCCCAGAGGCCCCAGAGGGCGGCAAAGACGACCGGCAGCATCGCGGCCCGGAAGAAACGGTCGTCCCGCCGCACCGCCCGGATCCGCTCCCGGCGTCCATCCGGCGCTGGCGCTGCCGTCGCCACCCGTATTGCTTACCACGTTGCCGGGCCGGTCGTGGCGTGGACTCCCTTCCAGCCGTGTCCCAGGGACAGTCCCTGCGCCGAGAGTGTGACGTCTTCTCCACCGGCGACCAGGTCGGAAACGCACGAATCTCAGGCTGAGGCGGCCGTGTCCCGGGGTCGAGGTCGCGTCGCTCGCTTGCCGCCACCGTCCCGGTTGGCCGCCGGCGAGGGACTGTCCCTCGGACACGGCGGGCGCAGCCGTGGCTGGGAGGGGCCTTGCGCCCGTCTAGAAGCGCGCCGGGTCGAACGGCGCGAGATCGAAGCTCGGCACCTCGCCCGCCACGAGCTCGGCCACGAGGCGCCCGGTCACCGGGGCGAGCGACACGCCCTTCATCGCGTGGCCGGTGGCGACCACCACCCGGCCCAGCCGCCCGATCGCGGGAAGCCCGTCGGGGAGGCAGGGGCGCAGCCCGGCCCAGGTCTCGAGCGGGCGGCGGTCCGCGACTCCGCGGAACCAGCGCTCCCCTCCGCGGCGGATCGCGTCCACCCGCACCGGCGAGATCGACAGGTCGAGCCCGGCGAGCTCCAGCGTTCCGGACAGGCGGAGCCGCCCGCGGGGCGCCGCAGGCGCCACGGCTTCTCGGCCGGTCGGCGCCGGCTCTGCCGGCGGCGCTTCCAGCCCGGGCAGCGGCGTGGCGATCGTCCACGTCTCCTGCACCCAGCACGGGATCCGCGGGTCGGCCTCCGACCGCTCGTAGTCCAGGTGGTAGCCCTTGCCGCCCTCGAGCGGAAGCCGGACGAGCTCGCGCGACCAGGCGCCCGCCGCGACGACCACCGTCCCGGCCGCGACCTCGTCGAGCGAGCGCACCTCCACGCCCGTCCGGATCTCGGCGCCGGCCGCCGCGGCCGCCCGGCCGACCGCCTCCACGAAGCGCTTCGGATCGACGCGGCCCTCGTCGGGATAGTGGATCGACCCGGCGACGGGGCCGACGAGGGCGGGCTCGAGCGCGCCCGTCCGGTCGGCGTCGAGCACCTCGTGCCGGAGGCCGGAGCGGTCGGCCGCGGCCGCCTCCGCGTCCACTCCCGCGGCGCTCTCGTACACGTTCAGCGCTCCCGTGCGCTCGAAGCTCGTGCCGAGCTCCTCGCCGAGGCGCGCGTGCTGCTCGAGGCTCGCGACCGAGAGCTCCCGGATCGCCACGGCGCCCTCCTCCCAGTGCCGCGAGGCGAGCGCGAACCGGGCGAGCCAGGGCGCTACCGCCGGACGCGGCCGGAGGTAGAAGGGGCTGTCGCGCTTCCACAGCCAGCGCAGGCCGTTCCGGAGCGAGACCGGGTTGGCGATCGGAACCGAGTGGCTCGGGCAGATCAGCCCCGCGTTCCCGGCGGAGCAGCCCGAGGCGAGCTCCGGGCCGCGCTCGTAGAGCGTCACGCGCGCGCCCCGCCTGGCCAGCTCGTACGCGCAGCAGACGCCGATCGCCCCGCCGCCGACGATCGCGACGTCCGGCTTCTCCTTCATCTCCCGATCGTAGATCCGCCGGCGACCTCGGGTGCGCCGGGCCCGGCCGGCCCGTTCGGGTGGTGATGGTTGACTAGGCGTTCGCACGGATGCCGGCGCACGCATCCGGCCGGAGAATCCCATGGGCACGGGCCGCCTCGGCGCGCATGGCCGTCTTCGCGATTCCTCCGTCGTGCGGATGCCCGATCGGGACCGACAGACGCTCCGTGGAAAGGAGTGGGACATGAGCCGCAGGATTCGACATCTCGTCACGCTGCTCGCGCTCGCCGCCGCGATCTTCGTCGTGGCGCCTGCCGCGGGAGGTGGCGAGCAGTCCTCGAAGGTGGTCAGGCCCGTGATCGGCAAGGCCGTCACGACGCCGGCAAAGGCGGTGGCCGGAAAGCGCTTCGCCGTCTCGATCAGGGTGACGCGCAGCGACACCGGCCGCCCGCTGACGCAGGGCACGATGGCCTGCAATCCGACTGTGGGCGGAAAGCTGATCGCCCACACGGACTCGTTCAGGGGCGGGGTCGCCAGGCTCGCGTTCGTCGTCCCGGCGACCGCGAAGCAGGTCCGGATCGCGTTGACGATCAAGCTCGGCGTCCAGTCGGCGAGCAGGGTCTTCTCGTTCGCGGTGCAGCCGGTGCCCAAGCCGTCGATCTCGATCGGCAACATCTCCGCGGCGGAGGGGAACAGCGGTTCGACGACGCTGTCCTTCCCGGTCACGCTCTCGACCGCCAGCAAGCAGACGATCTCGGTCGCGTACGCGACCGCCGACGGCACCGCGACGGCTCCGGCCGACTACGTCCAGGCGAGCGGGACCCTGACCTTCTCGTCGGGCCAGACCGCCAAGTCGATCGCGGTCTCGGTCGTGGGCGACACGGCGATCGAGCCCGACGAGACGCTGACCGCCACGATCTCGAGCCCGGTCAACGCCACGATCGCCACTGCCACCGGCACCGGCACCGGGACGATCTCGAACGACGACGTCGCCGTTCCGGTCACTCCCGGCACGTACAAGGGGGCGACCCAGAACGGGGACTACGTCTACTTCACGGTGCAGTCCGATCGGACCGTCGCCGGGTTCAGGATCAACAACATCGGGGAGGCGTGCAGCCCGGGTGGAAGCGTCTCCGGAGCGATCAACTGGACCGGAGCCCCCTGGCCGATCGCGAACGACGGGAGCTTCGTCGCCGAGAGCGCCTGGGCGGGCTCGGAGATGTCCGGCGCGATCGAGTGGACGAAGGAGACCTCGAAGATCACCGGTCTGTTCAGCGCCACGTCCGTGAGCGGGACGATCGTGCTCAGCGACGAGCTCAACTACGGCGGCACGCACTTCGCGTGCTCGACCGGCCAGAAGACCTGGTCGGCCACGCTCCAGGGCTGATCCGGCAGCCAGGTCGAACGAGGGGCCGCTCCGGCGGCCCCTCGGGCTTCGTGCGCCCCGAGCGCCTATTGTTGAGAGGTGCGCGTCGACCAACGACCGAGGGCCGAGACGGTCGGTACCGCGTCGAGAAGCCCGGACGCTGCGGACCGGCCCGCCCGGGGCTGAGCCGGCATGGCGCTCCAGCCGTCCCGTACCGTCGCCGAGCTGCGCGAGCTCCGCGAGCTGACCGGCGACGAGGCAGGCGCGCAGCGGGTCGCCTGGACCGACACGTGGGAGCGGGCGCGCGGGTGGCTGCGCGGCAAGCTCGGCTTCGCCGAGCACGAGATCGACGAGGCGGGCAACCAGTGGTTCACGGTGCGCGGGGCAACGGATCGTGCGCTCCTGATCGGCGGCCACATGGACTCGGTGCCGAACGGCGGCTGGCTGGACGGCTGCCTGAACGTGATGGCGGGCGTCGAGGTCCTCCGCCGGATCGCGGAGGAGGGCGTGCCGCCGCTCACCGTGCGCCTGGTCGACTGGGCCGACGAGGAGGGCGCCCGCTTCGGCCGCTCGCTGTTCGGATCGAGCGCTGCCTCGGGCTCGATGGCCGACCAGGAGGAGATCCGCGGCCGCGCCGACGCGGACGGGACCCGCTGGGAGGACGCGCTCCGCGAGCACGGCGTCGACCTCGACAATGCGACCGCGGCGCGGAGAGAGCTGGAGAGCGCCGCCGCCTATCTCGAGCTGCACATCGAGCAAGGGCCGGTGCTCGAAGCGCTGGACCTCCCGCTCGGCGTCGCCCTCGGCACCTTCGGCGTCGAGCGGCACCTGATCACGTGGCGGGGCCAGGCTGCTCATGCCGGCTCGACGCCGATGGACAAGCGGCGCGACGCGCTCGCCGGCGCGGCGAAGCTGGCGCTCGACATCCGCCGAATCGCCGCCGAGACGGGCGACGGCGCCGTCTGCACCTCCGGCGGAGTCGTCTGCAGGCCGGGGATCGTCACCTCGGTGGTCGAGACCGCCGAGCAGCTCCTCGACCAGCGCCATCTCGACGCGGGCAAGCTGGCCGCGATGCTCGACGAGGCGAAGCGGGCCTCGGAGCGGTTCGCGGCGGAGGAGGACGTCGAGGTCCGCTGGGAGCGCCTCTGGTCGATCGATCCGATCCTGTTCGACGAGACGCTGATCGGGCTCGCCGACGAGGCGATCGCGGAGGTCGCGGGACGGTCGCACCGGCTGCCGAGCGGCCCCCTCCACGACGCCGCCGAGGTCGCCCGGGCCGGCATCCCGACGGTGATGCTGTTCGTCCAGAGCCTCCGCGGCCTCTCGCACACGAAGGTCGAGGACACGAGGCCGGAGCACATCGAGCTCTCGGTGCAGGCGCTCGACCGCCTCGCCGCGAAGGCGCTGCAGCACTACGCCTGAGCGAGAGCAGACGTCTGGGCGGCGTACCAGCCGAGGCCCATCGCGGCGAACCGTTCGTTCGCCCGGTCGAGAAGCCCGCGGTCTCGGCGCAGCACCCCGAGCGCCCTCAGCGCGAACGGCTCCAGGTAGGTCGCGGGCTGGGCGTGGAGGAGCGCGTCTTCCTCCGCCTCCTCCGCCCGGCCCACGGCGAGGAGCGCGTCGAGGCGGGTCGCCACGCCGTTGACGTAGTTCCAGGTCGGCCAGCGCCACTTCTCCGAACCGGCGAGCAGCGCGTCGATACGGTTCAGGTCGCCTCGGATCAGAGCCAGCCGCGCGCGGAGCGCGTCGAGCCAGATCTCGTAGCCCTCGAAGCCGAGGGCCGCGGTCTCCGCTTCGAGCCGCTCCGCCTCGGCGTCGAGCCCGAGCGCCGCGCAGGCGACGGCGCACGCGAGGAGCGAGCGGGGGCTGTACACGCACGGCGTGTCGGCGTTGGCGGCGACGGCCCGCTCGATCTGTGCTTGCCGGCCGTGAAGCCGGTCCCACCGGCCCGCGGCCTCGTCGAGGGTGAGCAGGTTGCCGACTGCGTGGACGCAGTGATGGGGAGTGAGCCGGGCGGCGATCGCCTCGTGCCTGAGCGCCTGGGCCTCCGCCTCGTCGAGGTTCCCGAGCGCGAGCTCGGCGGTCGCCGCTCCCCAGTGGATCAGTGCGCGATGATCTGGATCGCCGAAGCGGTCGACGAGCTCGCGCCGGCGCCGGTCCCACTCGTACGCTCCTGCGAAGTCCGCCTCGCCCTGGTGGAGACCGAAGCACGTGAAGAAGCCGAACGAGCGGAGCTCGAGGTCGTCCAGCTGCTCGGCGATCGCCAGCGCCCGCTCGGCGGCGACTGCGTCGTCCTCGCGCATCGCCCTCGCGATCAGCGCGTACGCGCAGCCACGGCTGTCCGGCCCCGCAAGCTCGAGCGCCTGTTCGATCCAGCCGACGGCGATGGCGTCGTCGGGTGCCTTCCTCCACATGGCGCCTCGCATCGACGACTCGAACGAGAGCTCGCCGTAGAGCTCGCCCAGCGCCGCGGGGTCGGACGTGAGCTCGACCGCCCTCAACATCGCCTGCCAGTACGCCTCGCCGTCGAACTTGAGCGCATTCGCGCGTCCGATCTCCCGCCAGAGCAGGGCGTCGTCGGGGTCGAGCTCCGCAGCTCGACCGAGGTGTGCGAGCGCGTCGCCGAGGTCGAAGCGACCGACCGCGAGCTCCGCCGCCCGCCGGAGCCAGTGGAGGGCGGAGGCACGCAGGCGCGCGGCGTCGTGCTCGCGGTCGCGCCAGGCGAGGCCCGCGATCTCCGGGCTGACGGCTTCCGCGTAGTGGTAGGCGAGCGCGCCGGCCCGGCCGTCGCCCGGCTCGTCTGCTGCGAGCCAGTCGGCGTAGGCGGCATGGAGGCGGGCTCGACTCGCCTTCGGCAGGCCGGCGTATGCGACTTCCCGGGTGAGCGCATGCTTGAAGACGAGCTCCGGCTCGGTCGGCCGGATGAAGCCGCGCTCGACGAGCGTCCGGATCTCGGCGGCGGAGCCCGTGAGCACGGCCAGGGCCGCCGGCATGAACGAACGGCCGATCACGGCAGCAGCCTGGAGCGCCTCCTTGGCCTCGCGCGAGAGCAGGTCGATGCGCGCTGCGAGCACGCCCTGCACCGAGTCCGGGATTCCGAGGCTGTCGCCGGTGAGCTTCCAGCTCCCGTCCTGCCGCGCGAGCAGGTTCCGGTCGAGGAGCTCGGAGAGCACTTCCTCGATGAAGAACGGATTGCCGTCGGCGTGGCCGACCACGAGCGTGCGCGCCCGCTCGTCGAGCGGAGCGCCGAGGGCTCGGTCGACCAGCTCGCCCGCCTCGTCTTCGCCGAGCGGCTCGAGAGAGGCGGTCTCGCCGGGCGGGAGGCCCTCGCGCCCGGGCCGCGTGGTCCCGAGCACGAGCACCGGCCCTCGGGCCTCCGCAAGTACCCGTCCGACCAGCTCGAGGAGCGGATCCGCCGCCCAGTGCAGGTCCTCGAGGACGAGCACCGCCGGGCCACGGGCACCGATCTCGGTCACGAGCCTGGTCCACTCGTCCTGCAGGGCGAGGACGGCGGCGCGCGGTTCGAGGTCTCGGGCGAAGTCGAGCCCGAGCGTCAGGCCCAGAATCTCGCGACCGGCGAGCTTCGCGAGCGCGGCGTCGCGAGTGTCTTCCTCGCGCAGGGCGAACTCCTGGCGCAGCACGTCGGCGAGCGGGCTGTAGGTCACGCTGCGTCCGTAGGAGAGGCAGCGGCCGAGGCGGAACGTCGTCGTGGCCGGCAGGCGCTCGCGGAACTCGCGGACGAGCGCGGTCTTTCCGAGCCCGGGCTCACCGGCCAGCAGCGTGAACCGCGGTCGGCCGTTCAGCCCGGCGAACGCGGCCTCCAACCACTCGAGCTCCCGGGCGCGGCCGACGAACGTGGTCTGCAGGCCGCGGCCGCCGCGAGGCCGCCGGGGCGTGAGCATCCGCAGAAGGCGGCGGCAGGCGACTCCGCCGGGCTTGCCTTTCGCCTCGATCGTCGCCGGGTTGTCGAACGCGAATGCCTCGCCGACCAGCGCCACGGTCCGCTCGCCGACCAGCACCTGGCCCGGCGCCGCCGCCTGCTCCAGCCGGGCGGCGACGTTGACCGCGTCACCGGTCGCGAACGAGCCCCCCTCCCGCGGCCTGCCGATCACCACCTCCCCGGAGTTGACCCCGATCCGCAGCGCCAGCCGGTCGCCGAAGAGCTCGCCGAGCCGCTCGGTCATCCACAGCGCGACCTGCAGTGCGCGCTCGCCGTGATCCTCCTGCGCCGCCGGGGCCCCGAACACCGCCACCACCGCGTCGCCGATGAACTTCTCGACCGTTCCGCCGCCGAGGGCGATCTCGGCCTCCATCGCGTCGTAGAAGCGGTCGAGGAGATCGCGCGTGTATTCGGGGTCGAGCGACCCGCCCAGCTCGGTCGACCCGACCAGGTCGGCAAACAGGATGGTCGCGAGCTTGCGCTCCATCGCACAAGTCTAGGAACCCCGTTAACGGAACTCCAACTCCGCTCTCAGGAGCCTCTCAGCTTCGGCTGCGAGGGTACGGCCAGACGCCGACGACATCCTCCCTCCTCCTTCGGAGCCGGCGCACCAGCTACCGGCCGCCGCGACCGCCCTCCCGTCGAGGAACGAGCCCGCGGCGGCCGGTCGATCTATTCTTGACGGTGTGCTGAGCTTCGGCGTCACGATTCTGCCCGACCCGCCGTGGCAGCGGCTCGTCGAGCTGATGCAGCTGGCCGAGCGGGCAGGCTTCGACCACGGCTGGACGTACGACTCGCACGTGAACTGGCAGGAGCCGTACCCGCTGCTCACGCTCGCCGCGATGAACACCGAGCGGCTCCACCTCGGGCTGAACGTCACCAACCCCGGGACACGCGATCCGACGGTCACGGCGAGCGCGTTTGCCACCCTCCAGGACGTCTCCAACGGGCGGATGGTGGTCGGCATCGGGCGCGGCGACTCCGCCCGGCGCCAGATCGGCCAGCAGCCGGTGAAGGTCGCCGAGTTCGAGGCGGCCTGCCGGATGCTGCGCGAGCTGATGAACGGCCGGCCGGTCGTGTGGAACGACACCGAGATCGAGTTGACGTGGGCGCGGGGGCGGCCGCAGATCCCCCTGTACGTCGCCGGCTACGGCCCGCGCGTGCTCGCGGTCGCCGGCCGCGTCGCCGACGGGGTGATCATCCAGCTCGCCGACCCGGAGATCGTCGAGTGGATCGTCGGGCAGGTGCGGGCGGCCGCGGAGGAGGCCGGGCGCGACCCGGCCGAGCTGAAGGTGATCGCCTGCGCGCCCGCGCACGTGGGCGACGACCTCGCGGACAGCTGCGAGCAGGTGCGCTGGTTCCCGGCGATGGTCTCCAACCACGTCTTCGACGTGCTCTCGAAGCACGACCCGGACGAGCTGCCCGCGGCGCTGACCGAGTACGTCTCGCGGATGAAGCGTGAACGCTACGACTACGCCGAGCACAGCCGGATGGGCGCGAGGCACGGCGAGCAGATCACGGACGAGACCTGCGAGCGCTTCTGCGTCCTCGGCCCGCCCGAGGCCCATGTCGAGAAGCTGCGCAGGCTCGAGGCCGTCAGGGGTCGACCAGTGGAACATCTACCTGATGACCTCGAAGCAGGAGGAGACCCTCCAGGCCTACGGCGATCGGGTGATTCCGGCGCTCGCCGGGGCGGCTCCGCGCGCCTAAGGCATCAGGCTCTTCCGGCCGATATCTCCACGGTGCACGCGGGTCACCGGCCCCCGCCCGGATCGTTCGGAACGAGGCGCCTGGCGAGGGGCTGGACCGTCGTCGCGGTCGCCGGCCTGGCCGTGTTCGCCGCTCACACGCTGCTCGGCCCGCGGATGGGCCTGGAGGACTTCTTCGACCGCTGGCTCTACAACGCGCTCGTCCTCCTCGCCCTCGCCGCCTGCGTCGTCCGCGCGTGGCGGGTCCGGGCCGAGCGCGGCGCCTGGGTCGCGCTCAGCCTCGGCCTCGGGTCGTGGTCGGTCGCCGAGATCCTGTTCGATTTCGTCTACGGAGGCGACCCTCCGTACCCGTCGGTCGCCGATGCGTTCTACCTCGCGTTCTACCCCGCCTGCTACGTCGCGCTGATGCTGCTCGTCCGCTCGCGGCTCTCGTCGTTCGGTCGCACAGTCTGGCTCGACGGGGCGATGGCCGCGGTCGCCAGCGCAGCTCTCGGCGCGGTCTTCTTCGACGTCGCGCTGCGCGGCCCGCAGGGGAGCGAGGCGGTGATCGTGACGAACCTCGCCTACCCGCTCGGGGACATCCTGCTGCTCTCGGCCGTCGTCGGCGTCTTCGTCCTCATCGGCTTCAGGCCCGACCTCACCTGGGCCCTGATCGGCGTCGGCCTCGCGGTCAGCGTGGCCGCGGACTGGATCTTCCTCTTCCAGTCCGCGACGGACAGCTACACGGAGGGCACGATCCTGGACGCGCTCTGGCCGGCGTCGCTGCTGCTCCTCTCCGCGGCCGCCTGGCAGGAACCCAGACGCCTGGCCGTCCCGCTCCAGGGGCGGCCGCTGATCGCCACCCCGCTCGTCTGCGGCCTGGCCGGGCTCGGGATCCTCACCTACGACCACTTCCACCGCCTCAACGTCCTCGCGGTCACGCTCGCGGGCGCGACGATCGTCGCGGTGATCGTGCGCACGGTCATGACGTTCAGGGAGAACGCCCGGTTCCTCGAGCTCGTGCGCGTCCACGCGGTCACCGACTCGCTGACCGGTCTCGGCAACCGGCGGCTTCTCGTCGACGACCTGGCGCGGGCGCTCGAGGACGGGGCGGCCTCGGGCAGGCGCCTGCTGGCGATCTTCGATCTCGACGGCTTCAAGCTCTACAACGACACGTTCGGGCATCCGGCGGGAGACGCACTCCTCGCGCGGATTGCCGCGGGTCTGGAGACGGCGACGAGCCCGCTCGGCTCCTGCTACCGCCTGGGCGGCGACGAGTTCTGCGTGCTCGCCGACGTGCCGCCCGACGAGGTCGAGCCGTTCCTGGGGGCGGCCTCGCGGGCGCTCGGCGAGGAGGGCGAGGGGTTCACGGTCACCGCCTCGTTCGGGGCCGTGCTCCTTCCCGACGAGGCGTCCACGTCGAGCGACGTGCTCCGCCTCGCCGATCAGCGCCTCTACGCCCAGAAGCGGGCCAGGGCCAGTCGCGGCTCGCCTCACGAGATGCTCCTCGAGGCCCTGTACGCGCGCCAGCCCGACATGCGGGGGCACACCCAGAGCGTTGCGGAGAGCGCCGTCGCGGTCGGCTCGGCGCTCGGACTCACGGCCTCCGAGCTCGAGGATCTCCACCTTGCCGCCCGGCTGCACGACGTCGGCAAGCTCGCGATTCCGGACGCCGTGCTCCAGAAGCCGGGTCCGCTCGAAGCCGGAGAGTGGGCGTTCGTCAAGGAGCACACCGTGATCGGGGAGCGGATCCTCGCCGCGGTGCCCACCTGGAGGGGAGTCGGGAAGATCGTCCGGGGAACGCACGAGCGCTGGGACGGCGCCGGTTATCCCGACCGGGTGGAGGGGACGGAGATCCCGCTCGCGGCACGCATCATCGCGGTCTGCGACGCGTACTCGGCGATGACCTCGGAGCGCCCGTACCGGAGGAAGGTCGACCACGAGGTCGCGCTCGACGAGCTCAGGCGCTGCTCCGGTACCCAGTTCGACCCCGAGGTCGTCACTGCGTTCTGCGCCGAGGAGGCGTACGCCGAGGGCCGGTCGAACGCGGCCTAGCGATTCTTCGGCTCACGGCCGTCTACCGTAGCGGTGTGCTCCGCCGTCTCCCGATCGCGGCTGCAGCCGCCGTCCTGGCGACGTGCGCCGCGGCGTCCGCTTCTCGCACCGGTCTGCCTCCCGCCGAGGGTCGCCTCGACCTCGTCGCCTTTCCCGGCTACGCGGAGGCCGGCGGCGACGACCCGCGAGTGAACTGGGTCACTCCCTTCGTCCAGCAGACCGGCTGCAAGGTCCACGTCCGGACGGTCCGCAGCTCGACCGAGCTGCTCGACGTGGTCGCGCACGGAAGCTACGACGGCGCCGCCGCATTCGGCGACGTCACCCAGGTCCTGACCGGCGGGCACGAGGTCCTGCCGATCGACACGCGGCTGATCCCGGCCTACGCGGCGGTCTACCCGGCGCTCCAGCGGCTGCCCCAGAATCGCGAGCACGGAGCGGTCGTCGGCGTCCCCCACGGCCGCGGTGCCGACCTGCTCCTCTGGCGCACCGACCGTGTCCGGCCGGCGCCGACGAGCTGGGGCGTGCTCTTCGGCCATCGGTATGCCGGCCGGGTCGGGCTCTACGACGCGGCGATCACCCTCGCGGACGCCGCGATCCACCTGGGCTACCCGAATCCGTACGAGCTCGACTCGAAGCAGTTCCGCGCCGCCGTCCGGCTTGCGGCCGAGCAGCGCGCGGACGCCGGTCTCTACTGGCAGGACCTGACGAGCGCCCTCGCCCACTACACGGGCGGCGACGCGCTGGTCGGCGAGGCCTCGCCGCGCCTGGCGGCCCTCCTCCACGCCGACCAGGTCCCCGTCGCGACGGCCGTGCCCGCGGGCTCCACCGCGCGCTCGGCGTCCTGGATGCTCCTGGCCCGCGGGCGCCACCCCGGCTGCATGTACCGCTGGCTCGACTACATCCTCTCGGGGAAGGCGAACGCCGCGTCCTCCCGCTACCTCGCCGAGGCGCCTGCGTCGCCGGCCGCATGCGCGTACATGGACTGCCCCGCCGTCCACGCCGGCGACGAGGCCTGGTGGTCGCGCCTCTCGTTCTGGCGAACGCCGCAGCACGACTGCCACGACGCGCGCGGCACGGCGTGCGCCGACTGGTTCGACTGGTCGAGCGCCTGGGCGCTGATCCGGGGCTGAGGCGACCTCGGGCGGTAAGCGGCGGCGAAACAGGCGATAATCCGCGATCCGGTGGCACTCCGCCAAGAGAACGAGACCGACCGGATCGTCGCCGCCCGCGAGCGCTACGTCGCCCGCGGGATCGGGACGACCGGGCTCGTCGTCGCCCGCGCGGAAGGCGCGCGCGTCTGGGACGTGGACGGGCGCGAGTACATCGACTTCGCCGGGGGCATCGCCTGCCAGAACACCGGCCACGGCTTCCCGGCGGCGGTCGCGGCGATCCACGAGCAGGCCGACCGCTACCTGCACCAGTGCTTCATGGTCGGCCTGTACGAGCCCTACGTCGAGGTCTGCCGCCGGCTTGCCGAGCTCTCTCCCTGCGGGGGCGGCGAACAGCGCAGCATCCTGGTGAGCTCGGGCGCGGAGGCGATCGAGAACGCGGTCAAGATCGCCCGGGCCGCGACCGGCCGGCCGGCGGTCGTCGTCTTCGACAACTCCTTCCACGGCCGGACGCTGCTGACGATGACGATGACCGGCAACGTCAAGTACAAGCACGGCTTCGGCCCCTTCGCGCCCGAGGTCTACCGTGCTCCGGCGCCGTACCCGTACAGGGGTGTCTCCTCCGCAGACGCGATCGCCGGCCTCGAGCACCTCTTCGCGACCGATGTCGCTCCCGACACCGTCGCCTGCGTCGTGCTCGAGCCCGTGCAGGGCGAGGGCGGCTTCATCCCGATGCCCGAGGACTTCCCGGGTCGTCTGCGCGAGGTGTGCGACCGGCACGGGATCCTGTACGTGGACGACGAGGTGCAGAGCGGGGTCGGCCGCACCGGGCCCGTGTGGGCGATCGAGCACTACGCTGCGTCTCCCGCCGGCTCCGTCCAGCCTAGGCCGGTCGAGCCCGACCTGCTCGTCTCCGGAAAGTCGCTCGGGGGCGGGCTTCCGCTCGCCGGGGTCACCGGCCGGGCCGAGGTGATGGACGCCGTCTCGCCCGGCGGCCTGGGCGGGACCTTCGGCGGCAACCCGCTTTCCTGCGCAGCCGCCGTCGCCGTCCTCGACGAGGTGGCGACGCCGGGCTTCCGCGAGCGCGCCGACGAGGTCGGCCGGACCGTCCGGGCCCGGCTCGACGCGGTCGGCGCCCGCCTCGACTCCGTCGGAGAGGTCCGCGGGCTCGGGCCGATGCTCGCTGTCGAGTTCGCCGAGCGGACGGCGGCCCGGGCGCAGGCGGCGACCGCCGCCGCCCGCGAGCGCGGCCTGATCCTGCTCTCGTGCGGCGTCCACGGCAACGTCGTCCGGCTGCTCCCGCCGCTCCTCGTGCCCGACGAGGACCTCGAGCGGGGGCTCGACCTCCTGGAGGAGTCGCTTGCCGACGCAGACCGAGCCCCAGCCTAGGCCGCCCGCCGCGGCGCCGGCGCCGGCCGACGTCCTGCTCACGGGCGTCCGCAAGGCCTACGGAGACGTCGTCGCCGTCGACTCCGTCGACCTCGAGATCGCGCAGGGCGAGTTCTTCACGATGCTCGGCCCCTCCGGGTCGGGCAAGACGACCACGCTGCGGATGATCGCCGGCTTCGAGCGGCCGGACGCGGGCCGGATCGGGCTCGGCGGCCAGGACGTCACCGGCCGGCCGCCCTACGCCCGCGACGTCAACACCGTCTTCCAGGACTACGCGCTCTTCCCGCACATGGACGTGACCGAGAACGTGGGGTACGGCCTCAGGGTGAAGGGCGTCAAGCGCCCCGAGCGGAAGCGGCGTACCGACGAGGCGCTCGTGCTCGTCCGGCTGGAGGGCTTCGGCAAGCGCAAGCCGGCGCAGCTCTCGGGGGGCCAGCGGCAGCGGGTCGCCCTCGCCCGGGCGATCGTCAACCACCCGCGGGTGCTGCTCCTCGACGAGCCGCTCGGCGCCCTCGACCTGAAGCTGCGGCAGGAGATGCAGACCGAGCTCAAGCGGATCCAGCAGCAGGTCGGGATCACGTTCGTCTACGTGACGCACGACCAGGAGGAGGCGCTGACGATGAGCGACCGGATCGCGGTCTTCGACCAGGGCCGGGTCGAGCAGGTCGGCAGCCCTGCGGAGGTCTACGAGCGCCCCGCGAACGAGTTCGTCGCCGGCTTCGTCGGCATCTCGAACGTCGTCGCCGTCGAAGGACGACGTCTCACGGTACGGCCGGAGAAGATCCGCTTCGCGGATGCCGGGCGCCCGGGAGTGGTCGCCGAAGCCGTCTTCGTCGGCATGTTCACCAGATACGTCGTCGACCTCGACGACGGGACGCGGCTGACGGTCGTGCGCCAGAACGATGCGTCGCCGATCGGGAGAGGCACTCGCGTCCACCTCGCCTGGCGCGACGAGGACGCGTACGAGCTGGGGTCAGGACGCAACGAGCGAACGGAGGGCAGATGACGAAGCGAACCTGGGTGCTGCTCGCCGCGCTCGCGATCGGGCTGATGTTGCCGACCGCGGGCGTGTCGAAGCGGCAGGGCGGCACTCTGCACATGATCGCGTGGGAGGGATACACGCAACCGCAATGGGTGAAGCCGTTCGAGAAGGCGACCGGCTGCACGGTCAAGGCGAAGTACGCCGGCTCCTCGGACGAGATGGTCACGCTCATGCGTTCCGGGGGCGGCGGCCAGTACGACCTGGTCTCGGCGTCGGGCGACGCGAGCCTCCGCCTCATCTACGGGCACGACGTGCAGGCGGTCGACCCGAGCAGGATCGCCGACTTCAAGAACTTCGGAAAGGCGTTCCAGTCCCCGCCGAACAACACGGTCGACGGCAAGCACTACGGCATCTCGCTCCAGTGGGGGCCGAACACCCTCCTCTACAACACGCAGAAGGTGACGCCGGTGCCGACCTCGTGGGGCGCGATCTACAGCCCCAGGTACAAGGGCAAGATCACCGTGCCCGACAACCCGATCCAGATCGCGGACGCGGCCCTCTACCTGATGAAGACGAAGCCGTCGCTCGGGATCAAGGATCCGTATGAGCTGAACTCGACCCAGTTCAACGCGGCGATCTCGCTGCTCAAGCAGCAGAAGCCGCTGATCAAGAAGTACTGGGCGCTCGCTTCCGACGAGATCGATCTCTTCAAGAGCGGCGACGCGGTGATCGGAGCGTCATGGCCGTACCAGACGAACACGCTCCAGGCGGCGAAGGCGCCGGTGAAGGAGCTGATCCCGAGGGAGGGGGCGACCGGCTGGCTCGATACGTGGATGGTGTCCTCGAAGACGAAGAACCTCGACTGCGCCTACAAGTGGTTGGCATGGATCTCGACGCCGAAGGTGCAGGCGCAGCAGGCGATCTACTTCGGCGAGACGCCGGTGAACAGCAAGTCCTGCGCGATCATGGACCGTCTCTCGAAGGGCTCCTGTGCCCGGTACCACGCCAACGCGCCGCTCAAGTTCTTCAGGCAGATCTATTTCTGGAAGACCCCCATCGCCGACTGCGGCAACGGCAAGAAGAACTGCATGGACTACACGAAGTGGCAGCAAGCCTGGACGCAGCTCAAGGGCTAGGCGTTTGCTTCGCAAACGCCTAGAAGACACAGCAGTCGGGGGCGGTGCTCTTGCCGCCCCCGACATCTATCTAGCCAAACGCCGCCGCAGTTTGGCGGCGTTTGGCTGGCGGCGCCCCTGGCTGAAGGGGCTCTCGCTCCTCTCCCCGCCCCTCCTCGCGTTCCTGCTCGTCTACGTCGCCGCGATCGTCGCCCTGTTCGTGTCGGCGTTCTGGACGGTCGACCCGTTCACGTCCCAGCTCGTCCACCACTGGACGCTGGACAACTTCCGCACCCTCTGGGACCAAACGGCGTACAGGACGATCGCGCAGCGCACGATCCTGATCGCCGCGGCGGTCACGCTCACCGACGCCGTGATCGCGTTCCCGTTCGCCTACTTCATGGCCCGGCTCGCATCGCCTCGCACGCGTGCCGCGCTGTTCGTCCTCGTGCTCCTGCCGCTGTGGGCCTCGTACCTGGCTCGCGTGTACGCCTGGCGGCTGATCCTCAACCACGACGGCCTCCTGAACTGGTCGCTGCACGGGCTCGGGCTGCCGTCGGCCGGAATCGCCTACTCGAACACGGCCATGTGGATCGTCTTCTCGTACATCTGGCTGCCCTTCATGATCCTGCCGGTCTACTCGGCGCTCGAGCGCATCCCGCACTCGTACATCGAGGCCTCGCGCGACATGGGCGCACACGCCTTCCGCACCTTCCGGACGGTCGTCCTGCCGCTTGCGCTGCCGGGCGTCGTCGCCGGCTCGATCTTCACGTTCTCGCTCACGCTCGGCGACTACATCACCCCGACCTTGATCGGCGGGGCGTCGAGCCAGTTCATCGGCAACGTCGTCTACGACTCGGTCAACGGCTCGGGCAACCTCCCGTTCGCGGCTGCGTTCGCCGTCGTGCCGGTGATCGTGATGGGCGCGTACCTCGCGATCGCGCGCCGGCTCGGCGCGTTCGAGGCGTTGTGATGGAGACCCGCGGAACCAGGATCGTGCTCGGCGTCTGGGTCGCCCTCGTGCTCGCGTTCCTCTACGTGCCGATCGTGATCATCTGCCTGTACGCATTCAACAAGTCCAACGTGCAGAGCTGGCCGATCGCCGGGCTGACCACGAGATGGTTCTCGCCGGCGATCCACAACGGCGACATGCAGCAGGCGCTCTGGCTCTCGCTCAAGGCGGGTGCGCTCGCGACGCTGTTCGCCCTCCTGCTCGGGTCGGCAGCCGCCTTCGGCGTGCACCGGTTCCGTTTCTTCGGCCGCGAGGCGATCTCGTTTCTGCTCGTCCTGCCGATCGCGCTCCCGGGGATCATCACCGGCATGGCGCTGAACTCCTACTTCACGTTCATGAAGTCGAACACCTTCCTGCAAATCAGCTTCGGGCTCTGGACCGTCGTCATCGGCCACGCGACGTTCTGCGTGGTCGTCGTCTACAACAACGTGCTCGCCCGCCTGCGCCGGGTGCCCGGCTCGCTGTCCGAAGCGTCGATGGATCTCGGCGCGGACGGCTGGCAGACGTTCCGCCACGTCACCTTCCCGACGATCTCGACCTCGCTCGTCTCCGGCGGCCTGCTCGCGTTCGCGCTCTCCTTCGACGAGGTGATCGTGACCACGTTCACGGCCGGCGCGCAGAACACCCTCCCGATCTGGATCTTCGGCCAGATCCGGCTCGGCCAGCAACTTCCCCAGGTGAACGTCGTCGTCTTCATCGTCCTCGCGGCGACGATCGTCCCGGTGACGATCGCCCAGCGCGTAACTCGCGACACGGGCGTGATCCGGAGGCAATGAGGATCCTCGTCGTCGGCACCGGTGGGTCGGGACCGCGGTTGCCGCCGTCGCGCAACGCCGGGCGTTCTTCGAGCGACGGCGCGCCGCACGGCATTGCCGAGCATCCGCCACGGGGCGGCTGAGCGAGCGATACTTCCCTGGCTCCAAACCAGGGAGGTTGCGATGAGCACAGCCGTTGCCGGACACAAGAACTTCGTCGGCGGGAAGTGGGTCGAGGCGGTCGAGGGCGCGACGATGGAGGTGATCAACCCGGCGACCGGCGAGACGATCGCCGAGGTGCCGGCCTGCACCGCGGCCGACGTCGACCGCGCGGTCGATGCAGCAAAGCAGGCGCTGCCCGAGTGGCTCGACGCCACGCCGGCCGAGCGCGCCGAGCTCCTGCTCCGGCTCGCCGACGTCCTCGAGGCGAACGCCGACGAGCTCGCCGAGATCGAGTCGCGCAACGTCGGCAAGCCGCTCTCCTACGCACGGGACGAGATGCCGGTCTGCGCAGACAACCTGCGCTTCTTCGCGGGTGCCGCGCGCGTCCTCGAGGGCCGCTCGGCGGGCGAGTACATGCGCGGGTACACGTCGATGCTCCGCCGCGAGCCGATCGGGATCGTCGGCGGGATCGCGCCGTGGAACTACCCGCTGATGATGGCCGTCTGGAAGCTGGCGCCCGCGCTCGCCGCCGGCAACGTCCAGGTGCTGAAGCCGTCCGAGCAGACCCCGCTCTCGCTGCTCCGCTTCGTCGAGCTGGCCCAGGACGCGATCCCCGCCGGCGTGCTGAACGTCGTCACGGGCGACGGCGTCCCGGTGGGCGAGCGGATCGTCACCCATCCGGACGTCCGGCTGGTCTCGCTGACCGGAGACGTCGAGACCGGCAAGATCATCGCCCGCACCGCAGCGGACAACCTGAAGCGCGTTCACCTCGAGCTCGGGGGCAAGGCACCCGTGGTCGTCTTCGACGACGCCGATCCCGCCGCAGTCGCGGAGGGGATCAAGATCGCCGGCTACTGGAACTCGGGGCAGGATTGCACGGCCGCCTCGCGCGTCGTCGCCGGCCCGGGCATCTACGAGCAGCTGCTCGAGGAGCTCGTCCCGGCGGTCGAGTCGCTGAAGGTCGGCGATCCGGCCGAGGGCGACGAGATCGAGATGGGCCCGGTGATCTCGAAGGCGCAGCAGGAGCGCGTGCTCGGCTTCCTCGAGCGGGCGCAGGGCGCGAAGGCGTCGATCCTCACCGGGGGCGGCACGAACGGCACGCGCGGCTTCTTCGTCCAGCCGACCGTGGTCGCCGACGTCGGCCAGGACGCCGAGATCGTCCAGCGCGAGGTCTTCGGCCCGGTCGTCTCCGTCCAGCGCTTCGCGAGCGACGACGAGGCGATCGCCTGGGCGAACGGCGTCCGCTACGGCCTGGCCGCGTCGGTGTGGACGCGGGACGTGGGCCGGGCGCTGAACGCCGCGCGCAAGCTCCAGTTCGGGACCGTCTGGATCAACGACCACATCCCGCTCGTCTCCGAGATGCCGCACGGCGGCTTCAAGGAGTCCGGCTACGGAAAGGACCTCTCGACCTACTCCCTGGACGACTACACGCAGATCAAGCACGTGATGGCCAAGCTCGCGTAGCGCGATCCCGTTTGCATCGATCCGCGGGATCTGGTACGAACGGCCTCGCATTGCGTGGCGAGAGGGCGCCTGGCATCCGCACCGCGCATCCCGGGCCACGCGGCGCGGTTGCGCGCCCGCGGCGGCTGGACGCGGTCGACAAGGGTCTCGTCGAGGAGCTGCAGCGGAACGGCCGCGAGCCCTTCCGCAGCATCGCCCGCCGGCTCGGCGTCTCGGAGGCGACGATCCGGGCGCGCTATGCGCGGCTGTGCGGCGACAACATCCTCCAGGTCACCGGGGTGACGAACCAGCTCGGCCTCGGCTTCGAGGGCGCGATGGTCGGGATCCGGACGGCCGGCCCGCCGGCGGCGGTCGCCGACGAGATCGCCCGCTGGGACGAGGCCGACTACGTCGTCGTCACGGCCGGCCAGTTCGACGTCCTCGTCGAGATCGTCTGCGACGACCGGCGACACCTCCTCGAGGTGACGAACCGCATCCGTGCCCTCGACGGCGTCCAGACCACCGAGAGCTTCGTCTATCTCGAGCTGCGCAAGCAGATCTACGACTGGGGCGCGCGCGTGACCGGCACCGGCGCGGAGGAGAATGGCACGCGTCGCTGAGGACATGCAGGGATCCGCCACCGCGCCGGCGGCCGCGGACGTCCGGATCGAGGGGGTGACGAAGCGCTTCGACGACGTGGTCGCGGTCGACGACCTGTCGCTCGAGATCGAGCCCGGCTCGTTCTTCGCGATGCTCGGCCCGTCGGGCTGCGGCAAGACGACAACGCTGAGGATGATCGGCGGGTTCGAGCAGCCGACCTCGGGCCGGATCCTCCTCGGCGACCGGGACGTGGTCGGGCTGCCCCCGTACAGGCGCGACGTGAACACCGTGTTCCAGAGCTACGCGCTCTTCCCCCACCTGACGATCGCCGAGAACGTCGCGTTCGGGCTGCGGCGGCGCGGGATCAAGGGGAAGACGCTCGCCGGGCAGGTCGCGTCGGTGCTGGAGAAGGTCGGCCTGGAGGGATTCGAGAAGCGCAAGCCCCGCCAGCTGTCCGGCGGCCAGCAGCAGCGCGTCGCGCTCGCCCGGGCGCTCGTCAACAGCCCGCGGGTGCTGCTCCTCGACGAGCCGCTCGGCGCCCTCGACCTGAAGCTGCGCAAGCAGATGCAGCTCGAGCTGAAGGCGATCCAGCACGACTTCGGCATCACCTTCGTCCACGTCACGCACGACCAGGAGGAGGCGATGACGATGGCCGACAAGATCGCCGTGATGAGCGGCGGCCGGATCGAGCAGCTCGGGACCCCGAGCGAGCTCTACGAGCAGCCGCGGACCGCCTTCGTCGCCGGCTTCCTCGGCGTCTCCAACCTGCTCTACGGGACGGTCGCCGGCGAGAGCTCGGTCCGGCTCGAAGGCGCCGGCGAGATCGTCGTCACCAGGGAGGCGCTCGCCGGCCGCTCGGGCCGCGTCGCCGTCGGGATCCGCCCGGAGAAGATCCGGCTCGCCGCAGGCGGCGTCGCTCCCGGTCACGGCGGGGTGAACTCGTTCCCGGGCCGCGTTTCCGAGGTCGCCTACGTCGGGGTCTCCACCCAGTACATCGTCGACACCGCCGGCGGCGCCCTGACCGTGTACGTGCAGAACGCGGAGCCGGGAACGGCTGCGACCGCGCCGGGCGGCGCGGTCGAGCTCTCGTTCCTTCCGGAGTGCGCGTTCGTCGTCGCCGCCGGAACCACCGCCAACGAGGAAGAGGAGGATCGATGACCGTCCCGTTCAGCTCCGCCCAGCAGCTCAGCCGCGCCGATCTGCTTCGCCGTGCCGCCGTCGGAGGTGCTGCCCTCTCGGTTCCCGGCGTCTGGTCGGCGCTCGCCCGGGCCGCCGGCCCGAAGCTCGGCAAGACGCTGACGATCTCGAACTGGCCCCTGTACATCGACATCAACGAGAAGACGAAGAAGCGCCCGACGATCGAGCAGTTCCAGAAGCGCTACCACGTCGCGGTCAAGTACATCGAGGACATCAACGACAACGCGAGCTTCTTCGGGAAGATCCAGGCCCAGCTCTCGCGCGGCCAGTCGACCGGCCGGGACATCATCGTGATGACCGACAACTCGCCCTACCCGTCGCTGCTCGTCCAGAAGGGCTGGGTCGAGAAGCTCGACAAGAGCGTGCTGCCGAACATCAAGAACCTCCAGGACAACCAGCGCCACCCGGCCTGGGATCCGAATCGCACCTATAGCCTCCCCTGGCAGTCCGGGATGACCGGGATCGGCTACAACTCGAAGCTGACGAAGCCGGTCACGTCGGTGCACCAGCTCCTCACCGACAAGAAGCTGCACGGCAAGGTCACGCTCCTGAACGACGCCGAGGACACGCTCGGCCTCCTGATGCTCGAGAACGGCGACAACCCGGCCAAGGTCACCGACGCGAGCTTCAACAAGGCCCTGAAGCAGGTCGAGACGGCGGTCAAGTCGGGCCAGGTCCGCCAGTTCACCGGCAACGACTACTCGGGCCTGATGGCGAAGGGCGACATCGTCGCGGCCACGGTGTGGTCCGGCGACATGGTCCAGCTCCAGGCCGACAACGCGCACCTCAAGTTCGTGCTCCCGAAGGCCGGCGGAATCATCTGGACCGACAACATGCTGATCCCGAAGAAGGGCGACGCGACCACGGCCTCCGCGTTCATGAACTTCGTCTACGACCCGAAGATCGCCGCGCAGATCGAGGACTACGTCAACTACATCTGCCCGGTGAAGGGCGCCGGCAGCGTGCTCTTGAAGTCGGACCCCGGCATCGCCAGGAACCCGCTGATCTTCCCGCCGAAGAGCATGCTGGCCAAGCTGCACCAGAACGACCCGAAGGCGATCGTCAACGTCGACTACCGGACGAAGTGGCAGAAGCTGCTCGGGGCCTGAGCCCCCCGCGCAGGACGCGTGCGGGGGCGATGCTCCACCGTCACCGCTGGCTGACCCCGTACCTGCTGCTGACGCCGGGCCTCGCCTGGCTGGCGCTTTTCTTCCTGGTCCCGCTCGGGTTCCTCGCCTACCAGTCGCTCGAGACGCAGAACCCGATCGACTTCACGAACTCGTTCGGCTGGGCGTGGCACAACTACTCGGATGCCCTCACGGGCTACCACGTGCAGCTCGTCCGCTCGTTCGAGTACGCGGCGATCGCGACGGCGATCGCGCTCGTCGTCAGCTACCCGCTCGTCTACTGGATCGCCTTCCGCGGCGGGCGCTGGAAGAACCTGCTGCTCCTGATGATCATCGCTCCCTTCTTCGTCACCTACCTGATCCGGACGCTCGCCTGGGAGACGATCCTCTCCGACCGGGGCATCGTCGTGCGCATCCTCCGCGACCTGCACCTGCTCTCCCCGGACGGGCGTCTGCTCGCGACCTCCGTGGCGGTGGTCGCCGGCATCACCTACAACTTCCTCCCCTTCATGGCCCTCCCGCTCTACGTCGCGCTGGAGCAGATCGACCCGCGGCTGATCGAGGCGGCCCAGGACCTGTACGCGAGCAGGCCCAAGGCGTTCCTGCGCGTGACGCTGCCGCTGTCCGCGCCCGGGCTCGTCGCGGGCACGCTGCTGACCTTCATCCCCGCCGCCGGCGACTTCATCAACGCGCAGCTGCTCGGCACGCCGGAGCAGTACATGATCGGCAACGTCATCCAGTCGAAGTTCCTGGAGCTGACCGACTACCCGTCTGCCGCCGCGCTCTCGCTGCTCCTGATGGCGGCGATCATCCTGATGATCGGCGTGTACGTGCGGGCGCTCGGCACGGAGAAGCTGACAGGCTGATGGACGCTCCGCTTCGCTCCGCTCGCATGGGGGGAACGGCCGGTTCCCCCGACGAGCCCCCCTCCCTGAGCTTGTTCGTACCTCAGCTACGGCTCTGTGCCGCGCCCGCCGTGCCGGTCGCGGCGGCGCCCCGGGGGATCGAGGTGGGATGAGCACCGCGCTTCGCCTCGTCAGGCACCACGCGCTGACTGCGTACTCGGTGCTCGTGTTCGCATACCTGCTCGTCCCGATCGGCGTCGTCGTCGCCTTCTCGTTCAACGCGCCGCACGGGCGCTTCAACTACACGTGGCAAGGCTTCACGTTCGACAACTGGGTGCACTGGGACGCCGTGCCCGGTCTCCGCGGCGCGATCGAGGTCTCGCTCGAGATCGCCGCGCTCTCGTCGCTGGCCGCCACGGCGCTCGGCACGCTGATCGCGCTCGCGCTCGTCCGCTACGGCTTCCGGGGGCGGGGCGTGACGAACCTGCTCGTCTTCCTGCCGATGTCGTCGCCGGAGATCGTCCTCGGCGCGTCGCTGCTCACGCTCTTTCTGACCATGAACGTCGCGACCGGCTTCGCCACCATCCTGATCGCGCACATCATGTTCAACATCAGCTACGTGGTCGTGACCGTGAAGGCGCGGCTGATCGGCTTCGACCGGCATCTGGAGGAGGCGGCGATGGACCTCGGCGCGAACGAGTGGACGACCTTCCGCAAGGTGACGTTGCCGCTGATCGCGCCCGGCGTGCTCGCGGCCGGGCTGCTCGCGTTCGCGCTCTCGGTCGACGACTTCGTGATCACGAACTTCAACGCCGGCACCACGGTCACGTTCCCGCTCTTCGTCTGGGGCTCCGCGCGCGTGGGCGCGCCCCCGCAGGTGAACGTGATCGGCTCGGCGATCTTCTTCGTGGCGATCGCGGTCATGCTCGCCAACATGCTCTGGCAGCTGCGACGCCGCCCCGCCGCCCAACCCGCCTGACAAGGAGAGACGCATGGCCACCAGCGCACCCATCCAGATCGACCGCGCGAGAATCCGCGAGCTGATCGAGCGGGAAGGAGCTCTGCTGAACGAGCGGACGCGAGGCTCGCGGGCGCTGTTCGAGCGTGCGCAGCGGACGCTCTCGGGCGGGGTGGCGTCGTCGTACCAGCTGCGCGAGCCGTGGCCGATCTACCTCGACCGGGGCGAGGGGCCGCGCGTCTGGGACGTGGACGGAACCGAGTACCTCGACTTCCACAACGGCTTCGGCTCGATGACGCAGGGGCACGCGCACCCGGCGGTGACGCGGGCGGTCCGGGAGCGTGCGCAGCTCGGGACGCACTTCGCCGCGCCGACCGAGGACGGCGTGGCCGTCGCCGAGGAGCTGGCCCGGCGCTTCCGGCTCCCGCGGTGGCGCTACACGAACTCGGGCTCCGAGGCGACGATGGACGCGATCCGGATCGCCCGCGCGCACACCGGACGTGACGTCGCGCTGAAGATCTTCGGCTCGTACCACGGCCACCACGACACGGTGATGGTCTCGATCGGCGTCGAGTACGACCGGATCGGCGATCGCGAGAACCTCGCCTCGCTCCCCTACGGGGCCGGGATCCCCGAGGCGGTCTCCGCGCTGACCGTGCCGGTCCCGTTCAACGACGCGGAGGCGATGGAGGCCCGGATCGAGCGGCTGGCGGCGGATGATCGGCTTCCGGCCTGCCTGATCATGGAGGCGGCGATGATGAACCTCGGGGTCGTGCTCCCGGAGCCGGGGTACCTCGAGGCGGTCCGCGAGATCACCCGCCGTCACGGGATCGTGCTGATCTTCGACGAGGTGAAGACCGGGCTGACGATCGCCTCCGGCGGCGCTGTCGAGCACTTCGGCGTCGTCCCCGACCTGGTCTGCCTCGCGAAGACGCTCGGCGCGGGGCTCCCGTCCGGCGCGGTCGGCGGCACCGAGGAGGTGATGGCCTGCGTCGAGGACGGCCGGGTGGTCCAGGTCGGCACCTTCAACGGCAACCCGCTGACGATGGCCGCCGCGCGCGCGAGCCTCTACGAGGTGCTCACCCCGGAGGCCTACGCGCACCTGCACCGGCTGAACGACCGCCTGCTCGAGGGCTGCGGGCGGGTCGTCGACGACCACCGCCTGCCCGGTTACGCCGTCGGGATCGGCGCCAAGGGCTGCGTCACGTTCTCGCCGGTGAAGGTGGTCGACTACGAAACCTTCAAGGCGCACCAGGACGGCGAGCTGACCGAGCTGGGTTGGCTCTGGAACATGAACCGCGGCATCTTCGCCACCCCCGGCCGTGAGGAGGAGTGGACGCTCTCCGTCCAGCACTCGGACGAGGCAGTCGACCGGTACGTCGCCGTCTTCGAGGAGCTGGCCCGCGAGCTGACCCGCTAGCCTCGTCCCGTCGGGACATGGCAGGGGTCTGACCCTTGTCGTGTCCGAAACGGCCGGGAGTTGTGGAAAACCGGGACCGCGGAACGGCTTGTTCACGCGCCCGCCTGTCCCCTTCGGCCATGGCAGGGGTCTGGCCCCTGCCATGGCTCACGCGGCCGCGTCGAGCGCCTCGCCGAGCACCCGGCCGAGCGTCTCGATCTCGTCCTCGGTGATCACGAACGGGGGCGAGATCTGCAGCGCGACCCCGCGGAGGCCGCGCACCAGCACGCCGCGCGCATACGCCTCGTCGATCACGCGGCCGAGCTTCGACGGGTCGGACAGCTCCACGCCGCCGAGCAGGCCGACACCGCTTCGCACCTCGGCCACCAGCGGGTGCAACTCGAGCGGCCTGAGCGCGCCGGCCAGCACAGGCTCCAGCTCCGCCACCCGCTCGACGAGCCGCTCGCGCTCGATGATGTCCAGGTTCGCGAGCCCGACCGCGCAGGCGGTGGCGTGACCCGAGTACGTGTAGCCGTGCCGGAAGACGTGCTCGGTGCCCTCGGCCCAGAACGGATCGGCGACGCGGGCGGAGACGATCACCCCGCCCAGCGGGACGTACCCCGAGGTGATCCCCTTTGCGAAGGTGATCAGGTCCGGCGACAGGCCGTAGCGCTCTGCCGCGAACCAGCGGCCCAGGCGGCCGAATCCGGTGATCACCTCGTCCAGGACGAGCAGCACGTCGCGCTCGCGGCAGATCTGCTGCACCGCCTCCAGGTAGCCCTCGGGCGGGATCAGCACGCCGCCGGCGCCCACGACCGGCTCGGCGAAGAACGCGCCGACGCGGTCCGCGCCGAGGCGGTCGATCGTCTCTGCCAGCGCCCCGGCGTCGTTCCAGGGCACCTGCTCGACCTCCGGCACGAGTCGTCCGTACGTCTCGACCAGGGCGGTCATCCCGCCGAGCGAGGTGCCGTACGCGTTCGAGCCGTGGTACGCGAACTGCCTGGAGACGAGCATCCGCTTGTCCGGCCTGCCGGCGGCCGCCCAGTACGCGCGCGACAGCTTCGCCGCCGTGTCGATCGCGTCTCCGCCGCCGGAGGTGAAGAAGACCTTCGCCCCCTCGAGTGCGGCGAGCCCGGCGATGCGCGCTGCGAGCTCCTCGGCCGGAGGCGTGGTGTACCGCTCGTACGCGTGGAACGATGCGAGCTCGCGCATCTGCGCCGCGGCGGCGTCCGCGAGCTCGCGCCGGCCGTGGCCGACGTTGCAGAACCAGAGCGCGCCGGAAGCGTCCAGGAGCGCGTTGCCGTCGGCGTCCCATACGGTCGAGCCCTCGCCGCGGACGATCGTGAGCGCACGCTCGCGGATCGCGCCGACGTTCGCCATCGGGTTCCAGAACACGCGGCTCATCGCTCCGCGATGCTATCGCCGTGCCCGAGCTCGTGCCCTGGTGGCTGGACGAGGCTCCGCCCGATCCCGAGACGGAGCCGCTCGCCGGCGACGCCGACGCCGACGTCGCCGTGGTCGGCGGCGGGTACACCGGCCTCTGGACCGCCCTGACCCTGAGGCGCCGCGAGCCGGCGCTGCGGGTGACCGTGCTCGAGGCGGAGCACGTCGGGTTCGGGCCGAGCGGGCGGAACGGCGGCTTCCTCGAGACCTACTGGTGCGGGCTCGGCCGCGTGCGCTCGCGGCTCGGCGACGAGGCGGCGCTGGCGCTCGCCCGGGCCTCGGACGGGGCCTTCGCGGCCGTCGAGGCGCTCGGCGACGACGTCTGGCTCCGCAGGGCCGGGATGCTCGAGGTGGCGACCACGCCGGCGCAGGAGGAGGCGGTCGACGCCGCCGTCCGCGCGGCCGCCGAGCTCGGCGTCCCCGAACGGGCGGTTGCGCTCACGCGCGGCGAGGTGGCGGAGCGCTGCCGTTCGCCGGTCTTCCGTCGCGGCGTCCTCTTCCCGGACGCCGCCACCGTCCAGCCGGGCAGGCTCGTCCGGGCGCTGCGGCGGGCCGCGCTCGCCGCAGGCGTCGAGCTCCACGAGCGCTCGCGGGCGACCGCGGTCCGGCCCGGCGAGGTGACGACCGCGGGGGGACGGCTGCGCGCCCCCGAGATCGTCCTCGCCGCCAACGCGTGGCTCTCCCGCTGGCGCCCGGTCCGCCCGTACCTGACGAACTTCGGCTCCTACGTCGTCCTCACCGAGCCGGTTCCGGACCTGCTCGCCGAGATCGGCTGGACCGGCGGCGAGGCGATCGTCGACGCCCGGATGTTCCTGCACTACTTCCGCGCGACCGCCGACGGTCGCGTGCTCATGGGCTCCGGCGCGGGCCCGGTCGGCCCCCGCGGCGCCGTCGGCGACCGGTTCTTCCTCGACACGCCGTCCGCCGCCCGCGCGTACCGCGGCCTGCGGCGGCTCCTGCCCGGCCTGGCCGGCGCCCGCGTCGAGCGGTCGTGGGGCGGGCCGATCGACGTCTCCTCCGACCAGCTCCCGTTCTTCGGCACGCTGCCGGGGGCGCGGATCCACTTCGGCGCCGGGTACTCGGGGAACGGCGTCGGGCCGAGCTGGCTCGGGGGCCAGATCCTCGCCTCGCTCGTGCTCGGCGCCGGCGACGAGTGGTCGCGCCTGCCGCTCGTCGGGCGGCGGCCGCCGCGGCTGCCCCCCGAGCCGTTCCGGTACGTCGGGGCCGCGGCGATCCGCCGGGCGAGCCTCGCGGTCGAGGAGGCCGACGAGGAGGGCCGGCAAGCCTCGGCGCTCGCCCGCGGCGTCGCCGCGCTTCCCCGGGTTCTCGGCCTGCGGGTCGGGACCCGCTAGTGCCCGCAGGCGCGCTCGGGCTCGCCCTCACCGCAGCGGTCCTGCACGCGCTCTGGAACGTCCTCCTCGCCCGGACGCGCGACCCGCAGGCGGCGACCGCCGCCAGCTTCTGCGTCGCCGTCGCCGTCTGGGCGCCGGTCGGTGCGGCCCGGTGGCGGGTGGAGTCCGACGCGTGGCCGTACATCGCCGGGAGCGCCGCCTTCGAGCTCGCCTACGTGCTCCTGCTCGGGTCCGCCTACGGGCGCGCCCCGCTCGCGGTCTTCTACCCGATCGGTCGCGGCCTCGCGCCCGTGCTCGTGCTCGCGGTCGCGGTGCTCGGGCTCGGCGCCGCCACCTCCTTGCGGCAGGCGCTCGGCGTCTGCGCGGTCGGCGCCGGGGTCCTGCTCGTTCGGGGCCGGCGCCCCGACCGGGGCGCCACGGCGTTCGGGATCGCGATCGCGGCGACGATCGCCGGCTACACGCTGATCGACAACTCCGGCGTCACCCGCGCCGACCCGCTCACCTACCTCGTCCTGGTCATGGCCGCGCCGGCGGCGCTGTCGGCGGTCACGGTCGGCGCCCGCTCGGGGCGTGGAGCGCTCCGCGCCGGCTTCCGCCTGGAGACCGCGTTGATCGGCCCCCTCACCCTCGCACCGTACGCGCTCGCCCTCTACGCGCTCCGCCTCGCGCCGGCCGCCCCGGTCGCCGCCGTCCGCGAGACCAGCGTGCTGGTCGCGACCGCGCTCGCCGCCGCGGTGCTCGAGGAGCGCGTCTCGCCGTGGCGCGCGGCCGGCGCGGCCGGCGTAGTCGTCGGCGTCGTGCTCCTTGCCGTCTAGACAGCTAGACGCTCGTCTAGTACACTAGACAGCATGATGACACTCGACGAGAAGGTCCTGGCCGAGGCGAGAGAGGTGCGCGGGCACCTCGTCGACCTCGAGAGCCAGACCGCACACGCACGCGTGGACTACCACCACGCGATCAAGAAGCTCCACGCAGCCGGCGGGTCGCTCCGCGAGATCGCCGAGGCGCTCGAGCTCTCCCACCAGCGCGTCCACCAGATCGTCGACGACGCCGGCTCCGAGCCTGCCGGGCGGCTGCCGCCGTGGGCCGGTCGCCGCTCGAAGCACGGTCGTCAGCGTGGACGCGGGCGCGGGGCCCTGCGTGGGCGCTTCGACGACGCCGCCCGCGAGGTGATGGTTCAGGCGCAGAAGGAAGCCGAGTCGTTGCGGCACGGCTACATCGGGACCGAGCACCTCCTGCTCGCCCTGCTCGGACGTGGAACAGGCGGCCTCGACCTCAGCATGGACGCTGCCCGCGAGCAGGTGGTCGAACGTGTAGGCGAGGGCGATCAGCCGTGGATCGCCGGCATCTCGCCCCGAGCGAAGTGGGTGATGGCCCACGCCGTCGAAGAGGCCGGCAGGACCGGCCGCGAGCAGTTCGGTCCCGAGGACGTCCTGCTGGCGATCGCCGACGACCCGAGGGGAACCGGCGGCGAGGTCCTCCGCGACCTCGGCGTCACACCCGAGCGGCTGCGCGAGCAGCTCGGCCGGTAGCCGCCGCCGCAGCCGCGTCGCCGCCCCCGTTCACGCGGACGAGGAGTGCGGCGGCGCGCGCTGCCGTCTCGGCGAGCATTGTCCCGACTCTCGCGTCCCCGCCGACTGCCCCCTCCGTCGACGCCGCGGCGGCGGCCGCGACCTCGGCGGTCTCGGCCGCGAGGCCCGCCATCTGCAGCGGCAGCTCGATCGTCCGCCGCCGGGCCTCCTCCGACCGCGTTCGCAGGAACTCCGCGTAGGCCTCGGCGTCCGCGGCCGCGAGCGGCGCGGCCCGCTCGGCCAGCGCGCGGGCACGCTGGGCGAGATCGGCGCGCCCCGAGGTTCTCGCGGTCAGGACGGCGAGCCGGGCGGCGAGCTCGATCGTGCGCGCGATCGCCGGGCCGGCGGCGAGGGGCTCCTGATCGGAACTGACGCTTCCGTCCAAGTCAGGAACGAATGATGAAGGAGCACGGTCCGCGCGCGCGTCGAAGGAGGGGGCTCGTGGGGGAACCATGGGTTCCCCCACGCCTAGAAGAGCCCGATCGTCCGCCCGTTCTCGTCGATGTCGACCTTGAACGCCGCCGGGGTGGCGGACAGGCCGGGCATCGTCTGCATGTCGCCGCACAGGGCGACCAGCCACCCCGCGCCCGTGTAGGCGCGCACCGCCCGCACCGGGACGGTGAACCCGGTCGGCGCTCCGGTCTGGTTGGGGTCGTGGGAGAGGGAGAGATGCGTCTTCGCCATGCAGATCGGCACCCGGTCGAGGCCCTGCGCGGTGAAGCGCTTGACGTCGTTCTCGGCCGCCGGGAGCAGGAACGCCCCGTCCGCTCCGTAGACGCGCTTCGCGATCGCGTCGATCTTGTCGGCGATCGGCGCGTCGATCGGATAGACGGGCTCGAACGAGCTCGGGGCCGCCGCGGCGTCCACGACCGCCTCCGCCAGCTCGACCGCGCCCTCGCCTCCGCCCTCGAACGACCAGTTCACCGCGGCGGAGTGGGCGCCGAGCTCGAGTGCGAGCCGGCGCACGGCGGCGATCTCGTCGTCGGTGTCGCCGGGGAAGCGGTTGACCGCGACGACCGCGTTCAGGCCGAACTCCTTGACGATCCCGATGTGCCGGGCGAGGTTCGGCGCTCCCTTCTCGATCGCCTCGACGCCTCCCTCGGGGTCGCCGCCGTGGTGCTTCAGCGCGCGCACGGTGGCGACGAGCACGATCACTGCAGGCTGGATCCCGCCGGCGCGGCAGACGATGTCGAGCAGCTTCTCCATTCCCATGTCCGAGCCGAATCCGGACTCGGTGACCACGTAGTCGCCCAGCTTCAGCCCGACCAGGTCGGCGACGAGCGACGAGTTGCCGTGCGCGATGTTCGCGAACGGTCCGCAGTGCACGAACGCGGGCTGGCCCTCGAGCGTCTGGACGAGGTTCGGGTTGATCGCGTCCTTGAGCAGGACGGTCATCGCTCCGGCCGCCTTGAGCTCTTCGGCCGTGACCGGCTCGCCCTCCCGGGTGTACGCGACCGTGATCGCCCCCAGCCGCCGGCGCAGGTCGTGGAGGTCGCGGGCGACGGCGGCGATCGCCATCACCTCCGAGGCGGCGGTGATGTCGAAGCCGGTCTCCCGGACGTAGCCGTTCGCGCGGCCGCCGAGCCCGATCACGACGCCCCGGAGCGCCCGGTCGTTCATGTCCACGCAGCGCCGCCAGCTCACCGTGAGCGGGTCGATCCCGAGCGGGTTCCCGTGCAGGATGCTCGCCTCCAGCATCGCCGAGAGGAGGTTGTTCGCGGCACCGATCGCGTGGATGTCGCCGGTGAAGTGCAGGTTCAGGTCCTCCATCGGCACGACCTGGGCGTAGCCGCCGCCGGCGGCGCCGCCCTTGATCCCGAACACCGGCCCGAGCGAGGCCTCGCGCAGGCACAGCACGGGCTTGGCGTCGATCCGGCCGAGCCCCTGCGCGAGGCCGACGGCCGTCGTCGTCTTGCCCTCGCCCGCCTTCGTCGGGGTGATCGCGGTGACGCCGATCAGCTTCCCGTTCGGCCGGTCGGCGAGCCGGTCGAGCACCGACAGGTCGACCTTCGCCTTGTACCGCCCGTACAGCTCGATCTCGCCGTCGAGCAGGCCCGCTTCCCCGGCGATCTCGGCGACCGGGCGCAGCGTTGCCTGCTGCGCGATCTCGAGGCTGCTCGGCATCCTGGTCGTGGCCACGTGACTCCTTTCGCTCTCTTCGCCAGCACGAGCGTATCCGCCCCGAGGGGTGGAGAAAGGCTCGAATCGACCGCGGTCAGCGCTCGGGCGAGAGCGCCGAGACGAGCATGCGCCCGTGCTCGCAGACGGGCGTCGGCGGCTGCACCGGTGCGATCACCGTGCCCCCGGCCGGTGGGGGCGTCACGCGCACGTGGTACGCGACGCGCTCGCACCGGCGCCCGGCGACCGGCTCGCCGGGACCGGGCACGTCCGGCGAGAAGCGCGCCGTGGCCTTCGCGAGTCGCCCGGGCCGGAGGACGACGCGAACCGCGGTCGGTCCGCCGCGGAACGACGGCTCGACCCTCGTCGGCAGCGGCCGGCGGGCGCGGTCGAGCAGCCGCAGGCCGGCAAGCCCGGACACGAAGCAGGTCGTCCCGGAGCGGTTCCGAAGCCGGAGCGCGTAGGAGATGCTCCCGGCCCCGGCGCTCCCGTAGATCGCCGAGAAGGTGCCGCTCAGCTGCGCCGCTCCGCAGGACTTCGCCGTCGCGGCCGGCCCGCACGTCGTCAGGGTGAGGCAGGCGAGCAGCGCGGCGGAGAGGGCAATGCCCGGGCGCATGAGCTCATGACACCAGACCCGTACACTCGGGGGCAAATGCCGACCGTGGGCGTCGTCAGTCCCGGAGCGATGGGCAGCGCCGTCGGCGACGCGCTGCGGCGGGGCGGGGCGCGCGTCCTGGCCACGGTCGCCGGGCGCAGCGAGCGGACGGCCCGGCTCGCGGCCCGAGGGCGGCTCGAGCTGTGCCGCTCGGTCGAGGAGGTCGTCGAAGCGGCCGACATCGTCCTCTCGATCGTGCCGCCCGACCAGGCAGAAGGGCTCGCCGCGCTGCTCGGCGGAGCCTCGCTCCTCGCCGACCTGAACGCGGTCGCGCCGGCGACGGCACGCCGGATCTCGACCGAGGTCGACGGATCCATCTCCGGCCCGCCGCCCTGGCATGCGGGCACGACGCTCATCTATCTCTCCGGGCCCCGTGCGGGCGAGGTCGCCGCGCTCCCGTTCGAGGGCGTCGAGGTGGTCGTCGTCGGCGCGGACGTGGGAGCCGCCTCGGCGGTGAAGATGAGCACCGCATCGGTGTACAAGGGCTCCACCGCGGTGCTCGCCCAGGCGCTGCGCGCGGCCGATCGGTACGGAGTGCTCGGGCACGTCCTGGCCAATCTCGGCGAGCTCGCCGACGGCGCCGGGAGCCGGATCGCACGCGCCGCGAGCAAGTCGGGCCGGTACGTCGGCGAGATGCGCGAGATCGCCGCCGCGCAGGAGGCCGCCGGCCTGACACCCGCGCTGTTCGAGGCGATGGCCGGTGTGTACGCGGAGATCTCGGGCACGCCCCTCGCCCGCCGGGCGCCGGAGGAAGCCGGCGCCGATCTCGGCGAGGCGCTTCGGGCGCTCCGAGGGGACTGATCAGTTTCGGCCATCCGGCCGGCCCGCCCGCTCGGTTGCATTCGTGGCGCGACACGGAGGAGGCTGTGCGGCACCGAACGACGCTCGATCTCGACCGGCGGCCGATGCTCGTCTTCTGGGAGACGACACGCGCCTGCCTGCTCGCCTGCCGGCACTGCCGCGCCTCCGCCCTCGCCGAGCCGCTCCCGGGCGAGCTCACCCGGGAAGAGGGCCGGGCCTTCGTGCGGTCGCTCACCGAGTTCGGCCGGCCGTACCCGGTGCTGGTCCTGACGGGCGGCGACGTGCTGATGCGCGAGGACGCCCTCGACCTCGTGCGCTACGCGACCGCGCTGCGGATCCCCGTCGCGCTGGCCCCGAGCGTGACGCCGAAGCTGACTCCCGCGTCGGCCCGTTGCATCCGCGAGGCGGGGGTGAAGGCGGTCTCGATCAGCCTCGACGGCGCGGTCGCCGCCACGCACGACCAGATCCGCGGGATCGAC